>NZ_CP095042.1:0-1416721 GCF_022919715.1 Agromyces sp. H17E-10 | reverse complement strand
CCGCCCGAGGGCGACGCCGGCACGGGCATGGTCGCGACGAACTCGGTCGCACCGCGCACGGGCAACGTGAGCGCGGGCACGAGCATCTTCGCGATGGTCGTGCTCGAGCGCCCGCTCGCGAGCGCGCACCACGAGATCGACCTCGTCACGACGCCCGCGGGCGACCCCGTGGCGATGGTGCACTGCAACAACGGCGCCTCCGAGCTCGCCGCGTGGGCAGGCCTGTTCGACCGGTTCGCGGCCGCGACCGGCGCGACCCGCGCCGGTGCGCCGATCGGGCGCGACGCCGTGTTCGAGACCCTCTTCAGCGAGGCGCTCGACGGCGAAGCCGACGCGGGGGGCCTGCTCGCGTACAACACGCTCGCGGGCGAGCCGATCGCCGGGCTCGACGAGGGGCGGCCGATGGTCGTGCGCACCCCCGACAGCCGCTTCACGCTCGCGAACTTCATGCGGGCCCAGCTCTACGGCGTGTTCGGCACGCTCGCGCTCGGCATGCGCGTGCTCGACGGCGAGGGCGTCGAGATCGACCGCATGTTCGGGCACGGCGGCATCTTCCGCACGGCGGGTGTCGCCCAGCGCTTCCTCGCCGGCGCCCTCGACGCTCCTGTTGCGGTCGGCGAGACCGCCGCCGAGGGCGGGGCGTGGGGCATCGCGGTGCTCGCCGCCTACCAGCGTGCGCGGGCGACCGGCGACGACCGGGATGCCTCGCTCGGTGCCTATCTCGACGACCACGTGTTCGCGGGCTCGGCCGTCGAGGTCGTCGAGCCCGAGGCATCCGACGTCGCAGGCTTCACCGCCTACCTCGAGCGCTACCGCGCGGGCCTCGCCGCCGAGGCGGCGGCGGTCGCGGCGCTCGCGCCGGCCGGCCTCACGACTTCCCCAGACGAGTCGACGAAACGTAAGTAGTCGACTTCGGTGGCCGCGGCGCGCCACCATCCGTTCCGGCGGGGGCCTCGTGTCCCCGCCGGGCTCGGACCCCGAAGCATCCGAATCAGACCGTCAGCCCCCACCAGAAGGAACGCGCATGACCCGCACGAAGCTCACCACCTCGCTCGACGGCTACGAGGTCTGGTTCCTCACCGGCAGCCAGCACCTCTACGGCCCCGAGACCCTCGCCCAGGTCGCCGAGCAGTCGCGGGCCATCGCCGAGCAGCTCGACGCGGCCGCCGACGTTCCGGTGCGCATCGTCTGGAAGCCCGTGCTCACCGACTCGGCCGCGATCAAGCGCATCACGCTCGAGGCGAACGCCGACGACCGGGTGATCGGCCTCGTGGCGTGGATGCACACGTTTAGCCCCGCCAAGATGTGGATCGCCGGGCTCGACGCGCTGCAGAAGCCGCTCGCCCACCTGCACACGCAGGCGAACGTCGAGCTGCCGTGGGCCGACATCGACTTCGACTTCATGAACCTCAACCAGGCGGCGCACGGCGACCGCGAGTTCGGGTACATCCAGACCCGGCTCGGCGTGCCGCGCAAGACCATCGTCGGCCACGCCTCCGACCCGGCCGTGCAGCGCGAGCTCGGCACCTGGCAGCGCGCCGCCGCCGGCCTCGCCGCCTCGCGCGACCTGAAGCTCGCCCGGTTCGGCGACAACATGCGCTACGTCGCCGTCACCGAGGGCGACAAGACCGAGGCCGAGCTGCGGCTCGGCGTACAGGTGAACACCTGGGGCGTCAACGAGCTCGCCGCGGCCGTCGCCGAGGCGACCGAGGCCGACATCGACGCGCTCGTCGCGGAGTACGAGGAGCTCTACGAGGTCGCGCCCGAGCTGCGCCGCGGCGGCGACCGCCACCAGTCGCTGCGCGACGGCGCCGCGATCGAGCTCGGGCTGCGCTCGTTCCTCGAGGAGGGCGGCTTCGGCGCCTTCACGACCTCGTTCGAGGACCTCGGCGAGCTGAAGCAGCTGCCGGGCCTCGCGGTGCAGCGCCTCATGGCCGAGGGCTACGGCTTCGGCGCCGAGGGCGACTGGAAGACCGCCGTGCTCGTGCGCATCGCCAACGTCATGGGTGCTGGCCTGCCCGGCGGCGCCTCGCTCATGGAGGACTACACCTACGACCTCACGCCGGGCGACGAGCTCATCCTCGGCGCGCACATGCTCGAGGTCTCGCCCTCGCTCACCACCGCCCGCCCCACGCTCGAGGTGCACCCGCTCGGCATCGGCGGCAAGGACGACCCCGTGCGGCTCGTCTTCACCGCCGACCCCGGCCCCGCCGTCGTCGTCGCGATGAGCGACCTGCGCGACCGGTTCCGCCTCACCGCGAACGTCGTCGAGAACGTCGCCCCGCGCGAGGCGCTGCCGAAGCTGCCGGTCGGTCGCGCCGTGTGGAAGCCCGCCCCCGACTTCAAGACGAGCGCCGCCGCGTGGCTCGCCGCGGGCGCAGCCCACCACACCGTCATGTCGAATGCCGTCGGCGTCGAGGTGTTCCGCGACTTCGCCGAGATGGCCGGGCTCGAGCTCCTCGTCATCGACGAGGACACGACGACCGCCGAGTTCGGCCGCCAGGTGCGCTGGAACCAGGCGTACTACCGCCTCGCCCAGGGGCTCTGACCGCGATGACGCACCCCATCGAAGCGGATGCCTCGGGGCCGGCGGCTCCCGCCGACCTCGTGCCCCGCTCGGGCCGGCAGTTCGCGCTGTCGGCTCACGGGTACACGGCCGACGTCGCGAGCATCGGTGCGAGCCTGCGCACGCTGCGCTTCGAGGGGCGCGACCTCGTCGTGCCCTTCGAGGCCGACGAGGTGCGCCCCGGCTATCGCGGCGTGACGCTCGCGCCGTGGCCGAACCGCATCGTCGACGGTCGGTACGCGTTCGCGGGGGTCTCGCACCAGCTGCCGCTCACCGAGCCCGCGCGCGGCCACGCCCTGCACGGGCTCGCCGCGTGGCTCGACTTCACACCCCGCATCGTCGAGACCGACCGGGTCGTGCTCGCCGCGGTCGTCGAGCCGCAGGCCGGCTACCCGTTCCGCGTCGAGGTCGAGGTCGAGTACCGCCTCGACGCCGACGGGCTCACGCAGACGGTGACGGGCCGCAACCTCGGCGCCGACGCCGCGCCATGGGGCACCGGGCCGCACCCGTACCTCGTCGCGGGGCCCGGCCGCGTCGACGACTGGACGCTCGAACTGCCGGCCGAGTCGGTGCTCACGGTGACCGCCGACCGGCTCAGCCCCGTGGCCGTCGAGCCCGTCGAGGTGCACCCCGAGTTCGACTTCCGCACGCCGCGCGCGATCGCGGACACGTTCATCGACCACGCGTTCACGGGACTCGTCGCCGCCGAGGCGTCGAGTGCGCCGGTCGCGTCGGATGCGGCATCCCTCTACCGGGTCGTGCTCACCGCACCCGGCGGCACGGGTGTCGAGATGACCTGGGATGCCGCATGCCCATGGGTGCAGGTGCACACCGCCGACACCCCCGGCGCGGATGCGACTCACCGCATCGGGCTCGCGGTCGAGCCGATGACCTGCCCGCCCGACGCCTTCAACTCGGGCGTCGACCTCGTGGTGCTCGAGCCGGGCGCCGCGCACGCGGCATCCTGGCGCATCACGGCTCGCTGAGCGGCGATACGAAGGCTCGATATCAACGATACGCAACTTGTGTTATCGTTGATACGTGGAACCGAGAGCACTGATCCTGCAAGAGGCGGCCCGACTGCTCGCCGAGTCGCCGTCGGGTGACGTGTCGACCCGTGCGGTCTGCGACGCCGCGGGCGTCACCCAGCCGGTGCTGTACCGGCTCTTCGGCGACAAGGACGGCCTGCTCGCAGCGGTCGCCGACTCGGTCTGGGACGAGTACCTGAGCCGCAAGCGCGCCGCCGAGGCATCCGATGACGCGCTCGCCGACCTGCGTGCCGGGTGGGATGCCCACACGGCGTTCGCCCGCGAGAACCCGCACGCGTATCGCCTGGTGTTCGGCTCCGCGCTGACCGCTCGGCCCGCCGCGCTCGCCGAGGCGATGCGGCTGCTGACCGGCGTGCTCGAACGGCTCGCCGCCGACGGACGGCTCAGTATGGGCGCCGACGAGGCCGCCCGGGTGGTGATGGCGGCCAACAGCGGCCTCGCGCTCGGCGTGATCCTGCGGCCCGAACTCCACCCCGACGCGGATGCCGCCTCCGCCCTCACCCGCGAGGCGGTGATCCGCGGCATCCTCGCCGATGGCGATGCGCCGGTCGTCGACGCAGCGGCCGTCGCGGCCACCACCCTGCGTGCGCACGTCGCCGCATCCGAAGCCTTCACGCCGGCCGAGTCGGGCCTGCTCGACGAATGGCTGGGGCGCTTCCAGCGGCCGAGCCGCACCGGCTGACACCGCCGCCCGATCCTGCACCCACGAGCGCCGAGCGACCACCGGTCGTGGCGCCGTCCGGCGCGCCCGCGCGACGGCGTCGGCACGCACACGAACCCACCTCGAACGAAGAAGGAGCTCGCACATGAGCAGCAACACCGAGCAGACCCACGACGCCACCATCCGCGTCGCCCTCGTCACCGGAGGGTCGGGCGGCATCGGCCGCGCCGTCGTCGAACGCCTCGCGGCCGACGGTTATGCGGTCGCCGTGCACTACGCCGGCAACCGGGCGAAGGCCGACGAGATCGTGAAGCAGGTCGTGGCCGGCGGCGGCCGGGCCCTCGCCGTCGGCGGCGACGTCGCCGACGAGACCGCCATGGAAGCCCTGTTCGACCGGGTCGAGCAGGAGTTCGGCGGCCTCGATGTCGTCGTCAACACCGCCGGCATCATGCTGCTCGGACCGATCGCGACCTACGACCTCGACGACTTCGACCGCATCGTGCGCACGAACCTGCGCGGCACGTTCGTCGTCTCGCAGCAGGCCGCGCGACGTGTGCGCGCCGGCGGGGCGATCGTCAACTTCTCGACGAGCGTCACCCGTACGAAGTTCGCGACGTACGGTCCCTACGTCGCGACGAAGGCGGCGGTCGAGGGAATGACGCTCGTGCTCGCGCGCGAGCTGCGCGGCCGCGACATCACCGTCAACGCGGTGGCCCCCGGGCCGACCGCGACTCCGCTGTTCCTCGACGGCAAGAGCGAGGAGGCGATCCAGGGGCTTGCGAACGCGACGCCGCTCGAACGCCTCGGAACCCCGGCGGACATCGCCGAGACGGTCGCGTTCCTCGTGGGACCTGCCCGCTGGGTCAACGGCCAGACCGTCTTCACGAACGGCGGCCTCGCGTGAAGGGTGTGCGCGGCGGCATCCTGAACCAACGACACGGCACGTCGCAGCAGTGAGAAGAAGGGAACCGGACCTCATGACCGAACAGACACTGCCCGCCCCGATCGCGGCGTTCATCGACGCCACCAACCGCGGCGATCGCGAGGCCTTCGTCGCCGCCTTCACCGACGACGCCTACCTGAACGACTGGGGACGCGAGTTCCACGGCCACCGGGGAGTGCGTTCGTGGGACGAGACCGACAACATCGGCGTGCAGTCGCACTTCGAGCTCGTCGGGTTCGTCGCCGGCGAGGCCGAGGAGAGCTGGATCGTGACGCTCTCCGTCAGCGGCAACGGGTACAACGGCACCGGACCGATGGAGTTCAGCCTGCGGGACGGTCGCATCTCGAGCCTCGTGATCAGCTGAGGGGTCTCCGCGATGCCCGCCGCGGCGGCCCGGCATCGCCCTGCTCTCGATTAGGCTGACGTGGTGCAGATCGGCCTCGTCTTCGCCCTGGCATGGGCGGTGCTCGCCCTCGTCGGCGGTGCGACCCTCGTGATCCGACGCAACTGGCTCGCCGAGACCATCGCGGCCGAGCGTCAGTCGCGCCCGGGCCGCGCGGCGGCGCGCACCCCGAGCCGGCTCCTCTTCATGGTCATCGGCCTGGTCTTCATCGCGATGGGGCTCTTCATCATCGGCTGGTGGGTCACGACCTCCCTGTGACCCCGGGCGCGGCACGGCTCCGACGGGCAGTAGCGTTTCGATGACCCCTTTTCGACCGAGGAGCACCATGCCCATCGCCGCCGACGACCCCCGCCTCGTGACCGCCCACACGGCGGCACCGACCCGTTACGACGACGTGCCCTTCCGGCGTGCGGGCGCGAGCGGTGTTCGGCTGCCGCGCGTCTCGCTCGGGCTCTGGCAGAACTTCGGGCGCGACCGCTCGTTCGAGAGCCAGCGGCGCATCGTGCTGCACGCGTTCGACCGCGGCGTCGTGCACATCGACCTCGCGAACAACTACGGGCCGCCCTACGGCTCAGCCGAGACGACGTTCGGCAACGTGCTCGAGAGCGACCTCGGCCGGTATCGCGACGAGCTCTTCGTCACCACGAAGGCGGGCTACGACATGTGGCCGGGGCCGTTCGGCGACGGCGGGTCGCGCAAGTACCTCGTGCGTTCGCTCGAGCAGAGCCTCACGCGCATGCGCACCGACCACGTCGACGTGTTCTACTCGCACCGCGTCGACCCCGAGACCCCGCTCGAGGAGACGATGCAGGCGCTCGTCGACATCGTGCGCAGCGGCAAGGCCCTCTACGTCGGCATCTCGAACTACCCGGCGCCGCTCGCACGTCAGGCGTACGACCTTCTCGCCGGCGAAGGGGTGCGGATGCTCCTGCACCAGCCGCAGTACTCGTTGTTCGAGCGCACGCCCGAGGCGGAGCTGTTCCCCCTGCTCACCGAGCTCGAGGTCGGCAGCGCGGTCTTCTCGCCGCTCGCGCAGGGGCTGCTCACGGCGAAGTACCTCGACGGCAGCGTGCCCGCCGACTCGCGCGCCGCGAACAGCCGGTTCCTCGATGCGTCGGCGCTCACCGACGACTACCTGCGCCGCATCCGCGGCATCGACGCCATCGCGCAGGAGGCCGGGCTGTCGATCCCGAAGCTCGCGGTCGCCTGGGTGCTGCACAACCCCGCCGTGACCACGGCGATCGTCGGGGCGTCGCGTCCCGAGCAGGTCGACGACGCGGTCGCCGCGAGCACGGTCGAGCTCTCGGCCGACGTGGTCGCGGCGCTCGAGGAGTTCGCGGCACCCTCGGGGGAGTCGCTGCGATAGCGGGTGGTTGGGTGGGGCGCCCGGTCAGCACGACGGCCGCCCCACCCGGTCTCATCCGGCGACGCGCACCGTGAGCTCGCCGCCCGCCGTCACGCCGGCCGAGTTCTCGAGCTCGACGACGTATCGGTGGTCGCCGGCCGCGGCATCCTCGATCGGGAACGTCACCATGCGGTCGCTCTCGGCGGTGCGGTAGACCCGGCCGATGACCGCGCCGTCTTCGAGGAGCCGCACGACGGTCGTCGGCTGGCCCTTGCCGACCTTGACCTTGACGAGGTAGTCGCCGTCGCGGTCGGCCGACTTCGGGCCGGACGTCGACGAGAGCTCCGCACTCGGCGGTGCGGCGGTCGCGTCGTCGGCGCCCGCCTCCTTCCACATCGCGCCGTTGAGCGGGGTCACGGTGAGCGACTCGAGCGCGGCATCCCCGCCGTGGGCGAACAGGCCGATGCGATCGGCGCCCGCGTTCGGGAACACCTGGTCGGTGATCGTCGTGCGACCATCGGCCGTGAACACCTCGACCGAGGCGCGGTCGACCCAGACGGTGAGCGCGATGCGCCCGTCGACGAGCGGCACGGCGACGTCGTCGAGCGACGCGAAGCCGGGGTGGAAGTCGGTCACGCCCGAGTCGCGCCGGTCGACGAAGAGCCGTCCGGCGGCCGTGTCGTAGCCGATGCGCGTCGCCGACTCGTCGTCGCCGAGCACGGTCAGCCCCGCGGCATCCGCGTCGCCCGGATCGATGACCGCGTCGATGCGCACCCGGTCGCCCGAGATCGGCAGCGCCTCGGCGCCTTCGGCGATCGCGCGCCCGCCCGCGGAGCCCGCCGGGTCGACGTACGCGCGGTCGGCCTGCTCGAGCTCGGCGAACTCGGGCACGACCTGCTGCGTCAGGCGCGGACCCTTCGGCGTCGTGACGAGCGCGACCTCGCGCGGCAGCGTCATGGCGCTGCGCCACGAGCCGGTCGGGATGTCCTGCGCGTAGTCCCAGTCGTTCATCCAGCCGAGCATCACGCGGCGGCCGTCGGGTGCGCCGTTGAACGACACCGTCGCGTAGTAATCGCGACCCCAGTCGAGCCAGTCGTACCCCTCGATCCGCGGCGTCGCCGCGGCATCCGAGAACATCACCTGGTCGACGAGCACGTGCCCCCAGCCCGACCGGTTGTTGTCGACGATGCGAACGGATGCCTCGCGGCCGGCGAACTCCGAGACGTCCCAGCTGCGCCAGTCGAGGCCCTCGCTGTTCGTGCCGGTCGCCGACCGCACGACCTCGCCGTCGACGATCAGGTTGACGGTGGTCTCGTCCGAGCGCACGAGCGCCGGCTCCGCACCCAGCACGAAGTGGTCGGCCGTCAGGTGCCCCCAGCCGCCGGTGGCGGCGTCGTGCACGCGCAGCCTCGCGTCGTGGCCGGCGAACTCCGAGACATCCCAACTGCGCCAGTTCAGGGCGCCCGCCTCGGGGCCGGTCGCCGACCTGACGATCTCGCCGTCGACGAGGAGCTGCGCCTCGAGCGACCCGTCGGTGCGCTTGCCGCCGCCGAGCAGGAAGCTCAGGTGGTCTTCGCCCGGCTCGATCGTGAAGGCGGGCGAGGTGAGGTCGCCGACGTTGTCGTCGCCCTTCGGCCCGCCCTCCCAGGTGTTGATGCGCTTCTCGCCGAGGTAGTTCTCGCCACCCGCGGTCGACGGGTTGCGCGCCGGGTCGGTCGCGAAGTCGCCCGTGATCGCCCAGCCGCTGTCGGCGAGCGTCGTGCCGGCGGGCAGCTCGAAGTCGAAGAAGGTGCGGCCGGCCGGCGGCTCGTTGCCGAGTTGCGCGTCCTCGACGTGCGGGTGGTTGCCGCCGCCGACGAGCAGGTTGACGAAGTCGCTCTCGACCGTGAACGTCGGCGACTCGATCGTGCCGACGGGCCAGTCCCCGTCGTTGAAGCCGTTGACGAGACCGGCGCCCGCGAAGCCCGAGACGGGGTTCTGCCCCGGCAGGCTGCCCGTCGCCGGGGCGTCACCCCAGGGGCCGTTCTTCCAGTTGCCCGGCTCGTTGCGCACCGTCCAGCCGTCGTAGGTGCCGTCGTCGAACCCGGCGAAGACGGTGCCCTCGGGCAGCTGGTCGGCGCTCACCGTGCTCTCGGAGGTGAAGGTCGTGCCGTCGAAGTCGCCGACGAAGTACTGGCCGCCCGAGCCGCCGTTGGGTGCACCCGGGTTGAGGTTGACGACGAGCACCCACTTGGTGTTCGCCGGGTCGCCGTCGACCGCGAGCGGGAACAGGTCGGGGCACTCCCAGATGCCGCCCGTCGCGTTCGCGGGGCCGAAGGTGCTGAGCTCGGTCCACGACTTGAGGTCGTCGCTGCGGGAGAGGATCACCTGGTAGCTCGTCGCCTCGACGGCGGCCATCACCCAGTACGACTCGCCCGACTCGGGGTTCGTGTAGCGGAACACCTTCGGGTCGCGGAAGTTCGCCGAGTCGCGGTCGTAGACCGGGTTGCCCTCGTACTTCGTCCAGGTCTGCCCGTGGTCGAGCGAGTACGCGAGCGACTGCGCCTGCTTGCCGGCGTGTGTGGGGTGGGCGCCCGTGTAGGCGCTCGTGTAGATCGCGACGAGCGGCGGGTTCTCGATCGTGCCGAAGCCGGTCGTGTTGCCATCGTCGACGACGACCGAGCCCGAGAAGATGTCCTCGATCGCGGTGCCCGACCCGTCGAAGGTCTGGGGGATCGCGAGCGGCTGCTCCGTCCAGTGCACGAGGTCGGTGCTCGTGGCATGGCCCCAGCTCATGTTGCCCCAGCGGGTGCCGCTCGGGTTGTGCTGGAAGAACAGGTGCCACGTGCCGTTCTCGTAGACCATGCCGTTGGGGTCGTTCATCCAGTTGCGTTCGGGTGAGAAGTGCAGGTACGGCCGGTACTGCTGGGTCGCGGGGTCGGTTGCATCCGCGGCGAGTGCCGGAGCCGCTGCTGCGAGCGTGCAGCCGGCCGCGGTCACGGCCGCGAGTACCGCGAGCCGGAGCCTTGATTTCGTGGTCATCGGTGTGGTCGCCCTTCATTGCGCGCATCGAGTCACTTGAGTGACATCGTTGTCAATCGAACGTCGGCGATGCTACGCAGTGTCGACCGGACAATGCAAGCGTGGGGTCGACGGGTGTCGTCGACGGCATGGCGTGTCCTGTGCCGCGGCGCGTGGGCGCGGCGCCGCGCCGCGGGGCGGACTGCTCCGGTCGGAGCTATGCCAGTTCCGCCTCATCGTGAGGCGGAACTGACATCGGTCGAAACGGAATCCCTCGGGCGCGCGCAGCACCCGCGTGAATCAGCTGCCGAACGAGTCGACGGAACCGACCGCGTGCGGAGTGCGCAGCAGTGCGCCCTCGTGGCGCACGGTCGCGGCCGCGACCGTCATCGCCGTGTCGAGGGCGACCGACCAGGATGCCTCGTCGCCGGGCAGTCCGCGGGCGCCGATGTGGTGCGTGACGGCCGAGAGGGTCGCGTCGCCGGCGCCCATCGTGTCGACGATCGGACCGGGCAGGGCGACGATGCCGGCGTGCACGCGAAGGTCGCCGTGGTGGAGGGTCGCCCCGTCTCGGCCCGCGGTGGCGAGCACGGCGAGCGGGCGAACGCGCGAGGCATCCCGGTCACCGGCCGACGCGGCGCGCAGCCGGTCGACGAAGACGTCGAGGCTCGCGCCGAGCAGCAGGTCGGCGTCTTCGTCGCCGACCTTCACGAGGAGCGCGTGTGCGGCGACCGCCTCGAACACGGCGGCGAACGCGGCGCGATCGCGCAGCATGCCGGCGCGAGGGTTGCCGTCGACGATGAGCCGATGCTCGGGGCGATCGATCGCGGCGACGAGCGACGCGACCTGCTCGGCGTCGTCGAACGGGAAGCAGCTGACGACCACGAGGTCGGCCTCGGCGATCGCCGCCCGGGTCGCGGCGTCGAAACGCAGGGCGCGTCGCCGGGCCGCATCGTTGAACTCGTAGCGCGGCTCGCCGCCGGCCGACCGGTCGGAGATCGCGCGCGACGTGCCGTGCGGTGACGGGCTCGCGACGAGCCGCACGCCGTAGTCGTGCAGGTATGCCCGGATGCGGGCGCCGGCCTCGTCGTCGCCGACCATCGCGACGAGGGTCACGTTGTCGCCGAGCAACGACAGGCCGACGGCGACGTTCAGGGCCGCGCCGCCGACGAACTCGCGCGAGCCCCTCGGGTCGCGCAGCTCGTCGATGAGGGCGTCGCCGACGACGGTGATGCGCGCCACGCCTCAGCCCGCTCTCGGCGGGATCTCGCCGCTGCCGCGCGCGATGAGCTCGGTCGCGATGACGGTGCGGGCGGCGGGGGAGTCGTCGCCGTCGAGGCGGGCGAAGACGCGATCGGCGGCGGTGCGGCCGATGGCGTACGGGTCCTGTGCCACGACCGTGACGCCGGGCTCGAGCAGGTCGGCGAGCGGCACGTCGTCGAACCCGACGAGCGCGGTGTCGTGGTGCCGCCCGAGCTCGCGCAGTGCGCGGATGACCCCGATGGTCACGAGGTTCTGGCTCGAGAAGATCGCGGTGGGCGGGTCGGGCTGCGCGAAGAGCGCGAGGGTCGCCTCGCGCGCGGATGCCTCGTCGTGCAGTTCGTCGATCATCGGGAGGTCGCGCGTGGCGACGCCGGCCCGCCCGAGCTCCTCGAGGTAGCCGCGGCGACGTTCGCGCGCGGTCTGGATGCGCACCCGGTCGCCGAGGTAGGCGATGCGGCGGTGCCCGTGCTCGATGAGGTGGCGGGTCGCCGTCGCGGCGCCGTCGGCGTTGTCGCTCACGACGACGTCGGAGGAGAGGCCCGCCGGCTCGCGGTCGACGAAGACGATGGGGGTGCCGCGGCGCTGCTCGGGCGCGAGATAGGCCTGGCTGTCGGACACCGTCGTGAGGATGAGCCCGTCGACCCGGCGACGGAGGAAGGCATCGACGGTCGCCTGCTCGCGATCGGGGTCGTCGTCGAGGCTCGACGCGAAGACCGCGACGCCCCGGCCGAGCGCAGCGTCTTCGACGGCGCGGTGCACGGCACCGGCGAACGGGTTGTCGACGCTGCCCACGAGGAGGCCGAGCGTTCGCGTGCGCCCGTCGGCGCGGCGCAGGTTGCCGGCGTGCAGGTCGGGCTGGTAGTCGAGCGTGCGGGCGGCTTCGCGCACCTTCGCGACGGTCGCGGCGCTCACGTTCGGCTCGCCGTTGATGACGCGGGAGACGGTCTTGATGCCGACGCCCGCCAGCGCGGCGACGTGGCGCATGGTGGGCCGAGCGCGCGGCCCTTCGTCAAGCTCAGGGTTTGACAACGGTGTCACCTTTTGGTCTCGAATGTGCGGGTTCGACTTGACTATACACACCGACATCGGCTAAACCTACCGTTGACATCGTTGTCAGGAGGGCAACGGTCCCCCCAACACCAGAGGAGATTCATCGATGAATCACGCAGCAACCGGCGGGCTCCGCCGTCGTCTCGTCGCCGGCATCTCGATCACCGCGGCGGCCGCACTCGCCCTCACGGGCTGCGCGTCGGGCAACGGCTCGAGCGCGTCGGGCTCCGACGACGAGATCGGCGTCTCGCTCATCGTGAAGACGACCACCAACCCGTTCTTCGTCGCGATGCAGGACGGCGCGAAGGAGGCGGCCGACAAGCTCGGCGTCGACCTGACGCTCGCCGCCGGCAAAGAGGACGGCGACGAGGACACGCAGATCCAGGCGGTCGAGAACGCCATCTCGAAGGGCGACGCCGGCATCCTGATCACGCCGAACGGCCCCGGCGTCGAAGACGCGCTCGTCAAGGCGCGCGACGCGGGCCTCTACGTCATCGCCCTCGACACCCCGCCCGCAGACCCGGAGGCCGCCGACATCACGTTCGCGACCGACAACTTCCTCGCCGGCCAGGAGATCGGCGAGTGGACCGCCGCGAAGCTCGGCGGCGAGAAGGCGACGATCGCCATGATCGACCTCTTCGACGACAAGGTCGTCTCGGTCGACTGGGCGCGCGACCAGGGCTTCCTCGACGGCATGGGCATCGACACCGCCGACGCCGAGAAGAACGGCGACGAGGCGAAGACCGGCGACTACACCGGCGGCCAGGGCGGCGAGTACGAGATCGTCGGCAACGAGGCATCCCAGGGCGCCGAGGACGGCGGTCGCACCGCGGCCGAGACGCTGCTCTCGAAGAACCCCGACATCAACGTCGTCTACACGATCAACGAACCCGCCGCCTACGGCGCGTACCAGGCGTTCAAGGCCGCGGGCGCGACCGACGACCTCATCGTCGTCTCGGTCGACGGCGGCTGCGCGGGCGTGCAGAACGTCGCCGACGGCGTGATCGGGGCGACGAGCCAGCAGTACCCCGTGAAGATGGCCGACCTCGGCGTGCAGGCGATCTTCGACCTCGTGAAGACCGGCGAGAAGCCCGAGACGACCGACGGCCTCGACTTCTTCAACACCGGTGTCGCGCTCGTCACCGACGACCCCCAGGACGGCGTCGACTCGATCGACACCGCCGAGGCCGGCGAGATCTGCTGGGGCTGACCCAGGCCTGATCCGCCCCTCGCCTGAGCCCGGCGCGGGCCGGGTGACGGATGCCGCGGCATCCCGCTCCTCCCCGGCCCGCGCCGACCCTCACCGCACCGAACCCCACCGACACGACGGAGTACCAACGTGAGTCAGCACACCACCGAGCCGGCGCCCGCTGCGCCGGCCCAGCCCACCGGCGGGCCGCCGACCTCGGCGCTCGACCTGGCCGAGGAGTTCCTCGACCGCTCCACGCCCCTCAGCCGCATCCGCAACGTCCTGCACCGGTACCCGGCGATCAGCCCGGCCATCGTGCTCGTCATCGCGGTGATCGTCTTCGGCATCCTCAACGACCGGTTCCTGAACCCCGCGAACCTGTCGCTCATCACGCAGCAGGTCGCCGTGGTCGGCACGCTCGCCGTCGCCCAGACCCTCGTCATCCTCACCGCGGGCATCGACCTCTCGGTCGGCGCGGTCATGGTGCTGAGCTCCATGGTGATCGCCCAGACCGCGGTCAACCAGGGCGTCCCCGCGGTCATCGCACTGCTGCTCGGCCTCGTCGTCGGCCTCGCCGCCGGCGCCTTCAACGGCGTGCTCGTGACGAGGCTCAAGCTGCCGCCCTTCATCGTCACGCTCGGCACGCTCAGCATCTTCGTCGCGCTCACGCTGCTCTACTCGGGCGGCGCGACGGTGCGCGGCGGTGAGATGCCCGCGCTCCTCACCTGGACGGGCACGACCTTCGACATCGGCGGCGTGAACTTCACGGTCGGCGTGCTGCTCATGCTGCTGCTCTACGTCGTGGTCGCGCTCATCCTGTCGAAGACGGCGTGGGGCCGGCACGTCTACGCCGTCGGCGACGACCCCGAGGCCGCGCGCCTCGCCGGCATCAGCGTCAGCCGGGTGCTCATGAGTGTCTACCTCGCCGCCGGCGCGATCCTCGCGCTCGGCGCGTGGATCCAGATCGGGCGCACGAACGCGGCCTCGCCGAACGCGGGCGCCGAGCTCAACCTCGACTCGATCACGGCCGTCGTCATCGGCGGCACGAGCCTCTTCGGCGGTCGCGGCACCGTCTGGGGCACCCTGCTCGGCGCGCTCATCGTCGGCGTGTTCCGCAACGGACTCTCGCTCGCCGGGCTCGACGTGCTCTGGCAGACCTTCGCGGTCGGCGTGCTCATCATCGTGGCCGTCTCGGTCGACCAGTGGATTCGGAAGGTACGCAAATGACCACCGCAACACCCGCATCGCCGGCAGCGCCGGCGACGGAGACCCGTACCCCCGTGCTGCAGGCCCGGCGTCTCGTGAAGACCTTCGGCCGGGTCGTCGGCCTCGACGGCGTCAGCCTCGAGCTCTACCCGGGCGAGGTGCTCGCGGTCATCGGCGACAACGGCGCCGGCAAGTCGACGCTCATCAAGTGCCTCACGGGTGCCTACGTGCCCGACGAGGGCGAGTTGCTGCTCGACGGGCGGCCCGTGCACTTCAAGCGCCCGCAGGACGCCCGCGCGGCCGGCATCGAGACGGTGTACCAGAACCTCGCGGTCTCGCCGGCCCTCGACGTCGCCTCCAACCTGTTCCTCGGCCGCGAGGTGCGCAAGAAGGGCATCCTCGGCTCGGTCTTCCGCGTCGTCGACCAGAAGGGCATGCGTCAGCAGGCGCGCGCGCAGTTGACCTCGCTCGGCATCTCGACCCTGCAGGACGTGACCGTGCCCGTCGAGAACCTCTCGGGCGGCCAGCGTCAGGCCGTCGCGGTGGCGCGGGCCGCCGCCTTCGGCTCGAAGGTGGTCGTGCTCGACGAGCCGACCGCCGCCCTCGGCGTGCGCGAGTCGAACCAGGTGCTCGAGCTCGTGAAGCGGCTGCGCGACCAGGGCATCCCCGTGATCCTCATCTCGCACAACATGCCGCACGTGTTCGAGGTGGCCGACCGCATCCACATCCAGCGGCTCGGCAAGCGCGCCGCGACGATCACGCCGCAGTCGCACTCGATGACCGACGCGGTCGCGATCATGACGGGCGCGGCGACGGCATGACCGAGGATGCCTCGGGGCCGGTGCAGCTCGTCGCCGAGTTCACCGCGCTGCCGGGGCGCGAGGAGGAGGTCGAGCGCCTCCTCCTCGCGCTCACGGCGCAGGTCCGTCGTGAACCGGGATGCCTCGACTTCACGCCGCTCCGCGTGGCGACGGCCCCCGTGCTCGAGGCACGGCCGACGGTCGTCGCCGGGCCGGCGCCGGCCGGTCGCCGCTTCGTCGTCACCGAGACCTATCGGGATGCCGCAGCCTTCGCCGCGCACCTGGCGGCGCCGTACGGCGCACCGTTCAACGCCGCGCTCGGTCCGCTCATCGAGGAGGACGGGTCGCAGCTGACGTTCGTCGAGCCGCTCGCGTGAGGCGTCGGCGGGGCTAGTTCGCCCGGTCGAGCGTCACCGCGCCGACGAGTGCGTGCACGTCGACGTCGGCACCCGGCGGCCGGTCGGGCATGGTGGCGATCGAGGCGGTGTCGAGGTGCTCGGGCACGAGCTGCACGCCGCCGGTCGAGTTGGCCGACACCATGAGGTCGTTGATCCATTCCTTGTTGAGTTCAGGACGTTCGGGGGTGTCGAACACGAACCGCATCGGAATGGACGGATGCACCCAGATCGTCGAGCGCCCGCGGGGCTCGTCGTCGTGGTGCTGCCACGAGAGGGTGAAGCTCTCGCCGCGGCGGAGCTTGGTGATCAGTGCAACCTTCAGATGGGCGAGCGCGCGATCCTCGATGCCGATAGGAGTCTGCGAGTCGCCGTAATACAGAGTTCCCATGCCGGGAATGATATCCGCAGCGGGACCGGATCGCCCCCTGTTCGGGGGTGGGGCTTGCGTTGCTCCGTTACGATTGCCTTACAATCAGGCAATCGGTACATCGACGTGGCAGGGAGCGCGCAGGGCATGATCGACAGGGGAGTCAGCATCGCGTTCGAGCCGCTCGTCGGCCGGCTGCAGACGCTCCTCGAGCAGGCGGGCGCGTCGCCGTTCACGGCAGAGGTCATCGCGCGCAACTGCGCCGGCTGCGAACGCGACGGGGCGTCGAGCCACGGCGTCTTCCGGCTGCACGGCTACCTCGACTCACTGCGGAGCGGCACGGTCGACGGGGCGGCGGAGCCCGTGCTCGAACGGGTCGGGCCGTCGTTCCTCCGGGTCGATGCGGCGAACGGATTCGCGCAACCGGCGCTCCGGCACGCACAACCCGTCGTCGACGGGATGCTCGCCGAGACCGGGATCGCAGTCGTCGCGATCAAGGACTCCCACCACTTCAGCGCATTGTGGCCCGACCTCGAGCCGTTCGCCGTCGCGGGCTTCGTCGGTCTCACGATGGTCGTCGGCGGCACGCGCGTGGTCCGCCCGCGCGGGGCGGCCGAGCCCGTGTTCGGCACCAACCCGATCGCCTTCGCGACACCGGTGCGCGGAGCATCCCCGATCGTCTTCGACCTGGCGACCTCCTCGATGTCGCACGGCGACCTCCAGCTCGCACGCAACGCGTCGCGCGAGGTCCCGCCGGGCACCGGCACGGATCGGGACGGGCGCGACACCACCGACCCGGGGGAGATCCTGGCGGCTCGCGGGCTGCTGCCGTTCGGCGGGCACAAGGGCGCTGCGCTCTCGTTCATGGTCGAGGTGCTCGCCGCGGGGCTCACGGGCGGCGCCTTCTCGTACGAGGCCGAGCTCGAGCAGGGGGCGGCGAGGACGCGGCGCACCGGGCAGTTGCTCGTGCTCATCGACCCCGACCGCGGCGGCGGCGGTTTCGCTGCGCGCATCGAGCAGCTCGTCGCGTTCCTGCGCGAATCCGGCATGACGCGCCTGCCCGCCGATCATCGCTATCGCAATCGCGCGCAGGCTGAGCGGGACGGGATTCCGATGACCGACGCCATCGCCGAGATCTTCGCCGATGCATCCCTGTCCAGCGATGCGTAGATTGTCTTACAATGTTGCCGGCCGGGGTCACCGGCGAACCGGGCCGGGGTCGCCGGCGAACGGAGGGGTGAGATGAGTCTGGATGGGAAGTCGACGGGCGTCGACCCGTGGGGGCCGGGCCCGGTGTCGACGGTGTCCCGCAAGGCGGCGGTCGGCATCGAGATCCGGCGCTCGATCATCCTCGGCCGGCTGAAGCCGGGCGACAAGCTGACCGAGACCCAGCTGGCGTCGGCGCTCGGCGTGAGCCGGCCGACCGTGCGCGAGGCGCTCAACCAACTCACCCGCGAGGGCTTGATCGTGCAGGAGCCCTATCGCGGCATCCGGGTCGCCGAAGTCTCGCCACAGCAGATCCGCGACATCGCGGTCGCCCGGGTCGGGCTCGACATGCTCGCCGTCGACGCCGTGCTGGCCGACGAGACCGGGCGGCGGATGCAGGCCATCGAGCGAGGTTGGGAGCGGTTCGAGCGCTTCGCCTTCGACCCCGACCCCCTCGTGCAGTACGAGGCGCACCTCGAGTTCCACCGGCAGATCTGGGTGGCCTCGGAGAACTACCTGCTGCTGAAGCTCTGGCCGGTCACCGAGGCGCACCTCACCATCGCCCTCGCCGAGGACCAGTGGGCGAGGAACGACCCCGAGCGCGCGCACCGGGTGCACGCCGACCTGATGGACGCCATTCGGACGAAGGACCGGGACGTCATCCACCGGGCGTTCATCGCCCACACCCTCGACAGTGCCGATGAACTGCTCGGCCTGCTCGCCCCGGACGGCGAAGGAGGCGTCGCGTGAAGATCGTCGTCATCGGCGCCTCGGGTCACGTCGGCTCGGCCGCAGCCGGCGCGCTGCGCGCCCGACACGACCTGCTGGCGGTGGGTCGCAGCACCGACCCCCGAGTGGACCTCGGCGACGAGGCGTCGATCCGCGCGCTGTTCGAAGACGTCGGGGCGGTCGACGCCGTCGTCTCGGCGGTCGGGGCGGTACCGTTCAAGCCGCTCGAACGACTCGGCCGCGACGACTACGAGGCGGCGTTCGCGGGCAAGGTGCTGAACCAGCTCGACCTCGTGCGCCTCGCGCTTCCGCACCTCCGCGACCGGGGCTCGATCACGCTGACCACGGGCGTCGTCGGCCGAGCGCACATCGCCGACGGCGTGGCCGCGGCGATGGCCAACGGCGCCGTCGAGGCGTTCGTGCGTGCGGCGGCGGTCGAGCTCCCGCGCGGCATCCGCATCAACGCGGTGAGCCCCTCGGTGCTCGCCGACGCGCCGGCGTATCACGACTCGTTCCCGGGCTTCCCGCCGGTGTCGGGGGAGCGCGTCGGGCAGGCGTTCCGTCGCGCCGTCGAAGGCGTGGAGAGCGGCCAGGTGCTCGCGGTCGACTGATCGAACCGCTGACGCGCGCGCCCCCGGGTCGATACGTCCCCGCGGCGCGCGTCGTCGGCGCGCGCCGACCGGAACGAGCCACTCGTCCCGTGCTCGAGAAAGGTCTTGCGGCCCGCGGGACCCGTATGTAATATCTCACGCATCGCCAGATTGTCAGACACTAAGACAACGCAGTCCGAAGTAGGCAAGTCCCCCTCGCGAACCGCGACCTCACAGAGAACAGGCCCCGCAATGTCGAACACGAACTCCAAGACGAAAAAGGCACAGCGAACGAACCGCACCATCCTCGCGATCATCGGCGTGATCGTGCTCGCGCTCGCCGGCGGGTGGCTCGGCGCCTCCCTCCAGGGCGGGGGCGGCGGTGCCGCCGCCGCGTCGGGCGGCGCCTCGGCCAACGGCGCCTGGATCGAGAAGATCAAGGCGCAGGGCGAGCTCCGCGTCGGCATCGCCTCGGCGCCGCCGATGACCGCCGAGCAGCCCGACGGCAAGATGGGCGGCCCGAACATCGTGCCGCTGCAGAAGCTCGCCGACGAGATGGGCGTCAAGTTCACCCCGGTCGCCGCCGAGTGGTCGAAGATGGTCTCCGGCCTGCAGGCCGACCGGTTCGACGTCGCGGCCTACCTCGACTCGACCTCCGAGCGCTCGCTCGCGATCCAGTTCACCGACCCGGTCTACACCTACGAGGGCGTCTTCATCGTGCGGGCCGACTCGGGCCTGACGAGCGTCGACGACATCGTCGCCAGCGGCCAGCCGGTCGCCCTCGCGAGCGGCACCTCGTACGAGCCGGCCATCGAGGGCCTCGGCGTCGAGCTGCTCACGACCGAGAGCATCCCGAACGCGGTCACCGCGATGGGCGCCGGCCGTGCCGTCGCCGCGTTCGCCGACCTGCCGACCCTCGCCGACGCGGCGCAGAAGGACCCGTCGCTGAAGATCGTCGTGCCCGACCCGCCGATCTTCGTGCAGGACTCGAACTACGGCGTCAACGCTGACATCGACGCCCGCTCGCTGCAGGTGCTGAACATCGCGATCCAGACCGCGAAGAACGACGGCTCGCTGAAGCGCGCGTTCGAAGAGGCCGGCATCGTCGAGGTCGACACCCTCGGCGACCTGCAGATGCAGTGACCGAGGGGCGCTGATATCCCATGATGATCAGAACGTACGACTTCGACTGGAACGTCGTCACCAGCAACCTGCCGAGACTGCTCGACGGCCTCTGGGTCACCATCGAGATCTCCCTCATCGTGATCGTCTTCTCGATGATCCTCGCGGTGCCCCTGGCCCTCCTCCGCATGTCGCACATCGACGTGCTGCGCTGGGCGGCCCAGCTCTACATCGAGGTGTTCCGCTGCACTCCGCTCCTCGTCCAGCTGTTCTGGGTGTACTACGCGATGCCCACCCTGACCGGCATCACGATCCCGGGGCCCGTCTCCGCGGTGATCGCGCTCACGGCCAACCTGACGGCGTTCATGGCCGAGGCACTGCGATCCGGCTTCCAGTCGGTGCCGGTCGAGCAGATCGAGGCGGGCCAGATGCTGCGCCTCACCCGCTGGCAGCAGGTGCGGTACATCATCATCCCGCAGGCGGTCAGGCAGCAGCTGCCCGTGATCATGTCGCTCAACATCTCGCTGTTCAAGGACACCGCGCTCGTCTCGACGATCGCCGTCGCCGACCTCATGTTCACGGCGAACAAGATCGCGTCCGAGACGTACCGCGCGCTCGAGATCCTGACGACCGCTGCGCTGATGTACTTCATCATCGCCTTCCCGGTCTCGTTGATCCTGTCGCGCATCGAGCGCAACATGATGTCGCAGGGACCGAAGGGACCGAGCCTCGTGAGCAAGATGCTTCCCACCCTGAAAGTGAGGACCACGGTATGAGCGACACGGACCAGCAGACCTCGGGGCCGGTCACGACCGCCATCGGGGCGCTCGGCGAAGGCCGCACCTCGACCGGTTCGATCTCGGCCGCGATCGGCGATGTGCTCGTCGCCGCGACCGGGCTGCAGAAGAGCTTCGGCGACCGCATGATCCTGAAGAACGTCGACTTCGGCATGGCGCTCGGCGACATCACGGTCATCATCGGCAAGTCGGGCTCGGGCAAGAGCACGCTGCTGCGGGTGCTCGCCGGCCTCACCGACCCCGACGAGGGCACCATCGCCTTCGACGGCAAGGTCGTCTTCGAGGAGGGCGACCGCACCGACGACTGGCCGAGCGTCGAGTCGCACGTCGGCATGGTGTTCCAGAGCTACACGCTGTGGCCGCACATGGACGTGCTCGGCAACCTGACCCTGGCGCCGCGCAAGCGGCTGCGGATGTCCGCCTCCGAGGCATCCGATCGCGCAGAAGTCGCCCTCGCCGAAGTGGGCATGGCGCACCACCTGCGCAGCCGGCCCTCGCAGCTCTCAGGCGGAGAGCGCCAGCGCGTCGCGATCGCCCGCGCCCTCATGATGCAGCCGAAGCTGCTGCTCTGCGACGAGATCACGAGCGCGCTCGACCCGCCCGTGGCGGCCGAGGTCCTCGAGGTGCTGCGCCGCCTGAAGGACGAGGAGGGCCTCGCCATCGCGCTCGTCACCCACGACATGGCCTTCGCCGCGAAGGCGGCCGACCGGCTCGTGTTCTTCCACGAGGGCGAGATCGCGGTCAACACGACGCCCGAAGAGGCGTTCAACCGCAGCACGAACCCCGACCTCAAGAAGTTCGTCGACGCGGTTCGCTTCTGAACCACCGGGGCGGGAAGTGGGGACTCCCCGCCCCGGTACACCCCCACCTGAAAGGACCTCCCAGTGCACACAGTCGTGATCGGCGGCGGCGTCATCGGCCTCACCACCGCCTACCACCTCGCCCGCGACGGCGAGACGGTCACGCTCGTCGACGCGCGACCGACCGGGCTCGGCGCGAGCGACGTCAACGCCGGCTGGGTGGTTCCCGCCGAGGCGGCGCCGGTGCCCGGCCCCGGCGTGGTGCTCACCTCCATGAAATGGATGCTGCGCCCGGACTCGCCCCTCTACATCAAGCCGTCGCTGCGGCCCTCGTTCGTCTCGTTCATGTTCGGGCTCTGGCGTGCGTCGAACGCGAAGGACCAGCGCGCGGGGTTCGCGGCGCACCTCGCGCTCGCCGAGGACAGCGTGCACCTGTTCGACGAGTACCGGGCCGACGGCGTCGACTACGAGCTCCACCACGAGGGCCTGCTCATGGCTTTCAAGGAGAAGGAGCTGATGCAGCACCACCTCGGCTACGTCGACCTCGTGCGGCAGTACGGGCTCGAACCGTCGGTGCTCGTCGGCGACGCGGTGCGCGAGCACGAGCCGCTACTGTCCGACGCGGTCGAGGGCGGCCTGTACTTCCCCAAGGAACTGCACCTCGACCCGGCCGCCTTCGTCGGTGCGCTGCACTCGAAGCTCGTCGAGCTCGGGGTCGAGATCGTCGAGAACGCGCCCATCGACGGGGTGCAGGTCGCGGGCGATCGCATCGTGAGCGTCTCGTCGGGCTCGCGCACCTTCGCGGGCGACGCGTTCCTGCTCGCCGCCGGCGCGTGGACCGGGCCGCTCTCGAAGCTGTTCGGGGCGAGCCTGCCCGTGCGGCCCGGCAAGGGCTACTGCATCGACATCGAACCCCTCGGCCTGCGCTCTGCGACCAACCTGCACGACGCGAAGGTCGCCGTCACGCCACTGAGCCGCAACCTCCGGCTCGCCGGGACCATGGAGTTCGGCGGGCTCGACGAGCACATCAACCAGGTGCGGGTCGACGCCATCCTGCGTGCGCCCGCGACGTACTTCCGCGACTGGGAGCCGCCGACGGCGAAGCTCACGCCGAAGGCCGGCATGCGACCGATGACGCCCGACGGGCTGCCGATCATCGGAGCACTTCCGCGCCTCCGCAACGGCTACGTCGCCACCGGGCACGGCATGCTCGGCGTCACCCTCGCCCCGGCGACCGCCCGGGCGCTCACCGACCTCATCCGCGAACGCCGCGCCGCACCGGTGCTCGCCCCCTTCTCGCCCGCCCGCTTCCGCGGCGGCCGCTGACCTCGACGAAAGGACCATCTCATGACCAGGAAGAACGCCGACCTCCACGGGGTGCTCGCCGCGATCCCGACCCCGTTCACCGCCGACGGGCGCGCCGTCGACGCCGACGCGCTCCACGCGCAGGTCGAGCGGATGATCGCGGGCGGTCTCGGCGGCATCGTGCCGACCGGCACCACCGGCGAGTTCACGAGCCTCACCGACACCGAGTACCGCGAGGTCATCCGCCTCAACGTCGAGGCGGCGGCCGGCCGCATCCCCGTGGTCGCCGGCATCGGCAGCACCTCGACGGCGGGAGCGGTCGAGCTCGCCCGCTACGCCGAAGCGGTCGGGGCCGATGCGCTCATGGTCGTGCCCCCCTTCTACGACCCGCTCTCGTTCGACGCGCTGAAGGCGTTCCTCGCGACCGTCGCCGACGCGGTCGACCTGCAGATCGTGTACTACAACGTCCCGGGCGCGACCGGCATCAGCCTCGACGCCTCGCAGCTCGCCGAGCTCGGCGGCATCGACGGCGTCGACTACTTCAAGGACACCTCGGGCGACGCGGTCACGTTCACCGACGTGCTCACGAACCGGTCGGCGGAGATCACCGCATTCAACGGGTGGGACACGCTCACGTTCTACGGGCTCACCCTCGGGGCGAAGGGCTCGGTCTGGGGTGTCGCCTCGATCGTGCCCGGTCACGCGGCCGAGCTGTTCCGCACGGTCGCGATCGAGAAGGACCTCGACCGGGGGCGCGAGCTCTGGGCCCCGCTCTGGACGCTCAGCGACGTGCTCGAGTCGGTCAACTACGCGGCCGGCATCAAGGCCGCACTCGAACTCACCGGTACGCCCGTCGGCCCGGTTCGGGCCCCGATCCTCCCGCTCGCGGCCGAGGACCGCGAGCGCATCGCGGCCGCGCTCGCCGAGCTCGGCGTGCTCGCGGTACCGTCGGCGGCATGACCACCGTCTTCGAGCTCGACGCCGTCGAGGTCCACGCCGAGGGCGAGCCCGGCCGCGTCATCACGAACGCGGCGGCGCTCGTCGAAGGCACGACGATGGCCGAGCGGTTCGACTACTGCGTGGCGAACCTCGACGGCCTCCGGCGTGCCATCCTGCGCGAGCCGCGCGGCTACCCGGGCCTCTGCGCCGTGTTCCTGCTGCCTCCGGTGAACCCCGAGTCCGACTTCGGCATCGTCGTGCTCGAGCAGGGCGGCTTCACCCCGATGTCGGGCAGCAACACGATGTGCGCGGTGACCGCCGCGATCGAGACCGGCATCGTCAGGAGCACCGGCCCCGTGACCGAGGTCACGATCGACACGGCCGTCGGCACGGTGAAGGCGATCGCGCACGTCGACGACGGCAAGGTCACATCGGTGACGATTGTGAACGTGCCGTCGTTCGTCGTCGCGCTCGACACTCCGCTGCAGGTCGAGGAGTTCGGCGAGGTCAGGGCCGACATCGTCTACGGCGGCCAGTTCTTCGCCCAGGTGCGGGCGGCCGACCTCGGCCTCGACCTCGCGCCCGAGAACGGTCGGGCTCTCGCCCGGGCGGGCGCGCTGATCAAGCTCGCCGCGCAGCAGCAGTTCGACGTCGTACATCCGACGAATCCGTCGATCGATCGCGTGAACCTGATCATGCTGCACTCGGGCGACCGGGTGCCGGGGGAGCAAGCTCGCAACACCGTCGTGCTCACGAACGGGCGGCTCGACGCCGACGACCCGTCGACCTGGACCGGTGCGCTCGACCGCTCGCCGTGCGGCACCGGCACGAGCGCCCGCATGGCCGCCCTGCACGCGCGCGGCCAGCTCGCGATCGGCGAGGAGTTCTCGCACCGCAGCATCATCGGCAGCGAGTTCATCGGCGCGCTGACCGGAACCACGACCGTGGCCGGACGCCCGGCCGTGCTGCCGACCGTCACCGGTCGCGCCTGGATCACGGGTCGCTCGACCTGGATCCTCGACTCGACCGATCCGTTCCCGGCGGGCTACACCGTCGGCGACATCTGGGGGCCACAGCCATGACCCGTCGACCCGTACCCTCCGGCGCCGTCCGCTTCGCGGGCAAGGTCGCCGTCGTCACCGGCGCCGGCGGCGGCATCGGTTCGGCGATCGCCGAACGACTCGCCGCAGAGCACGCCACCGTGATCGTCGCCGACGTGAACCGCGACGCCGCCGAGGCGACCGTCGCCCGCATCCGTGCGGCCGGGGGAGCGGCATCCGCCTCGGTCTTCGACCTGCTCGACGGCGGGGCCTGCGCGGCGGCCGCCGACGAGATCGTCGCGGCCCACGGCCGCATCGACGTGCTCGCGAACAACGCGGGCGTCAACCGGCGCGGGGCGCTGCTCGAGCTCGGTGCCGACGACTGGTCGCTGAGCTTCGCGGTGAACGTCGACGCGATGTTCCACCTCTGCCGGGCGGTGCTGCCGCACATGATCGCGGCCGGAGCCGGATCGGTCGTCAACACCGCGTCGCAGTGGGGGCTCTACCCGGTGCCGGGGCACCTCGCGTACAACACGTCGAAGGCCGCGGTCGTGGCGTTCACGCGCAACCTCGCGCGCGACTACGGTCCGAGCGGCATCCGCGTGAACGCGGTGGCGCCCGGCGAGGTGCGCACCCCGATGCTCGAGTCGAACCTCGAACGCACCGGCCGCACCGTCGCCGACCTCGACCGGCTGGTGCCGTTCGGGCGCATCGGCGAGCCCGAGGAGATCGCAGCGCTGGTCGCCTTCCTCGCGAGCGACGAGGCCCCGTACCTGACCGGCTCGATCGTCGAGATCACCGGCGCGCAGGCGGCGGCATGAGCGACCGGGATGCCGCGGCGGCACGCCAGCTCGCCGGGAAGACCGTGCTCGTCACGGGCGGCTCGCGCGGCATCGGGGCGGCCACGGCCAGGGAGGTCCATCGCCAGGGCGCGCACGTCGTCGTGCACTACGGACGCAACGCCGAGACGGCACAGGCGCTCGTGGCCGAGCTCGGCGGCCGGGCCACCGCGGTCGGCGGCGACCTCGCGACCGACGAGGGCCCGGCCGACGTCTGGCGACGGGCGCTCGAGGCGACCGGGGTCGTCGACGTGCTCGTCAACAACGCAGGCGCCTGGCTGCCGTCGGCGATCGACTCGGATGCCGGGTGGCAGGAGGGCTGGGACCGCAACCTCGCGCTCAACCTGCGTGCGCCCGCCGAGCTCTGCCGACTGGCCGTCCTGCACTTCCGCGAGCGCGGCGGCGGCATCATCGTGAACGTGACGAGCCGGTCGGCGCACCGCGGCGACGACGCCGAGCATCTTGCGTACGGCGCCGCCAAGGGCGGCCTGCTCGCGCTGACGAAGGGCATCGCCCGGGGCTACGGCCGTGACGGGGTGCTCGCTTACGCGGTCGCGCCCGGATGGGTCGCGACCGAGCTCGCCGACGGCGCCGTCGACGAAGCCCTCCTCGCCGGGCTGCCGCTCGGCGAGGTCACGCCGCCCGACGACGTCGCGGCCGTCATTGCGTTCCTCGCGAGCGGCGCCTCGCGGCACACCACGGGAGCCACGATCGACATCACCGGCGCGGACTACGTGCGCTGAACCGGCCGGAAGCCTCGAACGACGGGAGGTAGTGCAGATGCTGAGGATCGCGAGCTCGCCGTTCCAGGCGATCGCGCATCCCGTGCGACGCGACCTGCTCGAGGCGTTGCGGGAGGCCGATTCGCCGATGACGGTGACCGACCTCGGCCGCCGATGCGAGGTGTCGCACTCGACTGCGTCGCGACACCTCGACCTCCTTCGTGCCAACGGCCTCGTCGTCTCGCGTCGGTCGCGGACCGCCACACTGCACGCGCTCCGGCCAGGGGCGTTCGAGGAGCTCGCCGACTGGCTGTGGGCGTTTTTCAGCGACCCGCCCGCCGTCGCACCCCGCAGATCGTGAGCGCGAGGAGAGCGGCACCGAACTCGGCTGCGGCGACGACGCCGGCGACGCTGTGCGCCGTGCCCGCGGCATCCTGATCGACGGCGATCGAGCCGTCGCTCGCCGCGACGAGTCCGGCGTGGTGGCCCACCGCGCCCGCGCCCGTGAAGTGCACCACCAGCATGGCGAGCGCCGTGACCGCCATGAAGCCCCACTCGCCCGTCGAGGGGAGGGAGGAACCGCCGCGATGCAGCAGGCAGACGGCGCAGGCCGCCGCGAGCCCCAGCATCGCGAGCGAGCGCCAGTCGGGTGCGGCGACGGCGACCCAGACGTGGATGCCGACGCACAGCAGGGCGACCGCCGCGATCACGGCGCGCACCCCGGACGACACCGTCAGCCGGGCACCCGGCGACGACGAGCGCGCGCGCTCACCGGCGCCGGCGCCGGCGGCGGTCGCGGTCGCGTGGATGGTCGTCATGGGCGGCTCGGATCTCGGACGGGCCGGGCTTCGGCGGTCGGGCGTCGGCGACCCGGAGCATCCGGGCTGCTCGCCAGCCTCCCACGGGCGCCCGACGACTCGTTGACCATGCCTGCCGAGCCCTTGCCCATGCCCGCAGGAAGCGAGCTCACGCCCACTGGAACCACGTCGTCTTCCAGTCGGTGTAGTTGTCGAGCGCGTGCCGCGACAGGTCACGGCCGAAGCCCGACTGGCGGAATCCGCCGAACGGCGTCGTGAGCCCGAGCGCGTCGACCGTGTTGACCGAGACGGTGCCGGCGACGAGGCGCTCCGAGACGCGGTGCGCCCGGGCGAGGTCGGTCGTCCACAGCGACGCGGCGAGGCCGTAGTCGGTGGCGTTCGCGAGGCGCACGGCCTCGTCCTCCCCGTCGAAGGGCAGCACCGCGACGAGCGGCCCGAACACCTCGACCCGGTGCAGGTCGTGGTCGGCGGCGAGGCCGGTGACGATCGCCGGGCGCAGGTATGCGTCCGACCCGGTGATCGTCACGCGTTCGCCGCCCGACACGAGGGTGCCGTCGCCGGCGGCCCGTGCGATCGCCGCGCCCACCTCGTCGGCGTGCGCCCGGCTGATGAGGCTGCCGTTGCCGTCGGCTCCGGCGAGCGGGTCGCTCGGCTCGTACGCCCGGGATGCCTCGGCGAGGAGCCCCACGAACTCGTCGTGCGCGCTCCGCTCGACGAGGATGCGCGAGTTCGCCGAGCACACCTGGCCTTGGTTGTAGAACGCGCCGAACGCGGCCTTCGCCGCGGCGAGCTCGAGGTCGGCGTCGGCGAAGACGAGGTTCGAGCTCTTGCCGCCCGCCTCGAGGGCGACGCGCTTCATGTTCGAGGTGCCGGCGTCGACCATGAGCTGTTTCGCGACGGCGGTCGACCCCGTGAACGCGAGCACGTCGATGCCGGGATGCCGCGCGATGCGCCCGCCGACGGTCGAACCCCGGCCCGGGACGACGTTGAGCACGCCCGCGGGGACACCCGCTTCGAGGGCGAGGTCGGCGAGCCGCAGGGCGCTGAGGGACGTCTCGGTCGCGGGCTTCAGCACGACCGAGTTGCCCGAGGCGAGGGCGGGGGCGAGCTTCCACGCCGCGATCTCGAGGGGGTAGTTCCACGGCACGATCGCGCCGACGACGCCGAGCGGCACGCGGCGGACGAGTGCGGTCGACCCGGGCGGCGTCGACGGGATCTCGTCGAAGCGCTTGTCGGCGAGCTCGCCGTACCAGCGGAACGTCGCCGCGGCGCCGGGCACGTCGACGACCCGGGTCTGGGCGATCGGCTTGCCCGAGTCGAGCGTCTCGAGCAGGGCGAGCTCGTCGAGGTGCTCAATCATGAGGTCGGCGAGGCGCACGAGCACCCGGCCCCGCTCGGCCGCGTCGATGCGGCTCCAGCGGCCGTCGTCGAAGGCGCGGCGGGCGTGGTCGACCGCGAGGTCGACGTCGCGCTCGGTGCCCGCGGCGAGATCCGCCAGGTGCGCGAGCGAGCCGGGGCTCACGACGGCGAGGGTGCCGCCGTCCGCGGCATCCACCCGCTTGCCGTCGATGACGGCGCGGCCGTCGATGGCGAGTTCGCGGCTGCGGGCCGCCCAGTCGGTGGTGGTCATGATGCGTGCTCCCGGTCGTCGGAGGTGGCTGGGGTGTTCGAGGCGTGGTCGTGTGCGGCGGCGCCGCGCGACGTGACGACGTCGATCGCCGTGAACGCCATGAGCGCGGCGGCGTCGACGAGGGCGCGCTCGGCGGCTGGGCCGACGCACGCGGCCGCGAACTCCGGCTGGTGGTTGGTGTGCGGCAGCGAGTCGATGCCGATGTACGGGTGGATCGCGGGCACGAGCTGCGACACGTTGCCCATGTCGGTCGAGGCGCGGTTCATGCGGCCGGCGACGAGCGGGTCGGCGAAGACGCGGCCGCGGTCGAGCGCGTTCGCGCGGTAGGCCGCGAGCGCGCGCTCGTCGGTGCGGAACTCGGCGTACGGCTTCGACTCGGGCGTGATCGTGAGGCTCGCCCCCGACGCGAGGGCGCCTGCCTCGAAGCACCGGCGCACGCGCTCCTCGAGCACCTCGAGCTCGGCGAGCGTGTTCGCCCGGGCGTACCAGCGGCCCTCGGTGCGCTCGGGGATCGCGTTCGGCGCGAACCCGCCGAGGGTCTGGATGCCGTGCACCCTCGTGTCGGCGGGCAGCTGCTGGCGCAGCATCCCGATCGCGACCTGGGCGATGACGAACGCGTCGTTCGCGTTGACGCCCTCGTCGGGGTAGGCCGCCGCGTGCGCCGAGACGCCGTCGTAGGCGACGTGGCTGTGCGAGACGGCGAAGGGCCGCGCCTCGGCGACGTCGACCGGGCCGGGGTGCACCATCATCGCGAGGTCGAGGTCGCCGAACGCGCCCGCCTCGATGAGCTCGATCTTGCCGCCGCCGCCCTCTTCGGCGGGCGTGCCGTAGACCCGCACCGTGATGCCGAGCTCGTCGGCGACCCGCGCGAGCGCGAGCCCCGCGCCGACCGCGCTCGCCGCGATGAGGTTGTGCCCGCACGCGTGCCCGAGCCCGGGCAGCGCGTCGTACTCGGCCATGACGCCGATGGTCGTCGGCCCGCTGCCGGCCTCGGCGAGGAGCGCCGTCTCGTACCCGAGGTAGGCGGGCGTCACCCGGAACCCGGCGGCGTCGAGCGCGTCGCCGACCCAGCCCGCGGCGCGGTGCTCCTGCCACGCGGTCTCGGGGTGGGCGTGCAGCGTCTGCGAGAGGGCGATGAGCGAGGGGGATGCCTCGGCCACCGCCGCATCGGCCGCCGATTTCATCGCGGCGACCGATCGGGTGCGCGTCGTGGCTCGGTCGCTCGTTTCGGCTCGGTCGCTCGCCGTCGCGGTGTCACTCATCGCCGGGCACCCCGTACGACGGAGCGGCCGAGGGGTCGAGCGCACGGGTCACGTAGTCGTCGCGCTGGGGGAGCCACACGTCGACGAGTCGTTCGAGCTCGCCGATCGGGTCGTCGTCGATCCAGTCGACGCGCAGGTCGGTGACCCGCCAGCCGTGGTCGCGCACGACCGAGAGACCCGCCGAGTGCACCGGGCCGGCCTCGCCGCCCGCGTCGATCGCGGCGCGCATCGCGGCGACCAGCCGGACTTCGAGGTCGCCCTCGGCCTGCTCGAACCGCTCGACCATGAGCTGCGGGATGTCGGCCGAGGCGAGCATGTTGCCGCCCGTGGCGACGCCCTCGCCGATCGCGCGGGACGCACCCGGGTCGGCTGCGCCGCTCGCGCCGCTCGCGCGCGCGCCGCCGCCCTGCGCGTCGGCGAAGACGCCGAGCGCCCGCTCACCCGAGTGCACCGCGGTGCGTCCCTCGGCGTCGACCACGAGGAGCTGGCGGAACTCGACGTGCTCGCGCCCGTCGACCACGGCGGCGAGGGCCTCGGCCGCCGAGTCGCCGGCGGCGAGCCGGGCGAGCACCGCGGGGCCGAGACGCGGGTCGGTCACGTTCTGCGAGTTGACGCCGCCGACGCCGTCGGCGAGGTGCACGCACCGGGCGGCGACCGCGGGCGACGACGAGCAGATCGCGGAGCCGATGGCGCCCGAGGCATCCCTGGCGACGATGGAGAAGGTCATGCCGCACCGCCTTCGGTGCGTGCCGCAGCGCCGGCCGCAGCGTCGGCGGTACCGGCGTCGGCCGACGTTCGCGGGCCGCTGATCACCGCGGTCGCGTCGATCTCGACGAGCCACTCAGGACGCGCGAGCGCGCTCACGACGAGCCCCGTCGAGACGGGGAAGACGCCCTGCAGCCACTTGCCCATGACCCGGTACACCGGCTCGCGATAGCGCGGGTCGATCAGGTAGACGACGACCTTCACGATGTCGTCGAGCGACGAGCCCGCCTCTTCGAGCAGCATCGCGATGTTCGCCATCGCCTGCTCCGCCTGCGCCTCGACGTCACCGATGCCGACCGACTCGCGGGTCTCGAGGTCCTGCCCGATCTGCCCGCGCAGGTAGACGACGCCGCCCGCGACGACCGCCTGGCAGAGGTCGTTGTCGAGGTTCTGCTCGGGGTAGGTGACCTTCGTGTTGAAGGGCCGGATGCGCGTGTGGGTGGTCAACGGAGTGCTCCTGACGTCGTGAGGGCGGCTTCGGCGGGCGTGGGGGTCTCGGGCGCGGCATCCGGTTCGGCGGGTGCCGCCGCTTCGATGGGGGATGCCGCGACCGCGGCGTTCGCGGCGGCCTCGTCGTATGCGCGGTAGCTCTGCTGGATGCCGATCTGGTCGGCGAGGTACTTCGCGTCGTGCCAGACGCCCCAGATGAAGCTCGACCCGCGCCGCGACTGCCACGGCAGCCCGAGGAAGTAGACGCCCGGCTCGACCGAGACGCCGCGCTGGTGGCGGGGGCGTCCGCGCTCGTCGAACGCGTCGACCTCGAGCCAGCCGTAGTCGACGGCGAACCCCGTCGCCCAGACGATCGAGGTGATGCCCGCGGCGGCGAGGTCGAGCTCGAGCACGGGGTCGGTCACGCACGCGGGGTCGGGCCCGAGCACCCGGGCCTCGGGCTCTTCGGGCAGGTCGAGGCCGTTGCGCTCGACGTAGGCGTCGGCCTCGTCGAGGAGCGAGAGCAGGTTGGCGTCACCGCGGGCGATGTTCGCCGCGAGGTCGGGCGCGAAGCGCATGACGCCGTCGTCGTACGCGGCCGCCCGGCCGACGAGCGTGATGCCGTCGGCGGCGAGCTTGCGGAAGTCCACGGTGTGCCCGCCGTGCGCCCCGCTGACGGCGATCGTGACGTGCTCGGCGCCGGCCGCGGGCGCCGCGGCATCCCACTTGCCCAGGACCCCGAGCCACCAGCAGAAGTCGCGGTCGCGGTAGGCGCGCGGCGGGCGGTCGTGCGGGCCGACGGCGAGGTGCACCTGGCGGCCCGAGGCGCGGAGCTCGTCGGCGATCTGCACGCCCGACGAACCGGCGCCGATCACGAGCACGCCGCCCGCCGGCAGCTGGCCGGGGTTGCGATAGCCGCTCGAGTGGAGCTGGTGCACGGGGCTGCCTGCCGGCACGAGATCAGGGATGACCGGCTTCTGGAAGGGACCCGTCGCCGCGACGACGAAGCGGGCGAGGTAGTCGCCGTCGGTCGTCTGCACCTCGAAGCCCGGCGCGCCCTCGCGCCGCCGCACCGAACGCACCTCGACGCCCGTGCGCACCGGCGCGTCGATCTGCCGGGCGTACTCGGCGAAGTAGTCGGCGACGCGGTCCTTCGCGGCGAACGAGTCGGGTGAGAGCCCCTCGAACTCGAGGCCCGGGAACCGATCGTGCCAGGCGGGGCCGTTCGCGACGAGCGAGTCCCAGCGCCCAGTGCGCCAGCGCTCGGCGATGCGGTCGCGCTCGAGCACCACGTGCGAGATCCCTCGTGCGCCGAGGTGCTCGCTCATCGCGATCCCGGCTTGGCCTGCGCCGACGACGACCACGTCGACCTCGTCGATCTCGTGACTCGACATCCCGAAACTCCATTCCGACCGGCGTCTTCACCGGTGCAATTCACGCTAGGAAAGTCGGTTGCATCTGTAAACCAGACAATGCTGAGACAGTGCATCAGCTTGATTGATACGATGGCGGCATGGCTCGACTCGGCCGATCAGACCTGACCCTCGTGCAGCTGCGCTACTTCGTCGCGGCCGCGACCAAGCGCTCGATGACCGAGGCATCCGTCGACCTGCACGTCGCGCAGTCAGCGGTCTCGACCGCGATCGCCCAGCTCGAGCGCACCCTCGGCGTGCAACTCTTCGTGCGGCAGCGAAGCAAGGGACTCGCCCTCACCGAGGCCGGCGAGCAGCTGCTGCGCGACGCGCACTCGCTGCTCGCCCAGGTCGACGAGATGGCTGAGGCCGTGCGCGGCCACCACTACGACGTGCGCGGCACGCTGCGGCTCGCGTGCTTCGTCACGATCGCGCCGTTCGTGCTGCCGACGCTCATCTCGCGCGTCGAGGCCGAGCACCCGCACCTGCGCATCGAGGTCATCGAGGCCGACGCCGACGGCACGGTCGCGATGCTGCTGAACGGTTCGGTCGAGGCGGCGATCGCGTACGACTTCGGGCAACTGCACGACCTCGCGTTCGACCACCTGTACTCGGCGCCCCCGCACGTGATCCTGCCGGCCGCGCACCCGCTCGCCGCACGTTCGACGCCGATCGCGCTCGCCGAGCTCGCCGGACTCGACCTCGTGCTGCTCGACATGCCGCACTCGCGCGAGTACTTCCTCGGCATGCTCGCCGCGGCGGGGTTGGATCCGCAGATCCGCTACAGCTCACGCAGTTACGAGACGGTGCGTTCGCTCGTCGCTCGCGGGCAGGGCTTCTCGATCCTCAACCAGGTGCCACGCTCGTCGCAGACCTACGACGGCGGGGAGTTGGCCGCCGTGCCGATCGCCGACGACGTGCCGCCGCTCGACGTGTGCCTCGTGCGCGTCGCGGGCGTGCGGCCGACGGCCCGGGCGCGGGTCGTCGCGACGCTCGCGCGGGAGCTGTTCGGGGCGCCGCGGGAGTAAGGGGGCCGGGCGGGGCCGGCGCGCCGGCTGCGGGCGTGGAGCTGGTTGCGGGCGGGCGCCGGTGGTGCCATCCGGGGCCTTGAGCAGGATGTTTCTGCAGGCAGGCCTGTATGCGGGGGTGCGTGTCGGATATTCCTGCTTACGCGATGGCGGGACGGCCAGGCGCGGCTGGGAGCGGTGGTGGCATCCGGGGCCCTGAGCAGGATGTTTCGGCAGGCAGGCCTGTATGCGGGGGTGCGTGTCGGATATTCCTGCTTACGCGATGGCGGGACGGCCAGGCGCGGCTGGGAGCGGTGGTGGCATCCGGGGCCCTGAGCAGGATATTTCGGCAGGCAGGCCTGTATGCGGGGGTGCGTGTCGGATATTCCTGTTTTACGCGATGGCGGACGGCCGGGCACGGCTGGGGACGGCGGCATCCGGGGCCTTGAGCAGGATATTTCGACAGGCAGGCCTGTACGCGGGGGTGCGTGTTGGATATTCCTGTTTTCCGCGGCGCGGCTGGCGGCGGGTGCTGGGGGCGGCATCCCGGGCCGCTTGCAGGATATTTCGGCAGGTAGGCCCGCATGCGGGTCTGCTCGCCGGATGGTCCTGTACGTGCAGCGGCGGTGGCGGCATCCGGGTGCGGATTGCAGGATATCCGGGCTGATGGGTCCGGTTTCGCGGCCGGATGGCGATTTCTCCTGCACTGCACGCGCAAGCGGCGGGCCGGCGGGGGAGTGCGCACCCCGCCGACCCGCCGCGCGGCGTCAGCCGACCGCCGTCAGCAGTGGCAGGCGTCGCCCTCGGCGCCGCAGTGTCCCTTCGCGGGTTGCGACGGCGGCACGTCGAGCGCCGGGTTCTGGTCGAAGAAGCCCGTGGGCTTGAGCGTGAAGCCCGTGTAGTCGACGGGCATGATCGGCCAGTCCTCGACGCGGGGGTAGTGGGTGAGGCCGAAGCTGTGCCAGACGACGAGGTCCTGCCCGTCGAGGTCGCGGTCGGCTGCGATGTACTCGGGCAGGCCGGGCGACCCGATGCTCTGGTTCACGAAGTCGCCCGCGGGGTAGCGCTCGTCGTCCGCGAAGCGGGTCACCCACAGGTGCTCGGTCGCGAATGCCGCGCGGCGGCTGATCGATGAGTCGTCGGCCGCGGCGAGCGTGGGCTGTCCCTCGGGGAAGAGCGTGTAGGCGACGGGCTCGCCGACGACGTTCGTCTTCTCGGTGTTGACGATCTCCCAGACCCGGCCGACCGTGCCGTCGGCCTTGCGCCGCGCCTCGGACTCGCTCGCGAGCACCCGCCGCGAACGCGTGAACGCGTTGCCGTGCGGATTGCCCTCGCCCTTCGGCACGCGCTGCAGGTCGAGCTCGTGCACGGCGTTCGCGTCACCGTCGACGGCCATGTCGAGCCGTGCGCAGAACAGGTGCTGGTGGTACGGGGCGGCGAGCCCGGGCGCGATCTCGGACGCGTACGGGTAGCCCTTGCCCGGGTACCGCGCGGTGAACACGATGCCCGTCGCCTTCGCCTCGAACTCGATGGTGCCGTCGAGGTAGAAGTACCAGTAGAACCCGTAGTCGTAGTTGCCGACGGTCGTGAAGAAGCTCACGACGAGGCGGCGCTGGCGCCTCGTCGACTTGTGGCCGGCCCAGCCGTCGGTGTGCTTCCAGAGCAGGCCGAAGTCCTCCTCGTGGATGCAGATCGCCTGCGGGATCTCGCGCGGGTTGCCGAAGTCGTCGGCGACGACGGGCGTGAGGTAGGTGATCTCGCCGAGGCAGTCGCAGCCGAGTTCGAGCGAGTTCGCGTCGCGGCCCACGAGGTACTCGCCGGTGTCGAAGTAGTTCTGCCACGACCGGTACGGTGCGGGGTCGCCGTACGGCACGACCATCTCGGCGATCGACGCGCGGTCGATGATCGAGCGGCGCCGGCCCCGGTCGTCGAACCCGATGCGGCTCAGCACGAGGCCCTCGCGCGCGTCGAAGCCGACGTGCAGGTCCCACTTCTGCCAGCTCAGCACGTTGCCGTCGAGCGCGAAGCTCGGGCCCTCAGGCTGGGTGATGACGAGCGGCTTGAGGTCGGTGCGCAGCGGGCCCGTGAGCTCGGGGTCCTCGAAGTTGCCGTTGTCGAGCGGGATCTCGGCCGGGCCGTCGTCGATGATGCGCACGACGCGGCGCTCGATCATGTCGACGAAGGCGACGAGCTGGTCGACCGGGTGGCCCCACGCGTAGTCGCCGGGCTCGCGCTCGACGAAGGCGAGCCCGCGCAGCAGGCGCTTGCCCTCCTCGCCGGGGTAGTCGAAGATGCCCGCCGAGAGCGGGGCGACGCGCACGCGGTCGGGGGTGAGCCCGCGCGAGGCGAGGGCGGCGATCCAGCCCTCGTCGGCGGCGAGGATCTCCTCGATCGCGTCGAACTCCTCGAGCAGCACGGGTGCCTGGCCGGCGACGGCCGGGTCGACCGCGACCGACGCCGTGACGGCCTTCGCCGTGAGGTCGACCACGAGGTCGGTGGTCTCGCCCGTCGCGGTATCGAGCAGGATGACGCGGGCCTCGCGGTGCGGGGCGCCGGCGTGCCGGGCGGCCTCGGATGCGGCATCCGAGGCGAGTGCCCCCGCCAGCGCAGCCGCGACCAGTCGCTTCGCCGGCTCCTTGAGCGAGAGGTACGCGACGCGGACCGTCGCGCCCAGTCGACCCTCGGCGACGAGCACGTCGCGCGCGGCGAGGATCTCGTCGGCTCCGAGCGGGTCGAGCGGGTGCACCCGCCGCAGGGTCGGGGTGGCGAGGTCGGTCACAGTGTTCTCCGTATCCAGGTCGATCAGGGTGTTCGAGTTCATGAGGCGGTCTTCTCGAGGACGTCGAGCTCGTCGATCACGTCGAGGTCGGCCGCCCGGTCGCGGTTGCGCTGCCACAGGTAGCCGACGATCGCGAGCAGGGCGATGACGACGAGGGTGCCGATCGTGAAGAGCTCGAAGGTCAGCCGGTCGACGCCCCAGACGTCGACGAAGTCGTAGTCGATGCCGAGGAGGGGTTCGAGCGTACCCGGGAAGACCGCGACCCACGAGCCCAGGAGCACCCAGGCGTAGATGACGGTGAAGCACACCCACAGGCCCGCCTTGCCGCCGGGCACCCGGAACGGCCGCTCGACGTCGGCGTACTTGCGCCGCAGCACGACGACGGTCGGGAAGATCACGAGGTACGAGAGCAGCAGGGTCGAGATCGCGACGATGAGCACGATCGTGAAGATCGTCGCGGCGCTGCCGTCGAGCAGCACGGTCGCCGCGAGGCAGAACACGGTCGCGACGATGCCGCTCAGCAGATTCATGCGCACGGGTGTGCCGAGGCGCTCGGAGAACTTGCCGAAGTAGCGGAAGAACGCGCCGTCGGCGCCGGCGGCGGCCTGCACCCGGTCGGAGGCGATCATCCAGGCGCTCGCCTGCGTGAAGGCGATGAACACGAACAGCAGCGCGGCGATCGCCATGACCGGCTCGGATGCTCCGCCGTAGACCTTGAACACCTCGCGAAGCGCCTCGAGGAATCCGCCGGCGCCCTCGATCTTGTCGGCGGGCACGACCGCGAGCAGCGCGAAGATCGGCACGAGGTAGCAGAGCATCGAGATGGTGCCCGAGGCGGCGATCGCCCGCGGCACGTCGCGCTGCGGGTTGCGCATCTCCTCGGCGGCGCCGTTCGGTGCCTCGAAGCCGACGACGGCGAAGAGGATCACGGGGGTGACGGCGAGGAAGCCCGCGGTCGTCGGCGAGAAGTCGCCGGCCGCGAAGCCGTTGATGCCGTACTGCGCGCCGTAGAGCACGACCGTGACGACGAAGATCGCGAGCAGGCCGACCTTGACGATCGCGCCGGCCGCGAGGATGTGCTTGCCGTAGTTCAGTCCGATCACAGCCGTGGCGATCGCGAGCCAGATGAACGCGATCTTGAACACGTAGTCGCCGACGCTGCCGGGGGCGAGCGGCGCGACGTACGCGTCCCACGCGGCGGCCGAGATGAAGACGAGCGAGCCGCCCATCCAGAGCGGGTTGGTGATCCAGTAGAACATCGTCGCGACGGCGGCCGTCGCCTTGCCGAACGCGAGGCGCACCCACACGAACGGGCCGCCCTCCTCGTGGAAGGCGCTGCCGAGCTCGGCGATCACGAGGGCGTAGGGGAACAGGAACGTGATGCCGATCACGAGCGTCCACGTGAACGCCTCGGCGCCGGCGCCCGCGATGAGGGCGATCGTGTCGATGGCGATGATCGCGCTGATCGACATCAGCACGATGTCGGCGCGGCCCAGCGTCTTGCGGAAGTGCTGGGCGCGGAAGTTCGAGGTCTCCAGTTGCACGCTCATCGAGGACTCCTCTGTCCGTCATGGCTCGGGGGATTCGCGAGCCGACGGACGCATCATCGCGTCGTGCCGGCCGATCGCGAGACGAGTCAAGCGCAGCGGAGTCGATCGCGCCAATACATGTCTTCGCTCCACCAGATCAGTTCAATTGATGCCGGCGAGCGGTCGGCGGGCGCGGCGGGCGCGGTGCGTGCTCGCAGGCATTCGAGCGCATGCGGATGCCTCGGCGAATCGCGTTCGCCGAGGCATCCCGAATCGGGGTCTCGTCAGGCTGACAGCGCGACGAATGCGACGACCACCGCGACGAGCACGTCGAGCACGGCGCAGAACTCGGCGAGCGAGCGGTCGACGACGCGGCCGGTGCGGTGGTGGTAGACGTCCCACCCGGCGTGGGCGAGCAGGGCGACGGCGACGATCAGGCCGCCGACGGTTGCGTCGGCGAGCGTCGCGACGACCGCGACGACCCCGAGCACGAGCATCGCGACCGACTGGAGCGGCAGCGCCCACCAGGGCCGCGTGGGCCGGCCGACGAGGCCCACGACGAAGAGCGCCGCGGCGAGCACCAGCATCGCGAACGTGGCATCGAGCTCGGTGAACTTCGCGAGGCCGATGACGATGAAGGTCGCGCCGAACGCGACCCAGGCGGCCCAGCGCCGGCCGGTCGCGGCGGCGGCGAGATAGACGAGACCGGATGCCGCGACGACGGGTGCGACCTGTCGTGCATCGGTGAGCCCGTAGGCGGTGCCGGCGGCGACGAGCACGCCGAGCGCAGCGGGCCAGATCTTCGGCCACACCCCGCCGTCGGCGGTGCGACGGGCGGCGGGTCGCTCCGGCCGCAATGCGGAATCGTCGTTCGGTGTCGTGATCGCGGACATCGCGGGATCCTTTCTTGAACATCGACGTTCGACTTCTGTAAACTGTACAGCAGTGTTCGGATTGGCGGAAGGGGCGGACGATGGCCGCGATCGTGATCAGGCCGGCGGCGGCCGCCGAGGTCGCCGACGTCGCCCGGGTCTGGCAGGAGGGTTGGGCGGACGCGCACCTCGGCAACGTGCCGCGGGAGCTGGTCGAGGCGCGTACGGCCGACTGGTTCCAGCACCGTGCCCGCGAGCGCCTCGATGGCACGATCGTCGCGGCTGTCGCCGACGCCCCGACGATCGTCGGGTTCGCGATCGTCGAGGACGACCAGGTCGACCAGCTCCACCTCGCCCGCGCCGCCCGCGGTCGGGGAGTCGGCGCCGCGTTGCTCGCCGCCGCGGAGGTGGCCGTCCTCGCGGCCGGGCACCGACGCGCATGGCTCGCGGTCGCGACCGGCAACACCGCGGCGCGCCGATTCTACGAACGGCAGGGATGGATCGACGTGGGTGCGTTCGTGCATCAGGCGCCCGTGCCCGGCGGTTCCGTGCCCGTCGACTGTCACCGGTTCGTGAGCCCGCGCTGACGCGAAGGCGGTCGCGTGCGGTCGGGTCTTTTCGTACATGCATGTTCATGTTACGGTAACTCGAACATCATCGTTCATGTTGTGAAGGGGCCGTGCCATGTCCGAACCGAATCCGGAGTCCCGCACCGAGCCGACGCCGCTGCGTCACCGCTGGCGCATGCTCGGGTTGCTCGGCATCGCCCAGCTGATGCTGATCGTCGACGTCACCGTGGTCGCGCTGGCGCTGCCGCAGATGGGCGCCCAGCTCGACCTCTCGCGCGGAACGCTGACGTGGGTCGTGAGCATCTACGCGCTCGTGTTCGGCGGCCTCATGCTGCTCGGCGGCAAGGCTGCCGACGTGGTCGGCAGCCGAGGGGTCGTGCTCACGGGCCTCGCCGTCTTCACCGCGGCATCCCTGCTCACGGGCTTCGCGACCGACGCGACCATGGTGCTCGTCGGGCGCGCCCTGCAGGGGCTCGGTGCTGCGGCGATGTCGCCGGCCGCGCTCTCGGTGATCGCCCGCACCTTCCAGGGCGATGAGCTCGCCAAGGCCCTCGGCGTCTGGTCGGCACTCGGTGGGGCCGGTGCGGCGATCGGCGTGCTGCTCGGCGGACTCCTGACCTCAGGACCGGGCTGGTCGTGGGTGTTCTGGGTGAACGTGCCCGTCGGCGTGGTGCTGCTCGTCGCGCTCGCGGTCACCGTGCCGGTGCTGCCCGGATCGGGCGGCCGTCTCGACGTGCTCGGAGCGCTCCTCGTCACCCTCTCGACGGGAGCCGTGATCTTCGGGCTCGTCAACGCGGGCGACACCGGCTGGCTCGGGCTCGGTACGCTCGGCCCCGTCGTCGTCGGCCTCGTCGGCTACGCCCTGTTCGTGTGGCGGCAGCGTACGGCGCGCAACCCCTTGCTCGATCTCGGCATGCTCGCGCGGCGCCCGGTCGCGGCCGGGCTCGGGCTGATCTTCGTCGCCACGGCGCTCATGATCGCGATCTTCTTCCTCGGTTCGTTCCTGTTCCAGCAGGTGCACGGGTTCAGTGCGCTCGACACGGGGCTCGTGTTCATTCCGGTCGCGCTCGGCACGATCGCGGGCGCCCAGGTCGGGGCCCGGCTGCTCGTGCGACTCGGCCTCAAGCTCGTGGGCGTGGTCAGCCTGTTGATCGCCGCGTTCGGCATGATCGTCGGTGCCACGACCATGAGCATGACCGTGCTCGTCATCGCCATGACCGTCGCGTCGTTCGGCATCGGGGCGACCTTCGTCGCCGCATCGACGAGCACCTTCACCGCGGTCGCGCCGCACGAGGCGGGCGTGGGTTCGGGTGCGCTCAGCACCCTGCACGAGTTCGGCGCCGCGACGGGCGTCTCGGCGGTGTCGAGCATCGCGGCGGCCGCCATCGCGGGCGACGGCTTCACGGCGTTCAGCAGCGGCTACTGGTTCGCCGGAGCGGTCGCCCTCGTCGCTGCAGTGGTGTTCGCGTTCGTGCTGCCCGGGCGGGTGCCGTTCGCGGGCGTGGAGTCGGCCGCGCAGTAGCGGCGCTCTGTCGACGCCGGCTCCGTCGGCCGCACCGTCAGCCCTCCGGCTCCGCCGGCTCCGCCGGCCCGCCGGCCGAGCCGATCAGCGGCACACGTGGAGGGTCGCGAGAATCGTCTCCCGCACGAGCCGGGCCGCCTCGTCGGCGGTGAGCGCGCCTCGCTGGCACTCGGTCGACGCGGCGTGGAGCAGGGCGTGGATCGTGGCGATCTGCCATTCGACCGGCAGGTCGGATCGGAAGACGCCGGCATCGCGTCCACGCGACAGCAGGTCGCGAACGCGCCGCTCGGGGACCTCGTGCGCGAGACGCACCTGCTCGGCCGGGAGCACGTCGACGGCTGCGACGACGATGCCGCCGAAGCGATGCGTGAGCAGCCACGTCGCGTCGATCCAGCGCACCATGGCGTCGCCGGGTTCGCCGCCCAGGTCGACCTCTCGGAGGGCGGCGTCGGTCTCGGCGATCGCGCGGGTGGCGACCTCGGCGACGAGCGTCGCGCGCGAGTCGAAGTGGCCGTACAGCGTCACCCGGCCGACACCGGCGGCCTTCGCGATGTCCTGCACGCTCGCGTCGGGGTCTGCGGCCAGCAGCCTCGTCGCCGCGTCGACGATCGACTCGATGTTGCGTCGCGCGTCCGCCCGCTTCGGCGATGTCGTGGTGACCATGCTCGGAACCCCTTTTCTCGAATAGTCATGTTCACTTTATGCGTTTGTCACGCGGAAGGCGTCCAAGGGAAGGCGGTCGTGGTGTTTCGAGCCGCCAGGCGTCGGCGGCGACGACGCATCGACTGATGCGCGAGGCGAGTTGCGGCATCCAGTCTGCACGCATGTATGGAAATGATCGCCGTCAGAAATCAGCACATGCTTGACAGAAGGTGCGAAAACGATACGGTTGTTCAGTCGAGCCGATCCCCACGGCCTCGACACCGATCCCCGGCTTCACTTCACATCACAACGCTGTGCCATGGAGGTTCCGCAATGACGACCGCAACCCCTGCGACGACCGAGACCGACACGCTCGCGAGAGGCAGGCTCGGCACCTTCGACATCGTCTTCTTCGTCGTTTCGGCTGCCGCGCCGCTCACCGTCGCGGTGAGTTCGGCCCCGCTCGCCTTCCTCGTCGGCGGCGTCGGCGCGCCCGGTGCAATGCTCGCGAGCGGCGTCGTGCTCATCCTGTTCGCGATCGGGTTCACCGCGATGTCGCGCTTCGTGCGCAACACCGGTGCGTTCTACGCCTACGCCGCCGCCGGGCTCGGCAAGCCCGTCGGCATCGGGGTCGCGTTCGTGACGATCGTCGCCTACGCCTTCTTGTGCATCTGCTTCTACGCACTGCTCGGCTTCTACGCCAACCTCACCTTCGCCGAGCTGCTCGGCATCGACCTGCCGTGGGGCGTCTGGTCGGTCGTCTCGGTGCTCGTCATCGGCTACCTCGGCTACCGCCGCATCGACGTCGGCGCCAAGGTGCTCGCCGTGCTGCTGAGTGCCGAGATCGCGATCCTGCTCGTGATCTCGCTCGCGATCATCTTCCAGAACGGCGGCACGATCGGCGAGGCGACGGCCGCGTCGTTCGACCCGAAGAACGTGTTCTTCGCGACCGGCGCGAGTGCGCTGTTCGTGTTCGGGTTCGGCGCGTTCCTCGGCTTCGAGGGCACCGTCATCTACGCGGAGGAGGCGAAGCAGCCCGAGCGCACCGTGCCGCGCGCGACCTACATCGCGATCGCGTTCCTCGGCATCTTCTACGCGTTCACGTTCTGGGCGCTGACCGTGGCGTTCGGCGCAGACGGCGTCATCGCGCTCGCCAACTCGGACGACTTCGAGGAGATGCAGTTCATCGCCGGCGAGAACGCGCTCGGCGCGTGGGCGGGCGTCGTGCTCGAGATCCTCATCGTCACGAGCTTCTTCGCCTGCACGCTCGCGTTCCACAACGCGTGCTCACGCTACCTGTTCTCACTCGGCCGCGAGCGCCTGCTGCCCGCCGGGCTCGCCCGCACCCACTCGCGCATGAAGTCGCCGCACGTCGCGAGCATCACGCTCACCGTGCTCTGCGTGCTCGCCGTGCTCGCGGGCGCGCTGTCGGGCGCCGACCCCTTCCTGGGGCTCGGCCTGTGGACCTACGCGATCGGGGTCGCCGGCCTCATCTTCGCCCAGGGTGTCGCGGCGGTCTCGGTGATCGGCTTCTTCTGGAAGGACCGCCGCGGCTTCGGGGTGTGGCGGGTGCTCGTGGCCCCCGTGCTCGGCGCGGTCGGACTGCTCGTCGCCTTCATCGTGATCGTGGCCAACTTCGACCTCGTCTCGGGCTTCACCGACCCGGTCGTGAACTGGGCGCTCATCGGGTGCGTGCCGGTGGTGTTCATCGCCGGCATCGTGATCGGGCTCGTGATGAAGCGCCGCTCGCCCGAACGGTACGCCGCCCTCACGCAGTCCGTTACCGTCGTAGAACCGGAGAACGTGGAGGTTCGCTAGTGGCGGCAGAGAAGGTGGAGCAGCGCAAGCGCGACCTGCTCCGGGCGGCGAGCCAGGTCATCAGCGAGCGTGGCATCTCGGGCGCGAGCGTACGCTCGGTCGCCGAGCGTGCCGAGGTGAGCTCGGGCAGCGTGCTCTACCACTTCGACAGCTTCGACCGGCTCGTCGAGGCCGCCGTGCGCGGTGCGATCGACGAGTTCATCGAGCGCCGTCACGCCCTCGTCGACGGCATCACCGATCCGGTCGCACGGCTGCGCGCGACGATCGAGGCCGGCATCCCCGAGCACATCAGCGACGATCTCCGCGTGGTCTACGAGGCGTCCGCGGCGTTGCGCGACCACCCGCAGTACCGCCTGCACATGGCGGTGCTGCTCGAGCGCCAGGTCGCCCTGTATCGCACGAACATCGAGGTCGGGGTCGTGCTCGGCGCGTTCCGGCCGCAGATGCCGACCGACATGATCGCGTCGAACCTCGTCGCTCTCGAAGACGCGTACGACCTCTACCTGCTGAACCCCGACAGCTGGGAACGGGGCCGCTATCTCGAGTGCACCATGCGCTACGCGGAGCTCGCGCTCGACTGCGAGCTCAGGGGTCCGGATGCTGCGGGCGGAACCGACGACGACGCCGAGGAGACCCGATGACCGACCAGCCCGCCCCCCGGCCACGCGCCCGCGACCTCGGCGTCCCGTTCGACGGGGAGCCAGGGCGGTGGAACGCGATCACCGACGTGCCCGGCCTCGAGGTGGGGTTCGCCACGATCGTCGCCGATGAACCGGTCGTCGCTCGCACGGGCGTGACGGCGATCCTCCCGCGCGGCAGGGCGGCCGCCGGCGCACCGTGCGCAGCCGGCATCGCCGTCCTGAACGGCAACGGCGAACTGACCGGCCGCAGCTGGATCGAGGAGGCCGGGCAGTTCCAGACCCCGATCGCGATCACGAACTCGCACGCCGTCGGCGCCGCGCACCGCGGCATCGACCGCTGGCTGGCCGAACACGACCCGGTGACGGCCGCGCAGTGGATGCTGCCCGTCGTCGGCGAGACGTGGGACGGCTACCTGAACTCCATCAACGCCGACACCGTCATGCCCGAGCACGCGATCGAGGCGCTGGATGCCGCGGCCAGGGGCCCGATCGCGGAGGGGAACGTCGGCGGCGGCACCGGCATGAACTGCTACGGCTTCAAGGGCGGGACTGGCACGGCATCGCGAGTCGTGCGCTCGGGCGAACGCAGTTGGACGGTGGGCGTGCTCCTGCAGGCGAACTTCGGCTCGCGCAAGGAACTGCGCGTCGCCGGGCGCACGCTCGGTCGTGAATCGCACGCGCCGAACCCGATGGAGACGACCGACTGGTTCGAGCACGACCTCGCGGGCGCAGCCGGGGACGGCCGTGGTGACGCTGCGGCATCGCGCGCCGTGCCCGGGGCGGGCAGCGTCATCGTGATCGTCGCGACCGACGCCCCGCTCCTGCCCGACCAGTGCCGCGCGCTCGCGCGCCGAGTCCCGCTCGGGCTCGCCCGCACCGGCACCACCGGCAGCCATTTCTCCGGCGACATCTTCCTCGCCTTCTCGACCGCGAACGAGGGGGCGCTCGCGTCGCGCATGGGCCGCGGCGAGATCGCGGTCGAACAGCTCGAGCACGTCGCGTGGGGCAGCATCGACCCGTTCTACGAGGCCGTCGTCGAGGCGACGGAGGAGGCGGTGGTCAACGCACTCGTCGCCGCGCGCGACACGGTCGGGCGAGAGGGCCACGTCAGTTACGCATTGCCCCACGACGAGGTGCGCGCCGCCTTCGCCGATTGACGACGACGGCGGCCGCGGCATCCGGGATGCCGCGGCCGCCGTGTCGCCGAGGCGACTAGTTCACGGTCGTCCTGTTGTAGTTCGATCCGTTGTTGCCGTCGGGCTGGTAGTTCTTCTCGACGTTGCCCGCCGCGTCGACCGAGAACCAGTTGATGCGCGTGCCGCTGGGCACGGTCAGGGTCTCGGCGCCCTCGCGCACGCCGGCGCTCGCGTACATCGTCGACGAGAGCGTCGGCTTCGAGCCGTCGAGCGTGTAGAACACCGCTGCCGTCTCGTCGATCTCGAACACGACGTCGACCATGCCGGGCTGCGCGCTCGGCGAGGTCTTCACCGTGCTCGTGGGCCGCTGGTGGTCCTTGTCGTGGTCGACCGCGATCTGGAGGAGTTCGACGAGCCCGTTGGCGAACTCCTGCGACTCGGCGTGCGCCGACCCGCCGGTCGGGTCCTCGTTCTCGAACGGCGGCTGGAACGACGTGCCGACCTCGAAGTCCCACGCGTTGATGCCGTACTTGTACCAGAGCATGTCGCCCGAGTTGCCGGCCGCCGAGTAGAGCACGTCGGCGACGGGGCCGGTGCGCGCCGGGGTGACCGACATGCCGCGGTACTTCTTGATCTCGGTGAGGATGCGCGACGAGGCGCCCCAGAAGAACGTCTCCTGCGCGAGCGTCGGGCGCGGCGCGGTGAGGCGGTCGCTCGCCCGGTAGGCGCCGGGCGACCACATGAAATAGTTGCCCGAGCTGTGCAGGTTCATCGAGAACCCGATGTTGGGGTTGGTCGCCGCGATCCAGTCGATGTTGCGGCTCTCGGGCTCGGTCAGTTCGCCCGGTCCCGAGAAGGTGCCGCTCGTGCACGACGTGCTGCCGCCGCTGTAGCCGTCGAACTCGCTGTACTCGTCGTAGTTGCGGTTGACGTCGACGCCCCAGCTGTTTCGCCCGAGGACGTCGGCGTTGCCGGTGAGCGGGCAGTAGTTGGTCAGGTTCTTGCGCTGCGACGCGAAGTCGTAGAACGAGTACGTGCCGCCGTCGGGGTTCGTCGTCGGCACGATCCAGATGTCGAGGTTGTTCACGAGCTTCTTCGTGTCGGGGTCGGACGCGTAATTGCGCAGCAGCCGCTCCGCCGTCTCGATCGTGACGAGCGGGGGCACCCACTCGCGTGCGTGCTCCTGCGCGTAGGCGAGCACGCCCGGCTTCGAGCCGTCGCGGACCTTGCCGATGCGGATCGCGTAGACCGACTGCGGTCCGCGCGCCACGCTCTCGGGTGCGTTGAGCCCGTCGTCGAGCTGCGCCGTCGCGGGCGCGACCACGCCCGTGCCCGCGTTGCCGCGGTAGGTGTAGGCGACGACGAGGGCGGATGCCGCGGGGCTGGCGTTGATCGCGGCCACGACCTGGGCCGCGGTGCTCGTCGCGGTGCCGGCCGCGTCGGTGGCGAGCGCGACCGTGATGGCCGAGCCGGCGACGCTCACCGTGAGCGGTGCGTTCGCGACGCCGGGCGATGTCAGCGCGACGGTGATGTCGTTGCCGCCGTCCTGGCCCCAGGCCCTCGAGTCCACGCCGACGCGGTTCTGGTTGGCGTTGCCGAACAGAGCCTGGGCGTGACGCTGGTAACCCGCCGTCTTGTTCGGCAGCTCGACGAGCTCCGAGATCGCGGGGAACTCGGCGGCGAGGTCCGTGATGCGCTGGGTGAGCTCCTGCGGTGTCAGGTACGAGGTGATGAAGTCGCGCTGGTAGTCGGGCCGCGGCGTCTCCTCGCCGTCGATCGGCAGCCAGTCGGTCACCGTCGCCGTGGCGACGTCGCCGCTCGGGCTCGTGATCTGCACCGTGTCGGGCCGGGTCGTGACCTGCGCGGCTCCACGGTGGTAGAGGTACACGCCGGCGTCGACGAAGCGCGTGATGTTCTGCGAACCGCCCGAGCCCGGGGCGGTGCCGGGGCCGCTGTCGCGCAGTACCGTGAGCGCGGCGGGGTTCGTCTGCCCGTCGGCGAACTTCGCCTCGACCGACAGGTACCCCACGCCGAACGACGTGTAGTAGTCGGCGCGGATGATCTTGACGTCGGCGGCGTCGCCGGCGTCGGCCGCCTCGGCGAACGACGCGTTGGCGCGTTCGGCGGCGGCGATGGCGGCGTCGCGCTCGCCGAGCACGGCTTCGGTGTCGCCCTCGTCGTGCACCGTGGCGCCGACGTCGAAGCCCCGGGCGCGCAGCGCGTCGGCCTCGGCGTCGCTGATGATCGCCTGCGCGGTGAGCGTGCCGTCGTCGTTGCGCCGCACGCCGTGATCGAGGTCGACGCCCGTGTCGACGAGTCGATCGAGTTCGGTGCGGTCGGGCACGGTGACCTCGACGACCCCGACCGCGTCGTCGGCGTCGTGGGCGAGCTCGGGCAGGGCTTCGGTCCCGGCCGCCGCGCCGAGCGGTGCGAGCGTCGTGAGTGCGAGTCCCGCGAGTGCGGCGAACACCGTCGTTCCCCTGAGCACCCTGGTTCGTCTCGATGTAGACATCAGATGGTTCCCTCCTCGTTGCAGTGCGCTGTCGTGCAGTCGAGCCGAAGCGGTGCGAGGGGAGGGGGAACGGCGTTCGGAACGTCGTTGCTCCGGCGGCGCCCATCCGGCATTTGGGATGCGCCGGTCGAGCGTTACCGCCCTGTCTATCGGGAGATGCGTGCGCCGGTCAACACATCCGACGAATCAGCGGCGGTCGGCTCAGCGTCGCGGCTCGTATCGCACGGGCTCGAACGCGCGGGCGACGAGGTCGCGCAGCGCCTCGAGCTCGCCCGTCGCGAAGCCCTGCGCGCGTGCCTGCACGAGCACGTTGCCGATGGCGGTCGCCTCGACGGGGCCGGCCAGCACGGGGATGCCGGCCCGGTCGGCGGTGCGCCGGCAGAGCAGCTCGTTGAGGGCGCCGCCGCCGACGATGTGGATCGTCTCGACGTCGACGCCCGAGAGCACGGACGCGCTGCGCACGGCGTCGGCGAACGCCTGGGCGAGGCTCTCGATGATCGACCGGGCGAACTCGGCGCGGGTCTGCGGTGCGGCGACGCCGACCTCGGCGCACCACTCGACGATGCGGCCGGGCAGGTCGCCGGGTGCCATGAACCGGGGGTCGTTCGCGTCGAACAGCGCGACCGGTCGGTCGACGGCGGCAGCGGCATCCAGCAGCTCGGAGAGGACCACCCGCGAGCCGTCGCGTTCCCACCAGCGCACCGATTCGCTGAGCAGCCACAACCCCATGACGTTGTGCAGGAACCGCACGCGGCCGTCGACGCCGCCCTCGTTGGTGAAGTTGGCGGCGCGGGCCGCGTCGCTCGTGACGGGTGCCTCGAGCTCGACGCCCACGAGCCCCCACGTGCCGCACGAGATGTAGGCGGCCGACTCGGCCCGCATCGGCACGGCGACGACGGCCGAGGCGGTGTCGTGCGAACCGACGGCGATGACGTCGACCCCGTCGGGCGCACCGAGCTCGGCGGCGACGGCCGGACGCAGCGGCCCGATGAGGGCGCCGGGCGAGACCAGATCGGGCAGCAGGGATGCCTCGAGCCCGAGCCGTTCGACGAGCTCGGCGTCCCATTCGCCGGTGGTGACGCCGACGAGTCCCGTCGTCGAGGCGTTCGTGCGCTCGGCGACCTGCTCGCCCGTCAGCTGGAAGGCGACGAGGTCGGGAATGAGCAGCATGGCGTCGGCGAGATCGAGCCAACCCCGGTCGCGCTCGGCTGCGAGCTGGTACACGGTGTTGAACGGCAGGAACTGCAGGCCGTTGCGGCGGTACAGCTCGGCGAACGGCACTCGGGCGTGCACCCCGTCGACCGCGTCGGCGTTGCGTTCGTCGCGGTAGTGGAACGGCTCGCCGAGGAGGCGCCCGCCCCGCAGCAGGCCGTAGTCGACCGCCCACGAGTCGATGCCGATCGAGCTCACGTCGGGCTCGCGGCGGAAGGCCTCGGCGAGGCCCTGCGACAGGTCGCGGTAGAGGCCCGTGAAGTCCCAGTGCAGCCCCGAGGCGAGGCGCACGGGCCCGTTCGGGAAGCGGGCGACCTGCTCGAGGTCGAGGCGCCCGGACGACTGGTCGACGTGGCCGACGACGACGCGTCCGCTCGTCGCGCCGAGGTCGACCGCCGCGACGGCGCCCGCCCGGGTCATGGCCGGCCCCCGTCGGTCGAGTAGGCGCGCAGCGCCGTATCGAGGCCACGGAGGGTGGTCTCGATACGCTCCTTCGTCGCTACTCGACCGACGAGTGTCGACGTCATCGCAGGAACGCGGCGGCGACGCCGGAGTCGACCGGGATGTGGAGGCCCGTGGTGCGGCTGAGCTCGGGGCCCGTGAGCACGTACACCGCGTCGGCGACGTTCTCGGGCACGACCTCGCGCTTGAGGATCGTGCGGTTCGCGTAGAACTGGCCCAGGTCCTCCTCGTTCACGCCGTAGGTCGCGGCGCGGTTCGCGCCCCATCCCGACGCGAAGATGCCGGAGCCGCGCACGACGCCGTCGGGGTTGATGCCGTTGACGCGCACGCCGTGCTCGCCGAGCTCGACCGCGAGCAGGCGCACCTGGTGGGCCTGGTCGGCCTTCGTCGCCGAGTACGCGATGTTGTTGGGGCCGGCGAACACCGAGTTCTTCGAGGAGATGTAGATGACGTCGCCGCCCAGCTTCTGGTCGATGAGCACGCGCGCGGCGGCCTTCGACACGAGGAACGAGCCCTTCGCCATGACGTCGTGCTGCAGGTTCCAGTCGGCCTCGGTCGTCTCGAGCAGCGGCTTCGAGAGCGAGAGGCCGGCGTTGTTCACGACGAGGTCGACGCCGCCGAACGCGAGCACCGCCTCGTTCAGGGCGGCCTGCACGGCCGCGGCGTCGGCGACGTTCGCCGCGACCCCGATCGCGACGTCGGCCGAGCCGAGCTCGGCCGCGGCGGCCTGCGCCTTCTCGAGGTCGAGGTCGGCGACGACGACGCACGCGCCCTCGGCGGCGAGGCGGGTGGCGATCGCCTTGCCGATGCCCGACGCGGCGCCCGTGACGAAGGCGATGCGGCCCTGGTGGGTCTTGGGCTTCGGCATCCGCTGGAGCTTCGCCTCCTCGAGCGCCCAGTACTCGATGCGGAACTTCTCGGCGTCGGAGATCGGCGAGTACGTCGAGACCGACTCGGCCCCGCGCATGACGTTGATCGCGTTGACGTAGAACTCGCCCGCGACGCGCGCGGTCTGCTTGTTCGCGCCGTACGAGAACATGCCGACGCCCGGCACGAGCACGATGAGCGGGTCGGCGCCGCGGATCGCGGGGCTCTCGGGCGTGGCGTGGGCGCCGTAGTACGCCTGGTAGTCGGCCCGGTACGCCTCGTGCAGCTCGTGCAGGCGGGCGATCTGCTCCTCGGCCGTCGCCGTCGCCGGCAGGTCGAGGATGAGGGGCTTCACCTTCGTGCGCAGGAAGTGGTCGGGGCAGCTCGTGCCGAGCGCCGCGAGCGCGGGCGCCTTCTCGGAGGCGAGGAAGTCGAGCACGACGTCGGCATCGGTGAAGTGGCCGACCATCGGCTTGTCGTGCGACGCGATGCCGCGGATCGTCGGTGCGAGCGCGGCGGCGCGTTCCCGGCGCTCGCCCGACGGCAGCGCCTCGAAGCCGGCGCGCACGCCGCCGAACGGCTGCGCGGACCCGTGCGACGCGAGGTACTCGGCGGCGGTGTCGATGATCCAGAGCGAATTGCGCTCCGCGGCATCCGAGGAGTCGCCCCACGCCGTGATGCCGTGCCCGCCGAGGATGCAGCCGATCGCGGCGGGGTTGGCGGCCTTGATCTCGGCGATGTCGAGCCCGAGCTGGAAGCCGGGCCGGCGCCACGGCACCCACACGACCTGGTCGCCGAAGATCTTCGCGGTCAGCGCCTCGCCGTCGGCGGCCGTCGCGATCGCGATGCCCGAGTCGGGGTGCAGGTGGTCGACGTGCGCCGCGTCGACGAGGCCGTGCATGGCCGTGTCGATCGATGGTGCCGCACCGCCCTTGCCGTGCAGGCAGTAGTCGAACGCCGCGACCATCTCGTCCTCGCGCTCGACGCCCGGGTAGACGCCCTTCAGCGCCTGCAGCCGGTCGAGCCGCAGCACCGCGAGCCCCTGCTCGGTGAGGGTGCCGAGGTCGCCGCCCGAGCCCTTCACCCACAGCAGCTCGACGGGCTCGCCCGTGACGGGGTCGGTCTCGGTGCCCTTCACCGACGTGTTGCCGCCGGCGTAGTTCGTGTTCTTCGGGTCGGCGCCGAGGCGGTTCGACCGTGCGATGAGCTCTGCCGCTGCCGGGTTCGTCATCATCACGCCCCCCATCCGGCCTGCACGCCGCCCACGCGGTCGGCCGCGATCTGCTGCAGGTAGCCCGACTCGGCGAACGCGCGCATCGGGTCGGCGGGCAGGCCCCGCGATTCGCGCCACTCGGCGAGGGCGGGGCGCACGTCGGTGTAGAACGCGTCCATGAAGATGCGGTTGGCCTCGAGCACGTCGCCCGAGACCTGGGTGGCGGCGAGCGCGTCGCGGTCGACGAGCAGCGCCCGCGCGGTCATCTCCTGCACGTTGAGCACGCTGCGGATCTGGCCGGGAACCTTGTCCTCCACGTTGTGGCACTGATCGAGCATGAACGCGACGTCGGGGCTGTTGAAGCCGCCGCCGCGGATCACCTCGAAGATGATGCGGAACAACTGGAACGGGTCGGCCGCCCCGACGATGAGGTCGTCGTCGGCGTAGAACCGCGAGTTGAAGTCGAACGAGCCGAGCTTGCCGAGCCGCAGCAGCTGCATGACGATGAACTCGATGTTCGTGCCGGGCGCGTGGTGGCCCGTGTCGAGGCACACCATCGCCTTCTCGCCGAGCGCCGCCACCTGGGCGTAGCTCGTGCCCCAGTCGGGAACGTCGGTGTGGTAGAACGCCGGCTCGAAGAACTTGTACTCGAGCACGAGGCGCTGCTCGTCGCCGAGGCGCGCGTAGATCTCCTGCAGCGACTCGTGCAGGCGGTCCTGCCGGCCGCGCAGGTCGGCCTGGCCCGGGTAGTTCGAGCCCTCGGCGAGCCAGATCTTGAGGTCGCGGCTGCCGGTCGCGTGCATGATGTCGATGCACTCGAAGTGGTGGTCGATGGCCTTGCGGCGCACGGCGGCGTCTTCGTGGGTGAGGGCGCCGAACTTGTAGTCGTCGTCCTGGAAGGTGTTCGAGTTGATCGTGCCGAGGGCGACGCCGAGGTCTTCGGCGTGGCGCCCCAGCGCTGCGTAGTCGTCGACGCGGTCCCACGGGATGTGCAGGGCCACGGTCGGCGCGAGCGCCGTGTACCGGTGCACCTGCGCGGCATCCGCGATCTTCTCGAAGGGGTCGCGCGGCGTGCCGGGCGTCGCGAACACCTTGAAGCGCGTGCCCGAGTTGCCGAACGCCCAGCTCGGCAGCTCGATGGCCTGCGCGGCCAGCTGCGCCTGGATGTCGTCGGTGAGGATGCTCACTGTGGTCCTGCTTTCGTGAGGGTGGTCGGATGCCGCGTCAGCGGTCCGTCGTCAGCGGTTCGTCGAGCTCGGAGCGTCGGCGTCGAGCCGGGCGAGCTGGTCTTCGAGGTGGAACACCTCGGGGAGTCTGGGGGCGTCCTGGTCGGGACGTGCGCCGTCGAGGGCGATGAAGAAGGGGGCCATCTCGGCCTCCCAGGCCGCGGTGCGCGGGTCGGCGGCGAGGGCCGCCTGGGATGCCTCGTCGTCATCGGTCTCGTAGACGCCGATGAGGAGGCCGTCGGCGCGCAGGAACAGCGAGTAGTCGCGCCGGCCCGAGGCCTCGATGGCGCGGAGCATGTCGGGGGCGACCGCGGCGTGCCGTTCGCGGTACTCGTCGAGGCGCGCGGGGTCGACCTGCAGCTGGAAGCAGATGCGCTCGGGGCGCGATGCGGGCTCGGTCATCGTGCGCTCCATTCCTCGGTCTAGTCGTGGTGGTCGGTGCTCGGAGGTGGGGGAGAGGAGGCGCAGGCCGGGCCGGGAGCCCGGCCTGCGGCATCCTCATCGGTTCAGCGGTCTTCGACTCAGAAGTCGAAGTCGCCGATGTTCTCGGCGTCGAACACGTACGGGTCGCCGAGCAGCACGACGCCGTCCTCGCCGACCTCGTACTCGCCGAGCTTGCCGGCCTCGAACGAGTCGCCGACCTCACCGGTGATGTCGCCCTCGATGAGCGCCTTCGACGCGAACGCGGCGAGGTAGCCGAGGTCGGCCGGGTTCCACAGCGCGAACGAGGTGACGGTGCCGTCCTCGACGTACTCGCGCATCTGGTTCGGCGTGCCGAGACCGGTCAGCGCGACCTTGCCCTTGTACTCCGAGGTGGAGAGGTAGCGGGCGGCGGCGGCGATGCCGACCGTCGTGGGCGAGACGATGCCCTTGAGGTTGGGGTGCGTCTGCAGCAGCGCCGCGGTCTTGTCGAACGACGTCTGGTCGTCGTCGTCGCCGTAGACGACGTCGACGAGCTTCACGTTCGGGTGGTTCGCCTCGAGCTCGGCCTTCATGAGGTCGATCCAGGCGTTCTGGTTCGTCGCGTTGGCCGACGCCGACAGGATCGCGATCTCGCCCTCGTCGCCGATCTGCTTCGTGATCTCGTCGACCTGCACCTTGGCGATGCCCTCGGCGGTGGCCTGGTTGATGAACAGGTCGCGGCAGTCGGGGTTGGTGTCGGAGTCGAACGTGACGACCTTGATTCCCGCGTCGCGGGCCTCGTTGAGGGCGTCGCAGATCGCCTCGGGGTCGTTCGCCGAGACGGCGATCGCGCCGACGCCCTGCTGGGTGAGCGTGTTGATGTAGCTCACCTGCGCGTCGGGCGTGGCCTCGGCGGGGCCGACCTCGGCGAACGTGCCGTCGAACTCGCCGATGGCCTCCTTCGCGCCCGCCGACGAGGTGTCGAAGTACGGGTTGCCGAGGTTCTTCGGCAGGAACGTGATCGACAGGTTGTCGCTGCCGGCGCCGTCGGTGGACTCGCCGCCGCCGGAGCCGCTGTCGACCGCGCAGCCCGTCAGCACCAGTGCTGCGGCCGCGGTGAGCGCGACGAGCGCACCGGCGCGGGTCTTCTTCTGAAACATCGTTGTTCTTCCCTTCATCGGAATGAGGTCGACGAGTGATCGCCTCGACGGTTCGCGCGGCCCGGTCACCCTGCTGTGGAGGCCTCGACGCGCGGTGTTCCCCCTGGTGCCCTCCGGCGCTTGCGCAGCCAGGCCAGGAAGCTGGTGGTCACCACCGAGAGCACGAGCAGCGCTCCGGTGATGATGTTGATGACGTCGCTCGTGACGTTCGCGAGCCGCAGCGCGCTCGACAGCACGCCGATCAGCAGCACGCCCGCGATGACGCCGTGGATCGCGCCGCGGCCGCCGAAGACGGAGACCCCGCCGAGCACGACCGCCGCGATGACCTGCAGTTCGAGGCCCGTCGCGTTGTCGCCGCGGGCGCTGCCGAAGCGCAGCGTGTAGAAGATGCCCGCGAGCGCCGAGATCACGCCGGCGAGCACGAACAGCACGAACTTCGTGCGCTCGACGTGCACGCCCGAGAACCGGGCGGCCGCCTTCGACAGGCCGATCGCGTAGATGCCCCGGCCGAACGGCGTGAAGTGCAGCAGTACGACGAAGACCGCGAGCAGCACGAGGAACACGAACAGCACGACGGGCACGTTGCTGCCCCCGACGCGGGCCTTCGCGAGCGACGTCCAGAACTCGGGGAAGTCGGTGATCGCGGTCGTGCCCAGGAGCCCGACGGCGAGGCCGCGGAAGAGCGCGAGCGTGCCGATCGTGACGGCGAGCGACGGCAGCCCGACGACCGTGACGAGGAAGCCGTTGATCGCCCCGCAGACGGCGCCGGCGACGAGCGCGACCACGGCCGCGACCTCGAACGGCAGGCCGCCCGCGGTGAGCACGCCGGTCAGCACGCTCGAGAGGCCCACGATGCTCGCGACCGAGAGGTCGATCTCGCCCGTGATCATGATGAGCGTCATCGGCAGCGCGATGAGCAGGATCGGCATGACGTCGAGCAGCAGGTAGGTGACGGTGATCGGCTGGCCGAAGCCGCGCACGGTCGCGGCGGCGACCACGGCGACGACGAGCACGAGGGCGACGATCGCCATCTCGCGAGTGAGCAGCACGCGCTGCCAGAGGGGACGGTCGTAGTCGCGGTACGTGCGCGCGATGGCGGCGGCCGCGGTGGTGGTGGCGGTCATCGGTCGTCCTCCCTCGCCTCGAGGAGCTTGCGTTTCTGTCGGACGGCGAGCACGCGGTCGAGCACGATGGCGCCGATGATGAGCACGCCGACGACGGCGCGCTGCCAGAAGTCGGGGATGCCGAGGATCGGCAGCGCCCGGTTGATGGTGAGCAGCAGCCAGGCGCCGATCGCGGCACCCCAGACCGACCCGACGCCGCCCGTGATGGCGACGCCGCCGATGACGGCCGCGCCCACCGCGTCGAGCTCCCAGCCCGAGCCGGCCTGCGAGTTGATCGTGCCGTAGCGCGCGGCGTACAGCACGCCCGCGAGGCCCGCGAGCGCACCCGAGGTCGCGAACGCGATGAGCAGGCGCCGGGTCACCCGCAGGCCGTAGAGCTCGGCCGCGGCCGGGTCGGAGCCGATCGCGTAGAACTCGCGACCGCCACGGGTGTTCTTCATGATCCAGCCGGTGACGGCGAGCACGACGACGGCGATGATCGTGAGGATCGGGATCCACAGGATCTGCCCGGTGCCGAGGGCGAGGAAGTCCTTCGGCAGGTCGGAGGCGTTGATGCGGTCGCTGCCGGTCCACAGCACGTTGATGCCGCGGTAGGCGTACAGCGTGCCGAGCGTGATGACCATGGCCGGCACCTTCGCGAACGCCACGAGCGCGCCGTTGACGAGGCCGAGGAGCCCGCCGAAGACGACGGCGATCACGAAGACCGCGACGATCGGGATGCCCTGCAGGTCGATGAACAGGCGCCCCGTGAGGTAGGCCGACAGGCCGAGGATCGACCCGACGGAGAGGTCGACGTTGCGGGTGATGATGACGATCGCCTGCCCGATCGCGACGAGCACGAGGATCGCGGGCGTCAGCAGCAGGTCGCGCCAGCCGTCGGCGCTGAACAGGAAGTTGGGGTTGGCGATCGTCGCCGCGAGCACGACGAGCGCGAGCGCGATCAGGATGCCGAACTCGCGCACGGCGCCGATGGCGTGCAGCCGCTTCGTGACGGCGGTCTTCTCGATGGTCGCGGTCACTGGTGGGCTCCCTCGGCGTGGGTCGCGGCGAACATGACGTTCTCGCTCGTCGCGTCGGCGCGGTCGATCTCGGCGGTGATGCGGCCCTCGCGCATGACGAGCACGCGGTCGGCCATGCCGAGCACCTCGGGCAGTTCGCTGGAGATCATGAGGATGCCCATGCCGCGCCCCGCGAGCTCGGAGAGAAGACGGTGCACCTCGGACTTCGTGCCGATGTCGATGCCGCGGGTCGGTTCGTCGATGATGAGCACGCGCGGCTCGGTGGCGAGCCACTTGCCGAGCACGACCTTCTGCTGGTTGCCGCCCGACAGGGTTCCGGCGACGGTCGAGAGGGCGTTCGTCTTGACCTCGAGCCGGCTCGCCCACTCCTTCGCGGCGCGGTTCTCCATGCCCGAGGTGATGAGGCCGGCCTTCGCGATCGTCTCGCGGATCGCGAGCGTGACGTTGCGGGCGACGGAGGAGTCGAGCACGAGTCCCTGCTTGCGGCGGTCCTCGGGCACGAGCGCGAGGCCGGCCTTCATCGCGGCATCCGGCCGGCTCTTCGGCACGGGCCGCCCGCCCAGGGTGACCGAGCCGGCGTCGTAGGAGTCGACGCCGAAGACGGCGCGCGCGACCTCGCTGCGACCGGCGCCGACGAGGCCCGCGAGTCCGACGATCTCGCCAGCCCGCACCGTGAACGAGATGTCGTGGAAGAGCGGGCTCGAGAGGCCGTCGACCTCGAGCAGCGGCTCGCCGATATCGGCCTCGAGCTTGGGGAAGAGCTCGGTGACGTCGCGGCCGACCATCTGGCGCACGAGGTCGTCGACCGTGGTCTCGCCGATCGGGGTCGTCGCGATGTACGAGCCGTCGCGCATGACGGTGACGGTGTCGCAGAGCGCGAACACCTCGTCGAACCGGTGCGAGATGAAGAGGAGCGCACGGCCCTCGTCGCGCAGGCTGCGGGCGATCTGGAAGAGGCGGTCGACCTCGACGCCCGAGAGGGCGGCGGTCGGCTCGTCCATGATGAGCACGCGGGCGTCGAGCGAGACGGCCTTCGCGATCTCGATGACCTGCTGGTCGGCGATCGAGAGGCCCTCGGCCGGACGGTCGGGGTCGATGCCGACGCCGAGGCGGGCGAAGAGCTGTTCGACCTCGTGCCGCATGGCCTTGCGGTCGATGCGGCCCCAGCGGCTCACCGGCTGGCGGCCCATGAAGACGTTCTCGGTGACCGTGAGGTCGGGGAAGAGCGTCGGCTCCTGGTAGATGACCGCGATGCCCGCGGCCTTCGACTGCGCCGTCGAGCCGAAGTCGACCGACTCGCCGTTCAGGCGGAAGTCGCCGGCGTCGCGGCGGTAGAGCCCGGCGACGATCTTCACGAGCGTCGACTTGCCGGCGCCGTTCTCGCCGATGAGCGCGTGGATCGATCCGCGCTCGAGTCGCAGGCTGCCCGATCGCAGCGCGACCACGGCGCCGAAGGACTTCGCGACGTTCTCGAGCTCGAGCATCGGCGGAGTCGCCGCGGGCGTGGGCGGGGTGTCCGTCACGGGGCCTCCTCGTTGAGGTGAGCGGGGGAACGCTCGGCTTGGGGGTTGCTATGAATCGATTCAATCTCGACCCATCGCTACTGTAGGGTCGCGTCGGGGGTATGGTCAAGTCACAATATTGAAACGACTCAATCCGGGCGCGTCGGCACCGCCGCGGTTCGATGCCATGATCGAATCGGCTCGACGCCGATCGCCCGGGGCGAACGGCGCGAGCGGGTCGGCGCAGACAGGGAGGGACGACGATGGCGGTCAGTGTTCGTGAGGTCGCGGCTGCCGCGTCGGTGTCGGTGGGCACCGTCTCGAACGTGCTCAACCGGCCTGACAAGGTCGCCCCCGCAACCGTCGAGCGCGTGCTCGCGGCGATCGAGGAGCTCGGGTTCGTGCGCAACGACGCCGCCCGCCAACTCCGAGCCGGGCGCAGTCGCTCGATCGGCTTCGTCGTGCTCGACGTGCGCAACCCGTTCTTCACCGAGGTCGCCCGCGGCGCAGAGACTCGCGCAGCCGACGCCGGGCTCACCGTGCTGCTCGGCACGAGTGACGAGAGCATCGAGCGCGAACGCGTCTACGTCGACCTGTTCGAGGAGCAGCGCGTGCACGGCGTGCTCATCTCGCCGCTCGCCGACGACCTGCCGCGGCTGCAGCGCCTGCGCGATCGCGGCACGCCGGTGGTGCTCGTCGACCGGCAGGTGCACGACCGCAGCTTCTCGTCGGTCTCGGTCGACGACGTCGCGGGCGGCAGGCTCGCCGCCGAGCACCTGCTCGGCCTCGGTCGACGCCGCATCGCGTTCGTCGGCGGCCCCGCCGGCCTCCGCCAGATCGACGACCGCATCGAGGGTGCCCGCCGAGCGGTCGCCGAGGTGCCGGATGCCGCGCTCGAGGTCGTGCCGACCGAGAACCTCACCGTGCTGCAGGGCCGGGCGGCGGGCGAGGCGATCCGCGCGCGGCCGGAGGCCGAGCGGCCCGACGCGGTGTTCGCCGCGAACGACCTGCTCGCGATGGGCGTGCTGCAGGCGCTCGTGATGCGCGGCGACGCGCGGGTGCCCGACGACATCGCGCTCATCGGCTACGACGACATCGATTTCGCCGCAGCGGCGGTCGTACCGCTGTCGTCCATCCGCCAGCCGGCGGCGCTCATCGGCCACACGGCGGTCGACCTGCTGCTGCGCGAGGCCGACGCCGACGAGGAGTTCGCGCCCGAGCAGGTGGTCTTCCAGCCCGAGCTCGTGGTGCGGGCGTCGACCGCGGGGTGACGGGAGGGGAGCACCCGCCGCTCGGCCGGCGATGACCTACGGCGCCGACTCGCGCACGACGAGCCGGTAGGGCGCCTGCTCGACGCGCGGGGGCGAGTGCGGGTCGTCGACGAGGCGCAGCACCGACGCCACCGCGAGGCGCGCGATCTCGCCGAGGTCGGGCGCGATGCTCGTGAGCGACGGCGCGGCGAACGCCGACTCGGGGGAATCGTCCCAGCCGACGACGGCGACCTGCCCCGGCACGTCGATGCCCGCCTCCCGGAACGCGCGCAGCGCGCCGATCGCGAGCAGGTCGTTCGCGCAGACGAGCCCGTCGAGCCCGTCGAGCCCCGCGTCGCCGCGTCCGCCCGTGAGCAGTGCGCGCACGCGTGCGTAGCCCTCCTCCCGCGAGTAGTCGCCGTCGGGCGAGGCCGGGTTCCACGCCGACACCTCGAGCACGTGCCGTGGGTCGGCCTCGAGCCCCGCCGCGCGGAGGGCCGAGCGGAACCCCTCGTGACGCAGGTCGGCGGCCGCAGCTCCCGACGAGGCATCCGGAACCGTGCCGAGGAACCCGAGCGTGCGCCGCCCCGACCCGATCAGGTGCGCCGTCGCGTCGCGCGACGAGACGACGCTGTCGACGACGACCCGGTCGACGCGGGCGCCGCGGATGCGCTCGCCCAGCACGACGAGCGGCGTGGTGCCGCGTGCCGCGTCGAGCTGGGCGTCGCTCAGGGTCATGGGGCTCAGCACGATGCCGTCGGTGAGCATCGTGCCGAACCCGCGCGCGGCGCGCAGCTCGCGCTCGGGATCGCCGTGGGTCTCGTCGACGACGACGTCGTAGCCGACCCGCTCGGCGGCGCCGACGACGGCGTGCGCGAGCTGGGCGAAGTACGGCAGCGAGAGGAACGGCACCGAGAGCGTGAGCAGGTTCGAGCGCCCCATCCGCAACTGCCGCGCGGCGAGCTGCGGACGGTACCCGACCTCGGCGATCGCGGTCTCGACCCGCTCCCTCGTCGACGCGCTCACGGGCGCGCGCCCGTTGATGACGTTCGACACCGTGCGGTACGAGACGCCCGCGATCGCCGCGACGTCCTTGAGGGTCGGGCCGGCCGAGCGCCGGTTCACCACCGGTTCCTCACGTCCTCGGCCCAGCCGAGCAGCCCGTCGACCGCGATCCGCTCGGAGCCCGCGTCGACCCAACCCGAGTAGTGCCCGAAGCACTGGTGGCCGTGCGAGCCGAAGACGACGAGCTCGGTCGCGCTCACCCGGTCCCAGAACGGCGTGAACCACAGGTCGGCGTGGGTGCCGCGGATGCGCCAGGGCGCGAGCCAGTCGTGGATGTCGTAGTCCCAGTCGAGCTCCTCGCTGAGCTTGTGGAGGCGCCCGTCGACGACGACCGCGTTCTCGGTCGAACCGGTGCCGTCGGTCCACTTGCCGCCGAGCTGCAGTCCGATCGTGCGGCCGCCGACGACGCCCGACGCGGCACCCCAATTCCAGACCATGCGGTAGGGCCAGCGACCGCGGCCGTGGTCGAGCACGGCCCAGCTCTCGCCCTCGGGCAGCTCGATGCGTTCGGAGGGCTCGCCGCCCTCACCGCCCTTGCCGCTGTCGCCAGGCTTGCTGCTCCCGATCTCGAGCCAGCCGGTCGCCGGCCGTGCGACGTCCTTGACGGTGTACTGGAACCGCCGGTCCGACCACGGCACCACGACGCCGAGGCTCTCGTGCCCGGCAGGCCGATGCGCGACGATCTCGAAGCGCACGCCGGCCGCCGAGCCGCGGAGCGTCGTGCCCGAGCCGTCGGCGAGCTCCTCGACGTCGATCTCGATCGACTTCGTGCGAGCGCGCGCCGGGCCGTCGCCGAGCGATGCCGGCAGCGTCGCGCTCGAGCCGAGCGGCGCGATCGCCGAGCGGTCGATCGTCGTCCCGTCGCGCCGATCGTGCACGAGGATCGCGTGCACCGCCGCGTAGTCGATCGACGACACGGTGAGCGCGACGATGTGCGTCGGCGTCGTCACCGCCCAGTACTCCCACCGCTTGTTGCGGCCCCAGACCCGGCGGCCGTCGATGCCCGACGTGTCGTGCATCGGCGTGCGCGTCCAGCCGACGGCGTCGCGGTTGAGGCGCCCGTCGGGCCCGCACAGGGCGACGGGGGCGGTGAGCTCGCGCTCGACGATCGTTCTGGCCATGGGGTTCCGTTCTCGGGTTCGAAGGGGAGGAGGGGCTGGGCAACGCAGGGGTGCGGGTGGGCGGAGGGGCGTCGCGATTCAGCGCGGTCGGGTCGGCTGCGCCGCCATCGGCGGGGATGCCGCGGCCAGCGGGGATGCCGCCATCGACGGGGATCCCGCGACGGACGGGGATGCCGCGACCTGCGTCGTCACCGCGGCGAACTCTGCGAACAGCTCGCCGACGACCTCGCGCACCCGGTCGGTGTCGACCTTCACGACGGTGCGGTCGGCGGTGATGAGCCCGTTGAGCTCGTCCTCGACGTCGGAGAGCTGCGTGTAGACGATGCCCGACAGTCCGGCCGTGATCGCGGGCAGCACCTCGCGGCGGTGCAGCTCGACGAACCCGTCGGTGAGCGCCTCGATGCTGCGATACCGGCGGTAGCCGAACTCCTTGCGGCTGAACTCGTGGCCCGGAAGCCGCAGGCTGTACCCGCCGTACTCCGAGACGACGACCGCACGACCGTCGCGGCCCCAGTCGCGGCCGGGCTTCAGCCTGCGGAAGTACACGTGCAGGCTCAGGAGGTCGCCGCCGCCCTGGTCGTGCCAGCCGCTCGCGTGGTCGATCACGCGGTCGGGGTCGAGGGCGCGCACCCGTTCGACGGCGTCGAGCGCGTCGAACTGACCCCACCCCTCGTTGAACGGCACCCACACGACGACGCTCGGCGAGTTCTGCAGCAGGCGCACGGTCGCCTCGAGCTCACGCGTGAACTCCGCCCGCCCCGCGGCATCCTGTCGGCCGAAGAGCCGGTGCCGGCGGTCGTCGAACCGCACCGGCAGCTTCACCGGCGCGGTGATGACCGCGGGGTTGTAGCGCCGGCCGCCGTTGACCAGGTCCTGCCAGACGAGCAGGCCCAGCCGGTCGCAGTGGTGGTACCAGCGCAGCGGCTCGATCTTGATGTGCTTGCGCACGGCGTTGAAACCGAGCGCCTTCATCGCGAGCAGGTCGCTCACCATCGCCTCGTCGGACGGGGGCGTGTAGAGCCCGTCTGGCCAGTACCCCTGGTCGAGCACGGCCGCATGGAACACCGGCTCGCCGTTGAGCATGAGCCGCGGCCGGCCGAACGCGTCGGGCGCGACCCCGACCGAGCGCATGCCGACGTAGCTCCGCACGACATCGTCGCCGAGGCGCACCTCGAGGTCGTAGAGGAACGGGTCGTCGGGCGTCCACCGCCTGGGGTCGGGTACGGGCAGCGTGAGCGTCGTGCTCGCCGGTCCCTCGGCGCGCGCGATCTCGCGGCCGTCGTCGAAGAGCACGACGGTCGCGAGCGGGGCGGCCTCCGCAGTCGTGCCGGGTGCGCCGGCGTCGCGTCGTGTCGGCGATACGTCGCGCACGATCGGGCCGGATGCCTCGACGACGACCTCGACCGCCTCGTCGGCGAGTCTCGGGCGCAGGTCGAGGCGCTGCACGTGCAGGTCGGGCACCGACTCGATCCAGACGGGCTGCCAGATGCCGGATTGGGCGGTGTACCAGATGCCGCCGCGGTGCAGCGACTGCTTGCCCCGCGAGTGGAAGGAGGTGTCGCTCGGGTCGACGACGTCGACGACGAGCTCGTGCTCGGCGCCGTCGGCGAGCCGATCCGTCACGTCGATCGAGAACGGGAGGTAGCCGCCCTCGTGCTCGCCGACCGGTTCGCCGTCGACGAAGACCCGGCAGCGCTGGTCGACCGCGCCGAACTGCAGGATGACGCGATCGACGAGGAATCCCTCGGGCAGGCGCACGGTACGCCGGTACCAGAGGTGCTCGCCGGGTTGCAGCTGGCGGCCGACGCCCGAGCGCTCGGCCTCGGGGGAGTAGGGAACGAGGATGCGGCCGTCCCATGCGGCGGGGCGGGCGTCGTCGCCCGTGAACGCGTACTCCCAGTGGCCGTTGAGGCTGAGGTGGCTGTCGCGCGCGAGCTGGGGGCGCGGGTACTCGGCGAGTGGGTGGGTTGAGGAGGGAGCGGAGCGACCGTCTCGTGGGTGGGTTGAGGAGGAAGCGGAGCGACCGTCTCGAAACCCGTTCATGCGCGACCACCGGCCTCGCCGAGCACCCGCCGCCGCAGCATGGCGAGCACCGGTACGAGCACGAGCACCGCCGCCGCCACGGGGAAGATCTCGGCCCCGGGCACCGGCTGCTCACGACCGAGCTCGACGTACGTGTGCGCCGCGCCCGAGATGATCGCGGCCCCGATCGCCGGACCGATCACCATCGGCAGCATGACCGCCATGATCATGCGGGCACCCTGCACGCCGCCGGCGCGGTCGGCGGGCGTCTGGTCGCGGGTCATCGCCGAGACCGCGGCGATCGAGCTCATCATGCCGGCCATCATGAGTGTCGCCGCGACGATCACCCACGCGAAGTCGCGGGCGAACCACATCGCCACGAGTCCCGTCGCGAAGATCGCCACGACCGGCAGCAGGTAGCGCTCCTTGCCGACGCGATCCATGATGCGGCCGCCGACGATGCTCAGCACCGATGCGAGCACGAGCACGATGCCGAGCACGATCGCCGAGTTCTCGAGCTGCAGCGAGTACCGCAGGTAGATGAGCACGAAGGGGATGAACACCTGCGAGCTCACCCCGATGACGCACCAGATCGCGAGGGTCAGGAACAGCGCAGGCTCGCGGCGCACGGTCGCGGGGCGCAGGCCGTCGACGACCGACCGCCAGACCCCCGACCGCCGTGGCGCGACGCCCCGGTCGCGCACGAGGAACCACGACGCGATGCCCGTCGCCGCCGTCACGCCGCCCACGAGTGCGAAGAACGCGCCCCATTGCCCGTCCTGCGTCATGGGGTCGAGCAGGCCGAACACGAGCAGCATCGCGACGAGCGGCATCGTGGCGAGCCAGCCGTCGACCCGCCCGCGGTTCGCGGGCACCGTCGAGTCGGTCACCCAGGCGGCGAACGCCGCGTCGTTCGCTCCCGAGCCGATGAAGCTCATGATGCAGTCGAGCGCGATGATCGCGACGACCGCCGCGATCACGGTCGGTGCGGCTTCGGATGCGGCATCCGGTGCCCCGACGAGGCCGAAGGCCGCGGTCACCGCACCCCACGCGACGTACCCGGCCGCGACGAGTTCGCGCCGGCGGCCGAGCCGGTCGGACCAGGCGCCCACGACGAGCGTCGCGACGGTCGCGGCGACGGCGCTCGTCGCGACCATGACGGCGAGCACCGCGGGGTCGGTCGAGATCGTGTCGTAGACGAACACGTTGAGGTACATGTTCTCGATCACCCACGCGAGCTGGCCGACGAGCCCGACGAGGATGACGGCGGTCCAGGTGCGCGCGCCGAGCGGGTGGTGGTCGGTGCGCGCCGAGCGTGCGGGGCGGGCCGAGCTGGAGTCGGTTCGGGTCGTCATCGTCCTCGGGTCTCTCGCGGAGTTTCAACGTTGAAACTCGGTGGAAGACTAGCAGGATCGCAGCACTTCCGGGAGTGCGGCCGACCCGCCCGATAGGGTGGCCGCATGACCAGCCAGGAACCGCCCGCAGCACCCGCTCCCGGCTCCGCCCAGCCGGCCGCCTACGCCCAGCCGGCCGCGTATGCTCCGGCGGCCGCCTCATCGCCGCGCAAGCCGCCCGCCGACACCCGGCGCAGCGAGCCGGTCGGCGTCGTCGCCCTGGTCTTCGGCATCGTCATCATCGTGTTCGACCTCGCGATGATCGTCGTCAACGCATCGATCATCCGGTCGGGCGACTTCACCACCTACTCGACCGTCGCGCTCATCGCGGCGGCGATCTCCGTGGTGCTCGCGCTCGTCGCGATCACGATCGGCATCGTCGCCTTCGTGCGCGGCGGCGCGACCCGCGTCTACGGCGCGATCGCGGCGACGATCGGTGCGATGGCGCTCGTCCAGCAGTTCGGCGCACTCATCTACGGGCTCATCGTCGGCGCCTGATCCGGCGGGGATGCGGCGGCGACGACCACCGCCTATCCTCGTTGGGAGCGTCCCCCGTTCGCGGGTGGTCTCGTCCTGATCGATGATCGGCAGGGCGAACCGCCGGCGCCGTCCCACCCGAGCATCCCCCGAGGCATCCGTGACCGACGAACACCACGACGACGAGCCGTTGCGCCGTCCGCGCGGTCGTCGGGCGGCACCGCCGAAGCGGTCGCCGTGGGCGGCGGCCTTCGCGCCGCTCCTCGCCGTCGCCACCTCGTTCTGGGCGCGGATCGCCGCGCTGCCCGCCCGGGTTCCGGGGATCGGTCGCGGCATGACCCGGCTGCGCGACCTGCTCGCGCCCGCCGCGCTGTGGGTGCGTGGGCATCGACAGGCGTCGGTCATCACGGGGGCGGGGCTCGTGGCGGTCGCGATGCTCGGCGGCGCCGTCGCCCTCATCGGGTCGACCGCGGGCGGGCAGGTCGACGAGGCCGCACCCTCGGTGCAGTCGCCGCGGCCGACGCCGAGCACGCCGCCGACGTCGCGCGCATACCCGCCGATCCTGCCGACGGCGACACCGCCGGCCGCACCCTCGCCGTCGATCGTGCCCGACGATCCCACCGTCGAGCCGACCGACGACCCGGGCGTCGAGCCCTCGGCGGAGCCGTCGGCCGAACCCGATCCGACCGTCGAGCCGACCCAGCCGCCCGTCGACGAGGGCGACCACCCGGGCCGCGGCAAGGGACCGAAGAAGCCGAGGGGCTGAGTCGAGGTCCGCGAGACGAACGCGGTGCGACGCGGCGCGGTGCGACGGTCGGGCGGACGCCGGCCGGCGGCATCCCCGAGCCCGACTCAGGTACCGCGCAGGGGCCGGGCGGTACCCTGAAGGGTGACCACAGGCGATGCCCCCGTCGAGGCCGCGGCTCCGGAGGAGCCCGCCACGACCACGTTCGCGGACCTCGGGCTCGGCGACGCCGTGCTCCGCGCACTCGACGACGTCGGGTACGAGACCCCTTCGGCGATCCAGGCCGCGACCATTCCGACCCTGCTCTCGGGGCGCGACGTCGTCGGCCTCGCGCAGACCGGAACCGGCAAGACGGCGGCGTTCGCGCTGCCCGTGCTCGACCGGCTCGACGTCGACCAGAAGACGCCGCAGGCGCTCGTGCTCGCCCCCACGCGCGAGCTCGCCCTGCAGGTCTGCGAGGCGTTCGAGAAGTACGCGGCGCACCTGCGCGGCGTGCACATCCTGCCCGTCTACGGCGGCCAGGGCTACGGCGTGCAGCTCTCGGCGCTGCGTCGCGGCGTGCACATCGTCGTCGGCACGCCGGGTCGCATCATGGACCACCTCGACAAGGGCACCCTCGACCTCTCTGAGCTCAAGTACCTCGTGCTCGACGAGGCCGACGAGATGCTCAAGATGGGTTTCGCCGAAGACGTCGAGACCATCCTCGCCGACACCCCCGACGACAAGCAGGTCGCCCTCTTCTCGGCGACCATGCCCGCCGCGATCCGCCGCATGTCGAAGCAGTACCTGCACGACCCCGAAGAGATCACGGTCAAGACCAAGACCCAGACCTCGGCGAACATCACCCAGCGCTACCTGCTCGTCGCGCACGCGCAGAAGATCGATGCGCTCACCCGCATCCTCGAGGTCGAGAACTTCGAGGGCATGATCATCTTCGTCCGCACGAAGAACGCCACTGAAGAGGTCGCCGAGAAGCTGCGCGCCCGCGGCTACTCGGCCGCCGCCATCAACGGCGACGTCGCGCAGGCCCAGCGCGAGCGCACCGTCGACCAGTTGAAGAGCGGCAAGCTCGACATCCTGGTGGCCACGGATGTCGCGGCGCGAGGCCTCGACGTCGAGCGGATCTCGCACGTGGTGAACTACGACATCCCGACCGACCCCGAGCCGTACGTGCACCGCATCGGTCGCACCGGCCGCGCCGGCCGTTCGGGCGACGCGATCAGCTTCGTCACGCCGCGCGAGCGCGGGCTGCTCAACCGCATCGAGAAGACGACGAAGCAGCCGCTCACCCAGATGCAGCTGCCGAGCGTCGAGGACATCAACGTCACCCGCCTCGCGCGCTTCGACGACCGCATCACGGCCGCCCTCGGCGAGGCCGAGCGCATCGAGGGCTTCCGCGACATCATCGCCCACTACGTGCGCCACCACGACGTGCCCGAGACCGACGTGGCCGCTGCGCTCGCCGTCGTCGCGCAGGGCGAGTCACCGCTGCTCATGGAGCCCGAGCCCGAGCGGCCGTCGCGGTTCGACCGGGATCGGGATCGCGGCGGGCGTGACTCGCGCGGCGACCGAGGTGACCGTTACGACCGGGACCGCGGCGATCGCGGCGACCGTTACGACCGGGGCGACCGGGGCCGCGACCGATACGAGCGCGACGGCTCGGATCGCCGCCACTCGCACCCTCCGTTCAAGAACTACCGCATCTCGGTCGGTCGCCGTCAGCACGTCGACCCCCGGCAGATCGTGGGCGCGCTCGCGAACGAGGGCGGGCTTCGGCGCGAGGAGTTCGGCAAGATCCAGATCCGCGGCGACTTCTCGCTCGTCGAGCTGCCCGCCGACCTGCCCCGCGACGTGTTCGATCGGCTGGCCGGCACGCGCATCTCGGGCGAGCTCATCGACCTGCGCGTCGACAAGGGCGGGTCGTCGCGCGGAGGATACGACCGAGACCGTGGCGGATACGACCGCGGTGGGCGCGACGGCGGGCGCGGGTACGACCGAGACCGCGGTGACCGCGGCGGTCGGGGATACGATCGCGACGGCGGCCGCGGGTACGACAAGCCCCGTCGCGACTACGACGACAAACCCCGTCGCGACTCTGACGACAACCCGCGTTACGACAACGACGACAAGCCGCGTTACGACGACGACAAGCCGGCGCGCAAGCCCCGGCACGGTTCGTCGCGCGACTGACGCCCGCGACATCCCACCGGTTACAGGATGAGCCGCCCGGCAGGCCCGCATGCGCGGGTGCCGGGCGGCTCATCCTGTAAGTCCCTGCGAATCGGTGGTCGCCGGCGGAGGGCCCGAGCCCGAGACCGGTCGACCGTCCGGCACTTCGGTGATGCGACGATCAACCGCAGCCGCGGGCCCGCTTCAGCGTGTGACGCCCTGCAGGAACTCGAGCGTCTCGACGAGCGCCGCCTGCGCGTCCTCGCCGTCGAGGTGGAACTGGTATTCGTGCCCGAGGGCCGGCTCGTGGTCGGCCGGCCAGAACAGCTCGGTGACGTCGACCCCCTGATCGACGAGCCGGTCGCGCATCGGCAGCGACTGCAGCCAGGTCAGTCCGTCGGCGTTGCCGCCCGAGATGTACGTCGGCGGGAACTCCTCGGTGACGAAGTCGATGGTCGACATCGTGCTGCCCGCGGCCCCTTGCGACCAGTCCTTCTTGCCCGTGTACGCCCAGAGCGCCACCCGGAAGCCCCAGGCAGGCAGGCCCGTGAGCTCCGACATCGCGTCGAGGTCGTAGACCCCGCAGTTGAGCACGACGCCGACGAGCTGCGAGGCGTCGAGCGCCGGGTCGATGCCGAGCAACTGCGCGTAGCGGGGATTCGTGGTGAGCGCCGCGAGTTGGCTCGCGAGCTGTGCGCCGGCGGAGTCGCCCGCGAGCACGATGCGGTCGCGGTCGATGCGCAGGTCATCGGCACGCGCCTCGAGCTCGAGCAGGGCGTCGTTGAGCTGGTGCACCGCGGTCGGGTACGTCTCCTCGGGCCCAAGCGAGTAGTTCAGCCCGACGGTCGTGTAGCCCTCTGCGGCGAGGATCCGCAGGTACGGGTCGACGTCGGTCGACGAGCCCGAGATCCACGCGCCGCCGTGCACCCACACGATCGTCGGCAGCGGCTCGTCGCCGTCGGCGGGGGAGAAGACGTCGTACCGCGACGGGTCGCCCGCCGTCGAGTCGTCCTCGTCGCCGCCGACGTGCTGGTCGAGCAGCACGTCGAGCGGCACGTCCGGCACGTGCTTCTGCATCTCGGCCGCCGTCTCGGCGCCGCCCCGCTCGAAGAGCGACCGGATCGCCATCGCAGACGGCCCGGGGGTGAGCGACAACAGCCAGCCGACGAGGCCGACGACGACCGTGACGGTCGTCACCGTGCCGATGAAGCGCCGTTGGCCGCGCGTCAGCCACAACTCGTTGCCCCACGACGGCAGGCTGTTCCTCTGCTTCGATGACACCGGGTCCCCTCCCGTACTCCGTGCTCGACATCCTGTCGGAGATCGCCTCGCCCGCCCGCCCGGCGCACCGCACATCGGCCGGGATGCCGCACCGCACATCGGCCGGACGCGCAACGACGGTGACCCCATGTGACACCCGGTTCGCCTGTGTGACACGTCGGGTCGCGGCATCCGGACGCCTTGCCTAATCTCGGGTGCCGGGAGGGCTGAACATGACCGAGCATGAGGGCGGCCGCGTGACCCGCATCGGATTCTTCACCCGCCTGCTCGACGACACGGGCGCGGCGGAACGGTACCGCATCGCGATCGAACAGATCGTCGCAGCCGAGCGGCAGGGGTTCGACTCGGCGTGGGTCGCGCAGCACCACTTCCACGCCGCCGAGGGCGGCATGCCGTCGCCATTCGTGCTCCTCGCGCACGTAGCGGCGCAGACCTCGCGCATCCGGCTCGGCACGGGAGTCGTGACCCTCCCGCTCGAAGACCCCGTGCGCGTCGCCGAAGATGCCGTCGTGCTCGACCTGCTCTCGGGAGGCCGTGTCGAGCTCGGGCTCGGCTCCGGGTCGACGCCGGCCTCGTTCCTCGCGTTCGGGGCGAACCCCGACGAACGTGCGCGCATCTTCGACGAGAAGGTCGACGCGCTCGTCGCCGCGCTCGCGGGCGGCGCCCTCGGCGACGACGCGAACCGCCTGCAGCCGCCGGGCAGGGGCCTGCTCGGCAGGGTCTGGCAGGCGACCTTCTCGCCCTCGGGCGGCACGCGCGCCGGGCGGGCCGGGCACGGTCTCATGCTCTCCCGCACTCAGCCGAGATCGGCGGATGCTCCGCGCGCGAGCCTCTCGCACGTGCAACAGCCGATCGTGGACGCGTACCGCGCGGCGCTGCCGCACGGGGTGCCGCCTCGGATCGTCGCCTCCCGCACCGTGTTCGTCGCCGACTCGCGCGCGGAGGCCCGCCGCTACGCGGAGATCGGTCTGCGCCGCGCCGTCGTCGGGTTCGCCCGTGCCGGACAGATGCCGCTCGGGGACCGGCTCGACGACCTCATCGCCGCCTACGACACCCACGTCGGCACGGTCGACGACGTCATCGAGTCGCTCGCCCGTGACGATGTCGCCGCGCAGGCGACCGAGGTGGCGTTCCAGGTGCACTCGGTCGACCCGCCGCACGAGCTCGTGCTGCGCTCGATCGAGCTCATCGCCCGCGAGGTCGCGCCCGCGCTCGGGTGGGGTGCGACCGTGCCCGCACGGACCTCCGCCGCCTGATCCCCGCACGGCGACGGACGCGCGCCCGGCGACGGACCGCGCGCACGGCGACGCACTGCGCGCATTGCGTCGCATGACACGTGTCGCGTGACTCCCCGCGACGTCGCCGTCGCCGGGCGTGACGGCCGGTGACGGTATCGGTCACCCCGTGAACCGGGCGATTGCACGGGTCTCCGTCGCCTCCATACCGTCGAGGTCACGCGCCGGGAACGACCCGGCCGAACGATTTCCGGGAGGCCACGATGGGCGACACGACCGTGCGGTTCATCGCCGCAGACGATCGGTTGGCGAAGCCGCTCTTCGCCGACCTCGAGCGCGAATACGACACGCGCTACGGCGACTTCTTCGGCGAAGCGGCGAGCACCGAGCTGAGCCGCTACCCGCTCGCGGAGTTCGCACCGCCGCACGGTGCGTTCCTCGTGCTCACCGAGCCGGGGCGGGCGGCGAAGAGGCGGTGTCGGGCGACGAAGAGGCGGTGGCGGGCGGCGAAGAGGCGGTGTCCGGCGGCGCCTTCCGGCGGTACGACGAGCGCACCGCCGAGCTCAAGCGCATTTGGACCCGGCCGGACCGCCGCGGTCGCGGACTCGCGCGTCGCGTCGTCGCCGAGCTCGAGGCCGAGGCCCGTCGGCGCGGGTACGAGCAGATCTTCCTCACGACGGGGCCGCGCCAGCCCGAGGCCGTCGCGCTCTACCTCGCGAGCGGATACGAGCCGCAGTTCGACCCGTCGCTGCCGGCCTCCGAGATCGGCGTCCACGCATTCCGCAAGTCGCTCGCCCGTGAGGAGGCCGTCGCATGACCACCATCGCGAAGGACTTCGAGCAGCCGACCACGGGATCGGCGCAGGCCGCCCACGGCCTGACCGTCGTCGCCGTCAAGCACCGGGGGCGCTGGATCGCCTCCGCCGTCGTCGCGTTCCTCGTCCTCCAGTTCCTCTGGTCGCTGGCCTCCAACCCGAAGTGGCAATGGGACGTCTTCGCCGAGTACTTCTTCTCGCCGGCCGTCGTGCAGGGGCTCCTGCTCACGCTCCAGCTGACCGTGATCTCGGGCCTCATCGGGTTCGTGCTCGGCGCGGTGCTCGCCGTGTTCCGGCTCTCGAAGTCGCCGCTGCTCAGTGCGGCCGCGTGGTGGTACATCTGGTTCTTCCGGTCCGTGCCGCTCGTCGTGCAGATCCTCGTCTGGTACAACCTCGGGTATCTCTACCCCACGCTCGGGCTGGGCACTCCGTTCACGACCGACTTCTGGCTCGCCGAGTTCCAGACGACGACGCTCGTCAGCAACTTCGCGGCGGCGACCATCGGGCTCTCGCTGCACCAGGCCGCGTACTCCGCCGAGATCATCCGCGGCGGCATCCTCTCCGTCGACCAGGGCCAGCTCGAAGCGGCTGCCGCGCTCGGCCTGCCCCGACGGGTGCGGTTCTTCCGCATCATCCTCCCGCAGGCCGCGCGGGCGATCGTGCCGAACGCGTTCAACGAGGTGATCGGACTCGTCAAGGGCACGTCGGTCGTGTTCGTCGTCGCACTGCCCGAGCTCTTCTACAACGTGCAGGTCATCTACAACCGCACCCAACTCGTGATCCCGCTGCTGCTCGTCGCGGTCGTCTGGTACGCGCTCGTCACGACCGTGCTCTCGATCGCGCAGTACTACGTCGAGCGCCGTTACGCGCGGGGCGCGGTGCGCGAGCTGCCGCCGACCCCGATCCAGCGCGGCCGCCGTTGGGCGGCCGAGCAATGGGCGCGGCTCGGCGACGCGCCGGCAGGTCCGAATACGGATGCCTCGGCGGCAGGGGTGGTGGCGAGCGCCGGCGACGATCGGCGCTCCACCGACGAACGGGTGGAGCCCGGGGCATCCGCCCCCGAGAAGGACACCGTGCCCGCGCTCGCCGCGGCCGGCCACGGCGGCGCGACCGCCCCGACCCGCACCGGAGGTGCCCGATGAGCCAGCCCGCCACGACCGGCCAGCCCGCCCCGACCAGGCAGCCCGCCACGACCAGCCGGCCTGACACGACCGATCCGGATGCTGTCGCCCGCAGCGGCATCGTCCTCGCGCCGTCGTTCGACGAGCAGTGGCTGCCGTCGCGAACGGTCGCGACCCTCGGCCGGATCGAGATCGACGAGGTCTCGAAGTCGTACGGTTCGCACCAGGTGCTGCGCGACGTGTCGCTCACGATCGAGCCGGGCGAGGTGATCGCGCTGATCGGGCCGTCGGGCTCGGGCAAGTCGACGCTGCTGCGCACCATCAACCATCTCGAAACGGTCGACCGCGGTTCGATCACGCTCGACGGACAGTACATCGGCTACGAGCGCAAGGGCGACCGGCTCTACGAGCTGCGCGAGGCCGAGATCCTGCGGCGGCGCACCCAGTTCGGGCTCGTCTTCCAGAACTTCAACCTGTTCCCGCACCTCACGGCGATCGAGAACGTCATCGAGGCGCCCGTCGCGCTCCGCCGACAGTCGAAGCGCGAGGCGCGCGAGCTCGCGAAGGCGCTGCTCGCCCGGGTCGGCCTCGCCGACAAGGCCGATCACTACCCCCGTCAGCTCTCGGGCGGTCAGCAGCAGCGCGTCGCGATCGCCCGGGCGCTCGCGCTCTCGCCGAAGGTGCTGCTCTTCGACGAGCCGACGAGCGCGCTCGACCCCGAGCTCGTCGGCGAGGTGCTCGACGTCATCCGCGGGCTCGCCCGCGACGGCACGACGCTCGTGGTCGTCACCCACGAGATCGGCTTCGCCCGCGAGGTCGCCGACCGCGTCGTCTTCCTCGACGGGGGCGAGATCGTCGAGCAGGGGCCACCGGCGCAGGTGCTGCGCACACCGCGGCATCAGCGCACCAGAGACTTCCTCGCGAAGGTGCTCTAGCACCGGCCCTCGCGAGGGGAACGAGGCCCGGTGCGGCATAGCCGTGCCGCACCGGGCGAACCGAGAAACCGTCCGGTCATCGGAACAGCACAACCCTAGGAGAGTCCTCTCATGGCGATCAACAAGAAGCAGGCGGGGGTGATCGTCGCGGGCGTCGCGGCGGTCGCGCTCATCGGCGGCGGAATCTGGTGGGCCGTCGGCTCGAACGACTCATCGGCCGAAGCCGCCGGCACGACCGAGGAGCAGGTCGAGGCGGCGACGACGTTCGACCTGACCTCGCAGAACGCGAAGGACCGGCCGCACATCGACCCGGTCGACGAGGCGGTGGCGGCGCTCGAGGAGAGCGGGTTCGAGCCCATCGAGCCCGGCAAGCTCACGGTGGCGATCTCGCCCTGGGCGGCCCCGCTCGGCGTGCTCGCGAGCGACGACAACACGACGGTGATCGGCACCGAGGCGGACTTCGGGTCGCTCATCGCCGACGGGCTGGGCCTCGAGTACCACCCGGTCGCGGTCGACTGGGCCGACTGGCCGCTCGGCGTGCAGTCGGGCAAGTACGACCTCGTCGCCTCGAACGTGACGGTCACCGAGGAGCGCAAGGAGCTCTTCGACTTCGCGAGCTACCGGCAGGACCTGCTCGGCTTCTACGTGCAGGCCGACAGCGACATCGACGAGATCTCCGAGCCCGCCGACGTCGCCGGCCTGAAGATCGTCGTCGGATCGGGCACGAACCAGGAGAAGATCCTGCTCGCCTGGAACGAGGAGCTCGAGGCCGACGGCGAGAAGCCGGCCGAGCTGGTCTACTACGACGACCAGGCCGCCGCCGATCTCGCGCTCTCGTCGGGTCGCGTCGACGCGACGCTCGGCCCGAACGCGACCGCCGCCTACCGTGCGGCGGCGACGGGGGAGTCGAAGCTCGTCGGCACCCTCGACGGCGGATGGCCCGAGACGGCGCCGATCGCGGCCGGCACGGCGAAGGGCAACGGGCTCGTCGAGCCGGTGCAGCTCGTGCTGCAGTCGATCATCGACGACGGCACGTACGACGAGGTGCTCGAGCGCTGGGCGCTCACGTCCGAGGGTGTCGACGCGTCGGAGGTCAACCCGCCGGGACTGCCGAAGGCCGAATAGGCGCACCACGACGAAGGATGCCGCGCGGCGAGGCCGCGCGGCATCCTTCGTTTCTCCTGCGTGGTCGCTGTGCCGCGCCGACCGGCTATCGGCTCGACGACGGCACGCCCGCCAGGCGACCGACGGTCTCCGCGAGCTCGTCGCGGCCGCCGCGGTCGCGCCGGTCTCCGCGGTCGCCGCGGTCGCCGCTCGTCGACTCGACGGCGGACGCCGCGTCGGGTTCGGCGGCCCCGGCGAACGCCGGTCGTGCAGCGTAGGGATCGCCGACACCCCACAGGGTCGTCGGGAACTCACGGCGCAGCACCGGAAACACCTCGCTCGCCAGCCGCTCGAGCTGCTCGTGCTGCTGCTCGACGGGCAGCGTCGTCGGCAGGCTCACCGACTGCAGGTCGTGCCCGAAGCGCTCGTGGAACCGGCCGATCTTGTCGATCACCTGCTGCGGGCTGCCGACGAGCGCCGGGCCCTCGGCGATCGCATGGTCGATGTCGCGGAAGGGGGTGTTGTTGCCCGGCACGTTCGTCGCCCGGACGAGCGCGTCGTAGACGGGGCCGTAGAGCTCCCGGGCCTGCTGCGCAGTGTCGGCGATGTAGAGCGCGCCCGACCCGGCGCCCACGTACGCGTAGCGCGGGTCGTGCCCGTGCCGTGCGTACTCGTCGCGGTAGTGCCGCACGAGCACGGCGTAGTTCTCGAGCGGCTGGATCGCGTTCGCCGTGAACAGCGGGTCGCCCCACTTCGCGGCGAGGGCGGCGGACGCGAGCGTCGTCGCCGACCCGTGCCAGACGCGCGGGGCGCCGGCGAACGGGCGTGGGAGCGTCGTCGTCGCCCGCTGCGCACGCGTGTACGCGGTGGCCCCGTGGTCGACGTCGGTCTCACGCCAGAGCCGGCGCAGCAGCGCGTACTTGTCGGCGAGCAGCTCCCACTGGTCGTCGATCTCGAGCCCGAACAGCGGGAACTGGGCGACCTCGTTGCCCTTGCCGATCGTGAGCTCGAGCCGGCCGCGCGAGAGCTGGTCGACGGTTGCGTAGTCCTCGGCGACGCGCACCGGGTCGAGCACCGACAGCACGGTGACGCCCGTGTGCAGGCGGATGCGCGAGGTCGACGCTGCGATCGCGCCGAGCAGCACCGACGGCGACGACGAGAGGAAGGTCCCCGCGTGTCGCTCGCCCACCGAGAACGCGTCGAACCCGAGACGCTCGGCGCGGCGGGCCGCGTCGACGGTCTGCTCGAGGCGCTCGGCGGGGCTCACGAGTCGCCCGGTGACCGGGTTCTCGACGTACGGGACGATGTCGAGCAGCTGGAACCGCATCGCTCAGGCCGCCTGGCGCGCGAGCGGCGTCTTCTCGCCCGCCTCGATGCCGATGGGCAGCCGGTTCTCGGCCGGCGGCAGCGGGCAGGTCGCGAAGTCGGTGTAGGCGCAGGGCAGGTTCACGGCACGGTTGAAGTCGACGAGAATGCCGCCGTCGGGGCCGGGCGCGTCGATCGACAGGCTGCGGTTCGCCGCGTACGTGGTGAGGCCGCTCGTCGCGTCGGTGAACAGCACGAACAGGCTTCCGGGTGCCGAGCCGTTGAACGCGGTGAGCCGGAACGTCTCGCCGCGCAGCTCGAACTCGATCTCGCCCGGGGCCTCGTAGACGTGCTGCAGCCCCTCGACGGCGGCGCCGACCGTGACCACCCGCGCCTCGGCGAACGGCACGAATCGGCCGTGGGCGAGCCAACGGGGGTTCGGCAGGTACGTGGGCGTGCCGGCGTAGGTGGCACGGAACGGGAACGCCGGGTCGCGCGGTCGCAGGATGTCGCTGCCGCCGCGGCGGGCGAGCTCGATCGCGAGGTCGCCCGAGCGCAGGGTGACGCCGTCGCGCTCGGCGATCGGGCCGAACTCGTGGCGCCCTTCGAGGGCGACGCCGTCGAGCTCGAGCAGCTCGCCCGGCTCGAGCTCGACGACGGGGCCCGCTTCGCTCGTCGACCACGCGCCGGGGGCGTCGTCGAAGCGCTGCGGCTCAGCGGTCAGCCAGTGCAGGCCGGTCACGGCGAGGAACCCGTGCTCGCCGGCTCGGGCGGCCTCGTGGGCGCGGTGCCACTCCTCCCAGTCGCGGGCGAAATCGGCGCGGTCGATCACGGCGTCGGCGGTGGTGGTCACGGGGTTCAGTGTGTCGGTCATGTCGGCATGCTAGGCACGCGCCGGGCGCCGCTCGGCGGTCGTGACGAGAGATGTCTCGCGGCCGTCATCGGGCGTCACCGTGCGTCGCCACGTGTCGTCTTCCGAGGCCGAGAAGGCCCCTGAATGCCACGCCTCGGCGAGCAATCGGTACGAGTCGACCCGGCGCGCATGGTCGTGCGTGATCGTCGTGACGAGCAGTTCGTCGGCGCCGGTCGCGCGCTGCAGCGTCTCGAGCTGCGCAACGACGGTGGCGGGTGAGCCGACGAACCGGGTGTCGAGGCGGTCCTGAACTGCGGCGGCCTGCTCGGGGGCGAGCGCCTCGATCGGGGTCGCCCGCTCCGGAGCGGGATAGGGCACCGCGCCCTGCCCCTCGCGGATCGACAGCACCCACTCGGCGTATCCGGCGGCGAGTCGCCGCGCCTCGGCGTCGGTCGCCGCGACCACGACGTCGACCGAGACGATGACGTGCGGGCGGGCGAGCTCGGCCGACGGGGTGAAGTGCGCCCGGTACTCCTCGACGGCGGCGAGCACCCCGCTCGGCGCGACATGGTAGTTCGCGCCGAACCGCAGGCCGAGCCGGCCCGCGAGCCGTGCGCTCTCACCCGCGCTCGAGCCGTGCACCCAGACCTCCACGCCGCTGCCGGGCGCAGGCTGGGCGAGGACGCGCACCCCGTCGGCGAACTCGACCGGTCCGGCGAGGAATCCGCGCAGGGCGTCGACGTCGTCGGCGAATCGCGCCGCGTCGCCGGGCACCCGGCCGAGCAGGCGCGCCTGCACCGCGAACCTCGCGCGGTCGAATCGGAACGGCCGGTCGGCCGGCACCACGAGGCCGTCGACGATCGCGTTCGCGCCCGGTGCTGCGGCCGGCGCGGCCGCAGCGGCCGGTGCCGTGGATGGCCCGTCCGACGCCTCACCGCCGGCGACGGGCACCGGCGGGACTCCCGACCGCCCGAGACCGAGGTCGACGCGGCCCGGCCACAGTGCGGCGACCGTGCCGAGGGCCTCGGCGACCTGTAACGGCTCGTAGTTGCCGAGTATGGTGGCCGCCGTACCGACGCGGATGCGCTCGGTCGAGGCGGCGAGCACACCGACGAAGGTGTGCGGCGCCGCACCGGCGACACCGGGGTTGAGGTGGTGCTCGGCCAGCCAGTAGCGGGCGTAGCCGAAGCGCTCTGCAGCGCGGGCGAGGTCAATCGACCGGTGCAGCGCCTCGCCGGCGGTCGATCCTTCGGCGATCGGCACGAGGTCGAGCACCGAGAGGGGCACGCGGGTGGGCTCAGCCGACACGACGCACCTCCTCGTCTCCGGCCGATCGGGCCGGTTCGGGCAGCCCGAGGTTCTGCCGCAGGGTCGCCCCCGGCTCGTACTCGGTGCGGTACACGCCGCGCTCCTGCAGCTCGGGAACCACGCGATCGGTGAACTCGTCGAGGCCGTGCGGCGAGGTGGTGCCGACCACGACGAACCCGTCGACAGCGCGCTCCTGCACGTACCGGTCGAGCTCGGCGGCGATGCGCCCCGGTGTGCCGACGAACGACTGCCGACCCGTGACGGCGATCACGAGCTCGCGGATGGTGAGCCCCTCGGCCTCCGACCGCGCACGCCAGGCTCGCGCGATCTGCACGGCGTTCGGGTACCGCGGCGCCCAGCCCTTCGTGAGCGTGCCGGCCACCGTGTCGGCGGGGCCCTCGCCCGGGTCGAACGCCGGCAGCGGACCGTCGGCGTCGTAGCCCGAGAGGTCGGTTCCCCACAGCTGCTCGAGCACGGTGATCGCATTGCGCGGGGTGACCTGCGCGAGCGACACCTCGCGGGCGACCTCGTCGGCCTCGGCCTGCGTGTCGCCGATCGCGAACGTCACCGCGGGCAGGATCTTCAGCGAGTCCTCGGTCCGTCCCCAGCCGGCGAGCCGTCCCTTCACGTCGTCGTAGAACGTGCGTGCCTCGTCGAAGGCGCTGTGCCGCGAGAAGATGACCTCGGCGTGCTCGGAGGCGAAGTCGCGTCCGTCGGCCGAGTCGCCGGCCTGCACGATGACGGGGTAGCGCTGCGGGCTGCGTGGCGTCGTGAATCGCCCGCGCACGTCGAACTGGGGGCCGTGGTGGGCGAACTCGCCGGCGGAGCCGTCGGCGAGGAACCGGCCCTGTGCGCGGTCGGCGACGATCGCGCCGTCGGCCCAGCTGTCCCAGAGTTGCTTCGCGAGACGCACGAACTCGTTCGCCCGGGTGTAGCGGTCGGCGTGGTCGAGGTACCCGCCGCGGCGGAAGTTCGCGCCGTGGAACGCGTCGGAGCTCGTCACCACGTTCCAGCCGGCCCGCCCGCCCGAGAGGTGGTCGAGCGTCGCGAGCTGGCGGGCGAGCTCGTAGGGCTCGTTGAAGGTGGCGCTGAGCGTGCCCACCAGGCCCACGTGCTCGGTGACCGCCGCGAGTGCCGCGAGCACGGCGAGCGTGTTCGGCCGGCCGACGACGTCGAGCTCGTGCAGTTCACCCTTGTGCTCGCGCAGCCGCAGGCCCTCGGCGAGGAACACGTAGTCGAACCGGCCGCGCTCGGCGGTACGGGCGAAGTGCTCGAACGCGGTGAAGTCGATCTGGCTCCTGTGGAGCGGGTCGGCCCAGAGCGTCGTGCTGTTCACGCCCGGGAAGTGGGCGGCCAGGTGCACCTGGCGTTTCGTCGTCGCCATCAGGCGGCCTCCTCGTTCGTGCGGGCGGCGTCCCGCGCCACGGTGTACCGGTTCACAGCCGGCGCGAGGCCGAGCCGTTCGCGCAGGGTGTCGGCGGGGGCGGCGCGCCGTCCGAGCGCGGGCAGCACCCAGTCGGCGAGCTGCTCGAGGTCGCGCGGCAGCCTGGCCGGGCGCAGGCGCACGCCCGCGTACCCGGCGGCGCCGAGCGCGTCGAGGCGCTCGACGAGCCCGGCCGGGGTGCCGGCGTACACGAGCGCGTCCGACGTGAGCGGCGCGCCGTGCTGCTCGTCGAGGTGGGCGAGCGCGGCGCGCGCGGCCGCTTCCGTCGACTCGAGCACGACGACGAGGTCGGCGAGCACCGCCAGCGGTGCGCCGTCGCGCGAGACGTGGGCCTCGGCATCGCGCACCTCGCCGAGGATCGTGGCGGCCTGCGTCTCGTCGTGCGGCGTGACGAAGGCCAGGTCGGCGCTCGTGGCGGCGAATTCGTAGGGGATGGCGGCGTGCGCGAGGGCGGCCACGACCGGCTGCCCCTGGGGCGATCGGGGCACGATCGATGCGCCCTTCACGCTGAACCAGGCGCCCTCGAACTCGGCGCCGTGGATCTTCCCGCGGTCGATGAACCGCCCGCTCGCGGCATCCCGGATAACGGCGTCGTCCTCCCAGCTGTCCCAGAGCCGGCGCACCACCTCGACCACGTCGCGCGCCTCGTCGAAGGCGGGGCGGATCTGCTCGGAGTCGCCCCGCTGGAGGGCGGCGAGGTCGACCGGCGGCAGGCTGCGCCGCCCGAAGTGCGCGGCCTCGTGAGGTGCGCCCGAGACCTGCGGGCGCCAGCCGGCGCGGCCGCGGCTCGCGAAGTCGAGCGTCTGCAGTCCCGTCGCGACGTGGAACGGCTCGGTGTGCGTCGTCGTCACGGTCGGCACGAGGCCGATGCGGCTCGTCACCGGCGCGACGAACGAGGCGATGAGCAGCGCATCGAGCCGGCCGCGCGCCTCGTCGGTGCGTTCGTCCGGCGTCCACAGCGCGCTCGACTGCAGCCCGAGGGCGTCTTCGATCGTCACGAGGTCGACGTCGGCGCGCTCCGCGAACTGCACGAGGTCGCGCCAGTAGCGGGCGGAGAACAGTTCGGCCGGGCGGGCCGATGGGTCGCGCCAGGCGGCGGGGTGCCAACCGGCCCCGTCGAGCGCGACGGCGATGATGGGTCGAGTCATGCGATCACCTTCGGCGGGCTCCGGCAGTGCGCGCAAGGGTCGCCGTCACGCGGGGCCGCCCTGGGTCACACGGCTTCACGGGATGCCTCGGCGCCCCGTCACACGCGGTCATCGTGCCGTTCGCGGAGGTCATCCGGCGACGCGCGAGGCAACGTCGCTACCCCGGTCGCCACGGTTCGCGTTCCCGCTTGCCGGGCGGCCGGCGGTTCGGGACAGTGGTCGCATGAGCGCCCGATCGACCCGTGACGAACCACCCGCCCGCCCCGGCTCAGCCGTCCCTGCCGACTCGGTCGACTCCGCCGGGTCGGCCGAGCCGGCGCGACGGCGGCTCCTCGAGGAGGAGGCGCTGCGGTTCACCCGCGAGCTCATCCGCATCGACAGCGTCAACACGGGCGACCCGTCGACGATCGGCGACGGCGAGACGCGCGCCGCCCGTCTCGTGCAGGCCGCGCTCGCCGAGGTCGGCATCGTCGGCGAGCTCGTCGAATCGCGGCCGGGTCGTGGCAGCTTCGTCGCCCGACTCGGGGGCGCCGACCCCGCACGCGGGGCGCTCGTCGTGCACGCGCACCTCGACGTCGTGCCCGTCGCCGGGCAGGAGTGGACGCACCCGCCGTTCGGCGCCGAGATCCACGACGGACTGCTCTACGGCCGCGGCGCCGTCGACATGAAGAACTTCGCCGGCGTGCTCCTCGCCGTCGCGCGGGCGTTCGCCCGCGACGGCGTCGTGCCGGGCCGCGACCTCGTGTTCGCGTTCTTCGCCGATGAGGAGGCGGGCGGCACCTGGGGCGCGAAGTGGCTCGTCGAGCACCGCCCCGACCTCTTCGCGGGGGCGACCGAGGCGCTGAGCGAGGTCGGCGGGTTCTCGGTGCCGCTCGGTGACGGTCGCCGCGCCTACCTCGCCGCGACCGCTGAGAAGGGCGTCTCATGGGCGCGCCTCACCGCCCGCGGGCGACCGGGGCACGGCTCCCGACCCACCGACGACAACGCGGTTGTGCGGCTCGCCCGGGCGGTCGCCGCGATCGGCGAGCACCGGTTCCCCGTCGAGGCGACGCCCGCGCTCGAGGGGTTCCTCCGGCGATTCGGCGAGGCGAGCGGGCGTGCGTTCCCGGATGCCTCGGACCCGGCCGAGCTCGAGCGCGCGCTCGCCGATCTCGGATTCACGGGTTCGATCATCGGGGCCGGCCTGCGCGACACCGCTTCGCCCACCGTGCTCACCGCCGGATCGAAGACGAACGTCATCCCGGGCGTGGCCACGGCCGACGTCGACCTGCGGGTGCTGCCCGGGCACGAGTCATCCGTCGTCGCCGAACTCGAGCGCCTCGCGGGCGAAGGCGTCGACGTCGAGATCGTCAGGTCGATCGCGCCCATCGCGGCGCCCGTCGACGCGCCGATCCTGGGCGGGATGCAGCGCGCCGTCGAGGCCGACGATCCTGGCGGCGTCGTCGTGCCCTACCTGCTGCCCGCGTCGACCGACAACAAGCACCTGGCCGCGCTCGGCATCGCCGGGTACGGCTTCGTGCCGCTGCGCGTGCCCGACGGATTCGACGTGTTCGGGCAGTTCCACACCGCCGACGAGCACGTGCCCGTCGACGCGCTGCACTTCTCGGCACGCGTCACGGAGCGACTCCTGAGGTCGTTGTGACGGCCTCCGGCCGCCCCCGTCATGTCGCCGCGCGGCGCCGTGTGGCGGCAGGTTGCGCGGGCTTACCGTGCGCGACGGGGCCGGTCGCGGCATCGCCCTCGCAGTTCTAGCTTCGTGCCATGTCGAACATCTCACTCGTCGCCGTGTCGGGCAGCCTGCACGCCCCCTCGAAGACCACCGCGCTCAGCCGCGAACTCCTCGAACGCTTCGCGGAAGCGCTCGCGGGGTCGCCCGGCGGGCACGAGGTCGACACCCGCCTCATCGAGCTCTCGGAGATCGGGCGCGAGTTCTCGGGCGCGCTCACCCGGGACGAGCTCGGCCCGGTCGCCGAGGAGGCGGTCAGGGCGATCGAGCAGTCGACCCTGCTCATCGTCGCGAGTCCCGTGTACCGGGCGAGCTTCACGGGGCTGTTCAAGCACGTGTTCGACTTCGTGGGGCAGTACGCGCTGATCGACAAGCCCGTGCAACTCGCGGCGACCGGCGGCAGCAACCGGCACGCGCTCATCATCGAGCACCAGTTCCGGCCGCTGTTCTCGTTCTTCCAGGCGCTCACGCTGCCGATCGGGGTCTACGCGAGCGACGGCGACTTCGTCGACTACCGGGTGGCGTCGGAGCAGCTCCACGAGCGCATCGGCCAAGCCGTGCAGCGGGGCGCTCCCGTCGTACGCGGCACGCTGCCCGACCGGGTGTCGGAGTACGTGTCGAACTGGTGACCGCGGGCGCTGCGCTCGCGAAAGCGTCCGAGTGTGACCTTCCGTGCCCCCGTGTGACGGGGCACGGTCGCGGCGCTCGCGACCGTTCCCTACCGTCGGTTTTCGGAGGTCGACACATGACACGTCTCATCATCGGCGCGATGGTCCGGGCGATCGGCGCCTACCCGTCGGGCTGGCGCTATCCCGGCGCGCACCGCGACCCGCGGGGCGATGCCGCCGTGCTGCGCCGCGCCGCCGAGGTCGCCGAACGGGCTCGGCTCGACTACCTCTTCTTCGGCGACTGGCTCGCGACGGGGCACGACCTCGAATACCGCGACCCCTACCTGGTGGCACGCGTCGACCCGCTCTCGGCGGTCACCTACCTCGCGGGCGTCACCGAGCGCATCGGCCTCATCGCGACGGCGAACACGAGCTACTCCGACCCGTACACGCTCGCGCGCACGACCGCGTCGCTCGACCTGCTGAGCGGCGGCCGTGCGGGTCTCAACCTCGTCACCGCGGCCGAGCCGCGGGCCGCCGCGAACCACGGGCGCGACTTCCACACGGCGAGCGAGTCGCGCTACGACCGCGCGGTCGAGTTCGAGCACGTGCTGCGCCGGCTGTGGGACTCGTTCGAGGACGACGCCATCGTCGCGGATGCCTCGTCCGGCATGTTCCTCGACCCGGCCAAGCTGCACGCGACCGACTTCACCGGACACCACCTGAGCGTCAGCGGCCCGCTCAATGTCACCCGCCCCGTGCAGGGGCACCTGCCGATCGTGCATGCCGGGACGTCGCCCCGCTCGCAATTGTTCGCGGCCCAGAACGCCGACGTCGCGCTCGTCGCCGTGGGCGACCTCGGTCATGCCGTGCGGGTTCGGGAGGAACTGCGTGCGCTCGCGTTCGAGTCGGGTCGCGACGACCGCACGCTCAAGGTCATCGCGCCCGTGCTGCCCATCGTCGGCGAGACGCGCGAGCACGCGCAGACGATCGCCGACGAGCTGAGCGAGCTCGTGCAGATCGCCGAGGACTGGCCCGACGGCCCGCCCCCGGCCTTTCCCGCGAACCGGTCGCTCGCGCAACTGTCGACGTTGCTCGGCGTCGACGTGGCGGGACTCTCGCCAGATCGCGGCGTCACCCCCTTGCTGGTGGCCGAGTTCAGCGAACTCGGACAGGAGCTCGTCGAGATCGTCGCCGAGCGCACCGGTCGCAGCCCCTCGGGAGAGCGCCCGCCGACGCTCAGGCACCTCGTCGTGGCAGCGTCGGTGAACGCGTCGATGATCGTGGGCACGGCCGACGACATCGCGACCGAGTTCGAGGCATGGGGCGACGCCGGAGCGGTCGACGGGTTCAACGTCCTCTCGGCGATCCAGCCGGCGCAGTTCGAGGCGTTCGCACTCGGCGTCGTGCCCGAGCTGCAGCGTCGCGGGGCGTTCCCGACCGAGTACGAGGGGACGACGCTGCGGGAGCACCTCGGGCTCGACCGGCCCGAGAACGTGCACCTCTCCGGTGCGCCGCGCCTCGAGTATCCGGTCGATTCCTCCTACGCCTGGATGATCTGACCGAGGGATGTGTCCGAATGTTGCGCGCCGTGACGGCCCGCGACGTCGAGGGTTGAGGCGGTCCCGGGCGGCTCGTAGCCTCGACCCACCATCGACCGAGGAGTCTCCAGTGATCGCCACCGACCAGGCCGCCGTCCGCCCCGTGCGCACGTCGGAGGCGGCGAGCATGATGTCCGGCTCCGCGTCTCCGGTTCCCGCCGGATCCGTGCCGCTCGCCCGGCTCGTCGACGCGGAGCTCGAGGTGCCGGTGCTCGGCGGCCGAGCCGTGCGGCACGTCAACCTCGACGTGGCCGCCTCGGCGCCGGCGTTCACCGTCGTCGCCGAACAGGTCGCCCGGGTGCTGCCCTACTACGCGAGCGTGCACCGCGGCACCGGCTATCCGTCGCAGCAGACCACCGCGCTCGTCGAAGGAGCACGCGCGACCGTAGCCCGCCACGTCGGCGCCCGCGACGACGACCTCGTCGTCTTCACGCGCAACACGACCGACGCGCTCAACCTGCTCGCGAGCGCGGTGCCCGGCGACACCGTGGTGCTCGATCTCGAGCACCACGCCAACCTGCTGCCCTGGCGCGACGGGGCCCGTCGCGTCGTCGTGGCCCAGCCGACGATCGCCGAGACGCTCGATGCGCTCGACGCAGAGCTCGCCCGATGTCCGGCCGCGCTGCTGACCGTCACGGGGGCGTCGAACGTGACCGGCGAGGTGCTGCCGATCGACCGGCTCGCCCGCCTCGCGCACGCGCACGGCGCACGCATCGCCGTCGACGCCGCGCAACTGCTGCCCCACCGTCGGGTCTCGCTCGAGGCATCCGACCTCGACTACCTCGCCTTCTCGGGCCACAAGGCCTACGCGCCGTTCGGCGCGGGCGCCTTCGTCGGCCGCGCCGACTGGCTCGACGCCGCGCCCGCCCATCTCGCGGGCGGCGGTGCCGTCGAGACCGTTCGGCTCGACCGCGTCGAGTGGAAGCACGGTGCAGCACGCCACGAGGCGGGCACGCCCAACGTCGTCGGCATCGTCGCGATCGCCCGGGCGCTCGCCGAGTTCGAGCGCCTCGGCGAGGCTGCCCGCGACTCGCACGAACAGGCGCTGACCGACCGGCTCCACGCGGGACTCGGAGCCCAGCGCGGCATCCGCGTCGTGCACGGATTCGAGGACGCCGACGACCGGCTCGGCATCGCGACGATCGAGCTCGAACGCGGGTCGGTGGGCCTCCTCGCCGCCGCACTCGGCGCGGAGCACGGCATCTCGGTGCGGGCCGGCCGGTTCTGCGCCCACCCGTTCTTCGACCGCGTGGCCGGCCGGGCGAACGGACTGCGGGCGAGCCTCGGCGCCGGATCGACGACCGATGACGTCGACCGGTTCCTCACCGCGCTCGCGAAGCTCGTCTCCGACGGCCCGGCCCACGCCTACGACCGCGGTCCCGAGGGCTGGCACCCGCTCGTCGACGACCGCCCGCGCCCCGAGTTCGCCTTCTGACCCGTCCTGAACGGGGCACCGCCCGAGCCGCCCGTCAACGGGGGCTGGCCGCGTCGACCGGTGCGGGCTAGCGTCGGCGGTGGAGGCTCCCGTGACGGGCGACGATGCTGAACTCGAGGCGCGTGCCGACGCGCTCAGGCGCGTCGTCTACGGCACGCCCGACGGCTACGAGACGGATGCCGCGACCGAACTCGAACGCGTCGAGGCGGAGCTCGCCCGCCGCGCGGAGGAGCGTCGGGATGCGGCATCCCGATCGCTTGCGCTCGACGGTGGCGCCGCCGCCGCGTCAGCGTCCTCCGGCGCGGCGTCGGTGTCGAACTCAGGAGATCCGCGCGACACGCCGTTCGGCGACGACGCGGACCCGGCGCGTCGGCTCGAGCATCCTGAATCGCACACGGCCGCGGCGCAGGCCGGGGCGCAGGCGAGTCGGACCCCGAAGCGCCGGTGGCCGACCGTGCTCGCGATCGCCGGGGTCGCCGTCGCGTTCGCGGCCGCTGGCGCGGTCGCGATCGCATCGCTCGTCGCCCCGCCGCGCGGGCTCGCCGTGTTCGACCGTCCGCAGCAACCCGAGGACGAGAGCCTCGTCGTCGCGCTCGGCGCGCAGGCCGACACCGTACGCAAGCTCGACGAGCTGTTCGGCCGCGGATTCTGGGGCTACCTCAACGGCGCCGACCAGGTGTGCCTGTCGGTCGTGCCGATCGGCGGCCCCAACATCGTCGAGCGCGGCGAGTGCGCGTCGCGCGACCGGTTCGCCGAGCACGGCATCGCGGTGCAGTACGTCGTCGCCGAGCTCGGCGCGTTCCGGCCGCGGGGCGCCGGTGATCGCGACGTGCTGATCGTCTCCTGGCTGCCCGACCACGAGGACCTCGACTGGGAGCTCGTGATGATCGACCCGCCGCCCGGCGACCGCCAGACGTACGAGGAGTGGTCGAGCGCCCACGACGCCGGTTGACGGCCCGCGGGGCGCGTATGACGGCCGCGGATGCCGCGCCCGGAGGCCCTTCGTAGACTGGGGGAGTCGCACGAGGGGAGACCGATGCAGCCACTGGTCGAGTCCGACGTCAAGGCAGCGCTCGGCAACGCGAGCGAGGGTGAGCTCGCCCAGCTGTCGCTGCCGGTGAAGTTCTTCGTGACCGAGTGGGCGCACCTCGACGCGTTCGCGTGGCGCGACCCGCGCATCGCCTCGCGCGGCTACCTCGTGACCGAGCTCGACGGCGGCGTCGCCGGCATCGTGCTGCGCGCCGCGGAGCACACCGGCTCGCGCCACCGAGCAGCCGTCTGCAACCTCTGCCACACGCACCAGCCCGGCGACCAGGTCGCACTCTTCTCGGCCCGTCGCGCGGGCGAGGCGGGCGAACGCGGCGACAGCGTCGGCACCTACATCTGCAGCGACCTCGCGTGCCAGGAGACGGTGCGGCTCGGCCGCCCGCCGGCACCGTCGGAGGTGCTGCCGAGCGCGCACGAGCTCGAGCGCATCGAGGGTCTCGCCCGGCGCACCAAGGCGTTCGTCGCCGACGTGCTCGGCGCCTGAGGTCGGCTTCGGGAGGAGCATCCGGCACAGAGGCCGCCATGCGGCCCCGATTGTCGGATGCTCCGGCTCAAGGCGTGGCGGATGCGCAGGCATGGCCGGGCTCGGCCGGGTCGCGCCCGGTCACACCGGGTCCCACCCGGTCACACCGTGTCGCGCCCGCCGCACCACCAGACGCCGCGAGCGCCTGGCCGTGCCGGACTCTGGCGGACTCGGCGCTCAGCTCGGCGTGATCGCCTCGAGCGTCGCGCGCTTGGCGACCCGTCCGTCGCCCGACGAGCGACCGGTGAGCCGGCGCCCGATCCAGGGCAGCACGAACTCGCGGTAGTACGCGGCGGTGTTGCGGCTGCGGGGCCCGGGCGGCGCGGCCGCGACCTCCTCGACGCCCCACTCGGGCGGCACGGGCACGTCGAGCGCGGTGAGCACGTTCGAGGCGACGCGGGCGTGGCCGAGCGCGTTGAGGTGCAGCTTGTCGGGCGACCAGTACCGGATGTCGCGCAGGCCGCGGTCGTTGAAGTTGTCGACGAAGGTGACGCCCTCGAGCGATCCGAGGTCGACGAGGGCAGCGGTGAGCCGAGCGCCGCGGGCGTCGAAGACCTTGCCCATCGGCAGGTGCTCGGTCGGGTTCGCCCCGCTCAGCATGAGCACGTGGATGCCCGCGTCGCGGATGCGGTTGATCGCGTCGCGGAACCGCGTCGCCGTCACCTGCTCGTCCATGCGGGGGCGCAGCATGTCGTTGCCGCCGCCGTTGAAGCTCAGCAGTTCTGGCTGCAGGGCGATCGCGGCGTCCAGCTGCTCGTCGATGATCGGTCCGAGCTTGCGCCCGCGGATGGCGAGGTTCGCGTAGCCGATCGGCTCGCGCGCGTGCATCGCGAGGCCGAGCGCCACGAAGTCGGCCCAGCCCCGCACGCTGCCGTCGGGCAGTTCGTCGCCGACGCCCTCCGTGAAGCTGTCGCCGATCGCCGCATACGAATGGAACATGCCGTCAACGCTAGCGCGGCGCGGGCGCGAGGCATCCCGCTCGCCCTGCATCGATGCGAACCGGATGCCTCGGCCGAGGCCTACTCGGCGGCGTGTTCGACCTCGCAGTCGGCGCCCGGGTAGAGCAGCGTCTCGTGCCCGTCGTCGAAGCGCACGAGGTACGGCGGCCCGCCGTCCTCGCCGCGCACCTCGAGGATCTCGCCGTGCCGGCCGGGCTGGCCGACCTGCTTTCCGTGGATGACGAGGCGTTCGCCCACCGTGGCCTGCATCGCAACCCCCTCCGACGGTTACAGCGTACGCCGGGCGGTGCGGGCCGGAAAGTGCTTCCTGCGCAGCGGACCGACGGGTAGGGTGGCAGAACTGGGTCAAACGTCCCACTTCTGCCCGACGGCACAGAGAACAGCGAGGTTCACGATGGATGCTTCGAGCGCGCGTGCGGCGGATCTGCCGCGCTTCCCGCGGGGATTCCGGTGGGGTGCGGCGACCGCGGCCTTCCAGATCGAGGGGTCGACGACCGCCGACGGGCGCGGGCCGAGCATCTGGGACACGTTCACGGCCGAGCCGGGGCGCGTCGTCGACGGGTCGAACGCCCTCGTGGCGGCCGACAGCTATCGCCGGTATCGCGACGACATCGCGGAGCTCGTCGACCTCGGCGCGACCGACTATCGGTTCTCCATCTCGTGGCCGCGCGTGCAGCCGGGCGGCACCGGGCCGGCCAACGCCGCGGGCCTCGACCACTACGAGCGGTTCGTCGACGCACTGGCCGAGGCCGGCATCGCGCCGCTCGTGACGCTCTACCACTGGGACCTGCCGCAGCCGCTCGAGGACGCGGGCGGCTGGCTCGCACGCGACACCGCCGCGCGGTACGCCGAGTACGTGGGGCTCGTGCTCGACCGGCTCGGCGACCGCGTCGGGCGATGGATCACGCTCAACGAACCGGCCATGACCACGCTCGAGGGTTACGCCCTCGGCACGCAGGCGCCCGGGCGGCAGCTCATGCTCGGTGCGCTGCCGACGGTGCACCACCAGCTGCTCGGGCACGGGCTCGCGGTCGCGGCGATCCGCGCCGCGGGGTCGGGTTCGGGTTCGGGTTCGGTCGAGGTCGGCATCACGAACAACCACACCCTCGTCGTGCCCGCTTCGAGCGACCCCGCCGACCTCATGGCCGCGGGCGCGTTCGACCTCGTCTACAACCGCACCTTCATCGACCCCGTGCTGACGGGCGCCTACCCCGACCTGTCGGCGTTCGGGCTCGAGGTGTTCCCGGGGCTCGAAGACGGCGACCTCGAGGTGATCTCCGCGCCGCTCGACTTCTACGGCGTGAACTCGTACAACCCGACGTACGTCGCCGCGCCCGCCGAGGGGTCGGAGTTCGCGCTCGCCGGGTTGCCGTTCGAGCCGGCGGAGCCGCCCGCGGGAACCCCCGTGACCGGCTTCGACTGGCCCGTCGTGCCCGCCGCGTTCGGCGAGCTGCTCGTGAGCCTGCATCGCGACTACGGCGACGCACTGCCGCCGGTCGTCATCACTGAGAACGGCGCCTCGTATCCCGACCAGGTCGTCACGGGTGCTGAGGGCAGCCGCGCCGTGCACGACGTCGAGCGCATCGCCTACCTCGACGGGCACCTCCGGGCCGTCGCCGATGCGATCGAGCAGGGCGTCGACGTGCGCGGCTACTTCGTGTGGTCGCTCATGGACAACTTCGAGTGGGCGCAGGGCTACACGCAGCGGTTCGGACTCGTGCACGTCGACTTCGAGACGGGCGAGCGCACCCGCAAGGACTCGTTCGCCTGGTACCGCGACCTCGTGGCGGCGCAGGAGCGATAGCGCGCGTCATCCGCGCCACGAATTCGGCGATCGCCATGGAATCGGACCGATCCTCCCGAACCGGTCCGAGGCAGTGGCGATCGCCGAGATCGTGGCGCGCGGTCGAGTGGGGGCGCGGGTGCGCGGGCGCGGGCGAGCACGCGAGCGGGCGTGGCACAGCTTCAGGTACCGTGATCCGCCTTACTCGACCGCGAGCAGCGCCGCCCACAGGTCGGCGCGCGCGTGGAACCCCGAGAGGTCGCGCCCGAGCAGCCGCTCGGCGAGCGCGATGCGGCTGCGCACGGTGTGCCGGTGCACGCCGAGCTCCTGCGCCGTGGCGTCGAACTGGCCGCCGTGCTCGAGCCACGTGCGGGTCGTCTCGACGAGGGTCGTGCCGTTCGCGGCGTCGTGCGCGGTGAGCGGGGCGAGCGTCGCGAATGCGACGGCCCGTGCGTCGGTGCGGGCGAGGAACGCGAGCACCCCCTGCCGGCTGATCTCGTCGAAGTTGACGACGCCGGCACCGCTCTCACGGGCTCGGTCGAGGGCTCGCAGCGCCTGTTCGTGCGCCTGCGGAACCCCGGCGTCGGCCACGGGGTCGGAGACGCCGACGGGCAGCTCGAACTCGGCCGCGAGCTCGTCGGCGACCGGCGCGTCGGCCTCCTCGACGATGAGCACGAAACGCTCGTCGTCGCGGCCGAAGAACAGGCGGCCCCCGCGCTCCTCGACCCGCAGTTCGAGCAACTCGGTCATGCGGTCGACCTGGGCAGGGGCATCCGTCACGATGACGCGCACCGGCGCCTCGGGAAGGGGGCCCCACATCTCGGCCGAGACGCGCTCGGCGAGGGCGGTGTCGCCGTCGAGGATGCCGCGCAGGAGGCCCGACCGCAGGTGGCCACGTGCGCGGTCGAGGTCGCGGTTCTGCTCGAGGGCGAGGCCGGCGAGGGCGATGACCGAGTTCACGACCTCGCGACCGGCGGCGTCGAGCTCGGCCGAGTCGCCGATCGCGAGCACGCCGCGAAGCGATCCGCCGCCGCCGAGAGTCTGCAGGGTCATGCGCTGCGGCGAATCGGTCGACTCGGCGGCGAGCAGCGTGCGGCTCGCGCGCTGGCCACGGCGCAGCATCGAACGCGCCTCGCCGACGACCTCGCCGAGGGCGGGCTGGGGGAGTCCGTCGGCCGGGGCCTCGCGGTCGAGGGTGCCGGTCGCGTCGATGAGGCCGACCCAGGCGCCGAGTCGATGCGAGAGCTCGGCGAGCGTCGCCGAGAGGCCGTCGGGGCGCAGCGCGGCGAGCGAGATCGCACGCTGGGCGGCGAGCGCCCACGCCTGGCGGGCGTACGCGTCTTCGGCGATGAGGTCGGCGACGGTGCGCGCGATCGCGATGAACGGCACCCGGTACGGAACCTCGAAGAGTGGCAGTCCCTGCGCCGTGCAGGCGGCGACGAGCGCGTCGGGCGTGCCGGCGCGGATCACCTCGGTGCCGAAGCCGAGCGCGGCGATGCCCTTCTCGCGCAGGCGCGCGACGTACGAGTCGGCGAACCCCGCGTCGCCGGAATCGTCGCCCACGACGCCCTCGGCGAACTGCGTGCCGGTCGTGAGCAGCACGTGTCCCGCGTCGAGGAACGGCGTCGGATCGGCGAGGTCGGAGCTGTGCGCCCACACGACCGTCGCCTCGAGCGCGCCGTCGGGGAGGGAGTCGGCCGGAGTGAGGAGGCCGAGGCCGAGCTCGGGGTGGGACAGCAGGGTCTGCACGGTGGGCTTCATGCGGCACGCCTCGGGATCGGTGGGTTACCCGACCGGCGCGCTGTACACGCCGGCGAACATCATGCCCTGAGTGTACACATCGGCGCGAGGCATCCGTCTCATGTTTCAGCCCGCCCGCGTAAGCGGCGTCGGCGCGCTCGGTTCACCCATGTTTCTCGGCGTCGAGCGTGCACTCATCGTCCGCTTTCGGGCGGGAAGTGCGCTTTCGACGTGTGGGCTTGGTCGCTCGAGCAGGATGCGGCTGTGGGGGTGCATCGAGAGTGCACTCATCGCCCGCTTTCGGGCGGGAAGTGCACTTTCGAGGGGCCGTTCAGAAAGTTGGGCGGTCAGGTGACGGCGCCGCGGCGGGCGAAGCGCTCGTCGCGCCACGACTCGGTCGCGAGCACGTCCTCGAGCACGGCGACCGCGTCCCAGACGTCGGTGTGCGTGACGTAGAGCGGGGTGAAGCCGAATCGCATGAGGTCGGGCGCGCGGAAGTCGCCGATGACGCCCCGCTCGATGATGGCCTGCATGACCGCGTAGCCGTCGGCGGTCTCGGGCAGGACGCTGGGGGTGGTCGCGGCGGCAACGCCGGTGTCGTCCGAGGCGCCGGCCGAGGTGCCGGCCGAGGTGCCGGCCGAGCTGCCGGCCGAGCTGCCGGCCGAGCCGCCAGTGCGTGCCGCCCCCGCGAACCGCAGCGAGACCTGGCTCCCGCGGCGCGCCGACTGCCGGGGCGTGACGACCTCGACGCCGAAGCGACCGAGGCGCGCGTCGACGAGCGAGATGAAGAGCTCGGTGAGGCGCAGGCTCTTCTCGCGGAGGGCCTCCAGGTCGACGTCGTCCCACACGTCGAGGCTCGCCTCGAGTCCCGCGACCGAGAGCAGCTGGGGCGTGCCGACGCGGAACCGGGTGATGCCCTCGGCGGGGGCGTAGTCGATGCCGAAGTCGAAGGGGCGTGCGTGCCCGTGCCAGCCGGTGAGTGCCGGGCGAGCGTCGGCCTGGTGGCGCTCGGCGACCCAGATGAACGACGGCGAGCCCGGTCCGCCGTTGAGGTATTTGTAGGTGCAGCCGATCGCGAAGTCGGCGCCCGCCCCGTTGAGGTCGACCGGCACCGCGCCGACCGAGTGGCAGAGGTCCCACACCATGAGCGCGCCCGCCTCGTGCACGCGACGCGTCACCTCGGCCAGGTCGTACATGCGCCCGGTGCGGTAGTTGACGTGGGTGAGCACGACGACCGCGACGTCGTCGCCGAGCACCGCGTCGAGGTCGTCCTCGCCGTCGATGAGCCGGCGCTCGAGCGGGGCGCCGGCCGCGCCGGCGAGTTCCTGCACGCTCTCGAGGATGTACAGGTCGGTCGGGAAGCTGCCGCGCTCCGACACGATCACCCGCCGGCCGGGTCGGAGTCGCGCCGCCGCCATCGCGACCTGGAAGAGGCTCGCCGAGGTCGAGTCGCCGAGCACGACCTCGCCGGCCGCGGCTCCGATGAGCGGCGCGATGCGGTCGCCGAGCGTGCGCGGCTTGTCGAACCAGCCCGCGTCGTTCCAGCTGCGGATGAGTCCGGTGCCCCACTCCTCGCGGATCACCCGCTCGACGTGCGCCGCCGTCGTGCGCGGCAGTGCGCCGAGCGAGTTGCCGTCGAGGTAGACGACGCTCTCGGGCAGGTCGAACCGCTCGCGGAGCGCGGCGAGCGGGTCGGCCGCGTCGAGGTCGGCGCACGTCGCGCGGTCGATCGTGTGCGGGGTGGTCGCGAGGGTCATGCGTAGCTCCGGTCAGGTCGGGACGAGAGGGTGGGTCGGTCGGAGGCGGGGCGGATCAGGGATGCATCGAACGCGGCATCCCGCTCACCGCCCGAGGAATCGCAGCGCGTTGCCGCGCCGGATCGCCTCGGCCTGGTCGGCGGTCAGGAAGCCGGCACGGTCGACGACCGACCCGACGGGGCGTTCACCGAGCGGGTAGGGGTAGTCGCTGCCCACCATCACCTGCGACGCGCCGAGCGTGTCGACGAGCAGCCGCAGCGCGGCGGGGTCGAACACGACCGAGTCGACGCTGAACCGGTCGAGGTAGGCCGACGGCGGCCGCTCGCTGACACCGATGAGGTCGCGCCGCTGATGCCAGGCGTTCTCGAACCGGCCGAGCCAGAACGCGAACGACCCGCCGCCGTGGGCGAAGGCGATGCGCAGCGACGGCGGTACCCGGTCGAACACGCCCCCGAGGATCATGGCGATGATCGACAGGTGCGTCTCGGCGGGCATTCCGGCGAGCCAGCGGGCCATCCAGCGGTCGAGGCGGGGCGAGCCCGGCATGTCCCACGGGTGCACGAACACGGGGATGCCCTCGCTCGCGCAGTGCTGCAGGAACGTGACGATGCCCTCGTCGTCGAGGTCGCGGTCGCCGACGTGGTTGCCGATCTCGACGCCCGCGTGCCCCGAGGCGATCGCACGCGACGCCTCGGCGCAGGCCGCGTCGGTGTCCTGCAGCGGCACCTGGGCGAACGGCACGAACCGGTCGGGGGCGGGGGCGCTGACCTCGAGCGCGAGGTCGTTGAAGATGCGGGCGACTCGCGCAGCGGCATCCCCCGACGCGTCGTACGAGAAGAAGACCGGGGTCGGCGAGATGACCTGCAGTTCGACGCCGTCGGCGTCCATGTCGGCCAGTCGCGCCTCGGCGTCCCAGCAGCGATCATCGATGCGACGGAACTCGGTCGAACCGAGCATGATCATCGCCTCGCGCTCGGAGTCCACGCGCAGCGTCGGCCAGACGCCGGGCCCGGCCTCGGTGGCGAGGTCGGGCCAGGCGTTCGGCACGAAGTGCGTGTGGACGTCGATCGTGCCCAACGGGTTCAGCCCTTGCCGGGGTGGACGGTGCCGCAGTTCGGGCACGTCCGACCCTCTTCGCTCTCGTAGAACTCGCGGAAGACGGGCGGCAGGTCCTCGACGATGTCACGCACCTGCAGCTCGACCTCGTGCACCTTGGTGTTGCAGTTCGGGCAGAACCAGGCGAACTTCTCGAGCGTGCCCTCCTCGCGGATGCGCTCGATGACGATGCCGATCGAGCCCGCCTCGGGCCGCTGCGGCGAGTGGTACACGTTGCCGGGCAGGAGCCACATCTCGCCCTCGCGGATGTCGATGCGCTGGGGCCCGTCCTCCGTCTGGATGTTCACGTGCATGTTGCCGCGGTACTGGTAGAACCACTCCTCGTACGGGTCGAAGTGGAAGTCGGTGCGCTGGTTCGGCCCGCCGACGACCTGCACGATGAAGTCGTTCATCGGGATGAACGCCTGCTTGTTGTTGACCGGCGGCTTGAGCAGGTGCTCGTGCTCCTTGATCCAGGCCGGGAAATCGATCACGGGTGGGATGGTGGTCATTGCTTCTCCTCCTCGAGAGTGGTGGTGCTGGGTACGGTTCGGGTGCCGGATGCCGCGGGCGAATCGGATGCCGCGGGCGAATCGGATGCTCCGGCGGGACGCCGCGCGATCGCCTGGATCTCGATGCGCAGGTGCGGATGCGGCAGCTGGTGCACGGCCACAGTCGTGCGGGCGGGCCCGCCCTCGTCGAAGTACTCGGCCCACACGGCGTTGTACCCGGCGAAGTCGTTCATGTCGACGAGGTAGCTCGTCGCCTGCACGAGGTCGGCGAGCGTGCACCCCGCCTCGGCCAGGATCGCCCGGATGTTCTCGATGACGGCGCGGGTCTGCACGGCGATGTCGAGCCGCGTCGCGCCGAACTCGTCGGCGTCGGCGCCCGCGATCGTGTTGTCGGGGCGGCGGCTCGACGTGCCCGAGACGAACACGAGGTCGCCCGAGACACGCGCGTGCGGGAACCGTCCGCGCGGCGTCGCCTTGCCGTCGACGAGGATGCCCCGTGCCTCGGTCATCGCGCACCGCCTTCGCCGTTCGCGGCCGACGCGGGCCGGTCAGGGGCGGCGGGCCGGTCGGGGGCAGCGGGCCGGTCGGCCCTTCCGCTCGTGCGGACCGAGACCTCGCCGAGCCCGGCGACGTGCGCCGTGACGACGCCGCGGGCGGGCAGGGGCACCGCGACCGTCGCGGCCCCGGCGAGCAGCACCATTCCGGCGCGCAGCGCGAAGCCGTGCCGCCGGGCGAGCCGGAGCGCCGCGTCGAGCGCCCGCACGGGGTCGCCGAGGATCGCGGCGGTCGAGCCGGCCTGCGAGAGCCGTCCGTCGATCTCGAGGCGGACGGCGCGGTTGTCGAGCGGGCCGACCTCCTCGGGCGAGCGCCACGGCCCGATCGTGAACGCCGCGGCCGAGGCGTTGTCGGCCACGACGTCGTCGAGGCTGAACGTGAAGTCGCGGTAGCGCGAGTCGATGATCTCGAGCGCGGGCGCGACGCCGGCGACGGCGCCGAGCGCGTCGGACGCGGGTCGCGTCGGGTCGTCGAGGTCGTCGCCCAGGAGGAACGCGACCTCGGGTTCGATGCGCGGGTGGATCGCCGTCGACACGTCGAACACCCCGCCGTCGGCGAGGCGCATGGCGTCGGTGACGGTGCCGATGATGACGTCGTCGACGCCCATCTGCTGCGCCTTCGCGCGCGACGTGAAGCCGAGCTTCAGGCCGGCGATGCGCTCGCCGCGGGCGACCCTGCGGGCGAGGAGCGCGTGCTGGGTGGCGTAGGCGGCGTCGAGACCGATCGCCGCGTCGGCGGCGAGCTGCGTGGTCGGAGAGGCCGTGCGCTGGGCGCGGTCGAGCGCCGCCGCGAACGCCGAGGCGGCGGTCATGCCGCACCTCCGGCACCGGCCGCGGCTGCGGCGCCCGCAGCGTCGGCGCCCGCACCGGCGAGCTGCGCGGCACGCGCCTCGACGAGGTCGAGCGCGACGTCGACGATCATGTCCTCCTGGCCGCCGACCATGCGGCGGTCGCCGAGCTCGACGAGGATGTCGCGGGCGTCGAGCCCGTGCCGGGCGGCAGCCCGTTCGGCGTGCAGCAGGAAGCTCGAGTACACGCCCGCGTATCCGAGGGTGAGGGTCTCGCGGTCGACCCGGACGGGCCGGCGCTGGAGGGGTCGGACGAGTTCCTCCGCGGCATCCTGCAGCGTGAAGAGGTCGCAGCCGTGCTCGAAGCCGCTGAGGTCGGCGACGGCGACGAACGCCTCGATCGGGCAGTTGCCGGCGCCCGCGCCCTGCCCCGCGAGCGACGCGTCGACGCGGAACGCGCCGTGCTCGACGGCGGTCACGCTGTTCGCGACGCTCAGCGAGAGGTTCTCGTGCGCGTGGATGCCGATCTGCGTCTCGAGCGCGAGCACCTCGCGGTAGGCGTCGACGCGGTCGGCGACGCCCTGCATCGTGAGCCGGCCGCCGGAGTCGGTGACGTAGACGCAGTGGGCGCCGTACGACTCCATGAGCCTCGCCTGCTCGGCGAGGCCGCGCGGGTCGTTCATGTGGCTCATCATGAGGAAGCCCGAGACGTCCATGCCGTGCTCGCGCGCCCACCCGATGTGCTGGGCGGAGACGTCGGCCTCGGTGCAGTGGGTCGCGACGCGCACGCTCGCGACGCCGAGGTCGCGGGCGCGGGCGAGGTCGTCGATCGTGCCGATGCCGGGCAGGATGAGGGTCGTGAGCTTCGCCCGGTCGAGCACCGAGGCGGCCGCCTCGATCCACTGCCAGTCGGTGTGGGCGCCCTGCCCGTACGCGACGCTCGAGCCGCCGAGGCCGTCGCCGTGCGCGACCTCGATCGCGTCGACCCCGGCTGCTTCGAGCGCGCGCGAGATGTCGCGCACCTGGTCGAGCGTGTAGCGGTGCGCCATCGCGTGCATGCCGTCGCGCAGGGTGACGTCCTGCACGTAGATCTTCTTCGAGCCGGATGCTGCGGCCGGGGCGGTCTCGGTCATGCGGTGGCTCCCTGGGGCTCGGCGGTCGCCCGTTCGGCGGTCGCGCGTTCGGCGACGAGTCGCTCGGCGGTGCGCAGCGCCGCGGAGGTCATGATGTCGAGGTTGCCCGCGTATTCGGGCAGGTAGTGCCCGGCGCCCGCGACCTCGAGCAGGACGGTCACGCGCGTGCCGCGGAACGGCCGGTCGAGCGCCGGCACGTACGGCTCGTCGACCGCGTCGAACTGCACCTGCTGCTTGAGCCGGTAGCCGCCGACGTAGCCCTGCACCTCGGCGACCATCGCATCGACCGAGTCGCGCACGGCGGCCTCGTCGAGCGGGGCGTCGCTCTCGTGCTCGACGAGGCAGTAGACCGTGTCGCGCATGATGAGCGGCGGCTCGGCCGGGTTCAGCACGATGATCGCCTTGCCGCGCTCGGCGCCGCCGATCACCTCGAGGGCGCGGGCGGTGGTCTGCGTGAACTCGTCGATGTTCGCCCGGGTGCCGGGGCCCGCCGAGCGCGACGAGATCGACGCGACGATCTCGGCGTACGCGACGGGCGCGACGCGCGAGACCGCGGCCACCATCGGCACGGTCGCCTGGCCGCCGCACGTGACCATGTTGACGTTCGTGGCACCGAGGTGCTCGCCGAGGTTCACGACGGGTACGACGTACGGCCCGATCGCGGCCGGGGTGAGGTCGACCATGACGCGGCCCGCGTCGCGCACCAGTGCGTCGTTGCGGGCGTGCGCGCCCGCGCTCGTGGCGTCGAAGACGATCTCGACGTCCGCGAACTCGGGCATCGCGACGAGCCCGTCGACGCCCTCGTGGGTCGTCGCGACGCCGAGGCGGCGCGCGCGGGCGAGCCCGTCGGAGTCGGGGTCGATGCCCGCCATCGCGACGACGTGCAGGGTCTGCGAGAGCCGCTTGACCTTGATGAGCAGGTCGGTGCCGATGTTGCCGGATCCGATGATGGCGACGCCCGTCGTCATGCTGCGGCTCCTTCCGTGGGGGCGGTCGATGAGGGGACGGTGCCGGTGGCTGCCGGGGCGGCCGCGGTGCGGATGAAGTCGGCGCGCACCTCGCCGAGACCGGCGAGCCGAGCGTGGAAGACGCCCTCGGTCGCCGCGACCATGGGGCCGAGCGCACCCGAGAGGATGACCTCGCCCGCGCGCAGCGGACGGCCGTGCCGGGCGACTGCCCGGGCGAGCCACGCGACCGCGATGACGGGGTTGCCGAGACACGCGGCACCCGACCCGACCGAGACGGGCTCGCCCCGGTGGTCGAGCCGCATGCCGACGTCGGCGAGGTCGAGCCCGTCGAGGCGGTGCGACGTCGTGCCGAGCACGACGGCCCCGCTCGAGGCGTTGTCGGCGATCGTGTCGGTGATGCGGATGTCCCAGCCCGCGATGCGCGAGTCGACGACCTCGATCGCGGGCAGCACGAACTCGGTCGCGCGGATCACGTCGGCGACGTTCGCCGTCTCCGAGTCGAGGTCGTGGCCGAGCACGAACGCGACCTCGGCCTCGACCCGGGGCTGCAGGAACCGCCCGAGGTCGATCGGCTCGCGGTCGGCGAAGACCATGTCGTCGAGCAGCACGCCGTAGTCGGGGGAGTAGACGCCGAACTGCGCCTGCACCGCGGGCGAGGTGAGCCCGATCTTGCGGCCGACGATGCGGCGCCCGTCGGCGAGCAGCCGGTCGATGCCGAGCGACTGCACGGCGTAGGCCGCGTCCTGGTTGGTCTCGCCGATGAGCTCGCGCACGGGGGCGCACGCGACGCCCGTTCGGGCGGCGGCCAGCAGTCGCGCGTCGGCGGCCGACCACGAGGCATCCGTCGCCGCATGGCTCACGCGGGCGGCATCGGCACCCGAGCGGCTCGCGCCCGCGGCATCCGCCGTCGGTTCTTCGCCCGGCCATGCCGGGGCGCTCGGCCCGCTCACAGTTGCACGCACACGTTCGTCGGCTCGGTGTAGAACTCGAGCGAGTGGCGGCCGCCCTCGCGGCCGACGCCCGAGAGCCCGACCCCGCCGAACGGGCTGCGAAGGTCGCGCAGGTACCACGTGTTCACCCACGACATGCCGACCCGCATGCGCTGCGCGACGCGGTGGCCGCGGGTGAGGTCGCTCGTCCAGGTGACGGCGGCGAGCCCGTAGTCCGTGTCGTTCGCGAGCGCGATCGCCTGCTCCTCGGTGTCGAAGGGCACGAGCGACGTGACCGGTCCGAAGACCTCCTCGCGCATCGTGCGGTGCGTGTTGTCGAGCCCGGTCCAGAGGGTGGGCTCGATCCACGATCCGCCGTCGAGGCCGTCGCCGAGGGTGGGCACGCCGCCGCCCGCGAGCACCGTCGCGCCCTCCTCGCGGGCGAGCGCGAAGTAGCCGAGCACCTTGTCGCGGTGCGCCTGCGAGATGAGGGGGCCGGTCGTGGTCGCCGGGTCCTCGGGGCGGCCGAGCCGCAGGCGGCCCGCCTGCTCGGCGAGTCCCGCGGCGACGTCGTCGAAGATCGCGCGTTCGACGTAGATGCGCTCGGTGCAGAGGCACACCTGGCCGGTGTTGAGGTAGCTCGACCGTGCGAGCCCCGCGATCGCGGCGTCGAGGTCGGCGTCGGCGAACACGACCGCCGCGTTCTTGCCGCCGAGCTCGAACGACACGGGTCGCACGCGCGGGGCGACCGCCCGCATGATCGCCGACCCGGTCGACGACTCGCCCGTGAAGGTGACCCCGTCGATGCCCGGATGCGTCGTGAGCAACTCGCCCGCAGACCGGGAACCGAACCCGTGCACGACGTTGACGACGCCCGCCGGCACGCCCGCCTCCATGAGGATCTCGGCGAGCAGGGTCGCCGACGACGGCGTCTCCTCCGAGGGCTTCACGACGACCGTGTTGCCCGCGGCGAGGGCGGGGGCGAGCTTCCAGGTGAGCAGCAGCAGCGGCAGGTTCCACGGCACGATGACCGCGACGACCCCGAGTGGCTTGCGCACCGCGTAGTTGAGGGCGCGACGGCCGTCGGGCATCTCGGTGAGGAACGAGTCGAGGCCGGCCGATGCCACGGTGTCGGCCGCCGCGCGGAAGTTCGCCGACGCCCGGGCGACGTCGAGGTCGCGGGCGAGCGTCTCGGGCTTGCCGGTGTCGCCCACCTCGGCCGCGACGAGCTCGTCGGCGCGGCGGTCGATGACGTCGGCGACCCGGCGCAGCAGGCGCGTGCGCTCGAGCACCGTCATGCGGCCCCACGGACCCTCGAGCGCGGCACGTGCCGCGGCGACCGCACGATCGACCTCGTCGACGCCGGCCTCGTGCACGACCGCGATGAGCGAGCCATCGACGGGGTTCGTCTTGTCGAACCCGCGCACGCCGTCGACGGGCTCGCCCGCGATGAAGTTGCGGAGCCGGGTCGGGGCGGGCGGGGCGGCGGTGGCCGCAACCGCCGACGTCGTCGTCTGCGTTGGCATGGATTCAGGCTAGGAACCCCGAGGGATGCCGACAAATACTCTCTTGCTGCACTGCCATGCCCTTTCGGCTATAGTCCTGCGGCATGGCCACCGATCGACTCCTGGACGGCCGGCTCAAGATCCGGCATCTCGTGCTCGTCACCACCATCGCCGACGAGGGCACGCTCGTGCGCGCCGCCGAGGCGCTGCACATCACCCAGCCCGTCGTCACCCGCGGACTGCGCGAGGCCGAGGACATCCTCGGCGTGCCGCTCTTCGAACGACTGCCGCGCGGCGTCACCCCGACCGAGTACGGCCGACCCTTCATCGAGCGGGCCCGTTCGGTGCTCGCCGAGCTCCGCGTCGCGGGCGAGGAGGTGCGGCTGCTGCAGTCGGGTCAGCTCGGCACCGTGACCGTCGGCACGCACCTCGCCGGCTCGAACCTGCTGCTACCGCGCGCGATCGCGGGGCTCAAGAAGGAGCATCCGCGCCTGACCGTCGTCGTGCGCGAGGGCACGCCCGACACGCTGCAGCAGCTGCTGCTGGCGGGCGACCTCGACCTCACCGTCGGGCGGCTCTCGCCGACCGTGCCCGTGCGGCTCGAGCAGGAGCGCCTGCACCAGGAGCCGATCCGGCTCGTCGCCCGGGCGGGGCATCCCGTGCACGACCGGTCGACCGCGCTCGCCGACCTCGTGGCGTACCCGTGGATCTTCCCCGTCGCCCAGACCGCGCTGCGCGCCGAGCTCGAGGCGGTGTTCTTCCACGAGGGGCTGCCGCTGCCGGCCGACCGGGTCGAGTGCACGTCGATGCTGACGCTGCGCAACCTGCTCGTGTCGACCGACGTCATCGCGGCGCTGCCCATGTTCATCGCGGTCGACGACCGGGAGCTCCGCATCCTGCCGACGCCGCTGAGCTCGATCCGCCGGTCGGTCGGCGTCACGATGCCGAAGGACCGGGCGCCGTCGGCGGCCGCCGCGGCCCTGCTCACGCACCTGCGCCGGGAGGGCGCGCGGCTCGCCGAGTTCGAGCGGGAGCACGCGCGGTCGCTCGCGGAATAGTGCGACGCTCCGGTCGGTCGAGTAGCGCGAAGCGCGTATCGAGACCACCGCCCGCAGCATCCGTGGTCTCGATACGGCGCTGCGCGCCTACTCGACCGACGGAGAAGCAGGTATGCCCGCTCGGTCATGGCTCCGAGCCGTATTGATATTGGACAGCATCGCTGGGTCGGGATGACGCTGAATCTACGACGCCCCCGCGTCGGACGATCTCACTCACTGCTGCCAATGGAGGCGACATGGCCGGCTCACCGTACGTTCCCCACGCGAAGAAGTACCGCCCCGAGGACTTCCAGCGAGTGGCCGGCGAACCGAGCGACCCCGAGCCCGGCACCTGGGGCATGCAGCCCGACGGCACCTTCCTGCCGCCGGCCTCGACCCCGTCGGTGCCGCGCGATGTCTTCGTCGACTGGCCGGGCCAGCTCGACTACCGCGACCCCGAGACGTACACGCTCAACGCGACCGCCGAGGCGTTCTACCCGATCGTCGTGAACACGAGCCACTCGTGGCAGTGCATCTACGACTGGGACGGCACCCGGTACATGCTGCACTACGGTGGCGGCAACCACTGGAAGCTCTACGACATCACCGACCCGCGCGACCTCACGATCGTCGACGAGGAGCAGTGGGGCTGGGACGACCCCCGCCCGCAGTTCGGCGCGACGACCGTGCAGTTCAACGAGAAGCTCGGCAAGCATGTCGCGATCCAGGCCTCCGAGACGCCGCGCTACTTCCTCAAGGGTCGCGTCGCCAACAAGTGGATCGACGACACCGTCGAGGGCCAGCTGAAGGAGTGGGAGGGCCTGCGCGGCTTCCGCACCTTCGAGATGAACGGCCCGAGCCCCCGCGACTGGACCCTCGTCACCGAGGTCTCGACCGACCCGAACCACGGGCCCGACGAGATCCAGGAGGGCAACGGCGTGCTCGACCTGCCCGTCTACTACGGCGACAAGTACCTCTTCGTCGCGACCGCGCCCGACAACACGTTCACGAACCAGCCCTACAAGACGACGCTGTGGGCCGCCGGCCACGCCGCCTACGACGTCAGCGACCCCGCCAACCCCGAGCTGCTGTCGACCTGGTGGGTGCCCGGCACCCGCGCCGGCGAGGAGGACGACTCGGAGTACCTCGAGGGCAACGACCGCTGGAACAACAAGACGAGCTGGTTCGGCTCGCGCATGGGCGTCTTCATGCCCCGCTCGGTCGAGTCGGGCTACCGCTACGCCTACGCCGCCCAGGGCGGCCAGGGCTTCTTCGTGCTCGACGTCTCCGACCCGGCGAACATCCACCACGTCGGCTGGTGCGCGCTGCCGACGAGCGTCGCCGGCACCGAGGGCGACAACGTCGACACGACCCAGGTCGAGGAGACCGGCTACGTCTACGTCTCGGGCTACCCGATGAACACCGACTGCTACGAGCCGGCGAAGGAGATCTACCAGATCGACGTCAGCGATCCGACGCAGCCCCGCGTCGTGCGCACGCTGCCCCGCCCGCTGCCGCCCGCCGAGGCGAAGTTCACCGACTGGGCGCAGCGCCGCGGCTCGTTCGGGCCGAAGCGCTCGGGCTACTTCACGAACACGGGCACCCCGCACGGCGGCGTCATCCCCTACGCGTTCTACGCCGCGGGCCTGCAGATCTTCGACGTGCGCGACCCAGGGGACCCGAAGGTGGGCGCGTACTTCGTGCCGCCGATGGGCCTCAAGGACGACGACGACCTCGCGGCGCCCGTGCACGGCATCTTCGTCGAGTGGGACCGCAACCTCATCTGGCTGTTCGCGAACCATGGCATCTACGCGGTCTCGACGCCGCTGCTCGGCGAGCCCGTCACGGGCCCGCCGGCGAACGCAGGGGAGTGAGCGGGCGATGAGCGCTGACAACGGAGGCGGACAGCTCGTCGTCGACGGGCTCGAGAAGCAGTACTCGCTCGACGGCACCGAGGTGCCCGTCGTGAAGGGCGTGACGTTCACGATCGAGCCCGGCAAGTTCTACTCGCTGCTCGGCCCGTCGGGCTGCGGCAAGACGACCACCCTGCGCTGCGTCGCGGGCCTCGAGACGAGCAACGGGGGCGCCATCTCGCTCGACGGCAAGGTGCTCTCGACGGCGACCTCGCACGTGTCGCCCGACAAGCGCGACATCGGCATGGTGTTCCAGAACTACGCGATCTGGCCGCACATGACCGTGTTCCAGAACGCGGTGTTCCCGCTGCAGGTGTCGAGCGGCAAGCTGCCGAAGCAGGAGGCGCGCAAGCGCGCGATGGAGGCGCTCGAGCTCGTGCAGCTCGACGGCTTCGCGCACCGGCCGGCCACCGCGCTCTCGGGCGGCCAGCAGCAGCGGCTCGCCCTCGCCCGGGCGCTCGCGCATCGGCCGAAGCTGCTCCTGCTCGACGAGCCCCTGTCGAACCTCGACGCGAAGCTGCGCGACACCATGCGCAACGAGCTGCGCAACCTCCAGCAGCAGCTCGGCATCACGGCGCTGTACGTCACCCACGACCAGTCGGAGGCCCTCTCGATGTCGGACCGCGTCGCCGTCATGCACGGCGGCCGCATCGTGCAGGAGGCGACTCCGCGCGAGCTCTACTACCAGCCGGCCGACCGCTTCGTCGCCGACTTCGTCGGCAGGGTCAACATGATCGAAGCCGTCGTCCGAGAGCGTGCGACCGCCGGGGATGCCTCGGCAGAGGCATCCGTCGAGGCCTTCGGCACTCGCCTCATCACCCCCTGCCCGCCCGAGCTCGGCCCCGGCCGCGAGGTCACCGTCACGTTCCGGCCCGAGAGCGTGCGCTGGCACGAGACCGCGCCGGCCCGGCCGAACGTGCTGCCCGCCAGGGTCGCGCGCGTCGAGTTCCTCGGCGAGATCGTCGAGTACGAGGTCGAGGTGCTGAGCCAGGCCTCGGGCGCCGTCGTCGGCACGCTCGTCGGCCGCGGCGCGCCGCTCGACTCGCCGACCGCGGGCAGCGACGTGTTCATCGAGCTCGCGCCGCACGCCTGCCGCGTGCTCGCCGACTAGGGGCCGCATCCGCCGGCGGTCGCCCAGGACGTTCCACCGCACCACCCGCTCCATCCGTCCCCCAACCCACGAGATCCACGTCAGAGAGGACACCCGGATCATGAAAGCAACCACAGCACGCGGCGGAGCCATCGCCCTCGCCGCGACGGGCATGCTGCTGCTCAGCTCGTGCAGCACCTCGTCGACCCCACAGGCCATCGAACCGTCGGGAGACGCCGCGAAGGCGGGCGCCTGCGACGCCGTCGAGGTCGGCCCCATCACCCGCTGCGAAAACTTCTACGACGACATCTGGCCCGCGATCGACGAGCAGATGGACGCGCTCTACGAGCAGGCCAAGGAGACCGACGGCGGACGCCTGGTGATCTGGGACTGGTACGAGCTCTCGCCCGAGGTCATCGCCGAGTTCAACAAGAAGTACCCCGACATCACCATCGAGACCCAGGGCCTCACGTACAACCTGTCGTCGGCCATCATCTCGGCGAAGGCGACCGGGGCCCGCAACACCGACGTCATCTCGGGCTCGATCGTCTCGGCCGCCGCGATGACCGACGAGGGCTACTGGGCCGACGTCGACTGGACCAAGTTCGGGGTGCCGAAGGAGTTCCTCGAGCTCGGCTCGACCGGCATGCTGCCCGACAGCATCAACGGCTCGCTCATGCAGGTCAACACCGAGAAGATCGAGGCGCCGCCCACGCTCGACGGCCTTCTCGACCCGAAGTACAACGGCAAGGTCTCGGTCGCGAGCTACAACGCCAACGTCTTCAGCGGCTACGGCATGGACAAGGGCGAGCAGGCCATGACCGACCTCATCGGCGAGCTCAAGTCGTCGGGCAACCTCAAGGTGCTCGAGGACCAGGACTCGCCGCTCTCGAACGGCGACGTGCCGATCGCGCTCGGCCAGACCCTGTTCAACCCGAACCCGAGCCTCACCGTGCAGCCCTACGAGGACGGCCCCGTCTTCGCGCAGTTCTCCGGCGTGAACGTCGACGCGAAGAACCAGGCCGGTGCCATGCTCTGGGTGCTCTGGAACGCGTACAACCCCGACTGGCTGAACCTGCGCATGACCGACGAGCAGTTCTCGACGACCCAGGTGCCCTACGCGGGCCTGCCGGCCACGGTGTTCGACGAGGCGACCGGGCTCATGAAGACGAACGCCGACGCCCTGCTCGAGGGGCTCGACGCGTCGACGAACATCGAGTCGCCCGACAACCGCGACGACTGGATCGCGATGATCAACGCCGCCGACGCGGCACTGAACGGATAACGCATGTCGACGGCAGGACGGACCACGAAGGCCGAACGCACCCGGCCGACCACGATGAAGGTCGCGACGATGATCGCCGGAACGGTGATCTTCCTCCTCCTCGCGATCCCGCTGGCCGTACAGGTGATCACGGCGTTCCGCGGTCCGTTCCTGCCGTTCGGCGTGTCGAGCGCGAAGTGGTCGGTCGACAACTTCGTCACGCTCTGGGAGCTCCGCGAGGACTTCTGGGCGGTGATCGGCTCGACCGCCCTCTTCGTCGGCGGGTCGACGATCATCTCCCTCGTGCTCGCCTTCGGGCTCGCCTGGGCGACGGTGCGCACCGACATCCCGTTCAAGCGGGTGATCTCGGTGCTCGTCGTGGTGCCGTTCATCATCCCGCCCATCGTCAAGGCGCAGGCGTACCAGCTCATGCTGTCGCCCGAGTCGGGCGTGCTCAACCAGCTGCTGCGGCTGCTGCCGGGCGACCTCGTCATCGACCCGTACTCGTTCGCGACGATGACGGTCGTGCAGTCGCTCACGAACGTGACGTTCCCGTTCCTCATGATCGTGCCGATCCTCACCTCGATGGACGGTTCCCTCGAGGAGTCGGCGCGGGTCTCGGGCGCCTCGTGGGGCAAGACCCTGCGGCGCGTCACGCTGCCGATGCTGTGGCCCGGCCTGCTCGGCGTCGCCGTGCTGACCGGCATCCTCGGGCTCGGCAGCCTCGAGATCCCGCTGCTGTTCGGCCAGGAGGCGGGCAAGAACATCTTCGCGCTGAAGCTCTGGAACCTCATCAGCGCCGGCGCGGGCGAGCTGCCGCAGTACGGCCTCGCCGCAGCGTGGGGCTGCGTGTTCCTCGTCATCACGACGGTCGCGTTCGTCGTCTACCTGCGCGCCACCCGTAACGCCGAGCGTCGTGCCTCGATCTCGGGCAAGGGCTTCCGGCCGACGATCATGAAGCTCGGCGCCTGGAAGGTGCCGGTGCTCGTCGCCGTCGTGGTGTTCGTGCTGCTCACCGCGATCCTGCCGATGTTCGCCCTCCTCTGGTCGGCGATCACGCCGTACCCGATCGCGTTCTCGTTCCAGGCGCTCGCCGCGCAGACCCAGTGGGGTGCGTTCGGCGAGGTGCTCGCCGACGGCGAGTTCTGGGCTTCACTCGGCCGCACCCTCGTCATCGCGGGCGGCAGCGCGACGATCGCGGTGGTCGCGGCGACGGTGCTCGCGTACGGCATCGCCAGGAGCCGGCGCACCGGCTGGATGCGGGGCATGGACCTGTTCGCGTCGTCGTCGGTCGCCATCCCTGCGGTCATCGCGGGCTTCGCGATGTTCCTCACCTTCCTCGTGATCAACCCCGTGATCCCGCTCGCCGGCACGATCGTCGCGCTCGTCATCGCCTACTCGTACCGGGTGTCGATCGCCTACCGCTCGGGCTACAGCGCGACGCTGCAGATCCGCAAGGAGCTCGAGGAGGCCGCGCTCGTGAGCGGCGCGAGCCCCTTCGAGGGGTTCCGCCGGGTCGTCGTGCCGCTGCTCATGCCCACGGTGTTCGCGGTGTGGATCCAGATGTTCATCCTCGGCACGAACGAGTTCACGCTGCCGGCGTTCCTCGCGACGCCCGAGTCGCGCCCGCTCTCGGTGTACATGTACGCGATGATCAGCCCGCGCTCGGCGCAGCTCTACCAGCCCGACCAGGGCGCGGCGATGGCGCTCATCTTCACGCTGCTCGTGTTCGTGATCGGCTACGGGCTGCAGTGGGCCGTCTCGCTGCGTGCGATCGGCCGGGCGAAGCGCCGTCCGACGATCCCCGGGCTCGGTACGCGGGCCACCGCCGCGGTGCCGAACGACCCGCCCGCTCCCGCGACCCGCGCGGTCGCCGCGCAGGACCTCGAGGACCAGCGCGAGCTCGCCACGGTCGCCGACTAGCGAGTCGCCCCGCAGCTCCGGTGGTCGAGTAGCGCCGAAGGAGCGTATCGAGGCCCCTCGAACGTGCACTCGTGGCCCGCTTCCGGGCGACGAGTGCACTTTCGGTTGTTCAGGGGTGGATGCCGCGCGCCCGCGCACCCCTCCAACGAGGTGCGCGCTTCCTTGTGTAGGAAGTTCTGGCACGACGGCGGCGTGTCGCTGCCCGACGCGCCGCCGCATGGGCGGAAGTTCCTACACAAGGGCCGGCGTCGAGTGCGCGGTCGGTTTCGCGGTGGGATGCTGCGGGGCGAGGTGCGGCCGCGGGCAGGGTCTCGATACGCATGCTCCTTCGTCGCTCGCTACTCGACCACCGGAGGGTCTCGATACGCGTGCTCCTTCGTCGGGCGCTGCTCGACCGACGAAGTGGTTGTACGTCGTGGCGAAGAACGTACCCCTGACCGTACACGCGGGCGCTGAGGCATCCCCGTTCTGCGACCTACCATCGACGCAACACGCCACCGTCGTCACTTGCATCGGAGCAGACATGACCCTCGTCGACACCCCGGCCACCACGACCGGAGGCCCCGCCCTCACCCAGGAGCGTCGCCTCGTCACCGCCATCCCCGGACCCCGCTCGCAGGAGCTGATGAACCGCAAGGCCGCGGCCGTCGCCGCGGGCGTGGGCCACACCCTCCCGATCTCCGTCGTCGCCGCGGGCGGCGGCGTCGTCGTCGACGCCGACGGCAACTCGCTCATCGACCTCGGCTCGGGCATCGCCGTGACCGGCGTCGGCAACTCGGCGCCCCGTGTCGTCGAGGCCGTCAGCGCGCAGCTCAACGCCTTCACCCACACGTGCTTCACCGTCTCGCCGTACGAGGGCTACGTCGCCGTCGCCGAGAAGCTCAACGAGCTCACCCCGGGCGACCACGAGAAGCGCTCGGCCCTCTTCAACTCGGGCGCCGAGGCCGTCGAGAACGCGATCAAGATCGCGCGCCACTACACGAAGAAGCAGGCCGTCGTCGCGTTCGACCACGCCTACCACGGCCGCACGAACCTCACCATGGGGCTCACCGCGAAGAACATCCCCTACAAGAACGGCTTCGGCCCGTTCGCCCCCGAGGTGTACCGCGCCCCGCTCAGCTACCCCTTCCGCGACGGCGGCCTCGATGGTCGCGAGGCGGCGGCCCGCGCGATCACGATGATCGAGAAGCAGATCGGCGCCGAGAACCTCGCCGCGATCATCATCGAGCCCATCCAGGGCGAGGGCGGCTTCATCGTCCCGGCCGCGGGCTTCCTCCCGGCACTCGTCGAGTGGGCGCAGGCGAACGACGTCGTCTTCATCGCCGACGAGGTGCAGACCGGCTTCGCCCGCACGGGCGCCTGGTTCGCGAGCGAGCACGAGGGCATCGTTCCCGACGTGATCGTCACCGCGAAGGGCATCGCCGGCGGCCTGCCGCTGTCGGCCGTCACGGGCCGCGCCGAGATCATGGACTCCGCCATGGCCGGCGGCCTCGGCGGCACCTACGCCGGCTCGCCGATCGCCTGCGCCGCGGCGCTCGCGACGATCGAGACCTACGAGCAGGACGGCCTCGTCGAGCGCGCCAAGGAGATCGGCTCGGTGCTCATCGGCCGCCTCAACGCGCTCCGCACCGCCGACCCGCGCATCGGCGACGTCCGCGGTCGCGGCGCGATGGTCGCGATCGAGCTCGTCGACCCCGCCACCGGCGCGCCCGACGCCGCCCTCACGAACAAGGTGGCCAAGTTCGCGCACGAGCACGGCGTCATCCTGCTCACGTGCGGCACCTACGGCAACGTGATCCGCTTCCTGCCGCCGCTCACCATCTCCGACGAGCTCCTCGTCGAGGGCCTCGGCGTCATCGCGGAGGGGCTCAAGCAGGCATGAGCACCATGATCGACAACGTCGTCGTGGAGAACGCCGCCCACGCGGCATCCGCCCCCATCGCGACGCCGCTCACCGACGCGCGCTCGCAGCTCGCCGAGGCCATCGCGCTGCTCGGCTACTCGGAGGGCACCCACCAGCTGCTCGCGACCCCCCGTCGCGAGCTCACGGTGAGCGTGCCGCTGCGCCGCGACTCGGGCGAGACCGTGCTCTTCACGGGCTACCGCGTGCAGCACAACTTCAGCCGCGGCCCAGCCAAGGGCGGCCTGCGCTACGCGCCGAACGTCGACATCGACGAGGTGCGCGCGCTCGCCATGTGGATGACCTGGAAGTGCGCCCTGCTCGACGTGCCGTACGGCGGCGCGAAGGGCGGCATCGCGATCGACCCCCGCGAGCACTCCAAGGCCGAGCTCGAGCGCGTGACCCGTCGCTACACGAGCGAGATCCTGCCGATCATCGGCCCGGAGCGCGACATCCCCGCGCCCGACATCGGCACCGACGAGCAGACGATGGCCTGGATCATGGACACCTACTCCGTGAACAGCGGCTTCACGGTGCCCGGCATCGTGACCGGCAAGCCCATCGCGCTCGGTGGTTCCCAGGGGCGTGCGAGCGCGACCAGCCGTGGTGTCACGCACATCGCGCTCGCCGCCCTCCGCCACGCAGGCATCACGCCCTCGCAGGCGACCGGAGCCGTGCAGGGCTTCGGCAAGGTGGGCGCCGATGCCGCGCGCTTCCTCGCCGAGGCTGGCGTCAAGGTGCAGGCGGTCAGCGACCAGTACGGCGCGGTCTTCAACGCGGCCGGCCTCGACATCGAGGCGCTCAGCGCCCACGTGCGCGAGACCGGCGCGGTCATCGGCTTCGCCGGTGCCGAGGCGCTCGACGGTGCGGCCCTGCTGCAGCTCGAGGTCGACCTGCTCGTGCCGGCCGCCGTCGAGGGCGTGCTGCACGAGGGCAACGCCGCCGACGTCAAGGCGAAGGTCATCGTCGAGGGCGCCAACGGCCCCACGACGCCCGCGGCTGACCGCATCATGCGCGAGAACGGCATCCTCGTCGTCCCCGACATCCTCGCGAACGCGGGCGGCGTCATCGTCTCGTACTTCGAGTGGGTGCAGGCCAACCAGGCGTACTGGTGGCGCGTCGACGAGGTCGAGGCCAGACTGGAGGAGCGGATGCTCAGCGCGTGGCAGCACGTGCTCGGCTACGCGACCTCGCGGGGCCTGTCGCTTCGCACCGCCGCCACCGCACTCGCGGTCGAGCGCGTCGCCGAAGCGCACAAGCTGCGCGGCCTCTACCCCTGATCGATGCGTCGCCCACGCCACGCAATCATCGAACGGAAAGCACACACATGACGAACGCAACGCTCGAAGCCTCGGTGCTCGACCAGGTCGAGACCCGGCTCTTCATCGGCGGCGAGTGGATCGACGCCGAGGGCGGCAAGACCCTCGCCGTCGCCGACCCCGCCACCGGTGAGACCATCAAGGAGATCGCCGACGCCTCGGTCGCCGACGGCCAGAAGGCGCTCGACGCCGCGGTCGCCGCGCAGGACGCGTGGGCCGCGACCGCGCCCCGCGAGCGCGGCGAACTGCTGCGCCGCGCCTTCGACACGCTCATGGCGCGCAAGGAGGAGTTCGCCCTCCTCATGACGCTCGAGATGGGCAAGCCGCTCGCCGAGGCGCGCGGCGAGGTCGCCTACGGCGGCGAGTTCCTGCGCTGGTTCAGCGAGGAGGCGGTGCGCATCTCGGGCCGCTACGGCCTGAACCCCGAGGGCACCGGCCGCATGGTCGTGTCGCAGCGCCCGGTGGGCCCGTCGTTCTTCATCACGCCGTGGAACTTCCCGCTCGCGATGGCGACCCGCAAGATCGCCCCCGCGCTCGCGGCCGGCTGCACCGTCGTGATCAAGCCCCCGGCCCTCACGCCGCTCACGACCATCGCGTTCGTGCAGCTGCTCGAAGAGGTGGGCCTCCCGAAGGGCGTCGTCAACGTCATCGCGACGTCGACCTCGTCGAAGGTCTCGGGCCCGATCATCGCCGACCCGCGCCTGCGCAAGCTGAGCTTCACGGGCTCGACCGAGGTCGGTCGCAGCCTCATGAAGGAGGCCGCCCAGGGCATCCTCCGCACGTCGATGGAGCTCGGCGGCAACGCCCCGTTCGTCGTCTTCGAGGACGCCGACCTCGACAAGGCGGTCGACGGCGCGATGCTCGCGAAGTTCCGCAACATCGGCCAGGCCTGCACCGCGGCCAACCGCTTCATCGTGCACGAGTCGGTCGCCGCCGAGTTCTCGAAGCGCGTCGCCGAGCGCGTCGCCGCCTTCAAGGTCGGCCGCGGCACGGAGGACGGCGTCGGCATCGGCCCGCTCATCGACGACAAGGCGGTCGCCTCGACCGACGCACTCGTGCAGGACGCGGTCGCCAAGGGCGCGAAGGTGCTCACCGGCGGCAGCGTCATCGACGGCGCGGGCTCGTTCTACGCGCCCACCGTGCTGGGCGACGTGTCGGCCGACGCGCGCCTGCTCCGCGAGGAGATCTTCGGACCGGTGCTCGGCATCACCACGTTCTCGACCGAGGACGAGGCGGTGCACCTCGCCAACAACACCGAGTACGGCCTCGTCTCGTACGTGTTCACGCAGGACCTCGCCCGCGGCCACCGCATGATCGACCGCCTCGCGACCGGCATGATGGGCCTCAACACGGGCCTCGTGTCGAACGCGGCCGCACCGTTCGGCGGCGTCAAGCAGTCGGGCATCGGCCGCGAGGGCGGCCTCGAGGGCATCCACGAGTACCTCGACACCAAGTACACGCTCATCCCGGTGGGCTGAGCGACGCTGGGCGGATGCCGCGGCGCGAGCTGCGGCATCCGCCTTCGTCATTTCCGGCGCGAGTCCCACACGGGCGAGCGCGAGCAAGAAGGAAGCATCATGGAACGCATCGATACCGACGTCGTCATCGTCGGCGCTGGAGCCTCGGGCCTCACCGCAGCGAACAAGCTGAAGGCCGCCGGCAAGTCCGTCGTCGTGCTCGAGGCGCGCGACCGCATCGGCGGCCGCCTCTGGACCGACGACATCGACGGCGCCATGCTCGAGATCGGCGGCCAGTGGGTCTCGCCCGACCAGGACGCCCTGATCGAGACGATCGCCGAGCTCGGCCTCGAGACCTACTCGCGCTACCGCGAGGGCGAGAACGTCTACATCGCCGAAGACGGCGAGCGGCGTCTCTTCGAGGGCGAGATCTTCCCGGTGCCGGCCAAGACCGAGGGCGAGATCGTCGGCCTCATCGAGAAGCTCGATGCGCTCGTCGCCGAGATCGATCCGGATGCCCCGTGGGCGCACCCGCGCGCGAAGGAGCTCGACGAGGTGAGCTTCGCCGAGTGGCTCGGCACCCAGACCGACGACGAAGAGGCCAAGCTCAACATCGGCATGTTCATCGCCGGTGCGATGCTCACCAAGCCGACGCACGCGTTCTCGGCGCTGCAGGCCCTCCTCATGGCGGCCTCGGCCGGCTCGTTCTCGAACCTCGTCGACGCCGACTTCATCCTCGACAAGCGCGTGGTCGGCGGCCTGCAGCAGGTGCCGCTCGGCCTCGCCGCGAAGCTCGGCGACGCGGTGCGCCTGAACCAGCCGGTGCGCAAGCTGCGCTGGAACCCTGACAACCCCGAGCAGGGCGTCGTCGCCGTGACCGACTCGCTCGAGGTGCACGCGCAGCGCGTCATCCTCGCCGTGCCGCCGATCCTCTACAGCCGCATCTCGTACGAGCCGCCGCTGCCCCGCCGCCAGCACCAGCTGCACCAGCACCTCTCGATGGGCTTCGTCATCAAGGTGCACGCCGTCTACGAGACGCCGTTCTGGCGCGCGCGGGGCCTGTCGGGCACCGCGTTCAGCCCCTACGAGCTCTGCCACGAGGCGTACGACAACACGAACCACGGCGACTCCCGCGGCACGCTCGTCGGCTTCGTCTCCGACGAGGAGGCCGACGGCGTCTTCACCCTCTCGGCCGAGGAGCGGAAGGCGAAGATCCTCGAGTCGCTCTCGCACTACTACGGCCCCGAGGCCCTGAACCCGGTCGTCTACTACGAGAGCGACTGGGGCAGCGAGGAGTGGACCCGCGGCGCGTACGCTGCGAGCTTCGACATGGGCGGCCTCGCCCGCTACGGCGCCGACCTGCGCAAGAACGTCGGCCCGATCCACTTCGCGTGCTCCGACATGGCCGGCAAGGGCTACCAGCACGTCGACGGCGCGATCCGCATGGGCCGCCTCGTCGCCGAGCAGATCATCGCGGCGTGAGCGCGGCCGAACACCTGCGCATCGTCGTCGGCTACACGGCCGACGAATCGGGTGCCGACGCGCTCGCGCTCGGCGCCCGGATCGCCGGGGCGACCGAGGCGTTCCTCGAGGTCGTCATGGTGCTGCCGATCGAGGCCCGCGGCGGCGTGGTGCCCCGCGACCCCGGCTACGAGCGGCACGTCAAGGCGCGTTCGCAGGGCTGGCTCGCCGAGGCGAGCGCGACGCTCGGCGACGACGTCGCCCAGTCGCTGCACATCCGCTACGCCGACTCGTTCGCCGAGGGCCTCATCGCCGCGGCGCACGAGTTCGGCGCGGCGCTCATCGTCGTCGGCGCGGCGCGCGGGGGACTGCTCGGCCGCTCGCGCATCGGGTCGGTCGCGAGCGCCCTGCTGCACTCGTCGGACGTGCCCGTCGCACTCGCCCCGGCCGGCTCGCGCGAGGTGCCGACGGCGCAGGGCATCACCCGCATCACGGCGGCGATCGGCCTGCGCGCCGGTGCGAGCGCCGTGCTCGAGGCATCCGTGCGCCTGGGCCGCGCCGCCCACGCACCACTCCGCCTCGTCTCGCTCGTGCCGATCGACCTGCCCTCCGGCATGGACGAGGAGCTCGCCGACCTCACCTCGACGGCCCATGCCGACGAGGTGCTGCTCGCCGCCCAGCGGGCGCTCCCCGCGGGCGTCGACGCGACCGTCTCCACCGCCACGGGCTCCAGCATCGAGGAGTCGGTGCGCGCGCTCGAGTGGCACGCCGGCGAGATCGTGCTCGTCGGCTCCTCGAGGCTCGCCACCCCGAGCCGCCTCTTCCTCGGGTCCACCGGCTCGAAGATGCTCCGCGAACTGCCGGTGCCGATGATCGTCGTGCCGCGCCCGACCGATTGAAAGACCCGCGATGACGCACCCCCACGAACACCACACCGAGCCGCACGCGCCGCTCACTACCGCGAGCGCGATGGTCGACGGCGCCGACCCGGGCCTCACGAAGAAGGGCCTGTCGGCCGGTTCGGTCGGCCTCATCGGCGCGATCGTCATCGGCATCTCGTGCATCGCCCCCGCGTACACGCTCACGGGCGCGCTCGGCCCGACGGTCGCCGAGGTCGGCACGCAGCTGCCGGCGATCTTCCTGCTCGGGTTCATCCCGATGCTGCTCGTCGCGTTCGGCTACCGCGAGCTCAACAGCGCGATGCCCGACTCGGGCACCTCGTTCACCTGGGCGACCAGGGCCTTCGGCCCGTGGCTCGGCTGGATGGGCGGCTGGGGCCTCATCGCCGCGACCGTGGTGGTGCTCTCGAACCTCGCGGGCATCGCGGTCGAGTTCTTCTACCTCGCGGTCTCGCAGGTGGTCGGGTTCTTCGGCGGAGATGCCGCGGCGGTCGCCGACCTCGTCGGCAACCCGTTCGTGAACGTCGCGACCTGCCTCGTGTTCATCCTCGGCGCGACCCTCATCTCGTACCGCGACATGCAGACGACGCAGAAGGTGCAGTACTGGCTCGTCGGGTTCCAGCTGCTCGTCATGATCGGGTTCGGCGTCGCCGCGTTCTGGCACGTCGCGAACGGCACGGCGTTCGACGCGACGCCCGTCGAGCTCAGCTGGTTCAACCCGTTCGAGGTCGGCTCGTTCTCCGCCGTCGTCGCGGGCCTGTCGGTCTCGCTCTTCGTGTTCTGGGGCTGGGACGTCACGCTCACGATGAACGAGGAGACGAAGGGCTCGCGCACCACGCCCGGCAAGGCGGCGACCCTGACCGTCACGATCGTCGTGGCGATCTACCTCTTCGTCGCGATGGGCTCGCTCGCATTCGCGGGCGTCGGCACCGAGGGCGTGGGGCTCGGCAACGAGGCGATCCAGGAGAACGCGTTCTTCTACCTCGCCGGACCGGTGCTGGGGCCGCTCGCGATCTTCATGTCGCTCGCCGTGCTCTCGAGCTCGGCGGCGTCGCTGCAGTCGACGTTCGTGTCGCCCGCACGAACCCTGCTCGCGATGGGCCACTACGGCGCCCTGCCGTCGAAGTTCGCGACCGTGAGCCCGCGCTTCTTCACGCCGGGTTACGCGACCGTCATCGCGGCGATCGTCGCGGCCGTGTTCTACACGGTCATGCGGTTCGTGAGCGAGGACGTGCTGTGGGACACGATCACGACCCTCGGCATGATGATCTGCTTCTACTACGGCATCACGGCGTTCGCGTGCGTGTGGTTCTTCCGCAAGACGCTGTTCGCGAGCGCGCGCAACGTGTTCTTCCGGTTCGTCGCGCCGCTCGTCGGCGGGTCGATCCTCGCGGTGCTGTTCTTCACGACGCTCATCGACAGCATGGACCCCGACTACGGCTCGGGCTCGGAGGTCTTCGGCGTCGGTCTCGTGTTCGTGCTCGGCATGGTGATCCTGCTGTCGGGCGTCGTCATCATGTTCTGGCAGCGCTGGAAGCGCCCGGCCTACTTCCGCGGCGAGACGCTCTCGCGCGCGGTCGCGGAGGAGTGAGCTTCGCGCCCACCCTCCGAACGCACGACGAGGCCGCCCCCTGCGACACCAGGGGGCGGCCTCGTTCTTCTTCCGCTGGTCGAGGAGCGCCCGTCTCCCACTCCGGTGGTCGAGGAGCGCCCCGACTCCCGCTCCGGTGGTCGAGTAGCGCCCGACGAAGGAGGGCGCGTATCGAGACCCGCCGCGCCTACGCCTCGTACACGGTGCTACCGCCGACGACGGTGCGGATGACGCGGGCGTCGAGCAGCGCGGACTCGCCGGCCTCGAACGGGTCCGCGTCGAGCACCGCGAAGTCGGCGGCGAGCCCCGCGGCGAGGCGGCCGCGCTCGTCCTCCTCGCGGATCGACGCCGCGGCGTCGCGGGTCGCGTGGCCGAGCGCCTCGGCGAGCGGCAGCGCGAACTCGGGTGCGTACGCCGGCAGCGAGGGGTCGAGCGCCGACTTGCGCGTGGTGGCGATGTAGAGGTTCGGCAGCGCGGGATGCGGCGCGGTCGGCGCGTCGGTCGAGAACGCGAGCAGGGCGCCCGCGTCGCGGTACTCGGGCCACGCGAAGCCGCGGTCGACGCGGTGGTCGCCGAGCTGCGCCTTCCAGTTGTCCATGATCGACGGGTCGCAGTGCACCGGCTGCATCGAGGCCGTGACCCCGAGGCGCGCCATCCGCTCGGCGGTGCCGGGGGCGGCGTACTCGAGGTGTTCGACGCGGTGCCGGCGCGGGCGGCCGGCCGGCCGGTCGCCGTTGACCTCGATGGCGTGCTCGATCGCGTCGAGCGCCGACGAGCTCGCGGCATCCCCGATCGCGTGCAGCGCCACCTGCAGGCCGGCCGCGTCGGCGGCGGCGACGACGGGGGCCATCTGCGCGTACGGCCAGATCGGGTCGGCGTTCGAGCCGTCGGCGTAGGGCGCGCGCATCGCGGCCGTGCAGGCGTCGATGACCCCGTCGGTGATGAGCTTGATGCCCGCGATGCGCAGCCACGGGGTGGCGGGCCGCTGCGCGAGCTCGACGGCGCGGGCGACCTGCGCGAGGTTCTCGGCGTCGTCGCCGGTGTTGTCGATGAGCCAGTACCCCACGAGGTGGAACGGCAGCCCGCCCCGCCGCGCGGCCACCCGTTCGATCGACGCGAGCTCGAGCTCGCCGAACGACATGTCGGCGGCGCCGGTGACACCCGCGGCGAGGTACGCGTCGAGCGCCCGCTCGACGGCGGCGTCGCGGTCGGCGTCGGTGGCGACCTCGGCGAGGTGCGTCCACACGTGGTACTGCGCGGCGGTCTCGTAGAGCATGCCGTCGGGCTCGCCCTCGGCGTCGCGGCCGATGCGCCCGCCGAGCGGGTCGGGGGTGTCTCGGGTGATGCCGAGCTCCGCGAGGGCTGCCGAGTTGACCCACGTCGAGTGCAGGTCGTTCGCGTCGAGGAACACGGGCACGTCGGCCACGACCTCGTCGATCATCTGCCGGGTGGGCGAGCCGCCCGGCACCGAGTCGAAGAGCCACGAGACGCCGAGCAGGTGCGGGGCGTCGGGTGCGGCATCCCGGGCGGCGCGCAGCCGGGCCTGGATCTCGCCGAGGTCGCGCGCATCGCGCAGCTGCACCCGGCCGAGGGCGTCGCCGAGCATGTGCAGGTGGGTGTGCACGTCGAGGAAACCGGGCACGACGAGCCGGCCGCCGAGGTCCAGCTTCTCGGCGTCGGGCCCGGCCGCCTCGGCGGCCGACGCCGCGTCGCCGACGTAGGCGAGCGTCTCGCCGTCGACGACGAGGGCCTCGGCCCATTCCGCGCCGTCGCCGGGACGGTTCGCGGTGAAGATGCGGGCGTTGGTGACGAGCGTGCGGCTCACGCGGTGACCTCCTGGGTCTGAACGGATGCCTCGGGGTGCGCGCCGCCCGACGGGTCGGACTCGGTGCACTGGAGGCGGGTGGACAGGCGGGCGACGACGACGGCCGGCACGGCGAGCACGAAGCTCGCGATGCCGAGCGCCACGGCGAAGCCCTGGTAGCCGAGCACGCCGACGAGCGCCGCCCCGATCACGGGGGTGAGGCTCGAGCCGACGAGGTACACGGCGAGCAGGGGACCCGACCAGCGGCCGTCGGCGTCGAGCGCGGCCGAGGTCGAGACGAAGTACATGAAGGCGATGGCGTAGACCGTGTTCCAGGCGATGAACACGACGATGAACGACGTCTCGTCGGTCGTGAAGCCCTCCACGATCTTCAGGATGCCACCGAGCACGAGCAGGACGCCGAGGGGGAGCGCGCGCCCCCAGCGGTCGCCGACGATCATGAGCAGCACCGACCCGACGAGCCCGCCCGCGGTCGCGCCGCTGAGCGCGAGTCCGAGACCTGCGTCGGTGAGGCCGGCCTGCTCGGCACCCATGGCGCCCGCCATCGCCCACAGCGAGTCCTCGCTCGCGGCCCAGAGGGCGAACGTGACGAGCAGCGTGAACCCGGCGATCGTCACGAGTCGGGTCGTGGCGGCGCTGCGCGCGGGCACCGCGCGCACGACGCCCGTGGGCGTCACCTCGACGGGCATCGCCTCGGCGACCGCGGCGCCGGCCTGCGGCGCGTGCACGGGGGCGGCCGGCAGCCAGCCGCTCACGGCGATGCCGACGAGGCTGAAGAGGGCGAGCGCGCCGAACACGTCGATCGGGGCGAGCCCGATGAGCGGGATGGCGAAGAGCACGATCGTGATGACGCCGCGGTTCGCGAGGCCGTTGAATCCCGCGACCCGGTCGGGGTTGCGGAACGCGGCGAGGGCGGCGCCGGCCGCCGCGACCGCGCCGCCCGCGCCGGCGCCGCCGAGCAGCAGCCCGCCGACGACGACGCCGGGCGCGGGCACGAAGGCGGCCGCGCCGAAGCCGATGACGCCGAGCGCGAGCCCGGCCCGCGCGACGAGCAGGCGCCGGGGGCCGGCGCAGAGGGGCGCCGCGGCGAGGCCGACGATCGCCGTCGCCAGCAGGGCTCCCGTCACGATCCAGCTCGCGGTGAGCAGGTCGGCGCCGAGTGCGGTCTGCAGGGCCGTGATCATGTACGGCGAGAGGTTGACGCCGAGGTAGCCGGCGATGGCGATCGCGAAGGTCGCGGTCGCGGTGGGCAGGCGCAGCGGAACGCGTGCGCTGAGGTCGGAGTGCGACATCGGGGCTCCGGTGGGGATCGGGGCACGTCGGCGTGCCGGGGGTGGCGCGGCGGGGGAGGCCGCATTAAATGAATGGTGTTCGTTTATTATGCACGGAGGCGTCCGATCCGCAACCCTGCGGCCCGAGGCATCCGCGTAGGCTGGCGGACCGGACCCACACCCGAGCCGAGGAGGAGCCCATGGCGAGGCCCAAGGTGCCGCTGCTGTCGACCGACCGCATCGCCGACGCCGCGATCGACCTCGTCGACTCGGGCGCCCCGTTCGGGGTGAACGCGCTCGCCCGCAGCCTGGGCGTGACGCCGTCGTCGCTGTACAACCACGTCGACGGGCGCGACGGCATCATCGAGCTCATGCGCGGTCGGCTCGGCCGCAGGTACCTGCCCGAGCTGCCGACCGGCACGTGGGACGAGATCGTCGTCGAGACCATGCAGGGGATGCGGCGGCTCTACGCCGAGCACCCCGCGATCGTGCCGCTCCTCGTCGGCAAGACGATCACCGACGACTCGGTCATCGCGAGCTACGACTCGCTCGCGACGGCGCTCGCCGAGGCGGGGTTCCCCGACGACGAGGTGCTGTCGGTCGTCGCCGTGCTCGACTCGTTCGCCCTCGGCTTCGGCCTCGACTACGCCTCGCCCGACGACATCTGGCAGCCGGGCGTGCCGACGCGGAGCCTCGGGCGGCTCATCGCCTCGGCCGAGCGCGGCGACGCGCGCAGCGATCGGGTGTTCGAGCTCGGCCTCGAGCTGGTGCTCGACGCGCTGCGGCTGCGGCTCGCGCGCCTGCGCGACGAGTGAGCGCGGCCCCTGTGGCGATCGGCGCGCCGAATAGACTGTCGGGGTGTCTGTGAACCCCGAGCTGCAGGGGCGGGTCTTACCGCCCACCGAGCCGTACCTCGTCGGTCGCGAGAAGGTGCGCGAGTTCGCCCGCGCCGTGTTCGCGACGAACCCGATCAACCTCGACCCCGAGGCCGCGCGTGCCGCCGGTCACGCCGACGTGGTCGCCCCGCCGACCTTCGCGGTCGTCGTGCAGGAGCACACGCTCGCCCAGCTGCTCGCCGACCCCGACGCCGGCATCGACTTCTCGCGCGTCGTGCACGGCGACCAGCGGTTCACGTCGAGCCGCGCGATCGTCGCGGGCGACCTGCTCACCGCGACCCTCACCGTCTCGAGCGTGAAGACGCTCGGCGCCCACTCGATGGTCACGGCCGAGTCGGTCATCACCGACGAGGGCGGCGCGCACGTCGTCACCGCGATCTCGACGCTCGTCATCCGAGGAGAAGACTGATGCCGACCCCCGACCTCGCCTCCCTCGCCGTCGGCGACGTCGTCGCCGAGCGGGCCTTCGAGCTCACGCGCGACTCGCTCGTGCGCTACGCCGGCGCCTCGGGCGACTTCAATCCGATCCACTACCGCGACGACGTCGCCGCATCGGTCGGACTGCCCGGCGTGCTCGCCCACGGCATGCTCACCATGGGCTTCGCCGTGCAGCCCGTCGTCGACTGGGTCGGCGACCCCGCCCGCGTCACCGACTACCAGGTGCGGTTCACGCGCCCGGTCGTCGTCGACCCCGAACAGGGCGCCGAGGTGACCGTCGTCGCGAAGGTCGGCCAGCTCGACGCCGAGGCCTCCGAGGCGCGCATCGACCTCACCGTGTCGTTCGACGGTGCGACCGTGCTCGGCAAGGCGCAGGTTCGCGTCGCACTCGGCTGAGATGACCGACGCCACGACCTTCTCCGAGCTCACGACCCTGCGGGTCGGCGGGCCGATCACGCGACTCGTCACGGCGACGACGCAGCGCGACCTCGTCGACCTGGCCCGAGAGGCCTGGCAGTCGGACGCCCCATGGCTCGCGCTCGGCGGCGGGTCGAACCTGCTCGTGGGCGACGAGGGCTTCGACGGCACCGTGATCCGCGTGGCGACGCGCGGCATCGAGGTGCTGCCCGGTGCCGCCGAGGGGTCGGTGCGCCTCCGCGTGCAGGCCGGCGAGACGTGGGACGACCTCGTCGACTGGACCGTCGAGCAGGGCTTCTCGGGCCTCGAGGCGCTGTCGGGCATCCCCGGTTCGGTCGGCGCGGCCCCAGTGCAGAACATCGGCGCCTACGGCCAGGAGCTCGAGGCGGTGCTCGTCGGCATCGAGTTCCTCGACGAGGGCGCCGACGCCCCGCGCCGCATGACGGCCGACGAGCTCGAGCTCGGCTACCGCACCTCGGTGCTCAAGCAGGGCCTCGCGGGCATCGTCGTCTCGGTCGAGCTCGACCTGCACGACACGTCGGCCGAGCACGCCGTGCTCGGCGAGGCGCTCGGACAGCCGATCGCGTACGCGCAGCTCGCGGGCGCACTCGGCGTGCAGCTCGGCGACCGCGTGCCGATCGCGCGGGTGCGCGAGACCGTGCTCGCGCTGCGTGCCTCGAAGGGCATGGTGCTCGACCCCGACGACCCCGACTCGGTGAGCGCCGGATCGTTCTTCACCAACCCCATCGTCACCGAGCGCGTCGCGCGCACGATGCCGGCCGACGCGCCCCGCTGGTACGTCGAGCCCGACGAACCCGACGAGGTCACCCCGCTGTCGACGCTCGCCTCCGGAACCCCGCTCGACGCGTTCCTCGAGCTGCAGGCCTCGCTCGAGGCATCCGACGCGCCCGCCGAACCGCTCGAAAATGCCCCCGGCCCGCTCGTGAAGCTGTCGGCCGCATGGCTCATCGAGCAGTCGGGTATCCGCCGCGGGTTCGCGCTGCCCGGTTCGCGTGCCGCGATCTCGTCGAAGCACACGCTCGCGCTCACGAACCGCGGTGGAGCGAGCGCGGGCGAGCTCGTGCAGCTCGCCCGGTTCGTGCAGCAGCGGGTGCAGTCCGAATTCGGCATCGTGCTGCGACCCGAGCCGGTGCTCGTGGGCGTCGAGCTGTAACCGGTCGATGCAGTCGCACTAGGGTCGAACGGTGGACCGCACCGACTTCATCGAACACCGCCGCCCCGACGGCGAGCTCGTCGGCTGGCTGCGCCCCGAGGGCGTCGGCGGCTCGGAGGGGTTCGTGCCGATCGACCTGCTCGGGCGCGAGCTCGGCGACGGCGCCGCGGTCGAGTGGCTCGACGGCGAGCAGCTGCTCGAGGCGCACGGCATCGGCTACCTGGCCGACCCGTACGTGCTGCGCCTCGACGACGGCACCGACCTGCGGGTGCGCATCACCGAGGTGAGCACCGTCCGCATCGTCGTCAAGAAGGACGACTTCGGCGCGATCGACGTCCCGCTCATGCGGTTCGAGCTCGCCTGGCCGATGCCGCCCGAGCTCACGCCCCTCGGCGAGCGCGAGCTGCCCGTCTGGTGACGGCGGTGCAGGCGGTGCGGATGCCGCGGTGCCTCAGTCGCGCGCGAGCCGGCGCCTGCGCTCGCCGCGACGGATGAGCCCCACGATTCCGAACAGCACGACCACGACGCCGATCGCCAGGAGGCCGTAGAGCACGACCGAGATCGGGTTGAGCTCCATGGCCGCGGCGAGCGCCTGGTCCCTGTTCGCGCTCCACGCGAGGGTCCAGAACACGAACGCCGCGCTTGCCGCGAACAGGAGCCCCCAGACCAGGGCGCCCCAGCGGATCGTCGGGCGTTCGACGTGAGTCGGCTGCTGCGTCGAGGCCGCCTCGGCCGGGTCGGCGGCGGCGACGGCTTCGAGCACCGGACCATCGGTCACCGTGCGCGGGTCGGTCTCCGCGTCGAGGAGCTCGCCCTGCAGCACCTCGGTCGCGACCAGGTCGCCGTCGTTCGCGAGCTCGACCGCCGTCTGCGGCCGCCGGTGCACGTGGTCATCGTTGGTGGCCATCTTCAGCCCTTCTGGATCTCGATCGTCACGGAACCCGACCCCTGTCGCAGGATCAACCAGGCGTCGATCTTGCCGCTCGAGGGGGCCGAGATGACTCGGCTCTCGTCTCCACTCAGCCGGAAGACCCGCCCCTCGGCGTCGCTGACTGGAACCGACGACCTGCTGCCGTCCCGTCCGATGAGGGTGATGTCGATGTCGCCCGCCTCGGTGGCGTCGACCGCCACGGTCGAATACTCGTCGACCATCAGGTAGGCGTCGCCTGTGCCCTGCGTGAGCGTCACGACCTGGGCGTCATCGGGATAGCCGTCGTAGGCGCCCATCGTGATGAGCGCATCGCCGACCGGTTGCACGAGCTGCTGCGGGTAGCCGAGCGAGATCGAGGCATTGGGGCCGATGAGCGTACCGTTCGGCGCGTAGACGCCCGCGGCGCCGGCGAACGTCGCGACGAGGCTCACCGCGGTGAGTGCGGCGAGCGCACCGCTGCGCCGGCGGAGCAGGGCCGCGACGATCATGCCCAACGCGAGCGTCATCGTAGCGACCGAGATCGCGAGCGGCACGGTGAACTCCGCCGTGTCGGGCTCGCCGAGCGCCCAGATCGCGGCGACGGCGCCGGCCACCACGGCGAGGCCGAGCATCGTGAAGACGAACGCGGCGCTCGCCCGGGGGCGCGCAGCTCGCCGAGCGGCGCGTGCGGCGTCGGCCTGTGCCGCGAGCTGACGCGCCCTGGCCCGGTTCTCCTCGGCGGCCTCCTGGCGCGCGAGGCGGGCGGCCTCGGCCTGGCTCGACTTCCAGGCAGCCTGCGACTCGCGCCAGGCCTCCTGTCGGGCGCGCCAGTCGGCGATCTCGGCGGCGTCGGCGCCCATGGGGGGAATTTCGGGCTCTCCTGTCGGCGGGGGCGTCGCGGGCGCCACGACGGCGGCAGCGACGAACGGGGCGGATGCCGCAGCCGAAGCCGCGGCCTCCGTCGGGGCATCCGCAGCGGGCTGCCCCGGACCGGTGGCGGGCGCGGAAGCCACGCGCTCACCGCCGCCGGCCGGGGTGTTCCGGGAGGCTCGATGTACGAGCCAGACGATGAGGGCGACGATCGCGCCGACGATGGCGAGCGCCCAGACGATCCGCAGCGGTGCGACGAGGTCGAGCCCGCCGACGTACAGCGAGGGCCACTCGGGCCACCAGCGCCAGCCGAGCCACCCGCCCTGCACGAGCGGGATGAAGCCGATGACGCCCATCACGGCGATGCCCACGATCGCGGGGTCGACCGTGCCGCGCATGAGGCGCTCGAGGTGGATCTCGCCCTCGGTGTCGGGCAGCAGCAGCCACGCGATCGCGTAGACGAGCACGAACGGCGCGCCGAGCACGGCGATGACGACGACGATGCCGCGCACGATGATCGGGTCGACGCCGATCCGGGCGCCGACTCCGGCGCACACACCGCCGAGCCAGCCCGCCCGACGGGGCACGCCGAGCCGGCGGAGCCAGGCGTAGAAGCCCGGCCCCGCGGCCCGATCGGCAGGGTCGCCGCCGTGCGCATCTCTCGAAGGGTCAGGAGCCGAACCGGCCGCGCCTCCGGCGTGCTGGCCGGCGGCCGCGGTCCGACCGCTCGAGTCAGCCGCCCCCGCAGCGTCGTCGTGGTCCCTCGCGTCCTCCGGCACTGGGCCGGACCCGGGTGTCTCCGAGTCCGCCTCGGGCACGGTCTGGTTCGTCTCCATGCCTTCGATGCTGGCAGCCCGGCGAGTCGGCCCGCCATGGGGTGAATCCCTGATTCGACCCTGAACGGGCTCAGCGGCCGGTGGCCGGGGCATCCCCGTCTGGTTTGATGGCTGGCATGGAGACGCCCCGCATGACCCGCCCGCGCGCCTGCGTGGCGACGGGGGTCGCGGCGGGGCTCGCGACGCATCTCGGCTGGCCGGTCGCGCTCGTGCGCGCCGCGTTCGTGGTGACGAGTCTCGCGTGGGGCGCCGGGCTGCTGCTCTACCTCTGGTTGTGGGTGCTCACCCCGTGGGAGGAGGGCGAGGCGCGCCCGACCCGTCGCGCCCCGGTCGCGTGGCTGCTCGTGGCGGCGTCGGCCGTGCTGCTCGTGATCGGTTGGACGACCCCCGGCGGCGTCGTCGAGTCGGGCGGCAACGGCCTCGGCTGGTGGTTCGGTGCGCTCGTCGCCGGGGTCGGTCTCGCCGTGGCGGCGGGCGCCTGGGCGACGCTCGTCGACCGCCCCGACCCAGAACGCGGGCCGCGGCAGGAGTTCGCGGTGCGGGTCGTCGTGACGGCGCTGCTCGCGATCACGGCGCTCGTGCTCGTGCTCGGGCCGATCGCCTCGTGGTACCCGGTGCCGACGTTCGCCGCCGCGCTCACCGTCGTGCTCGGCATCCTGCTCGTCTACGTGCCGACGCTCATCGCGAAGTGGCGCGAGCTCACCGACGAGCGCACGAAGCGCATCCGCGAGGAGCAGCGCAGCGAGATCGCGGCCCACCTGCACGACTCGGTGCTGCAGACCCTCGCGCTCATCCAGAACCGGGCCGGAGCGACGAGCGAGGTCGCACGCATCGCGCGCGCCCAGGAGCGGGAGCTGCGCGACTGGCTGTTCGCCGGCGACGCCCCGGCCGACAGCGACCTCGGCACCGACCTGCGCGACTTCGCCGCCGACCTCGAGATCGACTACCCGGTGACGGTCGACGTCGTGGCCGTCGGCGAGCAGCGCGAGCGGGCCAGCGGCGAGCTCGCGGCGGCCGCGCGCGAGGCGATGCTCAACGCGGCGCGGCACGCGGGCGGCGAGATCTCGGTCTACGTCGAGTCGACGCCCGACGCGGTGGAGGTGTTCGTGCGCGACCGCGGGCCGGGCTTCGCGCTCGCCGAGGTGCCGAGCGATCGGCTCGGCGTGCGGCAGTCGATCATCGGGCGGATGCGGCGGGCCGGCGGCTCGGCGACGGTCGCGCCCGGCGCCGGCGGTGTCGGCACCGAGGTGCGCCTGCGGTTCCCGGTCGACCGGCAGGCGACCGAACGGAGCGGAGCGGAGGCGTCCCATGGCTGAACGCGTGCGGGTCGTCATCGTCGACGACCACTCGATCTTCCGATCCGGCCTGAAGGCCGACCTCGACGACAGCGTCGAGGTCGTGGGGGAGGCGCACGACGTCGAGAGCGCCGTCGCCGCCGTCGTGGATGCCGCCCCCGAGGTCGTGCTGCTCGACGTGCATCTTCCGGGCGCCGCCGTTCCGGCGGGTTCGACCGGCGGGGCCGAGGTCATCCGACGCGCGGCGCCAGCGGTGCCGGGCACGAGGTTCCTCGCCCTGAGCGTCTCCGACAAGGCCGAAGACGTCGTGGGGGTCATCCGCGCGGGGGCGCGCGGCTACATCACGAAGGGCTCCTCGGGTGCCGACGTCAGTCGCGCGGTGCACGCCGTCGCGAGCGGCGACGCCGTGTTCTCGCCGAAGCTCGCCGGGTTCGTGCTCGACGCGTTCGGCGCGGCCGTGGGCGAGACCGCGCAGGCGAGCGACGAGCTCGACCGGCTGTCGGCCCGCGAGCAGGAGGTCATGCGCCTCATCGCCCGCGGCTACGCCTACAAGGAGGTCGCCGCCGAGCTGTTCATCTCTACGAAGACCGTCGAGACCCACGTCTCGGCGGTGCTGCGCAAGCTGCAGCTCTCGAGCCGGCACGAGCTCACCGCCTGGGCGAACGCGCGCCGTCTGCTCTGAGCGTCACGTCGAGGCGCCTGCGCTGAGGGCGCCCGCCCTGGGGTGCGTCCGGCCGGGATGCCTCGGCGCCCGGCTCCGCCGGGCTCAGGAGCCGGATCGCGGGCGGTAGACGTCGAGCGCGGCCGGGACGATCCGCACCGTCGTCCGGTACCCGGGCGCGGGGGTGCGGGCGCTCGCGTCGACCGTGGCCTCGGTCGCGACCTCGCCGTCGTGCGCGAATCCCGGCGGCTGCCCGTGCCGCGGGCGTACCAGCACGTCGATCGACTCGGTCGTGTACGACTCGAACCGCTTCGGCAGCAGTCGCATGCCGCGCAGCAGCGCGCTCGTGCGGCGACCGAAGGCGAGCGTTCCAGCGGCCCGCAACCGCGAGCCCGCGTGCAGCACGCGCACGTCGAGCACGCCGCCGTCGAGGCGGCGCCGTCGCATCGGCGCCGGAATGCCGGGGTCGTTCGGCCCGACGCCCACGTAGAGGCTCCAGACCCGGGCGCGACGCGCGCCGGCGACGATGTCGACGGGATCGGAGCGGTGCAGCACCCGGGCGGCCGCGACGGCGGCGGCGAGCCACTTGCCGGAGCGGGGCTCGCGCCGTTCTCGTTCGGTGACGAAGTCGGGGTAGAGCCCGACCGACGCCGTGTTCAGCACCGTGATGGGCGGGCCGCCGGCGAAGGCGAGCTCGGCGACGTCGACGCGCACGCCATCGCCCCGCTGCAGGGCGTCGACGGCGAGGTCGATCGTCGTCGCGCCGACGGCGCGGGCGAAGTGGTTGAAGGTGCCGCCCGGCAGCACGAGGAGGGGAACCCCGGCCGCCCGGGCCTCGTGGGCGACCGCCGCGACCGAACCGTCGCCGCCGCAGACGCCGACGACGCGCGGCGGATCGTCGCGCGCGAGCGCCGCGCGCACGGCGGCCCCGGGGTCTTCGTCGCCTCCGCCGTCGAGCACGTGCAGCTCGGCCATCGGCAGTCGTCGCTCGAGCACGGGCAGCGGGTCGCTGCGGACCACACTCGTTCCCGACGAACGGTTGACCACGATGAAGACGCCCGCGCCGTCGGGGCACGCGGGAAGGCTCCGGTCGATGCCGCTCGCGGACTCGGACACGTCGGCCGCGCCGCGCCGAGGCCGCACGACGACGGCGCCGAGCCCACCGACGGCGGCGCCGAGCGCGAGCCCGCCGACGACGTCCGAGAGCCAGTGCGCCCCGGTGTGCAGGCGGGAGTACGCGACGCCGAGGGCCGCCGGGGCGAGCACGGCGCCGAGCCGTGGCGACTCGATCGCGACCCCCGTCGCGAACGCGGCCGCGCTCGCCGAGTGCCCCGACGGGAACGACGGCGTGATGGGCGGCTTCGGCAGCCGCCGGCCGATCGGCACGTCCGCGAGCAGCGGGCGGTCGCCACCGAACACCCGCTTCGCGATGACGTTGGTGAGCGCGCTCGCGACGAGCAGCGATGCGAGCCCCCGCACGGCGACACGCGGCCGGCCCGTGACGGCGAGAATGCCCGCGATCGTCCACCACAGCACGCCCCGGTCGGCGAAGCCGGTGACCCGTGACCAGAACCGGTCGGCGAGCGGGTGCGTCCGGCGTCGGTTCACCGCGCGGGCTGCGGCGGCATCCGCATGCCTCACCCACGCGGGCAGGATCTTCGTACGCCGTACGGCGACTCGCAGGTTTCGGTTCACCACGCCGTCAGCGTAGGCGGCGACCGCGGTGCCGTCGACGGGTTGCGAAACGGCGCCGACGACCGATCAGATCAGCCCCAGCTCCATCGCACGGGTGACGGCGCGGGTGCGGTCGTTGACCTCGAGCTTCTCGAACACGTGCAGCAGGTGCGTCTTCACGGTCGCCTCGCCGATGTACAGCTCCGCCGCGATCTCGGGGTTCGAACGGCCTGCCCCGACGAGTCGCAGCACCTCGAGCTCGCGCGGCGACAGCGACGGCACGGGCGGTGCGGACGTGGCCGCGGCCTCCGACCGGACGCGCGACACGAGCTTCGCGGCGATCGACGGCGCGAGCACGGTCTCGCCGCCCGCGACGGCCCGGATGCCCGCGAGGATCTCCTCCTGCGGGGCGGCCTTCAGGAGGTAGCCGCCCGCGCCCGCCTCGATCGCGGCGAGGATGTGCTCGTCGGTCTCGTAGGTCGTGAGCACGAGCACGCGCGTGCCCGGCACCGCCGCGACGATCTCGGCGGTCGCGGCCGCGCCGTCGACGACGGGCATCCGCAGATCCATGAGCACGAGATCGGGATGCCGCGACCTGGCGAGCTCGATCGCCTCGGCGCCGTTCGCCGCCTCGCCGACGACCTCGATGCCGACGGCGGTCTCGAGCAGGCCGACGATGCCCGCGCGCACGATGGGGTGGTCGTCGGCGACGACGACGCGGATCGGGTTCACGCGGGCTCCTTCCCGGGCACGGCGATGCGCAGCAGCGAGCCGCCGTCGGGCGCCGGGCCGAACTCGAGGGTGCCGCCGACGAGCGCCGTGCGGTCGCGCAGGCCCGCGAGGCCGAACCCGCCCGGTGCGGGACCGTCGTCCGCCGGGTCACGACGGGTCATCGGTCCCGTCCCGTCGTCGCGCACGGTCAGCACGACCTCGTGACCGTCGTCGGCGACGGTGATCCAGACCCGGCGCGCACCCGCGTGCTTGCGGACGTTCGCGAGTCCCTCCTGTGCACTGCGGAGCAGCACGACCTCCAGTTCGCGATCGAGCGCCGACGAGGCATCCGCGTCGACGCTCACCCGCACGCCGGTCTCGCGCTCGAACGCCTCGCCGAGCCGGTCGAGGGCGGGGGCGAGGCCGCCGTCGGCCGAGACCGGGGCGAGCGTCGCGACGAGCCCGCGCGCTTCGGTGAGCGCCTCGCGTGCCATCTGCTCCATGAGTTCGACGTCGCTGCGCGCGGCCGCCGCATCGGGCGTCGCGTCGTCGATCGTGGCGAGCCGGTTGCCCGCGCGCTGGGCGACCATGACGAGCCCGGTGAGGCTCTGCGCGATCGTGTCGTGGATCTCGCGCGCGAGCCGCGCACGCTCGTCGCTCACACCCGCGTCGCGGTGCAGGACGGCGAGCTGACCCTGCGCGGCCTGCAGCTCCTCGAGCAGCCGGGCACGCTCCTCGCCGACCGACGCGATGTGCGTGATCCACAGGCCCAGTGCGAGGCTGAACCCGAGCGACAGCCCGACCACGGCGACGCCGGTGACGAGCCCGCTCGGTCCGGAGTGGGCGAGGTACCCGACGAGGAGCGCGACCGCGAGCACGACGTTCGACACGATCGCGCGCCGGGTCGACGGGGAGGTCACCCACAGGTACGGGTACGCGAACGCCTGCAGGATCGAGGCGCCCGGGTCGAACGCGACCCCGACGCCGACGACGACCGACAGCACGATCGTGATCACCACGTGCTGGCGTGCGTCCTCGCTCTCGAGGCGTCCGCGCAAGTACGCGAAGTACACGACGAGGAACACGCCCGACACCGTCCAGACGCCGTAGTCGGCGATGCCGTACGGCGGAACCGACAGGCCGAACAGCACGGTGACGATCGCGACCGCGATCGCCGCGGCATCCCACCAGCGGCGGTTCACCATGCCGCCATGCTCTCACGCACCGGAGGGGCGGGCACGTCCCCCGACATGCCCGCCCCGGCCTTCATGCGGGGCGCGCTCGCCCGGCAGTCACTCACGTACATGCCCGCCCCGGCGTTGGCGCAGCCTCATGCATCCCGCCGGATCCAGCGGAAGGTGAGTCGGCTGAGCACGAGCCCCACCACGAGCCAGATGCCGAGCGCGAGCGCGACCTGGCCGAGGTCCCACGCGCCGTCCTGCTCGAGGGCGGCGAACTCGTCGGGCAGGAACGCGGCGCGCATACCCTGCGCCATCCACTTGAGCGGGAACAGGCTCGCCACGTTCTGCATCCACTCGGGCAGCTGGTTGAACGAGAGGTAGACGCCCGAGATGAACTGCAGCACGAGCACGATCGGGATGACGACCGCGGTCGCCGACCGGCCGCTGCGCGGCACCGACGACAGTGCGATGCCGAGCAGCGCCGACGTCGTGATGCCGAGCACGAACACCCAGGCGAAGGTGAACCACTGCGCGGGGTCGGTCGGCAGGGCGATGCCGAACACCGTCGCCGCCGCGAGGAGCATGAGCGCGGCCTGCAGCACTCCCGTGACGAAGACCTGCCCGATCTTGCCGAGGAAGTACGACACGGGCGATAGCGGCGTGCCGCCGAGCCGCTTGAGGGTGCCGTCGCCCTTCTCGCCGGCGATGTCGACCGCGAGGTTCTGCAGGCCCGAGAGCAGGAGGCCCGCGGCGAGCATGCCGGGCAGGTAGAACGCGCCGACGCTGATCTTCGCGCCGTCGGGTCCGACGTCGCCCGACGCGCTGAACGCCGCCGTGAAGATGCCGAGCATGATGAGCGGGAACAGGAAGGTGAAGAACACCGTGTCGAGCGAGCGGAAGTAGCCCTTCGTCTCGTACGCGATGCGGGAGGCGCCGATCCGCGTGACGCCGATCGGCCGGGTGATGACGGTGCTCATGCGACGTTCGCCCCCTGAGCCGGTCGAAGGGCGGAGTCTTCGACGTCTTCGACGTCGACGACGGCGGCTTCGCCGACGAGCCCGAGGTAGATGTCCTCGAGGCTCGGGCGGATCACCTCGAGCTCGCGCGGCTCGCCCCGAATTCGTCGATGAGGGATGCCACGAGCCGGGCCGGGGCCTCGGTGCGAGCCTCGCGCGGCGCGCCGGTGCGGTCGCGCCACCGCACGATCGGCACCCGCGCCGCCTCGCCGCCGAGCGCGTCGATCGGTGCGACGTCGATGAGCCGGCCGCCGACGATGACGCCGGCCCGGTCGCCGAGTTGTGCGGCCTCGTCGAGGTAGTGGGTGGTCAGCACGATCGTGGTGCCCTCCGCCTTGAGGCGGCGGATGAGCTCCCAGAACGCGCGTCGTGCCGCGGGGTCGAATCCCGTGGTCGGCTCGTCGAGGAAGAGCAGTTCGGGCCGCCCGACGATGCCGAGTGCGACGTCGACGCGTCGGCGCTGTCCGCCCGAGAGCTTCTGCAGCCGGGTGCCGGCCTGCGCCTCGAGGCCGACCGCCGCGATCACCTCGTCGACGTCGCGCGGGTTCGGGTAGTAGCCCGCGAACTGGCGCAGCTGCTCGCGCACGGTGTACTGGCCGGTCTCGCCGCCCGACTGCAGGACGATGCCGAGCCGGGCGCGCCAGTTGCGGCCACCGCGGGCCGGGTCGACGCCGAGTACGGTCACCCTGCCCGCCGTGCGCGCTCGGTAGCCCTCGAGGATCTCGATCGTCGTCGACTTGCCCGCACCGTTCGGCCCGAGCAGCGCGAAGGTCTCACCGCGCGCGATGTCGAAGTCGATGCCGTCGATCGCGGTCGTGGCGCCGTACTCCTTGCGGAGCCCCCGGACCCGCACGGCGTTCTCCGGCAGGCGCGTGAACGGGGGACGCCTTCGTATGGTTTCCATGCCGACGAGCGTGCCGGAGTCCGCGTGGTCGCGGCAGCCCCCGGCCGTTCGATTCCGGCATCCACCGATCGGTGGATGCGGCGCGAGACCTCAGCCGAGATCGGCCAGCCGCCGCTCGAGGAACCTCCGCTCGGGCGCCGTCGGCGCGAGCGCGATCGCGTCGCGATAGCGGGCGGATGCCTCGTCGAGGCGCTGCGCGCGGCGAAGGAACTCCGCCTGCGCCGAGGGCAGCAGGTGGTACCCGGCGAGGCGGCCCTCGGCCTCGACGGCCGCGAGTGCGGCGAGCCCGGCCTCGGGCCCACTCGCCTCGCCGACGGCGATCGCCCGGTTGAACCGCACGAACGGCGAGTCGGTGAGCGACGCGAGCGCGTCGTAGCAGCCGACGATCGCATGCCAGTCGGTCGCGGCGGCGGTCGCCGCTCGGGCGTGCACGGCCTGGATCTCGGCCTGGAGTCGGTACGCGCCCGCCGACGGTCGACGCCCGGCGGCGACCCCGGCCGCGCCGCTCGATCGGTCGAGCAGCGCGAGTCCCTCGGCGATCTCGCCCCGATCCCAGCGCGACCGGTCCTGCTCGGCGAGTGTGACGAGGTCGCCCGCCGCGTCGACGCGCGTCGCCGCCCGTGAATGCTGCAGCAGGAGCATCGCGAGCAGCGCCCGCGCCTCGTCGGCGTCGGGCATGAGCGACACGACGAGCCGCGCGAGCCGGATCGCCTCGGCGGCGAGGTCGAGCCGCTGCAGCCGATCGCCCGACGACGCGAGGTAGCCCTCGTTCGCGATCAGGTAGACGACCGCGAGCACGCCACCGAGCCGCTCGGGCAGCGCCTCCGCCGGCGGTACGCGATAGGGGATTCCGGCGTTGCGGATCTTCTGCTTCGCGCGCACGATGCGCTGCGACATCGTCGCCTCGGGAACGAGGAACGCCCGGGCGATCTCGCGCGTCTCGAGCCCGCCGACGGTGCGCAGGGTGAGTGCGACCCTGGCCTCCATCGGCAGGGCGGGGTGCGCGCACGTGAAGACGAGGCGCAGCCGGTCGTTCCACATCGGCTCGTCGCCGGCGACGACGAGGTCGGCCGGGTCGGCGGGCCCGACGTTGCTGCCGTCGGCCTCCGCGTCCATGAGCCACTCCCTCACCTTCTCCGCCTCGACGCCGCGGCGCCGCAGGCGGTCGAGCGCGACGCGGCGTGCGGTCGTCGTGAGCCACGCACCGGGATTGCGGGGGATACCGTCGCGCGGCCAGGTCTCCGTCGCCCGCTCGAACGCGCCGGCGGTCGCCTCCTCGGCGACGTCCCAGTCACCCGTCGCCCGGATGAGCGTCGCGACGACGCGCGCCCACTCGCCCTCGAACGCGGTGCGCAGGGCCGCGGCGACCCCGCCCTCGTCGGACGGAGTCGTCGCATGCGCCTCGGACCCTGCCGCAGGCGCCCCGGCCTCGGTCAGGACCGTACCTCGGTCACCGCGCCGGCGACGTCGGCCGCGTGCGGCTCGAGCCGCACCCCGAACTCGAGCAGCTCGCGCTCGTCGCGTGCCGCGTGGTCCTCGTGGGGGTCGAACGGCCAGATCGGGCGCAGCTCGAGCGTGCCGCCACGCGCCATGGGATGCTTCGACGCGACCTCGATGGCCTCGGCGAGGTCCTGCACCTCGAGCAGGTCGAACCCCGCGAGCCACTCCTTCGCCTCGGCGAACGGTCCGTCGCTGACGAGCACCTCGCCGTCGCGTCGGCGCACGAACGTGGCGTCCTCGGGGCCGCGCAGCACGTCGCCGAAGAGGCGAACGCCGCGTCCGTCCATCTCCGAGACCCAGGCTTCGGGGTCGGCGCCGTCGTCGAGCGTCTCCCCGTCGGGGTCGGCGATCACGAAGAGCACGTACTGCCGGCCCTGCGCGGGGCGCTCGTGCAGACCGGCCGGCACGATCCGGGCGCCCGGCTCCGCACCGGGCCACTGCACGAACGGTCGCACCTCGACCCGGCCGAACCCGGCGACCGGATGCTTCGATGCGACCTCGATCGCCTCGTCGAGGTCGCGGGCGTCGATGATGTCGAAGCCGCCCACCGACTCCTTCGACTCGGTGAACGGTCCGTCGCTCACGAGCAGCTCGCCCTTGCGGACGCGCACGGTCGTGGCATCCACGCCGGGGCGCAGCCGCATGCCGAACTCGGCGATGCCGCGGGCGACGATGTCGTCGACCCACTCGCCGATGTTGTCGTCGGCGGGCACGTAGGGCAGGGCATCGACGCCCTCGGCGTACAACAGTGCGTATTCCATGGTGGAATCCTCTCTCTCGGTCACGCTATGCGAGTACGACGAACGGCGACAGCCGTTTTCGACACCCCACGCGAACTCACGAGTCGCCGTGTACGCGTCCAGCCGGGTCAGGCACCGACGAGCAGTCTCGGGTACTGCGCCTCGACGACGTTCGGGTGGGCGCGCAGCCGGCTCTTCAGCCAGTTCTCGCCGAACACCGGGTGCAGCGGGTTCGCCGGGTCCCGGGTGATGCCGGGCGCCTCGGCGGCGAGCTCGGGTGCGAGCTCGATGGTCGGGATCACGGCGTCGAGCGCGGGCCCGTGGAAGTACGGGATCGAGATGCGCTCGGTGCCGGGCGCGGGGGAGACGACGCGGTGCTTGGTCGCCTTGAGGTAGCCGTCGGTCGCGATCTCGAGCAGCTCGCCGATGTTCACGACGAACGCGCCGGCGGGTGCGACGACGTCGATCCACTCGCCGTCCTTCTCCACCTGCAGGCCCGCCTTGCCGTCTTCGACCGAGAGCAGCGTGAGCACACCGAGGTCCTTGTGGGCACCGACGCCCTGCGCGGGCTGCTCGGCCGAGACGCCCGGGTAGCGCACGACCTTCAGGTACGGCGAGGGCCGCTCGAAGGCGGCGTCGAAGGTGTCGGGCGCGGCGCCGAGCGCCTCGGCCCAGCTGCGCAGGAGACGGGTGCCGACCACGTCGAGCCGGGCGATCCACTCCTCGAAGACCGCGCGGAACTCGGGCAGCGCCTCGGGCCACAGGTTCGGTCCCTCGAGGATCCAGTAGTCGGGGGTGTCGGCCGTCATGGGCACGGCCGGGCGCTCGGCGCCGAGGTCGATCTGCTCGCGGATGTCGACGCGGCCGAGCGTGCGCTCGCCGCCCATGCGGGTGTAGCCCCGGAAGTGCGGGCTCGTGACGTTCTCGATCGCGAGCTTGTGCGACTCGGGGAGGGCGAAGAACGCCCGTGCCGCCGTATACGCGCGGTCGATGAGCTCGGCCGGCACGCCGTGGCCGATGAGCGAGAAGAAGCCGACCTCGTGCGTCGCGCGTCGGAGGTCGTCGCGGAACTGCGCCTGCTGCTCGGTCGTGCCGTTGAGCAGTGAGAGGTCGAGAACGGGGATGGTCGACATGGGATGGTCCTTTCGAGTGCCGGGTGGTGCGCCGACGATGCGGCGGCCCCGGCATCCGTTGACGTCGGCTGCTCGGCATCCGGTTCGACATCGATACGAGATCGGTTCGAGGCGGATGCCGCGGAGCTGACGCGGACGCGTCGGATGCGGCGTGAGCACGGGGCTGCGGTCGGCGGCGCGGGGAATCGCGCCCTGGGGTCGTCGGGGAGACGACCGCCTAGCGGCGACAGCAGCGACAGGTGAAGGTGCTCACGATGTCGGAAACGGTAGCACGACGGTTGGGAGCCCGCCATTCCCCGTCAGTGGGGCAGCACGAGCGATGCCGCGATCGCGAGCATGACGACGGCGATGATGCCGTCGAGGATGCGCCAGGCGCGAGGCGTCGAGAGCACCCGGCCGAGCAGGCGGGCACCGTAGGCGAGGGCGAAGAACCAGATGACGGATGCCGCGCCCGCACCGACCGCGAACCACCAGCGGCCGTCGGGGCCGTGGCTGTTCGCCACCGACCCGAGCAGGAACACCGTGTCGAGGTAGACGTGCGGGTTCAACCAGGTGAGCGCGAGGCACGTGAGCACCGCGCTCGCGAGGGTCGTACGCGTGGCGATCGCGGAGGGCGCGGCGACGGCGACGGAGGCGCCACGGGCGTCGGCGGCGGGAGTCCCCACGCCCGCCTCCGACGACCGAGGCACTCCCGCCTCCACATTGAGCACGTCGCCGGTGGGGCGCAGCGCGCGGCGGGCGGCGAGCAGCCCGTATCCGACGAGGAACGCGGCGCCCGCCCAGCGGATCACGTCGATGAGCCACGGCACCGCGCCGATCACGACGCCGATGCCCGAGACGCCGACGATGATCAGCACGAGATCGCTCACCGCGCAGATCGCCGCGACGGCGAAGACGTGCTCGCGACGGATGCCCTGGCGCAGCACGAACACGTTCTGCGCGCCGATGGCGACGATGAGCGAGAATCCGAGGCCGAGGCCGGCGAGAACGGGGGAGATCACGCAGTCGACGCTACGTCGCGAACGTGCATCAATCCAGCTCAAGATCCTTCAGAACCATTAGCGTTGCTTCAGATGCAGATTCCACTCGACCTCGCCAGAACCCTCGCTGCCGTGATCGACGAGGGCACCTTCGACGCGGCCGCCCGCCGGCTGCGGCTCACGCCGTCGGCCGTGTCGCAGCGCGTGAAGACGCTCGAGCAGCAGCTCGGCCGGGTGCTCGTGGTCCGATCGAAGCCCGCCCGCGTCACCGAGGCGGGTGCGGCCGTCGTGCGGCTCGCGCGCCAGCTCGCGCTGCTCGAGCACGACGCGCTCGCCGAGTTCGGACTCGACACGGAGCGGGGCGGCGCCGACGACTCCGGCGAGCCTCGCGCGGCGGCCGGCGCCTACCGCCCGGTGCCGATCCCGCTCGCGGTCAACGCCGACTCGCTCGCGACGTGGTACCTGCCGGCGCTCGCGCGGGTCGCGGCGGAGCATCCTGTCGTCTTCGACCTGCACCGCGACGACCAGGACTTCACGGCCGGCCTGCTCGAGTCGGGCACGGTCATGGGCGCGGTCACCTCGCAGGCCACCCCCGTGGCCGGATGCCTCGTGAGACCGCTCGGCGTCATGCGCTACGAGGCCGTGGCGACGCCGGGGTTCGTCGCGCGGTGGAGCGGCCGGGCCGAAGCCGAGCGCGGCGCCGGCCGGGCGGCATCGCGACACGCCGCCGCCTTGCCCGCCTGGCTCGCGCACGCACCGCTCGTCGACTTCGACCGCCGCGACCATCTGCAGCACGACGCGCTTCATGCCGCGGGCCTCGACCCAGAACGCGCCCCACGCCACTACGTGCCGGCGTCGAACGACTTCGCGAACGCCGTGAAGCTCGGGCTCGGCTGGGGCATGCTGCCCGAGTTCCAGTCGGATGACGAGCTCGGGCGCGACGAGCTCGTGCGCCTCGGCGGCGAGCCCGTCGACGTGCCCCTGTACTGGCAGCAGTGGAACCTCAGCTCGCCCCTGCTCGACGCCGTCGCCGAGGCGCTCGCGGCCGAGGCCCGCCGCACCCTCGCCTGACCCTGTGTAGGAAGAACCCGCGACACGCCGTGCACGGAGCGGTCGGCGGCGGCGTGTCCCGCGGTTCTTCCTACACAAGGGGCCGGGCGCCGACTGTGCTCCAGTGCTGGCACGCATGCGGCACACGAGCGGTCGCGCTAGCGTCGCGGGCGACCCGGGGCTGGGAGGGGCCCATGAAGATCTGGGTGGTCGCGGTCGTGGTCACGGCGGCGACCCTCCTCGCCGTCGCAGCGGCCTACGGCGTCGGCGTGGTCGCCGGCGTGCAGGCGGGAATCCCCGGGGCGGCTCCGATCGGGCGGGAGCCGCTCCGCGGGCCGGTCGACGACGCAGACCACGAGGGGTCGACGCTCGGCCTCCACGTGCACGACGAGGCGGTCGTGGTCGGCCCGTTCGACCCGTCGGGCACCGTCGAGGTGCGGTGCGCACGCGGCGAGTTCGTGCTCGGCGGCGGCCGGCTCGGGGCGGGCGACGGGCTGCGGGTCGTCGAGCAGGGGCCGGTCGCGGGCGACGGGAGCGAGTCCCGGCCGATCGGGTGGCGCGTCGAGGTGGAGCGCACCGATGTCGACCGCAGCCCTCGGCCGCTCGCGGCCTATGCGGTCTGCCGGTCGGGCTGAGTCGCACGCGTCAGGATCCGCAGGGGTCCGACGCGCCGGAAGTCCGCATCGAGCGCGTCGTCGAGCGCGGCATCCGATTCGTAGCCCACGACCGGCAGTCCCGGCCACCGCGCTGCGGCCTCGCGCCGGAGTGCCCGATACAGCGCATGGCCTCCGCCGAAGACGTTCGAGAGCCCGACGACCTCGCCCGTGCGATTGAGCACGCCGCCGCCCGTGACCGCTCCCGGCACCGATGTCGAGGTCTCCGCTCGGGCCGTCGCGAGCACCACCACGTCGGATGCCCCGACGAGCGGTTCTGCTAAGGCGTCGGGTAGGCCATGGGCGCGCCCCCACGTCTCGAGCGCGTCGGCGCTCGTCACCCGGACGAGCGCGGGGAGGTCGTCGGCGCCCGCCGACCCGCCCGCGATCGCCTCGGCGACGATCCACGTGGCGTCGAACAGCGGCGCCCAGCCCGTGGCGTCGGGATCGAGATCGGCGAACGAGTCCTTCACGCTCGTCGCATGCGGTCCGAGCGCCCCGAACACGGCCGCCGCGTCGAGGCCGGGCTCGAGGGTCACCGCCTCGGGGTAGCCGATCGGCGTCGACGACTCGGCCACCCACAGCGCGCCGTCGAGCGCGAAGCGCGACGCGATGCCGTGACTCTCGGCCACCGTGCGGCACCACTCCGCGTTGTTGCGCGCGGCGAGGCGCGCGAGCGCGGCGTCGCCCCGGGGCATCCGTCTCAGCCGAACAGGCGCTGCAGGCGCTGCACGCCCTCGAGCAGCGGCTCGTCGCCGAGCGCGTAGCTGAACCGCAGGAAGCCGCTCGGCCCGAACGCCTCGCCCGGCACGGCGGCGACCTCGGCCTGCTCGAGGATCAGGTCGGCGAGCTCGAGCGACGAGGTCGGCGTGACGCCGCCCCACTCGCGGCCGAGGAGGCCGGTCACGTCGGGGTAGACGTAGAACGCGCCCTCGGGCACCGGTACCGTCATGCCGTCGATCTTCGAGAGCTCGGCGACGATGAGCCGGCGTCGCCGGTCGAACGCCCGACGCATCTCCTCGACCGGCTCCTGGGGCCCCGTGAGGGCGGCGATCGCCGCGCGCTGCGAGATGTTCGACACGTTCGACGAGAGGTGCGACTGCAGGTTCGCGGCGCCCTTGATGACGTCGGCAGGGCCGACCATCCAGCCGAGGCGCCAGCCCGTCATCGCGTAGGTCTTGGCGACGCCGTTCACGAGGATCGTCTGGTTCGCGAGCCCGGGCACGGCCTCGACGATCGACACCGCGCGCGGGGCGGGGCTGCCGACCTCGCTCTCGAGCGAGCCGTAGGTCAGGTTCTGGTAGATCTCGTCGGCGACGACCCAGATGCCGTGCTCGAGTGCCCATTCGCCGATGGCCTGCACCTGCTCGGGCGCGTAGACGGCGCCCGTCGGGTTCGACGGCGACACGAACAGCAGCACCTTGGTGCGCTCGGTGCGCGCGGCCTCGAGCTGCTCGACCGTCACGAGGTAGCCCTGGTCGCTGCCCGCGAACACGTCGACCTGGCGGCCGCCCGCGAGCTTGATCGCCTCGGGATAGGTGGTCCAGTAGGGCGTCGGCACGAGCACTTCGTCGCCCTCGTCGAGCAGCACCTGGAAGGCCTGGTAGACGGCCTGCTTGCCGCCGTTGGTCACCACCACCTGCGACGCGGATGCCTCGAGCCCCGAGTCGCGCGCGGTCTTCGCCGCGATCGCCTCGCGCAGGTCGGGCAGGCCGGCGGCGGGCGTGTACCGGTAGTTCTTCGGGTCGCGGGTGGCGGCGAGCGCCGCCTCGACGATGTGCTCGGGCGTCGCGAAGTCGGGCTCGCCGGCGGCGTACGAGATGACCGGGCGACCCTCGGCCTGGAGTGCCTTCGCCTTCGCATCGACCTTCAGGGTCGCGGACTCGGCGATGGCGGCGATACGGGCGGACAGGCGCGGCTTCTCGGTCACACGGGTGAGTCTAATCCGGTGGCCGTGCCGCCGTGCTGGGCGTTTCGGCCGGTGTCGTCCGGTCCTCCGGACGGTCCGCCCGGGCCCGAACGCTGCGGGGGTGCGTTCCCGAGGCCCGAGCCCGCGACACGCCGGACGAACGTCGGGAACGCACCCCCGGAAGGGAGCGCCGTGGCGTCAGCCGACGGTGGCGGCGACGTCGGGCTGGTCGCTGAAGATGCCGTCCATTCCGGCTCCGACGAAGACCGCGATCTCGCCCGCGAGGTCGCCGGGCGCGTTCGGGTCGGTCGACGAACGGAACTCGACCGGCAGGAACTGGTTCTCGAGTCGGAAGGTCCAGCCGTGCACGGCGAGCCCCGCCGCGTGCGCGTCGGCGATCACCGGGGTCGGTGCCCCGAGGGTGCCGGCCGCCGTGCGCGGGATCATGACCGACTTCTCGAGGCCGACGCCGTCGGCGTAGCCGGCGATCTCGGCGAGGCCGGCGGGCGTCACGAGATCGGCGTAGGTGCGCGGGTCGCCCGCGGCCGTGAAGTCGTACGGGCGGCCCGACGAGCTCACAAGCTGGGCCAGGGCGACGTCGGTCATGCCGTCGAGCTCGCGCAGGTTCGACACCTCGAAGCTCTGCACGATCACGGGGGCGTCGGCGTCGTCGACGCCGTTCGCCCCGAGCGCCGCGACGAGCGGCTCCTCGAGCGAGAGGCCGATCGAGTCGAAGTACGTCGGGTGCTTCGTCCCGGGGTAGACGCCGACCTGGCGGCCGTCGCAGCTGATCGAGTGGCGGGCGAGGTCGATGACCTCGTCGAGGGTCGGCACCTGGTAGAGCCCGTCGAACGCGGTGTTCGCGGGTCGGGTCTGCGGCAGCCGCTCCTTCGCACGCAGGGTGCGCAACTCGGCGAGGGTGAAGTCCTCGGTGAACCAGCCGGTCACCTTCGCGCCATCGATGGTCTTCGTCGCCTTGCGCCCCGCGAACTCGGGGTGGGCGGCGACGTTCGTGGTGCCGCTGATCTCGTTCTCGTGGCGGGCGACGAGCACGCCGTCCTTCGTCGAGACCACGTCGGGCTCGATGTAGTCGGCGCACTGCACGATCGCCTGCTCGTACGAGGCGAGCGTGTGCTCTGGGCGGTGGCCGCTGGCGCCGCGGTGGCCGATCACGGTGACCTGCTCGGGCTCGATCTTCTCGCGGCCGAGGTCGATCACGGCGAACTCGGTGTCGTCGGGCGTGCCGGGCACGCGGGCGTCGTTGCCGGGGTAGTTGTTGTCGTTGGCGATGAGCAGGCGGCCGTCCTTCAGCTGCACGATGGTCTCGAACGACTGCACGGGCAGCGAGAAGACCTCGCCGGTGCCGTACCCGTCGCCCGCGCCGATGCCGTCGGGGTTCGCGATGCGCAGCGCGTCGAGCACGAGCGTCTTCTCGAGGTAGCCCTCGGCGTCGGTGCGCTTGAGGTCGACCTGGTAGACGCGCTTCGTGACGGCCTGGTCGCCCTCGAAGTCGTCGCGCTCGACGACGAGCAGCACGTCGTTCTTCACGGTGAAGGCGTCGCCCACGACGTTCGCCTCCTGGTCGGTCTGGTAGCTCCACGTGCGGCCGGTGTAGGCGCCGCGCTTCGTGTCGAACTCGTGAACCTCGCGCCGCCGCAGGTCGGCGTCGTCGGCGTAGGAGCCCTCGACGATCGGGTAGAGGTAGCGGCCGTTCACCGAGCCGGCGAGCGCCTCGAAGCCGCGGCTGGCGCGCACCCGCGGGGTCTCGCCGGCGGCGAGGTACGGGTTCTGCGGCGACTTCGCGCCGTCGAGCGAGTAGGGCTTCTCGAGCAGCGTCCCCTCGGCGTCGAAGTGCAGCAGGAACGGCCCGAACTCCTCGCCGACCCAGAAGCTGCCGTCCTTCGCGCGCACGACCGACTCGATGTCGAAGTCGGCGCCCGTGAGCAGGCGTTCGTCGGTCGCGTCGTTCACGATCGGGAAGTCGAGCACCCCGTTGCGGTCGTTGTACGAGATGAAGCGCTCGACCTCGAGCGAGCCGTCGCCGCCGTCGGCGGTCTGCCAGGCGGGGCGAACGAGGTAGTTGCGCAGCAGGAAGTCGGCCGAGTTGCCCTTCGACCCGAAGCCGTTGTCGGGCTGCGCCCAGAAGGTGCCGTCGGCGTTCTCGATCACGGCGGAGAACCCGGGGATGACCTGGCCGTTCCACGGCCCCTGGCGCCCGTTCGCGGCGGACGCGAGTGCGCCGGAGGCTGGGCCTTCGGCGAGGAAGTCGGCCGACAGCGTCGCCCGCGCGACCAGGGTCGGCTCGTACGACTGCATGGGCGAGGTCGGCGTGGTCTGCCCGTTGCCGACGGCCTGGGCGGCCGGTGCGGCGAACAGGATGGCGGCCGCCGTGGCGGTCGCGGCGGTGGCGGCGATGGCGCGCGGCAGGGCGCGTCGCGTGAGGTTTCGGCTCATGGCTCGAGCGAATCGGCCACGGTCTGCGGCACCGTGTCGGCCAGGCGACCGTTCGGCGACGACCCGGTGAACGGATGCCCCGCGCCGAACCCGGAACGGGGATCAGAGGTTCTGGCCGATGTCCCACAGTCGGTCGGGGCGCCCGTCGATCGCCTCCGAGACGGCGAGCGCCTGGTCGTCCGAGAGCGACGCCACGTAGTCGACGACCCCGCGCCCGACCCCGAGGCGCAGGATGTCGCCGGCATCGGGCACGGGCACGCCCTCGGGCCGGGTGCGGCGCAACTGCGCGTAGCCGTCGCCCGCGATCTCGATGAGCTCCCGCAGCCGCTGCGGCACGCGGTGCCGGTCGTACTCGTCGGTCGCCCAGGCGGTGAGCCCCTTCACGGCACGGGTGAGCACGCGGCTGAGCCCGCGCTGGTACATGGCGATGTCGGCGCGGTCGAGGATGAAGTGCCGGTGCACGAACTTCAGGATCTCGACCTCGTGCCAGGCGCCGCGATCGAGCGTCACGAGGCCCGTGCGCGCGACGCCCTCGGGAGCGGGCACGACCGAGGTCTGCAGGTGCCCGATCCAGCGGTTCGTGAACGACGAGAGCGCCCGCTCGCTGGCGATCGACCCGTCGAACGGCGTCGCGAGCAGGCCGTCGACGAGGTCGTCGGCGACCACGTCGACCGCCGCCGCGAACGCATCGTCGTCGGCGATCCACGCGTCCGAGCGACCGAGCTTGCGGCGCAGCGCCTCGAGTGCGGCACCGGCAGGCGCGGTGCGTTGAGCGAGCGCCTCGTCGTCGAGGACGCGCAGGATGCCCGACCCCTCCATCCACCCGCGGAACTCGCGCGCGACCGCGCCGTGGCTGAGCAGGCCCGCCCGGTAGAAGTCGTCGACGTCGTGGATCGAGTACGCGATGTCGTCGGCGGTGTCCATGATCGAGCATTCGAGCGACTGCTCCATGGGCCTGAGGCCGCGTCGCGCCTCCGCGAGGTCGAGCGCGTCGAGGTCGTATGCCGAGAACTTCGCCGCCTCGACCCGGTCGCCCGCGCGGCGCCAACCGCGTGGGAGCCCGCCGTCGGCGAAGGTCGCGGGCGTCGCGAACCTGGTCCACGGGTACTTGGCGACGGCCGACCGCACGGCGGCGGTGAGGTTGAGCCCGTGCGGCGCCGCCGCGCTCACGTCGAGGGTCGCGATGATGCGGTAGCTCTGCGCGTTGCCCTCGAAGCCGTCGGGCAGGCCGAGCGTCTCGAGGGCGAGCCGGTCGAGCACGCGCTCGCCGAGGTGCCCGAACGGCGGGTGCCCGAGGTCGTGCGCGCTCGCCGCGGCCTGCACCACGACGGCGTCGCAGCCGTGCTCCACCGCGAGCGCGTGGGCCGGCGACGAGGCATCCGCGAACCCGACGGCGATGGCACGGGCGACGGCGGTGACCTTGATCGAGTGGGTGAGGCGGTTGTGGATGAGTGGGCCGGCGCCCGGCTGCGCGATGACCTGCGTGACGGCCGACAGGCGCGAGAAATACGGTGAGAACCGGATGCGTTCGAGGTCGAGCCTGAACTGCGAGTGCTCGCCGACGACCTCGACGCTCGAGCTCGGTTCGGGGGTTCGGCGTGCGGCGCGGTCGGGGCTCATGGTCCCAATGTAGGCGCCGGTCGGGATGCCGCGTCGGGGCCGGTTCGCGCGAGGCGCTCGCGTCGCCTACACTGGTGGAGGTTGCTTTCCTCGGCAAAGCTTCACTGCGCCCGAAATCCCGGTTTCGGAGGCGGTTGAGCGGTGTCGAGAGAGTGATTCCGAGGCGTCCCGAGCAACCGGGGCCCTAGGGCGGTGGCTCAATTGGTAGAGCAGCGGTCTCCAAAACCGCAGGTTGCAGGTTCGAGTCCTGTCCGCCCTGCGAGCCGGCAGCGATTGCCGGCCCACGAAAGGTGTACGAGGTGGCACGAAAAGTTATCGACGAACCCAGTGAGGACGTCGTCGCCAACGCGAAGCGCGATCGCGCAGCGCGTCGGAATCCCTTTTCGCGCATCGCCCTGTTCATCCGGCAGGTCATCGGTGAGCTGAAGAAGGTCGTCACCCCCACCCGGCGGGAGCTCGTCAGCTTCACCGTCGTGGTGCTCGTGTTCGTCGTCATCATGATGGCGCTCGTGTGGGGCCTCGACCAGCTGTTCGGGTGGCTGGTGCTGTACGTCTTCGGAACACCGGGGGTCTGATCTGGCCTTCGGCCACACGACCCGCAGGGCGCCGGGGGCGCACGAAGAGAAGGATCGAGAAGTGTCAAGGACTGAGCGCGACGACGTCGACTGGGCCACCGCTGCAGAGCAGTCGGCTGAAGACGACGAGGCGCAGACGGGCAACGTCAACGAGCACGAGGAGCAGTCCTCGGAGCCGGCCGAGCACCGTGCGGTGCACCTCGTCGACGACGAGGGCAACGACATCGACCTCGAGGCCGTCCTCGACGCGATCGCCGAGGCGGGCGACCCCGAGGCCGACGCCGTCGTCGACGACGCCCTCGACATCGACTCCGCCGAAGAGGCCGAGGCGGCCCTCGAAGCCGTCGAAGAAGAGGCCGACAGCGAGTTCGACCCGTACGAGGAGTTCCGCAACGAGCTGCGCTTCCTCCCGGGCAAGTGGTACGTCATCCACTCGTACGCGGGCTTCGAGCGCCGCGTGAAGGCGAACATCGAGCAGCGACGCGAGTCGATGGCGATGGCCGACTACATCTACCAGGTCGAAGTGCCGATGGAAGACGTCGTCGAGATCAAGAACGGCCAGCGCAAGATGGTCACGCGAGTGCGCATCCCCAGCTACGTGCTGGTCCGCATGGAGCTGAACGAGGAGAGCTGGTCGGTCATCCGCCACACGCCGGGTGTCACGGGCTTCGTCGGCAACGCGCACAACCCGACCCCGCTGCGCTTCGAAGAGGCGTTCGGCATGCTGAAGAGCCTCGTCGAGCCCAAGGACGTCGCCCCCGCCAAGGGTGCGAAGGCCGGTGCCGCCGCAGGCGCCGCCCGCCAGATCCCCGCCGAGGTCGACTTCGAGATCGGCGAGACGATCACCATCAAGGACGGCTCGTTCGCCGGCCTGCCCGGCACGATCAGCGAGATCAAGCCCGAGAGCGGCAAGCTCACCGTGCTCGTCTCGCTCTTCGAGCGCGAGACCCCGGTCGAGCTCAGCTTCGACCAGGTCACCAAGCTCTAAGACCCAGAATCTCCACAGCCAACCCTCCGGTATACTCGGAGGGTTGTGCTGCGTTCGGCCCGTCCGAACCCACACGAACCACCGCCCTCCGGAACCGCCGGAGCGACGGGAGAGTGCCCGCCAGGGCGTTCGAACAGAAAGAGAGAAATCATGGCACCGAAGAAGAAGGTCACTGGTCTGATCAAGCTTCAGATCAACGCCGGCGCCGCCAACCCCGCACCGCCCATCGGTCCGGCGCTGGGTCAGCACGGCGTGAACATCATGGAGTTCTGCAAGGCCTACAACGCGGCGACCGAGTCGCAGCGCGGCAATGTGATCCCCGTCGAGATCACGGTCTACGAAGACCGCTCCTTCACCTTCATCCTGAAGACCCCGCCCGCCGCCGAGCTCATCAAGAAGGCCGCCGGCGTCGCCAAGGGCTCGGGCGTCCCGCACACGACCAAGGTCGGCAAGCTCACGCAGGACCAGGTCCGCGCGATCGCCGAGCAGAAGATGGTCGACCTCAACGCGAACGACATCGACGCCGCGTCGAAGATCATCGCGGGCACCGCTCGCTCGATGGGCATCACGGTCGAGTAAGGCCGACCGCGCCGGGTCTCGATACGCGCTTCGCGCGACTCGACCACCGGTGCAGGATGCCTCGCCCCGAGGCATCCGTCTTCAGAACTCTCATTCGTGGCAGCGCCCGCCAGGCGCGATGACCACACTCTCGCAAGGAGAACCAACATGGCACAGAAGTCCAAGGCCTACCGGGCCGCGGCCGAGAAGATCGAAGCCGGCAAGTACTACACCCCGACCGACGCCGTCGCGCTCGCGAAGGAGACCGGTTCGGCGAAGTTCGACTCGACCGTCGAGGTCGCGCTGAAGCTCGGCGTCGACCCCCGCAAGGCGGACCAGATGGTGCGCGGCACCGTCATCCTCCCGCACGGCACCGGCAAGACCGCCCGCGTCATCGTCTTCGCGACGGGCCCCGCGGCCGAGGCCGCCATCGCGGCCGGCGCCGACGAGGTCGGCGGCGCCGAGCTCATCGAGAAGGTCGCCGCGGGCTACACCGCGTTCGACTCGGCCGTCTCGACCCCCGAGCTCATGGGCCAGGTCGGTCGTCTCGGCAAGGTGCTCGGCCCGCGCGGCCTGATGCCGAACCCGAAGACCGGCACCGTGACCCCGAACGTGGGCCAGGCCGTCTCCGACATCAAGGGCGGCAAGATCGAGTTCCGCGTCGACAAGCACGCCAACGTGCACTTCGTCGTCGGCAAGTCGTCGTTCTCGGCCGAGCAGCTCGACGACAACCTCAAGGCTGCGCTCGAAGAGGTCATGCGCCTCAAGCCGTCGAGCGCCAAGGGCCGCTACATCCAGAAGGGCGCCGTGTCGACCACGTTCGGCCCCGGCATCCCGCTGGACGTCAACGCCATCTGAGTCGCCTGACTCGCACGAAGGCCCCGCCGGTTCACCGGCGGGGCCTTCGTCGTTCCCGGTCGGGAACGGTCGGATCAGTGCGGGATCGCGTCGTGGTGCGCACGCATGCTCGGCCGGATGGCGAGGGCGGCGGCGATCACGGCGATCGCCCCGCAGATCCACGACATCCAGGCGGCGCCCATGTACTCGCCGCTCGCGTAGCCGCCGACCCACGGCGAGATGATGAGCAGCAGACCGAGGGCGCCCTGCACGTACTCCATGGCGACCATGCCCGGCATCGCCAGATTGACGATTCCGGAGACGACGAGCAGTGCGCCGAGCACCAGCATCATCGCCAGGGATGCACCGACAGGGGTGACGAACAATGTCGCGACCATCACGGCGAGGCCGGCGGCGATCGCCACCCAGTCTTCCCAGCGTGTCCACTTCTTCATAGAAACCAGCCTCCTCAAGGTGGTGGCTCCCATCAGGGGGTCACTTCAACGGTATTCCCGACCGATCGGCCGGTCAATAAGCAGGTTCGAGGCGGAGGTCGACCACCGCTCGGGAGGCGTCGGCGTGCCGCAGCGGAACGACCGCCGTGCCGGGCGCGTCGTAGAGGCGCACGCCGTCGCCGAGCAGCACGGGCGCGACGTGCAGGTCGAACTCGTCGAGCACGCCGAGCGCGAGCGCCTGCATGCCGATGCCCGGGGAGAAGATCTCGACGTTCTTGCCGCCCGCTGCGGCGCGCGCCCGGTCGAGTGCGGTGCCGAGGTCGTCGACGTAGGTCACGTGTTCGGCCGGGCTCCCGTCGTGCGGGTGATGCGTGAGCACGAAGACCGGTCCGACCCAGGCGCCCCCGTACGGGCGGTGTCGGCTGATCGCCTCGTCCCAGCCGCGCCGGCCCGCGATGATCGCGCCGGTCGACTCGACGTAACGTTCGACGAGGCCCGGCGGCACGTCGATGCCGGCCAGCCACGACATGTCGTGGTCGGGACCGGCGACGAATCCGTCGAGCGACATCGTGAAGTGACAGACGATCTTGCCCATTTCGACTCCTGCTCGCTAGTGATTGCAAATTGCAATCGCAAACTAGCAGAAGTGATTGCGATCTACAATCATTCGTGAGTGGCGAGCTCTCTGGAGCTCTGGAGGGAGCGATGCCGATGAGGGACTCACCGCGCTCGGGCTGTCCCATCAACGCGGCCGTCGAAGTGCTGGGCGATCCGTGGGTGATGCTGATCCTGCGCGACATGGTCTTCGGCCGTCGGCGTCACTTCCGAGAACTCCTGAGCGGCTCGATCGAGGGCATCGCCTCGAACATCCTCAGCGACCGGCTCAAGCGGCTCGTCGCGGCGGGGCTGCTGTCGCAGGAGGAGCCGGTGCGCGGCCGGCGCGCGGCCTACTCGCTCACCGAGGCCGGCATCGATGCAGTACCGGTGATGGTGGCGCTCGGCACCTGGGGGCTCGCGCACAGTGCCGGCGAACCCGCGCTGCGGGTCCGTGCCGAGGTGCTGCGCGACGGCGGCCCCGAGGTCGTCGCCGCCTTCATGGAGGAGTTGCGCGAGGAGCATCTCGGCGTGCCGCTCGCCGACCCCGCACGCGAGCGCATCGGCGACCGGCTGGCGGCGGTGCGCGCGGCGGCGATCTGACGGCCGACGGTCGCAGGAGCGGTCAGCGGATGATGCGGAAGCCCTCGTCGTCGCCGCGCGGTTCGACCTCGTCGACCGTGAGCCCCGTCACCCGGGAGCCGGGCGGGCCCTGCTCGAGCCGGCGCAGCATCTCGCGCACGGCGCGTGACGGTCCCTGCACCTCGGCCTCGACGGTGCCGTCGGGCAGGTTGCGCACCCAGCCGCTGATCTCGAGCCGTTCGGCGTGCTTGCGCGCGAGGTAGCGGTAGCCGACGCCCTGCACGGCCCCGCTCACGATGACGTGCCGACGGATCACCCGGCCACCCTACACGCGCTGAGGACGAACGCACTCCGGGGGTGCTTTCCCGCAGGATCGAGCACTCGAACGGCTCGAACGTTGCGGAAATGCACCCCCGGAGCGGAGAGACGGGTCAGCGCGTCGGCGTCGGCTGCACCGCGGCGACGGCGCCGGTCCGGGCGCGGATCTCGTCGGCGACGGCGATCGCGTCGCCCGACGGGGCGTCGGACTTGCGGTCGGGTCGCGCGATGAAGAGGTAGAGCAGTCCGCTCACGAGGACCACGCCGAGTCCGATGAGCACGACCCAGTCGGCGAAGAACGACCCCGACGAGCCGGGCATCGCGAGCAGGACCATCGCGAAGATGCCGTACGCGAGCGCGAGCACGTTCACGATGAGGCCCCACGAGCCGAGCGAGAACGGTCCGGCGGGCTTCCATCCCCTGAGGCGCTGGCGCAGCGAGGCGAGCACGACCATCTGGAACGCGACGTAGATGCCGAGCACCGCGAACGAGGTGACCGGCAGCAACAGGCCGTCGTTGAAGAAGATCAGCACGCTGATGAGCGCCGGCACCGTGCACGCGACGATGAGCGCGTTCGTCGGCACCTTGTTGCGCGGCGACACCTTGGCGAGCCAGTTGTGCCCCGGGATCATTCCGTCGCGGGCGAACGAGTACAGCAGTCGACTCGCCGCCGCCTGGAGGCTCAGCACGCAGCTGATGAAGGCGGTGATCGCGATGACGAGGAAGAGCTTCGCGCCCACCGGCCCGAGTGTCGCCTCGAGGATGCCTGGGATGGGGTCGTTGTCGGCGCCCGAGACGATCTCCTCGAGGTTGGGTGCCGCGAGCACGTAGCCGCCGAACGAGAACAGCGCCGAGACGCCGCCGACGAGGATCGTCATCATCATCGCCTTGGGGATGCGCCGGGCGGGGTTCGCGACCTCCTCGGCGACGTCGCCGCACGCCTCGAAGCCGTAGAAGAGGAAGAGGCCGGCGAGCGCCGCGCCCATGAAGGCCGCGAGGTAGCTGCCGTCGCCCTGGACGCCCATCGTGTCGAAGAACACGCTGAAGTCCTGCTTGCGCTGGAAGACGAGCAGGTAGAGGCCGAGGCCGATCACCCCGACGAGCTCGGCGGCGAGGCCGATCTGGGCGACCCGGGCGAGGGTCTTCGTGCCCGAGAAGTTGAAGATGAACGCGAGCAGCAGCAGGCCGAGCGTGATCGTGAGGTTGATCGCCGGCGTGAGCTCGAGGCCGAAGAGGCTCGCGACGAAGCCCGACCCGAACTCCGCGACCGCGGTGATCGTGACGATCATGGCCCAGATGTAGACCCAGGCGGCCATCCACGCGTAGCGGCGGCGCCAGAGCCTGCGGGCCCACGGGTAGATGCCGCCGTGGATCGGGTACTGCGACACGACCTCGCCGAACACGAGCGAGACGAGCAGCTGCCCGGCGCCGACGATGACGATCCACCAGATGGAGGGCGGGCCGCCGACGGCGAGGGCGGTCGCGAACAGCGAGTACACGCCGACGAGCGGTGAGAGGTAGGTGAACCCGAGTGCGAAGTTCGCCCAGAGGCTCATCGAGCGGTTGAACGAGCCCTCGTAGCCGAGCACCTTGAGGTGCTCGTCGTCGCCGAGCTGGTTCGGCGGGGTGGTTTCTTGCGACATGTCGCCCTTTCGATCGACGTTGATCTCGCGCCCGCCCCCACGGGCGCACGGTACCGGCCAGCATAGCCATACCTACGGTGCTAAAGCTATAGCACTAGATGATTTGTCGTCGGATGCCTCGTGGCGGGCGTCGTGGCAGGATGCCGACATGGGAACCGTCACCGACTACCTGGCCTCGATCGACGGCGAGAACCGGGCCGCGCTCGAGCACGTCATCGCCGTCGCGCGCGAGCTCGACCCCGAGGCGACCGAGGGCGAGAGCTACGGCATGCCGGCCCTGCTGCACCGGGGCAAGGCTTTCGCGGCGGCGATGGAGGCCAAGCAGCACCTCGGTTTCTACCCGTTCAGCGGGCAGATCCTGCCCGGACTGGCGGCCGAGCTCGACGAGGCGGGCATCGCGTGGTCGACCGGCGCGGTGCAGTTCTCCGTGGAGCGTCCCGTGCCCGACGACCTGCTGCGCCGCATCCTCGGCGAACGCATCGCGCAGATCGACGCGCAGCTCGACGCGAAGCGCTGAGACGACGGGTCGTCCTCCTCGCGACCCGGACGGTCACATCATTCGCGTGATGTCGCCGGGGGATGCCGTCGGTACCGTATGACCCGCCGGGGGGTCGGCCGATCGAGGGGCTGAGTTCGACGCGCGATGCGCGAAGGGTACGCGGCCGGACGATCGGGGAAGACGCATGACCGACGACAGCCGCACTCCGGGCGCGGGCGCGCAGACCACGCAACCACGCGCTTCCAGCCGTCGACGACGACTGATCTCGCTCCTGCTGGCGCCGGTGCTGGTGCTCACCGGCCTCGCGGGCGCACTCGCGCTCCCGCAGGCGGCGCAGGCGGCAGGAACGTCGCAGGTGCTCGTCGACGTGACCGCGGTGGATGCGAGCACGGGGACGCCGATCACCGACCTCTCGCCCGGGCCGTGGGTCGGACTGGTGAAGAAGATCGGGTATCGAGTCGACTTCTCGTGCGTCACGTCGAACTGCGACAACGCGACGGTGAAGTTCGACCCGACGGCCCTCGATCCGAACTACGCCTACTACCGTCTGCTCACGCAGTCGGGCTTCACCCCGCCGCTCTCGGGCGGCTCGGTGACGGGGTCCGCGACCGCCGGGTACACGGTGTCGCTCGGCAACCTGGTGGCCGGGCAGTCGGGCCAGTTCGTGCTCGAGTACCAGACGGGCGTGGGCTGCGGCGACTGGAACGTCGTGCGTGACGGCGAGCGGACGTTCTGCCCCGTGGCGAACTTCCCGGACGGCTTCACGTTCACCCAGACCGTGCGCGGCAACGCCGACACCGCCTCGGGTGAGCAGACCTCGACGAGCGCCCCGGTGCGGTGGAGCATCCCGACTCCGTCTCCCGGAGTCGCGTACGGCGTCATGGTCGATCCGAAGGGCAACCGGGTCTCGCAGGGCGGCGTGCTCTCGACCGACCTTCCGTACAAGTTCACCGTCAACTTCGGCAGCGGCTGCGTCACCGCACGGGTCACGGCCTATACCGTGGTCGACGCCAACGGCACCATCTGCGCGAGCGGCTACACCGTGACGCAGAAGCTTCCGCCGGGCGCCGAGCTCGTCGCGGCGGACGGCGCGCCGACCGTCACCGGCGACGTGGCCACCGGTCTCGTCCTCACCTGGAACGGGCCGCCGTGGTCGTCCACGGCGAAGAACACCTCTGCGATCGGCTGGGGCGCGACGAACGGCTACGAGACCCAGACCGCGGGCGTCCCGCGCGTGGTGACGATCCAGTTCCCGCGCGCCAACCTCGCGCCCTCGCCCGACCAGACCTGCGGATACGAGGCGCACACGGGAGGCCCCGAGTCGACCGCCTCGGTGACCTACATCAGCATGCCCGGCGTGCCGGGAGAGGTCCGCACGGTGCAGGCCCCGCCCGGCACGGGTTACACGGTCCGGTGCGTCGATCCGTTCGGGAAGGCGGTCATGGACGCGAAGACCTCCACCTTCGACGGCGCCCGCCGCATCAGCCCCACGCTCTCCCCGATCACGGTCCCCGCCCCCGGCGGCGAGAACGACAAGGAGTGGCAGGTCACGGTCGCCAACCAGGCCAACGTGCCGGGTGTCGCCGTCGTCACCGACGACACGCTCGATCAGGCGGACGCCCACGTCTACCGGATCATCGCGCCGAGCGGTTCCACGATCGCCTGGACGGCCACCGACGGCACGACCACGCAGTCGGGCACCTCGACGACGACGGCCGACGCCCCGGCCGGTTTCTGGTTCGCGACGTCGACCGTGACCTCGCCGCCGCTCGCCGGGCCGAACGAGCTGCCCACGGGAACCTTCCGCACCGGATTCACGGTGCATTACCAGTACCGCGTCCTCGGGGACGCACAGCCCGGCGGACGACGTACCAACACGGCCAGCGCCGTCATGACCTACCCCGACTACCCGCAGCTCGCGGCCATCCCGCTCGGACCGACCTCGCACACCATCGAGTTCGAAGCACCGTTCACCGGCGGCAGCATCGACAAGTCCGCCCAGGACTCCGACATCAACGGTGCGCCCGTCTCGATCCTCGACATCCCGGCCACCGGCTCCGGTCGCGGCTTCTGGATGGTCGACGCATGGAACGCGGGCAACACCCCCGCCGTCCCGGTGATCGAGGACGCCCACCTCGATCCGAAGCTCCCCGTCTACCGGATCGGCCTCCGCCTCGACAAGACCGGGACGGCCGTCCCGACCTCGATCCCGGGATGGACCGGCACGATCGAGTACACGCTCGACAACGGCGTCACCGGCACGGCGCGCAACGACTACCAGGCTCCGGCCGGACGCTACATCGTCGCCGCGAAGATCACGGGCGACGAGATCCCCGGTGGCCGCGCCTGGGCGACCTCGAACGACCGGTCGCGCTTCATGGTGCTGTTCTACTTCTCGATCACCCCCGATGCGACGCCGGGCTCGGTGCACACCAACACCGCGACGGGGCACTTCGAGTACCCGAACTACGGCCTGCCGAGCCTGGACCTCGGCAGCGACACCACGCAGGTCACGCTGCGCGGACCCCGACCGGTGATCGATGCCGTGATGGGGGCGACGTCCATCGCCGGCGGCGCATCCCAGGCCACGACCACGTCGAACGTGACGTTCCAGACCTGTGGCAGCACCGGCAGCGTCCCGACCGACCGGGCCCCGTTCACGCCCGAGTACGTCTTCATGGCACCCGTCGGGTGGAACATCACTCCCGGATCGGCGTCGTTCGCCGTGGGCGCCGTGCCCGCCGGGGTGAGGTTCGCCTACGACACGGTGACGGTCTCGGGGGTGCCGCGGCAGGTGGCGGTCGCCTCGTGGCCGGCGGGCACGACCTGGGGCAGGAACATGGCGCTGCCGTGCATGAGCGTCATCGCACGCCCGACCGCTGCGGTGTCCGCCGGCACCGTCAGCGTGCCGCGCGGGTTCATCGGCAACACCGGAGACGTGCAGCCCACGGACATCTTCAACCGCCAGTTCACGGATACGCCGGACATCGACGGCGATCCGGCGACGCTGCGGTTCAGCGAGGCGCCTGCGCCGGGCGGCGTGCCGGTCGCGGCCGTCGCCGCGATGCAGGTGCTCAAGGAGATCTGCCTTCCCGACGCCGCCCAGTCGGACGGCTGCCGGTGGTACGCGGATCCGAACAACCGCGTGGGAGTACCGCCGAACTCGACGTCCATCAGGTATCGCATCTCGGTGGTCAACACCGGCAACACGAACCTCAGCGACGTGGTGGCCTACGACGTGCTTCCCTACCCGGGCGACACGGGCACGAGCGCTCCGACTGCGGGCACGCCTCGGGGGAGCACGTTCACCGAACAGGTGGCGAGCGTCTCCGACCTCGTCGGCTCGCCGACGGTCAGCTACTCGACCTCGGTGCAGCCCTGCCGCCCCGAGGTGGACGCCGCCGTGCCCGACTGCGGGAACGACTGGGGCAGCACCGCTTCGGGTGCTCAGGCGATCCGCATGACCCGCCCCGGCACGTTCGCTCCCGGGGCGCGCATCTCGATGCAGTACACGGCGTCGGTGCTCGACAGCCCCGGTGACGGTGCGGTCGGCTGCAACTCGCTCGCGGTCAGGGCCACCGGCCTCGGCACGGTGTCCGAGCCGGCGCCGGTGTGCGCGTCGATCGAGGAGACGGACCTCGCGGTCGCGGCGGGCACCCCGCAGCTGCAGGTCGGCCGCCCGGGCGTGCTGCCGTGGACCGTCGTCAACAACGGCGGTGCGGCCAGCAGTCAGGCGCTCGTGACGGTCGACATCCCGCAGGGTCTGTCGGCGTACCCGCTGCAGTTCGAGGGATGGCACTGCACCGCTGCAGATGCCGATGGCGCGCCGCAGTACGGCACCGCGGTCGGCCCGTCGACGCTCAGCTGCGTCCCGGACAGTCCGCTCCTGCTGGGGGTGCCGCAGACGCTGAACGTGCCGGTGGTGCCGACCGTCGACTCGTTCACCTCGACGGCGCACATCTCGGGGCGCCTGTTCGACGGGAACCTCGCCAACAACGATGCCACGATGACGGCCGCCGTCGCCCCCGCCGCTGCCGGCATCGGTGTGGCCAAGAGCGACGGGGTGACGACGGCGAGGCCGGGTGACGTGCTCACCTATACGATCACGGTGTCGAATCCGCTGGACTTCGAGACCCTGAGCGGTGCGACGCTCACGGACGCGCTGCCGGGTCGGGTGTCGTTCGTGTCGGCCTCCGACGGCGGGACGGAGTCGGGGGGCGTGGTCACGTGGAACCTGCCCGACCTCCCCGGAGCCGGCACGGTGACCCGCACCGTGAAGGTCATGGTGTCCTCGACGATCGACACCGCGACGCTGGTGAACACCGCGACGGTGACGGCACCGGATCCGGCGAGTCCGGGAACGACGCTGACGGGCAGCGCGACCGACACGGACACGGTGCGCACGAGTCCGGCGGTCACGCTCGTGAAGGGATCGACCGCACCCACCTATGGCAAGGTCGACGACACGGTCACTTACACCTTCTCGGCGACCAACTCCGGGGACGTGACCGTGACGAACGTCGCGATCAGGGACCCCCTGTCCGGGCTCTCCGCGTTGACCTACGTGTGGCCGGGCGCAGCGGGTGTGCTCGCACCGGGGCAGACGGTGACGGCGACGGCGACGTACACGATCACCCAGGCCGACCTGGATGCGACGCAGGTCGACAACACCGCCACGCTCAACGGCAGGGCACCCGACGGCGCGACGGTGACCGCGGTCGCCTCGCACGAGGTGACGAGCACCGCGACGCCGAGGATCGAGCTGGTGAAGACGGCCGACGGCACGGTGACCACCGAGGGCGACCGGGTGACCTACACGTTCGTCGTCACGAACACCGGCCCGTTGACGTTGGACGGGGTGACCGTGACCGACGGCCTGCCCGGCCTGTCGGTCATCGACTTCGGCGACTGGCCGGGGGCTGCCGGGGTGCTCGCGCCCGGGCAGTCGGTGACCGCGACCGCGACCTACGACGCACGTCAGACCGACGTCGATGCCGGGAAGATCGTGAACACCGCGACAGCGACCGGGCAGACGCTCGAGGGGCTCGACGTCTCCAACGAGGACGGCGAGACGGTCGCGATCGAGCGCACCCCGGGCATCTCGATCGTGAAGGACGCGCAGTACCACGCGGATGGGATCGGTCGGGCAGGGCAGGACATCGACTACGACTTCACGGTCACGAACACCGGCAACACGACCCTGACCGACGTCGAGATCACCGACCCGCTCGTCGGGCTGTCGCCGCTGAGCTACGTGTGGCCGGGGACGGCCGGAGTGCTGCTGCCGGGGCAGTCGGTCACGGCGACCGCGACGTACACGATCACGCAGACGGACGTCGACGGCTTGAACGGGGTCGCGAACACCGCGACCGTCACGTCGAAGGCACCCGACGGGAGCACCCCGACGGACGACGACACCGCCCGTCTGGACACTCCCGCGACCGCGGGGATCCAGCTCGTGAAGACCGCCGAACTCGCGGGCGGCACGCCGCACGCGGGCGACACGGTCACGTACCGTTTCGCGGCGACGAACCTCGGCGTGCTGACCCTGACCGGGGTCACCGTCACCGACCCGATGGAAGGCCTGTCCGACCTGACGTTCACCTGGCCGGGCGCGGACGGCGTCCTCGCGCCGGGGGAGACGGTGCACGCCACGGCGACGTACGTGCTCACGCAGGCCGACCTCGACGCCGGCAAGGTCGTGAACGCGGCGAGCGTCGCCGGTGAGCCGCCGGTGGGTGACCCGGTCGCCTCGGACGACACGGTGACGCTCGTGCTCCCCGCCGACGCGCAGCTCGAGTTCGAGAAGACCGGCACGATCGGCGACGGCCTGTGGGAGGCGGGCATGCCGGTCGGCTACGAGTTCACGTTGGAGAACACCGGCAACGTCACCTTGGCCGACGTCGCGATCGACGACCAGCTGGAGGGTCTGTCGCAGATCGCGTACGAGTGGCCGGGCGAGCCGGGCATCCTCGCGCCGGGCGAGACTGCGACCGCGACGGCCACCTACGCGCTGACCGAGGGGGATGCGGCCGCACGAACCCTCACCAACACGGCGACCGCGTCCAGCGACCGCGCGCCGAGCGTCGAGGACAGCGTGACGCTCGAAGGCCCGGTGCCGCCGACCGACCCCGTGCAGGCGGTCATCGACGGCATCTCGAAGCTCGCTCAGACCGGTGCGCAGACCGGCGTCCTTCCGGTCGCAGGCGGTGCCGTCCTGCTCGGCGGCATCCTGATCCTGATCACGCTCATCCGCAGGCGGCGACGGAACGGTGCCCGGACCGCCGGCTCGACACCGTCAGGAGACTGAAGGCGGTGAGACGACGGATGCCCCGGGGTCACGCGACCCCGGGGCATCCGGTCGTTCCGACGCAGGTCAGGCGGCCGCGGCCGCCCGGCCGGCGAGGCGGGCGCGCAGTGCGTCCAGTTCGGCGTCGGTGAGACCCGCGGCGGTGAGATAACCCGCCGCCCCGCCGTGCTCGCGGTCGACCCAGTCGAGCGCCTCTTCGATCGCCTCGGGCGGCGTGCCGGTGACGATCGCCTCGAGCTCGGGCGTCACCGGGATGCCGAACGACGCGACCATGCGCAGCATGCCGTCGGCCCACGGGCCCGCGAGGTTGTCCTGCGACGACGCGTAGTCGGCGACGACGGCGGCGCGCTCGGCACCGACGGCGTCGAGCATGAGCGCCGTCGCGACGCCCGTGCGGTCCTTGCCCGCCGTGCAGTGCACGAGCACCGCGGTCGGGGCCTCGTCGTTCGATGCGGCGATGAGGCGTGCGACCTGTGCGAACGAGGCGGCGCCGTGCTGCAGCATGCCGACGTAGAGCCCGCCGAGGGTCGGCATCGCCGCCGACAGCTCGGCCGCCGACGGTGCGCCACCCTTCATGAGCTGCTGCATCGAGTCGGCGACGGCCCCCTCGAGGATCGAGAGGTCGACGACGTCGAACGGCCGCGAGTCGGGCACGCGGTCGGGAGCCGACTCGCGTTCGGCCGGCGTGCGGAAGTCGACGATCACTCCCACTGCGGTCTCCGCGAGTTCCTCGAGCCCCTGCGGGCTCAGCCCCGAGAGCGCGTCGGAGCGGAACAGCACGCCGCTGCGGGTCGTGCCCCCGCCCTCGAGCGGCATGCCGCCCGTGTCGCGGAAGTTGAACAGGCCGTCGATGATCACAGTGCCCCCAAGGTCGGATCGGCGTCGCGGCGGCGCGAAAGGCGACCGCCGTTCGGCATCTTAGCCACGCGGGAGGCGGAAACACCGGATGCCCCGGGGCACGAGGCCCCGGGGCATCCGATTTCACGCGAAATGCATGATCAGCCGATGCGGATCATCTTCTTGTTCACGAACTCGTCGGCTCCGAAGCGACCGAGCTCACGGCCCGAACCCGAGCGCTTGACGCCGCCGAAGGGCAGCTCGGCGCCATCGGCGCCGACGACGTTCACGAACACCATGCCGGCGTCGATCTTGTCGGCGACGCGGAGCGCCTGCTCGTCGTCGGTCGTGAAGACGTACGAGCCGAGGCCGAACGGGGTGTTGTTCGCAAGCTCGACGGCCGCGTCCTCGTCGGCGACCTTGAAGACCTGCGCGACGGGGCCGAAGAACTCCTCGTGGAAGGCGTCGGAACCGGGCTGCACGTCGGTGAGGATCGTCGCCGAGTAGTAGTTGCCGTTCTTCGTGCCGCCCGAGTGCAGGGTCGCACCCTGCGCGACGGCGCGCGAGACCTGCTCGGCGAGCCCCTCGGCGGCCTTCGCCGACGAGAGCGGGCCGAGCGCGGTGCCCTCCTTGGCGGGGTCGCCCTCCTCGACCGCGTTCATCTTCGCGGTGAACTTCTCGAGGAAGGGCTCGTACAGGTCTTCCACGACGATGAAGCGCTTGGCCGCGTTGCAGGCCTGGCCGTTGTTGTCGACGCGGGCGAAGACCGCCTGGTCGACGGTCGCGTCGAGGTCGTCGGTCGAGAGCAGGATGAAGGGGTCGGAACCGCCGAGCTCGAGCACGACCTTCTTGAGGTGGCGGCCCGCGATCTCGGCGACGATCGCACCGGCGCGCTCGGAGCCCGTGAGCGAGACGCCCTGCACGCGCGGGTCGGCGATGACGGTCTCGATCTGCGCGTGCGAGGCGTAGATGTTGACGTAGGCGCCCTCGGGGAAGCCGGCGTCGCGGAAGATCTGCTCCATCGCGGCGGCCGACTCGGGGCACTGCTCGGCGTGCTTCAGCAGGATGGTGTTGCCGATGATGAGGTTGGGGCCGGCGAAGCGGGCGACCTGGTAGTACGGGAAGTTCCACGGCATGATGCCGAGCAGCACGCCGAGCGACGAGCGACGGATGAGGGCCGAGCCCTCGCCCGCGAGCAGGTCGATCTTCTCGTCGGCGAGCAGCGACTCGGCGTTGTCGGCGTAGTACTCGTAGATCGCGGCGGCGAACTCGACCTCGCCGACGGCCTGCTCGATGGGCTTGCCCATCTCGCGGACGATGATCTCGCCGAGCTCCTGCGCACGCTCGTTGTGCAGCTCGGCGACGCGGCGGATGAGGGCGGCGCGCTCGGCGACGGTCGAGTTGCGCGACCAGCCGCGGTGCGCCTCGGTCGCCGCGGTGATGGCGGCCTGCAGGCCGTCGTCGGTGATGGTGTCGAAGCTCTTGACGACCTCGCCGGTTGCGGGGTTGGTCACGGCATAGGGCATTTGGATTCTCCTTCTCGGGTGCACCGCGGAACTCCGCTCCCTGAGCCTGTCGAAGGGCCTGAGCCGCTCGAAGGGGGTGGGCGCGTGCCGCGATGCAGACGCTCGCGTCAAAGATATAACAACGAATGATTCTTCTCGACCCGGTTGCAGGGGATGCTCAGGGTCGGTCGCCGACGAGGACCCGGAACGGCGTTCCCGGGCAGTCGAGCGTCGTCGCCGGGGCATCCGCGAGCTGCCCGACCTGCAGCGCGGGGTCGGTCGACAGCACCACGCGACCGTCGGCGTTCACGAGCGCGAGCGGGGCGTCGACCGCGAGGAAGCGGGGGAGGAGCTCCTGCTCGAGCCGGCGCACCGAGATGTCGGCGCCGACCACCCCGACCATGCGCTCGCCGTCGGGTGCGTGCACGGGCATCGTGAGCGTGAGGATGTAGTCGCACGTGCAGAGGTGGTCGACGTACGGTCCGGTCACGTGCGCGTGCCGCGTCGTCGCGGGGATGCGGTACCACTCGAGGGCGCGGAAGTCGCGCAGGTACTCGGTGTAGCCCCGCGTCGACAGGTCGAGTCGGGTGGGCACGTCGGTCGAGCCGAGCACGGGGTTGTCGTCGAGCGGGCCGAGCCACCAGGCGAAGTGCACGTCGCGGCCGCGCACGATCTCGCCGTCGGCGATGAATCCGGCGCCGACGAGCAATGCGTCGGGCTCGGTCAGGCGCGGCAGCACGAGCCCGGCGACGACCTGGTCGAGCTCGGCCGGGCGTACCTCGCCGACGGCGGCGGCCGGCGCGGCGGGCGTGGCGGTCGCCTGCGCCGCATGGTCGGCGACGGCGCGGATGCCGGGAGCGATCGCCTGCTCGATGGGCGTGCGCCACTCGGCGAGCAGGTCGAAGGCACTCGCGAAGAGCCGGGCGACGGCGTCGGCGGCCTCGCGTGCGCCGTCGGGAAGCTCGTGGTCAGTGCTCATCGAGGCCGCCTCCCCGTTCGACGCGGGCCTTCGCCTGCAGCAGGTACGTCGCGAGCGACTCGACGAGGGCGCCGGCCGCCTCGCGGGCCTTTCCCGGCCGGCCCGCAGCGACCGCCCGCACGATGCGACGGTTGACCGCCGAGGCCTCGAGGCGTTCGTGGTCGTCGCCGAGGCCGAGCAGCAGGAGCGGCCCGAACTCGGCCTGGAGCCGGATCTGCTCGCGCACGAGCCGGGCCGACTGGCTCAGCACCGCGAGTTCGAGGAAGAAGCCGCCCTGGTTGGTGCGCGCAGCGGCCGCGGTCGAGAAGTCGGCGGCGTCGAGCCAGGCCGTGAGTCGTTCGGCGTCGGCGTCGGAGGCTCGCTCGGCGGCGCGTTCGGCGACGCCCGCGAGGATCGCGCCGAAGTACACGGCCATGTCGCTGAGCTCGACCTGTGCCAGCGCACGCAGGCGGGCGGTGATGATCGTGCGGTGCTCGGCGTCGTCGTGCACGACGAAGCTGCCGCCGTCGCGCCCGCGGCGGGTCTCGACGAGGCCGGCCTCGCGCAGGATGCCGAGTCCCTCGCGCACCGTGATGAGGGCGACGCCGAAGCGCCTGGCGAGTTCGGGCTCGCTCGGCAGTCGCTCGCCGGGGTCGAGCACGCCGAGCACGATGCCGTCGGTGAGGCGCTGCGCGACCTGCTCGGCGCGGCCCGCGTCGGCGAGCTGGGCGAACACGGCTTCGCGTGCGCCCGGGCCCACCCTCGATTCCATGGGTTCACGATAGCCGAGCGGGCGGCGGTCGACTGGCGGCGCGCGCAAAAAAGATTCACTATAGGATGAATGAACGTGCGGCCGACCGGTCGCGCACATGCGAAGGCGGATGGACCATGAGCGAGCGACCCGAGGCGACGACCCGAGGCGTGCTCGACGGGCTGCGCGTGGCGGACTTCTCCCGTGTGCTCGCCGGGCCCTACGCGACGATGACGCTCGCCGACTTCGGCGCCGACGTGGTGAAGATCGAACCTCCGGCGGGTGATGACACCCGGCACTGGAAACCGCCGGTCGACGCGAGCGGCATGGCCACCTACTTCGGCAGCGTCAACCGCAACAAGCGCTCGGTCGCGCTCGACCTCACGACCGACGAGGGGCTCGCCGAGGCCCGCCGGCTCGCGGCGTCGGCCGACGTCGTCATCGAGAACTTCCGGCCGGGAGTGATGGCCAGGTTCGGGCTGTCGTACGACGACTTGCGCGAGCTCAACCCCCGCGCCGTGTACTGCTCGATCACGGGCTTCGGCGCGGGCGAGGGTGCGGCGCTCGCCGGGTACGACCTGCTCGTGCAGGCCGTCGGCGGGCTCATGTCGATCACGGGCGACCCCGAGGGTGAGCCGGCGAAGGCGGGCGTCGCGCTCGTCGACGTGCTGTGCGGGCAGAACGCCGTCTCCGGCATCCTGCTCGCCCTTCGCGAGCGCGACCGCACGGGTCGCGGCCAGCTCGTCGAGGTCAACCTGCTGCAGAGCCTGCTCTCGGCGCTCACGAACCAGGCCGCCTCGACGCTTGCGACCGGGCGGGCGCCGCGACGACTCGGCAACGCCCACCCGTCGATCGCGCCGTACGCCGTCTTCCCGGCGCGCGACCGCGACCTCGTCATCGCCGTCGGCAACGACAAGCAGTTCGGCGCGCTCGTGCGGCTGCTCGCCGAGGCATCCCCGTCGGCCGCATCGCTCGCCGACGACGAGCGGTATGCGACCAACGAGGCCCGCGTCGCCCACCGCGGCCACCTGCACGCCGAGCTCGAGGCAGCCCTCGCGACGGCGCCCGCCGCGCACTGGGTCGCGGCGTTCAGCGCTGCCGGCGTGCCCGCCGGTCTCGTCAACGACGTCGCCGAGGCGATCGCCTTCGCCGACGGGCTCGGCCTCGAACCGGTCGTCGAGCTCGGGCACAGTCGCACGGTCGCGAACCCGATCGGGCTCCGCGGCGAGGCATCCCCCCGATATCTGACCCCACCGCCCGCGCTCGACGAGCACGCCGGCGCCGACTGGCGCGAGGCGGCCGAGTAGGCCCGCGCCCGCGCGACCCACGACCTGAGACCCACCGAAAGGAACACCATGACCACCGCACCCCGCATCGACCAGGTCTTCGACTTCGACGCGCTGCTCACCGACGAGGAGCGCGAGTGGCAGCAGAAGGCGCGTGCCTTCGCGCAGGAGCGCATCATGCCGATCATCGAGGAGGACTTCGAGAACAAGCACTTCCGCAAGGAGCTCATCCCCGAGCTCGGTGCGGCGGGCTTCCTCGGCATGCACCTCAAGGGATACGGATGCGCCGGGGCCGGCGCCGTCGCGTACGGCCTCGTCTGCCTCGAGCTCGAGGCGGCCGACTCGGGCTGGCGCACGTTCGTCTCGGTGCAGGGGTCGCTCGCGATGAGCGCCATCTACAAGTACGGCTCGGAGGAGCAGAAGCAGCAGTGGCTGCCGGGCATGGCGGCTGGCGAGCTCGTAGGCTGCTTCGCACTCACCGAGCCGCAGGGCGGCAGCGACCCCGCGGCGATGACGACGGTCGCCCGCCGCGACGGCGACGAATGGGTCATCGACGGCGCGAAGCGCTGGATCGGCCTCGCCGCGCTCGCCGACGTCGCCGTCGTGTGGGCCCGCGTCGAGGACCCGTCGGGCGAGTTCGGCGAGGGGGCTCGCGCGGTCCGCGGGTTCATCGTGCCGACCTCGACGCCGGGCTTCACGGCGACCGCGATCGACGGCAAGCTCTCGATGCGCGCGAGCGTGCAGTGCGACATCGACCTCGACGGCGTGCGCCTGCCCGCCGACGCGCTCCTGCCGGGCGCTGCCGGGCTCTCGGGACCGTTCGGCTGCCTCAACGAGGCCCGCTACGGCATCGTCTGGGGTGCGATGGGTGCCGCCCGCTCGTGCCTCGAGGTCGCACTCGACCGCTCCATCACGCGCGAGGTGTTCGGCAAGCCGATCGGCGCCAACCAGCTCACGCAGGCGAAGCTCGCCGACATGTTCCTCGAGGTCGAGAAGGGCACGCTCCTCGCCCTGCACCTCGGCCGGCTCAAGGAGGCGGGCAAGCTCACGCCCGCCCAGATCTCGGTCGGCAAGCTCAACAGCGTGCGCGAGGCGCTCGAGATCGCGCACCAGGCGCGCACGATCCTCGGCGGCGACGGCATCACGAACGCGTTCCCCGTCATGCGGCACGCGGCGAACCTCGAGTCGGTGCGCACGTACGAGGGCACCGACGAGATCCACCAGCTGATCCTCGGCCGCGCCCTGACGGGACTCAACGCCTTCTAGACCCGAGCCCGCCGGTTGAGGAGCGAGCGACGAAGGAGCACGCGTCTCGAAACCCCCTTCCGCTGGTTGAGGAGCGAGCGACGAAGGCGGTGGGTTGAGGAGGCGCGCCAGCGCCGTCTCGAAACCAGCACGCGTCTCGAAACCGCACCGATGAGAAAGACGAGAATGAGATGAACACGGATGCCTCGGGCATCGCGCCCCGCACGGAACCGCCGTTCACCCGCGACGAGCGCGTCGAGCTGACTCCCGCGAACGAGGTCGAGCTGGCGGTCGCACTCGCCGCGGCATCCGGGCTCGAGCGCTCGAGCCGTGCCGAACGCGGCCGATGGCTGCGCGCGATCGCCGACGCCGTCGAGGCGTACCGCGACGAGCTCGTCGCCATCGCGGGGGAGGAGACCCACCTCTCGGCGGCGCGCCTGAACGGCGAGGTCACGCGCACGGCGACGCAGCTGCGGTTCTTCGGCGACGTCGTCGACGAGGGCTCCTACCTCGAGGCGACGATCGACTCGCCCGACGCGTCGCTCATCCCGCCGCGGCCGTCGCTCCGGCGGATGCTGCGGCCGCTCGGCGTCGTCGCGGTGTTCGCGGCGTCGAACTTCCCGTTCGCGTTCTCGGTGCTCGGCGGCGACACGGCGTCGGCGCTCGCGGCGGGCTGCCCCGTCGTCGTGAAGGCGCACCCGGGGCACCCGCGGCTCTCGCGGCGCATCACGTCGATCGCGCGTGACGCGCTCGCCGCGGCCAGTGGCCCCGCCGACGCGCTGCGGCTCGTCGAGGGCATGGAGCAGGGCACCGCCCTCGTCGAGCACCCGAGGGTCACCGCGGTCGGCTTCACGGGCTCGACCCGCGGCGGGCGCGCGCTGTTCGACCTCGCGTCGGCAAGGCCCGCGCCGATCCCGTTCTATGGCGAGCTCGGCTCGATCAACCCCGTCGTCGTGACGCGGGCCGCGGTCGCGACGCCCGCACAGGTCGCGGGTGTGGCCGCGGGCCTCGCCGGCTCGTTCACCCGCGACGGCGGGCAGTACTGCACGAAGCCCGGGCTCGTGTTCGTGCCCGACGGTGCCGGGTTCGAGGCGGCGCTCGTCGCCGCGCTCGAGGGTGCTGCCGACGGCGCCGGCGTCACCGGGGCACCGCAGCGCCTGCTGACCGATGGCATCGCCGCCGCATTCGATCGCGGCTCGGTCGCGCTCGCCGAGCGCTCCGACGCCGAGCTCGTCTTCGCGGGGGAGCGGGCCGCCGACGTCGCATCGCCCGTCGTCGTCGCGACCTCGGCCGCCGCGTTCGTCGCCGCGCACGAGGCGTACCTCGAGGAGTGCTTCGGTCCGCTCACGGTGCTCGTGCGGTACGGCTCCGACGAAGAGCTCGCGCTCGCGCTCGACGTGCTCGAGGGCTCGCTGACCGCGTCGATCCAGCTCGCGCCCGACGAGGACGTCGCGGCGCTCGCGGACCGCCTCGTACAGGTCGCCGGGCGACTCGTGTTCAACGGATGGCCGACGGGCGTCGCGATCACGTGGGGGCAGCACCACGGCGGTGGCTGGCCGGCGACGACCGCGTCGGTGCACACCTCGGTCGGCGCGACGGCCATCCGTCGCTGGCTGACTCCGGCGACCTGGCAGGACGCCCCCGCCGCCGTGCTGCCGCCCGAGCTCGCCGACGGCAACCCGCTCGGCGTGCCGCGCCGGGAGGACGGGGTGCTCGTCGTTCCGGCTGGCTGAGAAGCGCCGACTCCCTCCGCTGGTTGAGGAGCGCCGACGCGGAGCGGCGACGCGTCTCGAAACCCGCACGCTCGCGCTTCGCGCTACTCGACCGACGACTCGCAGGGAATGCAACGCGGGGTAACGCCGTTTCACTCTGCGGCCGGGCCGTGATGGACTCGACCGCATCGACGCCGCAGACTCGCGGCCGCACCCCTCCCCACGAACGGAGCATCCACATGGCTCGCGCCCCTCGCGCCCGTACTCTTCTCGGCCTCGTCGCCGCATCCCTCGCCGTCGTCGCGCTCGCCGCCTGCTCGTCGGGCGGGTCGAACGACGCCGGCACCGACGCCTCCGCGAAGGGCGACGAGTACGGCCTCGTGACGCCGGGCACGCTCACGGTCGCGACCGAGGGCACGTACAAGCCGTTCACCTACCACGAGGGCGGCGCGGGCGACCTCGTCGGCTACGACGTCGAGGTGGCCGAGGCCGTCGCCGACAAGCTCGGCCTGAAGGTCGAGTTCCAGGAGACCCAGTGGGACGCGATCTTCGCGGGTCTCGACGCAGGCCGGTTCGACGTGATCGCCAACCAGGTCTCGATCAACCCCGAGCGCGAGAAGAGCTACCTGTTCTCGACCCCGTACACGGTGTCGCCGAGCGTCGTCGTCGTGAACGAGGGCGACACCTCGATCACGAGCTTCGACGACCTGAAGGGCAAGACGACCGCGCAGTCGCTCACGAGCAACTTCTACCAGCTCGCCGTCGACGCGGGCGCGAAGGTCGAGGCCGTCGAGGGCTGGGCGCAGGCCGTCGCCCTCCTGCAGCAGGGCCGCGTCGACGCGACCGTCAACGACAAGCTCACCTACCTCGACTACGTCAAGCAGACGCCCGACGCGAAGCTCGCCGTCGCGGCCGAGACCGACCCGAGCGAGAGCGCCCTCGCGTTCACGAAGGACAAGACCGCTCTCGTGAAGGCCGTCGACGGCGCCCTCGCGGAGCTCCGCGAGGAGGGTGTGCTCGCCGAGCTCGGAGAGAAGTACTTCGGCGAGGACGTCTCGCAGTAACGTCCGATCCGATCCGGCGGATGTCGCGTTCCGCCCCCGGTTCCCGAGTGGAATCATGGGGTGACGCGGCATCCGCCGTCATCTCTTAAGGCGGTGAAGCGATGATCGACTGGCAACTCGTGGCCGACTCCTTCTGGCCACTCCTCCTGGGTGGACTGACGGGCACCATTCCCCTCGCGCTGGCGTCGTTCGCGCTCGGGCTCGTGATCGCGCTCGGCATGGCGCTCATGCGCATCTCGAAGAACCGGGTGCTCAACGGCATCGCGCGGTTCTACATCTCGGCCATCCGCGGCACGCCGCTGCTCGTGCAGCTGTTCGTGATCTTCTACGGGATGCCCTCGGTCGGCCTCACGATCGACCCATGGCCGAGCGCCATCATCGCGTTCTCGCTCAACGTCGGCGGGTACGCGGCCGAGGTGATCCGGGCGGCGATCCTCTCGGTGCCCAAGGGCCAGTGGGAGGCCGGGTACACGATCGGGATGTCACCCGGTACGACCCTGCGTCGGCTCATCCTGCCGCAGGCCGCACGCGTCTCGGTGCCGCCGCTCTCGAACACGTTCATCTCCCTCGTGAAGGACACCTCGCTCGCCTCGACGATCCTCGTGACCGAGATGTTCCGCGTCGCCCAGGAGATCGCCGCGTTCAGCCAGAAGTTCCTGCTCATCTACATCGAGGCGGCGCTCATCTACTGGATCTTCTGCTTCGTGCTCTCGAGCGCGCAGAACCTCGTCGAGAAGAGGCTCGATCGCTATGTCGCCAACTGACCGGGATGCCGCGGGCACGACCCCGCCCGCGGGCACCGACCCGCTCGCCCCCGCCGAGGCGCCCGACGACCGCGTGCTGCTCGAAGCACGAGGCATCCGCAAGTCGTTCGGCGACAACGAGGTGCTGCGCTCGATCGACCTCGAGGTGCGTCGTGGCGAGGTCGTCGTGCTCATCGGACCGAGCGGCTCGGGCAAGACGACCGTGCTGCGCTCGCTCAACGGCCTCGAGACCCCCGACGGCGGCACCGTGTCGATCGCTGGCGGGCCCGCGCTCGACTTCGGGGCGCCCGTCACCAAGGCCGAGCGCTACGCGCTGCGCGACCGGTCGGCGATGGTGTTCCAGCAGCACAACCTCTTCCCCCACATGACCGTGCTGCAGAACGTGATCGAGGGCCCGCTGCGCGTGCAGAAGGTGCCGCGCGCGCAGGCGGTGGCCGAGGCGACCGCCCTGCTCGAACGCGTCGGCCTCGCCGAGAAGCGCGATGCCTACCCGTTCGAGCTGTCTGGCGGCCAGCAGCAGCGCGTCGGCATCGTGCGCGCGCTCGCACTGAAGCCGCAGCTGCTGCTGTTCGACGAGCCGACGAGCGCGCTCGACCCCGAGCTCGTGGGCGAGGTGCTGCAGGTCATCAAGGAGCTCGCCGACGAGGGCTGGACCATGGTCGTCGTCACCCACGAGCTCGGGTTCGCCCGGCACGCCGCCGACGAGGTGCTGTTCATGGACGGCGGGGTCGTCGTCGAGCGCGGCGCGCCGAAGGAGCTGTTCGCCAACCCGCGCGAGGAGCGCACCCGCAAGTTCCTCGAGCGGATCCTGCGGCCGCTCGACTGAGCGCGCCCGCGGGATAGCGTGGAGGCATGCCCGCCCCGCCGTTCGAGAGCGACGCGGCGGTGGTGCGCGCGGTCGAGGTCCGCGATCGCCGCGCGCGGCGGGCACGCATCGCGCTCGGCGTCTTCCGGCTCCTGATCGCGGCGCTCGAGGTCGTCGCACTCATCGGCAACTTCCAGTACGTGCTCGGGTTCCGGTTCTTCGCGACCGCCAACTTCTTCAGCTACTTCACCGTGCAGTCGGCGTTCCTCGCGGTCGTGACGCTCGGCGTGGCCGGCGCGTTCGCCCTGCTCGCGACGCACGACCCGCCGTGGCTCGGCGTCGTGCGCACCATGGTGACCGTGTACGTGCTCGTCTCGGGCATCGTGTTCGCGCTCATCGTCACGCAGGCGTCGACGCGCGACTACCGGGTCGACGTGCCCTGGTCGGACACGCTGCTGCACTTCGTCGTGCCGTCGCTCGCCGTGATCGCGTGGCTCGCCGACAGCATCATCGGCGTGAACCCGCCGGTGCCGTGGTCGACGATCGGCTGGGTGCTCGTCTTCCCGTCGGCGTGGCTCGTCTACACGCTGTTCCGCGGTGCCGACGTCGGCTGGTACCCGTACTTCTTCCTCGACGAGGCGCAGGTGGGCGGCCCCGTGGGGGTGGCGTTCTACTGCGCCCTCGTGCTCGTGATCTTCGTCGCCCTGACGGCCGGGCTCGTCGCCGTCAACCGCTCGCTGTGGCGGGCGGCGGAGGGGCGAAGGGCACGAGATCGTCGAGCACCGCAGCCTGGAACGCCTGGTCGTCGAGGTCGTCGAGCAAGCGCGCCTGCGCTGCGCTGAGGATGCCGACGAGCACGGGCGGCCCGTTCGAGAAGGGGGCGTCGGCGTCGCCTGCGACGTCGTCCCCGTCGGCGGCGGGCTCGGCGAACCCGTTCGCGGCGCCCACGTCGATCCAGGCCGAGACCTGGGTGCCGACGCCGACGACGGTGTAGAGGTCGGGCACCGACGCGGATGCGTCGCCCGTCGTCTCGCCGGAGTCGGGCAGCTCGGGCCGCCAGAACGCCTCGTCGAACCGCAGCCAGACGAGGTCGACCGCGCCCGTGCGCAGCTCGCCGAGCGCGCGGAGATGCCCGGCCGGCAGCGGCGGGTCGAACGCGAATGCGTCGGACTGCAGCACACCGAGCGGCACGGCGACGATCGCGCGGTCGGCCGACACCGACTCACCGGAGTCGAGCCGCAGCGACACCCGCCGGTCGGTCGCGTTGAGCTGCGTGACCGCGCTGCCGACGGCGATGTCGAGCCCGTCGGCGAGCAGGTCGGTGACATCGGCGAGTCGACCCGTCACGAGTCGGCGCGGCGCCGCGGCGAGCCCGGCGAAGTCGGTGTTCGCCGACACGAGGGTCGACCCGGCACCCGTGAACGGCTCGACGCTCGTGCGCACGGTGTGGGTGAGCCACTCGCCCGGGTCGACGCCCTCGACCTCACCGCCCGTCGGCGGCAGCATCCCCGCGCCCATGAGCGCGGCCGCGAGCGAGACGTCGTCGGCCTGCTCGCCCGCCCACGCGTGCGCGGCCGCGACGGCGTCGGGGCCGGTCGCCGGCACCGTGACGGTGCGGCCGTCGAGCGTGCGGGTCTCGGTTCGCCGGTTGAACGGCACGGTCGAGACGGATGCCTCGTCGAGGAGCGCCGCGAGCGCGTCGTCGTCGTCGACGAAGAGGGCGCCGAGTTCGACCGGGCGCCCGAACGCGTCGTCGCCGACGCTCTCGATGCGGCCGCCGATGCGGGTGCGCGCCTCGACGACGATGACCTCGAAGCCGGCCCGGTCGAGCTCGCGCGACGCCGCAAGACCGGCGAGACCCGCACCGATCACGGCGACGCGTTCGCCGGGCTCGGCGATCGACATGAGGGATGCGGCGGCCTCGACGCCCGAGCGCAGGGCGCCCTGCAGGGTTCCGGGCGCGTCGGCGGAGCAGGCCTCGCCGGCGAACCAGATGCGGTCGCCCACGGGCTCGGCGAGCGACTGGCGCAGTTCGGGCGTCGTGTCGACGGCGCGGAAGCCGAACGCACCGCGGGCGAACGGGTCGGTCGCCCAGCGCGACCGGCGCATGGCGGTGGGCAGCGGTACGCCGCCGGGGGTCGCGGTCGGGGCCGGGGTCGACGGCGTCGCGGTCGGCGTGGGCGTCGGTCTCGGCTTCGGGCCGGTGCAGCTCGCGAGCACGACCGTCGCGGTGCCCGCGATCGCCGCGGCGAGGAACCCGCGCCGGCTCACGCCGCCCCCGTCAGCCCGCTGTCGCATGCTCTCAGGCTATCCGGGTGGGGTGGGTTGAGGAGCGACCGACGAAGGAGGCCGCGTCTCGAAACCAGGGGCGTGGGTTTCGAGACGGTCGCTGCGCTCCCTCCTCAACCCGCTCGACGTCGCGTCTCGCGGTTTCGAGACGGTCGCTGCGCTCCCTCCTCAACCCACCGGACCGGAAACGACGGATCGCCCGCATCCGTGGGGATGCGGGCGATCCGGTTCGGGCGATGCCGGTTACGCGGTGACGTACCCGTCGGCGACCGTGAGCGCCTCGTCGATGATGTCGAGCCCGCGCACGAGCTCCTCCTCGCTGATGACGAGCGGCGGGGCGACGTGCATCCGGTTGAAGTGGATGAACGGCCACAGACCCGCCTGCTTGCACGCGGCGGCCACGGCACCCATGGGCGCCGCGTCGGCCCCGCCCGCGTTGAACGGCACGAGCGGCTCGCGGGTCTCGGCATCCTTCACGAGCTCGATCGCCCAGAAGAGGCCGAGGCCGCGCACCTCGCCGACCGACGGGTGCTTCGCGGCGATCTCGCGCAGGCGCGGGCCGACGACGCGCTCGCCGAGGTCGCGCACCCGCTCGAGGATGCCGTCGCGCTCGAACACCTCGAACGTCGCGACGCCCGGGGCGCACGCGAGCGGGTGGCCCGAGTACGTGAGGCCGCCCTGGAACGCGACCGTGTCGAAGTGCGCGGCGATCTTCTGCGAGATCACGACGCCGCCGAGCGGCACGTAACCCGAGTTGACGCCCTTCGCGAAGGTGATGAGGTCGGGCGTGACGCCGAAGTGGTTCACGGCGAACCACTCGCCGACGCGGCCGAAGCCGACCATGACCTCGTCGGCGATGTACACGATGCCGTACTTGTCGCACAGCGCGCGCACGCCCTCGAGGTAACCGGGCGGCGGCACGAGCACGCCGTTGGTGCCGACGATCGTCTCCATGATGATGGCGGCGATCGTCGTCGCGCCCTCGAGCACGATGACCTGCTCGAGGTGGGCGAGCGCACGCTGCGCCTCGTCTTCGGGCGTGGTCGCGCCCCACGACGAGCGGTACTCGTACGGGCCGAAGAAGTGCGCGACGCTGCCGTCGCTCGGCTCGTTCGCCCAGCGGCGCGGGTCGCCCGTGAGCGAGATCGCCGTGGCGGTGCCGCCGTGGTAGCTGCGGTACATCGAGAGCACCTTGCGACGGCCGGTGACGGCGCGCGAGAGTCGCACGGCGTACTCGTTCGCGTCGGCGCCGCCGTTCGTGAAGAACACCTTGTCGAGGTCGCCGGGGGCGGCCTCCGCGATGCGGCGGGCGAGCTCGCCGCGCACGTCGGACGCCATCGAGGGCTGGATCGTCGCGAGACGACCGGCCTGCTGCTGGATGGCCTCGACGAGGTCGGGGTGCTGGTGGCCGAGGTTGAGGTTCACGAGCTGCGACGAGAAGTCGAGGTACTCGTTGCCCTGGTAGTCCCAGAAGGTGGCGCCCGCGCCGCCCGCGATGGGCAGCGGGTCGATGAGGGCCTGCGCGCTCCACGAGTGGAACACGTGCGCGCGGTCGTCGGCGCGCACCTGCGCGTCGGCGGCGGCGTCGGGCAGCTGGTGCACGTCGCCGTGGCGGTCGGTGTACGCCGGTCCGTCGATGAGGGTGTCGGTCATTTCGGATGCCTCGTTCAGTGGTTTCGCCGGGACTCAGTGGTTCTGGGGGAAGCCCAGGTTGATGCCGCCGTGGGTGGCCGGGTCGAGCCAGCGGCTCGTGATGGCCTTCTCGCGGGTGAAGAAGTCGAAGCCCTGCACGCCGTAGGCCTTCGAGTCGCCGAACAGCGACTGCTTCCAGCCGCCGAACGAGTGGTAGGCGACCGGTACGGGGATCGGCACGTTGATGCCGATCATGCCGACCTCGATCTCGTTCTGGAAGCGACGCGCGGCGCCGCCGTCGTTCGTGAAGATCGCGGTGCCGTTGCCGAACTGGCCCGAGTTGATGAGGTCGACGCCCTCCTGGAAGGACTCGACGCGCACGACCGAGAGCACCGGGCCGAAGATCTCCTCGGTGTAGGCGCGCGACGTGGTGGGCACGCGGTCGAGCAGGGTCGGGCCGAAGAAGAAGCCGTCCTCGTGGCCGTCGACCGTGAACCCGCGGCCGTCGACGACGATCTCGGCGCCGTCCTGCTCGGCGATGTCGACGTACGACGACACCTTGTCGCGGTGCACGCCCGTGATGAGCGGACCCATGTCGGGCTCGACGCCGTCCTGGCCGGCGCCGTTGCCGATGCGCAGCTTCGCGATGCGCTCCTTGACCTTCTCGATGAGTTCGTCGGCGACGGGCTCGACCGCCAGCACGACCGAGATGGCCATGCAGCGTTCGCCGGCGGCGCCGTAGCCCGCGTTGATCGCCATGTCGGCGGCGAGGTCGAGGTCGGCGTCGGGGAGCACGAGCATGTGGTTCTTCGCGCCGCCGAGTGCCTGGACGCGCTTGCCGTGCTTCGAGGCGGTCTCGTAGATGTACTGGGCGATCGGGGTCGAGCCGACGAACGAGATCGACTGCACGTCGGGCGAGGTGAGCAGGCCGTCGACGGCCTCCTTGTCGCCCTGCAGCACGGTGAAGACGCCGTCGGGGAGCCCGGCCTCCTTCCACAGCTCGGCCATCCACAGCGCGGCCGACGGGTCCTTCTCCGAGGGCTTCAGCACGACGGCGTTGCCCGCGGCGATCGCGATCGGGAAGAACCACATCGGCACCATGGCCGGGAAGTTGAACGGGCTGATGATGCCGACGACGCCGAGCGGCTGCTTGATCGAGTACACGTCGATGCCGGTCGAGGCGTTCTCGCTGAACGCGCCCTTGATGAGGCTCGGGAACCCGGTCGCGAGCTCGACGACCTCCTGGCCGCGCGCGATCTCGCCGGCCGCGTCGGAGAGCACCTTGCCGTGCTCGGCCGTGATGATCGCGGCGAGCTCGCCCTTGCGGGCGTTCAGCAGCTCACGGAACGAGAACAGCACCGACTGGCGCTTCGCGATCGAGTAGCCCGACCAGGTCTTGAACCCGGCGACGGCGGAGGCGATCGCGGCGTCGATCTCGGCCTGGTCGGCGAGGGCGACCTCGGCCTGCACGGCGCCCGTGGCGGGGTTGTACACCGGCGCCGTACGGCCCGACGTCGACGCGCGCAGCGCGCCGTCGATCCAATGGCCGATCACCTTGCCCTCGGGGGCGTTGGTCGGGGACGTGGCGGTCTCCGTGATGCTCATCGCAGCTCCTTCCAGCTGTCTCTTCGGGCCCGGTTCGGACAGAATGCCCGATGCTCGGCTAAGCTTCTGTCTCCCAGTGTCGCAGAGGTGGAGTAGGCGGAACCGTGGCAGTTCGTCGCGAAGATGAATCGATCCGAACGGATCGTCCGGTCGACCCCTCGGCGGTCGCGCCGACGGCGGGCGACGGGTCGGCGATGCCGACCGTGCGCGAGATCCTCGCCCTCCAGGCGTTCGCCGACGGCGTGCCCGAGGTGCTCGTCGGCGGCGACGCGCTCGACGCCCTCGTGCGGTGGGCGCACGTCTCCGACAGCGCCGGGGTCGCACGCCTCCTCGACGGCGGCGAGCTGCTGCTCTCGACGGGCTCGGGCTGGCCGACCGACCCGGCCGAGCTCGAGGGGTTCGTGCGCGGCCTCGTCGATGCGGGCCTCTCGGGCCTCGTGCTCGAGCTCGGCGCCCACTACCGGTACGTGCCCGCGGTCGTCGTCGAGGCCGCCGCGCAGCACGGGCTCGCGCTCGTCGCACTGCACCACGAGGTGAAGTTCGTCACCCTGACCGAGGCGGTGCACAGTCGCATCATCTCGGAGCAGACCGCGGCGCTCCGCGCGCGCGACGAGGTGCGCGAGCGGTTCACGGCGCTCAGCCTGCGCGGCTCGCCCGCCGACTACATCGTGCAGCAGCTCGCCCAGACGCTCGGCGCCCCGGTCGTGCTCGAGAACCTCGCGCATGAGGTCGTCGCCGCCGATGTGCCCGGCGGCGGCGAGGCCGAGCTGTTCGCGAACTGGGAGTCCCGCTCGCGGCATGCGCACGACGACGACACGCTGCTCATCGTCCCGGTCGAGGCGCGCGGCATCCGGTGGGGCCGGCTCATCGCGCTGCCCGGTCCGCAGCACCCGGCCGGGCGCACCGGCGTGCTCGAACAGGGTGCGATCGCGCTCGCGCTCGGCCGGCTCGCCGACGGCGCCGAGGTCGACGAGTGGGTGCGCACCGGACGGCAACGGCTCGTCGACGCCCTGCTCGACGGCCGGTTCACCGGGCTCCCGGCCGCGGTCGGCCGGCTCGCGGCCGCCGGCTTCCCGGTCGAGGATGCGACGCTGTACGGTCTCGTGGCGGCGGGCTCGCCGATCACCGACCGCGCGGTCGACGCGGCCGCCCGCGCCCTGGGCGGGCGGGCGCTCGCGGGAGTCGTACCCGGCGGCTCGACGCCGGCCACGATCGTGCTGCTCTCGCTGCCGGCCGGAGCCGTGCTCGACGACGACGGGGCACGCGGGTTCGCCCGGTCGGTCGCCGGCTCCGAGGTATCCGCCGAACGGATCGTGCTCGCGATCGGCTCGCGCGCCGCCGGGCTCGACGAACTGCTCGGCTCGGTGCAGGAGGCGCTCGACCTCGCGCGCGCGCCGGGCACTCGCGGTGCGCGGGGACCGGTACTGCGCCGCGCCGAGAACCGCCCGCTCGTGCGGCTCGTGACCTCGATGCGCGACGACCACCGGCTGCAGCGGCACAGCGAGCAGATGCTCGCCCCGCTGATCGAGTACGACCTCGCGCGCGGCGGCGACCTGCTCGACGTGCTCGCGGCGACGCTCGCGCACCCCGGCAACCGCACGGCCGCCGCGTCGGCGTCGCACCTCTCGCGCTCGGTGTTCTACCAGCGGCTCGCGCTCATCGGCGATCTGCTCGACGTCGATCTCGACGACGGCGAGACCCTGACGGCCCTGCATCTCGCCCTGCTCGTGCGGCGGAGCGGCTCACGCTAGGCACTGGCCCGCGGCATCCCGAATCGAGTGGGCAGAGATCGTCCGGATTCGCGCAATCCTGGACGATCTCCGCCCACTCGATCGAGTCGAGGGTCGTCATCGAAATCGTGTTTACTTGCTATTGACAAGTGAACTTGTTAAGAGCAAGCTGAGTCTCGCAAGGACGAAAACGACGACGATCCCGATGGAGGAGATCATGACCACGACCAGCATCTTCGTGAACCTGCCGACGACCGACCTCGAGCGCTCGAAGGCGTTCTACGAGGCCCTCGGCTTCAGCATCAACCCCGCCTTCACCGACGAGAACGCCGCGTGCGTCGTGCTCGACGAGAACATCTACTTCATGGTGCTCACCCGCGAATACCTCGGCACGTTCACCGACAAGCAGATCATCGACCCGAAGACCCAGGCGCAGACGAGCATCTCGTTCACCCGCGACTCGCGCGACGAGGTCGACGCGGTGCTCGTGAAGGGGCTCGCAGCGGGCGGCAGCGAGCCTCGCGAGGCGCAGGACTACGGCTTCATGTACTCGCGCGACCTCGAAGACCCCGACGGCAACATCCTCGGCTTCCTCTTCATGGAGCAGGCCGCGGTCGAGCAGGGCCCCGACGCGTACCTGGCCCAGCAGGCCGCCGGCGGCTCGGCCTCGGCCTGAGGCATCCCGCATGGCGACGCGCGCCGCTCGCGGCTACGGCCAGTACAGCGGCGTGGCACGGGCCCTCGAGCGGGTCGGCGAACGATGGGCGCTGCTCATCGTCCGTGACCTGCTCGGGGGCGCGCGGCGGTACAGCGACCTCAAGGCCTCGCTGCCGCGCATCCCGACGAACATCCTGAGCGACCGGCTTCGCGAACTCGGCGAGTCGGGGGTGATCCGGCGCGTGCCGATGGTGCGCGGCGGCTACGAGCTCACGCCGCTCGGGCGCGAGCTCGCGCCCGTCGTCGCCGCGCTCGAACGCTGGGGCTGGGCGGTGCTCGGCGACCCCGGCGACGGTGAGACGGTGAGCGCCGACTCCGTCGCGTTCGCCCTGCGATCGGCATTCCGGCCGGATGCCGCGGCGTCGATGCCGCCCACGGAATACGTGCTGCACCTGATCGACGAGGGCGCCGCCGACGCGGTGGTCGTCTCGGTGTCGGCGATCGTCGTGGGCGGCACGCTCGATGTCGCCCCGGTGGGTCCGGGCGCACTGCCGCAGCCGCGCCGGTCGGCGTTCGAGCCCGTGCCGCAGGCCGTGCTCGAACTCGAGCTCGCGCCAGGCCGGCTGCGCGCGCTGCTGGCCGGCGAGCCATCCGTGTCGAAGACGTTCGCAGGTGACACCGAGCTGCTCGCGCGATTCAGCGAGACGTTCCGCATCGAGTCGGCGGGGCCACCGCAGGGGGCGGCCGACGCGGCGGTCGCGTGAGGCGGGCGTTACCCAAGCGATACGGAGAACTCCTTCCTCTTGAAGTGAGCGGGCCGATACGTTGATCGGACGCGGCCGGGGGGCCGCGTGCACGAAGGAGACCCATGCCTCGCAACGTATCTTTCCTCCGATCGTGGGCCGGAGCGGTTCTCGCAGCGAGCGCAGCCCTCGCGCTCGTCGGGTGCGCGACGTCGGGCGACGCGACCGAGCCCGAGCCGACGGCCGCGGCCACGGCCGCGCCGACGCCGGTCGAGACGCCGACGGCCACGCCGGTCGCCGTCGACCCGGCCGATGTGTCGACCTGGCCGGTGACGCTCGACGGCATGGGACCGATCCAACGCGAGGCCGCCTTCGAGGAGACGCTCGCCGGGCTCACGGCGTTCGAACAGGCGGAATACTGCCCCGGTATCGTGCAGCTCTCGGCTGAGGGCGAAGCGACGATGCTCGCATACCATCTGCCGGACTCGGACGAGATCGCAGGGGTGTGGGCGATTGGACGGCCCGACGGCGATGGCGCCGTGCCGGCCTCGCCCGCGACCGAGGCCGGCATCCAGCTCGGCTCCACGATGGACGAGCTCGCCGCAGCCTACCCCGACCTCGTGCCGACGACCCAGCCCGCCGGGGAGTCGCAGGGTTACGCGGTCGGCGACAGTGCCGCCGGGTACATCAACTTCCTCGTCGAGTACGACTCCGTCGTGGTGATCGGCGTGCAGGCGCGGCCCGGTGTGCCGAAGGAGTTCTGCGGCTGACGCGAACGAACCCGCCGGCGATGACGCCGGCGGGTTCGTGTTCGGGAGCGTTCGGGCTACTTCGCGACGAACGAGAGCCGCTTGTTCGAGAACTCGCCGATGCCGACGGGGCCCATCTCGCGGCCGAAGCCCGAGCGCTTGACCCCGCCGAACGGCAGCTCGGCGGCCTCGGCCGCGATCGTGTTGACGTGCGTCATGCCGACCTCGAGACGCGAGGCGACGCGGGCCGCGCGTGCCTCGTCGGTCGAGAAGACCGAGCCGCCGAGGCCGAGCGCGCAGTCGTTGGCGAGCTCGAGGGCCTCCTCGTCGCTGTGCACCCGGTAGACCGTCGCTACCGGTCCGAAGATCTCCTCGCGGTACGACTCCGAGTCGCGCGGAACGTCGGTGAGCACGGCGGGGGAGTAGTACGCCCCGGGGCCGTCGGCGAGGACGCCGCCCGCCTGGAGCTTCGCGCCCTCGGCGATCGCCTTCTGCACCTGCGCGTGCACCGTCTCGGCGGCGGTGCGCGTCGACAGCGGGGCGTACTGGCCCTCGCCGAGGTCGAGCTGGTCGCCCGGCTCGAGGCCCGTCGCGAGCTTCGTCAGCTCGGCGACGAACTCGTCGTAGATGTCGTCCATGACGATCATGCGCTTGTTCGAGTTGCAGACCTGGCCGCCGTTGTAGACGCGGAAGTCCCACGCCGCCTTCGCCACGGAGGCCACGTCGTCGGCGTCGAGCACGACCATCGGGTCGATGCCGCCGAGCTCGAGCACGGCCTTCTTGAGGTGGCGGCCCGCCTGCTCGCCGATGATGGCGCCGGCGCGCTCGGAGCCCGTGAGCGAGACGCCCTGCACGCGCGGGTCGGCGATCATGGTCGCGATCTGGTCGTGCGAGGCGAACACGTTCTGGTAGCCGCCGACCGGAACGCCGGCCTCCTCCATGATCTCTTGGATGGTCAGGGCCGAGCGCGCGCAGATGTCGGCGTGCTTCAGGATGATCGTGTTGCCGAGCACGAGGTTCGGCGCCGCGAAGCGGGCGACCTGGTAGTAGGGGAAGTTCCACGGCATGACGCCGAGCAGGGTGCCCACTGGCAGCTGCTCGATGACCGCCTTGCCGGGGATCGTCGACGGGATCTCGTGGTCGGTGATGAGGCTCGGGCCGTACACCGCGTAGTACTCGATGATCGAGCGGGCGAACTCGACCTCGTCGAGCGACTCCGCGATCGACTTGCCCATCTCGACGGCGATGAGCCGGGCGAGCTCGTCTCGTCGCTCGTCGAAGAGCTCGGCGACGCGCTTGACCACGGCGGCGCGCTCCTGCACGCTGCGTTCGCGCCACTCGCGGTAGGCGGCATCGGCCGCCGCGAGCGTCTGCTCGATCTCGGCGTCGGTCGCCGACTCGAACGTCTCGACGATCTCCCCCGTCGCGGGGTTCTGCACCCGGTACTTGGCCATGTCTGCTCCTCCTGAAACCTGAATCCTGAAACGTGGAACGCGCCTCAGCGCGAGATGAACACCTTGCGGAGCGGTTCGCGGACCGTCCAGATCGTCTTCATGCCGGCCTCGAGGCGCACGACGGCTCCCGGTGCGAGCACGATCGGGTCGCCGGGGCGGCCCGTCGACGGCACGTGCTCGAACTCGACCGTCGCGGCGCCCGCGAGCACGACGAACACCTCGTCGACCTCGACGTCGCGCATCGCGCCGACCGACATCTCCCACACGCCGATCTCGCCCGCCGCCGACTCGTCGAGGGCGAGGTACGCCGTCGTCGGGCTGCCCGCGACGACCTGGTCGGCCGGCACCGGCTCGTGCTCGAGCGCCAGCCCCGGGGCATCCGTCACCGCACCGGCGAGAAGCCGCAGCACGTCGTCCTGCCCGTCGGCGCTCACGAGTCGAACCCCAGGCCGAGCGCGTCGAGCGTCTTCAGCAGCACGTTGCGCTTGCCGCGGTTGTGGTCGGCTCGGTCGAGCGACCAGCGCGTCGCGTTGATGCCCATGGCCGCCGCGGGCTCGGGCGGGAAGGGCAGCGGGCGTTTGCGCACCATCTCGAGCGTCGTGCGCTCGTTCTCGCGACCCTCGAGCAGGTCGAGCATGACCTCGCCCGCGAAGCGCGTCGAGCCCACGCCGAGACCGGTGAAGCCCTGGGCGTAGGCGACCCGGCCGTCGCGTGCGGTGCCGAAGAACGCGGTGAACTGCGTCGACGTGTCGATCGCGCCCGCCCACTGGTGGCTGAACTGCAGGCCCTCGAGCTGCGGGAAGGTCGTGAAGAAGTGGCTCGCGAGCTTCTGCCACGTCTCGGGACGGTTCTCGTACTCCTCGCGCACCTTGCGGCCGTAGTGGTAGATCGCGTCGTACCCGCCGAACAGGATGCGGTTGTCCTTCGAGAGACGGTAGTAGTGGAACTGGTTCGCCATGTCGCCGATGCCCTGGCGGTCGTTCCAGCCGATCGAGGCGAGCTGCTCGGCCGACAGCGGCTCGGTCATGAGCACGTAGTCGTAGACCGGCACGGTCATGAGCCGGTTGCGCTTGAGCAGCGACGGGAATACGTTCGTCGCGAGCACGGCGTGCTTCGCGTCGACGCGGCCGCCGTGGGTGACGACGCTGACCGCGCCCGTCGACCCGGGCGTCTCGAGGCTCCGCACGGGCGAGTTCTCGAAGATCTCGACCCCGCGCTCCTCGGCGACGCGGGCGAGCTCGGCGGCGAGGCGCGCCGGGTGCACCATGGCGTTGGTGCGCTTCTCCCACACACCTGCGAGATAGGTGGGCGAGTTGACGGATGCCCGTACCGCGGCCTCGTCGAGGAACACGACGTCGTCGCCCTCGCCGTGCTTCGCCGCCTCGTCGGCCCAGTCGCGCAGCCACTCGACCTGGTGCTCCTCGATGGCGGGGGCGAGCTGGCCGGTGCGCTCGAACTGGAAGTCCATGCCGTACTTCGCCTCGCTGGCCTCGATCTCGTCGAGGTTCTGCATGCCGAGGCGGTGGAGGATCTCCATCTCCTTCGGCCAGCGCGCCTGGCCGTTCTCGTCGCCGTGGGTGAGGCTCGCCTCGCAGAAGCCGCCGTTGCGACCCGAGGCCGCCCAGCCGATGCGCTTCGCCTCGACGAGTACCACCCGCGCGTCGGGGTTGCGCTCCTTCGCGAGGAGCGCGGTCCACAGGCCGGTGTAGCCGCCGCCGACGACGACGAGCTCTGCGACCTTCGTGCCGGCGAGCTTCGGCCGCTTCGGCTTGAGGGTGTCGGGCAGGTCGTCGCGCCAGAACACCGAGTGACCGGTGCCGGCGAGCGAGTGCTCGATGACGGATGGACTGGGGGTGCGTCGTTCGAAGACGGTGGTGCCCACGGGGTATCACTCCGATGCGATTGGTTGTCATCCATCCTGACGGCGTCGGGCCTCGGTCGCCACCGGCGTGTGTCGGGATCTGGCCGCGCGGCCGAACGACTTGTCCGGCGGCCCTGCGGCGCCGCACGCGTCCGCCGGACCACGCCCCGTGCCGACGCCGGTCGGCCAGGATTTCGGCCCGTGCCGGCGCGGAAGTCAGCGTACCCCCCGTTCGTGGGGCAAGGCCCTGAATTCTGCGAGATGTCGTGCCGAGATGTCCCCCATCCGTGCATAGACTCCCACCTATGGACGGTTTGACGGCCGTGGGGGAAACGTCATCGGGAGCGGGTCCGGAAGCCGTCTCGATGATCGAGCGGCCGACCCCGCTCGACGGGCACGTGCCGAAGTTCGCCCCGGCTCGAGCGCACGGTGCCACCGTGAGCCGACGCCGACTCATCGATCGTGCGCGCCGTTCGCACGCTCCCCTCGTGAGCCTCGTGGCTCCGGCCGGCTACGGCAAGACGACGCTGCTGCGCGAGTGGGCCGAGGTCGACGATCGCGCCCTCGTCTGGGTCTCGCTCGACCGGTTCGACGACGATCCGGCCGCCCTCGTCAACGTGCTCGCGGTCGCGTTCGAGCAGGCGATGCCGGGTGACGAGCGGCTCGCCGCGGTCGTCGCACTGCCCATGACCGGACGTGCCGTGCTCGGCGGAGCGGCACCCATGCTCGCCGCGGCGATCGAGTACGTCGGCACGTCGTTCGTGCTCGTGCTCGACGATGTGCACGAGGCCGGTTCGCCCGACTGCCAGGACGTCCTCGAGGTCGCCCTCGGCCGGATTCCGCTCGGCTCGCAGGTCGTGATGGCGAGCCGGCACGTGCCGCCGTTCCTCTCGCGCCTGCGCCTCGGCGGCGACGTCGTCGAGATCGGCGCCGATCACCTGCGACTCGACCTCGACGACGCCCGGCGGGTGTTCGACGTGCTCGACGTCGGCGCCGACGACGAGGTGCTCGAGCGGCTCGTCGCGCACACCGAGGGGTGGCCGACGGGCATCACGCTCGCCGCGCTCGTCGCGCGCGACGGCGGAGACCCCGTCGAGGTCGGCGGCGACGACCGGTTCGTGGCCGACTACCTCTATCGTGCGTGCTACTCGGCACTCGACCCCGACGACCAGGCGTTCCTGCGGCGCACCGCGCTGCTCGAACACCTCTCGGCCGGATGCTGCGACGCGGTGCTCGAGCGCAACGACTCCCGGGCCCGGCTGCGCGAGCTCGAGCGGCGGGGGCTCTTCCTGGTGCCGGTCGACCGGCGCCGCGGCGAGTACCGCTACCACCAGCTGTTCCGCGAGTTCCTGGTCGCGGAGCTCGACCGGGCCGAGCCCGGCGCCGACGTCGACCTGCATCGCCGCGCCGCGAAGTGGTGCGAGACGCATGACCACGTGCACCTGGCGATCGAGCACCTGCTCGCCGCCGGCGACCACGAGCAGTCGGTGCGGCTCGTCGCCGAGCGCGGCCTGACGGCGTATCAGGCCGGCGATCTCGCCGCCCTGACCCGGTGGATGGAGGAGCTCGGCGACGAGGCCATCGCCTCCTTCCCGCCGCTCGTCGTGCACGCGGGCCTGCGCGCCATCCTCGCCGGGCAGGCGGCGGAGGCCGACCGGTGGGCGAGGCTGTTCGACGGCATCGACTACGCCGGGCCCCCGAGTTCGGGCTTCCCCGCTTCGAGTCCGCGCGAGCGATGGTGCGGGTCATCATGTGGCGCGAGGGCCTGGCGTCGGCGACCGCCGACGCCGAGTACGCGCTCGGCGAGGAGTCGGCGTCGAGCATCTGGCGCGACCAGGCGCTGCATCTCGTCGGCTGGACGACGCTGCTCGGCGGCGACGTCGACCGGGCGGTCGAGCTGTTCGAGCGGGCGACGGCCCAGGCCGAACTGTTCGGCAACTCCGACACCATCATCCTGAGCGAGGCGGAGCTCGCGATCATCGCGTTCGAGCGGGGGGCGATCGCGGATGCCGCGACCCACGCGGACCGCGCGCGCGGCGTCATCGCCGCGAGCGGCATGCAGGGGTACGCGACCACGATGCTCGCCCTCGCCGTGAGCGCCCGCATCGCGATCAAGAGGCGCGACCTCGAGACCGCGGAGGGCCTGCTTGCGAGCGTCATGCGCGATCGAGGCCTGTGCACGCACGTGATGCCGGTGTTCGCCGTCAAGGTGCGGCTCGAACTCGCACGTGCGTTCGCCGCGCTCGGCCGGACGCCGACCGCCGCCCACCTGCTGCAGGAGATCGACGAGCTGATCCGGGCGCGGCCCGGCCTCGGCACCCTGGTCGACGAGGTCGCCGAGTTCCGTGGCTCGCTCGAGCAGTCGCGCGAGATGCTCGGCAACTCCCCGCTCACGCCCGCGGAGCTGCGGCTGCTGCCCTACCTGCAGACGCACCTGACGATCGGCGAGATCGGCGAGCGGTTGTTCGTGTCGCGCAACACCGTGAGTTCGCAGGTGGGGTCGATCTACCGCAAGCTGCAGGTCACGACGCGCGGTGCGGCCGTCGAGCGGGCCGGCGAGCTCGGCCTGCTCGGATGACGGTCACGCGTCGTCGCTCACGAACGTCTCGAGATCGAGTCCCAGCGCGACCGAGAGGTGCTGAGCCGCAGCGACCGCCCTCGGCACGCCGACGACCGGCACCGTGCAGATGATCACGTGGACGAGCTCTTCGGCGGAGGCTCCGGCGCGCACGGCGGCGTCGGCCGTCGCCGCGAACGAGGCGTCGGTGCCGCCGACGCCGACGAGTGCGGCCAGGCGTGCGATCGCGACCGGCTTCGCCTCGAGCGGGCTCGGCGCCTGCTCCGTGAACGCGTCGCTCGAGAGTCGGTCGTCGGCGAGGGCCAGCCGGCGCAGCACTTCGATGTGGTCCATGTCGGGTGCTCCTCTCGATGCATTCGATTACATCGTTCGACACGGCTCCACGCATCATGCAGATCACGCGAACGTGGATGCCGCGGCTCATCACGCGATCTGCGTGATGCAGGCCGCCGACGCGCTCAGCACGATGGAACCCGGGCGTGCTTCCGCGCGCCCGACCGCCGGGGTGCAGTGCTCCGGGCCGAGACGCCGAGGGGGCGCGATTCATGGATGATCTCGAGTTCGGGCCGGTGGAGCTGGTGCTCGCCGCCTATGAGGGCGATGCGCCCGACGCCGGTGTGATCGAGGCGGTGCTCGACCTCGTCGAGGCCGGCACGGTCAGACTGCTCGACCTGGTGCACGTGTCGCGCACCGAGGAGGGTGTGGAGTTCCTGGAGCTGGACGAGTCGGGCATCACGCTCGGCGAGATCGAGCTCGCTGGCGTTGGCCTCGTCGGCGAAGAAGACGTGCACGAACTCGGCGGACGACTCCCGGTCGGGGCATCCGCCCTGCTGCTCGTCGTCGAGCTCGTGTGGGCGAGGCACCTCGCCAGCCGCCTGCTGGCGGCCGGCGGAGCCGTCGTCGATTCGGTGCGGATCCCCGCGCCGGTGGTCAACGCGGTCGTCGCTGAAGCGCGCGACGACCGGTAAGGGGGAGGAACGAAGATGCCACTGTTGAGAAGGTTCGGACGACCGGGACTCATCGGGATGGCCGCCCGCACCGCGGTGGTCGCCGGCACGGCGACGGCCGTGAGCGGCGGCGTCATGCGGCACCAGCAGCGCAAGGCCGACGAGCGGTACGAGGCGCAGCAGTACGAGATGCAGCAGCAGGCTGCGCAGCAGCAGTACGCCGAACCGCAGTACGCGCCGCCGCCGCCCGCGCCGGCCGCGGCCCCCGCACCCGCGGGCGGCACCGACGTCGTCGCCGAGCTGCAGAAGCTCGCCGACCTGAAGACCCAGGGCATCCTGAGCGATGCCGAGTTCGAAGCCGCCAAGGCGAAGCTGCTCGGCTGAGCCGGGCCGAAGACGCAAGAGGAGACATCACGATGCCCGACGAGAACAGCAACTCCGTGATCGGGGCCCAGCTGCCCCCCGCGCGTACGCTCCCGTTCCCGCCCAAGCCGTCCGGCAGCTTCGCCGGTCGTACGCTCGCCGAGTCGACGTACGCGCCGCTGCCGCCCGAGCGCCACCTGAACGAGGGCGCGCCGAACGTGCTCGTCGTCCTTATCGACGACGCCGGTCCCGCGCTTCCCGCGCCGCTCGGCGGCAAGGTGAACACGCCCACGCTCGACCGGATCCGTCAGAACGGCCTCGGCTACAACCGGTTCCACACGACGGCCATGTGCTCGCCGACGCGTGCGTCGCTGCTCACCGGGCGCAACCACCACCGGGTCGGCGCCGGCCAGATCGCGGAGCTCGCGAACGACTGGGACGGCTACTCGGGGCACATCCCGAAGTCGAGCGCGACGATGGCCGAGGTGCTGCGCAACTACGGCTACTCGACCGCGGCCTGGGGCAAGTGGCACAACACGCCCGCCGAGGAGACGACGAAGGCGGGGCCGTACGACAACTGGCCGACCGGCAACGGCTTCGAGTACTTCTACGGCTTCCTCGCCGGCGAGGCCTCGCAGTACGAGCCGAACCTCGTGCGCAACACCACGAGCGTGCTGCCGACGAAGACGCCCGAGGAGGGCTACCACCTCTCGGAGGACATCGCCGACGACGCGATCGCCTGGCTGCGCGACCACAAGGCGCTCGCGCCCGACCAGCCCTTCTTCATGTACTGGGCGACCGGCGCGATCCACGGCCCGCACCACATCATGAAGGAGTGGGCCGACAAGTACGCCGGCGTCTTCGACGACGGCTGGGACGCCTACCGCGAAGAAGCGCACGCCGGTGCGAAGGCCGCCGGCTGGATCCCGGAGGACGCGGAGCTCACCCCGCGGCCCGAGTCGCTGCAGGGCTGGGACGAGATCCCCGACCACCAGAAGCCGTTCCAGCGTCGCCTGATGGAGGTGTGCGCCGGGTTCGGCGAGCACGCCGACGTGCAGGCCGGCCGCCTGATCGACGAGGTCGAGCGCCTCGGTTACCTCGACAACACGATCGTCATCTACATCTGGGGCGACAACGGCTCGTCGGGCGAGGGCCAGAACGGCACGATCTCCGAGCTGCTCGCGCAGAACATGATCCCGACGACGATCGACCAGCACATCGCCGCACTCGAGGAGCTCGGCGGGCTCGACGCGCTCGGCACGCCGGCGACCGACAACCAGTACCACGCCGCGTGGGCCTGGGCGGGGTCGACGCCGTACCAGGGCATGAAGCTCATGGCCTCGCACCTCGGCGGCACGCGCAACCCGATGTTCATCCAGTGGCCGGGGCACATCGAGCACGACCCCGAGCCCCGCACGCAGTTCCACCACGTGATCGACGTCGCACCGACGATCTACGAGATCCTCGGCATCTCGCACCCCGAGACGGTCAACGGCATCCACCAGGACCCGATCGACGGCACGAGCTTCGCCTATTCGATCGACGACAAGGCGGCCGACGGTCGGCACCGCGTGCAGTACTTCGAGATCATGGCGAGCCGTTCGATCTACGAGGACGGCTGGATGGCGTCGACGACCGGGCCGCGCCTGCCGTGGGTGCCCGGCGCCCCTCCCGGGATCGCCACCTGGACCCCCGACGACGACAAGTGGGAGCTCTACAACCTCGACGAGGACTGGAGTCAGGCCCACGACCTCGCCGCGGAGCATCCCGAGAAGCTCGCAGCCCTCAAGGAGAGCTTCGCGATCGAGGCGGCGAAGAACGACGTGCTGCCCGTCGGCGGCGGTCTGTGGGTGCCGGTCTACCACCCCGAGCTGCGCATCTCGTCGCCGTACTCCGAGTGGGAGATGACGGCCGACACGGTGCGCATGCCCGAGTTCGTCGCCCCTGCACTCGGCAACAAGCCGAACCTCGTCACCATCGAGGCGAAGGTCGGCGACACGGCGAACGGCGTGCTCTACAAGCTCGGCGGCGCGGGCGGCGGCCTGACGGCGTACGTCGAGGACGGCGTGCTCAACTACGAGTACAACCTGTTCCTCGTACAGCGCACGAAGATCGCCGCGTCCGAGCCGCTGCCGGCCGGCGACGTCACGATCGAGATCGAGACGAACTACGTCGAGCCCCGCCCCGGCGGACCGCTCAGCGTGGTGCTGCGCGTGAACGGGGCGGAGGTCGGCTCGGGCACGGTGCCGATCAGCGCCCCGCTGCTCTTCTCGGCGAACGACTGCCTCGACATCGGCCGCGCGTACGGCGGTGCCGTCTCGCGGGCGTACGCCGACAAGATGCCGTTCGCGTTCGACGGCGACATCGGCCGGGTGCACATCGCGTATAGGCTTCCGGCCAAGGCGTGATTCTCCGCCCGAAGACGAGCGAGGAAGGGCCTGAGCGGTCTGGACGAGGCGAGAACTGAATCTGCGATCGGTGCGGCATGAGCGGGGTGCTTGAAGCCCTCGTCCATGTCGTGCCGATCGCGATCGCCGTGGCCGCGAGCTCGGTGCCGATCCTCGTCACGCTGACGATCCTGCTCTCGCCCAATGCCGAGCGGTTGTCGGGGCCGTTCCTGGCGGGCTGGCTCGTCGGCATGACGGCGCTCGTCATCGGCTGCACGGTACTCGCGGAGGCTCTGCCTCGCGAGGGATCGGGTCGCAAGCCGAACGAGGCCGTCGGCATCGCGGAGATCGTCGTCGGCGTGCTCATCATCGCCGTCGCCGCGATCGGCCGCCTTCGCAAGCCCGGCGTCGCCTCCGACGAGCCGCCGAAGTGGCTCGCGTCGATGAACCGGCTGGGTCCCTGGGAGGGGTTCGCGCTCGGTGCGGTCCTGAACCTCCGGCCGAAGAGCCTGCTCCTCATCGTCGCCGCTGCGCTCTCGGTGCGCGGCGCCGAGTTGACCACGGGGCAGACGGCGATCGTGCTCGTCGTCTTCATCGTGCTGGGCGCTTCGACCGTCGCGGTGCCGATCATCGCCGCGAAGGTCTCGCCCTCACGCACCGCGCCGAAGCTCACGGCCATGCGCGAGTGGATGGCGCGCCACAGCCGCACCGTCACGGGGTTGATCCTCCTCGTGATCGGCGTCTTCGTCATCGTCACGGGCATCGGCCGCCTCTGATCCGCCCCGCGGGCGATCGGGCCGGAATCACTTAACCTGAGTGATGCCTGTGTGATTCGCTGCTCGCTAGCGTTTGCTCGAACGGATGCGACGCGCGACACCCCTGTCGTACGCCGGGCACCGTACCCCACAGGGAGGAAACGAAATGAGCGACACCGAAACCACCGGCTGGGTCGGTTGGGGATACTTCGCCGCGATCGTGCTGTTGATCGCCGGCATCTTCGACGCGATCTACGGCCTCATGGCCGTCATCGGGCCCGACACCGCCTACTTCCTCACCAGCGAGAACCTGTTCATGATGAACGTCGCCGGGTGGGGCTGGTGGCACATCGTGATCGGCGCGCTGCTGATCATCACGGCCCTCGCCCTCTTCGGCGGTGCGACGTGGGCGCGCGTCATCGCGATCATCCTCGCGATCCTGAACGCCATCGGGCAGCTGTTCATGATCCCCGCCCAGCCGTGGCTGTCGATCATCCTCATCGTGCTCGACATCCTCGTCATCTACGCCCTCACGGTGCACGGCCGCGAACTGAAGCGCGCCGCCGCCTGAGCGGACTCGACCAGCGCCCCGGGCGGGCCGGCCTCGTGCCGGTCCGCCCGGGGCGTTCTGGTCAGTCGGCGGCGAGAGCGGCGGCCGGCGCGTGCTGCTCGAGGAACTCGTAGACCTCGGTCTGGTCGACGCCCGGGAAGGTACCCGTCGGCAGCGCCGCGAGCAGCGACGTCGGGGTGCGGGCGGCCGGCCACGAGGCATCCGCCCACTTCTCGGCCAGGCCCGCGGGAGCCTGGCAGCAGGCGGGGTCGGGGCAGCGCGAAACCGCACGGTGCGGTGTCTCACGACCGCGGAACCACTTGACGTGCTCGAACGGCACGCCGACCGAGACCGAGTACTCGCCCTCCTTCGCCTTCTCGATGCGCGAGGTGCACCAGAACGTGCCCGAGGGCGTGTCGGTGTACTGGTACCAGGGACTGAACCGGTCCTCCACGTCGAAGACGGTGCGGGCCGTCCAGTTGCGGCACACGGTGGTGCCCTCGACGGCGCCGAGCGCGTCGGAGGGGAAGCGCACCCGGTCGTTCTCGTACGCCTTGATGATCGTGCCCGACTCGTGCACCTTCATGAAGTGCACGGGGATGTCGAGCCGGGCGGTCGCGAGGTTCGTGAACCGGTGCGAGGCCGTCTCGTACGAGACGGCGAAATGGTCGCGCAGCTCCTCCATCGAGATGCGGCGCAGGTTCTTCGCCTCGGTGAGGTAGCGCACGGCGGCCTGCTCGGGCAGCAGGATGGCCGCGGTGAGGTAGTTCGTCTCGATGCGCTGGCGCAGGAAGTCGCCGTAGCTCGCGGGCTCCTCGTGGCCGAGCAGGTGGCTCGCGAGCGCCTGCAGGATGGGTGAGCGCGAGTCGCGCGAGGGCGACTGCTGCGTCGGCAGGTAGATGCGGCCGTTGCGCTTGTCGGTCACCGAGCGGGTCGAGTGCGGCAGGTCGCCCACGTAGTGCAGCGAGTAGCCGAGGTGCGAGGCCATGTCGGCGACGAGCTGGTGCGACACAGGCCCGCCGGTGTGCCCGACGGCGTCGAGGAGCTCGGCCGCCTTCAGTTCGAGCTCGGGGTAGAAGTTGTCGCGGGCGCGCATCTCCGCGCGGAGCTCGGCATTGGCGCGCCGTGCCTCCTCGGGGGTCGCCGCGCGTTCGCGGTGCAGCCGGTCGATCTCGTTGTGCAGCGCCAGGATCGTCTGCAGGGTCTGGTCGTTCATCGTCTTCGCGACGCGGAACGGGTCGAGGCCGAGCGCGGCGAACACCGGGCCGCGCTGGGCACGTTCGACGGCGATCTCGAGGGCGGCGCGCTCACTCGGCGCGTCGGCGCGCAGCAGTTCGTCGACGGTGGTGCCGAGGGCGAGGGCGATCGTGCGCAGCATCGACAGGCGCGGCTCGCGCTTGCCGTTCTCGATGGCGCTCACCTGGCTCGGTGCACGGTCGACGGCCCGGGCGAGTTGCCCGAGCGTCATGCCGCGGGCGGTGCGGCGGTCGCGGATGCGACGACCGAGTGTGAGCGCGTCGACGTCGGTCGACGCGGATTCGAGCGAGGCGGCGTCGACCGCGGTCGGTTCGGGGCGGGGGTCGTGACGCTGGTCGAGTCGATCGGCGGTGATCATGCCATCGATGCTCGCACGCGTGCGCGGTTCTCACAAACGGAACAATGGCTGAAGTTCTGCAAATCGACCGTTCAAAGCAGGGCTCAGATCCCGATTTCGGATGCTCCGATCTCGAAGAATTCCGAGAATGCTAATCGCCGGCGATGATCTCGTCGGCGCTCGAGACCGTTGCGTAGCCGTCGCCGAGTGCAGCCATGAACGCGGCGTGCACCTGGGCTGCGGGCACGACGAGCCCGTCGAACTCGAGGTCGGGCGCGGCGCACGCGTCGTGCGCGACGGTGACCGTGTGGCCGAGGTCGGCGGCGGCGCGCACCGTCGCGTCGACGCACATGCTCGACATCATGCCTGCGACGACGAGCTCGACCGGCGCGGCGGGCTCGACCGGCTCGCCGGACGCGCCGCCCGCGATCGCGTCGAGACGCTCGGCGAGGTCGGTCGAGAGGAACGAGTTCGGGTGCTCCTTGGTGACGACGGGCTCGTCGGCCTGCGGCGCGACGAGCGGGTGGATCTCGATGCCCGGGGTGCCCGGCTGGAAGAACTCGGCGTCCGGGGAGTCCCACACGTGCTGGACGTGCACCACGGGCTCGCCGCGCTCGCGCCACGCGGCGAGCAGGCGAGCCGCGGCTGCGGCCGCCTCGTCGGGGCCGACGAGCGGGTGACGTCCGCCGGCGAAGTAGTCCTGCTGGATGTCGATGATGAGGAGCGCATGGGTCACTCGCCCACCGTAGCGTCGGATGGCCGCGAGTCGCTCCGACGAGGTCAGCCGAGCGTGCGCTCGCGTGAGGCGAGCACCTCGGGCACGTGCCGTTCGGCCCAGTCGCGCATCGCGCCGATCGGCTCGAGCAGCGACTCGCCGAGGGGCGTCAGCGAGTACTCGACGCGGGGCGGCGAGTCGGCGTACGCCCGGCGCTCGATGAGGCCGTCGCCCTCGAGCGCGCGAAGCGTCTCGGTGAGCACCTTCGGCGTGACGTCGCCGACGCGAGCGCGCAGCTCGGTGAAGCGCAGCGTGCCGGCGCGCGACAGTGCGAGGATCACGAGCATCGTCCATCGTTCGCCGATGCGCCCGAAGATCACCCGGCTGGGGCAGTCGGGCGCGAGCACGTCGCGGGGCTCGTCGACGATCGCGTTCGGTTCGGACATCGGACCCCCGTGGCTGGTGCGGTTCCCTCGAGGGAACTTCCGTTGAAGTAACCGGCGACGCGTCCGTAGCGTCTCGGGCATGAGGATTCTACTGACCGGGGCAACCGGATACATCGGGTCGGCCGTGCTCGCAGAGCTCGTCGGCGCAGGGCACGACGTCGTCGCGGCGGTTCGCAGCGAACGGGCGGCCGACGAGGCGCGGGCGCACGGGGCGACCGCGGTGGTGGGCGAGCTGATGGATGCCGCGTGGCTGGCGTCGCAGCTCGCCGGCGTCGACGCGGCGATCCACACCGCGGCGCCTGCGACCGACGCTGCCGCCTTCGACACCGCGATCGTCGACGCGGTGCTCGCGGCGTTCGACGGCACCGGCCGGCGTTACGTGCACACGGGCGGCATCTGGGCCTACGGCGCGGGCGACGACCTCGCCGACGACGCGACGCCGAACCCGCCCGAGCTCGTCGCGTGGCGGGTGCCGATCGAGGAGCGCCTGCTCGCGGCATCCGGCTCGGTGACGGTCATCGTGCCGGGCGTCGTCTACGGCCGTGACCGTGGACTCGCGAGCCTCGTGGTCGATGCCCCGCGCGACGACGCGGGCCGCGTCGAGCTCGTCGGCGACGGCGACCAGCACTGGACGTGGGTGCACGTCGACGATCTCGCGCGCCTCTACCGGCTCGCGGTCGAGCACGAGACGGGTCTCGGCCGGCTCATCGCGTCCGACGGCTCGCCGACGACGGTGCGCACGCTCGCCGAGGCGGTCGTCGCCCGAGGGGACGCGACGGGTGTCGTCGCCGAGGGCGCCGAGCGATCGCGCGCGCGACTCGGCGCGACGTTCGCCGACGCCCTGCTGCTCGACCAGCGGGCGTCGGGTGCGAAGGCCCGCGCGCTCGGCTGGACGCCCGTGCACGGGAACGTCGTCGCGGAGCTCGTCGGTGACGAGGCATCCGCCGCCTGATCGGGCGTCGGTCGAGGCCCACCGGGCCGGTGCGTCCCGAGCGGGCCGCCACGTCGGCATCGGGGCTCACGCCGCCGATGCCGACGTGTCCGTGAGGCGCAGCAGCACCACGCCGCCCACGATGAGTGCGAGTGCGAGCCCGCGGAGCAGGCTCATCGGCTCGTGCAGCCAGAACATGCCGACGAGCGCCGTCCCGATCGCGCCGATGCCGACGAAGACGGCGTAGGCCGTGCCGACGGGCACCGACTTCATCGCGAGTTCGAGCAGGGCGAGCACTGCGACGGTGAGCACCCCGCACACGATCGTGGGAACGAGCTTCGTGAAGCCCTCGGTGAGCCGGATGCTGTGCGCCCAGGCGATCTCGAGGAGCCCCGCGGCGATGACCGCGATCCAGCCGACGCTCACGGGGTCACCGGCCTCGGGGCCGGCTCGGCGATGGTGTGGGGCGACATGGCTCTCCTTCACAAGTGGACAATGTGTCCACTTGAGTCTGCCACACGAATCGGACACGGCGTCCACTTAGACTCGGATGCATGGATCCCCTGATCGAGCCGCCGCCCGCGGAGCGCGCCGACGCCGCGGCGAACCGCCGCCGCATCCTCGACGCGGCCGAGCGCCTGTTCGCCGAGCGCGGTCCCGATCTGACGATGTCCGAACTGGCCGAGGCGGCCGGCGTCGGCAGGGGCACGCTCTATCGCCGATACCCCGACGTGGCCTCGGTTGCGGTCGCGCTGCTCGACGAACACGAGCGCGCGCTGCAGGCCCGCCTGCTGGACGGCCCGCCCCCGCTCGGCCCCGGCGCGGCGCCCGCCGACCGTCTCGCCGCGTTCTACGGCGCCATGGTCGAACTGCTCGAGCAGCACCTCCCGCTCGCACTCGGGGCCGAGCAGGGTGCCGCGAGGTTCGCGACGGGCGCCTACGGCTTCTGGCGGATGTTCGTCGCCGCGCAACTCCGTCAGGCGGGCGTCGACGACACCGCGTTGCCCGACGTGCTGCTGGCACCGCTCGCGCCCGAGGCCTACGCGCACCTGCGCCGTGATCGCGGGCAGCGCCCCGGGCAGGTCGTCGCTGCGCTCACCCGCCTCACTGCGGTGCTCACGGACGCCCGGTAGCGCCGACCGCCTCGCCGGCACCCGAATCGAGCATCTCGAGGTAGTGCACGTTCGTCATGACGCCGAGCACGTTGCCGAACGGGTCGACGAACGATGCCGTCACGAAGCCGGGCCCATGCTCGGTGATCGGCAGGAGCGGCGTCGCCCCGAGCTCGGTGAGCCGCGCGACGGCCTGCTCGAGGTCGTCGACGTGCCAGTGCATGATCGCCCCGCCCGGTGCGCCGGCCGTGCCCGCGAGGACTTCGGGGGCGAAGCGGCGGTCGATGAAGCCGAGTTCCTGCTGGTGGTCGCCGATGCGGAACTCCACGTACGCCGCACGGCCGTCGGGGCCGGGGCGGTTGAAGTACGGCTCGATGCCGAGCACCTCGGTGTACCAGGCCGCGGCCGCGGCGGGGTCGTCGACGTAGCAGTTGATGGTGGCGATGCCTCGCAGCATGTGCTTCTCCTCGTGTCTCCGGCGACCCGTCGTCGCCCTGATGAATCCATGATCGAACGCAGAAGTGCTCACCTTCTGACTACTTTTGCGACGAGAATCGGAACATGCGCGCAGATCGGCTCGTCGCCACCCTCCTCGTCATGCAGGCACGCGGTCGCGTGACCGCGAGGCAGCTCGCCGAGGAGCTCGAGATCTCGGTCGCGACGGCGCGCCGCGATCTCGAGGCGCTCTCGGCCGCCGGCATACCCGTCTACCCGCAGCCCGGCCGCGGCGGCGGCTGGCAGCTGCTCGGCGAGGGCCGCACCGACCTCAGCGGGTTCACCGCGGCCGAGGCACGTGCCCTGTTCCTCCTCTTCGGGCCGCGCGCGGGCGAGAGCGAGGCGGCGCGGTCGGCGCTGCGCAAGGTGCTGCGGGCACTGCCGGCGACCTTCCGCGCCGAGGCGGAGGCCGCCGCCGAGTCGATCGTCGTCGACTCGGGCGGGTGGGACGCGCCGGCGAACCGGCCGCCGGCGGCCGTCGCGGCGCTGCAGGCGGCCGTGCTCGAACGACGCGTCGTCGGGTTCGAGTACACGCGGTGGGGCGGCGAGCCCACCGCCCGGCGCGTCCGTCCGCTCGGCCTCATCGACACGCGGGGCACCTGGTACCTGATCGGCGAACCGGCGGCGGATGCCCCGGGGCCGTCGCCTCGCGCGGCGACGGGGTCGTCGGCAGCCGGGCAGCGGCGCAGCTACCGCGTCGATCGCATGGCCGACGTCGAGGCGCTCGCCGATCGGTTCGAGCCGCCCGCCGACTTCGACCTCGACGCGGCGTGGGCCGAGCTGCGCGATGCAGCGCGCAGCGCTCGCAGCCGGGCGGAGGCGGTCGTGCTCGTCGATGCGGGTGTCGCCGCCGAGTTCCGCGGTTGGCTCGGCGCCGAGCCGGCGACGTCGGTCGAGCCGGCCGACGCCGCCGAGCCCGACGGTCGAGTGCGCCTGCGCGTCACCGCCCCGAGCGAGACCGTGCTCGTGCGCCGCCTCGCAGGGTGGGCGAGCGCGTGCGAGGTGGTCGAGCCCGAGCGCCTGCGCGTCGCGCTCGCCGGGGTCGGCGCCGCGCTCACCGCCCGCTACCCCTGACCTCACGATGAATGGTACGCATGGGCACCCGTCCCCATTTCGTGCTGTCGGAGGCGCCTGCTTGGATGGAGCGGGGGACCGGGAACGACTCGGTACCGAAATCAGGGGAAATCACAGATGACTGCATCACGTCCGCTCGCCGCTGCCTCGTTCGCACTGCTCGCGCTGCTCTTCACGGGCTGCGCCGCCGGCGGCTCGGGCTCCGACGGCGCCAAGGCCGACTCGAAGGGCGAGGCCGCAGCCGCGCCGGCCGACCAGAGCAAGGAGGAGGCCTGCGAGATCGTCAAGGGCACCCTCTCCGAGCTCGAGTCGCTCTCGTCGGTCGACACGAGCGACCCGGCTGCCGCCCTCGAGGCCTTCAAGGGCGCCCAGTCGAAGGTCAGCGACGCCGCCGACCAGATCGGCAACGCCGACGTCAAGCCCGCCGTCGACGGTGCGGCGACCGCGATGAACGAGTACGTCGAGTACGTCGACGGCATGCTCGCCGACCCGGCGAACGCCGACATCTCGGCCATGAGCGACCACATCCAGGCGCTCACCGAGAGCATCACCGAGCTCACCACGGTCTGCGCGTAACGCGACGACCGCACGGCAACGCAGCAGCGGGGCGCACCACTCGGTGCGCCCCGCTGCCGCGTCGTGCGAAGTTCGGCGATCCGGATGCCGCGGCGCGAGGCCGAGGCATCCGGGCCGCCTGCGGCTCAGCCGCCGCTCATCGTGCGGGCGATGTCGGCCGCCGAGTCGCCCGCGCGCTTGAGCACGTAGCCGACGAGCGCGAGCGCCGCGAGCGTGAGCACGAGCATGATCGTCGAGACCGCGGCGATCTCGGGGCGCAGGCCGCTGCGGAGCGCGCTCAGCACGTACACCGGCCACGGGGTGGAACCCGAGACGCTCACGAACGCCGCGATGACGGTGTTGTCGAGGCTCAGCGTGAACGACAGCAGGAACCCGGCGAGCACGGCGGGCATCGCGAGCGGCAGGGTCACCCGGCGGAACGTGGTCACGGGCGTCGCGTACAGGTCGGCCGACGCCTCCTCGAGCTTCGCGTCGAGGCCGATGAGGCGTGCCCGCACGAGGTACGCGACCACCGCGACCGAGAAGAGCGAGTGGCCGATCACGAGTCGCACGATGCCGTCGTTGAAGATCGCGATGCCCGCGTCCTGGCCGAGGGTCACCATCCACGGCAGCAGCGACACCGCGTCGACGATCTCGGGCGTGACCGACACGAGGAGGAGGAGCCCGAGCAGCCAGAGCTGCCAGCGGCCGGGATGCCGCGCCATCGCGAGGCCCGCGAGTGCGCCGAGCAGCGTCGCGACGAGGGCGGCGATGAGACCCGTCCACACCGACACGAGCACCGCGTCGCGCACGGCGGGCTTCAGGAAGAGCGCGAGGAACGAGTCGAAGCCGAAGTGGTCCCAGCTCACGAGCAGGCGCCCGACGTTGAACGACGAGGCGATGACGACCGCGATCGGCAGGAACAGGAAAATCAGTACGAGCACGCCCCACACGCCGAAGGCGCGGTCGGAGAGGCTGCGGGTCGACGGGCGGCTCATGCGCCGGCTCCTTCCACGACGGCGGGGGCGGTGACGGCGCGTGCACCGGCCGGCTGCGCTGGGCCCAGCACGAGCCGGTTCCGGCTGCGGGCCGGCAGCGTGACGAGCCAGACGATGCCGGCGCCGATCGCGACCGACACGAGGATGATGCCGATCAGGACCACCGCCATCGCCGAGCCGAGCGACCAGTTGAGCGCCGTCTGGAACTGCCCGGCGACGAGCTGGCCGACCATGTTGCCCTTCGCGCCGCCGAGCACGGTCGCCGTGATGTAGTCGCCCATGAGCGGGATGTACACGAGCAGCACGCCCGCGATGATGCCGGGCTGCGCGAGCGGCAGCGTGATGCGGAAGAACGTCGTCCACTTCGGGGCGCCGAGGTCGGCGGACGCCTCGCGCAACGGCCCGCTCACGCGGTCGAACGCGACGAACAGCGGCAGGATCATGAGCGGCAGGTAGTTGTAGACGACGCCGAGCAGCACCGCCTGGCGGGTGTTCAGGATCTCGAACGCCGGCAGCCCGATGCCCTGGGCGAGCGTCGACAGCCAGCCCTCGGGGGCGAGCAGGATCTGCCAGCCGATCGTGCGCACGAGGAAGTTCGTCCAGAACGGCACCATGACGAGCGCGACGAGCAGGCCCCGGCGTTCGGGGCGCACTTTGACGGCCATCCAGTACGCCACCGGCATGCCGATGACGAGGCAGATCGCCGTGCCCGCGAGGCCGATCCACAGCGTGTTGAGGAACGTCGTGAAGAACGCGGGCGTGAACACCTCGGCGTACCGGTCGAACGAGAGGTGCTCGAGCGAGTGCGTCGAGAAGATGTCGGGCTTCTCGCCGAAGCTGAACACGACGACGATCGCGACCGGCACGACGAAGAAGCAGACGAGCCACAGCCAGGCCGGCAGGGCGAGCAGGATTCCAGAGTGTTTACGCACCGGCGGCCGCCTTCACCTTCGTGGCGATCTGCACGATGCGCTCCTGGGCGCTCGTGAGCTCGCCCTCGTGCATCGTCGCGAGCTGGTCGGGGTCGAAGAAGATGAGGTCGAGCATCTCGACGCCGGCCTCCTCGGCGGCCGCCCGGATGTCGGCCTCGCCCGTGTGGTAGCCGATGTAGTCGACCTCGGCGAGGGCGTTCTCGGGCTCGAGCACCCAGTTGATGAACGCGTGCGCGGCCTCGGGCGAGGGGGCGCCGGCCGGGATGGCCCAGTTGTCCATCCACAGCTCGGTCGCGGGGGAGCCGAGCACCCACTTCCATCGCTCGGGGCGGCTCGTGGTCTCGAGGATGCCGAGCCGGGCGTCGCCGTTGAAGGCCTGGATGAGCGCCTGCGTGCCCTGCGGGATCGCGCCGGAGCCCGGGTTCGAATCGAACGCCGAGAGGTGCGGGGCGAGCTCGTTCACGAGGAAGGCCTCGGCCGCGTCGAGGTCGTCGGGGTTCGTGGTGTTCCAGTCGATGCCGTTCGCCCAGAAGTAGAGGCCCGTGAGCTCGGCCGGGTCGTCGAGGAGGCTCGTCTTGCCGCTCGCCTCGTTCTGCGCTGCGTCGATGAAGTCGTTCCAGTCCGTGAGCTCGCGCTGGATCACCTCGGTGTCGTAGACGAACCCGGTGGTGCCCCACGCCTTGCAGATCGAGTACTGGTTGTCGGGGTCGAACGTGCGGCCGAGGAACTCGGGGTCCATGTGCTTCAGGTTCGGGATGAGGTCGTGGTTGAGCGGCTCGAGCAGGCCGTGGTCGGCCATCGGCTGCACGAAGGGGCCCGTCGGCACGACGAGGTCGTAGCCCGACGTGCCGCGTGCGCCGACGAGCTTCGCGACCATCTCCTCGTTGGAGCTGAACGACGACACGGTGATCTTCGGCCCGACCGTGGCGGTGAACTCCTCGAGCACCTCGGGAGCGTCGTAGTCGCCCCACGTGAAGATCGAGAGCTTCTGCTCGAGGGGTCCGCCCGTCGCCTGCGGCGCCTTCGAGGTCGCCGCGGCGGTGGGCGCGCACGCGGCGAGCAGCCCCACCGAGCTCGCGGCGGCCGCGAAGCTCAGGAACCGGCGACGCGAGATCTCGCGTCCGATCGTGCGGGCGGCCGAGCGGTGCGCGAGGATGCGCAGGCCGCCGTCGGGGCCCGTCACTGCACGGCCTCGGCGGAGAACGCCGCGGTCGGCACCGGGTCGTCGAGCGAGACCACGCCGGCCTCGGCGTCGTCGGGGTAGAGCAGCACGTGGGCGGCCTCCCACTCGCAGGCGACCCGGTCGCCGACGGCGATCGCGGGTGCCTCGGGGGTCGGGCGGCGGGCGATGAGCGTGCGGTCGCCCTGCAGCTGGACGAGGTACTGCATCGTCTCGCCGAGGTGCGAGACGCCGAGCAGCGTGCCGTGCACGGCGTTCACCCGGCGGTCGCCGTTGGCCGAGGCATCCGCCTTCGTCAGGCGCACGAACTCGGGACGCACCGCGGCGACACCGGCCGCACCCGCACGGACGCCGCCGTCGACCGGCGCGGCCGCGGCGACGATCGCCTCGGCCGCTTCGACGGCCTGCCCGTGACCGGCGACCTCGCCGCGGAAGAAGTTCTGCTGGCCGACGAAGCCCGCCACGTACGCCGACGCGGGCTTGGCGTAGATCGAGTCGGGGTCGGCGAGCTGCTCGATGCGGCCCTTGCGCATGATCGCGATGCGGTCGCTCATCGAGAGCGCCTCGCCCTGGTCGTGGGTGACGAACACGAAGGTGATGCCGAGCTGCGACTGCAGGAGCTTGAGCTCCACCTGCATCTCCTCGCGCAGCTGCCGGTCGAGCGCGCCGAGCGGCTCGTCGAGCAGCAGCACCGAGGGGCGGTTGACGAGGGCGCGCGCGAGGGCGACCCGCTGCTGCTGGCCTCCCGAGAGCTGGGTCGGCTTGCGGTCGGCGAACGAGCGCATCTGGGCGAGGTCGAGGGCGTCGGCGACGCGCTCGCGGATCTCGGCCTTCGGCGTGCGCTTCTGCTGCAGGCCGTACGCGACGTTCTCGGCGACCGACATGTGCGGGAAGAGTGCGTAGGCCTGGAACACCGTGTTGACGTCGCGCTTGTACGGCGGGCGCCCGAGCACCGAGGTGCCCGAGATGCGGATGTCACCGCCGTCGGGCTGCTCGAAGCCGGCGATCATGCGCAGGGTCGTGGTCTTGCCGCAGCCGGACGGGCCGAGCAGCGAGATGAACTCGCCCGGCTCGATCGTGAGGCTCAGGGCGTCGACCGCCGTCTGGTCGCCGTATCGCTTGGTGACGCGGTCGATCTCGACCGATCCCGTTGCGCCACCGGGCGCTGTCGCCGTACTCACCGATGAGACCTCCACGTTCTGCGCGACGTCGCGCTCGGCCCATTCAAGCCACCGCCGAGCGGCCGGGGCAAAACGTGCGCGAAGTTCCGGACGAACCATCGGTTCGGGGTCGCAGCCCTGACAGTTCGTCCGGCCGACCAGTCGGTCGGCCGGACGAGGTCAGGTGGTGTCGTGGTGCTGCGTCCGGCCCGTCGCCGAGCCCGCTCAGGCGAACCCGAACACCGGCGGGAACACGACCACGAGGATCGCCGCCCACGCGAAGTACACCGGCAGGAGCGTCGTCTGCCAGCGTTCGAGCGCCGCGAACCCGGTGTGCCGCCGCAGGAACCCGAGCTGCAGGCGCAGCGCCCACACGAGGTTCACGAGCAGGATCAGGTTGAGGCCGAGCGAGGCCGTCTTGTTCGCGCTGAACCCGAACTCGCCCGTGCGTGCGAGCATCGCGACGAGCACGATCGCGTCGAGCACGAGCGCCGTCGCGAGCATGAGCGCCTGCAGGCGGTCGAACCAGCCGGGCGGCAGCAGCGGGTCGCGCGCCGAGATCGAGTAGACGAGGAGCCCGACGACCACGACGAGCACGGCGTCGAACGCGATGAGCAGGTCGCGGCTCGCGTCGACGAGGTTCCACTGCACGAGCGCGGCCACGACGAGCGCGAGCATCATGATCGTGAACAGCGGCGTGAAGACCTTCGTGAGCACGGGCGCGATGTTCTCGATGACGCGCTGCTTCGCGCCGACGAGCCAGGCGGCGACGAGCACCGCGCCTGCAGCCCCGAGCGGCAGCACCCATTCGCCGACGAACGGCATCACGTCGACGCCGATCGATGCGAACACGGCGACGGTGAGCATCGAGAGCGCCCCGCCGCCGAGCGCGATGAGCACGTAGTAGACGAACCACTCGCCGCTGAACCGCACGAAGTCCATGCGGGCGCGTTCGTCGCGCCAGTCGTCGCCGACGTACGCGAGCCCGGTGGCGAGCCAGAGCGCCACGATCGATCCGAGCATGGCGAGGATGCCGGTCGCCGACGAGATCGCGGCGACCGTCGTGCCCGCTTCGTCCGCTTCGGAACCGATGAACGGGTAGAGGTTGAGCGCGAGCCCGACGCCCGCGAAGACGACGCCGACGATCGCGAGCACGGCGATCGACGGCCGGCGTCGCCACGCGAACCAGAGTGCGAGGAACGGCAGGACGATGACGGCGATGTTGAGGGCGACCGTCGAGGGATCGCCCGTCGCGAGTTCGACCGCCTTGACGGCGAGCCCGGCGCCGGCGCCGAGCAGCAGCGCGACGGGCAGCCCGTTCGCACGCCGATACCAGGGCAGGCGCCGGCCGGCGGCCTCCGCGTCGCCGCCGGGAAGAGCCGACCCGGCCGAGCCGGCTGGCCCGTCGTCGTCGCCCGACAGCACGAGCTGCTTCCACAGCCGCTCGGAGTGCTCGCGGGCGTACTCGCGAGACAGGTCGTCGACGCCGCCGAGGCGCTTGACCGCGACGAGGAAGGCCTCGTCGACCGTCAGGCCCGCCGAGACGAAGTGGTCGACCGTGTCGAGGAGGTGGCTCTCGAGTTCGTCGAGATCGGCGGCGTTCACGGCGTCGTGCCGCTGCATCCACCCGCGCCACGAGGCGACGAGCGCGTCGAGGTCGGCCGGTGCGTCACGGGGCGCGCCGGGGGCACCGGCCGGCACGTCGCCGGGCAGGTTGCGGGGTTCGTCGATCGGCACGTCAGGCCTCCCCGAACGCGAGGCGCAGGCGCGGGCCGCCGTCGTCGGGCCACACCTTGCTCAGCACGTCGCCGACGACCGACCACTGCCGTCGCTGGTCGGCGAGCACGGCGGCGCCCTGCTCGCTCAGGCGGTAGTGCTTGCGGGGGCGGCCGGAGTCGGCCTGCCGCCACTCGGAGTGCACGTGCCCCTGCCGCTCGAGCCGGTGCAGGAGCGGGTAGAGCATGCCGTCGCTCCACTCGAGCTCGCCGCCCGAGAGCGCGGTGATGCGCTGCAGGATCGCGTAGCCGTACGACTCGCCGTCGGCGAGGATGCCGAGCACGACCGGGGTCGCGGCGGCGGCGACGAGGTCTTTGCCGATGCGCATGGGGTCCCTCCATACATTGAGCTGCAAGATACCTAGAACCGAGAGGTACCTAGAACTGCAAGGTATCACGTCGAGCCGCGCGATGCGATCGGGACGGCCCGAGCGCCGGCACGCGCTGGCTTCTTCCGCGCCGCAGAAGAACGGCGAAAGTTCACCCCCCGATTCGTCGGGTCGGCCCCTCGCGGCGGGCGCAGCATGGGTTCACAGACGAGCGGACACCTCGCCACGAGGCATCCGGAACCGCACAGCAGCACCACCGAAGGAGCACCCCATGAGCACCCCGATCCGCCCCGGCGACCAGACCCAGACCGCTGCCGAGCTGCAGCTCGAGTGGGACGCCGACCCCCGCTGGGAGGGCGTCCGCCGCGACTACACCGCCGAGGACGTCATCGCCCTCCGCGGCCCGGTCCGCGAGGAGCGCACGCTCGCGAAGCGCGGTGCCGAGAAGCTCTGGGAGAACATCCAGAAGAACACCGGCAACGCCTTCGAGCGCATGGAGGACCCCGAGTGGTCGGCCGCGCTCGGCGCCCTCACCGGCAACCAGGCCGTGCAGCAGGTGCGCGCCGGCCTCAAGGCCATCTACCTCTCGGGCTGGCAGGTCGCCGCCGACGCGAACCTCTCGGGCCAGACCTACCCCGATCAGTCGCTCTACCCCGCGAACTCGGTGCCCGCGGTCGTGCGCCGCATCAACAACGCCCTGCTGCGTGCGGGCCAGATCGAGACGGATGCCTCGGCCACCGGGATCACCGACTGGATGGCGCCGATCGTCGCCGACGCCGAGGCCGGCTTCGGCGGACCGCTCAACGCGTACGAGCTCATGCACCAGATGATCGAGGCCGGCGCGGCCGGCGTGCACTGGGAGGACCAGCTCGCCAGCGAGAAGAAGTGCGGGCACATGGGCGGCAAGGTGCTCGTGCCGACCTCGCAGCACATCCGCACGATCAACGCCGCCCGACTCGCGGCCGACGTCGCGGGCGTGCCGTCGATCATCATCGCCCGCACCGACGCTCTCGCGGCGACCCTCATCACGAGCGACCACGACGAGCGCGACCGTCCGTTCGTCACGGGCGAGCGCACCGCCGAGGGCTTCTACAACGTGCAGAACGGCATCGAGCCCGTCATCGCCCGCGGGCTCGCGTACGCCGAGTACGCCGACCTGCTGTGGGTCGAGTCGGCCGAGCCCGACCTCGACCTCGCGCGCCGGTTCGCCGAGGCCGTGCACGCGAAGTTCCCGGGCAAGCGCCTCTCGTACAACTGCTCGCCGTCGTTCAACTGGAAGCGCCACCTCGACGACGACCAGATCGCGAAGTTCCAGCGCGAACTCGCGTCGATGGGCTACGCGTTCCAGTTCATCACCCTCGCGGGCTTCCACTCGCTGAACCACGGCATGTTCACGCTCGCCAAGGACTACAACGAGCGTCACATGTCGGCCTACGTCGAACTCCAGGAGGCGGAATTCGCCTCGGAGGCCGCCGGCTACACCGCCACGCGCCACCAGCGCGAGGTCGGCACCGGCTACTTCGACCAGATCGCCACCGCGCTCAACCCGCAGAGCGCCACGCTCGCCCTCGTCGGATCGACCGAGGAAGACCAGTTCAACCACTGACGCCATTCGCGGGTTGAGAAGGCGGCCCGCCGCCGTCTCGAAACCCGACACCGATCGACTCGGTTTCGAGACGGCCCTGGCGGGCCTCCTCAACCCGCGAACATCCAAGGAGACGAAACCATGAGCACCATCACCCTCGAACGCACCGAGACCGAACCGCGTACCGCGACCGGCAGCTTCGCCGTCGTCGACCCGCGCATCGAGATCACGGCCCCGCTCGGCGAGCGATACGACGAGATCCTCACCCCCGAGGCGCTCGAGTTCATCGCCGAGCTGCACGACCGGTTCGCGCACACGCGGCACGAGCTGCTCGCCGCCCGTCTGCAGACCCGTGTCGACGCCGCGAACGGCCGCGACCCGAAGTTCCTGCCCGAGACCGCGCGCATCCGCGAGGATCGCAGCTGGCGTGTCGCCGGCGCCGGCCCCGGCCTCGAGGACCGCCGCGTCGAGATCACCGGCCCCACCGACCGCAAGATGGCGATCAACGCGCTCAACAGCGACGCGAAGGTCTGGCTCGCCGACCAGGAGGACGCCACGAGCCCCACCTGGCAGAACGTGGTCGAGGGCCAGCTGAGCCTCTTCGACGCCCTGCGCGGCCGGCTCGAGTTCACGAGCCCCGAGGGCAAGCAGTACCGCCTCGAGCGCCCGATCGCGGAGACCCCGACGATCGTGTTCCGCCCGCGCGGCTGGCACCTCACCGAGAAGCACCTGAAGTTCCACGACCGTTCGGGCCGGGCGATGCACGCCTCGGGCTCGCTCGTCGACTTCGGGCTGTACTTCTTCCACAACGCTCGCCGCCTCATCGAGCTCGGCCGCGGCCCGTACTTCTACCTGCCGAAGCTCGAGTCGCACCGTGAGGCGAAGCTCTGGAACGACATCTTCGTCTTCGCGCAGGACTACGTCGGCATCCCGCAGGGCACCGTCCGCGCGACGGTGCTGATCGAGACGATCCAGGCCGCGTTCCAGATGGAGGAGATCCTCTTCGAACTGCGCGACCACTGCGCCGGGCTCAACGCGGGCCGCTGGGACTACATCTTCTCGATCGTGAAGACGTTCCGCAGCCGCGGCCGCCGCTGGGTCTTCCCCGACCGCACGCAGATCACGATGACGGTGCCGTTCATGCGGGCCTACACCGAGCTGCTCGTGTCGACCGCGCACCAGCGCGGCGCGTATGCCATCGGCGGCATGAGCGCGTTCATCCCGAACCGCCGTGACCCCGAGGTGACCGAGCGCGCGCTCGCCGCGGTCTCGGCCGACAAGCGTCGCGAGGCGGGCGACGGCTTCGACGGCACCTGGGTCGCGCATCCCGACCTCATCCCGACGGCACGCGCCGAGTTCGACGCGGTGCTCGGCGACCGGCCGAACCAGCTCGACCGCCTGCGCGAGGACGTCGAGGTCACCGCGGCCCAGCTCCTCGACATCCCGTCGGTGGGCGGCGCCGTGACCGAGGCCGGTGTGATCGACAACATCCAGATCGCGATCCGGTACATCGAGTCGTGGCTGCGCGGCACCGGTGCCGCGGCGATCGAGAACCTCATGGAGGATGCCGCGACCGCCGAGATCTCGCGCTCGCAGATCTGGCAGTGGCTGCACGACAACACGGTCACCGCCGAGGGCACCCGCATCGACCAGACGTACATCGTCGGTGCGATGGGCGAGGCCGTGCGCAGCCTGCCCCGCTTCGAGGGCGACCGCTTCGACGACGCGATCCAGGTGTTCCGCTCGGTCGCGCTCGAGCCCGAGTTCCCCACGTTCCTGACGCTGGGGGCCTACGCCCGCTTCCTGTGACGGGCGCGCAGTCGGTCGAGTAGCGCGCAGCGCGTATCGAGACCACCCACGAGGTGGTCTCGATACGCTGCGCCACTCGACCGACGCTGTGCCGCCTCGGGCGCGTCAGCGCAGCGGCACCCGCACGTCGCTGCCGCCCTCGGGCGTCAGCCGCCGGTTCATCGCGAGCAGCATGGGCGCCGGGGCGAAGCCGCCCGCGAACAGCGCCTCGCCCTGCCGGAACCACGGCGACCGCGCGATGAGCGCCGCAGGGGCGTAGCCGAAGTACTCGGCGAGGCCGGCGAGGTCGACGGGGGAGCTCATCTTCATGAGTGCGAGGTTGTCGCACTGCGACACGATGCCGGGGTGCACCTTCGACGGACGCTGCGTCGAGAGCAGGAGCCAGAGTCCGTACTTGCGTCCCTCTGCGGCGATCTGCTCGATGCGGTCGCGCACCGCGACGGCGAGCGGCGAGCTGAGCGCGGGCGAGCAGAGGTTGTGCGCCTCGTCGATGACGATGAGGGTCGGCCGGCGCTCCTCGCGTCGCTCCCAGAGGTCGTCGAGCACCGAGAGCGCGACGACGAGGTGCTGGTCGGGCGTCGAGAACCCGCCGAGGTCGAGCACGGTCGCGTCGGCCCGCTCGTCGATGACGAGGGTCGCCTCCCGGTCGTGGCCGGCCCACACCTCCCAGTTCAGCAGCCCCATGTTCTCGATGCGCAGGCCGAGCGCGCGGCGCACGGGATCGCTCGAGCCGAGCAGCGCCGGCAGCACCTGACCGGGCTCGTCGGCGCTAAGCGTGTCGCTCAGGTGCACGATCGCGTTGAACTCCTCGCGGTCGGCGACGGGGTCGAGGCGCAGCACGGCCGCCTTGGCCTCGAGGCTGAGGCTCGGGAACCGGGCGCGAAGCGGCTCGCTGCCGGGCGTCGACGGTCGCAGCACCCGGATGTCGCGCTGCCGCAGCAGGTCGGCCGTCGGTCCGTCGGCATCGGGATTCAGCTCGCCGAGCCGCACGAAGTCCGAGTTCGGGTCGAACACGACGACGGGCAGCGAGGTGTGCGCGATGAGCTGCTCGAGCACGACGCCGAGCGCGTAGGTCTTGCCCGAACCGCTCTGGCCGACCCAGAAGGTGTGCCGGTTGAACCGGTGCGCGAGCAGTCGGGCCGGACGGATCGGCGGGCTGAGGTTGACGCCGATCTCGAGGGTCGCGCCCATCGCCGCGTGCACGAGGTCGATCGTCTCGGCGTCGGCCGGCTCGACCGTCGCATCGGCGAACGGCCACCCGCCGTGCGGGTCGAAGCCCGTGTCGACGATGCGACCGAGCAGCCGCCCGTGCAGCGCGTCCCGGCCGTCGTCGTCGTCGACCTCGCGGTCTTCGACGAGCCCCAGGTGGCGCTCGCCCGCGGTCGCCACGATGAGCAGGGTGCCGGCGATGAACGGGGTGCCCGAGGCATCCGGGATCGCGAACGAACGCCCGTCGTCGGAGCGGGCGCGGAGCGACGAACTGCGGTCGGCCATGCGCTGATCATGGCACGTGCACGTCATACGCGGGCGCGTGTCGGCCGGCCTCTGCGAGAATCGCGACGTGACCGCCGTGACCGAACTGCTCATCCGCCGTGCGGAACCCGCCGACCTCTCGGCCCTCGCCGACCTCGCGGCCGAGACGTTCCCGCTGGCGTGCCCGCCGCACACGACGCCCGAGGCGGTCGCCGACTTCGTCGCCCGCAACTTCACGGTCGCGCATTTCGAGGGGTACCTCGCCGACGCCGACCGGGTCGTGCTCGTGGCCGAACGCGGCGCCGAGGCATCCACCCGCCTCGTCGGGTACACGATGCTCGTCGGCGGCGAACCGGGCGACGCGGATGCCGCGGCCGCCGTCACCGCACGGCCCGCGGTCGAGCTCAGCAAGTTCTACACCCGCGCCGACGAGCACGGCGGCGGCATCGCGGGGCCGCTCATGGCCGCGACGCTCGACGCCGCGCGTGCGAGCGGTGCAGCGGCGTGCTGGCTCGGCGTGAACGAGGAGAACGCACGCGCGATCCGCTTCTACGAGAAGCAGGGCTTCGCGAAGGTCGGCCGCAAGCACTTCACGGTCGGCGGTCGCATCGAGAACGACTGGGTGCTCGCGCAGCCCCTCGCGTGATCGCTCAGGCGGGCGACGGCGCGGCGCGAGCCGCACGGCGGGCGATCCAAGCCGTGCCGAGGCCCGAGACGAGGAAGATCACCGCGAGCACGCCCCAACCCCAGACCCCGTGCGAGATCGCGGTCGCGTTGACCACGAGCGGCGCCGCGAGCGCGCCGACCGAGTAACCCATGCCGAACACCCCCTGGTAGGTGCCGGCCCGCACGGGGTCGGCGAGCTCGAAGCTGAGCCCCCAGCCGCCGGCCTGCGAGAGCACCTCGGCGAACGCGTGCGCGAGCGCGGCGATGACGAGCACGGCGATCGCGAAGCCGGTCGGCAGCCCCGCGGCAGCCGCGTAGACGAGGCAGGCGCCGGCCATCAACCACGCGGCGATCGCCGACACCCGCCCGGCGACCCGCAGATCGTGCGTGCCGCGTGACATCGGCACCTGGAAGACCACCACGATCACCGTGTTGAGGATGAGCAACGCCGCGATGAGCACCTCGGGGGCGGCGGTCTCGCGCGTGATCCAGAGCGGCACGCCGAGCTCGCCGACGCCGAACTGCATGCCGAAGATCGCGCTGAGCACCGTGAGTGCGAGGTAACGGGGGTCGCGCCAGGGGGAGTGTGAACGCCAGCTGCGGCGTTCCTCGGCGATGGCGTCGGCGGTGGCCGCGGCATCCACCGAACCGGTCGCGGTGACCACATCGGCGACCGCCGGCCGCGCCGGGGCATCGACCCGCGCGGGCAGCCGCACGAGCTGGAAGAGGCCGAGCAGGTACAGCGCCCCCGCCCCGATGATGAGGCCTCGGTACGCCTCGGCGGTGCCGAGCGCGAGCGCGAGCGCGCCGAGCCCCGAGCCGACCGCGATCGAGACGTTCGTCACCGTGCGAAGCACCGCGCGGGCGTGCACCCGCGACTCGCCCTCGAACGCACGCGCGATGATGGCCGACCGGGTCGAGTTCGCGCCCTGCTCGAAGAGCCCGCAGATGACGGCGATGACGAGCGCCGACACGAAGTCGCCCGCGAACACGTAGGCGATGAGCGCCACGCCCTCGATCGACGTGAACAGGATGAGCAGCCGCTTCGCACTGAACCGGTCGGCGAGCCATCCGCCCGCGAACGAGGCGATCACGCCGGCGGCGCTCGCCGCGGCGAGCACGACGGCGACCTCGCCGGGGGTGAGGCCGACGATGAGCGTGAAGTAGAGCACGGTGACGGTGAGGAAGATGCCGCGGCCGATGCGCGAGATGAGCGTCGCGCCGACGAGGATGCGCAGCACCGGGTCGGCGACCGAGGCCGCGAGGCGCGCGCGCCAGGTCGGGCGAGTCGGGCCGGTCGCGCCGACCGACCCGGACGCGGTCGACCGGGAGGGCGCCCCGGGGTCGACCGCGGGGGTGGCACCGGTGTCGGGGAGGGGGTCGGTGTCGGTGGGGGAGGTAGGGCTCACCCCTCCGTTCTGCCAGAGCAACCCGGGCCGAGAAATTGATGTAGCGTTCAGCTACATGTTGCGCTACGTGCTGAACGAGACCGACGTGGCGGCGGTGCGGTTCGGCATCTCGCCGCTGTCGGAGCTCGGGCTGTCGCTGCGGGCGATTCGCGACCCGTCGCGATTCCCGCTGCAACTGCCCTGGGTCGCGCGCACGGAGGCGGCGCGAGCCGGCCTCGACCACGCGGTGCTGTCCGCGCTCATCGACGATCGACTGTGGACGCCCGACTTCCTGAACCCGCGCCCCGAGTCGCCGCTCACCCGGCTCGACGACGAGTTCGCGGCGCTGCTCGAGACGCCGGCCCATGTGTTCCGCAGCGACCTCGAGGCGGTGCACGGCGAGATCCCAGCGGTGTTCGCCGGCTCCCACCGCGCGGCCCTGCGGCGCATCGTCGCCGCGCTCGGCGAACTGTGGGAGACGGCGTTCGCCCCGTACTGGCCGCGGATGCGCGCGGTGCTCGAGGCCGACGTCGTCTACCGGGGGCGCCAGATCGCGCAGTCCGGGGTCGGGGCGATGCTGGGCGGGCTGACGAGCACGGTCGACTTCGCCGACGGCGTGCTCGCGGTCAGGCTGCGGCATCCCCTCGAGCGCACCCAGGCGATCGGTGGTTCGGGCCTCACCCTCGTGCCGACGATGTTCACCCGGCGCGCCTCGGCCCCCGTCGGCGAGGGCCCGCCGATGCTGATGTACCCGGCCCGCGGGCAGGGTGCACTCTGGGAGACCGAGCGCGTCGCGAACCCCGCGGCCGTCGCCGCGGTGCTCGGCGAGACCCGGGCCCGGCTGCTCTCGGCGCTCGGCGACCCCGCGTCGTCGACCGAGCTCGGCGTGCGCTTCGGGGTCACCGCGTCGGCCGTCAACCAGCATCTGCGCGTGCTGCGCGACGCCGGCCTGGTCGTGTCGACGCGGTACGGGCACAGCGTGCTGTACCTGCGCAGCGAGCTCGGCGCGGCGTTGCTCGCCGCCGGACGGTGAGCGGCGTCCGCGAGGCCGGGCGCCCGCGACCGGCGCCGGGACGGCCGGATGCCGACCCCCCGCGTCAGGCCGGGTCGGGGGCGACGCGCAGCACGACCTTGCCGCGCACGTGGCCGGCCTCGACGATGCGGTTCGCCTCGGCGCCCTCCGCGAGCGGCAGCTCGCGGTCGACGTGCACGCGAATCGACCCGTCGTCGATCAGGCGGGTGACCACCGCGAGGGTTCGCGCGTCGGGCGACACCGAGTAGCCGGTGGCGCGGATGCCCCGGGCCGAGGCCTCCTCCTGCATCGTGGGCCACGATCCGGTCGGCACGTTGACGACGAGCCCGCCGCGGCGCAGCGCGTCGAGGGAACGGGTGCCCGTGGCATCCCTCACGTTGCCGATCAGGTCGATGACGACGTCCTGGTCGCGGGCGATCTCCTCGAAGCGCTCGGTCGTGTAGTCGACGACGCGATGGGCGCCGAGCTCGCGCAGGAAGTCCGCGTTGCGCGCCGAGGCGGTCGTCGTCACGGCCGCCCCGAAGTACGCTGCGAACTGCACGGCGAAATGGCCGACGCCGCCCGCCCCGGCGTGCACGAGCACCCGCTGCCCGTCGTGCACGCGTGCCGTGTCGACGACGGCGCCCCACGCCGTGAGCGCGGCGAGCGGCACGGCCGCGGCCTGCGCGAAGTCGAGCGATGCCGGCATCGGGGCGACGCTCATCGAGCTCACGCTGACGAACTCGGCGAAGCTGCCGCTCGTGCGTGGCACGCGGCCCATGCCGTAGACGCGGTCGCCCGGCTGCAGCGGATGCGCCGCGTAGGGCGCCTGCTCGACGACCCCGGCGAAGTCGTGGCCGAGGATCGCGGGGAAGCCCGTGATCGCCGCCGACGTGCCGCGGCCTGCGCGGGTCTTCACATCGATCGGGTTGACGCTCGCGGCGACGACCCTGACGAGCACCTCGTCGCTCACCCGAAGGGGCCGCGGCACCTCCGCGAGATGCAACTCGTCGGGGCCGCCCGTGCGGTCGATCACCAGGGCGTGCATCGTGGGCCCGTCTGTCGGTCGTGCCTGCGTCGTGTGCGTCATGCGTCGTCCTCCCGCATCCATCTTGCCGCGATCGCTAGGCTGCGATCAGCGCCGCGACGAACGGCGTCGTCTCGTGCCGCTCGGGCGGCCCCGGTGGGAGGTGCGCAATGCGTCGGTTCTTCGGTGTGCTGCGAATCGTCGCCGCGGCCGCGATCGTCGCGGCGGTCGTGGGCCAGTTCGCGAAGAGCCTCGGCATGGTGCCCGACCCCGCCGCGTTCGTCGTCAACTTCTTCAGCTTCTTCACGATCCTCTCGAACTGCCTCGCCGCGGTGGTGCTGCTCGTCGCCGCGTGGTCGTCCTTCACGCGCGAGCGCGACTCGGCGGGCTTCACGGTCATGCGCGCGTGCGCGACCGCCTACATGACGACGACGCTCGTGGTCTACAACACGCTGCTGCGCGACATCTCGCTCGACCAGGCGACGACGCTGCCGTGGTCCAACGAGATCCTGCACCTGTGGGCGCCGCTCTACCTGCTCGTCGACTGGGTGCTCGCGCCCGGACGGCGCCCGGTGCCGTGGCGACGGCTGTGGACGGTGGCGGTCTTCCCGCTCGTCTGGGCGGCGTACACGATGCTGCGCGGGGCGATCGTCGGCTGGTACCCGTACCCGTTCCTGAACCCCGAGGTGAAGCCGGGCGTGGGCTACGACGGGGTGCTCGTCTACATCGTCGCGATCGCCGCCTTCATCCTGCTCGTCGGCGCCGGCGTCATCGCGGTCAGCCGCACGGCCTGGCCGTACGGGCGGCGCGCCGACGAGGCATCCGCCCTCGGATCGGCAGCCGAAGCGCTCTCGCGCTGACGCCCTCGGTCAGGCCCGCCGCACCCGCTCGAGCCAGTTCGCGAGGTGCTCGGCGAGCACCGCGTTCTGCCGCGCAGGCCCCGCGTCGCGCTCGGTGAGCATCGCGAGCGGAGCGCCGAGCGCACCGGCCCAGCGCTCGCCGACCGGCACGGGATGCACGGGGTCGCGCGGCGCCGCGACGACGAGCGTACGGACGCCGCGTGCCGACACCTCCGCGAGCTCGCCGTCATGCACGAACGCGCGGTTGCGGGGGATCTCGACGAGTCGCATCGCACGACGCGCGGCATCGGGCGAGGTGAACTGCGAGAGCAGCCCCTTCGCCGCCGCGGGCGACTCGTCGGCGATGCGCTGGTACACCTCTCGTTCGCGGAACTCCTGCGCACCGGCCGGCCCGGCGTCGAGGAGCAGTTGCCCGATCACGGGGAACGGGCGCAGGTTGCCGGGCAGTGCGCGATCGTCGAACGACGGCCGCACGAACACGGCGCGATCGATCGGCAGGAGCTCGCCGATCAGCAGCCGAAGCGCGATCGCGGCGCCCATCGAGAGCCCGATCACCGTGAGCGGCTCGCCGTCGCCCGGCTCGCGCCCCGTGGCCTCCAGCACCTGGGCGCGCGTCGTCTCGGCGACCTCGGCCGCGAGCCGGTCGATTGCGAAGTCGGCGGGCTCGCCGACCGTGAGGTAGCCGCCGTGGGCGCGGACGTCGGGTGCGATGACGAGCTCGTCGTCGCCGGCGACGGCGCGCACCGCGGGGGCGAACAGCTCGAGCGGCTGCCGGCGGTCGGCACCGAGGCCGTGCAGCAGGAGCGTCGTCACGCGAGGGCGCCCGGCCGGTAGTACGCGCGCGGATCGGCGACCCGCGGATCGGGCCGGATCGCCGTGAGCAGCTCGTTCGCGAGCCCCACGAGGATCGCGATCTGGTCGTCGTCGCGGTCGACCCACCGGCACTTCGGCTCGTCGGCGACGGGCACGAAGTCGGCGTGCTCCTCCCACACGACGAGGGTGCGCTCGGCGCCGAGCACGTACTGCTGCCACCACACCTGCCTGAGATAGCCGCGCGGGATGCCGCGCCAGGGCTTCGACGTCGTCTTGATCTCGCACAGCTCGAGCGCGCCGTTCGGGGCGACCCGCAGCCCGTCGGGCGTCGCGAGGTGGCGCCGCTCGGTCTCGGCGTGGAAGAGCAGCGTCGACCCCTCGAGCCCGTGCGTGCGCTTCGCCCACTCGGCGATGACGGGCTCGCGGGCCCGGCCGTGGTCGGTGTACCGGCTGCCGCCGAAGCTGTGCCGCGAGCCGTGCAGCTTCTCGTGGGCGGCCGTGCGCACCGACTCGCGGGTCGCGAGCTTCGCCGCATCGGTCGCCGTGATGCCCTGCGACCGGGCGCGCAGCCAGGCGACTCGGTCACTCGAGTCGGCGACGACGCGGGTCTCGTGCGGATGCCTCGGCCGAGGGTCGGGCGGGGGAGCCCACGTGTCGCCCTCGAGGTCGAAGAGGGCGAACGGTTCTGGCACGTTCCGAGCGTACTCGCCGCCACCGTCGGATGCGGTGCGGCGTGCGGTCGCCGGTGAAGCGGAGAAGCGCCTCCGAAACCGTCGTGCCCGTACGATCGACGAATGCCCCGTGACACCTCGGCCCCCGGGCGGAACGCCCGCCCCGCGGCATCCCCTCGACAGGCCGGCGCCTCCCGCGATCTCTCGCGCCCGCTGCCGGCGGCGCTCAGCTGGATCGTCCTGGCCGCGTTCGCCGTGGTGGTCGCCGTCGGCGTCGTCACCGCGGTCGTCCCGTGGTGGATCGCCGCGTGGTACGGCGCGTGCTCGCTCGTCGCGTTCGCGGCCTACGGGTTCGACAAGCTCGCCGCCGGCCGGGATCGACAGCGGGTACCCGAGCGCACGCTGCATCTCGTCGACGTCATCGGGGGCTGGCCCGGCGCGCTCGTCGCGCAGCAGTGGTTCCGGCACAAGACACGCAAGCGCAGCTTCCGCCGCGTGTTCTGGGCCGGCGTGGTCGTGAACGTGCTCGTCGTGGTCGCCCTCGTCGTCTGGCTCGCGCGGTAGGCGTCAGCCGGTCGCCGGCGTCGCGAACAGGGTTGCGATCAGCCGTTCGCGGTCGGCGCCGAGCGCGTCGTCGAGCCGCCCGCCCGCCGAGAGCCCGCTCACCCCGTGCAGGAGGCTCCAGAGCAGCTCGGCCCGCACGGTCCGCTCGCGCGCGTCGCGACCACCGGCGGCTCGTTCGATGATCGCGAAGCCCGACACGAGTGCCTCGGGCGTCTCGCTCGAGGCGAAGGCGAAGCTCGTGCGCGCGGAGGCCATCGCCTCGTAGAGGGCGGGATTCGATCGGGCGAAGTCGAGATACCCCGTGATGAGGTGGTGCAGGTCGTCGCCGGGCGCGGCCATGCGGGTCGCGAGCTCGGTGTAGCCGGCGACCACGAGGCGCTCGACGATCTCGTCGCGCCCGCCGGGGAAGTGGCGGTAGAGGATCGGCTGGCTGTACCCGATCTCGTCGGCGAGCCGGCGCACGGTGACGGCTGCCCAGCCCTCGTCCTCGGCGATCCGCCGGGTGGTGTCGAGGATGAGTCGCTCGCGCTCGCGGAATCGCTCGGCCTCTTGCGGGGTGCGTGCCATGCGGCTATGTTAGCGGCGATAACAGTTAGCACTGCTAACACTTTCTGAAGGAGCTCGAGCATGTCGATCGTCATCGCCGTAGCCGCGGTCATCGCAGTACTGAACCTCGCCGTCATCTTCGGCACCGACGTGGTCGCGGCCGTGGTGCTGCGCCCCGTCTACGCCGAGCTCGACGACCGCAGCATGGTGCAGGTCGTCGGCCGCGGCCACTACTACGGCGACCGGCGCCTGCCCGTCGTCGGCATCCTCGGCACGGTGCTGACCGCGGCGTCCGTCGTGCTCGCCGCGCTCTGGGGCACGCCGCTCGCCGCAACCGCTGCGGCGATCGCGCTCGTGCTGCTGCTCGTCTGGCTCGCGATGTTCGCTCGCATCTCGGCGCCCATCAACAAGGTGCTCACCGCCGCGGCGCTCGCCGGCGAGGTGCCCGCCGACGCCCGCTCGCTGCAGGCGCGCTGGGAATCGATCATCGTGCTGCGCTCAGTGCTGCTGGGGCTGGCGATCCTGCTGCTGTGCGCGACGCTCGCGCTCGCGTGAGCTGGCCGCTCACGGGCTGCGCACGACCGTCCCGTGAGCGACCGAGTGGTTCAGATGACGCGCCAGCGACTTCTGGGGGACCCGCCGACGACTTTTGATTGACGAACCGTCAAAAGTAGGCGACAGTGTTCGGCACGGACACTCGACGACGAGATGGAAGGAATGAGCATGTGCTACGGACATGACGGAGAAGGCGCGCTGCGCGAATCACTCGCCCGGCGCGGGGTGACCCGGCGCGGCCTGCTGCTCGGCGCGCTGGGCGCAACGGCCGCCGCCGCGACGCTCGGCGCGGGAGCCGCACCCGCGATGGCCGAGGCCGGGAAGAAACCGTGGAAGCGCGTGCCGCCCGGCAAGATCAGCATCCAGCTGTGGACCGTGCGCGAAGCGCTCGGCGCCCCCTGGGGTCCGGGCGACTACGACACCACGCTGCGCGCGATCGCCGACGCGGGCTACCCGCGCGTCGAGCAGGCGCTCGGCTACTTCGGCCGCACCGCCGCGGAGCTGCGCGCGTTCTACGACGAGATCGGCATCCAGGCGACGTCGTCGCACGACGGCCCGTCGGCCGACGCGTCGGCGCTCGAGCTGAAGCTCGAGAATGCGGCGACGCTCGGTCAGCGATACCTCAACGTGCCCTACTTCGCCTCGAACTCGCTCGCCGACTGGCAGCAGCTGGCCGACACGATGAACGAGGAGGCCCGGGCGGCGAAGGGTTACGGAATCGCCTACGGCTATCACAACCACGCGCACGAGTTCACGACCGACCTGGGCGGCGGGCTCACGCCGTGGCAGGTGCTCACCGAGCGCCTCGACCCCGCCCTCGTGCACCTCGAGGCCGACCTCTACTGGGTCGTCACGGGCGGCATCCAGAGCGGCGACGGGGCGAGCGACCCCGAGCAGTTCGCCATCGACGTGATCGACCAGGCGCCGCAGCGCGTGCGCCAGTTCCACGTCAAGGACCGCCACCTCGACGGCGACATGGCCGACCTCGGCACCGGCACGATCGACTTCGCGCGCATCTTCCGCGCCCATGCCGTCGAGGAGTACATCGTCGAGAACGACACCCCCGACGTCACGCCGCTGCAGACCGCCCGGGTCGGGTACGACTACCTGTTCGACCTGCGCTTCTGACGCGGGCCACGCCGGCCTGCGGCATCCCGAACAGGATGACGCAGGCCGGCGTCCCGGTCGGGCGCGAAGCTCGACGTGCTTCGAGTCGCGTCAGCGCGCGGCGAGGGCGTCGATGCCCTCGGGCGAGAGCACGTGGTGGATGGCGAGCATGCTCGCGCCGAGCACGGCGGCGTTCTCGGCGGCCGCCGACTGCACGATCGAGAGGTGCTCGGTCGCGAGCGGCATCGACCGCGTGTAGACGACCTCGCGCACGCCCGCGATGAGGTGCTCGCCCGCACGGGCCATCGAACCGCCGATCGCGATGACCGACGGGTTCACGAGGCTCACGCACGCGGTCAGCACCTCGCCGATGTCGCGGCCGGCCTGGCGCACCGCCTGGATCGCGTCGATGTCGCCGCGCTTGACGAGTTCGACGACATCGCCGCCCGACGCCGCGTCGATGCCCTCGTCGCGCAGGGCGCGGGCGATCGCCGGGCCCGAGGCGAGGGCCTCGAGGCATCCCCGGTTGCCGCAGTGGCAGGGAACGTCGCTGCCGCGGGCGACCCGCACGTGGCCGATGTCGCCCGCGATGCCCTGGGCGCCGCGCTGCAGCAGCCCGCCCGAGATGATGCCCGAGCCGATGCCCGTCGCGACCTTCACGAACATGAGGTGCTCGACCTGCGGCCACGCGAGGGCGCGCTCGCCGAGCGCCATGATGTTGACGTCGTTGTCGACGAGCACGGGCACCTCGAGGTGCTGCTGCACCCAGCCCGGCACGTCGAACCGGTCCCAGCCGGGCATGATCGGCGGGTTCACGGGGCGGCCGGTCGAGTGCTCGACGGGGCCCGGCACGCCGATGCCGATCGCGACGAGGTCGCGGCGGTCGCGGCCGAGGCCCTCGATGAGCTCGAGGCCCTGCTCGACCATCCAGCCGAGCACCGCCTCAGGGCCCTGGGCGATGTCCTTGCGTTCGGAGTGCTCGACGAGCACGGTTCCCGCGAGGTCGGTGACCGCGAGCGAGGCATGCGAGGCGCCGAGGTCGGCGGCGAGCACGATGCGGGCCGAGGGATTGAGTGCGAACTGCGACGGCGGCCGACCGCCCGTGGAGGCGGCGTCGGCGACGGGCGTGACGAGGCCGAGCCGCATGAGCTCGTCGACCCGTGCCGCGATCGTCGACCGGGCCAGGCCCGTCGACTGCGCGAGCGAGGCGCGCGTGCGCGGGGCGCCGTCGCGCAGCAGCTGGAACAGCTCGCTCGCGCCCGACGCTCCGAGCGCGGATCCCCGACTGATGTCCACCATGCAACCGAGTAAAGCACACGGTCTTCGTCGCAACACCGATCCGCTACCTGATTCTGAACGAACAACTTTTGACGAAGGACTAGCAAAAGTTGTCGAACGTGTGTCACGATGTCCGCATGACAACGGACGTCATCGCCCCGGCCCGCACTCGACGTGCCGGCTTCGTCGGTGGCGGCTTCATGGCCGCTGTGCACTCGCGTGCCGCTCGCGCCGCCCGAGCCGACCTCGTCGGCGCCGCCTCGTCGTCGCCCTCGCGCGCCGCAGCGGCCGCCGAACGACTCGGCCTCGGTGCCGGTTACGACTCCTTCGAAGCCCTGCTCGCCGATCCCGACATCGAGGTCGTGCACATCTGCACGCCGAACACGACGCACGCCGCGTTCGCGCGGGCAGCGCTCGAGGCGGGCAAGCACGTGATCTGCGAGAAGCCCCTCGCGACGACGACGGCGGATGCCGAGGCGCTCGCCGACCTCGCCGCCGAGCGCGGACTCGTCGCGGCGGTGCCGTTCGTCTACCGCTTCCACCCGATGGCCCGCGAGGCCCGCGCCCGGGTCGCCGCGGGGGAGACCGGCCGCCTGCTCAGCGTGCACGGCGCCTACCTGCAGGACTGGCTCGCCACACCGCGCGACGACGACTGGCGCGTCGACACGGCGCTCGGCGGTCCGTCGCGTGCATTCGCCGACATCGGCTCGCACCTCGTCGACCTCGTCGAGTTCGTCGCGGGCGAGCGCATCGTGCGGCTCGCGGCCTCGACGCGCACGGTCTACGCCGAGCGCGCCGACCACGCGGCGATCGAGACCGAAGACCTCGTCGCGCTCGTCGTCGAGCTCTCCTCGGGTGCGCTCGGCACCCTGCTCGTGTCGCAGGTCGCACCCGGCCGCAAGAACGCGCTCTCGATCGAGCTCGCCGGCACCGACGCGAGCGTGCGGTTCGAACAGGAGCGCCCCGACACGCTCTGGATCGGCCGCACCGAGGCCTCGAGCATCGTCGAGCGCGACCCGGCCCGCCTCGCGGCCGACGCGGCGAGGCTCTCGCTCGTGCCCGCCGGGCACCCCATGGGCTACCAGGACGCGTTCAACGCCTTCGTCGCCGACGCGTACGCCGCGATCGACGGCGCGCGGCCCGAGGGCCTGCCGACCTTCGCCGACGGACTGCGCGCCGCCCGGGTCACCGAGGCCGTGCTCGCCTCGGCCGAACGACACGACTGGGTGGAGGTGGCGGCATGAGCGGCACGAGCGGCATGGCCCCGTCGGCGCAGGCGCCCGGCTCCGCGGCAGCGCCGGGAGCGCCCGTGCTCGTCGCCGACGGCCTCGAGAAGTCGTTCTTCGGCGTGACCGTGCTGCGCGGCGTGGGGCTCACCCTGCGCGCCGGCGAGGTGCACGGGCTCGTCGGCGAGAACGGCGCGGGCAAGTCGACCTTCATGAAGATCCTCGCGGGCGTCTACGAGCGCGACGCGGGCACGGTGCGCCTCGGCGGCGAGGAGGTCGCCTTCACGCACCCCGTGCAGGCCGCTCGCGCCGGACTCGCCACGGTCTTCCAGGAGTTCAACCTGCTGCCCGAGCGCACGGTCGCGCAGAACGTCTTCCTCGGCCGTGAGCCCAAGCGTCGCGGTCTCGTCGACCGCAAGGCGATGCTCGCCGAGACCCGCTCGCTGCTCGCGGAGCTCGGCATCGACTCGATCGACGCGGATGCCCCGGTCAGGACCCTCACGGTCGCCGAGCAGCAGATCGTCGAGATCGTGAAGGCGCTCTCGGTCGACGCCCGGGTCATCCAGATGGACGAGCCGACCGCGGCCCTCGCCGACCACGAGGTCGAGCTGCTCTACGCGATCGTGCGGCGCCTGCAGGCGCGCGGCGTCGCGATCCTCTACGTCTCGCACCGGCTCAAGGAGATCTTCGACCTCTGCGACACGATCACCGTGCTGAAGGACGGCGCGCTCGTGTCGAGCGGTCCGGCTGCCGAGCTCGACACCGACGAGCTCGTGCGGCGGATGGTCGGCCGCCCGATCTCCGCGTACTTCCCCGACCCCGAACCCGGCACCGTCGTCGGTGAGCCGCGACTCGAGCTGCGGGGCGCCGGCAACGCCTACGTCGACGGCGTCGACCTCACGCTCCGCGCCGGCGAGATCGTCGGCGTCGCGGGCCTGCAGGGCTCGGGTCGCACCGAGCTCGTCGAGGCGGTGTTCGGCATCGCGCCGTTCACGCGCGGCGAGCTGCGACTCGACGGGCAGGCCGTGCAGATCTCGTCGGCCCGCCAGGCGGTCAAGCGCGGCGTCGCCCTCATCACCGAGGACCGCAAGGCGCAGGGGCTCGCCCTCAACCAGTCGATCGCCGACAACGCCCTGCTCGTCATCCGGTCGGTGTTCTCGCGGCGCACCCGCGAGACGCGGCGCGAACTGCCGGGCGTGCTCTCGTCGCTCGAGCTCTCGTCGCGAGGACTCGACCAGGAGGTGCAGTACCTCTCCGGCGGCAACCAGCAGAAGGTCGTGCTGGCGAAGTGGCTCGCCACGAAGCCGCGCGTCGTGCTCCTCGACGAACCCACCCGCGGCATCGACGTCGGCGCCAAGGTCGCCGTCTACACGCTCATGCGCCGACTCGCGAACGAAGGGGTCGCCATCCTCATGATCTCCTCCGAGCTGCCCGAGGTGATCGGCATGTCCGATCGCATCATCGTCATGCACGACGGCCGGGCATCGGCCGAGCTGCCCGCCCGCAGCGACGAGGCCACCATCCTCGGCGCCGCGACCGGCACTCTGCGCGTCGGCGGGGAGGAGCTGCGATGAGCACCACGACCCCCGCCTCGGTGCGCCGCACGGCACCGCGCCGCCGCCGGCTCGACGCGAGCCTCATCGTCGGCATCGCCCTCGTCGCCGTGATCATCGTCGGCGCGATCCTCGTCGCGTCGGTCGGCCGCAACTTCTTCAGCGCCGGCAACATCCGCGACATCCTCACCGGCATGAGCGTGCTCGGGTTCGTCGCGATCGGGCAGACGCTCGTGATCCTGTGCGCATCGCTCGACCTCTCGGTGCCCTACGTCGTCAGCCTGTCGAGCCTCATCGCCGCCGACCTCATGGCCGGCAACCCGGCGAACATCCCGCTCGCGATCGTCGCCGTGCTCGTGGTCGCCGCCGTCATCGGGCTCGCGAACGGGCTCATCGTCACGAAGCTCAAGGTGAACGGCTTCATCGCGACGCTCGGCACGGGGCTCATCATCAAGGGCTACCTCGACTCGAACTACAAGGGCACGAGCGGACAGGTGCCGTGGGAGTTCCAGCTCATCGGCGCGACGGGCATCGGGCCGATCCCGATCTCGACGCTGCTCATGCTGCTCGTCGCGGTGGCGGGCGCCTTCTTCCTCGCCCGCACCCGCACCGGCAACCACATGTTCGCCGTCGGCGGCAACGAGCAGGTCGCTCGGCTCTCGGGCATCCGCACCGCGCGGCCCCTCATCGTCGCCCACGTGCTCTGCTCGATCACCGCGGCGCTCGCCGGGCTGCTGCTCGCGAGCCGGCTCGGCGTCGGCAGCCCCGTCGTCGGCACGCAGGGCGGGTACGACCTGCTCTCGATCGCCGCGGTCGTGCTCGGCGGCACGCTCCTCATGGGCGGCCGCGGGTCGATCTGGGGCACGATCGGCGGCGTCGCCATCTTCGCCGTCGTCGACAACGTCATGAGCGTCATGCAGGTGAACCCGTTCCTGAAGGACGTCGTGCGCGGCGTCGTCATCGTCGCGGCCGTCGCCGTCTACACGAGCCGCTCGGTCGACCGGCGCAGGCCCCGGTTCGCGAACGCCGCGCCACCGCCGACCGCGAACGGCTCAGGACCCGCGAACGGCAGCGACACGCGAGAGGAGGCCCGCGCATGACCGCCGTCACGACCGACCGACCCGGTTTCGGGCAGCGCCTCGCCGACCTCGGTCGCGCCCTCGTGAGCCCCCGCGGGGCCGTCTTCTTGCTGCTCATCGTGCTGCTCGTCGCGATCGCGCTGATCAACCCGTCGTTCGCGGAGCCGAGCCAGTTCATCCGCTTCATCCAGCGCGTCGCCCCGGTCGCGATCGTCGCGATCGGGCAGTACTTCGTCATCGTCGGCGGCGAGTTCGACCTCTCGATGGGCTCCGTCGTGACCACCCAGGTCGTGATCGCCGGCAACCTCATCGGCCAGGACGACGCGAAGTCGCTGCCCGTGCTCCTGCTCATGCTCGCGTTCGGCGCGTTCATCGGCCTCGTGAACGGCCTCATCGTGTCGTTCCTGAAGGTGCCGAGCTTCATCGTCACCCTGGGCATGATGCTGGCGCTGCTCGGCGCGACGCTCTACTGGACGGGCGGTGCCGCGACCGGAAACCCGGCCGACGGGTTCCGCGAGATCGGGCGCGGCGGCATCCGCGACCTGCCGGTCATCGACATCCTGCCGTGGTCGGTGCTCGTGCTCGCGATCGTGCTCGCCGCGGCGATCTGGTTCTCGAAGCGGCCGTTCGGGCGCACGATCATCGCGCTCGGCGACAACCCCACCACGGCCCGTTTCTCGGGCACCCGCAACTGGTGGGTGAAGACCTCGACCTTCATGATCTCGTCGCTGTCGGCGACGATCGCGGGCGTGCTCCTCGTCGGCTACGCAGGCGTGCACCCCTCGGTCGGGCGCGGCTACGAGTTCACCGCCATCACGGCGGTCGTGCTCGGCGGCGTCGTGCTCGGCGGCGGGCGCGGCTGGGTGGTCGCCGCCGCGGCCGGTGCGTTCGCCCTCGAGGCGCTCTTCACCCTCCTGAACTTCGCGGGAGTGCCCTCGACGTACCGTGACGCGGTGCAGGGCGCGATCATCATCCTCGCGGTCGCGTACTCGGCGACGACCTTCCGGGCGCGCCGCCGCGGACGCGGCATCGAGGCCCCCTCGCCGTCATCGGATCCGGTCGCGGATGCCCCGGCCGAGGCATCCCGCCCCGATTCGCCCACCTCGCCCGACGCGGCGACCCAGATCTCGCCCCCAGCGGCGACCCAGACTTCGCCGGCACCGGCGGAGGAGCGCGATGCCGAGGCATCCGCTCGCCCTGCACCCATTCCCTCGACGCAGAGGGCTGACAACGAAACCAAGGGAGGTTCGTGATGCGACGCAGGTATGCGGTGGCATCCGCCATGGTCGGCGCCCTCGCGCTGATCGCGCTCGCCGGCTGTACCACCGACCCCAACGTGACCGCGCCGACGGAGGACGCCGGCGCCACGGAGGAGTCCGTCGAGTGGTTCGACCAGGAGCTCTTCGACAAGCAGGACGCCGAACGCGACGTCGTGCCGGAGGGGCCCGACGGCCAGCCGTGGCTCCAGCACATCAACGCCGAGATGGTCGACACGTCCGAGTTCGCGAGCGACGGCGCCAAGAAGGCGTGCTTCGCCAACGCCTCGATCTCGAACCCGTGGCGCACGACCGGCTGGATCACGATGAACCAGCAGCTGAAGGTGCTGCAGGACGCCGGTGTGATCAGCGAGATGGAGACGCGCGACGCGCAGGACTCCGACGACACGCAGATCGCGGACATCGACTACTTCATCGAGGAGGGCGGCTGCGACATCTTCCTGATCTCGCCGAACTCCACCGCGGCGATGACCCCGGCCGTCGAGCGCGCATGCGACACGGGCAAGCCCGTCGTCGTGTTCGACCGCGGCGTGCAGACCGACTGCCCGGTCACGTTCATCCACCCGATCGGCGGATTCGCGTGGGGCATCGACACGGCCGAGTTCCTCATCGACGAGCTCGACGAGGGCGACAAGGTCGTGGCGCTCCGCATCCTGCCGGGTGTCGACGTGCTCGAGCAGCGCTGGGCCGCGGCCGAGAAGCTGTTCGACGAGGCCGGCATCGAGGCCGTCGACTACTTCACGGGTGCCGACCCCGCCGAGATCAAGAAGATCATCTCCGACGAGCTCGCCAAGGGCGACGTCGACGGCGTCTGGATGGACGCCGGTGACGGCGCCGTCGCCGCCATCGAGGCGTTCGAGGACGCCGGCGTCGACTACCCCGTGATGACGGGTGAGGACGAGATGAGCTTCCTCCGCAAGTGGAAGGAGACGGGGCTCACGGGTCTCGCGCCGGTCTACTCGAACTTCCAGTGGCGCACGCCGCTCCTCGCCGCGCAGAAGATCTTCGCCGGCGAAGAGGTGCCGCAGGAGTGGGTGCTGCCGCAGTCGCCGATCACCGCGGAGGAGGTCGACGAGTACCTCGCGCTGAACGAGAACATGCCCGACGGCCACTACGCGAAGTTCGGCGGCGAGGACCTGCCGGGTTACCCGCAGGTCTGGGAGGACCGCATCGTCCCGTGAGCCGCTGAGTACGGTGGTCGAGTAGCGACGACCCCACTTCGGTGGTCGAGTAGCGACGAAGGAGCGTATCGAGACCTCGCAACAGGTCTCGATACGCTTCGCTACTCGACCACCGCAACGTCTGCAAGGAGGCAGCATGCGCCGCACCATCGGCGTGAACACCTGGGTGTGGGCCTCGCCCCTCACCGACGAGAACCTGCCGGCGCTCGCCGCGAAGGCGGCGGCGCTCGGCTTCGGCGCGATCGAGCTGCCGGTCGAGAACCCCGGCGACTGGTCGGCGGATGCCGCTGCCGACGTGCTCCGTGAACATCGCCTGGCACCGATCGTGATCGGCGCCATGGGCCCCGGTCGCAACCTCGTCGCCGCTCCCGGCTCAGAGGTCGTCGCGACCCAGAACTACCTCGTGCACTGCCTCGGCGTCGCCGAGCGACTCGGCTCGCCGGTCGTCGCGGGCCCCTTCACCGCGGCCACGGGCCGGGCGTGGCGCATGGATGCCGAGGAACGCGAGGCGCGCTACCGCGAACTCCGGGCGAGCCTCGCCCCCGTCGTCCGCAAGGCGGAGGACCGCGGCATCCGACTCGCGATCGAACCCCTGAACCGCTACGAGACGAGCCTCGTGAACACCGTCGAGCAGGCGCTCGAGGCGCTCGGGCCGCTGCTCGGGCCGGGCCTCGGGCTCGCGCTCGACAGCTACCACCTCAACATCGAGGAGAAGTCGATCGGCGACGCGATCCGCGCGGCGGGCGACCACCTCGCCTACGTGCAGGTGTGCGGCAACGACCGCGGCGCCGTGGGCGACGACCACCTCGACTGGCCGGCGTTCCTCGACGCCCTCGACGACGTGGGCTACGCGGGCGCGCTCGGGCTCGAGAGCTTCACGGGCGAGAACGCGACCATCGCGGTCGCCGCCTCCGTGTGGCGGCCGCTCGCCCCCTCGCAGGACGAACTCGCGGCACGGAGCATCCGCTACCTGACCGCCTTGCAGGACGAAAGGAACCCGGCATGACCGCCACCCACCCCGTCACGCTCTTCACCGGCCAGTGGGCCGACCTGCCGTTCGCCGAGGTCGCGCGCCTCGCGGCCGAGTGGGGCTACGACGGCCTCGAGATCGCGTGCTCGGGCGACCACCTCGACCTCAAGCTCGCCGAGGAGGAGCCGGGCTACCTCGCCGAACGCCGCGAGATCCTCGACCGGCACGGCCTCGAGGTCTACGCGATCTCCAACCACCTCACCGGGCAGGCGGTGTGCGACGACCCCATCGACTTCCGCCACGAGGCGATCGTGCGACCGTACACGTGGGGCGACGGCGACCCCGAGGGCGTGCGGCAGCGCGCCGCCGACGACATGATGCGCTCCGCGCGCGTCGCCCGCAAGCTCGGCGTCGACACCGTCGTCGGGTTCACCGGGTCGAAGATCTGGCCGTACGTGGCCATGTTCCCGCCCGTGCCGGCGTCGATGATCGACGCCGGCTACGAGGACTTCGCGAACCGGTGGAACCCGATCCTCGACGTGTTCGACGCCGAGGGCGTGCGCTTCGCGCACGAGGTGCACCCCTCCGAGATCGCCTACGACTACTGGACGAGCGTGCGCACCCTCGAGGCGATCGACCGGCGAGAGGCGTTCGGCTTCAACTGGGACCCGTCGCACATGATGTGGCAGGGCATCGACCCGGTCGGGTTCATCGTCGACTTCGCCGACCGCATCTACCACGTCGACTGCAAGGACACACGGCTGCGCCCGGCGACGGGACGCCCCGGCATCATGGGGTCGCACCTGCCGTGGGGCGACCCGCGCCGCGGCTGGGACTTCGTCTCGACCGGTCACGGCGACGTGCCGTGGGAGGACGCGTTCCGCGCGCTCGACGCGATCGGGTACACCGGCCCGATCTCGGTCGAGTGGGAGGACGCCGGCATGGACCGCCTGCACGGCGCCGCCGAGGCGGTCGGCTTCATCCGCTCCAAGCTCTTCCCCCGCCCGACCGCGTCGTTCGACGCCGCATTCTCGAACCAGTAGGAGTCGCATGTCGATCGAGCACACCGTCGTCTTCCGGCTCGTCCACGAGCCCGGCTCGGCCGAGGAGCAGGAGTTCCTGGCCACCGCCCGCGAGACCCTCACGGGAATTCCGGGCGTCGAGGGCTTCGCCGTCCTGCGGCAGGTCAGTCCGAAGAGCGCCCTCACGCACCAGTTCCGCATGACGTTCGCCGACGCCGCCGCGTACGACGCCTACAACGCGCACCCGGCGCACGTCGGCTTCGTCGAGGGCCGCTGGGTGCCCGAGGTCGCCGAGTTCCAGGAGTACGACTTCTTGGCCTGACCGGCCGCGTCAGCCCCTCACACTCCAGAAGTACACCTTCGTCTTCGGATGCTTCGGGTGGTCGTCGACCGACCGGTCCCACGTCGCGTCGGTGTGGCCCGCGTAGTACACGTGCACGTCGCCCTCGTCGTCCTCGCGCACGGCGGTCACGACGGCGGTGTGGTCGCGGTCGCCCGAGGCATCCCAGTCGAACTGCACGATGTCGCCCGGCTTCACCTTCGCGCGCTGCGCATCGGAGAGGGGCGTCGCGCGCTCGGGGTGCGCGGCGAGGTAGTCGCTGAACAGGGTGGACGACCGCCAGGCGTCGCTCGACGCGTAGGGGTCGCCGTCGGTCGAGTGCCACCACTCGTCGTCGACCGCCCAGCCGCGCTCGATGAGCGACTGCGACGCGAAGTTGACGCAGTCGTCGTCGCCGAGCACGCCGTAGTCGTCGTTCGCGCCATCCCAGTACTCGCGCACGTACTCGAGCTGGCGCAGCACGGGGGCGGGCAGGTCGGGGTCGAGCTCGAGCGCGGCCGCGTTGGGGTGGACGCCCCGCCCGCCCTGCGTGCCGGGCCCGGTCGGCCCCGGAGGGGTCGCGGCCGCGACCGCCGCAGTCACGATCGCCACGACGAGCCACACGACGAGCCCGAGCACGACGACGAGCGCACCGCCGACGACGAGGCGTCGGCGCAGGTACACGCCGGGGGAGGGGCGTTCGGTCGGCTGGGTCATCGCATCCACGCTACGTCGTGGCACCCTCGGGCGGGCTGAGCCGCGCGCGCGCCGGGCCGCGTCGGTGTTCGCAACTGAGGACGGCCGCCGGGCAGCGCGGCGTGTCGAGTACGCCCGACGGCGTGTCGCCCAGCTTGTCCAGAGCTGCGAACACGGCGAACCGGATGCCTCGCCGGGCGGCATCCCGACGAGGCATCCCCATTCGACCGAAGCGCGGTCAGCGTTCGGTGACCGCGCCGTTCTTGATGTGCAGGCGCCGCTCGGCGCGCCGGGCGACCGCCGAGTCGTGCGTCACGATCACGAGCGTGAGGCCGCGGTCGCGCCAGAGCCCCTCGAGCAGGCCCAGGATCTCGTCGCGGGTCTCCTCGTCGAGGGCACCCGTCGGCTCGTCGGCGAGCAGCACATCAGGCTCCTTGACGAGTGCGCGGGCGATCGCGACGCGCTGCTGCTGGCCGCCCGAGAGCTCTCCGGGCACGTGCGTCGCGCGGTCGGCGAGTCCGACGGCGGCGAGCGCCTCGGCGGCTCGGCGACGCCGCTCTTCCGCCGGCACCCCGAGCGGCTCGAGCCCCGTCTCGACGTTCTCCTGTGCGGTGAGGGTCGGGATGAGGTTGAACCCCTGGAACACGAACCCGACCTCCTTCGCGCGCACCCGGGCGAGTTTCGCGTCGGGCAGGTGCGAGATGTCGGCGTCGCCGAGCCGCACCCGCCCCGACGTGGGCCGGTCGAGCGCGCCGAGCATCTGCAGCAGCGTCGACTTGCCGCCGCCCGTCGGGCCCTGGATCGCGACCATCTGGCCGGCCGCGATCTCGAGGCTCACGTCCTTGAGCGCGGTCACGGTGCGCTTGCCCGGGTATTGCTTGGTGACGTTCTCGAGCACGTACATGGGGGTTCCCTTCGGTCTGATCGGTGAGGTGTCGCTCCCTGAGCTCGTCGAAGGGGCGATGACGGATGCCTCGGGGCCGGCGCCGGGGCCGGTCTGCACATCGATCCGGGTCATGCGACGCTCCGCAGCGCCTCGGCCGGACGCAGGCGCGAGGCCCGCCAGCCGCCGATCGCACCGGCGAGCAGGCCGCCGAGCACGGCGAGCCCGATCGCGACGGCGACGACGCCCACCGTGACCGGTGCGTTCAGCACGACCTCGGTGGTCGATTGCGTCGCCATGCTCGCGCCGAACGGCCCTCCCGCCATGCCGCCGGCTTGCGCCGCGGCATCCCCGGCCGGCATGGCGCCGCCCGGGCCGCCCGCACCCGGCCCGCCGAACGAGGTGCCGCCCGCGCTGCCACCCAGGGTGAGACCGGCGAGGTTGACGATCCAGATGCCCGCGAGTCCGAGCACGAGTCCTGCGGCGCCGCCGATGAGGCCCTGCACGAGCGATTCGCCCGCGACCTGGCCGACGATGCGCCCGCCCGGCCAGCCGATGGCCTTGAGCGTGCCGAACTCGCGCGTGCGCCGGGTGACGCCCTGGATGGTGAAGAGGATCGCGATGAGGAACGCGGCGACGAGCACCGCGAGCGAGATCCACAGCCCGAGGTTCTGGATGAGGCTCGACGCGGTCGAGAGCGAGCCCGAGACCTGCGAGGCGAGGTCGGCCTGGGTCGAGACGGTGGTGTCGGGCAGCGCCTCCTCGATGTCGGCCTGCACGGCGTCGATCCCGCTCGACGAGGTCGCCTGCACGTAGAGGTCGCTGATCATGCCGTCCTCGCCCGAGAGCGACTGGGCGAGGTCGAGCGGCATGTACGCGTTCGACGCGGTCGTCGCATCCGCCGAGGTCGAGGCGACCGTGCCGACCACCTCGAAGTCGGTGCCGCCGAGGTCGATCGTGTCGCCGACCGCGAGCTCGGCGCTCGTCGCATACGTGTCGTCGAGCACGACGACGGCCTGCCCCGTGTCGCCCGACTCGAGGCCGCGCCCGGCCGTGAGCTCGACCGACGAGAGCGGACCGACGGCGGAACCCTCGGGGTCGACGCCAAGCACCGTGACGCGATCGACGTCGAACGCACTGCCGCCCGCGCCGTCGAAGCCGCCCTGCGGGGGCTGCTGGGCCTGGCCGTCGCCGCCGGGCATCGTCTGGTCGCCGCCCTGCGCGCCCTGCGCGGAGAAGTCGGGCAGCTCGCCCGAGAACGTCACGTTCTCGAGCGACAGCGCAGCAGCGGCACCCGCGACCCCGTCGATGCCCTGCACGGTCTCGAGAGCCGACGCGTCGAAGGTCTGCGAGCCGGGACCCGAGGTGAGCCGCGACTGGCTGATCGAGGTCGAGCCGTCGGACGTCTGCCCGGCGTCGGCGCCGAACTCGAAGCGCTGCGGGCCGTCGCCCTCGCCGGGCGCCGCGGGCGTCGCGCTCACCGTGAGATCGGTGCCGACGCCGTAGACCGACTGCAGCACCTGCGCCTGCGCCTGCTGCACGCCCGTCGAGACGGCATTCACGATCATGACGAGCGCGATGGCGAGCGCCATGCCGATCGCGACGATCGCGGTCTGCCTGCGCCGGCCGGCGAGTTCGCGCCGGAGATAGGTGAAGAACATGGAGGTCCTCTCGTCGTTGGGGTCGGCCCGACGGTATGAGCGCACGCTGTGGCGGCACTTTGGCCCGGCTATGCGTCGCCCATGAGGGTTGAGGAGCGAGCGAAGCGAGCGTCTCGAAACCGATTCGGGTTTCGACACGGCGCTGGCGCGCCTCCTCAACCCACGACGTGCGCACAGGCGAGGCATAGGAATCGCATAGCTCGATGCGGATACTGGAGGCATGAGCTCGACGCCCCCCGCCCCGCACCGTGCCCCCGCGATCGCCAAGGGCGACGGGTCGATGGTGCGCGTGCTCGTCGTCGACGACGAGCACTCGCTCACCGAGCTGCTGAAGATGGCGCTCAAGTACGAGGGCTGGGACGTGCGCACCGCCGCCGACGGCGCGACCGCCGTGCGGGTCGCGCGCGAGTTCCGGCCCGACGCGATCGTGCTCGACATCATGCTGCCCGACATCGACGGGCTGGAGGTGCTGCAGCGGGTGCGCGCCGACGGCACCGAGACACCCGTGCTCTTCCTCACCGCGAAGGACTCGCTCGACGACCGCATCGCCGGGCTCACCGCGGGCGGCGATGACTACGTCACGAAGCCGTTCAGCCTCGAAGAGGTGGTGGCGCGGCTGCGCGGGCTCATCCGCCGCTCGACGCTCACCCTCGCGCAGGCGAAGGACCCGGTGCTCACCGTCGGCGACCTCACCCTCGACGAGGACTCGTACGAGGTGGCCCGCGGCGGCGAGCCGATCGAGCTCACCGCGACCGAGTTCGAGCTGCTGCGCTACCTCATGCGCAACCCCCGCCGCGTGCTCTCCAAGGCGCAGATCCTCGACCGCGTCTGGTCGTACGACTTCGGCGGCAAGGAGACGGTGGTCGAGCTCTACATCTCCTACCTGCGCAAGAAGATCGACGCCGGTCGACCGCCCATGATCCACACGGTGCGCGGCGCCGGCTACATGCTGAAGGCGGCGGGATGACGCACCCCGGCGACCCCGGATACGCCGCCGCCCGCCGCGAGGCGACCACGCGCGGCCCCGACGCCTCCGCCGAACCCGTCGACGGTGCCGGCGCCTCGGGCCGACGCCGCCCGTGGACCCTCAGGCGGCGGCTGCTCGTCATCGTGGCGTCGCTGCTCGTCGCGGTGAGCGCGGTCGTCGGCGTCGTGAGCGTCGCCGTCTTCCACAGCTCGTCGGTCGCCCGGCTCGACGCCAACCTCGACTCGGCGATCTCGCGCGCGAACGTCGCGATCGCGGGCCAGCCGCCCGGGTTCCCCGGCAACCCCGACGAGGCGCCGAGCCTCGTGCTCAACGTGCCGGGCCAGGAGGCGGGCACGCTCGCCGCCCTCGTGCCCGATGACGGCGAGCCGCGCGCGGGCTACATCACCGAGGAGGGGCGGGTGCTCGACCTGCCGCAGCACCTCGCGCAGAAGCTCGCCGCGGTGCCGGCCGACGGCGAACCGCACTCGATCAAGGTCGGCGACCTCGGCGACTACCGCGCCCTCGCCGTGCAGGAGGCGGAGTGGGACCGCGTCTCGATCGTGCTCGCGCTGCCGCTCGCGGAGGTCGACGCGGCGACGTCGCAGCTCGCGATCACCATCTCGATCGTCGCGCTCGCGGGGCTCGCCGTCGCGCTCGGGCTCGGCTCGCTCATCGTCACCCGAGCGCTGAGTCCGCTCGCGCGCGTCACCGCGACCGCCCAGCGCGTGTCGGAGCTGCCGCTCGACCGCGGCGACGTCGCGCTCGCCGAGCGGGTCGACGTCGACGACGACGGCACCGAGGTCGGCCGGCTCGGCTCGGCATTCAACCGGATGCTCGGGCACGTGGCATCCGCCCTCACCGCACGCGAGCAGAGCGAGCAGAAGGTGCGCCGCTTCGTGGCCGACGCCTCGCACGAGCTGCGCACGCCGCTCGCGTCGATCCGCGGGTACGCCGAGCTCACGCGCCTGCACGGCGGCGAGCTGCCCGAGGATGTGGTGCACGCGCTCTCGCGCATCGAGTCGGAGTCGGTGCGCATGACCGAGCTCGTCGAGGACCTGCTGCTGCTCGCCCGGCTCGACGAGGGACGCGAGCTCGTCCACTCCGAGGTCGACCTGCGGGCCCTCGTGGTCGACGCCGTCGGCGACGCGCAGGCCGCCGGGCCCGACCACGAGTGGTCGGTCGACGCGGCCGAGTCGCCCGTCGTGGTGTCGGGCGACGACGCGCGCCTGCGCCAGGTGCTCGCGAACCTGCTCGCGAACGCCCGCCTGCACACGCCCGCCGGCACCGCGGTCACGGCGCGGCTCACGAAGGCCGACGGGCGGGCCCGCCTCGACATCGTCGACGACGGCCCCGGCATCGACGAGGGGCTGCGCGATCGCCTGTTCGAACGCTTCGCGCGGGGGGATGCCTCGCGCTCGCGCCGCGCCGGTTCGACGGGTCTCGGGCTCGCGATCGTGCGCGCGGTCGTCGAGGCCCAGCACGGCACCGTCTCGGTCGAGTCGAAACCCGGGCGCACGGTCTTCACGGTCGAGCTGCCGCTCGCCGCTGCATCCGTCGGGTGAGCAGCGCGCGCGCGGAGATTGTTGCACAAAAGACCGTCGATGTCTGGCGCGTCGCGGGCTCGCACCCCTAGCGTGTGGAGGAGTCACGGGGTCGTGGCACCGTGACGATGCGGACGAAGGCGATGGCCCCGGCATGTCCGAAGGAGCATCCGCATGTCATCAGCGGTACCAACGACCGCACGACGACGCCTGACCCGCACCGCCGCACTGCTGACCGCCGTCATCGCCGGCGCCGGTCTCGCCGCCGCCGCGCCGGCGTACGCGAGTCCTGAGCCGGCCGAGCCGACGTTCGTCGACGGCCTCTCCCAGGCCGTCTTCACGAAGAACTCGGCCGAGTGGATCAACGAGGAGGCCTGGGTCGAGAGCGACGTCGACTCCGACCGCGACGGCAAGCCCGACCTCGTGCACATCGACGTCAGCCGGGTGCCCGAGACGAACACCGCCGGTCTCGACGTGCCCGTCATCATGGAGCTGAGCCCGTACTACGCGGGCGGCTCGCAGGTCACGAACTGGCCGGTCGACCACGAGCTCGGCGACCCGCCCGCGACGAAGGACCCGTGGCCCGCCTACGTGCCGACGAACCGCACGAGCCCCACGATCTCGCGCTCGCTCGAGAGCACGTGGGTGCCCCGCGGCTTCGCCGTCGTGCACGCCGAGGGCTTCGGCAGCGGCTGGTCGGAGGGCTGCCCCACCTCGGGCGGCACGAACGAGTCGCTCGCCGGCAAGGCGGTCGTCGACTGGCTCAACGGCCGGGCCAAGGCCTACACGAAGCCCGACCGCGCGACCGAGGTCGCCGCCGACTGGACGACGGGCAGCGTCGGCATGATCGGCACCTCGTACAACGGCACGCTGCCGATCGGCGTCGCCTCGACCGGCGTCGAGGGGCTCGACGCGATCGTCCCCGTCTCGGCGATCTCCGACTGGTACGACTACTACCGCGCCAACGGCGCCGTGCGCGCACCGGGCGGCTACCAGGGTGAAGACCTCGACGTGCTCGCCGACTACGTGTACACGCGCTTCGACCAGGAGATCTGCCAGCCGATCATCGACGAGCTGCGCGCGAACGAAGACCGCGCCACGGGCGACCGCAGCGCGTTCTGGGAGGAGCGCAACTACCTCGCGAACGCCGACAAGATCCACGCCGCCACTCTCGTCGCCCACGGGCTCAACGACTGGAACGTCATGACGAAGAACGCCGCGGCCCTCTACGAGGAGCTCAAGGCGCACGGCGTGCCGCACCAGATCTACCTGCACCAGGGCGGCCACGGCGGCAACCCGACCGACACGATGCTCAACCGCTGGTTCACGCGCTACCTGTACGACGTCGACAACGGCGTCGAGCAGCTGCCGAAGGCGTACATCGTGCGCGAGGACAAGACGCTCACCGAGTACCCCGAGTGGCCCGATCCCGCGATGGAGGACGTGAAGCTCAAGCTCGCCCCGGCGGCCACTGCTGACGGCGTCGGCGCGCTCGCGGTGTCGCGCAACCCGAGCAAGGCGTTCGAGGACCTCGTCGACGACGCGTCGATCACCGCGGCCCAGCTCGCGGCTGCGGCCACGTCGCCGAACCGCCTCGCCTACCGCACGGGCACGCTCGGCACGCCGATGCGACTCTCGGGCACCCCGACGGTGTCGCTGCGACTCGCGGTCGACCGCCCGAAGGCGAACCTCACCGCACTCCTCGTCGAGTACCCGCTGACGGGCTCGCCGAAGATCATCACGCGCGGCTGGATGGACGTCGAGAACCGCGAGTCCGACGCCGTCACGACTCCGGTCACGCCCGGCACGGCGTACGACTTCTCGTTCGACCTGCAGCCGAAGGACTACGTGTTCCAGACCGGCTCGCAGATCGGCGTGGTCGTGCTCTCGAGCGACCGCGAGTACACGGTGCGCCCGGCCCCCGGGACGACGCTCTCGCTGCAGCCCTTCGCGTCCGAGGTGCACCTGCCCCTCGTCGGAGGCACCGAGGCGCTGAACGCGTCGCTGCACGCGGCGCGCTGAGCTTCGCTCGCATCGGCTGAGACGCCGAAGGAGCGCATCGGGACCGTCGGTCCCGGTGCGCTCCTTCGTTGCACGCGAACGGCGGGGGAGTCCGTTCGGCGCGGCCGGGCGGCAGGGGGAGGTCCGCCCGGGGTTCAGGCCTCCGCGAGCACCTTCAGCATCTCGGCGAAGGTCTCGAGCTCGGCGACCGAGCGCTCGCTGAGCGCCTCGTGCAGTCGCGCCTGGTTCTTCGCCCGCAGCACCGCGACCCGTTCGATCGCGAACGCGGTGGGCTCGAGCACGCGCACCCGCCCGTCGCGTTCGTCGGGCCGGCTCATGACCAGCCCGTCCTCCTCGAGGATGCGCACCTGCCGGCTCACGACGCTCTTGTCCATGTCGAAGAGCTCCGCGAGCTGGTGCGCGTTCGACGAGCCGAGTCGCACGATCGTCGACAGCAGCTTGTACCCGGCGGGGTTCAGCTCGGGATGGATCTGCTGGGCCGCCTCCTTCCACACCGTGCGGGCGCGGTTGAAGACGACGGCCAGCTGATCTTCGACGCGGGCGATCGCCTCGTCGACGGACGGGCTGCTCATGGCGATCATGCTACTTGCGGGCCTCCTCGGCCGTGGCGGTGCCTGCGGTCTTCGACGAGCGGGCGGATGCCTCGGGGCCGGCGCCGGTCGCGGCATCCCGCCCCTCGACGACCTGCAGCGACGAGGTGACCGGCGCGGCGATCTCGGCGTCGGCGAGGTCGATCGCGACCTGCTCGGCCTCCTCGGCCAGGCTCTGCGCGGCGTTCTTCGTCGACAGCGGCTTGTTCGGGAGGAACGCGATCGCGATGAGGCTCAGCACCGCGAGGGGGATCGCGATGAAGAAGACGTCGGCGATGCCGTGGCCGTACGAGCCCTCGACGATCACGCGGATCGTGTCGGGCAGCTCCGAGACCTTCGGCAGCGTGCCGCCCGCGAGCGACTTGAGCGCGTCGATCTCGTCGGGCGAGGTCGGCGTGAACTTCGACAGGCCGTCGGTGATGTGGGTCGTCACCTGGGTGGCGAGCACCGAGCCCATGATCGTCACGCCGATGGTGCCGGCGATCGAGCGGAAGAAGTTCACGCCCGAGCTCGCGGCACCGAGCTGCGACGGCGGGGTGTCGTTCTGCACGACGAGGGTCAGGTTCTGCATGACCATGCCGAGGCCTGCGCCGAGCACGAACATGTAGACCGACACGAGGGTGAACTCGGTGTCGTAGCGCAGGGTCGTCATCGCGGTGACGCCGGCGATCACGAAGACCGTGCCGAGCAGCATCCAGCCCTTCCACTTGCCGAAGCGGCTGACGAGCTGGCCGATGCCGATCGAGGCGCCCATCTGGCCGACGATCATGGGGATCGTCATGAGGCCCGACTCGGTCGGCGTCGCACCGCGCGCGAGCTGGAAGTACTGCGCGAGGAAGACGCTCGTCGCGAACATCGCCACGCCGATCGAGATCGATGCGATCACCGAGAGGGTGAAGGTGCGGTTCGTGAAGAGGGTCATCGGGACGATGGGCTCCTCGACGAAGAACTCCGTGACGACGAAGCCGATGACGGCCGCAGCCGAGACGCCGATGATGACGAAGCTCTCCATCGAGTCCCAGTCGAACTGGTTGCCGCCCATCGACACCCAGATGAGCAGGAGCGAGACGCCCACGGTGAGCAGGATCGCGCCGAGGTAGTCGATCTTGACGCGCTCGCGGTTCGGCTTCGGCAGGTGCAGCGTGCGCTGGATCATGATGATCGCGGCGATCGCGAAGGGCACGCCGATGAAGAAGTTGGCGCGCCAGCCGAACGCGTCGGTGATGACGCCGCCGAGCAGCGGCCCGCCGATCGTGGCGAGGGCCATGATGCCGCCGACGATGCCCATGTACTTGCCGCGCTCGCGCGGCGAGATGATGAGCGCGACGGCGATCATGACGAGCGACATGAGGCCGCCGGCGCCGAGGCCCTGCACGACGCGGACGGCGATGAGCATCGTGGTCGACTGCGAGAAGCCGGCGATGACGGTGCCGACGACGAAGAGGCCGAGCGCGATCTGCAGCAGCAGCTTGCGGTCGAGGAGGTCGGCGAGCTTGCCCCAGATCGGGGTCGAGACGGCGGTCGCGAGCAGGCTCGCGGTGATGACCCAGGTGTAGGCGGCCTGGTCGCCTCCGAGGTCGGAGATGATGACGGGCATCGAGGTCGAGACGACCGTGCCCGAGAGCACGGCGACGAACATGCCCATGATGAGGCCCGACAGGGCCGTGAACACCTCGCGCGGCGAACGCGTCGCCTCGGTGTCGTTCGGGAGTGTTGCAGTCAAAGGAGATCCTTCACAGAAAGTTGATTACGGTCAACTATAAGTCATTCGTTGATCATCATCAACTATCGACTGAAGTCAACTATTCCCCGGTCATCGCCATCGGTATCCTGAGAGCCTGGATGCGACGCGTGCCCCCAGTGCGCCACCCGACCGCGCGCCGCACCTCGGAGGCAGCCGGTGACCGTCAGTCAGCTCGTCAATCTCATCGCCCGTGAACTCGGCCGCCCCGCCCTCCTCGAAGACGGCCGGTACCGCGTCGTCGCCTTCAGCCCGCAGTCGGAGGTCATCGACGAGGTGCGGCGCCGCTCGATCCTCGAGCACCACGCCGGCCCGAGCGTGCATTCCTGGCTCGCGGGGCTCGGCGTGTACAGCTCCGACGAGGTCATGCACGTGCCCCGCAACCCGTCGCTCGGCATGATGCAACGGCTCCACGTGCCCATCCGCACACCCGACGGCACCCGAGCACACCTCTGGCTCATCGAGGAGCCCGAGGTGATGGCGCCCGAGGACGTCGCCCGCGCACGCGAGCTCGCCGGGCGCCTCGCCGAGGAATGGGCGAGGCTCCTCTCGCAGCGCGACGACGAGACCGCCCGACGGGCCGAGCGCACCCGCGCGCTGTTCCTCGGCGAGCCCCGCGAGCGGCTCCTGGCGGCCGACGAGCTGGTCGCCTCGGGCGATGTCGACCCGTCGACCGCGTTCCGCACCCACCTGCTGACCGCGCGCGACCGGGGCGTGCCCGGACGCGAGGAGCTCGAGGGCGCCGAACGACGGATCCGACGGCTGCTCGCGGGTCTCGCACCGCTCACCCTCGTGACCGCCGACGGGGTGCTCGTCGTCGCGCCCGACGACGGCGGGCGCCTGCATCCCGACACCGGCGTCGTCGCCGAGCGCCTCCGGTCGGCCGCGATCCGCGCCGACGGCCCGCTGAGCGACCCGATCGTCGCGGTCGGCGGTGCGGTCGTCCACCTCGCCGACTCGGCCAGGAGCCACCGCGAGGCACGGCGGGCCCTCGCGGTCGCGACGGCCTTCGGGCTTCCGGGCCCCACGATCGCCTGGGACGAGCTCGGCGTGTACCGCGGCCTGCAGTCCGCAGCCGCGCTCGGCCTCCGGTCGGCCGACTTCTCGGCCGGATTCGCCGGACTCCTCGACGAGCGCGACGGCGACGTCCTGCTCGAGACGCTCGAGGCGTACTTCGAGCACGGCGGCCGGCTCCGCGACGTCGCCGCCCGACTCAACGTGCACCGGGCGACCGCCTACCATCGCCTCGCACGCATCGAACGCATCCTCGGCGTCGACCTGCGCGACGGGCTCGAGCACCTCGGCCTGCACCTGGCGGTGCTCCTGCACCGGATCGAGGCCTCCGCGAGCGTCGAGGAGGACGCCGGCTCCTGACGCCCCGCAGCGGACGCCGACCGCCGACCCGACCGCCCGTGCGACAACTGTCGCACCCCCGGCCGCGGTTGCTCGACAGTGGGCGGATGACCCCGTCGTGCGGGCTTCCTAGGCTGTGAGACACCCGACACGGGCAATCAGAGCACGCACCCGCCGTCACCGCGGCGGGCCGGAGTTCGCCGCGCCACCCCTGCGCCGACCCACCGACCACGCCGCCGCCCCCCGCCGCGCCGTGGCACATCCAGACGAAGGGAACCACCGCATGAACGCCCAACCGCTCGCCCCGCCCCCCGCCCGACGCACCCCCGCGCAGGCCGCGCGCCGGGTCGGCGCCCTCGCGCTCGCCGCAGCGCTGACCACCGGCCTGACGGTCACCGCCGCCCAGTCCGCGACCGCCGACGAGCCCGCCGTCGGCAGCTCGACGCTCGTTCCGATCCAGGTCACCGGCGACCCGTCGGAGCGCTTCTCGCTCGTCATCCTCGGCGACGGCTACACCGCCGACGAGCAGCCGCTCTTCCGCGAGCAGGTCGAGAAGCACCTCGAGACCATGTGGAGCATCGAGCCGTACAAGAGCTACCGCAACTACTTCAACGTCTACGCGGTCGAGATCATCTCGGGCGAGTCCGGCATCAGCTGCGACTCGTCGCTCGACTCCCCGCGCCGCGACACCCCGCTCAAGATGTCGTTCTGGGGCGGCTGCAACCCGAAGAGCGTGCAGCGGCTCATCACCATGGACGGCGCCAAGGCCCGCGAGTACGCGAAGATCGCGCCGAAGGTCGACCAGGTGCTCGCGCTCGCCAACAGCGACACGTACGGCGGAGCCGGCGGCAGCTACGCGACCGCGAGCGGCGGCAACTCGCTCTCGGCGCTCATCTCGCCGCACGAGATCGGCCACTCGCTCGGCGGCCTCGCCGACGAGTACGACTACTACACGCGCGGCGTGACCACGGGTGACTACACCGGCGGCGAACCGCGGTCGGCGCACCACACCATCATGACCGTCGACGAGATGGCCTCGCAGCAGGCCAAGTGGTGGCGCTGGCTCGGCGAGCCGAGCGAGGCCGGCGGCGTCATCGGCGCCTACGAGGGCGGCCAGTACTACTCGACCGGCATCTTCCGCCCCAGCCGGCACTCGATGATGAAGACGCTCGGCTACCAGATGGACCAGGTCTCGCGCGAGATCATGACCGAGCGCATCTCGTCGAAGATCCCGCTCATTGCCGACGCGCCCGACGAGGCGACCCCCGTCTCGGCCGACGAGGTCATCTCGATCGACGTCGCCCACCCCGTCTACCACGAGCTCGACATCACGTGGACGATCAACGGCAAGGCGGTGCCGAAGCCGCACGACTCGACGACCCAGCTCGACCTCGCCAAGACGAAGGCGAAGGCCGGCGACGTCGTGACCGTGACGGTCGTCGACGACACGCCGTTCGTTCGCGATCCCGCGCTCCGCGAGCGCCCCTCGATGACGCAGACGCGGTCGTGGACCGTCGGCACCGGCCGGGCGGCCGCGAGCGATGTCGCGCCCGCGTTCACCGAGTCGACCCAGACCGAGCGCCCCGTCGGCGCGAACGACGTGCTCTACGTCGAGACGACGCACCGCGCCGACCGGGTCTTCGACGTGATCTGGACGGTCGACGGCGTGCGCCAGGCCAACCCGCACAACGCGCGCACCCTCGCGCTCGCCGACCTCGGGCTCTCGGTCGGCACGCACACGGTCACGGCCTCGGTCGGCGACTCGAAGCGGCCCGGCGCCGCGGCCGAGACGCGCACGTGGACGGTCGACGCGCAGGGTCCGACCGTCGAGTCCGTCGTCTCGGCACCCGTCGAGACCTCGGTCGGCGAGAACGGCGAGCCGCACTACGTCGTCGACGAGTCGTTCACGATGAAGCTGGCCGCGACCGACGACCAGGCCGGCGCCCTCGTCACCGAGTTCCGCCTCGACGGCGACGGCTGGCACAACTACTACGGCTGGCCGACCGACGCGAACGCGCCGTTCCTGTTCACGCCGACGGGCACGAACGTCGACGACCTGATCTACGGCAACCTCGGCACGGGTGGCATGTCGCTCTCCCCGTTCCAGGAGCGCGAGCCGGGCTACGGCACGCACCGGGTCGAGTACCGTGCGACCGACGCGGCGGGCAACATCGGACCGGTGCAGGCGTTCACCGTCGACGTGCGGCAGTGAGCCGGCTGTCGCGCCCTCTCGGCGCGGCATCCCCGGCCTGAACCGAGGCACCCGGGCCGCACGGCCCGGGTGCCTCGTCGCGTGCGGGCGCCCCCTTCGCGATTTGGCGAACCCCGGGGCATCCGTTACGCTTGTCGGAGCCGAAGACCGCTGGTTGTCGTGCGCGCTCGTGAAAGCGAGTGAATGCGACCGAAGTCTTGCGAAAGCAAGTGCCCGCGCAGGTGTGACGAAGACTTTCCGAGTGAATCGGGCCGAGCTCCGCGCAACTGCGCCGGAGCTCTTTTCTTTCTCCCCATTGCTTCCAGCGCTCCCAGGCCGTGCACCGCCTCCGCGATGCACGTTGAATTCACAAGGAGTGGCCATGGCGAACAAGGAAGCCTCGGTTGCCGAACTCACGAACCTGTTCGAGAGCTCGGCCGCCGTTCTGCTGACCGAATACCGCGGCCTGACGGTTGCCCAGCTCAAGGAGCTGCGCAACAGCATCCGTCAGGACGCGAGCTACGCCGTGGTGAAGAACACGCTGACCAAGATCGCCGCCAACAAGGCCGGCATCACGACGCTGGACGACGACCTCACCGGTCCGTCCGCCGTCGCCTTCGTGCATGGTGACTTCGTCGCCACTGCCAAGGCCGTGCGTGACTTCGCCAAGGCGAACCCGAATCTTGTGATCAAGGGCGGCGTCTTCGAGGGCAAGACCCTCGACGCCGACGAGGTCAACAAGTACGCCTCGCTCGAGAGCCGTGAGGTTCTGCTCGCGAAGGCGGCGGGAATGATGAAGGCGACGATGGGCAAGGCTGCCGCCACCATCGATGCCCTTCGCGCAAAGCTGGAGACCGTCGAGGCCGCGTAAGCGCCCGACGATCTCGTCATAAAAACCCCATCAAAGTAGGAGATACATCATGGCGAAGCTCACCACCGAAGAGCTGCTCGAGCAGTTTGCCGGCCTGACGCTTGTCGAGCTCAGCGAGTTCGTGAAGGCGTTCGAGGAGAAGTTCGAAGTCACCGCGGCCGCTCCGGTCGCCGTCGCCGGCGCTGCCGGTGGCGCGGGCGCTGCTGAAGAGGCTGAGGAGAAGGACTCCTTCGACGTCATCCTCGAGGCCGCCGGCGACAAGAAGATCCAGGTCATCAAGGTCGTCCGCGAGCTCACCTCGCTCGGCCTCGGCGAGGCCAAGGCCGTCGTCGACGGTGCTCCCAAGGCCGTGCTCGAGGGCGCGAACAAGGAGACCGCCGACAAGGCGAAGGCCGCCCTCGAGGAGGCCGGCGCGACCGTCACCCTCAAGTAATCCCCGCCCGCCTGAGCGGGTTGGCAGCTTGAGGTGACCAGCGTCACCTGAACACACGGATGCCCCGTGGTCGAACATCGACCACGGGGCATCCGTCGTCTCCGGGCCGTGGACAACGGCGACGCACTCGACAAATAGATAGCATGACTATATAGTTGAGCTATGCAATCTTCCACCGATCCGTCCAGCCTGACCGACCTCATCGGCGATCTCGTCTCGGTGAACAACCGCCTCACCCGCCTCGCCGCCGCCTCGACGCCCGCCGCCGAGTCGCCGGCCGTCTGGCGCACGATCGCCGTGCTGCGCGACCTCGGCCCGATGCGCCTCGGCGAGCTCGCCCGCGTCAGCCGCGTCAGCCAGCCCACGATGACGAAGCTCGTGCACACCCTCGACGAGCGCGGCTGGATCCGCCGCATCGCCGACGCGAACGACGCCCGCGCCTGGCTCATCTCGGCCGATCCAGCGGGTCTCGCGGCGCTCGACGCCTGGCGCGACGAGCTCGTCGGGGCGATGGCCCCCTACTTCGACGACCTCTCGGCCGACGAGCGCGACGCGCTCGCCAGGGCCGTGGCCGTCATCCGCACCCGTATCGAGCGCGCGGACGACGCCGCGCGGAATGGAGCCACTGCGTGACCGCCCACGCCACCCGCGAGACATCCGCATCGATCCTGAAGCAGCCGAAGGCCGTCTGGGCCGTCGCGTTCGCGTGCGTGATCGCGTTCATGGGCATCGGCCTCGTCGACCCGATCCTCCCGGCGATCGCCGAGAGCCTGAAGGCGACGCCGACCGAGACCGAGATGCTCTTCACGAGCTACCTGCTCATCACCGGCCTCGCGATGCTCGGCACGAGCTGGCTGTCGAGCCGCATCGGCGCGAAGAAGACGCTGCTCATCGGGCTCGGGCTCATCATCGTGTTCGCGGCGGCCGCCGGTCTCTCGCAGAACGTCGAGTCGGTGATCGGCTTCCGCGCGGGCTGGGGCCTCGGCAACGCGCTCTTCATCTCGACCGCGCTCGCGACGATCGTCGGCGCGGCGGCGGGCGGCACCGGCTCCGCGATCATCCTCTACGAGGCGGCGCTCGGCCTCGGCATCGCGATCGGGCCGCTCCTCGGGGGCCTCCTCGGCCACGTCAGCTGGCGGGGCCCGTTCTTCGGCACCGCAGCGCTCATGGCGGTCGGCTTCATCGCGATCGTGGCCTTCCTGAAAGACGATCCGGATGCCGCTCGTCCCGAGCCGACGAAACTCTCCGCCCCGATCCGGGCGCTCCGTCAGCCCGCCCTCGCCGTGCTCGCCGCGGCCGCCCTGTTCTACAACATCGGCTTCTTCGTGCTGCTCGCGTACTCGCCGTTCCCGCTCGGGTTCGACGCCCTCGGCCTCGGCTTCACGTTCTTCGGCTGGGGCCTCGCGCTCGCGATCACGTCGGTCTTCGTCGCGCCGCTGCTGACGGCTCGGATGCCGCGCACCCGCGTGCTCTGGATCGCACTGCCGCTGCTCTCGCTCGACCTCGTCGCGGCCGGGGTGTTCATCGACGACCAGGCGGCGCTCGTCGCGTGCATCGTCGTCGGCGGACTCGTGCTCGGTGTGCTCAACACGGTGCTCACCGAGTGCGTCATGGAGGCGACCGACCTGCAGCGCTCCGTCGCGTCGAGCGCCTACTCGGCGGTGCGGTTCCTCGGCGGCGCGATCGCCCCGCCGGCCGCCGCCGAACTGGCCCACCTGATCGCACCCGACGCCCCGTACTACGCGGCCGCGATCTCGGTCGGCGTCGCCCTCGTGATCGTCGTCGCCGGGCACCGCGCGCTCCGCCGGGTCGACCGCGTCGAGGAGGAGCCCGCGGAGGTCGAGGCGGAGGCCATCACCGTCGGCGACGCCGCCTAGTTCGCCGCCCCGGCTCACCCCGGGGCATCCGCACTGATCTTTGGGGGAGCGCTCTCTCCCAGCGTTCGCAAGCAACTGATCGGTGCCGTATCGTGACCCGCCACCCCCTTGTGGGCGCATTCGCCCTGCCATAGCGTGGAAAACGGAGCCGTTTCGGCTCCGCCTGCACCACACTCGACGAGGAGGAGACATGGGATTCACACGGCATCGCCGTTGGATGGCACCGGTCGTGGTAGCCGCAGCGGTCGGCCTCACGCTGACGGCCTGCACGGGCGACATCGCGAACGAAGGAGAGGCCACCGGCGACTGCGGTCCCTACGAGACCTACGGCACGTTCGACAAGGGCACCGAGGTCAACGTCTACGGCACGATCCTCGACCCCGAGGCCGAACTGCTGAACCAGTCGTGGGCCGACTTCGAGAACTGCACGGGCATCGACATCGTCTACGAGGGGTCCGACCAGTACGAAGAGCAGCTCAACGTCCGCATCGAGGGCGGCAACCCGCCCGACCTCGGCATCACCCCGCAGCCGGGCCTCATCGCCCGCCTCGCCCAGCAGGGCGACCTGCTCAAGGCGCCGAAGTCGGTGGCTGACAACGTGGCCGAGTACTGGTCGGAGGACTGGGCGAACTACGGCACCGTCGACGGCGAACTCTACGGGGCCCCGCTCATGGCGAACATCAAGGGCTGGGTCTGGTACTCGCCCGCGATGTTCGAGGAGAACGGCTGGGAGGTCCCGACGACGCTCGACGAACTCACGACGCTGACCAAGGAGATCCGCGATTCGGGTGCGGTCGACAAGCCCTGGTGCGTCGGCTTCGCGTCGGGTGCGGCGACGGGCTGGCCCGGCACCGACTGGGTGGAGGACTTCGTGCTGCGCCAGCAGGGCGCTGACGTCTACGACCAATGGGTCGCCCATGACATCGCGTTCAACGACCCGAAGATCGCCCAGGCGTTCGACTCGGTCGGCGAGTTCATCCGCGACGACGCCAATGTGAACGGCGGCCTCGGAGACGTGCGGTCGATCGCGACGACCGACTTCGGAGACGCGGGCCTGCCGATTCTCGACGGATCGTGCGCCCTGCACCACCAGGCCTCGTTCTACGAGGGCTTCTGGCCCGAGGGGACCAAGGTCGCCGAGGACGGCGACGTGTGGGCCTTCATGCTCCCTGGCACCGAGGCCGGCGCCAACGCGGTCACGGGCGGCGGCGAGATCGTCGCGGCGTTCTCCGACGCTGACGAGGTCGTGGCGGCGCAGACCTACCTGTCCAGCCCCGAATGGGCGAACTCGCGCGTCAAGCTCGGCGGCGTCATCAGCGCCAACACCGGGCTCGACCCCGAGAACGCGGGCAGTGATCTGCTGAAGGCCTCGGTCGAGCTCCTCCAGGACCCGAACACGACCTTCCGCTTCGACGGCTCCGACGTGATGCCGGCCGCGGTGGGCTCGGGCTCGTTCTGGACGGGCATGGTCGACTGGATCGGCGGCAAGAGCACGAAGGACACGCTCGACTTCATCGAGGCGAGCTGGCCGCAGGAGTGACGGACGTCTCGGGGCCGAGCAGCGCTCGGCCCCGAGGCATCCCCACCCGCCCTGCCGTGCCGTGCGCCGGCGACCACTGATTCCGCGAGCGATCGGAGGCATTCGAGTTGACCACCGCCGACCTGATCGGCAAGATCTTCCAGATCCTGCTGGGGCTCGCGCTCTTCGCGGCCGTCATCGGGCTGATCCTGTTCCTCATCGACCGCGCACCAAAGCGCGGTCGTGAGTGGTACCAGCTCGTGTTGTTCCTCGCTCCCGCGTGCCTCCTGCTGGCAGTGGGGCTGCTCTACCCTGCAGTGCGAACCGCGTTCACGTCGTTCACGAACCGGGCTGGCGAACTCGTCGGCTTCGACAATTACGTGTGGATGTTCACGCAGCCCGAGGCGCTGCTCACCCTCGGCAACACGATCCTCTGGGTCGTGCTCGTGCCGACCATATCGACCGGCATCGGGCTCGCGTACGCCGTGTTCATCGATCGGTCGCGCGGCGAGAAGATCTACAAGTCGCTCGTGTTCATGCCCGTCGCGATCTCGTTCGTCGGCGCGGGCATCATCTGGAAGTTCATCTACGAGTACCGTCCGGCGGCCCGCCCCCAGATCGGCCTGCTCAACCAGATCGTGGTCTGGTTCGGCGGCGAGCCCGTGCTCTGGCTGCAGGAACCCTTCATCAACACGCTGCTGCTCATCGTCGTCATGATCTGGGTGCAGACGGGCTTCGCGGTCGTCGTGCTGTCGGCGTCGATCAAGGGCATCCCGAGCGAGCAGCTCGAGGCAGCGGAGCTCGACGGGGCCACCGACTGGCAGCGATTCCGCAACGTGACGCTGCCCGGCATCCGCGGCGGTCTCGTCGTGGTCGTCACGACGATCACGATCGCGACCCTCAAGGTGTTCGACATCGTGCGCGTCATGACCGGCGGCAACTTCAACACGAGCGTCATCGCGAACGAGATGTACACGCAGGCCTTCCGCGCAGCCGAGCCGGGCCGCGGCGCCGCGCTCGCCCTCGTGCTGTTCCTGCTCGTCGTACCGATCGTCGTCTACAACATCCGCGTGCTCCGCAAGCAGAGGGAGATCCGATGAGCCAGGTCACCGGATCGAGCGACAAGGCGATCGCGAAGGAGCTCGACGCGGCCGCCCGCAGCGGCTACAACCTCGACGGCACCAAGGCGACGCGCGTCAAGCGTCGGCTCACGTCGCGCACGGCGACGGTGTTCGCACTCCTCATCGCCGTGCTCTGGACGCTGCCGACGTTCGGGTTGTTCGTCTCCTCGTTCCGGCCGGCCGACCAGATCAACACGACCGGCTGGTGGACGGCCTTCGAGAACTGGGGCTGGACACTCGACAACTACAGCGAGGTCCTCCTCTCGGCGTCGTCCTCGGCCCCGCAGCTCGGGTCGTATTTCGTCAACTCGCTCGCCATCACGATCCCCGTCGTCGTGTTCTGCACGGTGCTCGCGGCGATGGCCGCGTACGCGCTCGCGTGGATCAAGTTCCCGTTCGTCGACTGGGTGTTCATCGGCATCTTCGCCCTGCAGATCGTGCCCCTGCAGATGGCCCTCATTCCACTCCTCCAGATCTTCACGACGACGCTGAAGCCTGCGCAGGAATGGCTGCACGGTGTCATCCCGATCATCCCCGACGAGACGTACGTGCAGGTGTGGATCGCCCACGTGATCTTCGGCCTGCCGCTCGCGATCTTCCTGCTGCACAACTTCATCTCGGAGATCCCGCGCGAGCTCATGGAGGCGGCGCGGGTCGACGGCGCGACGCACGGGCAGATCTTCATGCGCATCGTCGTGCCGCTGTCTGTGCCGATCCTGGCGTCGTTCGCGATCTTCGAGTTCCTCTGGGTGTGGAACGACCTGCTCGTCGCGCTCGTCTTCTCGGGCGGCACGGCCGATGTCGCTCCGCTCACCCAGCGCCTCGCCGAGCTCGCAGGCCAGCGCGGACAGACGTGGCAGCGCCTGACCGCCGCGGCGTTCATCTCGCTCGTCATCCCGCTCATCGTGTTCTTCAGCCTGCAGCGCTACTTCGTACGAGGTCTGCTCGCCGGTTCGACGAAGGGCTGAGCGGCTGGCGGATGCCCCGGCCGGGGCATCCGCGCTTCGACCGTGTACCGAGCAGCAGCCGGGCCGCCGCGCCGCCGGCTCAGCTGTGCCGACGGCGACGCGGGGCGAGCATCACCGCAGGTGCGCCGAGCCCGATCAGCAGGGCGACGGCGAGCAGCGCGCCGCCCGCGTCGGTGCCGGTGGCCGCGAGCTGCGGCCCGGCCGCGTCGGCGGGCGCGGGCGACGGCGTGGGCGTGGGCGAGGGCGAGGGAGTGGGAGTCGGCGTCACGATCACCGCAGGGCAGGCGGACGTGCTCGTGGTCTCGCTCGCCGCGAGGGCGACCGTGCCGAGCGGCACGAAGTTGCCGCCGCCGAGCCACGGCGGCTCCTCCCACGGCGCGGCCTGCCAGGCGCCGTCGACGTGGACGACGATGTCGAGACCGGGGGGCAGCGCGCCGAGGTCTACACTCGCCGCACCGGAAGCATCGCCCGTCACCGGCACGGGCGTCGCGAACGTCCCGGCGTCGGTCGCCGTGGCGGCGTCGGCGCCGACCGTGTACTCGACGCCGGCCTCGAGGTTCGACAGGGTGGCCGTGGCACCGGCCGTTCCGCCCGCCGCCGTGCACTGCTGCACCGCGACCTCGATCGCCGGCTGGCACGGTTCGACGGCGAAGGCGACCCAGTCGAACATGGCCGTCTGCGTCGGTTCCTCGGGGCTCCATTGCACATACACCGTGTAGTTGCCGGGCGGCATGCTCACGATCTCGCGCTGTTCCGTCTCTGACGCGGCCACGAACGGCCCGCCGAGCGAGAACGCGGGGCCGGCCACGTCGAAGAGATACGGCTCGCCGGGCACCATGCTGGTGAACGTGATGAGCGTCGAGCCGTCGTCGCCGAGGCTGCAGGCGAGCGGCGCCGTCGCGACGTCGAGGTCGGGGCATGCCGCCACCGTCGCGGGGATCGTGCCGCCGAAGGAGCTCTCGCCGTAGCCGTCGGGGCGACTGATCTCGACGACGTAGTCACCGGCCGGCAGGGTGAATGACGTCGAGATCGTGGAGTTGTCGCCGAGGCGCGTCACCTCGTCGACCTGGACCCCGCCGCTCCAGATGACGATGTCGTACGGCGCATCCGGGTACGTCGCCGTGATCTCAACCGTGAGCGGCGTCGGGGCGTGGCCGATGCACTGGCCGCCGGTGACCGCCGCGTTCTCGAACTCCCGCTTCATCGGCGCGAACGCTTCCGCCGGCGCGGCGAAGAGCGCGATGCCGCCGGCGACCAGGGCAGCGATCGCGCCGAGCGAGACGATCGCGCGCAGGCGCGAGGTCCACCGACCGGGTTTCGGGTCCATCTCGGCACTTCCTCGAGGCTCGGGATCGCCCGGCATCGCCACGTTCCCAGGCGGGGGACGGCGGGTATCGGGTCGGGATGCGCGGGTACGACCGGAGTTGCGGCTCACGGTATACCCGTGCTCCGCCGGCGGCTGGCCCCAGTTCGGGGTGGCGGCCTCGGGGCCGCGACCGCACGACGGGCCACGCCCGCCGGGTGCGCCCGGGGCGAACGCCGTCGGGCGCGCCGGTGGCCCGCCGTAGGGTGAACGCATGAGCATGCACGGCGGTGGCGGGGGAGGCGGCGGCCAGGTCGGCCGTTACGGCAAGGCGCGCACACGCATCGCCTCGGCCGACGAGGCGGCGCAGCGCGCCGAGAACGCCGACGCGCCGAAGATCCCGCACCTGCTGCGACGCATCTCCGAGCTCTTCGCCCCGCACAAGGGCGCCCTCGCGACGACCGTCGTGCTCGTGCTCATCGGCGCCGCGCTCAGCGTCATCCCGCCGTTGCTCACCCAGCGCGCGTTCGACGACGGCCTCTTCCCGACCGGCGCCGGCGGCGAGGCATCCCCGCCGAACCTGCCCGTGCTGTCGACGCTCGTGCTGGCCATGATCGCCGTCTTCGTCGTGTCGGCCCTGCTCGGCGTCTGGCAGACGTGGCTCACGGCGACGATCGGCAACAAGGTCATGGGCGCCCTGCGCGTGCGGCTGTTCAGCCACCTGCAGGCGATGGAGCTGAGCTTCTTCACGCGCACGAAGACGGGCATCATCCAGTCGCGCCTGCAGAACGACGTCGGCGGCGTCGCCGGCGTGCTCACGAACACCGTGTCGAGCGTGCTCGGCAACACCGTCACCGTCATCAGCGCCTTCGTCGCGATGCTGCTACTCAACTGGCAGCTCACGGTCGTCGCGCTCGTGCTCATGCCGTTCATGGTGATCGCGCAGCGGCGCGTCGGGCAGGTGCGGGCACGCCTCGCCGGCAAGACGCAGGAGTCGCTGTCGGAGATGACGGCGATCACGCAGGAGACGCTGAGCGTCTCGGGCATCCTGCTGTCGAAGAGCTTCAGCCGGCAGCAGAGCGAGATTGACCGCTACTCCGACGAGAACCGCAACCAGATCGGGCTGCAGGTCAAGCAGCAGATGACGGGCCAGTGGTTCTTCGCGATGGTGAACATCTTCATGTCGTCGATCCCGGCGATCGTCTACCTCGTCTCGGGCTGGCTCATCGCGGGCGGCAACGCCGACGTGACCGCCGGCACGATCGTCGCGTTCACGACGGTGCAGGCGCGCCTGCTCTTCCCGCTCATGGGGCTCATGCGGGTCGCGCTCGACCTGCAGACCTCGAGCGCGCTGTTCGCGCGCATCTTCGAGTACCTCGACCTGCGGCCGGCGATCAGCGACAAGGCCGACGCGCGTGCGGTGCCGACCGACGGCGCGCTCGGCCGGGTCGAGTTCGACGACGTCTCGTTCCACTACCCCGACGCGGTACGCACCGAGGGCGACGAGCCCCGTCCGACGCTCGACGGTGTGAGCTTCACGATCGAGCCCGGGCAGTTCGCCGCGTTCGTCGGCCCGAGCGGGGCCGGCAAGACCACGGTGTCGTACCTCGTTCCGCGGCTCTACGAGGCGACGAGCGGCGCCGTGCGCTTCGCGGGGGTCGACGTGCGCGACCTCGATCGCGACTCGCTCATGTCGCACATCGGCATCGTGAGCCAGGAGACGTACCTCTTCCACGCCTCCATCGCCGACAACCTGCGGTACGCGAGACCCGAGGCGACCGACGCCGAGCTCGAGGCTGCCGCGCGGGCCGCGAACATCCACGAGACGATCGCGTCGTTCCCCGACGGCTACGACACGATCGTGGGCGAACGCGGCTACCGGCTCTCGGGCGGCGAGAAGCAGCGCATCGCGATCGCGCGCGTGCTGCTGAAAGACCCGGCGGTGCTCGTGCTCGACGAGGCGACGAGCGCGCTCGACACGATCTCGGAGCGGGTCGTGCAGCAGGCGCTCGACGACGCCGCGCGCGGTCGCACGACCATCGCGATCGCGCACCGGCTCTCGACGGTCGTCGCGGCCGACGTCATCTTCGTGATCGTCGCCGGCCGGGTGGTCGAGCGCGGCACGCACGCCGAGCTCGTCGCGGCGGGCGGCGTCTACGCCTCGCTCTACCGGCAGCAGGAGGAGCGACCGGTGCATGCGGAGGCTCCGCTGGTCGAGTAGCGCCGCACAGGTCACCGGGTCTCGAGACGCTTCCGACGTCGTCGGGCGCTCCTCGACCGGCGGAACCGCTCAGCCGGTCGGCGAGCGCTCGGCGAGCAACTGCTGCATGAGCTCGATCTCGCTCGTCTGGCTCGCGACGATCGAGCGGGCGAGCGCCGTGACGACGTCGTTCGACGAGCGCTCGAGCAGGGCGTCGGCCATCTCGACCGCGCCCCGGTGATGCGCGATCATGAGTTCGAGGAACCGTCGCTCGGCGGCCTCTCCGGAGAGCGTACGGAGTTCGGCGACCTGCTCGGGCGTCGCGAGGCCCGGCATCGGCGCACCCGGCTCGTGGGCGCCGGCACCCGAGCCGTGCGCGTCGTGGCCGCTGCCCGGCACGGGTCGCGTCATCCACGTCATCGACGGCTCGCTGCCGGCCTGCGGCAGCCCCCACGCGCTCAGCCAGCCGTACATCTGCCCCGCCTGCTGGGCCTGGGTCGTCGCCATGTCGTAGGCGAGCAGGCGGATCTCGTCGTCGTCGGTCGCGTCGCGCACGATGAGCGCGAGCTCGACGCCCTGCTGGTGATGCACCTGCATGTCGCGGGCGAACCCGGCCTCGGCGCTCGTGTTCGTCGGCGTCGGGTCGTCGAGGGTCGAGAGCCGCCCGATCGCGAACGCCGCGATCGCGACGATGACGATGGCGACGGATGCGACGACGATCGCCGCGACGCGGCTGCCACCGCTGCCGCCGCGACCGGTGCCACGACGCTCGTCGTGCCCGGTCGCCGCGTCGAGCGGCCCGGGCTCCGCACCGTCCGCGTCGGGCTCGGTGGCGGGCTCCGCCCGCCGGGTCACGACAGCTTGCCGGGCGCGTCGAGGCCGCCCGAGCAGGGGGCGCCGGGCTCGGGCGCGTTCTGGCTCTGCCAGTACTGCTCGACGAACTGCGCGATGCGCGGGTCCGAGGCATCCTCGACCTGCAGCTGCGCGTTCCAGGCGCTGAGCACGATGGGGGAGGGCAGGCCCTCGTACGGCGACAGCACGACGTAGGTCGTCGGCAGCTCGGCGGTGAGCTTGCCGAGCTCGTCGGCCGGCAGCGCCGGGTCGACCGTCACCCAGACGGCGCCGTGCTCGAGCGAGTGCACGGCGTTCTCGTTCGGCACGGGCTGGCTGTATACGCCGCAGTTGAGCCACACCTGGTTGTGCTCGCCGCCGGCCGGCGGGGTCTCGGTGTAGTCGATCGGGCCTTCGACGTGCGCGCCGCCCTGGTAGGAGAAGGTCTGCACGCCCTCGATCGCGCCGCTCGCGCCGCCGCCGCCGTCGGCCGCGGCATCCGCGTTCGTGCCCTTCGGCGCGAGCACGATCGCCGTGACGAGCAGGCCCACCGCGACCAGGCCGCCGACGGCGCCGGCCCACACCAGGATGCGGCGGTTGCGCTTGGACCGGGCTTCGCGGCGCTTGAACTCCTCGAGCTGGCGCTGTCGCTCGGCGGCGCGCTGCTGCTTCGTGGTCTGCTTCGTGGCCTGCTGCTTCGCCTTCGGGGGAACGGGCGGGGTCGCGCTCACGCGGGGCCTCTCTCGATGGGGACGTCGGGTGGTGGGGCCGGCGCCGCACTCGGGCACCGTCTCCTATACGAATGCATGCGGCTGTGAGAACGCCGCATCGACGCGCTGATCGGGCCCCTTTCTGAAAGCTCGGCGCCCCGGCTAGAGTTGACGACGTGCTCCTCTCGCTGTGTTGTCGCTGACGTCTTCCACCGACCCCGCACGCACGCCCGATCGTTCGCCGCACCCCGGCTGAGCCGTGGCCGACTCGCAAGGACACCGCAATGAAGTACGCAGAATCGATCGTCGACCTCGTCGGCGACACCCCGCTCGTGAAGCTCCAGCACGTGACCGAGGGGGTGACCGCGGCAACGCTGCTCGTGAAGCTCGAGTACTTCAACCCGGGCGGCTCGTCGAAGGACCGCATCGCCGGCCGTATCATCGATGCGGCCGAGCGCGAGGGCCTGCTGAAGCCGGGCGGCACGATCGTCGAGCCGACGAGCGGCAACACGGGCGTCGGGCTCGCGCTCGTCGCCCAGCAGCGCGGGTACAAGTGCATCTTCGTGTGCCCCGACAAGGTCGGCGAGGACAAGCGCAACGTGCTCACGGCGTACGGCGCCGAGGTCGTCGTCACCCCGACCGCCGTCGCGCCCGACAGCCCCGAGTCGTACTACGGCGTCTCCGACCGGCTCGCCCGCGAGATCCCCGGTGCGTTCAAGCCCAACCAGTACGCCAACCCCAACGGGCCGCGCTCGCACTACGAGACCACGGGTCCCGAGATCTGGCGCGACACCGACGGCCGGGTGACGCACTTCGTCGCGGGCGTCGGCACGGGCGGCACGATCACCGGCACCGGGCGCTACCTGCGCGAGGTCTCGGGCGACGCGGTGCGCATCATCGGCGCCGACCCCGAGGGGTCGGTGTACTCGGGCGGCACCGGGCGTCCGTACTTCGTCGAGGGCGTCGGCGAGGACTTCTGGCCCGACGCCTACGACCCCGACGTGCCGCACGAGATCATCGCCGTGAGCGACGCCGACTCGTTCGCGATGACCCGTCGGCTCGCCCGTGAGGAGGGCATCCTCGTCGGCGGGTCGAGCGGCATGGCCGTCGTCGCCGCACTGCGCGCGGCATCCGCACCCGGGGTCACCGCCGACGACGTGTTCGTCGTGCTGCTGCCCGACGGCGGCCGCGGTTACCTCGGCAAGATCTTCAACGACAAGTGGATGCGTGCGTACGGCTTCGGCAACGCGCCCACGGGCCACACCATCGCCGACCTGCTCGCCGCGAAGGCCGACCGCACGGCCCCGCTCGTCTACGTGCACCCGAACGACACGGTGCGCGAGGCGATCGACCGCATGACCGAGACCGGCGTCTCGCAGGTCGTCGTCGTCGGGCACGAGCCGCCCGTCGTGCTCGGCGAGGTGCTCGGCGCCCTGCACGAGGACGTCCTGCTCGAGCAGGTCTTCACCGGAGCCGTGAAGCTCACCGACGAGGTCGGCGGAGTGGTCGGCGAGGCGCTGCCCCTCATCGGCGTGCAGGAGCCCGTGGCCGCAGCGCGCACCGCGTTCACCGACGCGCCCGCGATGCTCGTGACCGACGGCGGCAAGGCGCTCGGCGTGATCACCCGCACCGACCTGCTCACCTACCTCTCCCACTGACCTCCCCTCACGTAAGGCACCACCCTCATGAACACCGACCACGCCCGCTTCGACACCCGTGCCATCCACGCCGGCCAGGCCTTCGACCCGACGACGGGCGCCGTGATCCCGCCGATCTACCAGACCTCGACCTATGTGCAGGAGGGGATCGGCGGCCTCCGCGGCGGCTACGAGTACTCGCGCGGCGGCAACCCCACTCGCGACGCGCTCCAGGCGCAGCTCGCGGCGCTCGAGGGCGGCGCGCACGGCCTGTCGTTCGCGTCGGGCCTCGCCGCGGAGGACGCGCTGCTGCGCACGGTCCTGCAGCCCGGCGACCACGTCATCATCGGCAACGACGTCTACGGCGGCACGCACCGGCTCATCCGTCGGGTGTTCGGTGCGTGGGGCGTGCGCGACTCGACCGTCGACACGAGCGACCTCGACGCGGTGCGCGCCGCGATCGAACCCGCGACGAAGGTGCTCTGGATCGAGACGCCGTCGAACCCGCTCATGAAGATCTCGGATGTCGCGGCGCTCGCCGAGCTCGGGCACGAGGCCGGCCTCGTGGTCGTCGTCGACAACACGTTCGCCTCGCCGGCGTTGCAGCAGCCGCTCGCCCTCGGCGCCGACGTCGTCGTGCACTCGACGACGAAGTACCTGGGCGGCCACTCCGATGTCGTCGGCGGTGCGCTCGTGTTCGCGGGCGGCGCGGGCGCGTCGGGCGGTGCCGCCGGGCCGATCGACCGCGACGACCTGCACGACCGGGTGAAGTTCACCCAGTTCGCCGCGGGTGCCGTCTCGGGGCCGTTCGACGCCTTCCTCACCTCGCGCGGCATCAAGACCCTGGGGGTGCGGATGCAGCGCCACAGCCAGAACGCCCTCGCGATCGCCCGCCGGCTCGAGGAGCACGACGCGATCGCGCACGTGTACTACCCGGGCCTCGAGTCGCACCCCGGCCACGAACTGGCCGCGCGCCAGATGTCGGGCTTCGGCGGCATGCTCTCGATCGCGCTCGCCGGGGGCGGGGAGGCGGCACGCCGGTTCGCGGAGTCGACGACGCTGTTCCAGCTCGCCGAGTCGCTCGGCGGCGTCGAGTCGCTCGTGAACTACCCGTCGGAGATGACGCACGCCTCGGTGCGTGGCACCGAGGCCGAGGTGCCCGAGTCGGTCGTGCGCCTCTCGGTGGGCATCGAGGACGTCGACGACCTGCTCGCCGACATCGACCAGACCCTCGCGCGGCTGTAGTCCGGCCCGGCGGTCGAGTAGCGCCGACGCGGAGCGGCGACGCGTATCGAGACCACGGCCGCGTCACCGGCGGGAGTGCGACAATGGAGGTGACGGCGCGCGGCCCGTCACCGGCGCCGCAGGAGATGAGTGCCATGGTCTGGCTCTGGATCACCGTGATCGTCGTCGCCATCGTCGCGATCATCCTGTTCTTCATGTCGGTGAAGATCGTGAAGCAGTACGAGCGCGGCGTCGTGCTGCGGTTCGGCCGCCTGAACGGCGTGCGCGATCCGGGTATCCGCTTCATCATCCCCGTCGTCGACGTGATGACGAAGGTCTCGCTGCGGGTCGTGACCCAGCCGATCCAGTCGCAGGGCATCATCACGCGCGACAACGTGAGCGTCGGCGTCTCGGCGGTCGCGTACTACCGGGTGACCGACGCCGTGAAGTCGGTGATCGTCATCGAGAACGTCACGGCGGCCATCGACCAGATCGCGCAGACCACCCTGCGCAAGGTGATCGGGCAGCACCACCTCGACGAAGCGCTCTCCGACACGGCCGTGCTGAACCTCAACATCCGCGAGATCCTCGACGGCACGACCGCCGAGTGGGGCGTGCAGGTCACGCTCGTGGAGCTCAAGGACATCCTGCTGCCCGACGCCATGAAGCGGGCGATGGCCCGCCAGGCGGAGGCCGAGCGCGAGAAGCGCGCGAAGATCATCGCGGCCGAGGGCGAGGCGCTCGCCGCGGCGCAGCTCGGCGTGGCGAGCGACACGATGATGTCGCATCCGCTCGCCCTGCAGCTGCGCACGCTGCAGACGCTCGTCGAGGTCGGCGTCGACAAGAACACGCTCGTCGTCGTGCCCGCGCCACTGCTCGGCTCGATCGGCGAGCTCACGTCGTTCATCGATCGCGAGGCGGCGGTCGCGCAGGTGCGCGCCGACGTCGGCAAGGTGGCAGGAAATCGATGAAGAGTGTCGACCCTGCCATCGCCGGGTGTCGGTGGCACCCTGCAGAATGAGCGGGTGACTTCGAACACGGATGCCCCGGCCACGACGCCGCGCGACGGCGCGACGCCGCACGCTGCAGGCGCGCAGGGCGCTCCCGCGCACCACGGCACGCTCGGGCTCGGCCAGGGCACGGCGCTCTACATCGCGAGCGTGCTGGGCACCGGCATCCTCGTGCTGCCCGGCCTCGCCGCCGAGGTCGCCGGGCCGGCCTCGATCATCTCGGTCGCCGCGGTCCTCGTGCTGTCGATCCCGCTCGCGGGCACCTTCGCCGCGCTCGCCGCGCGCTATCCCGACGCGGGCGGCGTCGCGAGCTTCGTGCGTCGGGCGCTCGGCGACACGGCCGCACGCATGGCCGGGTACTGGTTCTACTTCGGCGTCTGCATCGGTGCGCCCGTGCTCGCGGTGCTCGGCGGCGAGTACGTCGTCGCGGTGCTCGGCGTCGACCGCTCGGCGGTGCCGATCATCGGGCTCGCGGTGTTCGTGCCGCCGTACATCGCCAACTGGTTCGGGGTGCGCGTCGCCGGCTGGGTGCAGTTCGTGCTGACGGGCCTGCTCATCACGGTCGTGGTCGGGGTCGTCGCCGTGACGTTCCCGGCGGCCGAGGCGTCGAACTTCCAGCCGTTCCTGCCGCACGGGTGGGCCGGCGTCGGCGTGGCCATCAGCCTCTTCGTCTGGGCGTTCGCCGGGTGGGAGGTCGGCACCCACATCGCCGGCGAGTTCAAGAACCCGCGGCGCACGATCCCGATCGCGACGGCCATCGCGGTCGTCGTCGTGGGCGTCGGCTACCTCGCGCTGCAGTTCGTCACCGTCGCCGTGCTCGGCGATCGCGCGGGCGACGGGCAGGTGCCGCTGCTCGACCTCGTCTCCACGACGGCACCGGGCATCGGGCCCGTGCTCGTCGCGATCATCGCGGCGATCGTCACGGTCGGCGTGATGAACGCCTACCTGCCGGCGTTCGGCAAGCTCGGCGCCGCGCTCGGTCGTGACGGCGACCTGCCGCGCTGGCTCGCGAAGGGCGCGGCCGACGGCGAGATCCCGCGCCGTGCCCTCGCCGTCACGGGCGTCATCATCCTGATCTACTACGCGCTCATGCTCGCGAACGACCTCGACCTCACGGGCTTCATCCTCATCCACACGAGCAACATGGTCGCCATCTACGCGGCGGGCATGCTCGCGGCGACCCTGCTGCTGCGCACCTGGTCGTTCGGCTGGTGGCTCGCCGTCGTCGCGACGATCATGACCGCGGCGCTGCTCGTGCTCGCCTGGTCGAACCTGCTCGTGCCCGCGGTGCTCGCGCTCGCCGCCGTGGCCGTCACCGTCGTGCGGCGTATCCGCGCGCGGCGCGCGACGTCGCCCGCCGACGGGGCGGCCGAGGCACGCGCGACGCCTGAATCCGAGACCGCCCCAGACCATCACCCGACGCCAGAGGAGCAACCCGCGTGACCGAGTACCGCGCCCACTTCGACGCCGAGATCGCCTTCGCGAACGGGGGCGATCTCCGCACGACCGGCTTCCGGCTCGACCTGCCGACGAACGACGTGACCGAGGCCGAGATCGCCGAGCTGCTCGTGCGGCACCTGGGCCTCGCGCTCGTCGCGAGCGTCGACCTCACGAACCTCGCGATCGTCGAAGAGCCGCACCGGGGGTCGCGGGGCGTCGAGGCCGGGCGCGACGCCGACCCCGCGGCATCCGCTGCACCGCAGGACGGCCGCGGCCGGCTCGTCGACCTCAGCCACACGGTCGCCGCCGGGCTCACGACCTACCCGGGGCTGCCCGCCCCGACGATCACGCCGTTCCTCACGCGCGAGGCGTCGCGCGCGAACTACGCCCCGGGCACCGAGTTCGCGATGGACGTCATCACGATGATCGGCAACACGGGCACCTACCTCGACAGCCCGTTCCACCGGTACGCCGGTGGGGGAGACCTCGCGAGCCTGTCGCTCGAGACGCTCGTCGGCCTGCGCGCCGAGGTCTTCAGGCTGACCGATGCTTCGCAGCGAGGCATCCCCGCCGAGGTGTTCTTCGACCGCGAGCTCGCGGGGTCGGCCGTGCTGCTGCACACCGGGTGGAGCCGCTGGTTCGGCCGGCCCGAGTACGCCGCCGGCGCGCCGTTCCTCACCGAGGCCGGCGCACGGCATCTCGTCGACGCGGGCGTCGCGCTCGTGGGCATCGACTCGGTCAACATCGACGACGTCGAGTCGGGCGGCGAGCGCCCCGCGCACTCGATCCTGCTCGACGCGGGCGTGCACGTCGTCGAGCACCTGACCGGTCTCGAGCAGGTGCCGCCGCGCGGCGCCCGGTTCACGGCCGTGCCGCCCAAGGTCGAGGCGTTCGGCACCTTCCCGGTGCGCGCCTTCGCCGAGCTGCCCGCCGACTGAGCACGGCGCGCGCCTCACCCCACGGAGGGTGACGCTACTCATCGGGCGGGTCGTGCGACAGTATTGGGGCATGAGTACTCCGGCCTACTCCCTTCGCGACGGCAACACGATTCCCGCGATCGGATTGGGCACGTACGGGCTCAACGACCAGGTCGGCATCGGCTCGATCGTCTCGGCGATCGCCGACGGCTACCGGCTCATCGACACCGCCTACAACTACGGCAACGAGGAGGCCGTGGGTGAGGCGATCCGGCGCACCGAGATCGACCGCAGCGATCTCGTCATCACGACGAAGCTGCCCGGTCGCCACCACGGGTTCGACGAGACGATCGCGAGCTTCGAGGAGTCGCGCACCCGGCTCGGGCTCGAATGGGTCGACCTCTACCTCATCCACTGGCCGCTGCCGCGCATCGACAAGTACGTCGAGAGCTGGCGCGCGATGATCTCGCTGCGCGAAAAGGGCCTCGTGCGCTCGATCGGCGTCTCGAACTTCACGCCCAAGATGCTTCGGCGGCTCATCGCCGAGACGGGGGTGACCCCGGTCGTCAACCAGGTCGAACTGCACCCGTACTTCCCGCAGGCCGAGCTGCGCGCGTTCCACGACGAGCACGAGATCCGCACCGAGAGCTGGAGCCCGCTGGCTCGCCGCACCGAGCTGCTGCGCGAACCCGTCGTCGTCGAGATCGCCGCCGCGCACGGGGTCTCGCCCGCCCAGGTCGTCCTGCGCTGGCACGTCGAGCTCGAGGCCGTGCCGATCCCGAAGTCGTCCGATCACGAGCGGCGTCGCGAGAACCTCGACGTCTTCGGGTTCGCGCTCGGCGCCGACGAGGTCGAGGCGATCTCGGCGCTCGAGCGCGGTCGCATCTGGGGCGCCGACCCCGAGACGCACGAGGAGTTCTGAGCGTCGCGAGCCCGACGCCCGACCGCCGGGCGCGACGGCTCGGCTCGCCCTCCCGTGACGACGAAGCGGGATGCCGCGGCCGACGTCGGCCGCGGCATCCCGCTCGTGTTCGAGTCCGGAGCACCGGTCCGGTGCGCCCGTGACGGACGCACCGGACCGGATCCTCACCAGAGGATCAGCGGGACCGGCACGGTCTGCGAATCCTGGAAGCCGCCGTCACCCGTGAACTCGCCGTGCACGAGATGCACGCCGGCCGGGAGCTTCGGGAGCTTGACCTTCACCCGGCCGTCGGCCGTCGCGGCCACCTGCACGTCGGCGATCGGGCGGTCGCCGTCGTAGACGGTGAACGTTCCGACCGGCGAGCGGCCGTCGAGGGCGGTGACCTGCGCCACGAACTGCACGCCCGACCCCGCCTTCGCGAGCAGCTGGTCGGGCGCACCGACCGAGACGGTGGCGACCTCGACGGTGGTGACCGTCACGGTGAGCTTCGCCTTCGCGCTGAGCGCCGACGTGGTGCCCTCGGCGACGATCGTGTGCTTGCCGGCCTTCGTGGTCGCGGGGATGACGACCTGTGCGGTGAATCCGCCGCGCCCGTCGGTCGTGACCTCGGCGAGCCGGACCGGCCGGGAACGCAGCGTGATCGTCACGGTCTCCGCCGCGCCGAAGCCGCGTCCGGTGATCTCGAGGGTCTCGCCCTGCGCCACGCGGCCGTCGCCGAGCTCGAGCTCGGGCGCGACGACCGGTGCGTCGCCGACCTCGATCGAGAGCGGCTCCGAGGTCGAGGGCAGGTACGACGTCGGCACGTCGGGCGTGAACCGAGCCGTGTACGTGTGGGTACCCGAGGTCTCCACTCGTACGTCGACCGTCGCGGTGCCGGCTGTGACCGCCGCGGTGCCGACCACCGTGTCGCCCTCGAGGATCTCGACGAGGCCGGTCGCCGCCGTCGGCGCGACGGTCACCGTGAACGGCACCAGGTCACCGGCCACGGGTGCGGCGGCATCCGACCCGAGCGTCACCGTCGTGGCCTTCGCCGGCGTGAGCACGCTGATCGTGGCCGAGGCCTCGACCGCCGACACCGCTCCGACCGCGGTCACCGGGTACTCGCCGTCGACGGTGTCGGCCGGAACGGTGAGCTCGGTGTCGATCACGCCGTCGCCGTTCGAGGTCGTCGACACGGGTGCGCCGTCGCCGAGCCGGAGCTCGATCGCCTCGTCGGGCGCGAACCCGGTGCCCGTGACCCGGATCGTGCCGCCGGGCGCGACCTGGGTCGGATCGACCGCGATCTCGGGGGTGTAGACGGGCGCGGGCTCGTCGACGACGATCTCGACCGTGGTCGACGCCGAGCGGATGCCGTCGTCGACCGTGACGGAGACCGTGTAGGTGCCCGCGACGGTGTACGCGTGCTCGCCGGTGACCGCGCCGTCGACCACCGGCACCGACGACACCGCGGTGCCGTCGCCCCAGTTCACGACCGCCGACTGCTCGGCGGCGCCACCCGTGGTGGTCGCGAGCGTCGCCCCGAACGTCTCGCCCGCGACCTGCGTCTCGACCGTCTGCGGCTGCACCTCGAGCGGAGCGGCGGCCGAACGGTCGCCGTCGGAGGCGATGGCGAAGACGTGCACGCGGCCGTCCCTGAGGGTGCCGGCCTCGGTCGGCATCGTCAGCGACTCGACGACCTTCGGGGCGCCTTCGGCGTCGGTGTCGATCGTGATCGGCGCCGTCGCGTAGATCGCGGTGTTCTTGACCGACGACTCGGCTCCGGTGCCCGAGAGGCGCCCCTCCGAGACCGCGAGCACGGTGTTGCCGAAGGCCGGGTTGCCCGAGGCGCCGACCCAGTCGCCGAACGAGACCGGCACGCTCTGCGTGGATCCGTCGGTGAAGTGCAGCACCGCGGCGGGCTGACGTGCGCTCTCGGTCGCGGTGCCGACGAAGGCGAGCTGCGTCGCCCCGGCGCCGAGGTCGAGTCGGACGGTCTGCCCGTCGCCCGTGATGTTGTCGGGCTTGCCGGCTGCGACGGCGGGGAGGTCGTACGTCAGCTCGGTGCCCGGGATGGTGAGGGTCTGGCCCTGGACGAATCCGTCGGCGGCGAGCTTGTCGCGGAAGTACCCGAAGCCCTGGCCGTCGCAGTTCGCGGCGGTCGTGCCCAGGTCGCCGATGCAGACCGAGCCGAACGAGCCGACGAGCGACTCGTCACGCGTGACCGAGACGTTCGAGGCTGCCGAGGCGGCGGCTCCGCTCGAGTCCTGCACGATCACCGAGGCGGTGTACACGCCGGGGGCCGTGAAGGTGTGCGGCGCCGAGACCCGCCAGCCGCCGAGGTCGTCGCGCGTGAGCTTCGACTCGACCGGTCCGCTGCCGTCGCCGTAGTCGACGACGACCTGGTACCCCGACGCCGAGGCCTCGGTGCCGACGATCGTCGCGACCGTGCCCGTGAACTCGGTGTCGACCGCGACCGACTGCGCCGCGGCGGCGCTGACGGTGAGGCCCTCGGCCGTGCCCGCCTTCGCGAACAGCTCGACCTCGGAGAGGGTGAGCGGCCCGCCGGCCGACGACACCTCGAGCCGGAGGCTCGTGAACACGCCGTCGGAGTCGGCCGAGAAGGGGCGCGTCTGGGTCGGCCAGGCGAAGGCCTCGCCGTCGCGGTGGTCGAGCTCCGTCCAGTTCTCGCCGTCGGTCGAGCCCGAGAGCGTCCACGACGCCGGGGCCGCGTCGCGAGCGGCGCCCGTGAGCGTGTACTGGCCGACCGTGACCGGACCGGACTGCGACGTCCAGGTCAGCACGGCACTGCCCGAGTCGAACGTCGTCGCCGTGTTCATGCTGTCGTCGACGAGGGCCGCGGTCGACGTGCCGTCGCCCGCCGTGAGCGTGCCGCGGCCCGGCTTGGTGGCGTCGACGACGGAGCGCGGAACGTCGAGCTCCTCACCGAGGTCCTTCGCGCCCCAGTCGCTCGGCTCGTCGCTCATCGCGAACTCGAGCTCGCCGCCGTCGCGCAGCAGGTCGCCGTCGAGCGTCGTCGCGTCGATCGCCGTGCCGTTCAGCTCGACGCCGGAGACGTAGGTCTTGCCGTCGGAGGCGCCGGGTGCCGAGATCACGAGGTCGTTCTCGCCGATGCTGAGCGTCGCGCGGTCGAACAGCGGCGTGCCGATCGTGTAGTCGCCGGAGCCCACCTCGAGCGGGTAGAGGCCCAGCGCCGAGAACACGTACCAGGCCGAGAACTCGCCGTTGTCCTCGTCGCCCGGGTAGCCCTGGCCGATGTCGGAACCCACGAAGAGGCGCTGCTGGATGTCGCGGATGAGCGCCTGCGCCTCGGCGGGGTCGCCCGCCTCGGCGAGCACGTACGGGATGTGGTGCGCGACCTGGTTCGACATGCCGAGCATGCCGAGGCGCACGTCGCGCGCCTCCCGCGCCTCGTGGATGCCGGAGTAGTCGGCCTTCTCGCGAACCGTGAGGAACTCGTCGAGCTGGTCGAGCAGCCCCTGCCGCCCGCCGTAGAGCGCGGCGAGTCCCGCGACGTCGTGCGGTGCGTGGAAGCCGAAGGTCTTCGCGCTCGCCTCGGTGAACGCGCCGCCCCAGGCCTTCTGGTCGAAGTCGGCGCCGACGGGCCAGCTGCCGTCCGCGTTGCGGGCGGTGAAGGTGTCGGCCTCGGGGTTGAACATCTGCACGAAGTCCCGGGCGCGGGCCTGGAAGTACTCGGCCTCGTCGCGGAGCCGGTCGACGCGGTCGGCGGGGGTGTTCGGGTCGTCGGCGAGTGCCGCCGCCATCTCACCGATGCCGAAGTCGTTGATGAAGCCCTCGAGCCCCCACGAGGCGCTCTCGTGCGTGCTCTCCTCGGTGAAGCCGAGGAAGATCGACTGCGCGAGGCCCTTGCGACCGACGGCGTTCGAGACGGGCAGCACGGTGGCGTTCTTGACGGCGGCGTCGTACGCCTCGAGCGCGGTGTCGGTGTCGAGCGCGCCGGCGAGGTACGCCTCGGCGAAGGCCACGTCGGAGCTCGTGCCGGTCATGAGGTCGGCGTAGCCGGGGGAGGACCAGCGGGCGATCCAGCCGCCGTCGCGGTACTGCTGCACGAAGCCGTCGACGAGCTCCTCGGTCACGTCGGGGTAGAGCAGCGAGTAGAGCGGCCATGCGGTCCGGTAGGTGTCCCAGAATCCGTTGTTGACGTAGATCTTGCCGTCGACGAGCTTCGCGTTCGTCGCGGTGTCGGTCGCCGAACCGGTCGTCGCCGACACGGGGCTCGCGTACCGGTACTCGGGGTCGCCCGCCGTGCCGACGTTCTCGAACTGCGAGTTCGGGTAGAGGTTCAGCCGGTAGAGGCTCGAGTACAGGGTCACGAGCTGGGTGTCGGTCGCCCCCTCGACGTCGTGGATGACGCCGAGCCGGTCGTTCCAAGCCTGCTGCACAGCGGCGTGGGCATCGTCGAAGGACACGCCCGCGAGCTCGAGCTCGTGGTTGCGCTGCGCCTGCTGCTGGGAGATGAACGACGACGCGATGCGGAGTTCGACGGTGCGGTCGCCCGCGGTGTCGAACGCGGCGAATCGGGCGCTGCCGTTGCGGTTGCCGCGGGTCGTCGGGCCGGCGTTCGTCGGCTGCGCGTCGAAGGTGCCGTAGACGAACATGCGAGTCCGCCCCGGCCAGCCCGAACCGCCGTCGACCCAGCCGCTGACCGTGTTGCCCGTGATCGTGAGCTTCGACGAGTTCACGAGCTGGTCGACGATGACCGAGCTCTGGTCGCCGGTGAAGCCGAACCGGTAGATCGCGCCGTGGTCGGTCGCGGTCACCTCGGTCGTCATCCCGTTGTCGAACTGCACGCCGTACACGTCGGGCCGCGCGACCTCGTTCTCGTGGTGGAACTCGAGACGCCGGTCGTCGAGCGTCGAGGTGGGGTTCGCGCTCGCCGCGGGCAGCACGGCCAGCTGGTTGCGGTCGCCCATCCAGATGCTCGGCTGGTGCGAGAAGCCGATGCCCTCCAGTGCGGGGAGGTTCTGCGACGTGTTCGCGCCCTGGTACTGGTAGATCGTGCCGGTGTTGTCGGCGTTCGTCATCGGGGTGATGAAGTTGAAGCCGTTCGGCCAGCCGACCGCCGGGATGTTGTTGCCGCGCGAGAACCCGCCGGTCGAGTTCGTGCCGCGACGCGTGTCGACGTACGAGACGAGCCCGTCGCCGGTGTCGCGCGGGGCGGCCTCGTCGATGCTGAGGTCGTCGATCCAGCCGAGCACGGGCGTGCCGGCGGCCGGCGTCTCGATGCGGGTGACGCCGTCGCCCGGGTGGTCGTAGTCGAGGAGGACGCCGGTGACCGTGCGGCCCGCGAGCGAGCCCAGGTCGACGGTGACCTTGTTCCACTGGTCGGGCCAGAGCGCGTTCGAGAGTCCCTGCGAGCGTGCGTCTGCGCCGTAGCCGTACGAGTCGGTCAGGTCGGCCGCGGCGAGCGTCGTGCCGTCGTCGAGCACGAGGTCGACGGCGACGAAGGTCGACGCGTAGGTCTGCCCCGCGTCGAGCACGGGGAAGACGGTGTACGAGAGCCGGCTGTCGTCCTCGATGGCGATGTCGAGGTCGGTGTAGAGCGCCGTCGAGGACGAGGCGGGGCCCGCGCCGAGGTGCTTGCCGGTGTACCGCACGGCGTGCGTGCCCGAGAAGCCGACGTTCGTCTTCGCGGTGTACGAGCTCGTCGGGCCCGAGTCGACCTCGAGCGCGAGGTCGGAGGCGACGGGTTCCGCGTCGACGTCGGAGATCGGCTCCCAGCCGGCGAGCTGGATGAGTCCGCCCGCGTGGTTCGCGGTGATGTCGAGCCGGTAGTAGCGGCACGCGGCGCTCGGCGCGGCGAGCGTGAACGTGCGCGTCTGGCCGCGACCGGTGAAGGACTCGCCGCTGCGCGTGTCGACGACGGTCCAGTCGGTGCCGTTGTCGGAACCGAGCACGCGGAAGTCGCGGGGGTCGCGGTCGGGGGCGTCGTCGCCCGAGGTGAGGGTGTAGGCCTCGATGGGATGCGGCGCGGCGAGTTCGTACTGCGCCCAGCCGGTCGACGCGAAGATGAGCCACTTCGATCCGGCGTTGCCGTCGGCCAGCTTGACCGCGGTCTCGTTCGGCGGGTTCTCGCCCGACGCCGTGATCGCGGTCACCTCCGGCAGCAGGCTGCCCGGCACGTTGCGGTCGCCGGTGAGGTTGACCGACTCGCCGGTGCCGGTGAGCACGGGCACCGCGTCGCCCGCCTCGAAGGACGACGTGAAGGTCACCTCCCCCGGGGCGGCCGCCGCGGAGATCGGCGTCAAGACCGCCGCCGCCATCGCCATCGTGATCACTGCTGTCGCGGTCGCCCGCGTTCGGCGGGCCCCGCCCGACCGGTTGAAGTGCTTCACCGTCGCTCCCTTGTCGCTACGCTGCGATATGACACCGCTGTCATACGATGTTGGACGGTACCACGGTTGCCGTCCGGTGCGGAAGCCCGCGACGACTCCGACCGACGCAGTCCGGCGCACGCGCGGATTCCGTGGAGAATGGGCCGATCGCCGGTCACGAGGGAGGGCCATGCAGACACCAGCCGGACCGCCGGTCGCACGCGCGACGCTCGCGCAGGTCGCCGAGCGCGCGGGAGTGAGCCTGAAGACGGCGTCGCGTGCGCTCGCGGGCGAGTCGTACGTCAGCGAAGCGACCCTCGCTCGCGTCCTCGCCGCCGCGAGCGCGCTCGACTACCAGCGCAACACCGCAGCGAGCCTGCTCGCGAGCGGACGCCTCGCCGACTCCATCGGGCTCGTCACGGGCGACTTCACGAACCCGTTCTACTCGGCGCTCGCCCAGGCCGTCGAAGACGAGCTGCGTCCGCACGGCATCCACCTCGCCGTCGCGAACTCGCGCGAGTCGGCCGAGCAGGAGTGGCGCACCGTGCAGGACCTCGCCGATCGCAAGACGAAGGCGCTCATCGTCGTGTCGGCCATGCCCGACCACGCCGAGTACGCGCGGCTGCAGGCCCGGGGCATCCCGATCGTGTTCGTCGACCGCCCGGCCGAGCACATCGAGGCCGACTCGGTCGTCTTCGACAACCGGGCCGGCGGCCGGCTCGCCGCCGAGCACCTGCGCGACGCGGGCCACCGTCGCATCGCGTTCATCGGCGACTACAGCTGGCTGCCCACGTTCGTGCAGCGCTCGGCGGGCATGGGCGACGTGCTCGACGAGGCGGGTGCCGACTGGCGGGGCCTGCTGCGCACCGACGCGCACGACGTCGCCTCCGCGCGGGCGGCGACCGCGAGCCTGCTCGCCCTCGCCGAGCCGCCGACCGCGATCGTCGCCGGCAACAACCGGGTGCTGCTCGGCGCGGTCGAGGAGCTCGCGACCCGCGAGCGGGCCGACCGCCCGGCCGTGATCGGCTTCGACGACGTCGAATGGGCGCGGGTGCTGGGCATCACGGTCGTCACCGGCGACGTCGACGCGCTCGGGCGGCGGGCCGCCCAGTTCGCGATGGCGAGGCTCAACGACCGTTCGAGCGCGCTCGAACGCGCGTCGCTGCCGATGCGGCTGATCGTGCGGGCGCAGTCGCGCTGGTGACCTGCGGTTCCCTGCGAGCGCCGTCCCGTCGCCCGGATGCCGCGGGCGCGCTTGAGTTCAAGTGCCCTTGAGGTCGTAGGCTCGATCGGGTGAGTGAACCGACCGCCGAGACCCAGCTGCCGACCGATGCGAACCCGGCGGTCGAGCACGCGACGAGCGCACCGGTCGACGCGCGCAGCCCCCTGTCGCCGCCCTACCGCTGGCTGTCGATCGGCATGTTCGCGCTCATCTTCCTCGCGGCGTTCGAGGCCATGGCGGTCACGACGATCATGCCGCTCGTCGCGAGCGACCTGCACGGCGAGGCGCTCTACGCGCTCGCCTTCGCGGTGCCGCTCGCCGCGGGCATCATCGGCATGGTTATCGCGGGCAACTGGACCGACCGCTCGGGTCCGCTGCCGTCGCTCGTGACGGCGGCCGGGCTCTTCGTGGTGGGCCTGCTCATCGCGGGTACGGCGACCGACATGAACGTCCTCATCGTCGGCCGCTTCGTGCACGGCCTCTCGGGTGCCGCGGTCATCGTGCCGCTGTACGTGATCGTGGCGCGGGTCTACCCCGACGCGCTGCGCGCCCGCGTGTTCGCCGGCTTCGCGGCGGCTTGGGTGATCCCGTCGATGGTCGGCCCGGCCGTCGCCGGACTCGTCGCCGAGACGTGGAGCTGGCACTGGGTGTTCCTCGGCGTGATCGTGCTGCTCGTGCCCGCCGCGGCGATGATCCTGCCGCCGGTGCTGCGCGTGCGCGACCAGATCGCGGGCGACCCTGCGGTCGCGTGGAGCTTCGGTCGCGTCGGCTGGGCGGTGCTCGTCGCGGTGGGCGCGCTCGGCGTCTCGCTCGCGAAGGAGTTCGGCGACCCGTGGCGCTGGGTCGTCGCCGCCGTCGCGGTCGTGCTCGTCGTCGTCGCCGTGCGTCCGCTGCTGCCGGTCGGCACCCTCCGCGCGGCCCGCGGGCTGCCCGCGACCGTACTCTCGCGCTTCGTTGTCGCCGGCGCGTTCTTCGGCAGCGAGATCTACCTGCCCTACCTGCTCATGGAGGACTACGACTTCAGCGCGAGCGCCGCCGGCGCCGTGCTTACGGGCGCGGGCGTCAGCTGGGCGGTGGCGTCGTGGCTGCAGGGCCGCCTCGGCGAACGCGTGTCGAACGCGAGGGCGGTCGTCATCGGGTCGGCGGGTCTCCTCGCGGCGCTCGTCGTCGTGCTCGCGGTCGCGGTGTTCACGCTGCCGCCCGCGATCGCGTTCGTCGCCTGGACCCTCGCCGGCGGCGCGATGGGCTTCATGTACCCGCGGCACTCGGTGTCGGTGCTCGGCCAGTCGAAGGTCTCGGAGCAGGGCTTCAACAGCGCCGCACTCTCGATCGCCGAGTCGCTCGGCGCTGCGGTCGCGCTCGCCGTCACCGCGCTCGTGTCGAGCGCGTTCGTCGCAGGGGGCTTCGCGCCCGACTTCGCCGTCACCGTCGTCGTCGCGGTCGTGGCACTGCTGCTCGCGTCACGCGTGCGGCCCGCGGCATCCCGTTCATAGGCTTCTGCCGGCGCCCGGGATGCCGCGGCGCGGGGTCGCTCGAAATCGATTCGATTCGACCCCGCCATGTGACTGTCACATCATTCGCCTGTCGGCGACGGGGTCGGGTGTGCATAATGGAATCACCTTCGATGTGACCGTGCACATCGGTTCCAGAACGGTCTGGCAGTGAATCCTGAGACTCCCAAGGGGCGGGCGCCCAGCATCCGCGATGTCGCGCGCCTGGCCGAGGTCTCGCACCAGACCGTCTCGCGGGTGCTCAACGATCACCCGAGCATCCGGCCCGAGACGCGCGAACGAGTGCTCGCCGCGATGGAGACGCTGCAGTACCGGCCGAACCGCGCCGCGCGAGCGCTCGTCACGAGCCGGTCGCACACCATCGGCGTGCTCGCCTCGACGAGCACCGAGTACGGGCCGGCGACGAGCATCGCCGCGATCGAGGACGCGGCCCGCGAGCACGGGTACTACGTCAACACGGCGAACATCGCCGACCAGTCGGCCGAGGGCATCGCCGACGCGCTCGAGCACCTCATGCTGCAGGCGATCGAGGGCCTCGTCGTGATCGCGCCGCAGGTGCGGGTCTTCGAGGTGCTCGCGGCTTCGCCCGTCGGCGTGCCGTTCGTGAGCCTGCAGTCGACCGGGCGCAGCGACCACCTGGCGCTCTCGGTCGACCAGGTGACCGGCGCACGCCGCGCGACCCAGCACCTCATCAACCTCGGGCACCGCGACGTCGTGCACCTCGCGGGGCCGCAGGACTGGATCGAGGCCGAGGCGCGCATGCGCGGGTTCCTCGACGCGATCGGCGACGCCGACCTCGACCTGCGTCCGCCGATCCTCGGCGACTGGAGTGCGGACTTCGGCTACTTCGCCGGTCGCGAGCTGCTGCGGCACCGCGACTTCACGGCCGTCTTCGCGGCCAACGACCAGATGGCGATCGGGTTCATGCACGCCGTGCGCGACATGGGCCTCGACGTGCCCGGCGACATCAGCGTCGTCGGGTTCGACGACATCCCCGTCGCGCAGCACGTCTGGCCTCCGCTGACGACGGTGTACCAGGACTACCGCGAGACGGGCCGTCGCGCCGTGGCCCTGCTGCTCAACCAGGTGCACGGCGAGCGGGTGCTCGAGGTCGAGCAGGTGGTGCCGCGGCTCGTCGTGCGCGGCTCCACCGGCGAGGCGCCCGCGGCGCGGTTCGGCGGCCGCACTCCCGACGGCGCCGCCGGTCGGCCGACCGCGTTCTGATCGCAGTCTCATCACAGTCTGGCCCCAGTCCGGGGCCCCGCTTGACACGCGACGTTCTCGGATGCACCATAGGTCTCGATGTGAACGGTCACACGCGTCACATCGAGTCCTTGAACCTGACACAGAGGTCGTGATGAACCCGTCGACGATGACCGCAGCACCGGCAGGCCGCCGATGAACGCGCAGCCGATCCTCGAGATGCGCTCCATCACGAAGGAGTTCCCGGGCGTCAAGGCGCTCTCCGACGTCACGCTCACCGTGATGCCCGCCGAGGTCCACGCGATCTGCGGCGAGAACGGCGCCGGCAAGTCGACGCTCATGAAGGTGCTCTCGGGTGTGTACCCGTACGGCACCTACACGGGCGAGATCTACTTCCGCGGCGAAGAGGTGCAGTTCAGGGACATCCGCGCGAGCGAGGCCGCCGGCATCGCGATCATCCACCAGGAGCTCGCGCTCATCCCCGAGCTCTCGATCACCGAGAACATCTTCCTCGGCAACGAGATCGCCAAGCGCGGCCGCATCGACTGGGCCGAGGCGAAGATCCGCGCGCTCGACCTGCTCGCCCGCGTCGGGCTCGAGGAGGACCCCGACACGCAGATCAAGCACCTCGGCGTCGGCAAGCAGCAGCTCGTCGAGATCGCGAAGGCGCTCGCGAAGGACGTCAAGCTGCTCATCCTCGACGAGCCGACCGCCGCCCTCAACGAAGACGACTCCGAGCACCTGCTCGACCTGATCCGCGGCCTCAAGGGCAAGGGGATCACGTCGATCATGATCTCCCACAAGCTCAACGAGATCGAGGAGATCGCCGACGAGATCACGATCATCCGCGACGGCCACACCATCGAGACGCTCGACGTCAAGGCGGGTGGCGTCGACGAGGACCGCATCATCCGCGGCATGGTCGGCCGCTCGCTCGAGAGCCGGTTCCCCGACCGCACCCCGCACATCGGCGACGTCTTCTTCGAGGTGAAGGACTGGACGATCCAGCACCCGCAGGTGCCCGAGCGCCTCGTCGCGAAGGGCTCGAACCTCAACGTGCGCCGCGGCGAGATCGTCGGCCTCGCCGGCCTCATGGGCGCAGGCCGCACCGAGCTCGCGATGAGCATCTTCGGCCGGTCGTACGGCAACTACCTCTCGGGCACGATCGTGAAGGACGGCCAGGAGATCGTGCTCAAGGACGTCGAGTCGGCGATCGACCACGGCCTCGCGTACGTGAGCGAGGACCGCAAGCAGCTCGGCCTCAACCTGCTCGACTCGATCAAGCGGTCGATCGTCGCGGCGAAGCTCTCGAAGATCTCCAAGCGCGGCGTCGTCGACGACTCGCAGGAGTTCGGCATCGCCGAGGACTACCGCAAGCAGCTGCGCATCAAGACCCCGAGCGTCGACGTCGGCGTCTCGAAGCTGTCGGGCGGCAACCAGCAGAAGGTCGTGCTGGCGAAGTGGATGTTCACCGACCCCGACCTGCTCATCCTCGACGAGCCGACGCGCGGCATCGACGTCGGCGCGAAGTACGAGATCTACACGATCATCCAGGCGCTCGCGGCGCAGGGCAAGGGCGTCATCCTCATCTCGAGCGAACTGCCCGAGCTGCTCGGCATCGCCGACCGCATCTACACGGTCTTCGAGGGCCAGATCACCGACAACATCCCCGCATCAGAGGCGAACCCCGAGGCGCTCATGCGCAGCATGACCTCGGCCAAGAAGAAGGCGAACGCATGAGCACCGCGAGCACTCCCGCGAGCAACCCTCCGAAGAAGAAGGGCGGCCTCTCCGACATCCGCAAGGTGTTCGGCGGCGGCCAGTCGAGCCTGCGGCAGTTCGGCATCCTCGGCAGCCTCATCGTCATCATCGTGATCTTCCAGATCTGGACGGGTGGGCTGACGCTCTCGCCGACGAACCTCATCAACGTCGTCAACCAGTACTCCTACATCCTGATCCTGTCGATCGGCATGGTGATGGTCATCATCATGGGCCACATCGACCTGTCGGTGGGCTCGGTGGCGGCCTTCACGGGCATCGTCGTGGCGAAGTCGATGGACGACTGGGGCCTGCCCTGGTGGGCCGCGATCCTGCTCGGCCTCGCGGTCGGCGTCGCGATCGGCGCGTGGCAGGGGTTCTGGGTCGCCTTCGTCGGGGTACCGGCGTTCATCGTGACGCTGGCCGGCATGCTCGTCTTCCGAGGCGGCAACCAGTTCATCGGGCAGTCGACGACGACGCCCGTGCCGCAGGAGTTCAGCTTCATCGGGGCCGGCTACCTGCCCGAGCTCGCCGTGCCGCTGAACTTCAACGTGCTCACGATGCTGCTCGGCCTCGCCGGCGCCGCATGGATCGTCTGGCACGAGTTCCGGCTTCGCAGCACCCAGAAGAAGCTCGGTTCCGAGATGGCGCCCGTCTGGGTCAGCGTCGTCAAGGTCGTCGTGCTCGCGGGCGTCATCCTCTGGGCGGCCTGGCTGTTCGCGACCGGCCGTCCCGGCACGAGCTTCCCGATCTCGGGCATCATCCTCGTCGTGCTCGTGATCGTCTACTCGTTCGTCACGAACAACACGATCTTCGGCCGCCACATCTACGCGGTCGGCGGCAACCGCCTCGCCGCGACCCTGTCGGGCGTGAAGGACCGCCGCGTCGACTTCTTCGTCATGATGAACATGTCGGTGCTCGCAGCCCTCGCGGGCATGATCTTCGTCGCTAGGTCGACGGCCTCCGGCCCGCAGGACGGCAACGGCTGGGAGCTCGACGCGATCGCGGCCGTGTTCATCGGCGGCGCGGCCGTCTCGGGCGGCATCGGCACCGTGATCGGGTCGATCGTCGGTGGCCTCGTGATGGCGTTCCTCAACAACGGCCTGCAGCTCATCGGCGCCGGCGCCGACGTCGTGCAGATCATCAAGGGCCTCGTGCTGCTGCTCGCGGTCGCGGTCGACGTCTGGTCGAAGCGCCAGGGCGGAGCCTCGATCTTCGGCATCTGGTCGAACCGCCGCAAGGCGAAGCTCGAGTCGCAGGGCCCGACCGAGCCCCCGGCCGTCGCGCCCACCAACGTGTCGAACGAGTCGTCGCAGCCGGCCGACCTGCCGCGGTGACGCTCGGGATGCCGCGGCGCCCGGTCGCCGCATCCCCTCGGCCCCTCACCACCACCCCGCAGACCTTCCCCTCCAAGAGAAGTCCGAAAATCCCAACCAGAAAGTGATTGATCAATGAAGAAGCTCACTCTCGCAGCCACCGCAGTGGCCGCGATCGCAGCGCTCGCGCTGACGGGTTGCTCCGGCGACCGCGGCGGTTCGTCGGGCGGCGGCGACGAGACCACCTCGGCCGGTTTCGCGGCCGACTCGACCATCGGCGTGGCCCTGCCCGACAAGACCAGTGAGAACTGGGTGCTCGCGGGCGGTCTCTTCGAGGACGGCCTGAAGGAGGCCGGCTTCAAGGGCGACGTGCAGTACGCACCGGCCTCGAACACCGTCGCCGAGCAGCAGAACCAGATCTCGTCGATGGTCACGAACGGCGCGAAGGTCATCGTCATCGGCGCGAAGGACGGCAAGCAGCTCGGCACGCAGCTGCAGCAGGCCGCCGACGCGGGCGTGAAGATCATCGCCTACGACCGGCTCATCGAGAACACGCCGAACGTCGACTACTACGTCGCGTTCGACAACTTCAAGGTCGGCCAGCTGCAGGGCCAGGCGCTGCTCGACGGTCTCGCCAAGCGCGCGGGCCACGACGCGCCGTACAACATCGAGCTCTTCAGCGGCTCGCCCGACGACGCGAACTCGGCCGTGTTCTTCAACGGTGCGATGGACGTGCTCCAGCCGAAGATCGACGACGGCACCCTCGTGGTGACCTCGGGCCAGACCGACATCGCGCAGACCGCGACGCAGGGCTGGGAGGCCGAGAACGCGCAGAGCCGCATGGACTCGCTGCTCGCCGCGAACTACGCCTCGGCGAACGTCGACGGCGTGCTCTCGCCGAACGACAACCTCGCCCGCGCGATCATCACCTCGATCAAGCAGGCCGGCAAGGACATCTCGAAGGTGACCGTCACGGGTCAGGACTCCGAGGTCGAGTCGGTGAAGTCGATCATGGCCGGTGAGCAGTACTCGACCATCAACAAGGACACGACCCTCCTCGTGGAGCAGACGATCAACATGATCAAGCAGCTCCAGGCGGGCGAAGAGGTCGACGTCAACGACACCGAGCAGTACGACAACGGCGTGAAGGTCGTTCCGGCGTACCTGCTCGACCCGGTCATCGTGACCAAGGAGAACGCCGCGGAGGCCTACAAGAACAACCCCAACCTCCTCGACATCGTCAACCAGGCGGGCTGACCGCTCGCGTCGACGACGCACTGACGACGGCCCTCGCTCCTCCGGGAGCGGGGGCCGTCGCCGTCGGTGCGAAGCCGGATGCCGGGGGCGCGGCGTCGGCCCGCAGCATCCGTGCTCGTGATCAGCCTGCGGCCTGCTGCGACCAGGCGGGCAGCTGCTGCAGGGTCCACCGGTTGCCGTCGGGGTCGCTGAACGTGACGAAGCGGCCCCAGGCCTGCTCGTCGACGCCCTGTGCGTCGACTCCGGCGGCGCGCAACTGGGCGAGCGCGGCGTCGGCATCGGGGATGACGGCCTGGATCACGTCGAGCCGGCCGGGCTCGATCGTGCCGCCGAGCCCCTCGCCGAAGGCGATCGAGCACGCCGAGCCGGGCGGGGTGACCTGCACGAAGCGCAGGGTGTCGCTGACCCGCTGGTCGTGGTCGGCGTTGAACCCGCACTGGTCGACGTAGAACGCCTTCGCGCGGTCGACGTCGGTGACGGGCACGTGGATGAGTTCGATCTTGACGTCCATCTCGAGCGCCATGGCTCTCCTCCGTTGGTCGTTGGACTGGAATCGTTCGGATCTCGGGTGGCGGTGCTGGGCTTCGGGCTCGAGCCCATTCCAGCACTCGCCGCCGACATCCGCACCCCATGGCCCGCGGCATCCGTCGGTGCGAGGATGGTTCGCATGGCACTGCACATCACGGGCGACCAGGCGGCCGACGAGCTGCTCACCGACGACGCGTTCGCGCTGCTCACGGGCATGCTGCTCGACCAGCAGGTCGCGATGGAGACGGCCTTCGCGGGGCCGTCGAAGATCCGCGAGCGACTCGGCACGATCGAGCCCGGCGAGATCGCCGCGACCGACCCCGACCGCATGGTCGAGGTGTTCACGCAGACCCCGGCCGTGCACCGCTACCCGGGGTCGATGGCGGGCCGCGTGCAGGCGCTGGCCGCGGCGGTGCGCGACGACTGGGGCGGCGACGCGACCGCGATCTGGACGCAGGGCGACCCGTCGGGCGCCGAGGTGCTGAAGCGACTCAAGGCGCTGCCGGGCTTCGGCGAGCAGAAGGCGAAGATCTTCCTCGCGCTCCTCGGCAAGCAGTGCGGGCTCGAGGCACCGGGCTGGCGCGAGGCCGCCGGCGCCTACGGCGAGGCGGGCTCGTTCTCGTCGGTCGCCGACATCGTGAGCCCCGAGTCGCTCGCCAAGGTGCGGGCGCACAAGCAGGCGATGAAGGCGGCGGCGAAGGCCGCCAAGGCCTGATCGGCAGACGTCGGCGGATGCCCCGGGGCCGACCCCGGGGCATCCGCCATGCTGCGACTACTCGACGAGGAACTCGGCGATCGCGAGGGCCATGGTCGACGGCTCCCACGCGTGGTTCGCGGCTCGGATCGGGCGGGACCGCGCGTTCGGCATCGACGCGACGATCGATGCGGCCGCCGTCGTCATGATCGGCATGGTCTCGTCGCCGACGAGGGCGAGGGTGGGTGCCGTGATGTGCTTCCACAGCTCGGCGCGCGGTGCCGACTGGGTCCAGGCGAGCGACTCGGCGTCGGGCTCGAGGCTCGGGCCGAGTTCGAGCATGATCGGCCACCCCGGGCTCTGCTTCGCGCCGGCGAGCCACTCGGGCGGCATGTCCGACATGTAGTGCTCGATGACCGCGGTCGGATCGCCGGCCGCGATCCGCTCGCGCATGCCCGCGAGGAACTCCGCGCCCCGGGTGCCGAGCTCCTCGTCGAGCGGAACCTCGAACAGCACGAGCTTCGAGACCGGCAGGCCGGCTGCGGCCGCGGCGAGAGCGATCGACCCGCCCGACGAGTTGCCGTACAGCGCGACGTCGTCGGCGATGCCGCCGCGCCTGATCTCGCCGATGAGCGCGCGCAGGTCGTCGATCGTCTGGGCGAGCGTGATCGGTGCGGCGGCGGGGCTCTCGCCGCGGCCGCGCCGGTCGTAGTTCACGACGTCGAAGCCGTGGCCGGCGAGGGCGGCGGCCATCGCCACCGTCGTCGGGTCGAACGCCCGGTACTGCATGGCGCCGCCGATGAGGATCACGGGCGGCCCGAAGCCGGCCCGGTCGTACGCGATGCGCGTCCCGTCGGCTGAGGTCGTGTACTCGGTCATCCGGCTCCCTTGCTCGGGGCACAGGGTACGCCGCGCGGGCGGATGCCTCCACCGGGCGCGGGGCGGCGGCGGGGCGTCCGCCGTGTCGTCGGGTGAAGCGGGCGGGACGATACCCGGCTCGTCGCTTGGGGGGACGCCGGGTACCGTCCCTACAGAAGAGATGCATCGGCGGCCCGATCATGACGCGGGTCGGCGGAATTCGTGAGACGAGCTCGACACGCTCGCGCGTCGCGGCCGGAATGTCGGTGGCTGGTGGCATGGTGAGAGCACAACACCATATGTAGGGGTGAGGGTGTCGAACGGCCCCCAAGTGTCGTGCAGCGCGACACGCCGGAGATTCATCCACAGTCGAGAAATCTCGATTCCGCACGGCTGTGGAGAACCGCTCGCCGAACCCCGCAAACAGGCCGATCATCGCGACTTCGCGCTGTTCACAACCCGTGGATAACTCCGTGGATAACTACACGAATGTAACTACAGCATGTTGTGGCGGTTCAGTTCGGCAGACACTAGATGTAGTATTGAAGTACCAGTTAGCAACACGGGGGACGGGCTCCTCCAAGGGCCCGGGAACGAGGGGAAAACAATGACGGTCACGGTCTACACCAAGCCTTCTTGCGTCCAGTGCAACGCGACGTATCGCGCCCTCGACAGCAAGGGCATCGAGTACGAAGTGCTCGACCTCTCTGTCGACGAGAGCGCGCTCGCGCAGGTCAAGGAGCTCGGCTACCTGCAGGCCCCGGTCGTCATCACCGACGAAGACCACTGGTCGGGCTTCCGTCCCGACAAGATCGACGAGCTCGCCGCGCGTCTGAGCTGATCACCTTGGCTTGAACGCAGCCGGTGAGCTCGGGGGAGTGAACCGGTAACGCGAAGGAGACGATCATGACGAACCTGGTCTACTTCTCGAGCGTCTCGGGCAACACGAAGCGCTTCATCGAGAAGCTCGGCCGACCGGCCGATCGCATTCCGCTGCACGCCCGCGACGAGGCGCTGCACGCCGACGAGCCGTTCGTGCTCGTCGTTCCGACCTACGGCGGAGGCGACGGCAAGGGCGCCGTGCCGAAGCAGGTCATCAAGTTCCTCAACGACGAGCGCAATCGTGCGCTCATCCGCGGCGTGATCAGCGCCGGCAACACCAACTTCGGGTCGGCCTACTGCCTCGCGGGCGACATCATCGCCCAGAAGTGCAAGGTGCCGCACCTCTACCGCTTCGAAGTATTCGGAACCCCAGACGACGTTCGCGCCGTCGACGATGGATTGGACGCATTTTGGTCAAGTCAACTGCAGCAGACGGCGTAGCCCTCATGGAGGCCCCGCGCACGGCGATGGATTACCACTCGCTCAACGCGATGCTGAACCTCTACGGCCCGAACGGCGAGATCCAGTTCGACAAAGACCGTGAGGCGGCTCGCGAGTACTTCCTGCAGCACGTCAACCAGAACACCGTCTTCTTCCATTCCCTGAAGGAGCGGCTCGACTACCTCGTCGAGAAGGAGTACTACGAGCCGCAGGTGCTCGAGCAGTACTCGTTCGAGTTCATCCAGAAGCTCAACGACCTCGCGTACTCGAAGAAGTTCCGCTTCGAGACCTTCCTCGGCGCGTTCAAGTACTACACGAGCTACACGCTCAAGACCTTCGACGGCAAGCGCTACCTCGAGCGCTTCGAGGACCGCGTCGTGATGACCGCGCTCGGCCTCGCGCAGGGCGACGAGCAGCTGGCGATCGACCTCGTCGAGGAGATCATCGGCGGCCGCTTCCAGCCGGCCACCCCGACCTTCCTCAACACGGGCAAGGCGCAGCGCGGCGAGCTCGTCAGCTGCTTCCTGCTGCGCATCGAAGACAACATGGAGTCGATCGCCCGCGGAATCAACTCGGCACTGCAGCTCTCGAAGCGCGGCGGCGGCGTGGCCCTCCTGCTGTCGAACATCCGCGAGTCGGGTGCGCCGATCAAGCAGATCGAGAACCAGTCGTCGGGCATCATCCCCGTCATGAAGCTGCTCGAGGACTCGTTCAGCTACGCGAACCAGCTCGGTGCCCGCCAGGGCGCCGGCGCGGTGTACCTGTCGGCCCACCACCCCGACATCATGCGGTTCCTCGACACGAAGCGCGAGAACGCCGACGAGAAGATCCGCATCAAGACGCTGTCGCTCGGCGTCGTCGTGCCCGACATCACCTTCGAGCTCGCGAAGAACAACGAAGACATGTACCTCTTCTCGCCGTACGACGTCGAGAAGGTCTACGGCAAGCCGTTCGGCGACGTGCCGATCACCGAGCACTACCGCGAGATGGTCGACAACCCGCGCATCAAGAAGACGAAGATCAACGCGCGCGAGTTCTTCCAGACGATCGCCGAGATCCAGTTCGAGTCGGGCTACCCGTACATCGTGTTCGAAGACACGGTGAACAAGGCGAACCCGATCAAGGGCCGCATCAACATGTCGAACCTCTGCAGCGAGATCCTGCAGGTGAACACGCCGACCACGTACAACGAAGACCTCTCGTACGACCAGATCGGCAAGGACATCAGCTGCAACCTCGGTTCGCTGAACATCGCGCTCACGATGGACTCGCCCGACTTCGGCAAGACCGTCGAGACCGCGATCCGCGGTCTCACCTCGGTGTCGAACCAGAGCCACATCACCTCGGTGCGCTCGGTCGAAGACGGCAACGACAAGTCGCACGCCATCGGCCTCGGCCAGATGAACCTGCACGGCTACCTCGCCCGCGAGCGCATCTTCTACGGCTCGGAAGAGGGCATCGACTTCACGAACATCTACTTCTACACGGTGCTGTTCCACGCGCTGCGCGCGTCGAACCGCATCGCGATCGAGCGCGGCGAGACCTTCGACGGCTTCGCCGACTCGAAGTACGCGTCGGGTGAGTTCTTCGACAAGTACACGGATGCCGCGTGGGTACCCGAGACCGCGAAGGTGACGCAGCTCTTCGCCGACGCCGGGGTGCACATCCCGACCCAGCAGGACTGGCTCGAGCTGAAGGCGTCGATCCAGGAGCACGGCATCTACAACCAGAACCTGCAGGCGGTGCCGCCGACCGGCTCGATCTCGTACATCAACAACTCGACGGCGTCGATCCACCCGATCGCCTCGAAGATCGAGATCCGTAAAGAGGGCAAGCTCGGGCGCGTCTACTACCCGGCGGCGTTCATGACGAACGACAACCTCGAGTACTACCAGGACGCGTACGAGATCGGCTACGAGAAGGTCATCGACACCTACGCCGCGGCAACGCAGCACGTCGACCAGGGCCTCTCGCTCACGCTCTTCTTCAAGGACACGGCGACGACCCGCGACATCAACAAGGCGCAGATCTACGCATGGAAGAAGGGGATCAAGACGATCTACTACATCCGCCTGCGTCAGCTCGCGCTCGAGGGCACGAACCTGGACGAGTGCGTGTCGTGCATGCTGTAGTCCGGTGATCGAGTAGCGAAGCGTATCGAGATCTGAAATCGAAGGAACAGGGATGACTCTCACCGATCCGGTCAACGCGGCCGGCAACGACCCGGCGCACACCGGCGGCAAGCTCAAGCTCGTCGACCACGTCAACGCGATCAACTGGAACCGCATCCAGGACGACAAGGACCTCGAGGTCTGGAACCGCCTGGTGAACAACTTCTGGCTGCCCGAGAAGGTGCCGCTGTCGAACGACATCCAGTCGTGGAACACGCTGACGCCCGAGGAGCAGACGCTCACGATGCGCGTGTTCACGGGGCTCACCCTGCTCGACACGATCCAGGGCACGGTCGGCGCGGTCTCCCTCATCCCCGACGCGATCACCCCGCACGAAGAGGCGGTGTACACGAACATCGCGTTCATGGAGTCGGTGCACGCGAAGAGCTACTCGTCGATCTTCTCGACGCTGTGCTCGACGAAGGAGATCGACGACGCCTTCCGCTGGTCGGTCGACAACGAGAACCTGCAGAAGAAGGCCGCGATCGTCATGGAGTACTACCGTGGCGACGAGCCGCTGAAGCGCAAGGTCGCTTCGACGCTGCTCGAGAGCTTCCTCTTCTACTCGGGCTTCTACCTGCCGATGTACTGGTCGTCGCGCGCCAAGCTCACCAACACGGCCGACCTCATCCGCCTCATCATCCGCGACGAGGCCGTGCATGGGTACTACATCGGCTACAAGTTCCAGAAGGGGCTCGAGCAGGTCGACCAGGCAACGCGCGACGACCTCAAGGACTACACGTTCTCGCTGCTCTACGAGCTCTACGACAACGAGGTGCAGTACACGCAAGACCTGTACGACGGCGTCGGCCTCACTGAAGATGTCAAGAAGTTCCTCCACTACAACGCCAACAAGGCCCTCATGAACCTCGGCTACGAGCCGATGTTCCCGAAGACCGTCACCGACGTGAACCCGGCGATCCTCTCGGCACTCTCGCCGAACGCCGACGAGAACCACGACTTCTTCTCGGGGTCGGGCTCGTCGTACGTGATCGGCAAGGCCGTGGTCACTGAAGACGAGGACTGGGACTTCTAGTCGCCTGCTGTTTTCGCAACGTGACGAGGGGTGGATGCCACGAGGCATCCACCCCTCGTCTGTTTGTCCATGGTGGTCGAACGCCCGTATCGCGATGGGCGCGCGAACAGCCCGGTACCCTCGGTCGGGTGATCATCTCCGGCGTCCGTGAACCTCGAGACGACTTCGAACACGGTTCGGGGCCGGCCATGCGGCCGCAGGTGCACGGGTCGGTCGTCGATGCCGAGACCCGCTGCGTCCATTACCGAACCGAACTCGATGTCATCGCCATCAAGTTCTCGTGCTGCGGCGACTTCTACCCCTGTCACTTCTGTCATCGTGACGCGGTCGATCACCCGGCCGTGCAATGGCCGGCAGAGGAGTCCCATGAACGCGCTGTACTCTGCGGGGTTTGCAGCGCCTTGCTGACGATCGCCGAGTACGCCGACGCGTACACGTGTCCGTCCTGCGCCGCTCCGTTCAACCCCGGATGCAAACTGCACTGGGAGTACTACTTCTGCGCCCCCATCGACACCGCACGCGACGCAGGAGCCTGACGCTTCTCTGTCGATGAGCGCCTGACCGTCGCAGGCGAAGGCATCATCCTCGGTATCGGGGCGTCAGAGCCCCCAGTAGTACGCGTCAGCCGATCCGTTCGGGTTGCGTGCGACGGCCTTCACGGTTAGCGACAGCCCCGGGCCGGAGCCGACGGGGCACGTGATCGGGATGGTCACCGAGCCGGACTCGGCGCCGCCCGAGACGAGCTGCGTGAACCCACCCGTCGCCCGGTCAGGCGATTCGGTGAGCGCGTAGTAGATGTCGACGGTGTCGCCTTCTCGGGCTTGCCAGCTCATGTCCATGGTGACGACCTGGCCTGTCGGGTTCTCGCCGCAGTCGCCGCGTTCGCCGGGCTCCATCCCGAGGATCGCGGGGTCGAAGGGATGCTCGGCCGAGTATCCACCGGTCGCGTCACCGCCCGTTGCGGGCTCCTCCTCCCAGGCGTCGGCAGCGGCCTCCTCTTCCGCGCGCTGCTTCGCGGCAGCGGCGGCGGCATCGGCCGCAGCCTTGCCGGCCTTCTGCGCGGCGACGACCTGGTCGGAGGCGGCCTTCACCCGGGTGAGCGCGTCGACGAGGTCGTCCGCCGTGGCGAGCTCGGCGACTGCCTTCGCGAGCGCATCACGGGACGTGCCGGCGAGCGGACTCGCCGTGGTGAGTGCCTCGGCCTGTGCGCCTGCACTCGTGGCGAGCGCGCGGAGTGCTTCGTCGACCGCATCGACGGCGGCCGAGACGTCGTCGTGGTCGCCGTCGGCGATCGCGAAGGCGAGCGCCACGCGCGCGGCTTCGAACGCCGCCGCAGCGTCGGCGTGCACGGCATTGCCGAGCGCCGTGGTGAGCCCGTCGAACCCGCCGTTGAGGCGGGCCGCCTCGGCCTTCGCCTCGGCGAGCGCTGCCGCAGCCTTCCGGTCGCCGGCGGCCTGCTTCTCCGCAGCGACCTCGCTGGCCAGCTGACGGTTGTGCTGGTCGACGGCGACCGCAGTGACGGGGACGGAGACCGCCCCGAAGACGATGAGCACCCCGGCGGCGACCGCCGCGACGCGCGCCCGCCTCGGCAGCGCCGCGAACCGACTGACGATCTTCACTCTGGACGTCCTCCTCGACGCATCCTGACAACGGCGTCAAGCATCTCATCCCGACGAGGTCGGAAATGACGCAGGAGGAAGAGGGCGGCCGGACTCCGGCGGAGCGGCCGGTCGATCACTCCGTCTCGGCCCTCGGCGCCTCCCCGGTGTACGCCGCATACGTCCGATCCGCCGCCCCCTTCGCGACCTCCGCACTCACCCCGTCCCGCTCATGCGCCGCGGCCCACGCGTCGGCCGATCGGCGCATGAACGTCTTGCCCTCGTCGCTCGCGACCCAGGCGGGCGCCTCCTCTGATGAGATGCCGTCGTCGCCGCCTGAGAAGTGCAGTGCGAGGCCGAGCAGTCCCTGGTCCCACCCGATGCCGGTCGCCGACGGGCCGAACTGCTCCCACATGCCGTCGGGCAGGCTCGCCGCCGTCGCGACGTTCTCGAGTTCGAGGCGAGTGTGCGAGGCATCCACCTCGACGAGGCGCACGCTGACGATCGCCGGTTCGCCGGAGCCCATGCCCCAGGTGACCGAGTAGCCGGCCGCGCCGTCGCGCGGCGGCTCGCAGCTGCGGATCTCGCCGCCGGCATTGCCCTCGAGCTGGTAGCGGCCGCCGAGGCGCAGGTCGCCCGAGACCGGCAGGAACCAGCGCGGAATGCGCTCCGCGCTCGTCACCGCGTCCCACACGTCGTCGATGGGGGAGGGATAGGTCTGCGCGAGCTGCTGCACGTAGGCGAGCGCGCCGTCGACCTCCTTCGTCTCGATGCTGCGCGTGACGGCGTCGAGCTGGGCGTTCACGTCGACCATGTCGGTACTCCTTCGTTCAGTCGTCATTCGAATCGGTGGTGGTGGTGCCGCGGTGGGGCGGTGATGGCGGTGCGGATGCCGCATCCGGAGCATCCGCCACCGGTTTCGTCGCGGCGGCCTTGCGTTGCGCGAGTCGACCGCGCGCGAGCTCGGTGCCGAGGGCGTCGAGCTTCGGCTGCCAGAACCGGCGGAAGTGGTCGAACCACGCGTCGGCCTGTGCGAGCGGGGCCGGGTCGACGGCGTAGAGCCGCCGCGCGCCCTCGGGGCGCACGGTGACGAACCCCGACTCGCGGAGCACGCGCAGATGCTGCGAGACCGCCGGCTGCGAGATGCCGAACTCGGCCTGCACGACCGAACCGACCTCGCCGGCGGACGCCTCGCCATCGGCGATCAGCTCGAGGATGCGGCGGCGGACCGGGTCTCCGAGGACATCGAGCGCGTGCATGCGTCTATATTTGCGCTGTGACTTATATAAGTCAAGGATTATTTGTGGTCGCGGAGTCGGCCCGGCGGCGCCGCACCCTCCGGACGACGAGCCCGGCGACGGCGACGCCGGCGATCACGATCGGGATCGCGATCGGCCAGAGCGGGGCGAAGCCGAGCAGGAACGCGAGCCCCTCGAAGCCGACGAACGAGCCAGCGGCAATGTAGATCGTGGCGCTCGCGGTGAACAATCGGAGGTTCACGGCTGCGATGAGGCCGCGCACGCGGTCGGCGACGGTCCGCCCGCCAGCGGGCGCCTGGCGCGACGCGACCTCCGAGCGTGACGGGGGCTGCTGTTCTGAAGGGTCGATGAAACGGGTGTGCTGAGGCACGGTGCTCTCCGATGGGTCGATGCATGCATGGATGCGGAGAGCCGGCCCTCGGGGCGCGGTGAAGGGAGTGGTCGCGGGCCGGCTCAGGCGAGCACAGCGCCGGGAGCACGCGGTCGTGCGTCCTGGCGCGCGCGGGTCGGGCCGGGCGGATGGGCCCGTACCCGCCGATCGCTTGGTCGATCCGTACCGTGACGGGGAGCGGCGAGCGCCCCGACGACGACGAGCGTCGCGACGACGACGGCGATCGCCGCAGCGAGCACCACGGCGAGCCCGATGCCGATCATGACGAGCGCACCGTCGGCGTGCGCGCCGAGCACCGGGGTGACGAGCACCCACAGGAACTCGATCAGCTGCCGGATCTCGTCGAACACGTCACCCATGCTAGATCGTTCGCCTGCGCGACGGCCCGCCGAGGCATCCGCGCATCGTCGCAGCATGCGACCCTGAGAAGGTGACTGCGCAGGCCCACGGCGACGAGCTCGAACGCATCCGCGACGAGATCATCGCCGACCCCGAGAATGCGGCGTTCACCGCGCTCGGCTGGAAGCCGTTGTTCGCCGCATCGCCCGAGTCGCGGGTGCTGCTCATCGGTCAGGCACCCGGGAGGCGGGCGCAGGAATCGGGCATCCCGTGGAATGACGCCAGCGGCGACACCCTGACCCGGTGGCTCGGCGTCGACCGCGAGACCTTCCACGACCCGAATGCGTTCGCGATCGTGCCGATGGACTTCTACTTCCCCGGCAAGGCACCCTCGGGCGACCTCCCTCCGCGCCGGGGAGTCGCGGCCACGTGGCATCCGCCCATCTTCGAGCAGCTCGTGAACGTACGGTTGACCGTGCTCGTGGGTGCGCACGCACAGCGCGCCTACCTGCCCGACCGGTTGCCGACGCTGACCGAGACCGTCCGGCACTGGCGTGACTACCTGCCGTCGAAGTTTCCGGTCGTGCACCCTTCGCCCCGCAACATCGCGTGGCAGCAGCGCAACCCGTGGTTCGAGGCTGAGACGGTGCCCGACCTGCGGGAGGCGGTGGCGTCGGCCCTGAGCGGCGGGGGATAGCAACCGACCGACGCGACGCGACGCGACGCGCCGGCCGAAGCCCGCCGCTACGACTCGTCGCCGAACAGCTCGCGCCTCAGGTACTTCGGCGCCTGCACCCGCCACGCCTCGGTCACGAGCTCGGCGAGGTGGTCGGGCTCGATGCCCGCCATGCGGAACGCGACCTTCGGCTCGCCCCACCGGGTCGTCTGGTCGAGGAACACGTCGGGCGCCATCTCGCGGAGCGCGAACGCGTCGACCGGGTCGGCGACCTTCACCCCCACGACGAGCTCGGCCGCGATGATCTCGCGCACGTCGTCGGGGATGCTCGGCCATGGATGGCACTCCCACGCATAGAGCTTGTTGCGCACGAACCACGCCGCGCCGCCCGTCGTGGCCCGCTCCTCGCTGCCGGGCAACCGGTTCGCGGTACGTCGCACGTCGTCGAGATCGGGCACGGGGCGAGCCTATGCCCGGCCGGCGACACCTGGCGCAACGCCGGAATTCTGCGAGCCCCCGTGCGTTGCACTCCCTGGACGCCGCCACCGGGGCGGCAGGAGGAGTTGAGCATGGCCCGCATCGTCGTCATCGGAGGCACCGGCTACGCCGGTGGTCACATCGCAGCCGAGGCCGCCGCGCGTGGACACGAGGTCGTCTCGGTGTCGCGCAACGAGCCCGCCGAGAAGGTCGATGGCGTCGCCTACGTGCAGGGCTCGATCCTCGATCTCGACGGTCTCGAGGCGCAGTTCGACGGCGCCGACGCCGTGATCTCGGCCGTCGCGCCCCGCGGCGACATGACCGACGCCGTGCCCGATGCGCTCAAGGAGCTCGCCGCCCGGCTCACCGACACCCCCACCCGACTCGGCGTGGTCGGCGGCGCGATGGGCAGCCTCTCGGCGCCCGGCGGTCCGCGGCTCTACGACCTCGGTGTGCCTGAGCAGTACCTCCACGAGGCGACCGTCGGCGTCGAGTCGCTCGAGCTGCTCGAGGCGAGCGAGGCCGGGCTCGACTGGTTCCTCGTGCACCCGCCGAAGGTCTTCGGCTCGTGGGAGCCCGGCGAGCGCACCGGCTCGTACCGCGAGGGCGGCGACGTCTTCGTGCAGGCGGCCGACGGCAGCTCGTTCATCTCGGGGGCCGACTTCGCCATCGCGGTCGTCGACGAGGTCGAGCGCGGCAACCACCGTCGCGAGCGCTTCACCGTCGGCTACTGAACATGATCTGACGGCCGGATGCCGCTGCCCGCGCACCGCTCCGCGATGCGCCGACGCCGCACGGCGGCGGCATCCGGTTCGCACGTCACCTGACGTCCAAGGTCGCCGCGAGTTCCGTCGCCTGCGCCGCGAGCACGTGCGAGAGCGCGGCGACCTCGTCGGCGAGGCCCGTCCAGTCGTCATCGGCCTCCCCGCGGTAGCCCGCTCGCGCGCGCTCCATGAGGGCTCGGTCGGCCGGCTCCAGCGACGGCGCCACCGCCGCTGCGGCGACGTCCTTCGGCACGATCTCGCCGGTGCGCAGCGTGGTCACGATGCGGGCGAAGGCGAGCAGCGTGTTCCGCTCGTCGCCGACGATCTCCTCGAGGATGTCGGGGATGATCGCGAGCATCGCCTCGCGAAGCCGAGCCGGCGACACGGGGTCGACGACCTCCGCGAGTGGGCGCCCGTGAAGCACGCGGTGCGCGGACTGGGCCGTCGACAGCAGGATCGGCACGTCGGGATCCACGGTCGGTTCGAGCCGCTGCCCCGCTTCGAGGTCGGCACGCAGCCACTCGCCGAACTGGAAGTCGTGTTCCGCCGGCTCGGGCCAGCGGCCGTCGCTGCCGATGATGATGACCGTCAGCTCGAGCGGGCGGCCCTCGGCGCCATCGGCGAACGTGCCGGAGCGCCCGTGCCAGTCGGAGGCGCCGAGCAGCACCCGCGTGAGCGCCTCGCGCTCGTCGTGGGTGAGTGAGCGCCGCGCGAGCACGAGGACGTCGAGGTCGCTGTCGGGTCGGAGCCCGCCGGACACGGCTGATCCGTACAGGTAGACGCCCACGATGTCGCCGGGGTCGGCCTCGTCGAGGTGCTCCACGACGGGCGCGAGCTGCTCATCCATTCGGCCACGCTACCAACCGGCCACGGCCGCCCGACGACGAGCGCCGCGCCGGCTTCGGCAGGTGGGCGCGGCAACCAGTGCCGCGAGCGCTTCACCGTCGACCGATCCTGACGGGCTGGATGCCGCTACTTCACGACACGGAAACGCAAATGCGTCGCGGCATCCGTCTCGACGGCCCGGATGCGCTCGAGCCGAACGTGCCGGTCGAGCCAGCCCGGTTCGAACAGTGGCGTGCCGCTGCCGAACAGCACCGGCACGACGTGCAGCGAGATCTCGTCGACGAGCCCTTCGCGCAGGTACTGTCGCGCGATGTCTGCGCCGCCCATGATGCCGACGTCCTGCTCGCCGGCGGTCTCGCGCGCGGCCTCGAGCGCCGAGCGGATGTCGCGGGCGAACGTGTAGACGCCGTCCTCGGGCACCTCGTCGGGGGTGCTGTGGCTCACGACCTGCAGCGGAACCCGGGCCGGCCCGGTCGGGCCGTCGGCCGCCCACCACTTGATCGAGTTGTCGTACGTGCGGCGTTCGCAGATGACCGCGCCGAGACGCGCGCCCGCCTGCTCGAGCAGTTCGCGATCGCGCTCGTCGCCGGCGAACGCCCAGTCGTGGAGTGCCTCCCCGCCGACGCCCATGCCCTCGTCGGGAGTCATGCCACTCGCGGCGATGTACCCGTCGAGCGAAATGCTGATGTCGAAGACGACCGTGCTCATGATGTTGCTCCTCTCGAATCGGTGCTTCTACTCATGCGTCGAACGGGAACGCCACCGATCGACATCGCACCCCGAGGAACCGACGACGAACGCCCCCGCGCTCACCGCGTGGGCCCGGTGACCACCCGCCCGCTCATCGAGAGGGCGACCCGTCGCGGCAACCAGCCGACGAGCGAGCTCGCGACCGCGTTGGCCCGGCCGGCGACGACGCTCGGCGGAGTGCTGCGGCGGTCGAGTCGCGAGAGCGCGAGCGACACGACCTGCTCGGGCGTCTGGAAGCTGCCGACCGAGGCGTCTTCGGTGCCCACCACGTCGAAGAACTCGGTGCGCGTCGCGCCGGGACTGACGGTCAGTACGCGCAGGCCCGACTCGCGGGTCTCGTAGGCGATCGCCTCGGTGAAGCTCAGCACGAACGCCTTCGTCGCCCCGTACACGGCCATGTCGGGGCACGGCTGGTAGGCGGCGGTGCTCGCGATGCTGACGAGGGCGCCGCGCCCGTCGGCCACGAGGTCGGGCAGGAACTCGCGGGTGATCGCGACGAGGGAGGCGACGTTCACCTGCACCATCTCGGCGGTGCGTGCGGCGTCGGCCGTCACGAGCGGGCCCTTCATGCCGAAGCCCGCGTTGTTCACGAGCGTCTGAATGCGGATGCCGCGTGCCTCGAGCTCCTCGCGCAGCTTCGATGCGGCGTCGGGGCGGGCGAGGTCGAGTGCGATGGGCGTCGCACGCACGCCGTGCTCGGCCTCGATGCGCGCGGCGAGTTCGCGCAGGCGGTCTTCGCGACGGGCGACGAGCACGATGTCGGCGCCGCGGTCGGCGAGCATGGTCGCGAACGTCGCGCCGAGGCCCGAGCTCGCGCCGGTGACGAGGGCGGTGGTTGCGGTGAAGTCGATGGTCATGTCCGCAAATGTAGACACTGACAGCATTGTTGTCAATGTCTACTTTCCGATAGGGTGCAGGAGTGACCGAACGCGCGTACCACCACGGCAACCTGCGCCAGGCCCTGCTCGAGCGCGCCTGGTCGACGATCGACGACGAGGGGCTCGACGCCCTCTCGATGCGGCAGCTCGCGCGTGATGTCGGGGTCAGCCATGGGGCATCCGCCCGTCATTTCGCCGACCGCACCGCCCTGCTCGACGCTGTCGCGATCACCGGGTTCGAACGCATGAACACCGCGCTCGCCGAGGCGGTCGCGGCCGAGCCGACCTTCGCCGGCGGCCTGCGTTCGGCCGGTTTCGCGTACATCGGGTTCGCCGTCGAGCACCCCGCGATCCTCGACCTCATGTACAAGGCGAAGCACCACCCCGAGGCATCCGTCGAACTCGTCGACCTCGGCCGCGCGAGCATGGCGGCCGTCGTCGCGCTCGTCGCCGAGGGGCAGCAGCGCGGCGAGATCAGGCCCGGCGACGTCGAGCGGCAGGCCCTCGTCGTCTTCGCCGCCGTGCACGGCGTCGCCGCGCTCGCCACCGACGACCTGCTCGACGGCGTCGACTGGCGGGTCGCAGCGGATGCGACGCTCGAGGCCGTGCTCGGCGCGCTCGCGGTCGCCGGTGCGAGCGGCGAGCAGCACGAGGCATCCGCCGTCCGCTGAAGCCACCGGCCCGCTGACCGCAGCCGTCGTCGCCTATCGTGCCGTGGGCAACCGCACGTCGACCACGAGCCCGCCGCCGTCGCGCGGAGCCAGTTCGAGCGCTCCGTCGTGCGCGCGCACGATGCTCTGCACGATCGCGAGGCCGAGCCCGACGCCCGCGTGATCGCTGCGGATGCGCTCGCTGCCGCGCTGGAACGGCTCGGTCAGCGTTGCGGCCACCTGCGGGCTGATCGGCTTGCCGGTGTTCTCGACCGTGAGCGTGACGGTGTCGCCGGCCGTGCCGGTCGTGATGCGCACGTCTCCGCCGTCGGGCAGGTTGTGCACGATCGCGTTGTGCACGAGGTTCGTCGTCAGCTGCAGCAGGAGGGCTGGCGACCCCAGGGTTTGAGCGACCGGTCCGGCGGCCTCGAGCGTGACGCCGCGCGCCTCGGCGAGGGGCAGCAGGGTCTCGACCGCCTCCTCGGCGAGGAGCGACAGGTCGACCGGCTCGCGCGTGAACGACCGCTGGTCGGCGCGGGTGAGCAGCAGGAGTGCTTCGGTGAGCTCGATCGCCCGCGCGTTGACGATGCGGAGGCGCTCGACGAGCGCTTCGTGGTCGGCGTTCGGATCGTCACGGGCGACGTCGAGCATGGTCTGCGTGATCGCGAGCGGCGTGCGCAGCTCGTGCGAGGCGTTCGCGGCGAAGCGCTGCTGCTCGGCGACGTGCGCCTCGAGCCGGGCGAGCATGGCGTCGAAGCTGTCGGCGAGCTCGCGGAACTCGTCTTGCGAGCCCTCCAGCTCGATTCGGTGCGAGAGCGACCCCGTCGCGGCCTTGCGGGTCGCCGCCGTGATGCGGCGGAGCGGTGCGAGCATGCGCCCGGCGAGGAACCACCCGCCGACGAGACCGAGCACGAGCAGGAACAGCAGCGCCCAGCTCACCGCGGGCACGAACGCCCGCACGAGGTCGTTGCGGCCGGGCATCATCTCGTCGAGGTTCGAGCCGGCCTGCTCGGGCACGTAGCGCAGCAGGTACGCCCAGACGACCGCGAGCAGCAGCCCTCCTGCGACCACGAGGAAGCCGGCGTAGCTGAGCGTGAGCTTGAGCCGGACGCTGAGCCCGGGCGGCCGGGTCATCCGCGTCCGCCCGGCGGCCGGCCCGCGGCATCCCCGTCGCCGCCGCCGCTCGCGGCGTCGATGTCGGAGCCGACGTCGATGCGGTAGCCCACGCCGACGACGGTGGCGATGATCCACGGCTCGCCGAGGCGCTTGCGCAAGGCCGACACCGTGATGCGTACGGCGTTCGTGAACGGGTCGGCGTTCTCGTCCCACGCCCGCTCGAGCAGCTCCTCGGCGCTGACGACCCCTCCGCCGGCCTCGACGAGCACCTCGAGCACGGCGAACTGCTTGCGCGTGAGCGCGACGTACCGTCCGTTGCGGAAGACCTCTCGCCGGAACGGATCGACCCGCAGCCCTGCGATCTCGCGCACGGGCGGCGTGATCCGCCCGCGCCGCCGTCCGAGTGCCCGCAACCGCAGCACGAGCTCCTGCAGTTCGAACGGCTTCGTCAGGTAGTCGTCGGCGCCGAGCTCGAACCCGGTGGCCTTGTCGTCGAGCCGGTCGGCGGCGGTGAGCATGATGATCGGGATGCCGCTGCCCGAGGCCACGATGCGCTCGGCGACCTCGTCGCCCGAGGGGCCCGGGATGTCGCGGTCGAGCACCGCGACGTCGTAGCTGTTGACGCTCAAGAGCTCGAGTGCGGTGTCGCCGTCGCCCGCGAGGTCGGCCGCGATCGCCTCGCGTCGCAGACCGTCGCGGATCGCCTCGGCCATGAAGGGCTCATCCTCGACGACCAGCACCCGCATGCCGTCCATGATACGAACCCGCGCATATCGTCCGCGTATCGGATTCCGCAGACGCTCTCGCAACACGGCGCTGCCTTGACTGGGAGACATGAATCACGCACGATCCTCACGAGCCCGCCGACGCCTGACCGCCCTGGTGGTCGCGCTCGGCCTGCTGCTGGTCGGCGCGGCGGTCACCGGCGTGCTCGTCGCCCGTTCGGCGCCGACGGCGCTGGCCGACGCGCTCGACGGCGCTGCGACGGCTGCCGACGGGCAGGGTGTCGATCCGGCCGACGACGGCGAGCTGCCCGACGGGGCGACCGTCTTCGACGACGGATACGCCGGAATCGCGAAGCTCGATCCCGAGCTGCTCGGTGCCCTCCGGGCGGCGGCCGGCGATGCAGGGCCCGACGACGTCGACTTCATCGTCAACAGCGGCTGGCGCTCGCCCGAGTACCAGCAGGAGTTGCTCGACGAAGCCGTCGCCGAGTACGGCTCGGTCGAGGAGGCGGCCCGGTGGGTCGCCACCCCCGAGCGATCGGCGCACGTCGCCGGCGAAGCGGTCGACGTCGGCCTGGATGCCACGGTCTGGCTGGCCGACCACGGCGCGGAGTACGGGCTGTGCCAGATCTACGACAACGAGGCGTGGCACTTCGAGCTGCGCCCCGAGGCCGTCGACGCGGGGTGCCCGGAGAAGTACTGGGACCCGACCTTCGATCCTCGCCTGCAGGGGTGAGAGGCCCCGCCCCGATACGATCGTCGGGGAGGGAGGGCTCAGGTGAACGTCACCCTGCTGGTCCGGTACGTCGCCGTCGCCGAGGAGCTGCACTTCCCGCGCGCGGCGAAGGCGCTGGGCATTCCGCTCGCCTCGCTGTATTCGTCGATCGAGAAGCTCGAGAGCGAGGTGGGCACGCAGCTCGTCGTCCGCGACGGTGCCAACACCCGCCTGACCAAGGCCGGAACCCTGTTCCTCGAGACGGCCCGCGCCGAGATCGCCGCCGCTCCGCCGCCGCCGCCGGCAAAGCCGGTCGTCCCGGCCGGCGGCAAGGCGAAGGCGTCGAAGGGCAAGGGCCGCGCCCCGATCGTGAAAGGCCAGCCGAAGCCCTACAAGAAGCGTCAGAGCCGGTGAGCACGGTGAGCCGGCCACACGACGACGGTCCGTTCTTCCACGGCACGAAGGCCGACCTGCAGGTGGGCGATCTGCTGCGCGCCGGCTTCCGGTCGAACTATCGGCCCGAGGTCGTGATGAACCACATCTACTTCACCGCGCTGCGCGACGGTGCCGGCCTCGCCGCGGAGCTCGCCGCAGGCGACGGCACGCCGCGCGTCTACGCCGTCGAGCCGACCGGGCCGTTCGAGGACGATCCGAACGTGACCGACAAGAAGTTCCCCGGCAATCCGACGCGCTCGTATCGCAGCCGCGACCCGCTCCGCGTCCTCGGCGAGGTCACCGACTGGACGCGGCTGACGTCCGAGGCGCTGCAGACCTGGCGAGACCGGCTCGCGGAGCTCCGCGCCGACGAGCGCGGCGAGATCATCAACTAGGAGACCCCGTTCATCGTCGCGGCTCAGCCGGCGGCGAACTCGCGGGGCGGGTTGTGCATGAACTCGAGCCGGATGCCGTTGTCCTCCTCCACGAACGAGGCGTAGTAGCGCTCGTTGAACCGCGGGTAGAGCTTCGGCTCGCGCACGGCGGTCCAGCCGGCATCCATGGCGATCGCGTGCAGGCGGTCGACCTCGTCGCGGGACTCGACCGCGAACGCGAGATGCTGCCAGCCGACCCGGCCGTGCCGGTGCGGTCCGCTGTCGGCCTCGCGTGCGGGGAAGAGGATCAGCTCCTCTTCGCCCCGGCTCCAGGCCACACTGCCCTCGGCGTCCTGCCGGGTGCAGCCGAGCGCCTGCATCACGGGGTCGAACTGCTCGATCGAGCGGGCGAGGTCGTCGACGGAGACGCCGAGGTGGTCGAAGAGGGCCATCACGCCATCGTATGGGCGGGTGCCGAGGTGTTCCCGCGCGGACGATGGGTGAGGGGCGGATGCCTCATGGCATCCGCCCCCGCTGCACGGCGCAGCCCCTACTCGACGAGCTTGCCCACGGTCGACACCTCGTGCATGAGCGCCGTGATCTCGTCGGGGATCGCCGGGATCTCCTCGCGCGTCACGCCCGTCGCGGGCGACCACACGAGGTTCACCTGCAGCGACTCGTCGATCGCCGGGTAGTCGCTGCGGTTGTGGCATCCGCGCGTCTCGCGACGTTCGAGCGCGGCTTCGAGGGTCGCGCGCGCCGCGAGCGCGGCCGACTTGAGATCGAAGGCGTGCGCGAGGTCCTGGTAACCGGCGATGTCGGGGTGCACGCCGATGTCGGCCATGCGCGCCTCGATCGCGTCGAGCTCGGCGAGGCCGGCTCGCAGGCCCTGCTCGTCACGGACGACGCCCGCGTGCTCGGTCATCGTGTCGCGGATCGCGCGCTGGAGGGCGCGCACGTTCTCGGATCCGTCCGACGAGAGCAGCGCGGCGATCTCGTCGCGCGCGACTTCGACCGCGGCCGCCGAGCGCTGCTGGGCCGGCAGGGCGGCCGAGTACGCGGCCGCCGCCTGCCCGACGATGCGCCCGAAGACGAGCAGTTCGATGAGCGAGTTGCCACCCAGCCGGTTCGCTCCGTGCAGGCCCGAGGATGCCTCGCCGATGGCGTAGAGCCCGGGCACGTCGGTGCCGTGGTCGTCGGGGCGCACCCAGACGCCGCCCATCGAGTAGTGCGCCGTCGGCGCGATCTCGATGGGTTGCTTCGTGATGTCGAGCATCTGCAGCTCGAGCATGGTCTGGTACACGCGCGGCAGACGCTGCATGATCGTCTCGCGGGGCAGGTGCGAGACGTCGAGCCAGACACCGCCGTTGGGAGTGCCGCGCCCCTCCTTGATCTCGGTGTAGCAGGCGAGTGCGACGCGGTCGCGCGTCGAGAGCTCGAGCCGCTCGGGGTCGTACTTGTGCATGAAGCGCTCGCCGAGGCCGTTGGTGAGGATGCCGCCCTCACCCCGCGCCGCTTCGGAGATGAGGGTGCCGGCCGCGCTCTCGGGCTCGATGATGCCGGAGGGGTGGAACTGCACGAGCTCGGGGTCGCGCACGCGCCCGCCGGCCTCGACGGCGAGCCGCCACGAGTCGCCCGTGTTCTCGTCGCGTCGTGACGACGTGCGTCGCCAGATGCGGTTGTGCCCGCCCGCGGCGAGGATCACCGCGTCGGCGTGGATGAGGTAGCGGGTGCCGGTCTCGAGGTCGAAGCCGTAGGCGCCGAACACCGCACCGTCGTCGTTCACGAGGATGCGCGTGACGTACACCGTGTCGAGGATCGGCACCTCGAGCTGCGCGGCGCGGTTGACGAGCGTGCGCTGGATCTCGAGCCCCGTGTAGTCGCCCGCGAACGCCGTGCGACGGTAGGTGTGCGCCCCGAAGAAGCGCTGCGAGATGCGGCCGTCGGCCTCGCGGGCGAACGGCATGCCGTAGCGCTCGAGATCCTGGATGCCGCGGCCCGCGCCCTTCGTGACGGTTTCGACCGTTCGTGGATCGGCGAGCAGGTAGCTCTCCTTGAGGGTGTCGGCGGCATGCTGCTGCCAGCTGTCGTCGGGGTCCATGGTGGCGAGGGCGGCGTTGATGCCGCCCGCGGCGAGCGAGGTGTGCGCGTCGGACTTCTGGCGCTTGCCGAGCGCGAGCACGTCGACGCCGGCCTCGGCGAGTTCGATGGCGGCGCGCAGGCCCGAGCCGCCGGTGCCGATGACGAGCACGGTCGTGGAGAGCTGACGCTCGGTCGTGGTGCTGGTGGGGGTGGTCATGCGATCGACGGTAGGCGCGTCGCTTCGATTACTCCAATGCATATTGAGCGTGGTGACAATGCGCGTAGAGTATGCGTGTGAACCTCGAGCAGCTGCAGAGCTTCGTGACCGTCGCGCGCTTCGGCAATTTCACCCGCGCCGCCGAAGAGCTCTATCTCGCGCAGCCGACGCTGAGCCGGCAGATCACCGCCCTCGAACGGGACCTGGGTGCCGAGCTGTTCCGTCGTGCCCGCGGCGGTTCGACGCTCACCCCCGCGGGGGAGTCGCTGCTGCCGCTCGCACGCCGCATGCTCGCCGACGCCGAGTCGGTGCGGCGCGAGCTCGCCGAGCTCGCGGGTCTCGAGCGCGGGCGGGTGCGACTCGGCGCCACCCCGACCCTCTGCATCAGCCTCGTCGCCGAGGTGCTCAGTGCGTTCCATGCGGAGCATCCCGGCATCGACCTGCACCTCTCCGAGCAGGGGTCGCGGCGCCTGCTCGACGAGCTCGTGAGCGGCGAGCTCGACCTCGCGCTCATCACGACGTCCGACGCGAGCGACGCCGCCGAGCGCTTCATCACGACCCCGCTGCTCGTCGAGGAACTCGTCGTCGTCTCCTCGGCGGTGAGGCCGCCCGTCGCAGACGGGGACGCCATCGCGCTCGCCGAGGTCGCCGCCCTGCCGCAGATCGTGTTCAGCTCGACGTACGACCTGCGTGGCACGACCGACGCGGCGTTCGCCGATGCCGGGCTCACCCCCGAGGTCGTGCTCGAGGGCGCCGAGATGGACGCCGTGCTGCGGTTCGTCGAACGGGGCCTCGGCGTCGCGATCGTGCCGGCGCTCGTGCTCGTCGACCGTCCGGGCCTGCGCTCGGTCCGGCTCGAGGCGCCGACCCTCGCCCGCACCATCAGCCTCGCGCGCCCGGTCGATGTCGAGCCCACGGCGGCGGTCGAGGTCATGCAGCGCACGATCGCCGCCACCGCGCAGGGCTTCGCGGCACGGGCGGGAGCGACGATGCGGCTCGCCGAGCCGAACCGCTGACCGCGGGGACCCTCGGAAACGACGATGCGCCCGCCCCGAGGGGCGAGCGCATCGTGGTTCGTGCCGATCGCGTCAGACGCGCGCCCCGCGAGCCGCGGCGTCGCCGAGCGCGGCACCGTCGAGGGCGAAGAGGTCGCGCGAGCCGGCGGTCGCCGCACCGACGAGGCCGGCCGCCTGCGGCAGCAGCTGCTCGGCGTAGAAGCGGGCCAGCGGCAGCTGCGTCTCGGCGACGCCGTCGGCGTCGAGCCCACGAGCGGCGAGCGCCGACTTCGCGAGCAGCCAGCCGCCCACGACGAGGCCCCAGATGCGCTGGTACGGGCTCGAGCCCGAGAGCACCGCGTTGGGGTCGGTGGCGCCGGTACGCAGCATCCACGCCGTCGTGCGCTCGAGTGCGTCGAGCTGCTCGCCCAGGTTGGAGCGGATCGAGGCGAACTCCTCGCCGGCTGCGGCGAGCTGGGCGTCGAGCTCGCGCATGGTCGCGATGAACTCGAGCGCCGATGCGCCGTCGCGCACCGGGAGCTTGCGGCCGACGAGGTCGGCGGCCTGGATGCCGTTCGTGCCCTCGTAGATCGCGGCGATGCGCACGTCGCGGTAGTGCTGCGCGGCGCCCGTCTCCTCGATGAAGCCCATGCCGCCGTGGATCTGCAGGGCGAGCGATGTGAGCTCGTTGCCGAGGTCGGTGCCGAACGACTTGCAGATGGGGGTCAGCAGGCCGACGATCTCGTTGGCGCGGGCGCGCACCGCGGCGTCGGGGTTGTGCGTCGACTGGTCGACGTACGTCGCGTTCAGCAGCATCATGCGGCGCATCGCGGCGATGTACGCCTTCTGCGTCATGAGCATGCGGCGCACGTCGGGGAAGTCGATGATGGGCGAGTCCTGGGTCGCGCCGATCGCGCGGCCCTGGATGCGCTCCTGCGCGTAGTCGAGCGACTGCTGGTACGCGCGCTCGGATACGGCCAGGCCCTGCGTGCCGACCGAGAGGCGGGCGCTGTTCATCATGACGAACATGATGCGCATGCCGATGTTCTCCTCGCCGACGAGGTAACCGGTCGCGTCCTCGTACGACAGCACGCAGGTGGGCGAGCCGTGGATGCCCATCTTGTGCTCGACGCCGACGGTGTGCACGCCGTTGCGCTCGCCGAGCGAGCCGTCCTCGTTCACGAGGAACTTCGGCACGATGAAGATCGAGATGCCCTTCGTGCCGGCCGGCGCGTCGGGCGTGCGGGCGAGCACGAGGTGCACGATCTGCTCGCTGAGGTCGTGGTCGCCGAAGGTGATGAAGATCTTCTGGCCGGTGATGCCGTAGGTGCCGTCTTCGCGCTTGACCGCCTTGGTCGTCAGCGCGCCGACGTCGGAGCCCGCGTGCGGCTCGGTGAGGTTCATGGTGCCGGCCCACTCGCCCGAGACCATCTTCGGCAGCCACTGCTGCTTCTGCTCGTCGCTGCCGTAGTGCAGCAGCGCCTCGATCGCACCCTGCGTGAGCAGCGGGGCGAGCGAGAACGCCATGTTGGAGGTCATCATGAGCTCCTGCACCGCGAGACCGACGGTGCGCGGGAAGTTGCCGCCGCCGTACTCCTCGGGCAGCGGGACCGAGCCCCAGCCGGCGTCGACGTAGGCCGCGTAGGCCTCCTTGAAGCCGGTCGCGGTCGTGACGGTGCCGTCGGCGTTGAGCTTCGAGCCCTCGAGGTCGCCGGCGCGGTTGGTGGGGGCGACCACCTCGGCCATGAAGCTGCCGACCTCGTCGAGCACTTCGGACACGGTCTCCATGTCGGCGTGCTCGAATCCGGGCAGCTGCGCGACGGCGTCGTAGTCGACGACGTGCTCGAGGGTGAAGGCGATGTCTGCAACAGGGGGTCGGAATCCGCTCATGCCCGCAGCGTAACCTCGCGTCTCGCGCGCGCGGACCCGAACTGTGGACGCTCTACGAGGAGCATCGGTCGCGAATGGCAGTGCTTTGGCGGCATCCCACAAGAACCACCCCGACCCAGGCAAGCAAGTGCTTGGTTAGGATGGAGCGAAACCGTGTCGAAGGAGCGGAATGAAGATCGTCGTCCTGGTCAAAGAGGTGCCCGACACGTACGGGGACCGCAAGCTGAACCTGCAGACCGGCCTCGCCGACCGCGCCGCGAGCGAGACGGTGCTCGACGAGATCGGCGAGCGCGCGCTCGAGGTCGCGCTCTCGTACGCCGATGCGAACGCCGGTACCGAGGTGGTCGTGCTCTCGATGTCGCCCGAGTCGGCGGCCGCGACCGTGCGCAAGGGCCTCGCGATGGGCGCGTCGTCGGCCGTGCAGGTCGTCGACGAGGCGCTCGTCGGCGCCGACACCGGCCTCACCGCTGAGGTGCTCGCCGCGGCGCTGCAGCGCATCGGGTACGACCTCGTGATCGCGGGCAACGAGTCGACCGACGGGTCGGGCGGCGTGCTGCCGGCCATGATCGCCGAGCTGCTCGACGTGCCGAACGCGACGAGCCTCAACTCGGTCGAGATCACCGACGCCGAGGTGCGCGGCGAGCGCGCGAGCGACGACGCCACGATGCAGGTCGCGGCCCAGCTGCCCGCGGTGATCTCGATCACCGAGCGCCTGCCCGACGCCCGCTTCCCGAACTTCAAGGGCATCATGGCCGCGAAGAAGAAGCCCTTCGAGACGCTCTCGCTCGCCGACCTCGGCGTCGACGCCGACACCACCGACGCCGCGCGCTCGATCATGATCTCGCTGGCAGAGAAGCCCCCGCGCACGGCGGGGACCAAGATCGTCGACGAGGGCGACGCCGGCGAGCAACTCGCCGACTTCCTCGTCCAGAACCGGCTCGCGTAAAGGAACCGAGATGACTGACTACAAGGCCGACTCGATCCTCGTGCTCGTCGAGCTGACCCCCGCGGGTGAGCTCGCCAAGAGTGCCGCGGGCCTCCTCGGCGCCGCTGCCGGCGTCGGCACCCCCGTCGCCGTCATCGTCGCCCCCGCTGGGGCCGGCGAGCAGGCGGGTGCGGATGCTGCCGCGCTCGGCGCGACCCACGTGCTCGTCGCCGAACATGCCCAGACGAGCACGCAGCTCACGGTGCCGGGCGCCGATGCGCTCGCCGCCGCAGCCGAGCTCGTGCGCCCCGACGCCGTGCTCGTGTCCAACTCGATCGAGGGCCGCGAGATCGCGGCCCGCTTCGCCGCCCGCACGCGCTCGGCGCTCGCGGTCGACGCGGTCGCGGTCTCGCGCGACGCCGAGGGCGTCGTCGCCCACCACTCGGTCTACGGAGGCGCCTACAACGTCGACTCGGCCGCCACGTGGGGCGCGCCTGTGATCACCGTCCGCCAGGGTGCGGTCGACGCGCGCGCCGAGGCGCAGCCGGCGTCGGTCGAGCGGATCACGGTCGAGGCCTCCGGTCGTCGCAGCGCCACGGTCGAGAGCGTCGAGGCCGCCGTGGTCGCGTCGTCGCGCCCCGAGCTGCGCGGTGCCGCGAAGGTCGTCTCCGGCGGACGCGGTCTCGGCTCGGCCGACCAGTTCGCACTCGTCGACCAGCTCGCCGACGTGCTCGGCGCCGCGGTCGGCGCCTCGCGGGCAGCGGTCGACGCGGGCTACGTGCCGCAGTCGTACCAGGTCGGCCAGACCGGCGTCTCGGTGTCGCCGCAGCTGTACATCGCGCTCGGCATCTCGGGCGCGATCCAGCACCGCGCCGGCATGCAGACCGCCAAGACGATCGTCGCGATCAACAAGGACGGCGACGCCCCGATCTTCGAGATCGCCGACTTCGGCGTCGTCGGCGACCTGTTCACGGTCGTGCCGCAGCTCATCGCCGCGCTCGAGGCGCGGAAGGCGTAGCGCCGATGGCGACGTACGGGCGAACGACGCGGCAGGGGCTGCCCCGCTTCCCGGGCGGCGACCCCTGGCCACCGGTGGTCGAGGTCGACGGGCTCGTCGGCGCTGTACGCACGGCAGTCGCCGCGGGCATCGCCGCCGACACCGTGACGGGGCATGCCGCGCCCGAGGTCGCGGCAAGGGAGGCCGGCACCACTGCCGTGCCTCCGGCAGCGATCACAGCCGAAACGCCCACGGTCGCCGGTCCCGCGCTCGTCGCGACGTCGGAGCGACCGCTGCGACGCGGACTGCCCCGCGTCGCCGGCGGCGAGCCGTGGCCGCCCGCTCGCACGGCTCCGGCAGCGGCATCCTCGGCCGCCCCGGTGGCCGGGCCCACGACAGCGGAGGTGGCGCCGATCGCGACCGTCCCGAGCGCCACGACCGCGCCGAGCGCCACGGCGGCGCCGAGCGCCACGGCGGCGGCGACGGCCACGTCGGGCGGCATCGCGCTGCGTCGCGGCCTGCCCCGAACGCCTGACGGAGACCCGTGGCCTCCGGCGGGCTCCGCACCCGCTCGGCCCGAGCGCGTCGTCGAGGCTCCGGCGGTCGCGGCCGTCGCGGCCGTCGCCGCCCCGGCGGTCGCCGAGCCCGAGACCGTTCCGGCTCCCGCGGCGGCTGTGACGCCTGCGCCTGCGCCGGCACCGGTCGCGGCATCCGTCGCCCCACGCGCCCCGATGCCGCAGCCGCGCCGTGCGGCGCCCGTCGCGGCATCCGCCCCGCCCGTCGCCGAACCGTGGCCGAAGCTGTACGGTCCGTTCTCGCGAGCCGAATGGGCCGCAGCGCTCGTCATCGGCGGTTTCGGCCTGCTCCTCGCCGGCACGGGCGTCGTCGTGCTCGTCAACTGGCTGCTGGCCACCGCGCCGATGCAGGACTTCCTCGCAACGTACCCGGGCGAGTACCACCTGCCCGAGTCGGCGCCCGTGGGCATTCCTGCGTGGCTCGGCTGGCAGCACTTCTTCAACGTGTTCCTGATCGTCCTCATCATCCGGTCGGGCCTGCAGGTGCGCACCCAGAAGCGGCCGACCGCGTTCTGGACACCGCGCTGGAACGCGAAGCGGAAGATCAGCCTCGCGCTCTGGTTCCATCAGTCGCTCGACCTCCTGTGGCTCGTCAACGGACTCGTGTTCGTCGTGCTGCTCTTCGTCACCGGGCAGTGGATGCGCATCGTGCCGACGAGCTGGGAGGTCTTCCCGAACGCGGTCTCGGCGCTGCTGCAGTACCTCTCGCTCGACTGGCCGACCGAGAACGGCTGGGTGAACTACAACAGCCTGCAGCAGCTCGCCTACTTCGCCACCGTCTTCATCGCGGCCCCGCTCGCCGTGATCACGGGCGTGCGCATGTCGGGGCTCTGGCCGAAGAACGCCAAGGCGCTCAACCGCATCTACCCCGTCGAGTGGGCGCGCGCCGTGCACTTCCCGGTGATGCTCTACTTCGTGGCGTTCATCGTCGTGCACGTCGGCCTCGTCTTCGCGACCGGGGTGCTGCGCAACCTCAACCACATGTACGCGAGCCAGGACACCGTGAGCTGGCTCGGCTTCTGGATCTTCGTCGGCTCGCTCGTGGTGATCGGGATCGCCTGGATCGCCGCGCGACCACTCGTGCTGGCGCCGATCGCACGCCTGTTCGGCAAGGTCTCAGGGCGCTGACGTGGGCGACGGACCGGGTCGGCGCGAGCAGATCATCGCGATCGCGCGCAGGCAGATCGCCTCGCGCGGCTACTCGTCGACCACCGTGCGCGACATCGCCGACGAGGCGGGGATCCTCTCGGGCAGCCTGTACCACCACTTCGCGTCGAAGGAGGCGGTGCTGCAGGAGATCCTGCGCACCTTCATGGACGAGACGCTCGCCCAGTTCGAGCGCATCGTCGCCAGCTCGGCCGGGTACCGGAGCCATCTCGACCAGCTCATCGAGCATGCGTTCCTCACGATCGCCGAGCGCCCCGACGACGTGCGCATCTACCAGAACGAGACCGGGTTCCTGATGACCCAGCCCGGCTTCGAGTTCCTCGTCGACGGTGCCGCCCGCATCGAGGAGCTCTGGCTCGACCAGATCATCGCGGGTCAGCGCGACGGCGTCTTCCGCGACACCGTCGACCCGCGCCTGGCGTTCCGGTTCATCCGCGACGCGGTGTGGTCGACGGTGTTCTGGTACCGCCCCGGCGGCAGCCACACGGCCGCGAGCGTGAGCGAGAACTACCTCGAGCTGCTGCACTCGGGGCTCCTGGCCGACTGAGCGGCGTGCGCCCGTCGCGCTGCCGGTCGATCGGCCGGATGTTCAGCGCGAGTCGAGCAGGCGCTTGGCGATGATCATGCGCATGACCTCGTTCGTGCCTTCGAGGATCCGGTGCACGCGCAGGTCGCGCACGACGCGTTCGAGGCCGAAGTCGGAGAGATAGCCGTAGCCGCCGTGCAGCTGCAGCGCCTCGTCGGCGACGGCGAACGCGACATCGGTGGCGAACCGCTTCGCCATCGCGCACCGTGCGGTGGCGTCGGGAGCGCCCTCGTCGAGCGCGCTCGCCGCATCGTGAACCACGAGGCGGGCGGCGTGGAGCTCGGTCGCGAGGTCGGCGAGGGTGAACCGCACCGCCTGGTGCTCGGCGAGCGGCCGCCCGAACGTCTCGCGCTCGCGAACGTGCCGGAGCGCCCGGTCGAGCGCCCACTGCGCACCGCCGAGGGAGCACGCCGCGATGCTCACGCGCCCGCCGTCGAGCCCCGACAGCGCGATCGCGAAGCCGCCGCCCTCGGCCCCGAGCCGGTTGCCGACCGGCACCCGCACGTCGTCGAGCACCACCTGGCGGGTCGGCTGCGCGCGCCAGCCCATCTTGCGCTCGTCCGGTCCGAACGAGAGACCGGATGCCCCGGCGGGAACCACGATCGCACTGATGCCGTGCGGGCCTGACCCCCCGGTGCGGGCGAACACGAGGTACACGGCCGAGGAGCCGGCGCCCGAGATGAACTGCTTCACCCCGTTCAGCACGTACTCGTCGCCGTCTCGGCGGGCGGTCGTCGTGATCGCCGCGGCATCCGACCCGGCAGAGGGCTCGGTGAGGCAGTAGCTGCCGCGGTCGACGAACGAGGTGAGGCCCGGCAGCCAGCGTTCGCGCTGGGCGGCGTCGCCGTACCGGTCGATCATCCAGGCGACCATGTTGTGGATCGAGATATAGGCGGCGATCGTGGTGTCGCCCATGGCCAGTTCCTCGTACACGAGCGCCGCGGTCAGTCGATCGAGCGCCGAGCCGCCGACATCCTCGCCGACCAGGACGCCGCCCAGCCCGAGCCGACCGGCCTGTTCGAGCGCGTCGACCGGGAAGTGCATCGTCTGATCGCGTTCGTTCGCGAACGGGGCGAGCTCTGCCGCCGTGAACTCGCGGACGGCGCCGACGATCGCGCGCTGGTCTTCGGAGAGTGCGCTCGACATGGCCGTTCAGCCCTTCTTCGTGCCGATGCGGCCGAGCCTATCCGCTCGGGGCACGCCCGCGCGAGGGATCGCACCGGGACGCCTGTGGAGAATTCCGTGCGGGAGTCGCCCGAGGCGCGTACCGTGGGAGGACGGGTCGTGTGCCGTGCTCATTCGGGCGCGTCGACCGGCCCGGCGGGCACCGCGAACCAACGCCCGAACGGAGTGAGCCACCTGATGTCATGGGACGACGACGCCGACGAGTACGGCGCGCACCACCGGTCGCCCCGCGAGCGACCGACCGGCTGGCGCCTCGTGCGTCGCATCGCGGCGTACTCGGGCATCGTCGTGGGCTCGATCGCCGGCGCGGTGGCGCTCGTCGTCGGCGTGGTCTACGGCGTGAACGTCATGGGCACGGCGGCGAACCCCGGCGGATTCGCCGCGCCCGACGCGTACGGCACCCGCGTCGCACTGCCGCCCGTCGCCTCGACGCCCGACGACGGCCAAGGCGACGCGCTCGGTCAGGGCGGTTCCGGCACCGGCATCGGCGACGACGGCGATACGAGCGGCGAGGAGCCGACGGGCCTCTCGAGCTCGGGCGCAGCACCACTGCCGTCCGTCGACCCCGAGTGGCTCTCGCGCATCTCCGGCGCGACCGGCATTCCCGAGCGGGCGCTCACCGCCTACGCGTTCGCACACGTGATGCTCGCCGACGAGGCGCCCGAGTGCGGCGTCGACTGGGCGACGATCGCCGCGATCGGCGACGTCGAGTCGGGGCACGGCAGCCACGGCGACAGCTCGCTCGACGAGTACGGCAACGCCGAGCCGCCGATCATCGGACCGGCCCTCGACGGCAAGGGCGTCGCGAAGATCGACGACACCGACGACGGCATCTTCGACGGCGACCAGAAGTTCGATCGCGCGGTCGGTCCGATGCAGTTCATCCCGTCGACGTGGGAGAAGTGGGGCAGCGACGGCAACGGCGACGACCTCGCCGACCCGAACCAGATCGACGACGCGGCGCTCACGACCGCACGGTACCTCTGCGCATCGGGCCCGATGACCGACCCCGAGGGCTGGCGAGCCGCGGTCTACTCGTACAACCACGACAACGACTACGTCGACAAGGTCGCGCGCATCGCCAACGAGTTCGCCGCTGCAGCCGGGTAGTCTTCAGCGCTCGAGCAGGTCGCCCAGTGCGCCCTGTGCAGCCGCGTATCGCTCGGTGCCGAGGGCGCTGGCGTACGACGCCTCGACCTCCGCGACGATGCGCAGGCAGTCGGCCAGGGCTCGCTCGCCCTTCGGGGTGGCGACGATGAGTCGTGCCCGGCGGTCGGCGGGGTCGGGGCGTCGCTCGAGGTAGCCTCCCCGCTCGAGGTCGTCGACCAGCTCGCCCATCGCCTGGGGCGTCATGCCCGCCTGGGCGGCGAGTCGGGTGAGCCGGAGGCCGGTGCGATCGAGCGAGCCCAGCAGCACCGAGTGGCGCACGCGCAGGTCGGGGTAGCCGGCGCGGGTCAGGGCCTCGAACACGCGAGCCTCGAACTCCTTCGCGAAGCGGGCAGCGAGCATCCCGAGGGGGAGCTCCGGCGAGTGGGCCATGGACCAACGCTAGCCGAGCGCCAGATCTTCAAGTAGCCTGTTGATCAGGCAACCTGAATAGATGAGAAGGAGACAGCATGATCACCGTCGGAACGCCGGCACCGGACCTGGACCTGATCGACACCTCGGGGGAGCGGTTGCGACTGCTCGACGCGGTCGGCGAGCGGGGCCTCGTCGTGTTCTTCATGCGGACGACGACCTGCCCGATCTGCAATGCGCACGTCCGCGACCTCGTCGCACGGGCCGACGAGTTCGCGGACCGCGGCATCGCCGTACTCGTCGTCGTGCCCGAGGGGCGGGACGAGGCGGCCAGTTGGGCGAGTCGGCGCGGCATCCCGCTCACGGTCGTCACGGGTGGCAGCGCCTCGGCCCACGAGCAGGTCGGCCTCACCCGGCGCGTGTTCGGTTCGATGCAGCAGTCGGGCACGCTGCTGCTCGACGCCGCAGGCGTCGTGCGCTACGCGCAGTCGTCGACGCTGCCGACGGGCAGCTACGACCGCGTCGCCGTCGCGCGGGCCGTCGACGAGTTGGTCGCAGCCGTCGAGCGGCCTGCGCGCGGCCGGCCGGTGTAGGTCAGGAGCTCGGCTTCGCGTCGTTCCACGACCAGATGTCGTCGCCGCGGAGCGTCGCGTCGGCGCCGCCGTCGCAGTAGATCGTCTGGCCCGCCATGTGCGTGTTCTCGACGCTCGTGAGCCAGACGAGCAGGTTCGCGATCGACTCCGCGGGCTGGTGGTAGTTGAGCGGCATCGGCACGGCCGCGTCGACCATCGCGAGACCTTCGGGGTTGTCGAGCAGGCCCGCGGTCATCGGCGTGATGACGGTGCCGGGTGCGATCGCGTTGAGCGGGATGCCGGCACCGGCCCAGGCCTCGGAGATCGACTCGCGGCGTACCCAGCGCGAGAGGGCGCGCTTCGACGACGGGTACACGAGGTAGCCGACCTCGGGGCCCTGCTCGGCGAGCGTCGCCGCGACCTCGAGCGCGCCCGCCTCGTCGCCGGCGAGGGCGGCCTCGACCAGCTCGGGTGCGTTCGGCTGCAGCGACGCCATCGACGAGACGACCGCGGCGCGCGGCGCCGACGAGGCGCGTAGCGCGGGCAGCAGCCCCTCGAGCACGGCGGTCACGCCGAAGAAGTTGACGGCCATCGTGACGGGTGCCGGCGCCGAGAGGCCTGCACAGGCGATGACACCGTCGACGACGCCGCCCGACTGCTCGAGCACGCCCGCGACCGCGGCGGCGCGGCCTTCGGCGGTCGACAGGTCGGCCTCGACGTCGGCATCGCGGAGGTCGACGCCGATCACGCGGGCGCCCTGCTCGCCGAGCGCGCGCTTCGTGGCGGCGCCGATGCCCGAGGCCGAGCCCGTCACGACGTAGGTGCGAGTCATGATGATTCCCTTCGGAAGAGTGAGATCGTATATTTGACACACTACGACAAAAATCATGGAGGCGGCTGTGGATGCTGCGGAGCGAGTGACGCCGCCGGGCGGGGCGGGCGGGGCCGGCGAGGCGGGGAGGCCGGCGCGCGGGCGCGGTCGGCCGAGCGTCGTCGACGTCGACGCGGTCGCCGAGGTCGCGTTCGAGCTCTGGTCGACGCGCGGCTACGGCGCGACCGGCTGGAAGGAGCTCGCCGCGGCGACCGGGGTGAGCGCCCGCACGCTCATGCGCCATTTCGGCACCCGCGATCGGATCGCCTGGGCCGAGGTCGAGGCGGCGAACGAGCGCCTCGTCGACGCGATCGCCGTGCTGCCGTCCGACCTGCCGTCGGCGGAAGCCGTGCGTCGAATCATCGTCGCCTCCATCTCGCACGACCGGCACATCCGTCGCAGCGCGACCGCATGGTTCCGCCTGATCGCCTCGGAGCCCGAGCTCGCGGCGACCGCGGCGGCGGCGAACCGCGTGTGGACGACGCGGATCGCGACGTTCCTCGGCTCGCGACTTCCCGATGCGTCGCCCGAGGTGTGCCGGGCTCTCGCCGCGGCGCTCGAGGCGGCGACCTTCGCCGCGCTCAGCGCGTGGGCGGAGACGGGCGGTGCGGGCGACCCGGCAGACGCGGTCGACCGTGCGCTCGTGTGGATCGAGTTCGGCCCGCCGGGCTGAGCCGGCGGAGCGGCCGCGACCACGGCCGCTCGACCGTCGTGCGAGTCGCGGCGGCCGCGACCACTAGGCTCCCGCTCATGGAACGACGGCTCCTCGGGTGGATCAGGTTCTGGCTCGTGGTCATGATGGCCGGGCTCGTCGTGAGCGGCATCACCGCCTTCCCTCTCGACGTCGAGCTCGCGTTCGCCGCCGAGCTGCTGCAGCGCATCGGCGCCGCGGCATGGGTGCCCGGCGTCGCGGAGTGGGTGCAGCGCGTCGACGAGGCGTTGCGCGAGACCTATCAGGAGCACCCGTTCATCGCGTACGGCACCGACTGGCTCGCCTTCGCACATCTCGTGATCGCGCTCGCGTTCATCGGCCCGTACCGCGACCCGGTGCGCAACGTCTGGGTCACCCAGTGGGGCATGCTCGCGTGCCTCGGCGTCGTGCCGCTCGCCCTCGTCGCGGGCTCCATCCGCGGCATCCCGCTCGGATGGCAGCTGATCGACATGTCGTTCGGCGTCATCGGAATCGTGCCGCTCATCATCGTGCTGCGACTCACGCGCCGGCTCGAACGTCAGTCGCCGACGAGCCCCGGCAGTTCGGCCATGTCGGTGAACACGAGCGACGCACCCGCAGCCGTGAGCTCGGCGGGGTCGGTGCGGGTCGGTCCGGGCGGTGCGAAACCGTAGACCGTTGCGCCCGCGGCGACGCCCGCGGTGACCCCGGCGACCGAGTCCTCGATGACGAGTGCGGTCGTCGGGTCGACGCCGAGCGCGCGGGCCGCGGCGAGATAGACGTCGGGGGCGGGCTTCGTGCGCGGTTGCTCCATGCCGCTGAAGATGCGGTCGCCGAAGAACGGGCGCAGCCCCGTGGCATCCAGCTGCAGCTCGACCTTGCCGCGATCGGCCCCCGACACGCACGCCACGCGGTCGCCGCGGTCGGCTGTGATGGCGGCGAGCGCCTGTGCGACGCCGGGGATCGGAGTGACCTCGGTCGCGAGGGCCGTGTCGCGGCGGCGGCGGAACGCGCCGATCCAGGTGTCGTCGATGCGAACGCCCGTGTGCTCGAGGATGACGGGCCACTCGTCGCGCAGCGAGCGGCCGAGGAAGTAGCGCACGACATCGGCCTCGCCGAGTTCCCAGTCGAGCTCGCGCAGCATCTGGCGCAGCACTCCGAGCGTGATGCGCTCCGAATCGACGAGCACGCCGTCGCAGTCGAAGAGCACGGCTGGGAAGCGGGAGATCGGGGTCGTCACCCCGCAAGGATACGGGCGCGTCGTGGGGCCGGCGGACGAACGGCACCGAGACCTCCCAATCAGATCTGAAATCGTATATGATCGCGGAAGGTCGTCGACGACCCTTCGTGGCGACCTCCTCGGCAGGCGCTCGGCGCGCCCGCCGGGCCCCTGACCAGACGAAGGAGTCACGCGATGAGCGCACCCGACCAGCCCGGGTTCACCCCGACCGGCACGATCGCCCAGGTCGGCGACCGAAGACGAGTGGTCTTCGCGACCGTCGTCGGCACGACCGTCGAGTGGTACGACTTCTTCATCTACGCCTCGGCGGCGGGCCTCGTGTTCGGCGAGCTGTTCTTCGCGCCGGCGGGCCCCGGCATGGCGACGATCCTGTCGTTCCTCACGGTCGGCATCAGCTTCCTGTTCCGCCCGCTCGGCGCGTTCCTCGCCGGTCACTTCGGCGACAAGTACGGCCGCCGCCTCGTGCTCATGCTGACCCTCATCCTCATGGGCGTCGCGACCGCGCTCGTCGGCCTGCTGCCGACCTACGCCGCGATCGGCATCGCGGCGCCGATCCTGCTCATCCTGCTGCGCGTGCTGCAGGGCATCTCGGCCGGCGGCGAGTGGGGCGGCGCCGTGCTCATGGCGGTCGAGCACGCGCCCAAGCAGAAGCGCGGCCTCTTCGGCGCCTCGCCGCAGATCGGCGTGCCCCTCGGCCTGCTGCTCGCCTCGGGCACGATGGCGCTCATGACGGCCATCGCACCCGGCGACGCCTTCCTCGCGTGGGGCTGGCGCATCCCGTTCCTGCTCAGCGTCGTGCTGATCCTCATCGGCTACTACGTGCGCCGCAGCGTCGAGGAGAGCCCCGTGTTCGTCGAGATCGCCGAGCGCAAGGAGCAGACGCGCATGCCGATCGTGCAGTTGTTCCGCAAGCACCTGCTGCTCGTGATCATCGCCGCGCTCGTCTTCGCCGGCAACAACGCCGTCGGCTACATGACGACGGGCGGCTACATCCAGAACTACGCGACCGACGCCGCGGGACCGCTCGCGCTCGAGCGCGGACCCGTGCTCTGGGCCGTCGCCGGGTCGGCCGTCACGTGGCTGCTCGCGACGGGGTTCGCCGGCTGGCTGAGCGACCGCCTCGGCCGGCGCACGACGTACATCATCGGGTGGATCCTGCAGCTCGCGGGCGTGTTCCTCTTGTTCCCGCTCGTGAACACGGGCTCGATCGGACTGCTGTTCCTCGGTCTCGCGATCCTCACGATCGGCCTCGGCTTCACCTACGGCCCGCAGGCGGCGCTGTACTCGGAGCTGTTCCCGGCGTCGATCCGGTTCTCGGGCGTCTCGATCTCGTACGCGATCGGCGCGATCATCGGCGGCGCGTTCGCTCCGACGATCGCCTCGGCGCTCGTGCAGGCGACCGGCACGACGATGTCGGTCACGTGGTACCTCGCCGGCATGACCCTCGTCGGGCTCGTCGCGACCCTGTTGCTGCGCGACCGCTCGGGCATCCCGCTCGGCCCCGACCACGAGGCCGAGCAGGAGCAGAGCCCCATCTACGGGCTCGCGAAGGCCTGAGGCGGGCGGCGGGGTTCGACCCGTTGCACCTTGACGGCACGAGGGGCGGACGCTTGGCATCCGCCCCTCGTCGCGTCAGGGGCCTTCGGCGGCGGCTGCGGCGGCCCGCGCCGCCTCGGCCGCTCGGGCGACCCACTTCGGCACCTCGCCGTAGCGCTGGAACGGCACGAGCACCCCGGCCGCGCTGTCGTCGATGAGCTGCTGCAGCCGGCGCTCTCGTGTCGCCTCCTGCTTCGCCTGCAGCACCCAGTGCGTGGTCTGGCGCCGGTACGTCGGGGTCGCGGCGTCGAGGAACGCGGATGCCGCGGGGTTCGCCGCGACGCGGGCGGCCCACTCGGGCGGCAGGGCCTGGTCGGGGTTCTCGTGCGAGTAGATGCCCGTGCGGTCGTCGCGACGCCGGGTGTAGGCGGCGAGGCCGGCCTCGGTCATGAGCCCCTTCGCGGTCAGCTCTTCGACGAGGGCGATGTTGACCTTCGACCAGGTGCTCGACGGCTTGCGGGGCGACCACCGCTGGCGCACCGCGTCGTCGTCGATGCGCTGGGCGACCGAGTCGATCCACCCGAAGCAGAGGGCGACGGGCACCGCCGTCGCCCACGTGATCGGGCGGTCGGCGACGTGCTTCTTGTAGAGGCCCATCCATAGCTCGGTCTCGGTGGCGTGGTTGGCCTCGAGCCACGTGCGGAACTCGTCGGGGCCGGAGAAGAAGACCGCCGGGCGTTCGGGCGTGCCGCCGGGCGTGCCGATCTGCGCGGGGCTCGTCTCGTCAGGCATGTGCCGAGTCTGCCATGCGCCGCCGACACGTCGGCGGGACCCGCATCGCGCCCAGTGTCGCGCGAGCGACGGGGCGTCAGCGTCGCGGCGTCCACCCCGGCGGCAGCGGCCCGCCGATCGTCGCGCGTTCGACGTCGGCCGCGAGCGACCAGCCCTGCGCGGCATCCTCGTCGTCGAAGCCGCCGCGGGCGACGCGGAAGCCGACGTCCTCGTGGTGCATGCCCGGCGCCCCGCCGCGACGCGTCGACGCGCGCACGCTCCACGCGTCGTCGGCGAACCCGCCGCCGCGGAACACCCGGTAGTCGTCGTAGCGCGCCGGGTCGAGCAGGTCCCAGCACCACTCCCACGTATTGCCGAGCGTGTCGAACAGGCCGTTGAGGTTCGGCAGCTTGAGCCCGACGCGCTGCGGTGTCGTGACGCCGTCCGCCGCAGTCCAGGCGACGTCGGCGAGCGGGCCGTAGTGCGGGCCCGTCGAGCCCGCGCGGCACGCGTACTCCCACTCCGCTTCGGTCGGCAGCCGGTAGCCGTCGCTCGTCGCATCCCACCGCACGTCGAGGCCGTCGAACGCGTACGCGTGTTCGAGCCCCTCCCACTCGGAGAGGGCGTTGCAGAACCGGATCGCCCGCAGCCAGCTCACGTCGGTCGCGGGCCGAAGCGGATGCTGCGCCGTCTCGCCGATCGCCTCGGCGAGCTGCTCCTGCGTGACGGCGAACACGCCGATCTCGAACGGCTCGAGCTCGACCGTCCACCGCACCTTGCGGCGGGCGTCGTGCAGGGTCACCGAGCCGCCGGGCAGGCTCGCCAGCTCGAGGTCGGGCATCACCCGTCGATCACCCGGCCGGGACGAGTCGGACGGTCACGTCGTACCGGTGCTCGCCGACGACCGTCGCGACGATGTTCTCCGCGTAGCGCGCGTACTTCTCGCGGTAGGCCGCGTCGAGGTCGGCGTGCACGTCGGTCGCGGCATCCGCGAATCGCACGTCTCGTTCGATGCCGCCCGCCCGGATGCGGCCCGTGCCGCTCGCGACCGCCCGCCGGTACCAGCCGGCCTCGGGCCCGTACGCCGAGCGCACGTAGAGGCCGTCGCCGACGCGGGCGACCCACATCGTGACGTACGGGCGCAGCGTGCCGTCGGGGCGCCGCGAGGCGAGCTCCAGCTCTTCGGCGGCGCCGATGCGGTCGAGCTCGTCGGGGGTCCACTCGGTCATCGCCGGCTCCTTCGGTCGCGGATGATGTGTCGGCTGGTGTCAGAGCCTACGCTCGGAGGAGGGTCGCGGAACGGAGGCGCACATGATCCAGGTGCGGGTGCTCGGCATCGCGCTCGACCAGTCGGGGCAGCACCTCGTGCTGCTGCGGCCGCTCGTCGACGGCCCCGACGGGCCCGTCGTCGTGCCGATCTGGATCGGCCAGAACGAGGCGAACTCGATCCTCATCGCCCTGAGTGGCGAGGCCACGCCGCGCCCGCTCACCCACGACCTGACGACGACCCTGCTCGGAACGCTCGGCGCCCGGCTCGACCGGGTCGAGGTGACCCGGCTCGACGAGGGCACGTTCTACGCCGAGCTCACGCTCGTCACTCGGCAGGGCCCGCGCATCGTCGATGCCCGGCCCTCCGACGCGATCGCGCTCGCGGTGCGGTCGGAGGCGACCATCTGGGTCGCCCAGCAGGTGCTCGAGGACGCGGGCATCCCGGCCGAGCTCGCCGGCGAGGCGGCGGCCGAACCCGCCGAACCGCCGCACTGGGGGGATGCCTCGGGCGGGGCGGCCGCGCAGATCGACGAGTCGAAGCTCGAGGAGTTCAAGAAGTTCCTCGACGACGTCGACCCCGAGGACTTCGAGGGCTGAATCCGTATCGTCCGGTTGTTGCCGGCAGAAGTCGGATGGATAGCCGCTTTCGTCGCGGTGCGGCGCCGCAAAGGCCGAATTACGACGGGCCGTTGACGGAAAAAACATCGGATCTTAGCGTGAGGCGCAATTCCGTGACCTCGATGAGGAGATCCCCATGCAACGCAGTTCCAGACTCACGGCGGCTGCGCTCGCCGCAGTGCTCATCGCGCCCGTGGTGCCCATTGCGGCGACCGCAGCAGCAGCGGCCGAGCCGGCTGCGGCCACGGCAGCCGCCCCGCCGAACCTCGCCCTGACCGCGACGGCCACCGCGTCGTCGACCGAGCTCGACGACGCACGCTTCGTGCCCGCCCACGTGAACGACGGCGACGCGTCGACGCGCTGGTCGTCGAAGTACCAGGACGACAACTGGGTGCAGCTCGCCCTCGCCGAACCCGCCGACGTCGAGCGCGTCGTGATCGACTGGCCCAACGCCTGCGCCCGGGCCTTCAGCATCCAGACGAGCGTCGACGGCGTGACCTGGACGACGCAGGCCGAGCGGACGTCGGCCACGTGCCCGCGGACCGACGACATCGAGATCGACGCGGGCGGGCCGGTCGGCTTCGTGCGCATGCAGGGCGCGCAGCGCTGGTCGACCTGGGGCTACTCGATCGCCGAGTTCGCCGTGTACGACCAGCCCTTGCCCGAACCCGAGCCGCAGCTGCCGCTCGTCCCGCAACCCGTGTCGGTCGAGCGCGGCGAGGGCGACTACGTGCTGCCGCGCGACGCCGAGGTGCGCGCGACGGGCGAAGCGGCCGAGGCCGGCGAGTACCTCGCCGACGTGATCCCCAGTCGACCGGATACGACCTGCCGGTCGTCGACGAGGGCGACGCGGCGATCTCGATCGAGGTCGCGCCGGGGTCGGCGCCCGCCGGGCACGAGGCCGAGGGGTACTCGCTCGACGTGACCGCCGACGGCATCGATATTGCCGCAGACACCGCGGCCGGTGCGCTCAACGGCGTCCAGACCCTGCGCCAGCTGCTGCCGGCGTGGATCGAGTCGGACACCGCGGTCGACCTCTCGTGGACGGTTCCCGTCGTCGCCATCGACGACTACCCGCGGTTCGAGTACCGCGGATTCATGATCGACACGGCACGGAGCTTCTACACCGTCGACGAGATCAAGCGCATCATCGACACCACCGCCCCGTTGAAGCTCAACCGGCTGCACCTGCACCTCAGCGACGACCAGGGCTGGCGCCTGGCGATCGACACCCCGGAGGAGAACCCGTCGGGCATCGAGTACGGCCGCCTGACCGAGGTCAGCGGTGCCACCGCGATGACGTACAACGGCAACGGCCAGCTCATGGGAACGGAGCTCGGGCACACGGGCTTCTACACGAAGGCGGACTACCGGGAGATCATCGACTACGCGGCGCGCAACGGCATGACCGTCGTACCCGAGATCGACCTGCCCGGGCACACCAACGCCGCGCTGCACGCCATCCCGCAGCTCAACTCGGCCGGATCGAACCCGAAGCCGATGCCCGGCGAGTCGACGGCGCCGCACCAGGGCACGGGCGACGTCGGCATCTCGACGTTCGACGCGAACAACGCGAACACCTACGTGTTCATCACGGAGGTGCTGCGCCAGCTCGCCGAGCTGACGCCCGGCGAGCTGCTGCACATCGGCGGCGACGAGGCGCACTCGACGAGCCGGGCCGACTACACGAAGATGGTCGACTTCGCGACGAGCACGGTGGCCGACCTCGGCAAGACGGTCGTCGGGTGGAACGAGTACGCCGGCACGGCACTGCCCGAGGACGCCGCCGTCGTGCAGTACTGGAACGGCGGCACGGCAGCGGTCGCGAACGCCGTGAACACCCGTGGGGCGAAGGTCATCCTCTCGCCGGCGAACAAGACCTACATGCCGCAGAAGCAGGACGCGCGTCAGCCGCTCGGCGGAACCTGGGCGTGCGGCTCGCCCTGCACGCTCGAGAACGCGTACAACTGGAACCCCGGCACGCAGATCGCCGGGATCTCCGAGCAGGACGTGCTCGGTGTCGAGGCCGCGGTCTGGGGCGAGTTCATCCGCGGAGTCGACCAGGCGCAGTTCTACAGCTTCCCGCGCCTGCTCGCGACGGCGGAAGCCGGCTGGACCCCGCAGGCCCGCAAGAACACCGCGGAGTTCGTCGAACGAGTGGGGGCATCGGGGCCGCGGATGGCGGCGTCGGGCGTCAACTTCTTCCCGACCGCCACGGTCGACTGGAGCGCTTCGGCCGCACCGGTCGTGACCGCGCACCCGGTCACCGCGACGCCAGAGGCGGCCGGCGACGCACCCACCGCCTCGCGCCTCGCCGTCGACTGGCGCGTCAGCGCGCCGGGCGCGACGGCAACCTCGTTGTCGGCGGAGCTCGTGTGGGACGACGGCGTTCGCGAACGCGTGGCGTTGACGGCCTCGACCGCGGTCGACATCGCCGGCATGACGAACAGCACGGAGTTCGCGGGCTCGAGCCGGCGGAACTTCCACACCTCGGGCGTGCACGTCGGTCACCTGCGACTCATGGGCGACGGCGACCCCGTGGTCGCGGGGTCGATCGCTGTGACGGTGCCGGGCCGGCGCTGACGCGCCGGCGGCAGCCCGAATACCGGGGGCGCGAGGGTCGACGGACCCTCGCGCCCCTGTGCGTCCACGGGGCCGGGAGACCGCTCCTCACCCCTTCGAACGGTTTCCGTGAAATTCGAAACTGAATTATGCCGGGTTGTTGACGGAAAAATTCGGCCTTCCTAGCCTGATCCTCGTGACCTTGCCCAGTGGAGTGCACGCACTCGTCAGACGGACCCACGAAGACCGCGTTCTTCGGGTGCTCCGCGAGCACGGCGGGATGACCCGCGCAGACCTCGCGGACCACATCCGCCTCTCGCGGACGACCGTCTCGGAGATCACCGCATCGTTGCTCGATCGCGGCGTCATCTCCGTCTCCGAGGACGACACCCCGAGGCTCGGTCGCGGGCGGCCGGCCGAGATCCTCACCCTCGACCCGGCCGCCGGACAATACGTCGGCGTCGACTTCGCCCACCGTCGGGTGCGGGTGGCCGTCGCCAATGCCGCGCACGAGCTCATCGCCTCGGACACCGCGCCCTACGAGCAGGCCGACGACTGGCCGACGCGCGTCGATGCGGCGTTCGCGCTCATCGAACGCATGGCCGAAGAGCACGAGCTGCACTTCAGCGGGGTGCTCGGCGTCGGCATCGGATTTCCCGGCCCGTTCTCGCCGCGCCTGCCGCGCGGCGAGTCGGAGCCCGTCGCCGAGGCGAGGCGCGCGGGCGCAGCGCTCGTCGTCTCCTCGTTCGAGCGACGCTTCTCGGCGCCCGTCGTGCTCGACAACAACACGCGGCTCGCGGCGCTCGCCGAGGCGGCCTGGGTGACCGCGACCGAGGTCGATCACCTGCTCTACGTCCGGCTGTCGGCCGGCATCGGCGGCGGCGTCGTCGTCTCGGGTCGGCTCGTGACCGGGGCGACCGGCCTGGCCGGCGAGATCGGGCACATGACGGTCGGCGGCCACCAGCGGGACTGCCGTTGCGGCAAGCGCGGCTGCCTCGAGACGGTCGCCTCGATCGGTGCGGTGCTCGACCGCTGCCGCGACGCGGGCGTCGAGTTCGACGGCATCGCCGCACTCGCCGCGGCCGCGGAGAAGGGCGACCCGGTCGCCATCGGCGCCCTCCGGGAGGCGGGGGAGGCGACCGGCCACGTACTCGGTTCGCTCGCCGTCGCGCTCAACCCCTCCGACATCGTCATCGGCGGCGAGATCGCCCAGATCGCCGATGTCGTCGTCGAACAGGCGGCCGCCACCATCGCCTACGAACTCGTGCCGGTCGGCGGTGCGGTGCCCCGCATCCGCCGCGCCACCCTCGGCGACGAGGGCGGCGCGATCGGCGGCATCATCGCGTTGCTGCGCGGCACCCCGCTGCTCGCCGGCTACCACCCCTCGGTGGACTCCCCACCCGCCGAACCCCGATTGCGAAGGAGCGCCCCCTGATGTCCACAGCAGTACGAGGAGGCCCGGGATGGTCACGGTGACGGAGAAGCGCCCCGGCGCGCCCACGGGGGCGCGCATCGACCGCGGCGCAGGTGCCTCGTCGAACGACCGGGGCGCATCCCGCAAGTCGTCGCGCTCGCGGACGCCCGGACGCGGTCGGACGATCGTGCTCAGCACGATCAGCATCGCCGCGGGGATCGGCATCTGGTGGCTGCTCTCGGCCATCGGCTTCCGGTTGCCCTCGCCGGTCGAGGTCGCCGTTCGCGGGTGGGAACTCCTCATCGACGGCACGCTCGTCACCGATGTGGTCGCGAGCCTCACGCGCGTGCTCATCGGTTTCGCGCTCGGCACGATCGTCGCGATCCCCGTCGGGTTCCTGATGGGCTGGTACGTCACGGCGCGCGGACTCATCGAGCCGTGGATCCAGTTCTTCCGCACCATCCCGCCGCTCGCGATCATCCCGCTCGCGATCGTCCTGCTCGGCATCGGCGAGGAGCCGAAGATCCTCGTCATCTTCCTCGCGGCGTTCTTCGCCTGCGTGATCTCGACGTTCCAGGGCGTCGTGACGGTCGACCGAACGCTCATCAACGCCGCGCGGGTGCTCGGCACGAACGACGCCGGCATCTTCGCGCGGGTCGTCGTGCCCGCCTCGGTGCCGTTCATCCTCGTCGGCATGCGCGTCGGCCTCGGCGCCTCGTGGGCGACGCTCGTCGCAGCCGAGCTGATCGCCGCGCAGGTCGGCCTCGGCTACCGGATGCAGCAGGCGCAGCTCTACTACGACCTCCCGACGATCTTCGTCGGCCTCATCGTCATCGGCGTGCTCGGCCTGGTCATGGACCGGATCCTGCTGTTCGCCGAGCAGAAGCTCACCGGATGGCAGGAACGTCGATGACCATGCACACCGCAGGAACGAACGCACCCCGCATCTCGGTGCGCGGCGTGACCAAGACCTTCGACCTCAAGGGCGAGGAGTTCGTCGCCCTCGACGACGTCTCGCTCGACGTCGCCGACAACGAGTTCGTCACCGTCGTCGGACCGTCGGGATGCGGCAAGTCGACGCTCATGAACATCCTCGCGGGCCTCGACTCGCCGACCGACGGCGAGGCGCTCGTCGACGGCGTGCCGGTCGCAGGTCCGGGGCCCGATCGCGGCGTCATCTTCCAGCAGTACGCGCTCTTCCCCTGGCTCACCGTGCGCAAGAACGTCGAGTTCGGGCTCAAGACCGCGGGCCTGCCGGCGAAGGAGCGCCGCGAGAAGGCCGAGCACTTCATCGAGATGGTCGGGCTCGGCGAATTCGCCGACGCACTGCCGAAGATGCTCTCGGGCGGCATGAAGCAGCGATGCGCCATCGCCCGCGCCTACGCCGTCGACCCCAGCATCCTGCTCATGGACGAGCCGTTCGGCGCGCTCGACGCGCTGACGCGCGTGAAGCTGCAGGAGCAACTGCTCGACACCTGGAGCCAGGAGAAGCGCACGGTCGCGTTCATCACGCACGACGTCGACGAGGCCGTCTTCCTCGCGAACCGCGTCGTCGTGATGGCCGCCCGCCCGGGGCGCATCTACGAGATCGTCGACGTCGACCTGCCCTACCCGCGCACCGAGGAGATGCGGCTCAGCCCCGAGTTCGCCGAGCTTCGCAACCGCGTCTGGAACGCGGTCTACCACCAGACCCCCGGCCACCGTGCCGCCAGCGCTGTCGCCTGACAGCACGATCCCCCCAAGGAAGAAACCCATGACACGCTCAGCTCAGATCCGCGGCATCGCCGCCGCGGCCGCCGCAGCTCTCACCGCCCTCGCCCTCGCCGGATGCGCCACCCCCGCCGCCAACGGCTCGTCGGGCGGCGACGCCGAGATGCCGAAGGTGCGGTTCGGGTACATCGCCGACTTCAATGGCGCGAGCCTGCTCGCGATCGCCGACGACCAAGGGCTGTGGGAGGACGCCGGGCTCGAGGTCGAGACCCCGGTGTTCACCAACGGCCCGCTGCAGATCCAGGCGCTCGGCACGAACGACCTCGACTTCGGGTACATCGGCCCCGGTGCGATGTGGCTGCCGGCCTCGGGCCAGGCGCAGGTCGCCGCGATCAACAGCCTCGGCAATGCCGACCGCGTCATCGCGCAGCCCGGCATCACCTCGATCGAGGACCTGAAGGGCAAGAAGGTCGCCGTGCCCGAGGGCACGTCGGGCGACATGATCCTGACGATGGCGCTGAAGTCGGCCGACATGACGACCGACGACATCGAGAAGGTCGTGATGGACCCGGCGACCGTCGTGTCGGCGTTCGCCTCCGGACAGGTCGACGCGGCGGGCATCTGGTACCCGCTCATCGGCACGATCGAGCAGCAGGTCCCCGACCTCGAGATCCTCGCCGAGAACGAGGACTTCTCCGACGAGGTCGCCTTCCCGAGCGCGTTCGTCGTGAGCCCGGCGTTCAGCGAACAGCACCCCGAGGCGACGACCGCCGTGCTCGGCGTGCTGCGCGAGGCGATGGACTTCCGTGCCGAGCACCTCGACGAGACGGTGCAGCTCACCGCCGACATGCTGAAGGCCGACCCCGAGGCATTCGCGACCGACGCGCAGTACGCGAAGTACATGTCGGCCGGCGAACTCGACGCGCTCACCGAGGACGGCACGGTCGCGACCTGGCTCACCGGCCTCAACGAGTACTTCGTCGAGGCGGGCAAGCTCGACACCGCGACCGACGCGAACACCTACTACCTCGGCGACGAGTTCGTCGCGGCCGGGCAGTGACGTGACCGGTCGCAACATCCTGTTCCTCATGACCGACCAGCATCGGGTGGACAGCCTCGGTGCCTACGGCAACCCGACGGCGTCGACGCCGGCGCTCGACGAGCTCGCCCGCACGGGCACGCGGTTCGACCGGTGGTACACGCCGACGGCGATCTGCACCCCCGCCCGGGCGAGCCTGCTCACCGGTCAGGCACCGTTCCGCCACAAGCTGCTCGCCAACAACGAGCGCAACGTCGGTTACATCGAAGACCTGCCCGCCGACCACTACGCGTTCACGACCGACCTGCGGGCGGCCGGGTACAACTGCGGACTGATCGGCAAGTGGCATGCGGGAACCGAGCGCACCGCCGCCGACTTCGGCTTCGACGGCCCGCACTTCGACGGATGGCACAACGCGATCGACCACGAGGACTACCTCGCGTACCTCGACGAGCGCGGCCTGCCGCACTACGAGATCAGCGACCAGATCCGAGGGGTGCTGCCGAACGGCGGGCCGGGCAACCTGCTCGCCGCCCGGCTGCACCAGCCGGTCGAGGCGACGTTCGAGCACTACCTCGCGACGCGCACGATCGAGATGCTGGAGCGGTACGCCGACGACTACCGGTCGGGGGCGCGGCCGTTCTACCTCGCGTTGCACTTCTTCGGGCCGCACCTGCCGTACGTCGTGCCGAGCGAGTACTACGACATGTTCGATCCCGACGAGGTCGAACTGCCGCACTCGGTGGCCGAGACCTTCGACGGCAAGCCCCCGGTGCAGCGCAACTACAGCGCGCACTGGTCGTACGACTCGCTGGCGCCCGAGACGAGCCGCAAGCTCATCGCGATCTCGTGGGGCTACGTCGCCCTCATCGACTCGCAGATCGGACGGGTGCTCGAGGCGCTCGACCGTCTCGGGCTCGTCGACGACACCGCGGTGTTCTTCAGTTGCGACCACGGCGAGTTCACAGGTGCGCATCGCCTGCACGACAAGGGCCCGGCGATGTACGAGGACATCTACCGGACGCCCGGGATCGTGCGCATCCCGGGGGCGCCCGAGGGTCAGGAGCGCGACGAGTTCGTGAGTCTGCTCGATTGCACAGCGACGTTCCTCGACCTCGCCGGCCTCGATCCGTCGAACGCGGTCGACTCGCGCAGCCTCGTCCCGCTCGTCGCGGGGGAGTCGCCCGAGTGGGCCGACGACCTCGTCTGCGAGTTCCACGGACACCACTTCCCGTACCCGCAGCGCATGCTCCGCACCGACCGGTACAAGCTCGTCGTCAACCCCGACTCGGTCAACGAGCTGTACGATCTCGAGCTCGATCCGCACGAGCTGCAGAACCTCTACGCGGTACCGGGTTCGGCGCCCGTGCGCGACGCCATGCTCGCGCGACTGTACGAGCTGCTGCGCGAGCGCGGCGACAAGTTCTACCACTGGATGACGGCCATGTACCCGGTCGGAGGTGTGGAGTACGACCCGTCGTTCAGCGGGTTCGACGACCGCGCCTACGAGGAGTCCGCCACCTGACCGACCGCCGCGCCCCGGCGTCGCACCGCCTGTTCCGCGACGCCGGGGACCCGGCCCGACCGCACTCGGCCCGCTTCGACCCGCTCGAGGGCGACGGGCGACACCGAATGAGGAAGATGAACGCCACCCAGTCCCGACCGAACGTCGTGATCATCCTGACCGACGACCATGCCGCGCACGCGATCGGCGCGTACGGATCGGTCGTGAACCGCACCCCCCGCATCGACGAGATCGCCGACGCCGGTGTGCGGCTCGACAACTGCTTCTGCACGAACGCCCTGTGCACGCCGAGCCGGGCCTCGATCCTCACCGGCACGTACAGCCACGTCAACGGCGTGACGACGCTCGAGACGCCGATCGATGCGAGTCAGCCGACCTTCGTCTCGCAGCTGCGCGAGGCCGGCTACCGCACGGCGATCGTCGGCAAGTGGCACATGGGAGAGGGGCCGGGCCACGACCCGCAGGGCTTCGACCACTGGGCGGTGCTACGCGACCAGGGCGAGTACTTCGACCCCCAGATCCTCACCGCCGACGGCGTCGAGGTCGTGCCCGGGTACGCGACGGACGTCATCACCGACCTCTCGCTCGCGTGGCTCGACTCGCTCGATGGCGACGAACCGTGGTGCCTGCTCATCCATCACAAGGCGCCGCACCGGCCGTGGGAGCCCGACGAACGGCACCGGGGCATGTACGCCGACCCGATCCCGGTACCCGCGACCTTCGCCGACGATTACGCGACGCGAGGCTCGGCGGCGCACCGGGCGGCGATGCGCATCGCCGACCACCTCACCCTCACCGACCTCAAGTCGCCGCCGCCCGAGGGCCTCACCTACGAGCAAGCCGCGCTCTGGAAGTACCAGCGCTACATGGAGGACTACCTCGCGTGCGTCGCATCCGTCGACGACAACGTCGGCCGGGTGATCGACTGGTTGCGCGAACGCGACGTGTTCGACGACACGCTGCTCATGTACACGTCCGACCAGGGCTTCTTCCTCGGCGACCACGGCTGGTTCGACAAGCGCTTCATGTACGACGAGTCGCTGCGGATGCCGCTCCTCGTGAGCTGCCCGTCGCGGATCCCGCATCGGGAGGCACCGCTCGAGCAGATCGTCACGAACGTCGACTTCGCCCAGACCATCCTCGCCGCCGCCGGCATCGACGCCCACCCGAGGATGCAGGGCACGAGCCTCTGGCCCCAGCTGACCGACGAGCCCGACCGGCCCACCCGCAGCGCGATGTACTACCGCTATTGGGAGAACGACGACGTCAACCACCACGCGTTCGCCCACTACGGAGTGCGCACCGACCGGTACAAGCTGATCTACTTCTACAACGACGGGCTCGGGCTGCCGGGTTCGTCACCGCACAGCTACCCGCCGGAGTGGGAGCTGTACGACCTCGAGGCCGACCCCGACGAGTTGCACAACGTCTACCTCGACCCGGCGTATCGCGAGATCAGGGACGAGCTCGAGGTCGTGCTGTGGGAGTTGCAGGCCGAACTGCTCGACGAGCCGCATCCGTCTCAGCAGCGCCCGGCCCGGGTCGCGGCGGCCTGACGGCGCGCCCGCGGCTCCGACGGCGGCCGGCGGCGCGGCAGAATGGCTGACATGGATGCCTCGCTGCCGCCGCGAACCATGATGCCGTCGCCCCAGTACGTGATGGCGCCCGACGGCGTCCGCATCGCGACGTACGTGTGGGGCGACGACGACGCGCCGACCGTGCTGTGCGTGCACGGGTTCGCGTCGAGCTGCAAGGACAACTGGGTCGACACGGGCATGGTGCGAGACCTCGTCGCGGCCGGGTTCCGGGTCGTCGGCGTCGACCAGCGCGGGCACGGAGCGAGCGGCACTCCGCACGAGGCATCCGCCTACCGCATGTCGGCGTTCGTCGAAGACCTCGTGACCGTGCTCGACACCTACCTGCTCGACGGCGTGCGCTACCTCGGGTACTCGCTCGGCGGCCGCGTGGGCTGGCAGCTCGCGGTGCAGGCGCCCGAGCACGTCTCGCGTGCGGTGCTCGGCGGCATCCCCGACGGGCGGCCGCTCGCACGCCTGCAGATCGACCAGGCGCGCGCGTACGCCGACCACGGCACGCCCGTCGACGACCAGGTGACGCGCAACTACGTCACCCTCGCCGAGCGGGTGCACGGCAACGACCTGCGCGCGCTGATCGCGCTCGCCGAGGGGATGCGGCTGGGCGACGCCGACCCCGATCCGGCCGACCCGCCGCGCCAGGAGGTGCTGTTCGCGACCGGCACCGACGACGCGATCGTCGAGCAGTCGCGCAGCCTCGCCGCCGCGACGCCGCGGGGGACGTTCGTCGAGGTGCCGGGGCGGCACCACTTCAACACCCCCGGGTCGAGGGTGTTCCGGCAGGCGGCGGTCGATTTCCTCGGCGCGACGGGCTGACCGCGACGAGCGGGGGTGTCGCCCGGCGCGAGGATTCGCTACGGTGAAACGGTGCGCACCCCGGGGGGATCGGGCGGTTCGAGGCGCGTGACCAGGGTACGGTCGCGGTGGATGAGTGCGCGCATCGGGGCCGCCGCGCTCGCGGGCGCGTTGCTGGCCGCACTGCTCGTGCCGTTCGCCGGCACCGCTCCCGCTTCTGCGGCGACGCTGCAGCCGTCGGGGCTCACGACCGGCATGATCATCGACGGAACGACGACGACGCCGGGCTCACCCCCCTCGACGTTCAACTGGGGCGACTTCATCTCGAACGTGCAGCCCGACAGCAGCTTCACCTTCACCCCGACCGGGCCGTACACGACGACGCAGGGGCTGCAGTCCACGGGTGTGATCCAGGGCGCGTTCGACTGGGACAACAACTCGGCGTCCGCCGCCTGCGCCGTCGGCGCGGAGCCGACGGGTGCGCCGCCCAGCCAGGGCCCCAACACCAACCCGTGGGTGCCCGGCACGGCCAAGCCGAACGAGAAGGGCGACCTGTGCTCGACGGGCTACGGGCTCGAGGTCGTGACCGACGCCGCCGGGGTGCGGCACGCGATCCTCTACGGGTACTGGACGCGCTACGTCGGCAACGGCGAGGTCAGCATCTACCAGCACCTCGAAGGGCCGGGCGCGGGTCGGTGCAACGACGTGCTGCTCGAGTTCGACTACGCCTCCTCGGGCACGACCGCCCGGATCCTGCGGTGGGTGCCGACCGCGGGCGACGCGTGCGCGAACGAACTCGGCGCCGGCACGTGGCAGGCCCAGCCGGGCACCGCCGACTTCGCCTGGGCGACGGGCGTGCGACAGGAGGGGCCGCCGCTGACGAACCAGTTCCTGGACACGTTCGGCGAGTTCGCCATCGATCTCAACACCGCGGGCATCTTCGCCCCGACGCAGTGCAGCACCTTCTCGGTCTCGGAGATGTTCACGCGCACCGGCAACTCGCCGCAGGCGAACATCCAGGACTTCGCCGACCACGCGCCCGACCGCATGAGCCTCGCGAACTGCGGTGCCCTCACGGTCACGAAGGCGACGGTGCCCGCCGGTGTCGTGGCGAGCGACGAGTTCGGGTTCGCCGTGCGACGTGACGGCGGAGCGGTCATCCCGGGACCGCCGCCGGTCGAGACGATCATGGACTCGGTCGTCGCGGGCCAGACGAAGACGTACGAGAACGTGCTCTCGAGCTCGCAGTACCACCTCGACGAGGTCTCGATCCCGCCGCCGTGGTCGTTGCAATCGATCGTCTGCACGGCCATCCCGCTCGGCGGCGGCGACCCCCAGCAGTTCGTCATCGACGATCCCTCCGACACGTTCCTCGTGTCGCCCGAGAACACGACCGACTGCCTGATCACGAACGCCGCGGCCGTCGTCACCGTCGAGAAGCAGACGTTGCCCGACGGCTCCGAACAGCAGTTCGGCTTCGACGTGACGGGCCAGCAGCCCGTCTCGATCGCCGACGGCGGTCGGCGTTCGTTCGCGGTGCCCGTCGGCGAGGACGTGACGATCACCGAGGGCGAGGCCGAGGGGTGGCTCCCGCCGGACATCTCGTGCGACACGGGCGGCGCCGAGGTCGACGGCCGCTCGGTGACCGTGACGCCCGAGGCGGGCGAGAACATCACGTGCACGTTCACGAACACGCAACTCGGCACCGTCGTGATCTCGAAGGAGGCGCACGGCATCGACGGGCGCACCTACCACTTCACGAGCGACCTCCCCGGCGGTGAGAACTTCGACATCGCGGTGCCGAACGGCGACGGCACCCTCTACGAGCAGGTGTTCACCGACGTGCCGCCGGGCGACTACACGGTCGGCGAGGACCCCGACGCCGAGACCCCGCCCACCAGGCTGGCCGACCTGTCGTGCACCTACGGCGGCACCGACCACACGGGCGACACCGAGGCGCGCAGCATCGGGTTCAGCGTGCTGCCCGGTGAGACCGTGCGATGCTTCTTCACGAACAGCCTCCCGGGCTCGATCGCGGTGATCAAGCGCACGGTGCCGGTCGAGTACGACCAGTTGTTCGACTTCACCTTCACGCCGCCCGAGGGCGCGCCGACCGACTTCCAGCTCAACGGCAACTCGACGCCGCCGAACGTCGCACTGCGCTCGTTCCTGTCGCTCGAGGCCGGCCAGTACACGATCACCGAGCCCGACGACGTGTCGGGGTGGGCGTTCGACCCCAGCGCCCTCGACTGCAACGGGGCCGAGTGGGCGGTCAGCGACGACGGCCGGGGAGTCGTCGTCGATCTCGCCGACGCCGACGCAGCCGTGTGCTTCTTCACCAACCGCGCCGACACGGCGACCCTCACGCTCGAGAAGACCGTCGCGGGCGCGGATCCCGGCCTCGGCTGGTCGTTCGGCTTCGAGCTCGTCGCCGCCGACGGCACGATCGTCGGGCGCACCGCCACTGAGGCCGCGCCCGTCGTGAGCTGGGACGCGCTCGTGCCCGGCGCCGTCTACACGCTGCGCGAGGCCGGCGCGGCCCAGGCGGGGTGGACGCGAAGCCCGATCACCTGCCAGGGCATGCCCGACATCGATCCGGCCGCGCCCGAGTACCAGTTCACGGCGCTCCCCGGACAGGCGGTGACGTGCACGGCGGAGAACACCGCCGCGCCCTCCTCGATCAGCGTCGCGAAGGTGGCCACGGGCATCGGCACCGAGCTCGAGTGGTCGTTCGACCTGCACATCGACCCGCTGCCCGACGGCGAGACCGATCCGAAGACCGTGAACGGCGTCGGCCAGTCGGGTGAGACGGCGACCTGGTCGGGCCTCGTGGCCGGGCGCAGCTACTCGATCACCGAGGACGACGCACCGGGCTGGACGAACCGGTTGAGCTGCACCGGGGTGACCGACGAGCAGCCCGGTGTCGCCGGCCTGCAGTTCACGGCGCCGGTCGGGCAGTCGCTCGCCTGCACCTTCATCAACGAGGCGGTTCCGGGCAACGGCACCCTCACGAAGACCTCGCTCGGCGGCGACGACGAATTCGAGTTCGTGCTCGTCGACCTCGACAACGGCATCGACCCCGTGCCCGTTCCGGTGACGACGGCCGGCGGCACCGCCACGATCACGCTGCCCTCGATCTTCCCCGGCGTGCGGTACTCGTTCGTCGAGACCGACCACCCCGACTGGATCGAGGGATCGCTCACCTGCATGATCACGCCCGGCGACGGCGGTGAGCGCTTCCTGCTCGACGACCTCAGCGACTTCTCGGTGAACCCGGGCGACGTCGGCGAGTGCACCGCGGTGAACTCCGCCTACGGACGGATCGTCATCGTGAAGGCGGTCGACGGCGCCGACGGCGCGTTCGACTTCACGGGCGACTGGCAGTCGCCGCCCGACTTCTCGATCACGACGAGCGACGGCACCGGTTCGGCGTCGTTCGACCGCATCGTGCCCGGCAGCTACACCGTGGAGGAGCTCGCGAAGGACGGCTACGACACGACCGACCTCACGTGCGTCGACGGTGACGCGGAGGGCACCACGTCGACGGCGGACGGCCTCGTCGGTTCGATCGAACTCGACCCCGGTGAGACCGTGACCTGCACGTACACGAACACCGAACGCGGCGTCATCGTCGTCGACAAGTCGACGACGCCCGCCGGTTCGCCGCAGGAATTCGGCTTCGAGTGGGGGCCCGACGGCGGTGAGACCCAGGGGTTCACGCTCGCGGATGCCTCTGAGCCGTTCTCGACCGCACCGATCGAGCCCGGCGACTACCGGGTCACCGAGCTCGCCACCGACGGCTGGACCCTCGACGGCATCGAGTGCACCGGCGCGGCATCGACGCCGACGGTCGAGGGTCCGAGCGCCCTCGTCGCGCTCGGGGCCGGCGAGACCGTGGTCTGCGCGTTCGCGAACACGCAGGACTCGCCGCCCGAACCGCCGGAGCCCCCGGAGCCGCCCGCACCTCCGGCACCGCCCGGGCCGCAGCCGCCCGGACCGGGAACGCTGCCGGCGTCGGGCTTCGCCGCGCTGTGGCCCGCGGTCGCCGCGCTCGCGCTGCTCGCGGCCGGTGCCGGCGTGGTCGTGGTCGGTCGGTACCGCGCGCGACGGTCGGGATCGAAACGGAGCTGAGCACCCCGAGCGGCATCCGCGTCGACAGGGCCGCCGCCGGCCCCGGAGTCGGTGGGAGCGCGTACGATGATTGCCGGACCGAACCGGGCCGTACCGGGCCCGACGGGCAGGAGCGAGGCGATCAGATGAGCGACGAGAACCCCACGATGGGTGCGTCGTCGTCGACGCACACGCACATGCATGCGCACACCGCGATCACGTGCCCCGAGTGCTTCGTCGAGCTGCAGCGCGACGGCGACTGGTGGATGGCTCGGCCCGAGGGGTCGCGCCTCGTCGGCCTCGTGATCCAGCGCGACGACATGCCGCCCATCCTCGAGCAGCGCGAAGACCTGCTCGCGTTCGGCGTCGAGATCGAGGACTTCCGCTACCCGGCGCCCGAGAACCTGCTCGAGTCGTGGGAGCAGCGACTCGCCCGCTTCTTCGGCACACTGCGCGACGGCGACGTGCTCGTCGTCGCGAACGTGCACTCGCTCGGTCGCGACGTCGACGAAGAGCTGCGCACGCTCGCCGAACTGCGACGCCGCGGCGTCGTCGTCAAGGTGCTGAGCCACGGCGCGCGGCACCTCGAGAGCACCGGGCTCGAGGGATAGGCCGAGCGGCCATTAGCGCCGCGCATTCGCGTATGCGCGGCGCTACGGTTCGCAGGGGCCTCCTAGAGCCCGCTTGCCTGCCCGAGGCCGAGGTTGATCGGTGCGATCACCACGGACGGCCAGTCGTCGAGCCAGTCGGAGGCGACGACCGAGTGCGCGTTCACTCCGCCGCCGTCCACCGGTGGGCCGAGCTCCGCCCCCGTCTCGAGCGCCACGAGATTCTCGGCGTACTCAGTGAACGTCTGGTCGCCGATGCTCGCCATGTACTGCTCGACGTCGTCGCCTGGTGCGAAACCCGCGGTCGTCGTGACGGCGACGCCGTCGCCGACCAGCGGGCGTGAGAACGTAACGATCACGTTCGTCCGCAGTCGACCGGGCCCCTCGACGAGATCATCGTTGACATAGAGGCCGGACCAGTCGTAGCCGAGGAACTCGCCGGATCCCTTCTCCTCGACGGTCGGCTCCGCGCCGAGCACCGCGGTGAGCGTCGAGACGATCAGGTCGGTGCCGTCGTCGTAGGAGACCGCCGTGACGATGGTGCCCGCTGCGTCCTCGAAGTCGATCGCCTCTGGTCGGACGACGATCGTCGTCACCGTGTCGAGCCGATCGGCGGCCTCGGCCGGCGTCGGCGTCGTGACCGGGGACTCCTCGGGAGCCGACTCGGCCTCGGTCGGAGACGGCGACTCCGGCGCCGTGGGTGGCGGCGAGGCCGACTCGGTCGGCACCGGGGCCGGGCCCGCGAACGGTGCCGGTGCGAGGGTGAAGGCGACGAGTGCGCCTCCGGTCACGAGAGCGATCAGGAGGACCGCTGCGACCATGCTGCCGACGAGTCGCTCGATGCGGTGCGGTCGTCGCGGGGTGCGGCGCGCCTCGGTCATGAGGCCGCCCTTGGCCGACGCCAGCAGCCCGGCCATCTCCTCACCGGTCGGTGGTTCAGTTCTCATCGACGGTCACCGCCTTCCTCAAGCGCGTCCGATTCCGGGAGACCCGCTGCTTCACCGCGCCCACACTGAGGCCGAGCTCGGCGGCGACCTGCGCGTACGGCAGGCCTTCGAGGAGGCACAGTTCGCAGACCCGGCGATCGACCGCGTCGAGGCGCTCGATCGCGTCGAGCACCCAGCGCAGCTCTTCACGGGCCGACTCGCGCGCCTCGTCGGCCCTGACGAGCGACATGTGGGCGGGCATCCACTCCTCGGGCAGCTCGTCGGCGGCGGACCGCGCGTGCTTCCGTCGCGCGTTCGCCGCCACGTTGCGGCACGTCACGAGCAGCCAGGGCAGCAGGGAACGGTCGAGCAGCGCGATGTCGGCCCCTCGTCGCCAGAGCGTCAGGAAGGTGTCCTGCACGATCTCCTCGACGTCCATGCTGCTCGGCGCGAGCGCCCACGCGTAGCGGGCGACCGTCGTCGCATGTCGATCGAACGCGTTCGACAGGGCGCGCTCGTCCCCCTGACCGATCCTGCGCAGCAGGTCGGAATCACCGGGTTCGTCATCGTCCACGGGAAACCTCCTCACAGCAGGAATGTCGCCGGATCGCCCGAAGGTCACATGTCGTTCGGGCAATTCTGCACTGAAGCCGTCCCCGAAAATGAACCGCGAGGTCGGTGCGTCGTTCCGGGTTGCGCAACCACGCCGACCGGTAAATGAATTCGGCGGGCCTCGCCGCTCACGCGTAGGCACCCGGCGCTCGTAGGCTGCCCCGACGAAGACCGCACCGTCGCGGCGTCGACGGACTCGAAGACTCGATGAGGAGCAGCACACGTGAGAGAGATCACCAGGGACGTCGTCGTGATCGGCGGCGGAGTGAGCGGACTCGTGACCGCCCGGCGGCTGGTCGAGGCGGGCGCGTCGGTCGCCCTGCTCGAGGCCCGCGACCGCGTCGGCGGCCGCACCTGGTCGGACACGGTCGACGGCGAGTGGTTCGAGCTCGGCGGCCAATGGATCTCGGCCGGACAGGACGCACTCGAGTCGCTCCTCGCCGAGCTCGGCAAGGAGACCTTCGCGCGCTACCGCGACGGCCGCTCGGTGTACCTCGCGCCCGACGGTCGGCGCACCGAGTTCGAGGGCGAAGACTTTCCGACCGCGCCCGAGACGGTGGCCGCGATGAACACCCTCGTCGCCGCGCTCGACGAGCTCGCAGCCGAGCTCGACCCGGCCGAGCCGTGGGCGCATCCGCGCGCTGCCGAGCTCGATGCGATCAGCTTCAGCGCGTGGCTGCGCACGCTCAGCGACGACGACGAGGCGGTCCGCGCGTTCGACCACTTCATCGCGGGCGGCATGCTCACGAAGCCCGCCCACACGTTCTCGGTGCTGCAGGCGATGCTCATGGCGGCGTCGGCGGGCTCGCTGCACGAGCTCGTCGACGACGGGCTGCTGCTCGACCGCCGCGTGGTGGGCGGCATGCAGTCGGTCTCGACCCAGCTCGCCGACGAGCTCGGCGACGACGTGGTCTTCCTGTCGTCACCCGTGCGCAAGCTGGGCTGGACCGACGAGGGAGCCGGTCGCGCGGCATCCGTCATCGCTGAAAGCGACGAACTGCGAGTGAACGCCCGCTTCGCGGTGGTCGCCGTGCCGCCGAACCTCTACTCCCTCATCCGGTACGAGCCGCACCTGCCGCGCGAGCGCATGGTCTCGCAGCAGCACCAGTCGATGGGTCTCGTCGTGAAGGTGCAGGCCGCGTACGAGACGCCGTTCTGGCGGGAGCAGGGGCTCGCCGGCACCGGGTTCGGCCGCAACGAGTTCGTGTGCGAGGTGTACGACAACTCGACCCACGGCTCGACGCAGGGCATGCTCGTCGGCTTCGTCGTCGACGTCGAGGCCGAGCGGCTCTGGGCGATGCCCGACGCCGAGCGACGGGCCGCCGTGCTCGACTCGTTCGCCGCGTACTTCGGCGACGAGGCGCGCAACCCCGTCGCCGTCGCGATGTCGGACTGGGGGAACGAGGAGTGGACGCGCGGCGCCTATGCCTGCAGCTACGACCTCGGCGGCCTGAGCCGCTGGGGCCACCTGCAGAACGAGCCGGTCGGCCCGATCTTCTTCGCGTCGAGCGACATCCAAGGCGTCGGCTACCTGCACGTGGACGGTGCGATCCGCATCGGCGGCGACACGGCGCGGCGCATCCTCGCCGCGTGGTAGGGCACCTCGACCGGGATGCCTCGGTCGGGCGTCGGCCCCGCGGTGAGGCATCCGCGGCATGCCTGACGGGGATGCCTCGCCCGAGGCATCCCGACCGGTTCCGTTCAGCGGGCCGGGGCGATGCGGTGCCGCGCGGCCAGTCCGTCGAGCAGCAGGCCGAGCGCCAGCTCGAATGCACGGTCGGCGACGAGCGCGCGCTCCTCGATGAGCTGCCGGCGGTGCAGCACGTAGGCCTGCGCGACGATGCCCGGCGCCTCGGGCTCGTAGACGTCCTCGGGGCCGAGCGAGTCGATCGCGCCGCCGAACACGAGCTGCTCGATCGCCGAGATCGACGCGAACACCTCGGGCGGCGGGAATCCGGCCGCCTGGAACCCGACGATCACGCGCTGGTACATCTGCGTCGCCTCGGGGGTGTCGCGGATCGGCAGGTGCGCGTAGAGGGCCACGCACTCGCGGTGCGCGCGCAGCACGCGGAGGTAGCTGCGCGCCCACCGCTCGGTCGCCGCCCGCCAGGGGAGCGAGCCGAAACCCGAGGCGTCGACGTCGCGCACGAGGCGCGCCTGGATCCAGTCGAGGATGACCGAGCGCGACGACGCATGGTTGTAGATGGCGCTCGGCACGACGCCGAGCCGCTCGGCGAGGGCCTGGATCGTGAGCGCGCCCGCCCCCTTGCGATCGACGAGGCGCAGCGCCTCGTCGGTGATGCGCTCGCGGGTCAGCACCGCGACGCGCGGTCGACCGGCGCCGCGCCGCGGGGCTGGAGGCGCGTCGCCGGTCATCGCGGTCGGGCGGTCGCTCAGCTCGCCGCGAGCGCGTCGGCCGTGACCGCGGCGAGGCTCTCGCGCACGATCGCGAGGCCGCGCAGCAGCTCGTCGTCGGTGATGGTGAGCGCCGGCAGGAACTTCAGCACCTCGTCGTGCGCACCCGAGGTCTCGATGACGAGGCCGCGCGTGAACGCGTCCTTCGAGATGCGGCCGGCGAGCGTGCGGTCGCCGTCGGAGACGAGCCCGTACATGAGGCCGCGGCCGCGCACCGTGAGGCCGAGCGAGGGGTTCGCCGCAGCGATCTGCTCGAGCTCGGCGGCGAGGAGCGCCGACTTGCGGGCGACGTCGTCGACGAACGCGGTGTTCGCCCAGTACGTCTCGAGGGCGACGCGCGCCGACACGAAGGCGAGGTTGTTGCCGCGGAACGTGCCGGTGTGGGCGCCCGGCTTCCACACGTCGACCTCGGGGCGCAGCAGCACGAGCGACATCGGCAGGCCCGAGCCCGAGATCGACTTCGACACGGTCACGATGTCGGGCACGATGCCCGCGGCCTCGAACGCGAAGAACGCACCCGTGCGGCCGACGCCCGCCTGGATCTCGTCGAGGATGAGCAGGATGCCGCGCTCGGCGGTGATCGCGCGCAGGCGCTGCAGCCACGGCACGCTCGCGACGTTGATGCCGCCCTCGCCCTGCACCGCCTCGACGATGACCGCTGCGGGCAGGTCGAGGCCCGAGCCCGGGTCGTCGAGCATCTTCTCGAAGAGGTCGAGCGTGTCGACGTTCTCGCCGAGGTAGCCGTCGTAGGGGAGGCGCACGACGTTGTCGAGCGACTGGCCCGCCGCGCTGCGGTAGTGGCTGTTGCCGGTCGCGGCGAGGGCGCCGAGGCTCAGGCCGTGGAACGCGTTCGTGAACGCCACGACGGTCGAGCGGCCGGTGGCCTGGCGGGCGACCTTGAGGGCCGCCTCGACGGCGTTCGCGCCGGTGGGGCCCGTGAACTGCAGCTTGTGGTCGAGGCCGCGCGGAGCGAGGATCAGCCGCTCGAACGCCTCGATGAACGCGCGCTTGGCCGAGGTCGCCATGTCGAGGCCGTGGATGATGCCGTCGCGCTCGAGGTAGTCGATGAGGGCCCGCGTGAACGCCGGGTTGTTGTGGCCGTAGTTGAGCACGCCCGCGCCGGCGAAGAAGTCGAGGTACTCGCGACCGTCGGCATCGACGAGGGTCGAGCCGGTCGCACGGTCGAACACCGTCGGGAACGAGCGCACGTAGCCGCGCACCTCGGACTCGCGGCGGTCGAACACGTCGAGGTTCACGGCATCGCTCATGGCGGGCAGGCTCCTTCTGGGTGAGGGGATGCGGTGCATCGAGCCTACGGCCTCAGCCGGTGCGTCAGCTGCGTGCGGAGGTCAGCGGGGGATCGGCCGGCGTCACGCGGGCGCCGCGGTGGCCGTCCCACGCCGCGTCGTGGAGTCGCGGATCGCGAGCAGGCTCGTGGGGTCCTTGCTCGACCAGTCGACGGCCTCGCCCTCGAGCACGCTGATGAGCGAGTCGACCGCGAGCCGGGCGGTCTCGACGGGGCGCATGTCGAGCGACGTGATCGACGGCGTCGAGGTGCGGGTCACGACGGCATCGGAACCGGCGGCGACGAGCAGGTCTTCGGGCACGTCGTACCCGAGTTCGATGGCTCCGGCGACGAAGCCGGTGGCGTGCCGGCCGGTCAGGCAGTACACGCCGTCGGGCCGGTCGGATGCCTCGGCGAGGAGCTCGTGCGCCATCGACCGCCCGCCCTCGACGCCGCTCGTCTCGTCGAGCGTGCGGATCAGCGGCGCCATGTCGTGCTCCGCGGCCCATCGCTCGTACCCTCGCAGGGCCAGCGCGTTCCACGAGTTCTCGTCGGTGCCGGTGACGAGCGCGATGCGCTGCGCCCCGGACTCGCGAAGGTGGTCGAGCACGAGGAAGGTGTCGCGCTCGGTCTGCTGCGAGATCGCCGGGAAGTCGTCGGGGCGATCGGGGTCGACGCCGATCGCGACGAAGGGGATGCGCTTGCGGTCGAGGAGGGTGAGCGCGGGGTCGTTGCGGATCGGGGACTCCACGAGGCATCCGTCGGCGGCGAGCGACGACCGCGGCGCACCGGGCTTCGCCGGGTCGCTGATGAGCATGAGCGAATACCCGTGGTCCATCGCGGCGAGGGCGGCCGAGCCGGCGAAGCGGAGGAAGTAGTCGACGCCCTCGGGCATCGCGGTGTCGAGCGACTCGAGAGGCCGGATGAGCAGCGAGATCACGCCGAGCTTCGACTGCCGCAGCCCGCGTGCGACGGCGTTCGGCTCGTAGCCGAGTTCGTCGGCGACGCGCCTGACGCGCTCGATCGTCTCGGCACCGATCGTGCCCTTGCCGTTCAGCGCGTTCGAGACCGTCGTGCGCGAGACGCCGGCGCGCTCGGCGACGTCGTTGATCGTCGGTCTGGCCGCATCGATGGACACCCGGCCAGCGTAGCAAGCGAACGGCGCCCGCGGGAGTAGGGATCCTGACGAAAGAATCGATTCAGGGAATCGATTTACAAGAATCGATTCTTCTAGTACCTTCGCCGTTAGCTCATCGCATCATCGGCGTGAGATTCAACGGAGAACCTCAGGAGGACACAGTGAAAACCGCAGTGACGAGAGCATCGATCGCGCTCCTCGCGGTCGCGAGCCTGGGGCTCGCGGGATGCACGGCCGACCGCGGCGGCGATTCCGGCGCGAAGCTCGACGACGGCGAGCTCCTGCAGCTCACGCCGGCGGCCACCGGCGAGGTCGACAAGGTCACCTGGAACTCGACCTACGGCGAGCTCGCGACGCTCGACCCGGTGAAGGCGTTCAACTACCCCGAGAACACGATCATCTCGAACCTCTGCGAGTCGCTGTTCCAGTTGCAGCCCGACTTCTCGGTCGAGCCGAACCTCGCCTCGAGCTTCACGGTCTCCGACGACGCGAAGACCTACGTCTTCCAGATCCGCGACGACGTCACCTTCTGGGACGGCACGCCGATGACCACCGACGACGTCGTCTACAGCCTGAACCGGCACCTCGACCCCGCCGAGGGCAGCTACCTCGCGTCGAGCTTCGCCGACGTGACGAGCATCGAGAAGACCGGCGACCAGGAGGTCACGCTCACCCTGTCGGAGCCCAACACCATCCTCGACGAGGAGCTCGCCACGAACCTCGGCGCCGTCGTGCAGCAGCAGCAGCGCGAGGCGGCCGGCGAGAACTACGGCAACCCCGAGGCCGGCGTCATGTGCACCGGTCCGTTCCAGGTGGGGGAGTGGAAGCAGGGCCAGTCGATCACGCTCGAGCGCTACGACGACTACTGGAACGCCGACAAGCGCGCCAAGGCGAAGGAGGTCGACATCGGATTCGTCGTCGACCCCACCGCCATCGCGACCGGGCTCTCCACCGGCGAGATCCAGGGCTCGTACGACGTGCCGCTGCCGGCGCTCGGCCAGCTCTCGTCGAGCAGCACGGGTGCGCTGTCGTTCGGGCAGGGCATGCAGATCATGGCGATCATCTCGACCGGCAACGGCACCTTCGGCGACCCGGCCGTGCGCCGTGCGCTCACCCGCGCGACCGACCGCCAGGCGATCGCCGACACCGTGTACGAGGGCACCGGCACGCCGTCGCGCTCGATCGTCCCGCAGGGTCCCTGGAACCGGTACCCCGACGTCGCCGAGCAGCGCGACACCGAGCTGCCCGACCTGAGCTACGACCTCGAGGCGGCCAAGCAGGAGCTCGAGGCCGCGACCGTCGACCTCTCGCAGCCGATCAAGATCGCGTACCCGAGCGAGCGGGCGTTCTACGCCGACATCCTCAACGAGATGGCCAACGGCGCCAAGGAGCTCGGACTCACCCTCGAACCGACCGGCGTGCCGAGCGCGCAGTTCGGCGCGTTCTTCTCCGACCCCGAGGCGCGCAAGGGCTACGACGGCTTCGTGACCACGAACTACCTCTCGAGCCCGTCGCCGCTCGCACACCTCGACAACGTCGCCTACACGGGCAGCCAGCAGAACTACGCGGGCTTCTCCGACCCCGAGGTCGACGCGGCGATCGACGCGGCCTATGCCGAGAGCGACCCCGACAAGCGTGCCGAGCTCACGGTCGCCGCCGAGGCCCTCGTCATGCAGCAGCAGCCCTGGGTGCCGATCAACGACCTCGCGGTGCGCCTCTACCTCGACGAGTCGGTGACGGGCGTGCCCGCGTCGTTCGTCTACCTGTACTACCCCTGGGCCGCCGACCTCGGCTCGGCCGAGTAACCGGGTGCACACGGGAAGGGATCGTCCATGCTCTACGTACTGAAACGCATCGTCGCGCTGGCGCTGGTGCTGCTCGTCTCCAGCTTCATCGTGTTCAGCGGGATGTACTTCGCGCCGGGAAGCCCCGAGCAGTTCCTCGTCCAGGGCCGCACGGTCACCCCCGAGGTGCTCGAGGCGATCCGAGCGCAGTACGGGCTGGACGATCCCTTCCTGGTGCGCTACTGGAACTGGCTCGTCGACGTGCTCCACGGCGACTTCGGCCGCTCGCTGCTGACGCAGCAGGACGTCTCGACGCTCATCGAGTCGCGACTGCCCACGACGCTCTTCCTCGCCGCGTACGCCGCGATCATCATCGTGCTCGTCGGCGTGGGGCTCGGGATCCTCGCGGCCACCCGCTCGGGCGTGTTCGAGAAGGTCGTCGTGTTCGGTTCGAACCTCGGGTTCGCGGTGCCCACGTTCTTCGCCGCGCTCGTGCTCATGGCGATGTTCGGCGCGAACCTCGGCTGGTTCCCGGTCTCGGGATCGGGCGACGGGTTCGCCGACCGGGTCTGGCACCTCACGCTGCCGGCGATCGCCCTCGCGTTCCCGGCGATCGCCGTCGTGGCCCGCATCACCCGCACCGCGGTGCGGGAGGAGCAGGGCTCGGAGCACGTCATCATGGCGGTCGCCCGCGGCGTGCCCAAGCGCATCGTCCTCGGCCGGCACACGATCCGCAACTCGATGCTGCCCGTGACCACGGTCATCGGCACGAACATCGCGGGCCTGCTCGCGAGCGCGTTCGTGATCGAGTACGCGTTCACGCTCGACGGCATCGGGTCGCTGCTCGTCAACTCCGTGCAGAAGAAGGACTTCGCCGTCGTGCAGGCGATCGCGCTCATCATGGTGCTCGCGTTCGGCCTCATCAATCTCATCGTCGACCTGCTCTACGCCGTGATCGATCCGCGGGTGCGACTGGCCAAGGAGGTGTCGGCATGACGAGTCGGCAGACCACCACCGAGCCGCCGGCGAACACCGTCGGCCAGGACACCGTCGCCGTGCAGGCGGTGCGCCGGCAGCGGCTCGACGTCCCGGTGTCGGGCTGGAAGCGCCTGCGGCTGCGCCTCGGCGTCCTCGGGCTCATCTGCGCCGGCGTGCTCGCCGTCGTGGTGCTCACGGCGATCTTCGCCCCCTACCTCGCGCCGTACGACCCGTACGTCGGCTCGGTCATCGACCGGCACCTGCCGCCGAGCCCCGAGCACTGGTTCGGCACCGACCAGTCGGGCCGCGACATCTTCTCGCGCATCGTCTGGGGAGCGCGCACGAGCCTCATCGGCCCCGTCGTCGTCGTCCTCGTCGCGGCCGTCTCGGCCTCGCTCCTCGCGCTCACCGCCGTGTGGTTCGGTGGTCGCGTCGACGCGTTCATCGGCCGGGTCCTCGACGTGCTGTTCGCGTTCCCGAACATGCTGCTCGCGATCCTCGCGGTCGCGATCTTCGGGCCGTCGCTGCTCACCGCCTCGATCGCGCTCGCCATCGGCTTCACGCCGTACTCGGCCCGCGTCATCCGGTCGGTCGCCCTGCGCGAACGCAACCTGCCGTACGTGTCGTCCGCGCAGCTGCAGGGCATCTCGGGGCTCGTCATCACCGGTCGGCACATCCTGCCGAACGTCCGCACCCAGATCTTCACGGGCATGACCATCAACTTCGGCTACGCGATGATCGACCTCGCCGCGCTCTCGTTCCTCGGGCTCGGCGTGCAGCCGCCCACGCCCGACTGGGGGCTCATGGTGTCGAACGGCCAGGCCTCGCTGCTGCAGGGGTACTGGGAGCAGAGCGTGTTCGCGGGCCTCGCGATCGTCATCACCGTGGCCGCGCTCGGCTACGTCGGAGAGCAGCTCGGCGGGCGCCGAGCCGCGGGAAGGACGCGCTGATGTTGAACGTCGACCACCTCACGCTGTCGGTCGTCGATCCCGACACGGGGCACGAGACCGAGATCCTCCGCGGCAACTCGTTCTCGCTCGGCCAGGGCGAGGCGCTCGGGCTCGTCGGCGAGTCGGGCTCGGGCAAGTCGATGACGCTCAAGTGCATCCTCGGCATCGAGCCGGGCGGCGCCCGGGTCGGGGGCTCGATCGAGCTCGACGGGACGGACCTGCTCGCCGCGAGCGGCGAGCCCCTGCGCCGCATCCGGGCGAACGACCTCGCGCTCATCGCGCAGAACCCGCACGGCGCGCTCAACCCCGTGCTCCGGGTCGAGCGGTTCCTCATCGAGGGCATGGCCGATGCCCGGGGCATCCCCACAGCCATGGCGAAGGCCCGCGCCGCCGACCTGCTGCGGCAGGTGGGCATCACCGACACCGAACGGGTGCTCCGGTCGTATCCGCACCAGCTCTCGGGCGGGATGCTGCAGCGCGTGGTGATCGCGGGCGCGATGTCGGGCGAGCCGAAGCTCTTGCTCGCCGACGAGCCGACCACGGCGCTCGACGTGACGACGCAGGCGGAGGTCGTGGCGATCCTCGACGAGAAGCGTCGCGAGAACGGGCTGTCGATGATCTTCGTGACGCACGACCTCGACCTCGCGGCGGCCGTCTGCGACCGACTCGCGGTGATGAAGGACGGCGCCATCCTCGAGATCGGCACGCCCGACGAGATCCGCGACCGGCCGAAGACCGAGTACACCCGTGCCCTCATGGCCGCGCGCCCGCTGCTGCATCCGGCCGGGCGTGCGCCGGTGGCCTCGAGCGGCGCGCCGGCGCTCTCGGACGGGGAGCCGCTGCGGTCGGACGGCCCCGAGCCGGTGCTGTCGAACGGAACGGAGGCGCACGAATGAGCACGGACCTGATTCTCGAGGCGGAGGGGCTCCGCCGCACCTTCCACGTCGGTCGCCGCTCGAGCGTCACCGCGCTCGACGACGTCTCGTGCGCGGTGCGCCGCGGCACGTGCCTCGCGGTCGTCGGCGAGTCGGGGTCGGGCAAGTCGACGCTCGCCCGCGTGATCGTCGGCCTCGAGACGGCCGACGCCGGAGTCGTGCGCATCGACGGCGCCGAGGTCAGGCCGACGACCTCCCGTGCTCGCCTGCGCACGCGTGCCAAGCTCGTGCAGATGGTGTTCCAGGACCCGCAGGGGTCACTGAACCGGTCGCTGCCCGTGTCGGCGACGATCGACGAGATGCTGCGCGTGCACCGGCCCGACCTCGACCGGGCCGGTCGCCGGGAGTGTCTGCTGGAGCTCTTCGCCGAGGTCGGCCTCACCGAGCGGCACGCCGACGCGAAGCCCTCGGCGTTGTCGGGCGGCCAGAAGCAGCGCGTCGCGATCGCCAGGGCCCTCGCCGCGGAACCCGAGATCATCGTGCTCGACGAAGCCGTCTCGGCGCTCGACGTCTCGGTGCAGGCGCAGGTGCTCGACCTCCTCGACCGGCTCCGCAGCGACAAGGGCCTCACCTACCTGTTCATCACGCACGACCTCTCGGTCGTGCGCGCCGTCGCCGACGACGTCATCGTCATGCGGCGCGGCAGCATCGTCGAACGGGGGACGGTCGACGACATCCTCGACCGTCCGACGCACCCGTACACGAGACTGCTGCTCGAGTGCGCACCCCAGCCCGGCTGGGTGCCGCGCCGAGGCGTCATCGAGGAACTCGCCCACCAGCTCTGACCGCGACGGGAGACCCGCCGCATGATCCACACCGCTTTTTTCGAAGGAACGATCCATTGCACAGCATCATCGACCGCCTGCACGTCGTCGCGAACGCGGCCGACCCGTTCGACCGCGGGCGTGAGCGCGGCACGCAACTCCGCGACGCGCTGCCGGCGGGGCTGCAGACCTACCTCGAGCTCTTCGCGAAGTACGAGCTCGACGAGGCCGTCGTGCGCGACCTCGCGATGAGCTGCGCCGATGCGGTCGGCGGATGGCGGCCGGTGCGCCTCGCCGAGATGGATGGCATCGCGGCCGGTGCCGGGGTCGAGCCGTGGCACGTGTACGCGCTCAACGCGCGCACCGAGATCCTCTCGCAGGGCGTCGGGGCGGCGCCGGGCGAGTGCTCGACGATCGGTCGCCGGGTGCAGCTCGCCGACGGCTCGGTGCGCACGTTCGGGCTGCAGACCTGGGACTGGCACCACCAGCTCGACGGCGAGTGGCACACTCACGAGACGCGCGGCGGCCGTTACGACTTCGCGGGGCTCACCGAGCACGGCATGCTCGGCAAGATCGGCGTGAACAGCGCGGGTCTCGCCCTGCACTTCAACATCCTCGGGCACCGCACGGACGGTGCCGGCGGCGTGCCGGTGCACGTGCTGTCGGCGACCGTGCTCGAGGAGGCGGCCTCGGTGGAGGAGGCCCTCGAGATCGTGCGCGACGCTCCCCGCAGCGCGTCGAGCTCCTTCACGCTGCTCGACGCCGACACGGTGGTGACGACCGACATCACGCCGATCGGCGTGTTCGTCGTCGAGCCGGTCGACGGCACGGTCGTGCGCACGAACCACTTCCTGAGCCGTGAGGCGCAGGCCGAGGAGAAGACCGAGATCTACCAGCCCGACTCCGACGAGCGGTACGGCCTGATCGCCAGCCGCTTCGCCGACTACCCGGAGCCGCGCACCGACGAGGAGCTGCTCGCCTTCCTCTACTCCGACCCCGGCCAGCCGCTGCTCTGCCACCGACCCGACCTCACGCTGCCCTTCGGCGAACGCTGGGCGACGCTCGCGACCGTGCAGCTCGACCCGGCGACGCGGACGGCGCGCATCGCGAACGGCACCCCGATCGACGCCCGCGCAGGCGACTGGCGCACGTTCGTCGCCTGACGATCTCCGTCGCACGACGGATCCGCAGCAGGAGCCGCCTCGGTAGCGTGGCGACCGTGAGCGAGGACCCGAGCAACCCGATGGACCCGAGCAACCCGACGGACACGACCGACATCGACGACGCCGCGGCGACCGTGATGCCACGTGCTGCGACGGCGCCGGCATCGCAGCCTACGGCGCCGGTCGTCCCGGCACCCGAAGCACGCACGTCCGTGCCGTGGGTGCCCGTCGTGGTGTTCGCCGTCGTCTCGTGCGGGCTCGCCTGGCTCGTGGCCTGGCCGCTCTGGGTGCGCGGCGAGGGGATGGCGGACCCGATGGTGCCCGTCATCGCCGCGGCGATGATGCTCACCCCCGCCGTCGCGACCCTCGTGGCGATCCTCGTGGAGGCGCGGGCCGGCGGACCACGTCGGGCACGTGACATCCTGCGCGGTCTCGGGATGTGGCCGCTGCGACCGGCTCGGCGAACGATCGGCTTCAGCGTCGTCGCGATCATCGCGATGCCGGTGCTCATCGCGATCGGCCTCGCGATCACGTGGTTCGCCGGATTCGCCGTGCTCGATCCGGTCGGGTTCTCGGGCTTCGCCGAGGCGTTCGCTGCACAACTGCCGGCTGACACGCCGCTCCCGCCGGTCGGAATCGTCGTCGCGCTGCAGTTCGCGATGATCCCGATCGCCGCCGTGATCAACGCGCCGTTCGCGTTCGGCGAGGAGGTGGGCTGGCGGGGCTGGCTCCTGCCGGCGCTGCGCCCGCTCGGCGACTGGCCGGCGTTGCTGCTGTCGGGTGCGTTCTGGGGCTTCTGGCACACTCCGCTCATCCTGCTCGGCTACAACTTCGGCCTCACCGACGTGACGGGCGTGCTGCTCATGGTGCTCGCGTGCACGCTGTTCGGGATCCTCCTCGGCTGGACGCGCCTGCGCACGGGGTCGGTCTGGCCGGCCGTGTTCGCGCACGGGTCGTTCAACGCTTCGGCGGGGATGGGCGCGCTCCTCGTGGCATCCGGTTCGCCCGTGCCGCCCGCCTGGCTGGCCGGCCCGCTCGGCCTGATCATGTGCATCGTGTTCGCGTGCATGGTCGCGCTGCTCGCGGCAGCGGGGCAGTTCCGCAGGTCGCGGCTGTCGGCGCGGCTCGGCTGAGCCGCGCCGCCCGTCAGGGATGCGGGTTCGTCGCCTTGCCGTCGAGCCAGAGCGTGTCGGTGACGTCTCGGTGCACCCCGTCGGTACCGACGTGCTTAGTGCTGATCTGCGGCCCCTTGGTGATGACGTGCACGAGCGCCATCGCGTGACCGCGGCCGAGGCCGTAGTCCTCGGCGAGCCACGCGACGATCGGCGTCGCCTTCGTGGTCTCGTCGAAGCCGCGTTCGTGCGCGAGCTCGACGAACTGGCGCGGGGTGAGGCCGGTCTTGGTCTCGATGTTGTCGAGGTAGGCCTGGAACGACATGGTGGATGCTCCTTATCGTGGTGCGTGCGGTGTTCGTGCCGCGTGTGGTGGGCCCTACTCGGCCCAGGTCTGCACGATGGTCTCGGCGGCGTGGATGCCGATGAGCCGCAGACGTCCTTCGCCGATGTTCGTGAACCCGTGCCAGACGCCCGACGGTGCGGTCGCCGTGTCGCCGGCGCGGGCGATGAGCTCGGTGTCGCCGACCGTGATGCGGGCGGTGCCCTCGAGCACGATCCAGGTCTCGCTGTAGGGGTGCCAGTGCAGGTCGGCGCCCTGGCCGGGCTCGTTGTCGACGAAGAAGTACGAGATGCTCGCACCGTGCTCGCGACCGACGAAGCGCCGGGTGCGGCCGGTGCCGATGCGCAGCTCGTCCGCGCTCACGACGACGGGTGTCACGGGCGGGGTCATCGTCGGCGTCAGGGTGATCTCGGCGGCGTTCATGGGTGCTCCCTCGGTTCGGTGGTGGTCGATGCGTCGGGTCGACGGTCGGTGCGGATGCCGCGGTGCGAGGCCCCGGCATCGTGCTCGAGGCGTTCGCGCTGCGTCTTGAGGACAGCCTCGGCCCGAGGCATCCGCACCCGTTAGAGTTTCGATGTGGATCGAAACTTCGTGGAGTTCCGGCTCGCGCCGGGCGACATCTCGGCGATCCGGTTCGGCGTCTCGCCAGGGCACGAGCTCAGCCATGCCATGCGCGTGCTGCAGCGGCCCGAGGCGCATCCACTGCAGTGGGGCTGGCTGCGCGCGGTGCGCGGCCGGGTGCCGCGCGAGGCGTTCGAGCTGCTCGCGGTCGTGATCGGCATCGACGGGTACATGCCCGACTTCCTCACCTCCGAACCCGGGTGGGATCTGGAACCCGAGGAGGAGGCGGCCCGCATGCGGGTCGCGCCGGTCGAGCCCATGCTCGTCGACCTGCACAAGATGGTCGCTCGGTCGGAGGGCGCCAGGCAGCAGGCGATCCGGCGCATGATCGACGAGCCCGAGCGGGCGCGCGCAATGATCGCCGACGCGTGGAGCGAGGTGTGGGCCGCCGTTCTCGCACCCGTGTGGACCCAGCTCGAACGGTTGCTGCGCGCCGACATCGCGGTGCGATCGCGCCGCGTCGCGACGGCCGGCGTGGGCGCGATGGTGAGCGAACTGCATCCGTCGGTGAGCTGGAGCGACGACGCCGTGCGGGTCGAGCTGCGCCTGCACCGTGAGGCGCTCGACTGTCGCGGATCGGGACTCGTGCTCGTGCCGTCGGTCATGTCGTCGTTCGGGTGCATGGTGCTCACCGAGCCGCCCGCGCAACCGACCGTGTTCTACCCGGCGCAGGGCGTCACCGAGACCTGGGCTCGCGACCCTGCGTCGACGGTCGCGGCGCTCGGCGCGCTCATCGGGCCGGCACGCGCCGAGATCCTGCTCGGTGCGCACGTCGCGCGCACCACGTCGCAGGTCGCGGCGGACGTGGGGCTCGCGATCTCGACCGCGTCGCACCATCTGTCGGTGCTGCGCGAGGGCGGGCTCGTCGCGTCGACGCGCGACGGAGCTCGGATGCTGCACCTGCGGACTCCGCTCGGCGAGGCGCTCGTGGGTGCGATGCTCTGAGGCGTCGGGGTCTCGAGACTGCGCAACCTCACGCCGCCCGCTCCGAGCCGCTCGCGCGCGTGACGCTCGCTGCGCCCGCTCGCGAGCTACGCGGCGGCCGCGTCGACCCAGCGCAGTACTCGCAGGGCGCGAAGGGTGTTCCAACGGCTGGGCTCACCCTCGGGTGCGTCGAGTGCGAAGTACACCTCGCCCGGCCACGGTTGACCTGCGAGCCAGCGACCGTCGTCGCCGCGCTTCGCGAGCAGCAGGTCGACGGCGTCGGAGACGCGCGCATCGGGTGCATCGCCCGTCGACCGGAAGTAGTCGAGTGCACGCAGCACGTCGTAGAACCAGTACGTCGGAAACGAGAAGTTGCGGTAACGGGGCTGCACGATCTCGCCCGTCGAGCGGCGGCGGAAGAGGGCACGCTCGAGCAGGTACTCCTCACCGCGTCGTCGAGCCGCGGTGACCGCGGTGAGATCGGCTGTCGGCGGTGTGCCGTCGTGGGCGGCGCCGGTCGACGTGGATGCCGCTTCGGCTTCGCCGCCCTGGAGGTCGGGGTTGCTGCTGCCGGCGCCCCGGACCGCCCGCTCGTATTCGAGCAGCCCCTCGAGGACGCACAGCGTCGAGTCGAACGACGACCGCTCGGATTCGTCGCGCGGTTCGCAGTTCCAACCGCCGTCGGGCAGCTGCTCGTCGAGCAGGCGCGCGATGATGCGGTCGCTGCCGGCACCGAGTACTCCGAAGTAGGCGCCCGCGGCGAGGACTCCGCCGTTGATGCACTCCTCGACCTCGCCGTGGAAGAAGGGCAGGTCGCCCCAGTAGTGCCAGGTGACCCCGTCGCGCACCCGCCCGATCGCACGGCGCACGGCCGGTGCCGCGGGCACGGCGCCGAGACGGCGAAGCGATTGCAGTGACCACATGACGCTGCGTCGATCGCCGTGTTCGCCGTACTCGTCGTCGTTCCAGTAGCCGCGTTCGTCTTGCAGGGCGAGCAGTCGGGCGCCCCAGCCTTCGGTCGAGATGCGTGCGCGCTCGGCTGCGGCCCCTTCGGCGTCGTCGCGCAGGTCGTGCAGCACCTGCCATCGGATCGCCGGGTCGGCGTCGAGCAGCCAGTCGATGACGTCCATGCACGACATGTTCGCCGACACCACCGACAGCCGCCACCCGTTGTTGCCGGACGCCGGGTTCGGCATGCCGACGCGGAAGACCCCTGCTCGCCACGTTCGCAGTTCTGGCCATCCACCCGCAGTTCTGCTCATCCACCCGCAGTTCTGCTCATCCGCCCGCAGTTCTGCTCATCCACCCGCAGTCCTGCTCATCCACCCGCAGTACTGCTCACCCTGCTCGCAGTTCGAATCGCGCCCGGCCGCCGAGTCGTGGACGCTGGGCGGGATCGATGTGCGGCGGTGGAACGAACCAGACCTCTCGAGCCTTCGCCCTGATCTGCCAACCGCCGCGGTGGATCGTGCGATGGCAATGGCTGCACAACAGCACGCCGTTGGAGACGTCGGTGGGGCCGAGGTCGCGCTTCCACCAGAGGATGTGGTGGGCGTGCACGTACGCGATGTTGCGACCGCAGCTCGCGCACCCGCCGTCGCGTTCGGCGAGCGCCAGCCGCTGGGCACGGGTGAAACGTCGTCGCCGGCGCGCGAGGTCGAGCGGTTCGCTGTCGCCGCCGAGCACGACTGGGATGAGCTCGGCCTCGGCGGCGAGACGTCTGGCGGTCGCCGCGGAGACGCGACGATCGAATCCGTCGAGCTCGGCGACCGCGCATCTGGAGATCGCCGCATCGCGGTCGGGCCACGGATGCCGCGCGCTCGGAGGCGGTGACGAACGCGGCGGACTCGCTCCGGCCGGCGGTGATGAGGGTGCGCTCGCGTGGGCGGGCGGTGTTGGGGACGGACTCGCGTGGGCCGACCGTGAGCCGGGCTCAGGCTCGGCGGCGGCCCGTCGCGACGTGGGAGGACTCGCACCCGCCGGCGGTGTTGAGGACGGACTCACGTGGGCCGGTGGAGAAGCGGGCTCGTGCTCGGCGGCGGTCGGAGGCTGAACCGGTGCCGCCCCGATGCCCGCCGACGCGAGGTCGGCTCGAAGGGCGTCGAGGTGCATGCGCACGACGACGGTCGTCGCCGCGACGACGGGCAACTCGGCGCAGCCGAGGGTGTGGCGCGCGAGATCGGCGAGCGCATCGGCCTGCAGCTGCGGAATCGTGCGTTCGTCGGAGACGATCGGCGTGCCGTCGTCGCCGCTGCGGTAACCCTTGTCGCCGGGGTCGCCGTCGCCCTCCCGACCGCTGTCGCGGCGTTGATCTTCGCGCCGACGGAGCATGTCGCTCACGATCGCTTCGACAGCAGCCTTGACGGGCGCCGCGGTGACGGCGTCGAGGCGCGCGGTGAAACGCACCATGCCCGATGCCTCTTCGTGGATCGTCAGTGAGCGCTGTCGGTGGAGCAACTCGTCGCGCGGCTCGACGCCGTCGGGATCGAGTCGTGCTTCAGCGTGTGCCAGTGCGCGCTGCAGCAGTGAGAACGACGTACCGACGGCGAACCCCGCGAGTTGCGCCTCGTACGCGCTCGCTCGAGCGGGGCTCGTTCGCGGCGCGACCCGGTCGAGCATCGTGCAGATCGCGTTCGCAGCGTCGAGCCCGATCCGGCCGTCGTCGAATGCCGATGCCACGTGCGGTCGCAAGGGCGGCAGCAGTTCGCCCGTGAACGACTCACGACCCCGGATCGCGGTGCCGACCCGCACGAGCTTCGCGGCCTCGCGCACGGGCGAGCCGGTCGTGACGGCGATGAGCTGCGGCGCGTTGCGATGCCCGTGCCGCCTGGCGAGGCCCTCGGCGCCGAACGCACGGTCGCTGCGCCGCTCGATCTCGGCCGAGAGTCGTGCGAGGACGACGTCGGCCTGCCGCCGCAGTCGTGCGGCCGCATCGAGGGCGCGCACGAGACCGCCGTCGCTCATCGCGGGGATGTCGTCGCCGGCGCCGCCCGAAGGCGCGGACACCCGCTCGTCACCGAACGCGGGAACCGCACCCGACCACTCCGCACGCAGCGCGTCGAGGTCTGCCTCGAGTGCGGTGAGCGGGTTCGTCATGCTTCGATTGTGCCGCGAGCCACTGACATTCCGATTGGACCGTTTTGTCGACCTGATCAGCGAAATCGACTGTGGAGAACTTCGAGCGAGCCCTGCCTGTGGAGGACGAGTCGGCATGGCGCGGCCGGGATGAGACGGTGGGTTTCGAGACGGTCGCTGCGCTCCCTCCTCAACCCGCTCGGGCGAGACGGTCGCTGCGCTCCCTCCTCAACCCGTCGGGCGAGACGGTCGCTGCGCTCCCTCCTCAACCCGTCGGGCGAGACGGTCGCTGCGCTCCCTCCTCAACCCGCTGGAGTGGGGTGCTCAGCGTCTGGTGCGAGAGACTGGCGGCATGCCCCCTACAGCCCCCGCGCGCATCGCGCTCCCCGTCGACCTCGAGATCCGCGACGACCGTTACACCCTTCGGCGCACGACCCTCGACGACCTGCCCGCGCTCGTCGCGCTGCTCGCCGCCGACGCGCTCCGCCGCAACGACGACAGCACCGATCCCGAGCACTTCGCCCGGTACGAGCGGGCCTTCGACGCCATCGACGCAGACCCGGCCCAGACGCTCGTCTCGATCGCCGACGCCGACGGTCGCCTCGTCGGCACGATGCAGCTCACGCTCATCCCGGGCCTCGCGCGCGGCGGCGCCTACCGCATGCAGATCGAGGCCGTGCGCGTCGCCGACGACCTGCGCGGGCGTGGCGTCGGCAGCGCGATGATCCGGTGGGCCGTCGACCAGGCGCGCGCGAGCGGGGCGGCGCTCGTGCAGCTCACCTCCGACGCCCGCCGCGAAGACGCGCACCGCTTCTACGAGCGGCTCGGCTTCGCGGCATCCCACGTCGGGTTCAAGCTCTTCCTCTGACGCTGCCGGAGCGGTTTCGAGACGGTCGCTCCGCGCCCCGCTCAACCGGCAGGGTGGGTTTCGAGACGGTCGCTGCGCTCCCTCCTCAACCCGCAGGGTGGGTTTCGAGACGGTCGCTCCGCGACCTCCTCAACCGGCCTTCACGTCGACGAATCGGATGCCCCGGGCCGAAGCCTGAGGCATCCGATTCGATGCGCGATCGAGAGTCTGGTCAGGCGGCCGGGCCGAGATCGCGCATCGGCTTGCCGTTCTTCGTGTTCGCGGGCTTCACCTTGCGGCGATCGCCGTTCACGACGACCGTGACGTTCGACATGTTCGGTGCACGGTCGGCGACGACGTCGTACGAGACGACCTCGCCGTCCTTCCACTCGCAGCTCACCTTGTAGCCGCCGCGGGCGCGCAGGCCGGTGAACGAACCGGATGCCGCCCAGTCGGCGGGCAGCGCCGGCAGCAGGCGGATCACGCCGTCGTGACTCTGTAGCAGCATCTCGGCGATCGCTCCCGTGATGCCGAAGTTGCCGTCGAGCTGGAACGGCGGGTGGTTGCACCACAGGTTCGACAGCGTGTTGTAGGTGAGCAGGCCCCGCACCATGATGCCGGCGCGCTCGGCGTCGCCGAGGCGGGCGAACAGGGCGGTGCGCCACGGCCACGTCCACGAACGGCGGCTGTCGCCCGACACGGTGCCCGCGGTGAACGGCACGCCCTCCTTCTCGCCGCAGCGCGCCTTGAGCGACACGAGTGCCGCCGCCGCGAACTCGGGCGACGACGGCGTGATCTGCCGGCCCGGGTACACCGCGAACAGGTGCGAGGTGTGCCGGTGGATGTCGGTCGGGTCGTCGCGGTCGGACTGCCACTCCTGCAGCTGGCCCCACTTGCCGATCTTGTTCGGCGCGAGCCGCGACTGCAGGTCGGCGATCGTCGCCCGGTACTCGACGTCGGCGCCGAGCTCCTCGTCGCCGAGGGCGTCGGCGCAATCGAGGTAGTTCTGGAACAGGTCCCAGATGATCTGCTGGTCGTACATGACGCCGTCCTCGCGGGGGCCGTGCTCGGGCGACCAGCCGTCTGGCGCGACGAGGGTGCCGTCGGGCAGCTCCTTCAGGCGGTCCTGCCAGAACTCGCAGATCTCCTTGATCATCGGGTAGGCGACGTCGCGCAGGTACGTCTTGTCCTGCGTGAACGCCCAGTGCTCGTAGACGTGCTGCATGTACCAGGCGCTCGCGACGGTGTTCCACTCCCACGAGTTGCCGCCGAAGATGCTCTGCGAGGTGCGGGCCGTCCAGCCGCGGGTGTTCTCGCCGAACGCGTTGCGGGTGGCGACCCGGCTCGGCACGGCGACCTGCTGCACGAACGCGATGAGCGCCTCGTGCGACTCGGGGAGGTCGGCCGTCTCGGCGCCCCAGTAGTTCATCTGCACGTTGATGTTCGTGTGGTAATCGCTCGCCCACGCCGGCTGGTTGCTGTTGTTCCAGAGCCCCTGCAGGTTGGCGGGCAGGCCGCCGGGCCGCGACGAGCTCAGCAGCAGGTAGCGGCCGAAGTCGTACATCGTCTGCTCGAGCGTCGGATCGGACTCGCCCGCGCCGTAACGGGCGAGCCGCGTCGTCGTGGGCAGCGCCAGCACCGCGGCATCCGTCTCGCCCCACTCGACCGCGGCGCGCGACATGAGCTCGGAGACCTGGGCGACGTGCTCGTCGAGCAGGTCGTCGAAGCTGCGCGCGACCGCCGCCTCGAGCGCCGCGTCGATGCCCGGCTGCGGCGGGTCGCCGCGCCAGCCGTCAGCGGCGCTCAGCTTGTAGTCGGTGCGCGCGTCGAGGAGGAGGGTGAGGGTCGACGCGCCCGTCACGCGCAGGCCCGCGCCGTCGGCCGTGACCTCGCCGTCGGTGTCGGCGATGCGCACCGTCGCCGCGTGGCTGAGGTCGTTCGCCATGGTGCCCGCGAAGCCGATGCGGCGTGCGGCGACATCGGCCGAGGCGGGGGAGTTCTCCTGCTCGGAGGCGAGCGTGATCGTGCCGGTCAGCGCGCCGGCCGTGTCGCTCGTGTACCGGAGCACGACGACGTCGGCCTCGCGGCTCGCGAACGCCTCGCGCAGCACCGTGCCCGAGACCGTGGCGAAGTGGGTCGTGTGCACGCCGACGGTCGGGTCGAGCGCCCGGCGGTACCCGACCACGTTGCGCTGGCCCCGCGTCGTGTACCCGCTGCCCGTGAGCGCGACGCCGGCGAGCCGGAACGCGCCGGGCGACGTGAAGGTCAGCCGGTAGATCGAGTACGCCGTCGAATTCGCGAACGAGAAGCTCTTCGCCTCGCCGCGGCCACCGAACGCGACGCCCGACTTCGTGTCGAGGGTCTTCCACGCGAGCCCGTCGTTGGAGGCGGCGAGCACCCAGTCGCGCGGATCGGCCTCGGGCGCGTCGGGCCCGCTCGTCAGCACGTAGCCGGTGAGCGCCCGCTTCGCGCCGAGCTCGAGCTGCCACGCGGCGCCCGATCCGGCGTCGGCCACCTGCCAGACCGTGGATGCCTCGCCGTCGACGCTGCCCACGAGCGAGTCGGCGTGTCCCGTGGGCGACGAGACGTAGACGCTGCCTCCGGTCGCGAGCTCGACGCCGCCGAGCCCGATCTCGGCGACCTGGAAGTGGCTCACGCCGGCCTTCGGCACGAAGTCGATGCGGTAGAAGCGGTAGGCGGTCGTGTTCTGGAACTCGTACGTCTTCGTCTGGAAGCGCTGCTCGAACGGCGCACCCGTGCGCGAGTCGAGCGTCGCCCATGTGCCGCCGTCGTTCGAGCCGAGCACCCGCCACTCCTGCGGGTCGCGCGCCGGCACGTCGTTCGCGCTCGTGAAGCTGTACGACGAGACCACGGCGGGGGTCGGCAGCTCGGCCTGCCAGAGCACGTGCGACGGCGGGCCGTCGATGCACCACTTCGTCTGGCTGTTGCCGTCGTAGCTCTTGTCGACGTCTTCGGCGCCCCAGATCTTGTACGGGCCGCCGGGCGCCGTGACCTTCGGGCGGGCGCCGAACCCGATCGTGAGCGTGCCGAAGTCGCGGTACGAGCCGAAACCCGTCACACTCGTGTCGTAGGCGCCGTCGGGCTTGCCGGCGAGCGCGTTGTCGTAGTCGTTGAGCCCGCCCCAGAGGCTCTGCTCGTTGAACTGCACGACCTCCTCATCGGGGTTGCCGAAGAGCATCGCGCCGAGGCGGCCGTTGCCGATCGGCAGTGCCTGCTTCTCCCAGTCGGTGGCCGGGGTGCCGTACCAGAGCGCCTTCGGCGAGAGCTCGGGCACCGGGATGCCGCGACCGGCGGCTGCCGCGACCCGGCCGCCGACGAGCGCCGCCGCGGGCTGGGCGGCGAGGAACTGGGGGACGAGCGGGGCGAGTGCGACGAGCCCGCCGAGCTGCAGGGCACGACGGCGCGGAATCTCGCGTTGGAGCATCGGGGAACCTCCGGAGCATCATTGATCTGGTGTTTAACAGGTCTTGACCCACTGTGATCGGCGAAAACAGCGAGGTGCGATCAATCCTGCCCGATTAAAGATCGGATGTATAGAGATCTCGGCAAACGCCGCTCATGCAAGCGTTCTCACCATGAGCGCGACGAGGTCGGGGTCGAGCGTCGGCGCCGTGGCGAGCGACACGGCCCGCGAGAGTTCGAGGCCGGCGACGTCGAGCACGGCGAGGTCGTCGCGTTCGGGCGGCAGGGCGAGCTCGGGCACGAGCGCCACGCCGAGGCCCGCGGCGACGTACTCGACGACGACGCGGTAGTCGTCGCTGCGCGGCCCCACGATGGGGTCGAAACCCGCCCGCACGGCCGCGGCGCGGAACCCCGCGTCGATCGGGTCGTCGTCATGCGTGCCGATCACCCATCGCTCGCCGGCGAGCGCGCCGAGCCGCACCTGCCCGCGGCCTGCGAGCGGATGCCGCGCCGGCACGACGAGCGAGAAGTGCTCGGTGAACAGGGGAGTGGTCGTGTAGCCGGCCGCCGCGCGCGGCTGCTCGCCGGGCGCCGTGTAGACGACCGCTGCGTCGAGGTCGAGCCGCTCGAGCGACGACTGCAGCACGTCGAGCTCCGCCTCGGTGATGCGGGCGACGAGCCCGGCGGCGTCGAACGCTGCGACGAGCGCGGGCAGCAGCCTGGCGGCGGCCGTCGGGAAGACGCCGAACCGCACCGTGCGCCGCGCCTCGCCGAGCGCGGTGCGCACCTCGTCGAGCGCCCGGTCGGCGCGGTCGACGATGGCGGCGGCATGCGGCAGCCAGAGCCGCCCGGCGGGGGTGAGCACCGTGCCCGCCGCGGAGCTCTCGACGACCGCGGCCCCCGTCGCGCGGGCGAGCCCCGCGAGGTGATGGGCGACCGTCGGCTGGCTCCAGCCGAGCTCGCGGGCGGCGGCGGCCACCGAGCCGTGCTCGGCGATCGCGCGGAGGGCGCGCAACTGGCGCAGGTCGATCACGCTCCCTCCCTCCCTCGCGGCATTCGCCGGAGCATCAATCCCAGATCAATAGCTGCTATCGATCATTCCAGAACAATCGGTATTCCGTATTGAGATTCGGCACGGGACGATGGAGGCATGCCCACTCCCTATGCCGACGCCGTCGCCCGCTACGCCGAGACCGACCGCGCCCGGGTCTACGTGCCCGGGCACGCCGCCGACCCCGACGCGGCGCCCGCGCTCACCGAGTGGTTCGGCCCCGAACTGCTGCGGCGCGACGTCCCGCCGCTGCTCGGCGGCATCGACAAGGGGCCCGGCAACCCGCTGGCGGAGTCGCTCGCGCTCGCCGCCCGCGCCTGGAACGCCCGCCGTACCTGGTTCCTCACGAACGGAGCCTCCCAGGGCAACCGCATCGCCGCCCTCGCGCTCGGTGCCTACCGTGACGCCGACGCACCGGTCGTCGGCCAGCGCAGCGCCCACTCGTCGTTCATCGACGGCGTCATCCTCGCCGGGCTCGCGCCGCGCTTCGTCGCACCCGCGATCGACCCGCACCTCGGCATCAACCACGGCGTCTCGCCCGACGCACTCCGCGCCGCACTCGCCGGCGTCGACCGTCCGAAGGGCGTGTACCTCATCTCGCCGAGCTACTTCGGGGCCGTCGCCGACGTGGCAGCGCTCGCCGACGTCGCCCACGAGGCCGGCGCCCCGCTCATCGTCGACGCGGCCTGGGGCGCGCACTTCGGCTTCCACCCCGACCTGCCCGAGAACCCGTTGCGGCTCGGCGCCGACCTCGTCATCTCGAGCACGCACAAGCTCGGCGGCAGCCTCACGCAGTCGGCGATGCTGCACCTCGCCGACGGGCCGTACGCCGACGAGCTCGAGCCGCTCGTCGAGCGCGCGTTCATGCTCACGCAGTCGACGAGCGCGAGCTCGCTCCTGCTCGCCTCGCTCGACCTCGCCCGCGAGACCCTCGAGACGGGGCACGACCGCATCGCCGCGTCGATCGCCGCGGCCGACCGGCTGCGCGACGAGATCCGGGCGCGCGGGCGGTTCGCCGTCGTGAGCGACGGCTTCGGCGAGTTCGACGACATCATCGACGCCGACCCGCTGCGCGTCTCGATCGACGTCGCCCGCGGCGGCCTGCACGGGCACACCGTGCGCGAACAACTCGAGCGCGAGGGCATCTCGTTCGAGATCTCGACCGACTCGGCCGTCGTCGCCGTGCTCGGCGCCGGCGTCGTGCCCGACGCCGACCGCATCGTCGAGGCGCTGCACGCGATCGCACCCGAGTCGAGCGGCGACGGGGTATCCGCGATCGAGGCGGCCGTCGCGTTGCCCGCGCCCGGACCGCTCGCGATGCTGCCCCGCGCGGCGTTCCTCGCGCAGGGCGACGCCGTGCCGGTCGCCGACGCGATCGGGCGCGTGTCGACCGACGCGCTCGCCGCCTACCCGCCCGGCATCCCGAACGTGTTGCCGGGCGAGGTGATCACGGCCGAGGTCGTGGCCTTCCTGCAGCGCATCGCCGGGACGCCGGGCGGCTACGTGCGCGGTGCGGTCGACCCGTCGCTCGCGACCCTTCGCGTCGTGCGCGACGCGGATGCCGTCGACCGGCCCGTGTGCCTCAGCGCAGGTCGAGCCGCATGATCACCCGCGGGTGACCCGACAGCACCGACGTGGTGTCTGAGGCCTTGGTGAAGCCCGCCTCTTCGAAGACTGCGCGGGTGCCGACGTAGGCCATCGTCAGGTCGACCTTCTCGCCGCGGTTGTCGACGGGATAGCCCTCGATCGCGGGTGCGCCGTTCGCACGGGCGAAGTCGACCGCGCCCGCGAGCAGGTGGTGCACGAGGCCCTTCTTGCGATGACCCGGCCGCACCCGGAAGCACCAGACCGACCACACGTCGAGATCGTCGACGTGCGGGATTCGCCGGTTCTTCGCGAAGCTCGTGTCGGCGCGGGGATGCACCGCCGCCCAGCCGACCGGCTCGTCGCCGTCGTACGCGAGCACGCCGGGCGGGGGGTCCATCGAGCACAGCTCGCGCACCCGCTCGGACCGCTGCGGCTCGCGCAGCGCGACGTTCTCCTTCGAGCTCAGCAGGCGGTAGCTCAGGCAGAAGCACACGTTCGAGGTCGGCTTCTTCGGCCCGATCACCGCCGCAACGTCGTCGAACACATCCGCCGGTCGCACCTCGATCGCCATGCCACCAGCATGGCAGCGACCGCCGACACCCGTCGCTCCTCGACACCCCGCCGACACTCCGCGCAGGGGGGTCGAGCCTCAACGGCGGCGGCGGTCGGCGACCTCGAGCCCGAGCCACTCCGCGAGCGCGGCGATCTCGCCGTCGACCGCGTCGCGCGTCGCACGATCGAACGGCACGTCCTCGTGCACGGCGTTCACGACGAGCACGCCGTCGCCGCGCTCGGCCTTCGCGTCGAGCTTGCCGACGAGCCGGTCGCCCACGAGGATCGGCAGCGCGAAGTACCCCCACCGCCGCTTCAGGGCCGGCTTGTACATCTCGAGCGTGTACTCGAAGTCGAAGAGCTGCAGGGCGCGCTTGCGGTCGTAGATGAGCCGGTCGAACGGCGACAGGAGTGCTGCGCGCGGCTCGAACGGACGGCCGGATGCCTCGTCGCCGAGGGACGCGAGCAACTCGGGGTCGACCCGCCATTCACCGGGCACGCCGTCGACGACGGCCGGCTCGCCGGCCCGCCCGACGTCGACCGGCTCGAGCGGCATCTTCGTGCTCTTCGCCCTGGCGATGCCGAGCGACGTCAGTCGGCGCTCGTTGCGCAGCGCCGTCGCTGCCTCGGCGGTCAGTTCGGAGCCCGGCACGACCGCCGGGTACACCCGCTCCGCGAGCGTCCACAGGCGTTCGCGCCCCTGCCGGCCGGCGATCGCGATCTCGCCGCGCAGCGCGAGCGACTCGAGCATGCGGCTCACGTTGCGATCGTGGGTCCACCCGGTCGACTGCCAGGCCACGGCGCTCGTGTCGGGGATGTCGCGGGAGAGCATCGGCGCCGGAGCATCCGCCAGCAGGTTCAGCACGTCGCGTCGGAACCCGTCATTCTGCTCGAGCCAGTCGCGCCAGCGCGGCCATTCGGGAAACGAGGCCATCTCGGACCGCAGCATCGGAAGATCGCCGACGGGCCGGATGAGCGCGTCGAGCTCGAACAGCGCGCGGTCGCGCTCGAGTGCCGCGGTCAGGTCGCTCGGGCGGTACGACCCGCCGAGCCGGCTCCACGCGGCGAGGTCGGCGTTCGGCGCGATCGCCGCGGTCGGGTCGAGTTGCAGCAGGTTGAGATCGTGCACGAGGCTGACGAGGTCGGTCGGCCGGGATGCCTCGAGCCGTTGTGCACGCACCGCGAGGCGTCGGGCCGTGGTGAGGTCGAGCCGATGCGCTGCCATGGGGTCGAGGCTAGACCCGACCCCCGACGACCCCGACCCCCGACGACCCCGACCCCCGAGGACCCCGACGCCAGGCGACCCCCGATGCCGATCCTCACCCGCTCATCGAGTGCCGACCGGCCCGTTCAGCCGCCGTTCCGGTTCGCGGGCGTAGACTCGGCGATCGTGAATCGTTCTGGTGTGCCCGCGAATGCGCGCGGGCGTGAGGGGGTCGCCGGCGCCGTACGCGCCGCGATCAGTTGACCCCGCCCGCGGTCGCCGGCATCCGCCCGGGGGCCGCCGTCGTCCGCGCCCGGAAACGCCCGTGGCCGACGTCGTCGCACACGTCAACGTGCCGCCCGATCGGGTGGCGAACAGAACAGGTTCCGATTCATGCTTCCCATCACCGACGCGCAGATCCGCGCGTCCTTCGTCAACGCCACCGTCCGTGAGCGCAACACGCTCACCCTGCCCGCCGACTTCGCCGACCTCGACTGGGACCGCCGCGACTTCCTCGGCTGGCGCGACCGCAAGCTGCCGAACGTCGCCTACGTCGTCGCGGAGGTCGACGGCGAACTGGTCGGCGTCATGCTGAAGCGCGCCGAGGGGCGCATGCGCTCACGCCCCCAGTGCGCCTGGTGCGAGGACGTGCACCTGCCGAACGACGTGCTCTTCTTCATCGCGCGCCGCGCCGGACAGGCGGGCCGCAAGGGCGACACCGTCGGCACGCTCGTGTGCGCCGACTTCCAGTGCTCGGCGAACGCGCGCAAGCGCCCGCCGACCGCGTACATCGGTTTCGACGTCGAGGCCGCCCGCGAACGCCGCGTCGAGGCGCTGCGCGACAACGTGCTCGGGTTCATCCGCACGGTGGGCGCCGGCGAGGGCTGAGCGAGGTCATCCGATCGTGGCCGCGCCGTGTCGCGCGGCCACGATCGGACATCACTCCGAAACAGGCTCGGAGGCCTCAGGGGAACCGGGCTCGCAGTCGCTGCCGCCGGAGAGGAACGATCCCTCGGTCGACATCGCGAACGTGATGCGCGACCTGCGGTCGTTGCCGCCGACGAGTCGCGGTCCGAGATCCCCTTCGCGGACGACCTCGGTCTCATATCCGTGCTCTCCCCAGAGCGCGGCGACCTCGTCGAGGTGCGCGTCGATGGTCGCCTCGTCGGTCGCGCCGTCGCCGAGCCGCGAGAACGCGTACTGCACGCCCACCCCGCCGCTAGCGGTCGTGCATTCGTACGGCGCCGGGTCGTCGCGGTTCTCCCAGTCGCCGCCGAGCAGGGTCTCGGTCTCGTCGAAGAGGGCCGCGAGTTCGTCTCGGGCGGTCTCAGCGGTCATGTCCGATTGTCCTTCCGTTGCACAGCCGACCAGGGCGAGGACGGCGGCGACCGCGGCGATGAGGCCTCCGGTGCGGGCGAGCATCACACCACCCCGCCGGAGTCGTCACCCGGCGCGCCCGGCGCGAGCGTCGTGAGATCGCTCGTGACCAGGTCGCCGCGACCGAGGTTGATGAGGGCGAGGTTGCGCACCGACTCGCTCGACGGGATGAGGTACTCGCCGTGTCCGTGCGACTCGGCGAGCCGCTCGCCCGAGATCGGGTCGGTCTCGCCGCCGTTGGTGCCGAATTCGTTCACTCCGGTCCAGTCGGCCGGGTCCTGGCGTCCGCTCAGGATCCGCCCGGTCGGTGCCCACGGGTCGTCGATCGTCTCGCCGGCCCAGACCTGGCCGTCGGGCACGTGGAGCCCGCCGAGGCTGACATCGCCCGTCAGACCCGCCGACCCGTACATCGCGAACGAGTCGGCCGAGATGCCCGGCTGGCTCAGTGCGATCGCGACGGTCGGCGTGCCGTACGAGTGGGCGTTGATGTTGAGCGTCGTTCCGGTGCCGACGGTCGCGTCGTAGGCGCGGAGTTCCTGTTCGAGCAGCTTCGCGCCGGTGCGGGCGTGCCCTTCGCCGAGCACGGTGATCGCGTCGGGCGACGAGTAGCCGATCCAGGCGACGACCGCCGTCGAACCGCCGAGGCCGAGGTAGGTCGCCCACTCGTCCTCCGTTCGCTTCATCGTCTTCGCATCGGTCACGGCGTTGACCATGTCGCTCGTCGACGAGTACATGCCCGAGACCTGGAACGTCGCGTTCGTCGCCGTGTCGAGGTCGCCGACCGAGATGGCCGCGAGCGGCTTCGGCTCGGCGTCGGCATCCAGCGAGACGAGCTGCATCGGATAGTTCTTCGACGCCGTCGCCAGCGCCTCCCGGATCGCGCGCAGGTCGCTCAGCTCCTGCGAACCGAGGCCGGTCGCCTCGAGCCGTGTGATGGTGCGGTCGAGCACGAGGCGGTTCGCGAGGTCTCGCGCGGCATACGGCACGCCGCCGAGGTTGCCGACGATCTCGGGGATGCCGTTCACGAGGGTGCGCCGCGCCTCCGGAGAGAGCGTCGCCCACAGTTCGGCGACCGCGTTCGGGTCGGCCTCGATCAGGGTTTCGGCGAGCTCGGGATGCAGCTCGAGCAGCAGCGCGAGGTCTCCTTCGGAGAGCTCCGAGAGCTTCTCGAGCAGCGCGCTCGCTGACGACGACGCGATCGTCTCGGCATCGATCCGCCAGGCGCCGCCCAGCGAAAGCGCATCGGTGAGGCGGGCGGCGAGCTCGCGGTCGATCCGGCGCCGCTCACGGACGAGTTCATCCCAGTCGTGCTCGACGGCGTCGAGTCCCGAGCGCGCGTCCTCGATCGTCTCGCGATAGCGGGCTCGACGACGCGCGATGCGTTCGTCCTCGGACTCGTCGCCCGTGGTGAAGCCGGGCGGCGCGAGCACCCGCAGCTCGCGGGTGGCCGCCGCCTCGTCGTCGTGCAGCTCGTCGCGGCGCTCGCGAAGCGCGCGTTCGGTCTCCGCGAGCGTCTCGAGGTCGCCCGCGTAGCCGCGGAGCAGTTGCGCGTGATGATCGAATCCGTCGGCGAGTACGACCAGGTCGGGACCCGGCCCGTCGAGTGCCGTGAGGAAGGACGACTTCGCCTCGCCCTTCCATTCGTCGTCCTCGGCGATGCCTCTGGCGTCGTCGAGCCGTGAGATCGCCTCGCGGATGCCGTCTGCGGCGTCCTGCCGTGCTCGTGCGACCGCCCGGATCTGATCGGGATATCCCGCCGACGGGTGATCCTCCGTCCACGCCATCAGTCTGTTTCCCCGAGTACGCGGTCCTGCTGGGCGAAGCGGTCGGCGACGGTCGTGGGTCGTTCGGCGAGTTCCGAGAGTCGCGTGTGCAGCGCCTCGGCGCGAGCCGCATGCTGGCGCGCCGCCTCGGCGAGCGCGTCCTCGGCGGTCGGGGACTGGAGTCCCGCCGCGCCCGGTGAGACCACGCGTGACTGCAGTACGAGCCGCTCGGCGGCCGATTCGAGCTTCCGCGTGATCTGCTCGAGATGCTCGCGATCGATCGACAGGTCAGTCATTCGTCCCCCGATCGTGTCGACCTGGTTCGAGGGTAGCCGACGGCGGCATCTCGTACGGCTGCGCGGCCGGTCGCGCGACCGGTCGTGCGGCCGTCACTCGGCAGGCGAACCGGAGCGCCCGAACACGAGGGCGTCGAGCAGCACCTCGAGCGAGGCCTGCACCCGCTCGTCGGTCCAGACCTCGGGGTCTTCGATCGCCTTCACCTCGTAGCCGCGGCAGTAGAGGTAGAGGATGTCGGCGATGTGGGCGGCCTCGTCGTGGTCGACCCGTTCGCCGTCGTGCGCGACGTGCTCGGCGCCCGCGAGGAACTTGCCGTAGGTGGCATCCGTAACGCCCTTCACCACCTCGTAGGCGCGCCGGTTCGCGCCGCGCACGTCGGCGATGACCTCGATCCAGAGGCTGCGCAGCACGTTCTCCTCGGGGGAGGAGGAGCACATCCAGCGGGTGAGCTCGGCGAGGCGCTCGACGCCGACGCGATCGCCGAGGTGGGCCGCGCGCGACTCGTCCCACTGGGCGCGGGCGTGGTCGAGCGCGTTCGCCATGAGCAGCGCGCGCGACGGCACGAAGTTCGTGATGTAGGCGGTCGAGCGGTCGAGGCGCTCGGCCACGGCGCGCAGCGTCACGGCGCGCGTGCCGCGCTCGCGGGCGACCTCGACGGTCGCGCGGGCGATGTCGGCGAGGCGCTCGTCGGGGTCGACCTCGATCGGCACGGGCCTCCCTCCCTCACCGGCTCGTCGTGCGCGAGCCGGCGTTTGACAGCCTGACATGACGAGGGTACGTTTCAAAACACTGTTGTACAACACGCCGATATCTCAGGCGAACGGGATGCCTCGCCGGCGCCCCGTCCGCGGCGGCGGACCCTCGACGAAGATGGAGCACACCCCACATGACGGTCAACGGCGGCGTCTCGTTCTGGCTGCAGCAGGTCGGCGTGCCGACCCCGCGACCGGCGCTTCCGGGCGACCTCGACGTGGACGTGGCGATCGTCGGCGCCGGCTACACCGGGCTCTGGACGGCCTACTACCTGAAGCGCGACCAGCCCGACCTGCGCGTCGCCGTGCTCGAGCGCCGCTTCGCGGGCTACGGGGCCTCGGGGCGCAACGGCGGGTGGCTCACCAACTCGGTCACCGGCGGCCGTGCCCAGTACGTGAAGACGCACGGCCGTGAGGCCGCGATCGCGCAGCAGCGCGCGCTCAACGCGACGGTCGACGAGGTCATCGCGGTCGCCGCGACCGAGGGCATCGACGCCGACATCCACAAGGGTGGCGAGTTCGAGGTGGCGCTGAACCCGGCCCAGCTCGCCCGGCTCGAGGCCGCCGGCGGGTCGGAGCAGTCGTGGCCCGCGACCGACGTCGAGGTGTTCGACGCGAAGGCCGCCGCCGCGCGCATCAACGTCGACGGCGTGCTGGGCGGTATCTGGCACCCGCACGCGGCACGCATCCACCCCGCGAAGCTCGCACTCGGGCTCGCGCAGGCCGTCGAACGGCTCGGCGTCGCGATCTACGAGGGCACGACCGTCACCGAGATCGTGCCCGGCGAGGCCCGTACCGACCACGGCACCGTGCGCGCGGCGCACGTGCTGCGCGCGACCGAGGGCTTCACGCCCGATCTCAAGGGCCTGCACCGCACCTGGCTGCCGATGAACTCGTCGCTCATCGTGACCGAACCGCTCGCAGCTTCCGTCTGGGAGCAGATCGGCTGGAACGGCCGCGAGGTGCTCGGCGACTTCGCGCACGTCTACATGTACGCGCAGCGCACCGCCGACGACCGCATCGCGTTCGGCGGCCGCGGTGTGCCCTACCGCTACGGGTCGCACGTCGACCAGGACGGACAGACCCAGCAGCGCACGATCGAGAGCTTGACGGCCCTCCTGAACCGCTTCTTCCCGCAGACGACGAGCGCCGCGATCGACCACGCCTGGTCGGGCGTGCTCGGCGTTCCCCGCGACTGGGCGGCGACCGTCGGCCACGACCGGGCGACCGGCCTCGGCTGGGCCGGCGGCTACGTCGGCACGGGCGTGACCGCCACGAACCTCGCGGGTCGCACGTTGCGCGACCTCGTGCTCGGCCAGGACACCGAGCTCACCCGCCTGCCGTGGGTGGGGCACCAGGCCCGCAACTGGGAGATCGAGCCGCTGCGCTGGCTCGCCGTGCAGGCGATCTACACCGCGTACCACGCCGCCGACCGCGGGGAGCAGCGGGGGCGGGCGACCACGTCGCCCATCGCGAAGGTCGCCGACCTCGTCGCCGGGCGCTGAACGCGGGGCCGCGCGCCCACGACCCCGAACGTATCGAACATCGGAGCAACCATGACCGACCAGCCCACCGCCGTACCGACCGTCGCAGGGCTCGCGCCGACCGCGCGCGACCTCGGCCCTGCCGTGCCGAAGCCCACCGCCCTGACCGAGGGCGTGCTCGAGGCGTCCGGTTCGCTGTGGGAGGTGCCCGGCATCGACGTCGGCTACTGGGAGTGCACGCCCGGTCGGTTCGCCGCCGCGCGCGAGGGCTACACGGAGGTGTGCCAGTTCCTGTCAGGGAGCGTGACGATCGAGGTCGACGGCGAGGAGCCCGTGACCTTCGGCGCCGGCGACACCCTCATCACGCCGAGCGGCTGGCGCGGCGTGTGGGACGTGCACGAGACCGTGCGCAAGCTCTACGTCATCATCGACGACGTGCGGTCGGTCGGGTAGCGCGCAGCGCGTATCGAGACCACGGCCGTCGGTCGAGCCCGATACCGTCGGGCCATGCAGCCCTTCCCGATCTCCGTCTCCGACGACGTGCTCGACGACCTGCGCGCCCGGCTCACCCGCACGCGCTTCACCACCCCGAGCGCGTCCGCCTGGGGTGCGGGCGTCGACCCCGGTTATCTCGCCTCGCTCGTCGACTACTGGGCGAACGACTTCGACTGGCGCGCGGCCGAGGCACGGCTCAACGAGTATCCGCAGTTCGTCGACCGCGGGCAGCACTTCGTGCACCTGCGGCGCGACCCGACGAGGCCGCCCGTGCTGCTCGCGCACGGGTGGCCGAGCAGCTTCGTCGAGATGCTGCCGCTCGCCGACCTGCTCGACGTCGACGTCGTGATCCCGTCGCTGCCGGGATTCCTCTTCTCCGAACTCGTCGACGGCCCGCTCACCCGAGCTGCGATCGCCGAGGCCTTCCACGTGCTCATGACCGAGACGCTCGGGTACGACCGGTACTTCGCGTTCGGTGGCGACATCGGCGGTGCGGCGTCGACGTGGCTCGCGACGATGCACCCGAACGAGGTGGCGGGGCTGCACCTCATCCACGGCGCGTTCCCGGCCGACTTCGACGCGTCGCCGATCACGCCCGACGAGCAGGCGTTCCTCGACGCCGAGGCGGCGTACGACGAAGGCGACGAGGGCTACAGCTCGATCATGGGCACCCGCCCCGACACGATCGCCGCCGCCCTTGTCGACTCGCCGGCCGGGCTCGCCGCCTGGATCGTCGACAAGTACCGCGACTGGAGCGACTGCGGGGGTGACGTCGAGTCGCGGTTCGATCGAGATGCGCTCTGCACCATCCTCACGCTGTACTGGGCGACGGGATCGATCGGCACCTCGTTCCGCCAGTACCTCGACTTTCCACACAACGCGAAGCGGCCGACCGTCACGGTGCCGACGGCCGTGACGCTCAGCTGCGAACCGGGCATGCGCGGGTTCCCGCGTTCGATCGTCGAACGCGCCGTGACCGACCTTCGCCACTACTCGGAGCCGGGACGAGGCGGTCACTTCCTCGCGTTCGAGGAACCCCAGCTCGCCGCCGACGAACTCGGTGCCTTCATGCGCTCGGTGGGGTGACCGCTGCCCGGCGGGCTCAGCGCGCGAGCGCGCGCAGCTGCAGCCACGCGGCGAGCCGCTCGTCGGCGTCGCCGATCCGCACGCCATGCGACTCGGTCGCCCGCCGCAGCCGGTGCCGCACGGTGTTCTCGTGCACGCCGAGGCGCTCGGCCGCCTGGGCGACGTTGCCGAAGCACTCGAGCCACACGAGCAGCGTCTCGGCGACGGCCCGGGAGGCCTCGGCCTCCGACGACTGCAGGGCGTCGAGGGCGGGGTCGCGCAGCTCGTCGCCCGCGGCGAACAGCTCGGCGACCCGGTCGACGACGAGGAGCGGTCGCAGGCTTGCGGCCGTCACGATGCGCTGTCCTGCGACGCCGCGCTCCCGGACGCCGTGCGTGCCGCCTGCCGACCCGGCAGCCCTGGAGGCCACGGCCCCGCCCTCCGCAGCCCCGCGACCCGCGACCTCGAGCAACCGGTCGGCGAGGTCTCTCGCCCCGGCCACGTCGCCCGAGCGGTGCGCCGGGCCGGTGACGGCGATGCGCGTGCCCGGTCCGACGAGCCGGTCGACGAGCGGTACGAGGGGCTCGGCGACCGTCGTCGCCTCGTCGACGGAGCCGGCCGCGAAGAGCGCGTACACGCGTGAGCGGTGGGCGACGGCGACCGCATCAGGCCGGTTGAGCACGAGGTGGCGGATGACGGTCGACCGCAGTTGCGCGACCGCCGTCGGGCCCGCACTCGGCACCTCGAACGCGAGCAACGCGGCGCCCCGGTCCTCGTCGATGCCGAGCTCGGCGAACTCGGTGCCGGTGAGGTCGATGCCGGTGAGCAGCGTGCGCAGCCGGTCCTCGCGCGGTCGCTGGTCGGTCGCGTGCGCCCGCAGGTCGTCGAGCAGGTGGGCGCCCGCGAGCGCGCTCGCCCGTCGCATCCGCGCCTCCTGATCGGCCGTCACGGGCGCCTCGCCCGACGCGTCGATCGCCCAGATGCTGCCGAGCGGCAGGGCGCCGGCGCGGATCGCGAAGGCGACTCGCGGCTCCTCGTCGCCGAGACGCGGGTACTTGATGGGGCGGTCGGAGCGCAGCACCGTGCGGTACTGGTCGTCGTTGTAGGGGGAAGCGGGCACCTGCCGCGCGAGGATGCCGTGCGTGCGCAGCGTGTCGATGAGCTGGCCCGGCACCGACGAGTAGGCGAGGATGTTGCGGCTCAGGTCTTCGACGGCGACCGAGCCGCCGAAGAACTCGGCCAGTTCGTTCGCGATCGCGAAGAGCGGTTCGGCGCCGCGCTGCTGCGGCGGCGCGAGCGACGCCTCGGCCTCGCCGAGCAGGTGCGTGAGCTGCGCGTCCAGCAGCCGCCAGCTGATGCGGTCGGCGACGCGCACGAGCGGCAGGCCCGTCGACTCGACGATGGCCGCGAGCGCGGGCACGCGGTCGGCACTGCACTTGAGCGCGAGGCCGGCGGCGCCGTGTTCGGCCGCCGCACCGGCGAGTGCCGCGAGGCGGGCGGTGCTGAGCGACGCCGTCGAGGGTGCGAGCAGCAGGGTGGATGCGACGTCCCCGAGTTCCTCGGCGATGTCGACGAACTCCGTGCCGGTGACGGCGACGGACGGCAGCGGCGGACCGATCGGCGTCACCGTGCGCGGGCCGAGTCCGTCGACGAGTTCGGCAAGCGTGACCCGCGGGCTCGGCGACACGCCAGTTGGAGAAATCGCTGCATCCATGGGGCAAAGTTATCCGAGATCGCCAACCAATCGCGATCCCGTTCTTCCTAGGCTGGCCACCGCGACGGCGAAGGCGCCGCGCGAAGGAGGAACGATGACCGCGAACCGCCCCGCACCCGCGGGCACCCGCCTGGGCGAACTCTGGCGCATCCTGCCCGAGGAGTCGTCGGCGAGCGCCGACGGCGTGCTCGAGATCGGCGGCGTCGCCGTCACCGAGCTCGCGGAGCGCTTCGGCACGCCGTTGCACGTCTACGACGAGGAGGGGCTGCGACGCCAGATCGGCCGCTTCGTCGAGGGGCTGCGCGAACGGTGGCCGAACTCCGAGGTGCTGTTCGCCTCGAAGTCGCTGCCCGCGGTCGGCATGTACCGGCTCGCCCACGAGGAGGGGCTCTCGATCGACATCGCCGGCGGCGGCGAGCTGCGGCTCGCGCTCGCCGCGGGCGTCGACCCCGAGCGCCTCTACTTCCACGGCAACGCGAAGACCGACGCCGAGCTGCGCCTCGCGCTCGAGGCCGGCATCGGCGCGATCATCGTCGACAACGACGACGAGCTCGATCGGCTCGAACGCCTGCTCGAACGGCCGCAGCGGCTCCTGCTCCGCGTCATCCCCGGTGTCGAGGCGAAGACCCACGCGTCGCAGGCGACCGGCGGGCAGAACTCGAAGTTCGGCCTGCCGATCGACCAGGCCGCCCGCGCGATCGCCCGGATGCAGGCGCACCCGCTCATGCAGTTCGAGGGCGTGCACCTGCACATCGGCTCCCAGATCCTCGACGTCGCGCAGTTCGGCGAGGCCGTCGCGAAGATCTCGAGCGTCGGCACCTTCGGCACGTACGACGTCGGCGGCGGTCTCGGCATCGCGTACACCTACGACGAGGAGGCCCCCGAGGTCGCCGCCTACCTCGACGAGATCGTCGCGGCAGCGCGGGCGCACCTGCCGGCCGACGCCAAGCTCATGATCGAGCCCGGACGCTCGGTCGTCGCGCGCGCGGGCGTGACCCTGTACCGGGTGACCACGGTCAAGCGCACCGGACGCACCTTCGTCGCCGTCGACGGCGGCCTCGCCGACCAGATGGACATCGCCCTCACCCAGCAGCGCTACGAGGCGATCATCGCCGACCGCCTGCTCGAGCCGTGGACGGAGACCGCGCAGCTCGTCGGCCGCCAGTGCGAGTCGGGCGACCTGCTCGTCGACGGCGCCGCGCTGCCGCCCGCGCGGGTCGGCGACCTCGTCGTCATGCCGGCGACCGGCGCGTACGCCTACACGATGTCGAACAACTACAACGGCGCCCTGAAGCCCGCGATCGTCTTCGCGAGCGAGGGCGACGCCCGCCTCGTCACTCGTCGCGAGACCTACGACGACCTCCTCGCGACGCACGCGCCGGCCATGGCCGAGGCGTTCGCCTGAGGCATCCCGATCGATCACCAACCCCCACCACGACAAGGAAGTCACCGATGATCGCACGCACCACCCTCCTGTTCGGCGCGACGGCCGTCGCCGCCGCCCTCGCCCTCACCGGCTGCTCGGGGGCCTCGGGCTCCGGCGCCCAGGCCGCCGCGGGCTCGAGCCTGCCCGCCGGCGACGAGGTCTCGACGACCGTCGACGAGTCGCTGCACGACCTGCTGCCCGACGACATCGTCGAGAAGGGCCGCATCGACGTCGCCGTCGACATCCCGTTCCCGCCCATGGCGATGTACGACGACCAGAACCGGGCGATCGGGTTCGACCCCGAGCTCGGCCGGCTCATCGGCCAGAAGCTCGGCATCGACGTGTCGCTCAACAAGCAGGCGTTCGACTCGGTGATCCCGTCGCTGCAGGCCGACAAGAACGACATCATCATGAGCGGCATGAACGACACCCCCGAGCGGCAGGCGACGCTGAGCTTCGTCGACTACACGCACGGCGGGTTCGCGATCCTCGTGCAGGCCGGCAACGAGGCCGGCGTGCACACCCAGCAGGACCTCTGCGGCAAGACCGTCGCGGTGCAGAAGGCCACGGTGCAGGGCGAGCTGCTGCGGGCCATGGAGTGCGACGGCGACCCCGTCACCGTGACCGAGCTGCCGAGCGACCTCGACGCGCAGACCGCGCTCCGGGCCGGCAAGAGCGACGCCTACGTCGCCGACGCCGTGGTCGCGGAGTATGTCGCGGCGACGACCGACGACGGCGAGGCGTTCGACGTCGTGCGCGACCCCGAGAACCCGGCCGGCTTCAACCCGGTCTACAGCGGCATCGGCATCCTCAAGGAGGACACCGGCCTCGTCGAGGCCGTGCAGGCCGCGATGCAGGCCCTCATCGACGAGGGCACCTACCAGCAGGTGCTCGAGCGCAACAACATCGCCGCCTACGCCGTCGAGTCGGCCGAGGTGAACCAGGGGGCGGAGCAGTGACGACCGCACCAGCGGCGCCCGCCGCACCCTCGACAGCGCCCGGCGCTGCGCCCGGCTTCGGCGCTGCACCCGAGTCGACCGACGACGACGTCCGCGCCATCCCGCTGCGCCGGCCGTGGCGCTGGATCAGCGCCGCCGTGGTGCTCGTGTTCGTCGCCGGGTTCGCGTACTCGGTGTTCACGAACCCGAACATCGACTTCGCGGCGATCGGGCAGTTCCTCGTCGATCCGCGCATCATCGACGGCGTGTGGCTGACCCTGCTCATCACGTTCATCGCGATGGTCGTCTCGACGGTGCTCGCGATCGTCATCGCGGCGATGCGACTCTCGTCGAACCCCGTGCTCACGAGCGTCGCGTGGTTCTACGTGTGGGCGTTCCGCGGCACGCCGCTGCTCGTGCAGATCGTGCTCTGGGGGTACCTGGGCCTGCTCTACGAGAAGCTGTCGATCGGCATCCCGTTCACCGACATCGTGTTCTGGCAGGCCGACACGAACCTGCTGATCACGGCGATGGTCGCGGGCATCCTCGCGCTCACCCTCAACCAGGCCGCGTACTCGTCGGAGATCGTGCGCGCCGGCATGATCTCGGTCGACGAGGGCCAGCGCGAGGCCGCGTACTCGCTCGGCATGTCGCCGCTGTACACGTTCCGCAGGGTGCTGCTGCCGCAGGCGATGCGGGTGATCATCCCGCCGATGGGCAACGAGACCATCTCGATGCTGAAGAACACCTCGCTGCTCTCGGTGATCGCGGTGCTCGAGATCTACACGCAGGCCACCGTCATCTCGTCGCAGAACCTCAAGCAGGTCGAGCTGCTCATCGTCGCGAGCATCTGGTACCTCGTCATGACGAGCATCCTGTCGATCCCGCAGTACTACCTCGAGCGACGGTACGGCCGCGGCACCAGCCGCAACCTGCCGCCGACCCCGTTCCAGCGCCTGCGTCAGGCGTTCGCCTCGCGCCGGCCCGGCCCCGAGCCCGCGCCCGAGACCAAGGCGGTCAGTGCAGCATGAACACCCTCACCACCACGAAACCGATCGAGGATGCCGCGGCCGAGGCCCGGCCGCTCGTCGAGATCCGCCGCGTGCGCAAGAGCTTCGGAGCCCACCAGGTGCTGCGCGACGTGTCGCTCGCCGTGCCCGCCGGCACCGTGACCGTGCTGCTCGGCCCGTCGGGCTCGGGCAAGTCGACCCTGCTGCGCTGCGTCAACCACCTCGAGTCGATCGACGGCGGGCGCATCATCGTCGACGGCGAGCTCATCGGCTATCGGCAGGCGGGCCACGACATCCACGAGATGACGCCGAAGCAGATCGCCAGGCAGCGCCGTGACATCGGCATGGTGTTCCAGAAGTTCAACCTGTTCCCGCACATGACCGCGCTCGAGAACATCACCGAGGCACCCGTGGGCATCGCGGGTGCACCGCGCGCGAAGGCGAAGGCGCGCGCGCTCGAACTGCTCGACCGGGTCGGCCTCGCCGACTTCGCGAGGCACTACCCGGCCCAGCTGTCGGGCGGCCAGCAGCAGCGCGTCGCGATCGCGCGGGCCCTCGCGATGGACCCGAAGCTGATGCTCTTCGACGAGCCGACCTCGGCGCTCGACCCCGAGCTCGTCGGCGACGTGCTCGACGTCATGCGCGAGCTCGCGAACGAGGGCATGACGATGATCGTGGTCACCCACGAGATCGGCTTCGCGCGGGGCGTCGCCGACCAGGTCGTGTTCATGGACGGGGGCGTCGTGGTCGAGGCCGGACGGCCCGAGGACGTCATCGACCGACCGCAGCGGCAGCGCACGCGCGACTTCCTCGAGAGCGTGCGATAGCCGACGGGGAGACCCGGGCGCCCGGCCGGCGAGGGGGGAACCGCCGGCCGGGCGCCCGTATCCGTCGTCGGTTCGCCGACGTCGTCGGTTCGGCGACGCCCCCGTCGTCGGCGGCGGTGCGACGTCAGCCGATCGCGACGAGCAGGCTGAGCACCGCGAGCACGATGACGACGGGCGTCATCGTGAGGCGTTCGGCCCGGCTGCGCGAGATCGCGTCCATCGCGATGCCGAGCACGAAGTAGGCGAACACGATCCACATGCCGACCGTCGACACCGCGTCGGACACGACGTCGACGAGACCGGCCCGATCGAGGGCGAGCACGGCGATGATCGCGTAGATCACGATCGACACCGCGCTGCCGACGCGCAGCCGCGCGGGCAGGACGCGATGCTGACCGCCCCACGCGAACCGGCCCAGCGGGGCACCGAGCGCGAGCGCGAGCTGGAAGATCGCGAGCAGGGCGAGCAGGACGCAGAGCGCGATCGCGGCGGCGGGCATGGGCCCGAGCCTAGCGAGCGCCGGCGACGAGCGAGTGGTGCGGCCTACGCGTTCTCGAGCTCTGCGATCACGACCTTCTTCTGGCCCATCATCACCTGGATCTGCTCGGGCCGCTTCGTCAGGTCGCCCATGTTCGCCGGGATGACCTGCCAGCTCACGCCGAAGCGGTCCTTGCACCAGCCGCACTGCTCGGCCTCGGGCACGTGCGACAGTGCTGCCCAGTACCGATCGATCTCGGCCTGGTCGGCGCACGACACGACGAACGAGATCGACTCGTTGAACGTGAAGAGCGGGCCGCCGTCGAGGCAGACGAAGTCGACGCCGTTCAACGTGAACTGCCCGTTGAGCACCTTGCCGCGCATGCCGACGAAGTGCTCGTCGAGCGCTTCGTCGGGGTACTCGTCGATGCGCCTGATGCGCGAGTTCGGGAACACCTCGACGTAGTACTCCATCGCCTCGCGGGCGTTGTCGCTGAACCACAGGCACGGCTGGATGGGTGAGAGCTCGGCCATCGGAAACCCCTTTGTTCGGCCCGTCGCTTCGGCGGCAACGTTACGCCGGTCGCGCCCACTGGTCGAGTGGACCGGTGGACTCGCGGGCCGGCGTGCCGTTCGTCGCGGCCGAACCCCCCGAACGGGGGTGAGTTCGACGGCGCGTCGCTCGCCTAGGGTGAATCGACCCGACCGACTGGAGACCACCGGTGAACCCTGCTGAATCGGTGCGCCGCGTCCGCGGCGCTCGCATGTTCGGACTGCTTGCCGCGCTGACGGCGGCGGCGCTGATCTCGACGATGTCGCCGACCCCGGCCGACGCCGTCGAGGCGACGACCGTGTCCGTGAGCGGCATCGCACGCCTGGGCGGCGCATCGCGGGTCGCCGGAGCGGGCGAGGTCAAGGTGATCGTCACGACGAGTCCCTACTCGGATTCCGGGCCGTCGGCCCTCACCGCTGCCGACGGCAGTTTCGTGATCCCCGACGTGCCGGTCGGCGCTTACGCCGGCGTGAAGTTCATCAACCTGGGCGCGACCGACTCGCTGAACGGCTGGTACGACGGAGAGGCCTGCGGCTCGGAATGCCCGTGGATCACGTTGAGCGCCGACGTGGTGCTGGATCACACCCTTCCAGCGGGCCGCGGCCCGCAGGGCGTCGTCCGGAACACCGCAGGTTCGCCGCTGCGCGGCATCATGGCGACGCTGCAACGACGAGACGCCGTCAATCCCGTCTGGTACGAACAGCAGGTCGTGACCACCGGGGCCGATGGCCGGTACCGGTTCGCGCAGGTCTTCGACGGCATCTACCGGATCGTGTTCCGCGATCCCGCCTCCGTCTACGCGACGCAGAACCAGGCGGGCACCGCGCCCGACGACACGTCGAAGGTCATCGACATGCGGAACGGCGCCGTGCCGGCGGCCATCGACGTGAAGCTGCGGCGAGCCGGGAGCCTGTCCGTCCAAGTCAAGACGCTGGGCCTGCTCCCGGCATCGAGCACGTACTACCTCGACCTCGAGCGCCGGACGTCGGACGGCGCGTGGCGCATCATCGAGGAGGACGTCGTGGTCTCGGCGAGCAAGTCGACCTTCGCTCGACGCGGGCTCTACCCGGGCACGTATCGGGTGAGGGGTCATGTCTCGGGCGGTGGCTTCGAACAGGTGAAGATCAGCGCCTTCGCCATCGGCGAGGGGGCCGCCGTCACGGGAACCGTGACCTTCAAGACGGACGAGAACGGGCCGAATCGCGACTTCTCCGGCGACCGTCGGCCCGATGTGCTCGCGATCAGCAAGACGGGAAGTCTGCTGATGTACCCGGGGCGATCCGACGGGAGCCTCGCGTCGTCGAAGGTGATCGGCTCAGGGTGGACGGCCTTCGATCATGTCTTCGCGGTCGGCGATTTCTCGGGCGACGGTCTGCCCGACCTCCTCGCGCGAGACCGCACGGGCGCGTTGTGGCTGTACCGGGGCAACGGCGTCGGCGGGTGGCGCGGCGGGGGCATCAAGGTCGGCACGGGGTGGCAGGGGTTCACCGCGATCTACGGCGCAGGCGACTTCAACGGCGACGGCGCCAACGACGTCATCGCGCGGGACACCGCCGGACGCCTCCGCCTGTATCCGGGCAACGGCTCAGGCGGCTTCCGTGCCTCGTCGCAGATCGGGTCGGGATGGGGGAGCTTCAAGACACTCATCGGCGACGGTGACATCGACGGCAACGGCACGGACGACACGCTCGTCGTGTCGAACTACCTCGTCCCCGCGAGCGGGCGGCCCGACCTCGTCGTGTATCGCGCCACCGGTACCGGCTCTTGGATGTCAGGGTCGAAGGTCATCGGCTACGGCTTCTCGCCGTACAACGTCGTGCTGGGCGCGGGCAACCGCGCGGTGATCGCGCGCGACACGAGCGGGCGACTGTGGCGCTCGACATCGCCCGACTGGGGCGCGCCCTTCGGTGCACCGAAGCAGATCGGGACGGGGTGGTCCACGCTCAGGTTCGTGCGCTGATCGCCGATCGCGACCGGCGCGAGTCGTGAGCGCGGCGAGCGTGTCGAGACCAGGGCGGATGCCGCAGCTACAGGTACCGCACGATCATGAGCGCGATCACGAAACCCACGACGGCGCTCATCACCCAGCCGATCGCCGCGCCGAGGTACCAGGCCTGCACGACCGCGAACCGCGTCCGCTCGCTCGAGTCCGCCGGGAGCCGGCGGACGCGGCGGTCGGTGAGCCAGAGCACCGGCACGATGAGCGCCGCCATCAGCAGGAACGCCCCGAACTGCAGGGCGAGCCACCACGAGCGGGCGCCAGCACTCGCCGCATCGAGCGCGCCGAGCAGGGCGAGCGTGACCTGCTGCGGGCCGCAGATCGCGAGCAGCGCGGCGGCCCCGACGAACAGGATCGCCGCTCGTGCCCAGCGCTCGCCGACGGTGAGCGGAACCTTCGGCACGGGCGCGGTCGGTTCGGCGCCCCAGCGCATCGACTCGTCGGGCCGGCGCGCGCGGAAGTGCCAGACCTGACGCTGCGCCCCGTACGCCGTGATCGGCCACAGCACGAGCGCGACGAGCGCTGCGGCGAGCCACGCGAAGATCTCGTTCGCGGTGAACGGCCAGTCGAGCCGGGCGCCGAGCACGACGAGTCCGATCCACGCTCCGAGGCAGAGCGGCATGCCGACTCCGACCGCGAGCGCTGCCCAGGCGAGTTGCTTCGCCACCGACCGCCTGGCCGGCGTGGCCGGCCGCGCCGCGTTCGTCTGCTCCGAGGCGGTGGCGGTCGCGGATGCCTCGGGGCCGGCGTCGCTCGTCAACGCTCCGCCGCCCGGCGCCGCTCGAGGCCCTCGAGCACGAGGTCGAGTCCGAACTCGAACTCGGTCTGGTCGTCGCACCAGCCGAGCGTCGAGTCGGGGTCGTCGTGCACGACGTCGGCGAGCATGGCCGCGAGGTGCGGCGCGAGCGCGGCGAACGCCGACGGGTCGGCCGGGGGCTCGGCCGCGTTGTCGTCGTTGAGCTCCTGCACGAATCCGTACATGCGGCTGCCGATCGCGTGCAAACCGTGGTGGATCAGATCGTGCGAGAGCCCTCCGGCGCGCATGATGCCCACGATGCCGTCGGCGTAGCGGATGGCGAGCAGCCCGGGCGTCCCGCGTGCGTTCATGACGCCGGGTGCCCAGGGATGCCGCAGCAGCACGCTCCGCGCGCCGAGGATGCGTTCGCGGAGCGTGGGAGACCAGTCCGAGGCATCCATCGATCGCGGCGGGGTGAAGCCGCCGACCTCGGCTTCGATCTCGGCGAAGACCTGCTCGACGAGGCCGTCGAGGATCGCGTTCTTGTTGGGCAGGTGGTAGTAGATCGACATCGCCTCGACGCCGAGTTCGTCGGCGAGTGCGCGCATCGTGAGTCGATCGATGCCCTCGCGGTCGGCGATGCGCAGCGCGGTCTGCAGCACGCTCTTGCGGCTGAGGGGCGTTCGCGCGGCGGTTCTGGGCACAGTTCACCGTACAACGTCAGGTAATTGTCGCGAAGGTCTGGACACGCGCAGTGCGGCGGCGTATCTTACGTCGTAAGACTTACAACGTAAGGGAGACGATGATGTCGATCGCAGCACAGCCGGAGGAGACGGCCGCCGAGGCGGCAGCGACGACGAGCGAAGCCACGATGCGCGCCGCCTACCTCGATCGATTCGGGCCGCCCGGCGTCGTGGGCGTCACCAGAATTGCGAAGCCCGAACCCCGGCCGGGGGAGCTGCGCGTGCGCCTGCGCGCCTCGACCGTGAGCGTCGCCGACCAGCGCCTGCGCAGCCGGCGTCTGCCGCGCGGCTTCAGCCTGATGGTGGCGCCGACCGTCGGCCTCTTCCGGCCGCGGCAGCACGTGCTCGGCATGGACGGCGCCGGCGTCGTCGACGCCGTCGGCACCGGGGTCACGCGGTTCGCCGCGGGTGACGAGGTCATCGTCATGCGGGGGTCGCGCATGGGCTGCCACGCCGAGTACGTGACGATCGCCGCCGACGGCGAGGTGGCGCCGAAGCCCGCGAACCTCGACTTCGACGAGGCCGCCGCGATCGTCTTCGGCGGGCACACCGCAGTCCGGTATCTCGATCGCGTCGCGATCGGACCGGGCAGCGAGGTGCTCGTGAACGGCGCCTCCGGCGCGGTCGGTTCGGCGGTCGTGCAGCTCGCGGCGGCACGCGGTGCGAACGTCACGGCGGTCACGAGCGGCGGCAACACCGAGCTCGTGCGCTCGCTCGGCGCGCGCCGCATCATCGACTACACGCGCGAGGACTTCGCGGCGCCGGGGGAGGCCGGTCGCTACGACGTGATCGTCGAGTGCGTCGGCAATGCGCCGTTCACGCGGGTGGCGCACCTGCTGCGTCCCGGTGGTGCGCTGCTGCTCGTCATCCTCGACCTGCCCGGTCTGCTCTCGGCGAAGCGCCAGGCGCGGCGAAGCGGCCTCGTCGTCGACCACGAGGGTGGACGCATGGGCGCAGCGGGCATGGAGCGGCTCGCCGCGCTCGCCGAGTCTGGCGTGTTGCGTCCCGTGATCGACCGCACCTACGCACTCGACGAGGTCGTCGAAGCGCACCGCTACGTCGATGGCGGGCACAAGCGGGGGAGCGTCGTGCTGCGGATCGGCTGATCCGAAGAAATGCAACTCTGCGGTTGCGCTCTGTGATGGATCATGCAACTATTGGGTTGCAGGTGATCATTCGATCGCCGCGACATCCACTCAGCATCCGCTGGAAGGAGCGCGATCATGGTGAGCATGACCGACAACGAAGCATCCGTCATCGACGAAGGCGCCTTCACGGTACGACGGACGATCCGCATCGCCGCCCCCCTCGAGAAGGTCTGGCGTGCCGTCACCGAGCCCGAGCACATCTCGCGATGGTTCGGGCGGACGGTGCTCGACGGCGCGGGGGTCGGCGCCACGGGCGCGATGACGTTCGAGGGGTACGGCGTGATCCCGCTGCGCGTCGAGGCGATCGACGCCCCGCGCTCGGTCTCGTACCGCTGGGGCAACGACGACGCGGCCGACCGCCGGCCCGACGTCGTCGACGAGGCGACGACGACGGTCTTCACATTCACCCTCGACGAGGTCGACGGCGGCACCGAGCTCACGGTCGTCGAGACCGGCTTCGACCGCACGAGCAACCCGGCGTCGAACATGGCCGACCACGCGCAGGGCTGGGTCGAAGAGCTCGACAAGCTCGTCGCCCTGCTCGAGGGCGAAGCATGAGCTCAGCGACGCTGGTTCCCGTGTTCGCCGCCTTGGGCGACGAGACGCGCTGGAGCATCCTCGCGGCGCTCGGCGAGGGCGACGCTTCGGCGTCGGCCCTCGCCGAGCGCTTGCCCGTGACCCGCCAGGCGATCGCCAAGCACCTCGCGGTGCTCGCGGAGGTCGGCCTGGTCGAGCCCGTGCGGGTCGGCCGCGAGGTGCGCTATCGCGTGCTCGGCGCCGAGCTCAGTGCGACCGCCGCCCGTCTCGACGCCGTCGGCCGTGAATGGGAGCGTCGCCTCGCCGCGATCAAGGAGATCGCGGAGGGGTTGTGAGGCTGCGTTCCCCGCAGTTTCCCAGATACCCCCGGGGTATTGTTTTGAGTGGGTTGCGAGCGCCCGGCTCGCCCCTCACCCGAACCCCTGGAGGAATCCCATGTGCAGTGCCGTGACGTGTCGCAAGTGCGGCAAGACGACGTGGTCGGGCTGCGGCCAGCACGTCGACCAGGTGATGCGCGCCGTGCCCCGCAACGAGCGCTGCGCGGGTCACGAGAACGAGCCGTCGACCGGGTTCTTCGCCCGCATCTTCGGGCGCTGAGCCCGCCGCCCGGGCCGTGCGTCAGGTGCGGCGGGCGCCTGCAGGCGGCTCCACCGGCGCCCGGTTCGCGTCGATCCGCTCGAGTTCGTCGAGCAGGGCGCCGCTTGCGGCATCCCGTCTGATCGCGGTGCCGAGTCGCTCCGCCGCGAGCCGCAAGCGCTCGTCCCCGAGCACGTCGGCGACCGCCTCGGCGATGCGCGCTGACGAGGCCTGGCGAGGCACGGTTAGGCCGGCGCCCCGTGCGGTGACCCGCACGGCGTTGTCGACCTGGTCGCGGCCGTGGTGCAGCACGACGAGCGGGCAGCCCGCGGCCAACGCCTTCATGACCGTGCCGTGCCCGCCGTGCGTCACGACGACGGCCGCGTCGCGCATGGCCGCGGCATGCGGGGCGGATGCCTCGACGACGACGTTCGCCGGAGCGTGGAGTGCCTCGGGCTCGACTGCGGGGCCGGTCGTGACGAGTCCGCGCACTGGCAACGTGCCGAGCGCATCGGCGATGCGCTGGAGGCAGTCGGTCTGGTTCTGGAACGTCGACGACATCGCCACGAGCACGAGCGGGTCATCACCGGGCGGCGGCGTCCACGCGGGGTCGGCCGCCCAGGCGGGGTCGTCGAGCACGGGGCCCACGTAGCGCACGTTCGGCCCGAACTCGCCTGCGAAGTCGAACTCGGCCGAGGTGAGCACGAGCTCGCGCCGGGCGTGGTGCACCTGCTCCCAGGTGGTGCCGATCGGCGCGAGTCCGTATCGCGCGCGTGTCTCGTTGAGCGCAGGCAGCGTGTACCCGTCGAGCAACCGGCTCGTCATGGCGTTCGCTGCGCGGTCGCGAAACGACCCGAAGGCGCCGCGCATCGGCTTCATGCCCGCGCCGCCCGGCGGCCGGCCTGCGACGGGCGCGATGTAGACGTTCGGCATGAGCACGTCGAACGGGATGCCGCGGGCTTCCGCCCCGATCATCGCGCCGAGGGTGAAGAACGTGGTGACGACGAGGTCGGGGTGATCGGCGCCGATCGCCGCGAGGGTGTCGTGCGCGTGTCCGGCCGCGGGGCCCGAGAGGTAGTGGTCGGCCATGCCGCGGGCGAGCTCGAGCGGGTTGCGGATCGCCCAGTCGCGGTACGCGTCGGTCGGCACCGCGCTCCAGGTGCGCACCGTGGCACCGGTGCGGCGCGCCGCCTCGAGCATGCTGGCGTCGACGATCGCCGTGACGCGGTGGCCGCGCTCCACGAGCCGACGCACCACCCCGAGTTCAACGGGCACCGTGCCGCCGCCGTCGGCGAGGGCGAAGAGATACGTGTGCGCGGTGGCTGCGCCCGGCGACGCTGCCGGGATCTCGATGTTCATGCGCGCGAGCCTAGGAACGGCGTCGGGTCGCGGCATCCGGGCTGCCGCTGAGAACGGCGTCAGATCGGCAGCGGCCGGTCGTCGACGATGGTCTTCATGACGAGCGTGGAGGCGACCCGGCGCACGCCGGGGAGCGCCGAGAGGCGTTCGTCCCACAATCGCTGGTACGCGGCGAGGTCGGGCACCGCGACGCGCAGCAGGTAGTCGGGATCGCCGAAGAGGCGCAGCGCCTGGATCACCTCGGGGATCTCGGCGACGGCGGCATCGAACGCCGGCACCGTGGCGCGGTTCGCCTGCTCCATCGTGACGAAGACGAGCGCGCCGAAGCCGAGCCCGACCCGGTCGGCGTCGATCACGGCTCGGTATCCGGTGATCGCGCCCGACTCCTCGAGCGCGCGCAACCGGCGGTGCGTCGGCGACATGCTGAGCTGCACCCGGTCGGCGAGCTCGGTGAGACTCAGCCGGCCGTCCAGCTGGAGTTCGGCAAGGATTTTCCGATCAGTGGCGTCCATGGGGTGGATTCTTCCACGACAGGTGCTGCGTCGGGCTGAATTCGGCAGCGGCTTCCAACGCGAGTCGCATACGTTCGAGGGGCCCGAATGAAGGAGGCCCCGGAATGGACGTACAGCTGCTCGTCGCGTGCTCGGTCATGATGACGCTCATGGTGCTGCTGCCCGGCCCCGACTGGGCCTACCTCATCGCCGCGGGCACGAGCGGCCGCAGCATCCTGCCGCCGATCGCGGGCGTGCTGCTCGGGTACCTCGTCGTAGTGGCCGCCGTCGCGGTGGGCGTCGGTGCCGCCGTCGCCGCGGTGCCGTGGGTGATCGTCGTGCTCACGTTCTCGGCGGCCGCCTACCTCGTCTACCTCGGCGTGCGGGTGCTGCGCGATCCGCCGGTCGTCGCCGCCGCGACGGATGGGCGAGCGGAGCTGGACGCGAGCGCCGGCCCGGCGCCGGTCGCGGCATCCGACCGCCCGTGGCTGCGCCTCGCGCAGGGCGCGGGCGTCAGCGGGCTGAATCCGAAGGGCCTGCTCGTGCTCGTGGTGCTGCTGCCGCAGTTCACGGATGACTCGGGGTCGTGGCCGATCCCCGTGCAGCTCGCCGTGCTCGGGCTGATCTTCGTCGGCTGCTGCGCCCTCGTCTACACCGTCGTCGGGTTCGGCGCGCGAGCCGTGCTTCGCTTGCGGCCGTCGGCGATGAAGGTCGTCTCACGGGTGTCGGGGGCGGCGATGATCGTGCTCGCCGGCGCGCTCGTCGTCGAGCAGGTGCCGCACCTCGCGGGCTGGGCGTGATCGGGCGGGTCGTCCGGAGAGCTCGTGATCATGGGCATGTACCGGACGGCGGTTGCCATGAACGCCGACTGGGATGAGCATGGTCTGATGTCACTGCGACCGGGAGGTGCGAGTTTGAAGCGATTTCCCCATGGGCTCGTCTCGATCGGTGCGGTCGTTCTCGGGATCGTGGTGATCGCGGTCACGTTCCTGATTCAACTGCCTCGCATCCACGACGTCGACGTCAACGGCGGCGTCGACTACACGACCCCCGCGGAGTTCGCCTTCTCGCTCGGCGGTGTCGCACTCGTCGTGGCGGGCCTCGTGTACGGCTTGATCTCGCTCATTCGGTGGTCCGGTCGGCGGGAGTGATCTCCGTCGCAGTGCCTCGCGGCCGGCAGCGTCGAGACCGATCGACACCGGCCCGCCGTACGCTCGGAGCATGATCACCGATCGCGACCTCGCCCGATGGCGGCTGCGCTCACAGTCGCTCGCCGCGCCGCTCGACGGGGCGGAGTCGGTCGTGCGATCACTCCTCGCCGTGCAGGCCGAGAACCCGGCGCAGTCGGCGTGGGCGGTCGCGACACGCACGAGCGACCCGAGCGTCGGAGATCTCGCCGGAGCGCTCGCGGGCGGGCGGGTCATCCGCACGCACGTCCTGCGGCCGACCTGGCACTACGTGCACGCCGACGACGTGCGCTGGCTCACCGAGCTCACCGCGCCGCGCGTGCTGCCGGTGTTCGACCAGCAGTTGAAGCCGCTCGCCGAGCACTTCTCCGCGCTCGCCGACGCGGTCGAGGCCACATTGGGCGCGGCATCCGACCGCACCCGAGCCGAGTTGGGCGCAGCGCTGGCCGAGCAGGGGTTCGAGCTGACCGGGCAGCAGCTCATGCTGGTCGTCGGGCGGCTCGAGATGACGGGGCTCGTCTGCAGCGGCGCGCCGCGCGACGGCGAGCATACGTATGCACTCCTGAGCGAGCGCGTCTCGGGCGGACGCGGGCTCGATCGCGACGAGGCGCTCGCCGAGCTCGCGCTGCGGTACTGCCTCGCTCACGGACCGGCGACCGAACGGGACCTCGCCTACTGGGCCACGCTCACGGTGACCGACGCGCGCCGCGGCATCGCGGCGGTCGCCGACCGGCTCGAGTCGTTCGAGCACGATGGGCGCACCTACTGGCACGCGATGGGTGAGACACCACCGGCGGGGCCCGCCGAACCCGAGGGTCATTTGCTGCAGGTCCTCGACGAGATGTACCGCGGCTACCAGGACTCGCGCTGGGTGCTCGACGGCGAGGGCATCGTGCCGCGCGAGCGTGAGACGGCGATCGGCATGGCGCTCGTCGACGGGCAACTGCTGGCCGCCATGAAGCGCACCGTCAACGCGAAGGCGGTCACCTTCGCGCTGCATCCGCATCGCGCGCTCGCTCGGTACGAGCGCGAGGCGATCGACGACGCGGCGGCGCGCTACGGGCGGTTCCTCGGGCTCGAGGCGCGGGTGCAGGTGGCCGGCACCGACTGAGGGCGCCGATGCGGCCCGGCGCGCGGCTCGGGCCGATGCGTGGCGCGCTCAACCCGTCGGCGTGACCGGCAGTCCCGCCTCGGTACCGGGCCCGACCGCGCGCTTGCGTCGATTGGTGAGCTCGGAGATCGCGACGATCACCCCGAGCACGACGGCCGCCGCGGCGATCGCGAGCTGCGCGTCGAGCACGAGGCTCGCGAGTCCGAGCGCGGCCGTGAGCAGCAGCGCGGGCACCGCCCAGCCGAGCACCGCGCGCAACGGCCGGCCGAACCGCAGCGAGACGATCGCGTTCGTCGCGTAGAAGATCGCGATGCCGCCGGCGAGGGCGAGTACGGATGCCTCGGGCAGCGGCTCGTGCGGATGGGCGATCGCCGCGGCGAGCGCACCCGAGATCGCGGTCACGCCGACGACGATCAGGAAGGGCAGGAACCCGACGGTGTCGCGGATCGCCCGGAAGTCGCCCGCCTCGCGCAGCGCGTCGAGGCCGGTGCGCATGGCGTCGGTGCCGTACATGAAGAACGACCACGCGAGCATCGAGATGACGCACAGGCCGAGCGCGGCGGTGACGCCTTCGGCGGCGCCCCAGTGCCCGCTCAGCGTCGCGACGCATACGAGCACCGACTCGCCGAGCACGATCACCACGAGCAGGCCGAATCGCTCCGAGAGGTGCTCTGTGTTCATGTTCGGCAGCACGCGGTCGGCCCAGCTGCGGCTGCTCGTGACGAGCAGGGCAACCTCGACGACGATGGCGAGGCCCCAGAGCGCGAACATCCATGGCACCGGCACCCAGATCGAGACGAGCCAGATGAGGGCGGTCGCGCCGTTGTAGGCGAGCACCCGCACCCGCGACGCCGTGCCGCCCGTGCGCCACGACACGGCGATCCAGAGCCCGAGCAGCACGAATCGCAGTGCGGCGTTGCCGGCCGCGAAGAGCCACGCGCGCTCGCCCGTGGCCTCGGGCGCGGCGACCGCGATCGCGCCGACCGAGATCATCGCGGCGAGCATCACGAGCGCGAGCTGCCGGCGGGTGAGCCAGGGCATCACGTTGACCGTGAAGGTCAGGTTCACCCACGACCACCACACCGAGGCGAACAGGGCGACGAACAGCAGCAGCCCCGACACCGTCGGATGCTCCTGCAGTCCGTGCGCGAGCTGCCCCACGAGCGCCACGAAGATCAGGTCAAAGAAGAGCTCCATCCAGTGCGCGCGGGATGGATCGCGATCGGGAACCGTCACGGGCACCCCCTCGTCCGGCGTGGCGTTGCTGCCGGACACGCTACGCGCGGTGCGCGGCCGTGTCACGCACCCGTCAGGCGGCGACCCATGAGGGATCGGCGAAGAGCTGTTCGAGCTCGCCGACGAGTCGAGCGGTGTGGAACCCGTCGGCCGAGGCGTGGTGGATCTGCACGGCGAGCGGCAGGAGGGTACGGCCGCCACGCTCGACGTACCGCCCGAGCGTGAAGATCGGCGCGAAGTGGTTCGACCCGCCGTCGATCTGCAGGGTGAACCCGGTGAAGCTCGTCCAGGGGATGCTCGAGACGTCGAAGCCGTTCGCGGGCAGCCCACCTTGCGGGAACATCTCGGTCGCGGTGGCCGCGGACGCGAGCACCTCGACCGCAGCGTCGTGGAAGCTCGCGAAGTCGGCGTCGTACGGCACCGACACGGCGGCGAAGGTCTCCCGCTCGGGATTGAACACCGTGAATGCCGGGTGCACGACCGGCCACGTGGCGGGTGCGCCGTCGTCGGTGAGCGTCATGCGGAACTCGGCGTGCCGGTTCACGACGTTCGCGATCGCCCAGATCTGCGACGGGTAGGTCTTGCGGGATGCTGCGCGCAGGGCGGCGACGAACGCGGTGACGTCGAGCTCGACCGTCATCGCGTAGGTGCACGGCACGCGGTGCCGGTAGTGCTCGAACGCCTCGCGGCGCGGCCAGGTGTCGAGGTCGATCGGCGTGGGCGTCGGCGGCGGGGTCGTCGGCATGCGTTCGATCCTCGCATCTACGACCTCGGGCCGCTCATTCCACCGCGGATGAATAACGACGTGGGCACCGAGCGGGCATGCTGCGCGGGGTGCTCGCCGTGACCGAGAGGGCGGTGACGGCGGGCTCAATCAAGCTCGGCAGCGAGAGCCGTTTTGGAGCCGAGCGGCAGCACCTCGGCGTGTTCGACGCCGGCTCGATACCAGACGAACTCGACCTCGGCGATGGTCTCTGCCGGCCCATCGGCGATTTCGCGCCGGCGGCGCTCGAGCGTGTCGCCCCACGCGCGTTCGTCGAGCGTGCCCGCGTACGCCAGCGACATGTGGAACACCCACTCGTCGAGCGGGAGCTCGCCGATGCGGTCGAAGTCCGTCGCATCCAGGGCGGTGGTCAGGCTCGCGTAGGCGTCGACGAGCGATGGCGAGCGCTCGGCGCGCGCGATGATCACCTGGAACGGCGGCGGGAACCCGTCGATCGCACGAACGCGCACGTCGACCGGCGGCTGCTTCGCGGCCCATGCTGCGAGTGCAGAGCGCAGCGCGTCGACCCGCTCGGGCTCGAAGAACCCGCGCAGCGTCACGTGTCCGGCATCGGGGTGGGTGATCGAGGCAGGCAGGCCTCGCAGCAGCGCCGATTGCTCGGCGTCGTAGAACTCGGCGACGGCGCCGGTGGGACGCAGCACCAGATACTGCTGGCCCTCGAGCGACTCGAGCTGGCGGGAGCCGGTCATGAACGGTCTGCGCATGCGCCTACCGCCCCCGCCCGCCCGCGACATGCGCCTCGATGCCGTCGAGGATGCGCGCCAGCCCGAACTCGAACCCGTCGGGCGAAGTCGCGTCACCGACGAATGCCGGGTCGCGCATGACGTCGGCCACCGCGTCGAGCCCGCGGGCGCGCAGCTGGACGTCGAGGAAGCCGCGCACGGCTCGTCGCCGGTCGGGATGCGTCACGCTCAGGGCGGGCGGAGTCGGGGCGTTGCGGCGGAGATTCGCGTCATACCGTGCGTGGCTGTCGAGCAGGTAGGCCGAGTACAGCACCTCGTTCGACGGCAGACCGGCCGGCCCGAGTCCGACGATCAGCACGTCGAGCCAGGCTGCGGTGTGCGGAGTCAGCGGAAGCGTCGTGGGCACGTCGAGCAGCCACGGGCGCGCGATGAATCGCTCGTGCAGGCGCTGCGACCACGTCGTCGCCGCGGCGCGCCAGTCGTCGGCGGGCAGCTCGGGAGCCGCGCCCCACGCCCGGTCGGCGACCAGTACGACGAGCTCCTCCTTGGAGTCGACGTAGCGATAGAGGGCGTTGGTCGTGACGCCGATGCGCGCCGCCACCTTCGGCAGGGATGCCGCGGCGATTCCTTCGCCGTCGGCCAGGTCCATCGCGGCCGCGACGATCTCATCCACGGTGTGCGCCGGCTTGCGGCCACGCCTGGTCGAGGTGTCGACGACGTCCCACGCGGAGGCGAGTCCGGGGGCAGGGCTTCGAGATCGACGTCGTCGGTGATCGGCATGAAAGAAATAGTAGACGGCTTACACAATTAACGTTACTGTGCATGGCATGAACAGTGCATCCCATACACAGATTCAATCCACCGACGCCGTTCGCCGCTGGATCGGCTGGGCCGCGGTCATCGGCGGCATCTTCGCCGTCGTCGAGCTGCCGCTCTACTTCGCCGTACCCGCGTGCCCCGTCGACGAGTGCGGTGTCGACACGGGCGCACTCATGCCCGACTGGCTGATCCTCACGCGCACGCTGCTCAGCTTCTTCGCGCTCGTCTCGCTGCTCGTCTTCATGAGCGGCGTGCGATTCCTGATCGCTCCGCGCGCGCCGCAGCTCGAGTGGTTCGCCGTCGTCGCGGGCACCACCGGCGCCGCATGGACGATCGTCGACCTCGTCGCCAAGGGCCTCGAGGGCGGCAGTGCGATCCTGGCCGACGAGTGGATCGACCCCACCCGCAGCGTGCCGACCTACCTGCTCTACGGCGCGATCACGCACCTGCTGCTGCTCGTGTTCAACGTCGCGTTCGGGTACGCCGTGCTGCGCTCGGGGGCGCTGCCCCGCTGGGTCGCCTGGTCCTCGTTCGTCTTCGCGGTGCTGCACGTCGCGGGCGTGCCGTCGATGTTCCTCGGCCACAATTCGTACGACTTCTACGCCGCGAACGGCTGGGGAGCGGTCGCGACCTTCAACGGCATCAGCGTGATCTGGCTCGCGATCGTCGGCATCGCGGTACTGCGCACGCGACGTCCGTGACCGAGAGAGCGAGCGAGGCGGATGCCTCGACCGACGCCCGGCCTGCACGCAGGCGCGCTCGATAGAGTGGGGCGCCGGCTCGAGGCATCCGTCTCGCCGTTCTGGAAACCCCTGCGAACCGCACCGCACCCCGAAACCGAGGACCCCCGTGAGCCTGATCCGCCTGAACGACGTGAGCATCGAGTTCGACGGGCGCACCGTGCTCAAGGAGGCGTTCCTCAAGCTCAAGCAGGGTGACCGGGTCGCGCTCATCGGCAAGAACGGCACGGGCAAGTCGAGCCTGCTCGAGGTCGTGCTCGGCCGGCGCGAGCCGTCGGGCGGTACCCGCGACGTCACGCTCGGCACGACGATCGGGTACTTCTCGCAGTTCTCCGAGCTCGACGGCGAGCAGAGCATCGCGCAGACGCTGAGCGCCCACTTCGCCGACGTGCACGAGACGCAGGCGCGGCTCGACGAGATCGGGCTCGCGCTCGCCGAACCGATGCCCGACGACGAGATGACCCGCCTGCTCACCGAGCAGGGCGAGCTGTTCGAGCGCATGGACCACATCGGCGGCTGGACCTACGAGACCACGATCGACACCGTGCTCACCCGGCTCGGCTTCGACGACGAGCGCCGCAACCTGCCCGTCGACCGGCTTTCGGGCGGCTGGCGCAACCGGGCTGCGCTCGCGCAGATCCTCGTGCAGGCGCCCGACGTGCTGCTGCTCGACGAGCCCACGAACTTCCTCGACCTCGACGGCGTCAAGTGGATCGAGAACTGGCTGCAGTCGTTCGGGGGCGCCGTGCTCGTCGTCTCGCACGACCGGCAGTTCCTCGACGGCGTCGTCGACCGCATCATCGAGATCGAGAACTACCGCCTGCAGGAGTACGAGGGCGACTACTCGGCCTACGTGCACGCCAAGCAGTCGCGGCTCAAGATGCTCGAGAAGCAGTTCGCCCACGAAGAGGAGCTGCTCGCCTACGAGCAGGCCGCCGCGTCCGCGCGCCGAGAGGCCGCGCGCAACCCGTCGAACGCGGTCGCCCGCCGGCTCGCCGACATCAAGAAGCGGCAGGCGCCCCGCCCGATCGACCAGATCATCACGTCGATCTACGACGGGCTCAAGGTCTCGAACGACCTGCTCACCGTAACGGGCCTCACGAAGGGCTTCGGCGGCGCGCCGCTCTTCGAGGGCGTCTCGTTCGACCTGCAGCGCGGCGACCGGGTCGCGATCATCGGCTCGAACGGCTCGGGCAAGTCGACCCTGCTCGACGTGCTGACCGAGGATGCCGCGGCCGATGCCGGCTCGGTGCGCTGGGCGAAGGGCGCCAGGTTCGTGTCGTACAACCGGGTCTACGCCGAGCTCGACCTCACCGACACGGTGGGCCACGCCGTCAACGCCTACCCCGACTCGCTCGCGTTCACCGCGACGAAGAAGAGCGTCGGGCGGTTCCTCGCGATGCTGCAGTTCTCCGACGCCGACCTGCAGCAGAAGATCGGCAACCTGTCGGGCGGTCAGAAGGCGCGCGTCGCGATCGCGCAGTGCCTGCTCTCTGGCGCTGCGGTGATCGTGCTCGACGAGCCGACCAACCACCTCGACATCACGTCGACCCAGGTCATGGAGCGGGCGCTCACGCACTTCCCGGGCGCGGTCGTCGTGGTGTCGCACGACCGGTTCTTCGTCGACAAGCTCGCCGATCGCCTGCTCGTGTTCGAGGGCGGCGGGCGCGTCGTCGAGAAGCCCGCGACCGGGGCTCTGTAGGGGGCCGACGCGCGGGGCGTCCGATGAGTCGGACTCGCCCTCGTCGCGCGTTCGCCCCGGCGCCGCCGCTCGGCTGAGATCCCCGTCAGTCGTCGCCGCGGTGCTTGTCCGCTTCGGCCTCGTGCCAAGCGCGCAACTCCGATTCGGGCAGTTCCACGAGCGATCCGAAGACGGCTGCCACGTCTTCCGCGGTGGCGCCGGAACCGGCGCGGACCTCGACCCACCGGTCGTCGTCGAGGCGCGTCCCCGCGACGAGGCGATCCGTCGTCGCCCACCCGCCGTCGATGATCTCGCAACGACCTGCGAAGTCGGCCATGGTCTCGTCGCCCTCGAAGCCCTGACCTCCGCCGCCGACGACGCGCCAGCAGGCGAACCCGTCGGGGTCGGCAGTGCCGGGGTTGCCGGTCGGCGTGGTCGTGATCGAGAGTTCGTGCCCGTTGCGATCGACGGTGACGCCTGCGGCGTCGTTCGACGACGACGTGAGCTCGGCAGTGGTGCCGCCGAGGTCGGTGCTGATCGGATCGACGAGCGACTGGAAGAGCTGTTCGCGCAACGCCGCCTCGCGTTCCTGCGCTTCGGCGGCCTGCTGCTGCACGTCGGTGACGATCGGCACGACCAGTGGCACGGCGATCGCGACGGCGCAGATCGCCCCGGCGAGGCGCCACCAGCGCGGCAGCGCGAGCATCGACAGTGCGCCGGTGGCGACTCCGATGACCGCCTCGGCGGGGAGGCCGAGCACCCGGTCCAGCGGAATCTCTCCGCTGGACCGGACGGCGATCGCGATGCCGGCGACCGGAACGAGCGCGAGCAGGACGGCTGCAAGGAGATGTCGTCGACGGTCGACCGCGCGCAGTGCGAAGAAGAACCCGGTGATGCTCGCAGCCAGCACCCCGACGACGATGACGACCCCGGCGAGGTTGCCGAACAGAACGACGATGAGGGAACTCGCGTACAGTCCGGCGGCCATCCACCCCGCGAGGCCCAGACCGATCGGAATGATGACGAGCAGTGCCGGATGCGGTGGCGGTGGCGTCGGCGCATGCCCCTCGTCGGATCGGCTGGCTGACGTCATCGTGTTCTCCGTCCGGGTGGAGGATCCGGCTTCGTAGGGTTGCCGGTCGCGCGTGGCATACGCCTCCACGTGGACGGCACGCTAGCGCATGACGGACGAATCCCGCGCCACCACCCCGATCAGGACGCTTCGTTCAGCCGACGCCCTCGAGTGCGACGTTCGGCATGCCGCCGGCGCGGAACCAGTCGTCGTAGCGCGTCGTGGCGAGCGTGGCGTCGGGGCCCGGCAGCAGCTCGCGCTCCTCGAGGTTCGTGCCGAAGTACCGCGCGAGCGGGTCGACCTTCACGTCGCGCAGGTCGCTGCGTTCGCGCAGGTGCCGGCGCACGAGTTGCTCGAGGTGGAACTGCTCGGGCCCCGCGAACTCCACCATCCGCCCGAGCGGCGGGCCGACGGCCACCGAGGCCACCGCGGCAGCCACGTCCTCGGCGGCCATCGGCTGGAACAGCGCCCGGGAGAGCCGCACGACGTCGTGGTCGCTGCCCGCGTCGGCGATGTTCGCGATGAACTCGAAGAACTGGGTGGCGTGCACGATCGAGTACGGCCGGCCCGACTGGCGGATCAGTCGTTCCTGGGCGGCCTTCGCGGCGAAGTACCCGCCCTCGGTGCGAGCCAGCCGGTCGGTGCCGACGACCGAGAGCGCCACGTGGTGGGCGACGCCGGCGGCCGCGCCATACGTCAGCAGGTTGAGCGTCGACCCGTAGAAGAAGTCGTTCGCGGCGGCTTCGTCGAGGTAGTCCGAGTTCGACACGTCGACGAGCGTCTCCGCACCGGCGAGGGCTTCGGCGAGGCCCTCGCCGGTGTAGGAGTTCACCCCCGTCGCGCGCGAGGCTGCGACGACGTCGTGCCCGGCGGCACGGAGCCGGGCGACGAGGCGGGTGCCGATGAGACCGGTGCCGCCGATCACTGCGATGCGCATGGCGACTACTTCGCCGCCGGTGCCGACTGTGCGGCGAGCCACTCGCCGAACGTCTGGGTCGACAGCTGCGCGCCGGCGCTCTCGGGCACGAGCTCGGTGCCGCGCAGCTTGGTGCCGAAGTACGGTGCCTCGGGGTCGCCGACGACGGTGCGCGGGTCGCCCTTCGCCGCGAGGCCGCGGCGGATGAACTCGTCCTGCCCGAGCCGCTCGGGCCCGCCGATCTCGAGGGTGCCGTCGAGCGGAGCACCAGCGGCGACGCGAGCGACCGCGGCCGAGACGTCGGCTGCGGCGATCGGCTGCATCAAGCCGGTCGACAGGGTGGCGACGCCGTCGACGGTCGCTTCGTCGGCGATGCGGCCGGCGAACTCGAAGAACTGGGTGGCGCGCACGATCGAGTAGGGCACGCCCGACTCCTCGATGAGCCGCTCCTGTGCGACCTTCGCGCGCAGGTAGCCGCTGCTCGGCAGTCGCTCGGCGCCGACGATCGAGAGCGCCACGTGGTGTCCGACGCCCGCTTCGCGTTCGGCGGCGATCAGGTTGTTCGTGGAGGTCGTGAAGAACGCGAGCACGTCGTCGTCGGCGAACGACGGCGAGTTCGACACGTCGACGACGACGTCGGCCCCGGCGAGTGCCTCGGCGACGCCCTCGCCCGTGATGGTGTTCACGCCCGAGCCGGGGGAGGCGGCGACGGCCTCGTGGCCGTGCTCGGCGAGGAGCTCGACGACCTTCGAGCCGATCAGGCCGGTTCCTCCGATGACGACGATCTTCATGTCTGGTGCCTTCCGTCCCGGGCGGCGGCCGATCCGCTGCCTTCACCCAGCTCTGACCGGGTGGTCGCCTGAGTTGTGACGGGATCGGGCGAATCCACCCGATCCCGATCTCGGACGCGTCAGCGGTCGCTCGGCGTGTGCCGGTTCCAGTGGGCGAGCTTCGCCGGGGCGACCGAGAGCCAGAGCGCGTCGATCACGTCGTCGGCGTCAGGGCCGGTGTCGACAGCGAGTGCGGCGACGACCACGTCGTCGTCGCCCCGCACGATGAGGCCGGGCCCGCCGTTCACGGTCGACGCCTGCACCGAGGCATCCGCCCCGCTCGTCAGCCGCCGGCGCAGTTCGCGCATGACGGAGGTTCGCCCACGCATCGCGCAGCCGGTCTCGTCGCCGGTGTCGACGACGAGTCGCACGTCACGGTGCAGGCAGCTCGCGAGCGCGACCTCGTCGCCCGAGCGAAGCGCCGCGAGCAGCCGCTCGACCGGGTCACGAGGCGACACGGGCAGTCACCGCGCCGAGCTTGTGCGGGTTCATCATCCAGAGCACCTGGTCGATGCCGTCGCGGCTCGTGACGATCGTGAGCACGGCGAACGTGGCTCCCTCCTTCGAGAGCAGCACCGACGGCTGGCCGTTGGTGTCGGCCTCGACGATCTCGACGCCCTCCCAGAAGTGGGTGTGGAACGCCCGCACGAATTTCGCGACGCGCTCGCGCCCGACGACCGGGAACTTCGACGCGCGCACGACGCCGCCGCCGTCGGAGTACGACACCACATCATCGGCGAGCAGCCGTTCGAGGGCGACGAGGTCGCCCGTCTTCGCCGCCGCGAGGAACGCGGTCAGCAGGCGTCGCTGTTCCGACGGCGGCACCTCGCGTCGGCGCTCGCCCGTGAGGTGCTTCCGGGCGCGGCTGACCAGCTGGCGCGCCGCCGCCTCGGAGACCTGCACGATCTCGCTGATCTGGTCGTACGGGTAGGCGAACGCCTCGCGCAGCACGTATGCGGCCCGCTCGGTGGCGGTGAGCTTCTCGAGCATGACGAGCACGGCGAAGCCGAGCGCCTCGGCGCGCTCGGCCCCGAGGGTGGGGTCGGCGCTCGTGTCGACGGGTTCGGGCAGCCACGGGCCGACGTAGGTCTCGCGACGGGCGCGGGCCGACTGCAGCGCGTTGATCGCGAGCCGGGTCGTCGTGGTGGCGAGGAACGCGGGCGGGTCGTCGACGACCGTGCGATCGGTGCCCTGCCAGCGCAGCCACGCGTCCTGCACGATGTCCTCGGCCTCGCTCGCGCTGCCGAGCATGCGGTAGGCGATGCCGAACAGGCGTCCGCGCACGGCTTCGAACGCGGTCAACGCGTCGTCGAGGTCCGCTCGCATGCGTGCTCCCGTCTTCGATGGTGGGACGACGGTCGTCCCCACTGACTGAGACCGGATGCCCCGCCCGAATGTGACGGCTCGGCCGGAATTCGTTCCGTGACGATCCGATTCGCCGAGCGAGGCGTCTGCCGGGACTCTATCGCCGCGGCGTCCATTCGACGGGTCGGCCCGGAGCCGTCGGGCCCGTGCCATTCGTCCGTGACTTCGCGCGGCGGGCAGGGGAGGCTGGGGCGATGGGCAACGTGACGATCTCTTTCGAAATGACGCTCGACGGGGTGTTCGACCAGATGGAGTACTGGTTCGACGAGAACGATCCCGGGCTGCAGCGGGCGAGCGACGAACTCGTGTTCGGCGCCGACGCCGTGCTGCTCGGCCGCAGGAGCTACGAGTTCTTCCGCGAGTACTGGCCCGCGCAGACCGACGACCGCGGCTTCGCCGCGCACTACAACGCGCTGCCGAAGTACGTCGCGTCGACGACGCTGAGCGGGCCGCTCGACTGGAACTGCACCCTCATCGAGGGCGACCTCGCCGACTACACACGCGGACTGCTCGACCAATACGACTCGATCATCTCGCACGGCTACGGCGGCGTCGCTGCGGCGCTCGTCGATGCCGGCCTCGTCGACGAGGTGCAGGCCGGCATCCATCCGTTCATCGTGGGGCAGGCCGAGGAGCGGCTCCGCTCGCCGCATCCCATCGGTCTCGAACTGCTCGACGTGCGCCGCACCGACACGGGCATCATCCAGGCAAGGTACTCGCCGCGACGCTGACTGCCGCCGCGCGCAGGGCAGAATGGGCGGATGCCGCTGCACGACGACGAGCTCGACATCGATGCGGCGCTCGTGGCCGACCTCCTGCGCCGGCAGCGTCCCGTGTGGGCCGACCTGCCGATCGTCGAGGCGGGCGGCGGCACCGACAACCGCATGTTCCGCCTCGGCGACGAGCTGCTGGCGCGGATGCCGCGTACGAAGGACACCGCGGGCTCATTGCGCAAGGAACGGGAGTGGGTGCCTCGGCTCGCGCCCAGACTGTCGCTGCGCGTGCCGACTCCCGAGTTCGCGGGGTCGCCGACTCCGGAGTATCCGGCGGAGTGGGCGGTCGTGCGCTGGATCGACGGCGCCGTGCCCGATGCCGGCAACGTCTCGGACTGGGCGGAGTTCGGCGCCGACCTCGCGGGGTTCGTGCGCGAGCTGCACGCGATCGACCTCATGGGTGCGACGCGTGACGGTGACCTCAGCTGGTACCGCGGCGGCAGCCTGGGCGACGCCGACCGGTGGATCGGCGGCTACTTCGACGAGTGTCGTCCACTCGTGGGGGACGACCTCGACGTCGACACGCTCGAGCGCTGGTGGCGCGAGGCCGTCGCCATGCCCGACTCGACCGCCGGCCCGGTGTGGCTGCACGGCGACCTGCGACCGGGCAACCTGCTCGTGCGCGACGGCCGGCTGCTCGCCGTGATCGACTTCGGCGCGCTCTCGGTCGGTGCGCCCGACGCCGAGCACGCGCCCGTGTGGGACCTGCCCGCCCCAGCCCGTGACGCGTACTTCGCGGCGGTGGAGCTCGACGAAGCGACCTGGCTGCGCGCTCGCGCATGGGCGATCGGCGTCGCTGTCTCGGGCATCGCGTACTACTGGGAGACGTTCCCCGAGTTCGTCGCCGAGTGCCGCGCGCGTCTGCGCGCCGTGCTCGACGGTGCGGGTGAGCACTAGGAGACGATCGTCGTCACGGCTGTGCAAGTTCCGCCTCATCGTGAGGCGGAACTTGCACAGCCCGAACGAGGAACCCGAGCCCCGAGACGGCCGCGGCATCCCGAGGAGTCGCGGAGCGCAGGAATGTGCGACACCCGCGCAGCGGAGTGCCCTCCCACCCGTAGAGGAGTGGGAGGGCACCGGTCAGAGCGGCCTCACTTCGCCGCGTAGATGCCGAACTCCCAGATCGAGTAGCCCCACGTGGTCTTGCGGTCGATGCCCTGCATGCGCACGTACTGCACCGGGGCGGCCTCGTCGAACGTGAAGAGGTCGAGCCCGCAGGTCGAGTCGTTCACCGTGCGGATCGTCGTCCAGGTCACCCCGTCGTTCGAGGTCTGCAGCTCGTACGCATTCGCGCAGGCCGACTCCCAGTTGAGGGTGATGCCGCGCACGACCGTCGGTTCGGCGAGCTTCACCTGCACCCACGAGTCGTCGCTGTAGCCCGACGCCCAGCGGGTCGTCGCCTTGTCGTCGTTGACGTTCGCCACGCCGAATTGCGGCACCTCGACGCTCGACGCGGTCGCCGTGCCCTTCGGGGCGACGTTGACGACGTCGCCGGCGTCCCACATCGCGAGCGTGAACCCGATGCGGCCGTGGAACACGTCGAGCACGCCGTCGGCGATGCGCACCTTGGCCTTGCCCCATGTGTTGTCGGCCGGGTCGACCACGACGGCCGCGGCCTGGGCCGCCGTGGCCTTCGCCGAGGCGGCGAGCGAGTCGGACGACGCCTGGTCGCCGTCGATGCGCGCCTGCACGGCGTCGAGCAGTTCGACGGTCGCGTCGCCCCAGAGCTTCGTCGCGTCGAGCCAGGGGCTCGCGTCCGAGAGGAACGCCGGGTCGGTCGGCCCGCTGCGGATCGCGTCGGGTGCGTCGGCGATGGCGACGGCGTACGAACGCAGTCCGGCGACGGCACCGGCCTTGTCGCCCGCGTCCCAGCTCTCCCAGAACGCCGCGATGCGCGCGTTCAGCTCGGGCGACTGCGGCTGCCACGGCGCACCGAAGCTCGGCGCGAGGTGGTTCAGGTCGGCGAAGACGCGCAGCGAAGCGGCCGTCGCGGCATCCCCGTTCGCGATGAATCGCAGCGCCTGGTCCCAGTTGTGCTCGGCGTCGTACGCCTCGTCGTTCCACGTGAAGTCGGCGACGCCGAAGATCGCGATCTTGCTCGCGGCGGCCTGGTTCATCGGGTTCGAGACGATGCCGGCGAGGTACTCGCCGAGGCCGGCCTCGCGCTTGTCGTAGGGCGCGAGCAGCAGCCGGCCCGAGGTCTGCCCGTAGTCGTTCACGGGGTAGTTGTCCCACAGGAAGGTCGGGCCGCCGAACACGGTCGCGGCCTTCTTCGCCTGGTCGACCGTGACCTCCTGGGGCACGACGCCCTCGCCGGTCCACATCACGACGACGTCCTCGTCCATGCCGCGCAGCGCGGTCTTGTAGCCCGAGTCGGTCGTGTTGTAGTACTCGGTCGGCACCATCTGCAGCGGGTAGGCACCCTCGTGGGTCTCGATGAACTCCTTCTGCACCCGGTCGAGGAAGGTGGCCTGCGCGATGCCGGCCGTGCGGGCGCTCGGTGCGCCGAACGCGGTGCGGTCGGCGTCGCAGTGCCAGCTGCCGAGGTTGATGTCGTCGAGCGGGATGTTGAACGCGCGCACCCCGAGGTCGTACATCTGCTGCATCTTGCCGGTCAGCGCCTGGTAGTCGCCGTCGCTGGAGTAGCAGACCGTGTTGCCGGGGGAGAGGGCGAACGTGAACCGCACGTGGTTGTCGGTCGCCGTCTGCACGAGGTCGCCGAGCTCGGCGAGCTTGTCGGCGGGGTACGGGTCGCGCCACTTGTCGCGGTGGTACGGGTCGTCCTTCGGCGCGTAGATGTAGGTGTTCGCCTTCACGTCGCCGTAGAACTCGAGCTGGTCGAGGCGCTCCTCGTGGGTCCACGGGTTGCCGTAGAAGCCCTCGATCGTGCCGCGCAGCGGCATCGACGGGAAGTCGCTGACCGAGGCGCCGGCGATGCGGTAGCCGCCGTCGTCCTTCGGTACGAAGAGCTGCTCGAGCGTCTTCACCGCGTAGAACTGGCCGGCCGCGTCGACGCCGCCGAGGGCGACGGTGCCGAGGGGGCCGCTCGAACGGTCGGCGCGGATCGCGTAGCCCTCCGCATGCTCGGGCACCTCGGTGCCGGCGAGCGCCGCCGCGATGTCGGCGCGCGTCGTCGCGCCCAGCTCGATCGTGAGCGGGGCGGTGCCGCTGCGCTTCGCACGCTCGTCGATGCGGTCGACGCCGTGGGCGGTGAGCGTCTCGCGCAGGGCGGCGAGGGCCGCGGCATCCGTGCCGTCGTCGACGACGACCTCGACGCGCCCCGGCACGTTCAGGTCGGAGCTGGCCCGGTCGATCGACTGCGGGGTCGGGCTCACGGTGGGCAGCTCGCCGGCGGGTGGCGCGGCGGCGGCCGGGAGCGGCATCAGCACCCCGGCCAGGGCCACGGCGCAGACTCCCGCCGTGGCCATCAACGTCTTGCGAATCGATTGCATCATTGCCTCCAATTTCTCGACGACACTGTCTGTTCGGCGTCGGTCGGCGACGCCGTTCGAACCCGGATGCCGCTCGCTGCGCCGCCCGGGCGTCGGCGCGCAGCACGGCGGAGGTCGCGGTAGGGCGCGCAGACGGAGCCGGAGTCCCGCGGCCAATCCCCGACCGCGGGACTCGCGCGACGGGAGTCGGATTCCCGTGCATCAGGCCCACTTTGTTGACTTAGTAAACTAAGTTGGTACGAACCTAGGCGATTCGCGGTCGAGGCGTCAAGGGGCAAGATGTTCTCGAGCCCGGTAGCGCGACCCGAGACCGCGTCGTGGGCCGCACGCCGGACGGCCCGTGATCGCTCGCGGGCCGGCTGTTCCACCGCCCGCGACCGCTTCGCCCGATCGAGGAGACCATGACCGTGAGCACCGTGACCCCGCAGCGCAAGCACGACCTCCAGCGTCGGTTCGCGAGCACGGGCGTCGTCGACGCACAGACGGCGATCCGTCGTGAGAACCTGCTGCGCGCGTTGAGCCTCATCGCCCGCGAACCCGCCCCGGTCACGCGGGCGGTCATCGCCCGGCAGACCGGCCTCACCTCGGCGACCGCCTCGTCGCTCGTCGCCGAGCTCATCGAGCTGGGCCTCGTCACCGAGACCGGCCAGGCCGAGAGCACGGGCGGCAAGCGGGCGACGAGCCTCGCGATCGACACGAGCACGCACCTCATCGCGGTCGCGGTCGTGCGCACCCGTGCGATCGACGCCGCGCTCGTCGACCTCGCCGGTCGCACGGTGGCGAACAGCCGGGTCGAGCTCACGGGCAAGGTCGAGACCTCGGCCGTCGTCGATGCGGTGCGCGCGCTCGCCGACGGCGTCGAGTCGCGCCTGCTCGCCGCGTGCGTGCAGGTGCCCGGCGTCACGAACGACGGCGTCGTCGTGGACAGCGTGCAGCTCGACTGGTACGCCGTGCCCGTCGCGAGCATCCTCGAGGAGGCGATCGGCGTGCCGACCTCGGTCGTCAACGACGTCGACGCCGAGGCGCTCACCGAGGCGGCCGACGCCGCCGACGGCGCGGTCCGGCTCGTCGTGCACCTCGGCGAGGGTGTCGGCGCCGCGGTCACCAACGGCGGCGCGCTCATGGCCGGCGCGACCGGCCGTGCGGGTGAGATAGGTCACGTGCGCGTCGTCTTCGAGGGCAGCCGGGCGATCTGCCGGTGCGGTCTGTCGGGATGCCTCGAGTCGGCGGCCTCCATGAGCGCGATGCTCGGCGACGCCTACACCGACGAGCTCGACGAGCACGACACGAGCCTGCTCGCGTCGACCGCCGAGTCGCGCGAGCGCATGGCGTTCGGAGCCCGCGCGCTCTCACGGGCGCTGCGCATCATGGCGGCGCTGCTCGACCCGCAGGAGGTCGTCATCGCCGGCGCCGCCCCGGCGCTCGGCCCGCACTTCCTCGGCACGCTGCGCGACGAGTTCGAGATGTATCCCGCGAAGGGCACGGCGCCGGTGCCGATCCGGTACGGACGACCCGAGCTCGGCCGCCACCTCGGCCCGGCCCGCTCGGCGCTCGCGCCGATCCTCGGCGACGCGCTGCCGCTCACCGAGCGCGCGTCGTAACCGGTCGTCGAGCCGGTCGAGGCGCCGTGAGGCTCTCGGTCGTCGAGTGCGACGCTTGGACAGGAGCATCCGACATTCACGTCCGAATGCGAGGGTGTCGGTCGAATGGTCCTGCTCGAGGGCGGAGGTCGAACGGCCCGAACGCGCCGCCGCGGAACTCAGTGTCAGCGCTGAGGAGCGCCCGTCGCCGTCGGCGTAGCGTTCGCACCGTGACGGGCTCGGCCCGAGCCCCAGGCGATGGCGGAGGGGGAGCGATCGTGAAGAACATCGTCATGTGCTTCGACGGCACCGGCGCGCAGGTCCGGGCGACGAGGAACTCGAACGTCGTGCTGCTCTACTCGATGCTCGACCTCTCCGATCCGGCGAAGCAGGTCGCCTATTACGACCCCGGCCTCGGCACGCAGGCCGCCGCGGGCGCCTGGTCGCCGGCGGCCCGTGCCCTGTCGAAGCTGTTCGGGCTCGCGTTCGGAACGGGGATCCGGCGCAACCTCGGTGAGGCGTACCTGTGGCTCGCGAACAACTGGGTGCCGGGCGATCGCATCTACCTCTTCGGCTTCAGCCGCGGCGCCTACACCGCACGGGCGCTCGCCGGCATGCTCAGGAACGTCGGCCTCGTGCGCCCCGGCTCGGAGAACCTCGTCGAATACGTGGTCGCCACCTACACCCGTCGCCACGACGACCGGCGGCGACGCCCGGCGGCCGCCGCGGACGACGCGCAGGAGGCGGCCTTCTGGGGCGACGCCCACAAGACCGCCGAGCTGTTCGGCCGGCCGGTCGACGACGAGGGCCGCACGACGCCGCCGATCGCCTACCTCGGCCTGTGGGACACGGTGAAATCGGTCGGGATGCTGCGGTGGGAGGTGCACTGGCGCGACACGAACAAGCTCGGCATGGCCGACCACGTGCGTCACGCGCTGTCGATCCACGAGTGGCGGCGCCCGTTCCTGCCTGCACCGGTCACGCCCGACCCCGAGGCGCCCCGGCCACGGCTCGAGGAGATGTGGTTCACGGGCGTGCACACCGACGTCGGCGGCGGCTTCCCCGACGATCGCCTCAGCCGCATCTCGCTCAAGTGGGTCGTCGACGGGGCGATCGACGACGGCATCCTGCTCGCCGCGCGCGGGCGCAACCGCTACGAGCGCAGTTGCCGCGTCGAGGCCGGCGACGTGCAGGGCGGCGTGGGAGCCATGAGCGGCTGGTGGCGGCTGCTCGGGGTGGCGCATCGCCGCGTCCCGGCATCCGCCGTCGTGCACGAGAGCGTGCGGCTGCGCCGCGACGGCGGCGGTCGCGACCTGCCGGAGTTCGGGCCCGGCGTGACGTGGGGCGACACCGACTGGCTGACACCCCGGGAGATCGCGGCGCCCGAGGCGCCCGAGGCGCCCAAGGCGCTCAAGGCGCCGAAGGCGGCGGATGCTGCCGGCGCCCTCACGGCTCCGGGATCGTGAACGTGATCTGGGTCCACCGCTTCTCGGGGTCCTGGGTCACGATGGGGTCGTCGATGAGCGCGTCGGCCCGCACGATCTTCGCCGCCGTGTCGCCGAGCGCCGAGATGAGGTGCGGTTCGGGAATGGTGTCGTCCCACTCGGGCACCGACCCCCACGGCAGCATCGCGTAGACGGGCTGGTGCGCGAGCACCTCGTCGACGAACCGCCGGGGCGTCGCATTGTGGGAGCCGTGGTGCCCGATCTTGTAGAAGATCAGCCCGTCGAGGTGCGTTCGGGCGGCGGGGTCGTCGAGCACGTGCCGCCAGGCGCCCTCCTGCGAGTCGCCCACGAACAGCAGCCGATGCCCGTGCACGTCGAGCACGAAGAACACGCTCGTGTTGTTGACCGCTCGCTCGAGCACGGCGGCGGCGGCGAGCAGCGGATCGAGCTCCGAGCCGAGCTCGTCGAGGTCGGCGTCATCCGCGACCTCGAGCAGGGCCGCGAGCGTCGGGTCGTCCGACAGACCGGCCGTGATCGCGCCCGCCTCGACCGCGAACGACGGGGCGAAGAGCGGAAGCGGCGCATGGGGCTTCTCGGGGTCGAGGGCGTCGGCGTACGCGATCCAGTGGTCCTTCTTCGGCGGATCCATCCGCTTGAGGTCGGCCGGGTCGCGCGACGGACCCAGCACGGTGACGGACGCGCCCGCCACCGACGTCGCGATGCGGTTGCGATCGGGCTCGAGGTCGGGGAGGAACCGGACCCTCGGGTCGCCGGCGAACCGACCATCACCGGCGCTGAGCAGGCGCGACATCGCCTTGCGATTGGGTCCGTCGAACATCGAGTTCAGCGCGAGCGCCTCCGCGAGTGCGCGCCGGTGCGAGTCACGGCCCGGCCGATCGCTCGCCGCGAGGGTGCGCGCGGCGGCGTGGATCGCCTCCGCACTCTCGACCTGACCGGTGCGCAGCGCGACCGCGTCGGTGTCGTCGGGGTCTTCGACGAACGACACCCACACCTCGCCGACCTCGACCGCGTCCCATTCGGCGTCGGCGAAGCCGCTCACGTGGTCGGTGTGGCGGTGAGTCGCGACGACCACGTCGAGACGGGGCGGATCGCCGTTGGTCGACGCCGAGCGCAGGTCGGAGACGATCGTCGAGACCGTCTCGCCGATCTCGCGTGACCGACCGTCGACCTTGAACCGCCCGTGCGAGTGCACACCGCAGTCGACGAGCATGCGCCAGGCGGTGTCGTCGTCGTCGACGGTGATGAGGAAGGCATCGCCGAACCCGACGTTGTACATCCTCACGCTGACCGTGGTGTCATGCGTGCTCATGAGCCTGCTCCGTGGTGGGTGCCGGGCCGTTGGCGGGCGACGGCTCCGGCTCGTTCTCGGGTTCGGATGCCGCATCCGCCGCGAGATGCAGGTGGGCGAAGTCGATGCGGAGGGCGGCGTTCGGCAGCCACGCGGCGAGTGGGTCGTCGTCGACGATGCCGTCGGCGAAGTCGAGCATGCGGGCGAGCCGCCGGGTGCCGACCTCGTGCTGCTGCTCAGCGAACCCGCGGAGGGGCTCGTCCTCGGGCAATGGGCTCGACCGCGGGAGCGGCTTCGTCACGATCGCCTCGACCACCCCGTCGACGCGGGCGATGACGGTGCAGGCCGCCCGGAGTGGCATCCCGTTCGTGTCGACGGTCGCTTCGAGGTCGTCGCGCCGCTGCACGAACTGGATGACGAAGATCGGCCGTGGCTGCCGGTCGGCGGCCGACAGGTACGAGACGTGCGCGCCCATCATGTCGACGTCGTGCCCGGGGTCGAGTCCGAGCGCGTCGGCGTTCGCCGCGCCCCACGCCTCGAGCGAGGTCGCGATGCGCCCCCACGGCACGTCGGCGGAGGTGCCGTGCACATCGAGGTCGAGGGTCGTCGTCACCACGAGGGTCTCGAGCTGCACGAGCGGGCCGTCCTCGAGCGTCAGCGGGATCGGCGGATCCGGCCACGCGAGCGCCTCGTCGGCGAGGGAGGCGACCGAGTCGGGGTAGATGCCCCGCTGCCGCAGCGACTCGACGAGCGTAGCCCGGAGCCGCATCGCGTCGCCCGGGTAGAGGGCGCGGTCGGCGGTGACGATCGCCCGCACGACGTCGCCGAAGGTGACGTCGACGACGGGCAGGTACTCGAACGCCCGCACGACCATGCCGAGCAGGCGGTCGGCGTTGCGCACCGCTTCGACGGCGACCCGGTTGACGAGGTCGGGGTGCAGGGCGCCGGGCGGGAGCACGCCTGTGCCTCCGCTCGCGATGCGCCGGAGGTCGGCGGTGCTCGACCGGTACACGTCGAGGAACGCCTCGAACACGGCGGTGACGAAGAACGCGCCGCGTTCGTGCGGCTCGACCGCGGCGGCGAACGCGGCCGGGGTGCGCTTCGAGTCGAGCGCGCTGCGCAGGGCCTTGCCGCGCGCGGTGGTCGCACCGAACTCCTTCGCGAGGTCGAGGAGGGCGTCGGCCGATCGGAGGTCCGCCTGCGACGACGCCACCGCACCGGCGACGATGTCGGCGAACGCGAAGTGGTGGAACAGGGCGACGAGGTCGGCGAACGCCTCGTGCCATGCGAAGACGTCGGGGTTCGTCGCCTCGGTGAAGTACTCGCGCAGCCGGTCGACGAGGGCGTGCGTGACCTCGTGGGCGATGATGTCGGTCGAGAGGCACGTGAACACGAGCTGGCGCGGCAGATTCGCACCGGGTTCGTCGTCGGCGAGGAAGTACCCGAACAGCACGGCACGCCGCTTCGGATCGAAGTACGCGTTGCGGCCCTCGAACGCGTGCGGCACGAGTCGCAGGGGCTTGCTGCCGCGCCACTCGAAGCGCCGCCCGAGGAACCGCTCGAAGCGCTCGATGACGCTCATCGCGACGCCGTACACGATCTGCTGGTGCGAACGGGGGTCGCGCTCCGACGGGGCGAGCCCGCCCTGGGCGAGGATCGCGGGGTGGTCGAGGTCGACCGGGTGGTAGAGCACACGGCGGGTCGGGTCGTAGTCGACGACCTGGATCAGCTGGCCCATCGGCCCGGGACGAAGCCCGCGCTCGAACGGGATGTCGAGGTTGAGGGTCGACCCGCCGAGGCGGCTCGACATCGGGTCGAACGCGTAGGCGCGCAACCGCCGTCGGTCGGGCAGCTGGATCAGCGGCATCTCGCTCGTCGGCGTCATCGCAACCTCCCACAGGAGTGGAACGATGCTCACGCTATGGATGCGGCGGGACCGCCGGAACAGTGGTGACACTGAGTTGCACGGCGCGGCGTGCGCCGTCTACTGCAGGTGCCCGAGCTTCTTCGGGTTGCCGACGCCGTGGATCGCCGAGATGCGATCGCCGTCGAACTCGAGCGCGAGCACCGAGACGACGCGTCCGCGTCGGCGCACGACGATGCCCGGTGCGGCGTTGACCTCGGCGGTCTCGAAGTCGAGTCCTCGCCCGCCGACGCCGCGCAGCAGCTGACGTGCGACCGAGTCGGCGCCGACGACGACCTCGGTCGAGGCATCCGGGTAGAAGCCGTTCGAGTCGAAGTGCCCGCGCGCGTCGGTCGCGAGCGCCGAGATGAGCCCGTCGAGGTCGCCGTCGGCGGCCGCGCGGGCGAACCGGTCGGCCAGTCGCCGGGCCTCGCCGGCATCGACCGAGAACCGTGCCTCGCCGTGCGCCGCGATGCGACGGCGCGCCCGCGACGCCGACTGGCGTGCGCTCGCGGGGCTCACGCCGAGCACGTCGGCGACCTGGTCGAAGCCGAGGTCGAACACGTCGTGCAGCAGGAACGCCGTGCGCTCGGCGGGTGTGAGCTGCTCGAGCACGACGAGCAGCGCCATGCGCACCGAGTCGTCGAGGGTGACGCGGTCCTCCGGCAGGGTGCGCTCGTCGGTGACGATCGGCTCGGGCAGCCACGGGCCGACGTAGGCCCGACGGGAGCGCTCGTGCGCCCGCAACCGATCGATCGACAACCGCGACGCGACCGTGACGAGCCACGCGCGCGGGTCGTCGAGGGGTTCGTCGCCGCGGGCGAGCAGGCGCACGTAGGTCTCCTGCGTGACGTCCTCGGCGTCGGCGACCGAGCCGAGCACCCGGTAGGCGACGTCGCGCACGACGCGGCGATGCTCGATCCAGAGGTCGGCGAATTCGGTCATGTCAGTACGACGATCCACCAGCGCCGGGTGTGACGGCAAGTGCGCGCGAACTTCGGCGGCACTGTCACGATCGCAGGCGCTCGATCGTCTCCCTGGGTATGAACGAGATGCTCTCCGCTGCACGACCGGCCGATTCTCCGTCATCCGGCAAGGATGCCTCGGGCCGGCGTCCGCCCAGGGGGCTGGTCCACGCGACCGAACCGGTGGCGCGCGCGCTCGCCGGACGCAGGTGGATGCCGATCTGGGCGGTGATCCGCCACCGGGGTCGCAAGAGCGGCACCGCCTACGAGACGCCGATCGCGGTCGTGCCGACGACCAGCAGCGCGATCGTCATGATCGGACTGCCGTGGGGCGCGCACACGAACTGGGCGCGCAACGTCGTCGCCGCGGGCGGCGCCACCCTGCGCTGGAAGGCGCGCGACGTCGAGGTCGTGCACCCGCGCATCATCGACGGCGCCGAGGCCGAGCGCCTCGCGAAGCCGGCGTTCCGGGCCGTGGTCAAACGCTTCCCGGCGGCGATCGTGCTCGATCGGGCGGCGCCGCCGGTCGAGTAGGCGCGCAGCGCCGTATCGAGACCACCGCCCGAGCGGCCTCGATACGCTTCGCTACTCGACCGATTCGACTCCTCGACCGGGCGACCTCCCCATGTGACCAATGCCAATTGCGCCTCAATTGAGGCGGAACTGAAACAGCTCGAACGGGAATCCGCCGGGCCCGCCGTTCGCCCGCCGCGGCATCCCGAACAGAAATCTCGATGCGGATGTCACACGCGCACGCCGGCCGGTGTCTTCATGTCGACGGAATGATCCGGGGACCGACCCTCCGGCCGTCTCGACCCCAGGAGGACACGATGACCACGCAGACCCGCATCCCGCCGACCGAGCTCACGGGCGTCTTCGGCAGTGTCGTGAAGGTGGCCGCCAAGCGCATGATCGGCCGGGTGCCCGACTCGATGGGCGTGCTCGCGCACCACCCCGCGCTCATGCGGGCGTCGATGGGCATCGGCCGCAAGATCGAGGCGCTCGACGAGCTCGACGCGAACCTCGCGAGCTACGCCGTGATGGCGACCGCCGCGACCATCGGCTGCAGCTGGTGCCTCGACTTCAACTACTACAAGTCGCACAACGAGGGGCTCGACGAGGCGAAGGCCCGGCAGGTGCCGGTGTGGCGCGAATCGTCGGTGTTCACGCCGCTCGAGCGCGACGTCATGGAGTACGCCGAGGCGATGAGCCAGACTCCGCCCGCCGTGACCGACGAACTGTCGGCCGCGCTGCTCGACGCGCTCGGCCCGGCCGCGCTCATCGAGCTCACCGCGAAGGTCGCGTTCATGAACATGAGCTCGCGCATGAACGTCGCGCTCGGCATCCACTCGGAGGGCTACGCCGACGCGTGCGAGCTGCCGCCGCTCGCGACGCGGGCAGCGGCGTCGGCGCCCGAGGCCACCGCACCCGAGGTCGTAGGCTCGGCATCATGACCGACGATCCGTTCGTCACCCATCGCAGCCTGCTCTTCACCGTCGCGTACGAGATGCTCGGGTCGGCGGCCGACGCCGAGGACGTGCTGCAGGAGGCGTGGCTGCGCTGGAGCACGGTCGACCGCTCCCAGGTGCGCGACGAGCGCGCGTACCTCGTGCGCATCGTCACCCGTCAGGCACTCAACCACCTGCGCACGCTGGCCCGGCGCCGCGAGTCGTACGTGGGCGAGTGGCTGCCCGAGCCGCTGCTGACGAGTCCGGATGTCGCGGACGACGTCGAGCTCGCCGAGAACGTGTCGATCGCGATGCTCACGGTGCTCGAGACGCTCGGCCCGACCGAACGCGCGGTGTTCGTGCTGCGCGAGGTCTTCGACGTCTCATACGACGAGATCGCCGACGCCGTGGGCAAGACGCCGGCCGCGGTGCGCCAGATCGCGCACCGGGCGAAGGAGCACGTCTCGGCCCGCCGTCCGCGCATCGCGGTCGACCGGGCCGAGCAGGAAGCCGTGATCACCCGGTTCATGCACGCGGTGAACTCGGGCGACCTGCAGGGCCTCATGGACGTGCTCGCGCCCGACGTCGTCTCGGTCGCCGACGGCGGCGGGTTCGTGCGGGGTGCGGCGCGGCATCCGATCGTCGGTGCCGACAAGATCGCACGCTACCTGCTCGGCGGCCTCGCGAAGCTCGGGCTGCCGTTCGAGGCGCGGCCGACGTGGGTCAACGGGCATCCGGCGCTGCGTGGCGAGATCGACGGGTCGCTCGCCGGCGCGATCTGCTTCGAGATCGAGGACGGTCGCATCACCCGCATCTTCTCGATCGCGAACCCCTACAAGCTCGGCCGCCTCGACGAGGAGGCCGAGCTCGCGCGGTGAGGTAGCGGTCGTCGCGGAGCGCGTGCGCGAAGCGCGCCGCCGCGAGTCGAGGCCTGGTGACACGTATCGAATCTGGCCGGTTCCCGCCATCCGCGGGATGATTGAGGGGTAGCAGCACTCGCCACCAGAGGGAGGCGATCCCCATGGCGTTCGACACCCCGAACGGCACCCGAGGGGCGCACCAACCGGCTCGCAATCGCTTCGAGCGCTGGGCCAATCGGCGATTCGCCGAGCGCATCCGCCGCAAGGGCGACCGGAGCGGCACGAAGCTCGCGCTCGTCACGATCGGCCGCCGCTCGGGTCTCGAGCGCGTGACTCCCGTGCGGTGGTTTCCCGCGAACGGCGGCGGTGCGCGCTACATCGTGGCCTCGGCGAACGGCGCCGCGCGCAACCCGGCCTGGTACTACAACATCGCGGAGCATCCCGACCGGGTGCGCATCGAGTTCGCCGGCCGACGCATCGAGGTCACGGCCGAGCAGCTGCACGGGGAGGAGCGCGCCGCCGCCTGGAAGCAGATCACGGCGGCGGCGCACGGATTCTCGAAGTACGAGCAGGTCACCGATCGGGAGATCCCCGTCATCAAGCTGACCCCGCGCACCGACGGCGGCGCGGCGCGGTCGGTCGGCTGACGCGCGCCCGCGGCATCCTCGGCCCTCGGCCCTCGGCCCTCGGCCCTCGGCCCTCGGCCCCCGGCCCTCGGCCCTCGGCGACGGCGACGCACGGCGGTGCGGGCTCGTACAGTGATGGGATGGACGCCTGCGCCGCCCTCGCCGACTCGATCGCGGCGCTCGCCGACCGCGGCTATTCGAACCGGCGGTTCCTGAAGGAACTCGGTCGCGTCGCCGGCGTACGTCGCGGACCGCTCTGGCCGTTCGACGCGGCCCGCGGCGGCCGCAACCGGCTGCGCGGGCGGGGATTCCGGCGGTCCGTCGACGACGAGACCGACGGCCAGGCTCGCCACTTCGCCGGTACCGTCGCGGTCGCCGCGCGCATCGGCGGCGGGCTCACGCGGTGGCTGACGGTGCGGGTGCTGCGCGATACGCCCGACACGGCCGACGGCCGGCTGAGCGAGGAGGCCATCGAGTTCGCCCGGGCGATCCGGTCGGGCGAGCTCGCGCAGGCGGATGCCGCGGCCTGGGTGCGACAGCGGCTCTGTCATTCCGCCCGTTGACGTGACGCGCTCCCTACGATGAACGCGTGGACTTCTCCTTCGCCCTCACCCCCGACCTCATCGCCGTCTTCCTCACCCTGTTCGTGCTCGAGATCGTGCTCGGCGTCGACAACGTCATCTTCATCTCGATCCTCGCGTCGAAGCTCCCGAAGGAGCAGCAGGCGAAGGCCCGCAACCTCGGCCTGACGCTCGCGATGCTGATTCGCGTGGTGCTCGTCTTCTTCGCGGGCTGGATCATCACGCTCAAGGAGGACATCGTCGAACTGTGGGGCATGGGCTTCTCGGTGAAGGACTTCATCCTGATCGCCGGTGGCCTCTTCCTCGTCTACAAGGCGGTCACCGAGATCCACCACAAGCTCGAGGGCGCCGAGGAGGAGCACGGCGTGGCGCCGAAGCGCATCACGTTCGGGTCGGTGCTCGCGCAGATCCTCGCGCTCGACGTCGTCTTCTCGCTCGACTCGGTGATCACCGCGGTGGGCATGACCGAGAACCTCGTCGTCATCGTGACGGTCGTCGTGCTGTCGTTCGGCATCATGCTCTTCGCGGCGCGGTTCATCTTCACGTTCGTGAACCGCCACCCCACGGTGAAGATGCTCGCGCTCTCGTTCCTGCTGCTGATCGGCGTGTTCCTCATCGCCGAGGGCTTCGGCGCGCACATCGACAAGGCGCTCATCTACATGCCGATGGCGTTCGCCATCCTGGTCGAGGCGCTCAACCTCATCGCGGCGTCGCGCAAGGCCAAGCGCGAGCAGCGGCGCCGTCAGCCGGTGCAGCTGCGCCCGCAGTATCCGGCCATCGACGAGTCGGCCGCGGTGGCCGCGGCGCTCTCGAAGGGCGAGCCCGGTGCCGGTTCGGTCGGCCTGTCGAGCCGCCCGGTCGAGGGCGAGCGGGATGCCTCGGAGGAGCGCGCCGGCCTCGGGTGAGGTCGGGCTCCCGAGCTCATCCAGCCCCGGCGATCCTCAGCCGAGCTCGTCGCGGCGCCGCGTCAGGTACGCGTGCTCGGCCGTGTTGCCCGCGAGGGCGATCGCGCGCCCGTACGCGATGCGCGACTCCGCCGGGCGTCCCGCCCTGCGCAGCAGCTCGGCCCGGGTGGCGTGGAACGCGTGGTACCCCGACAGGGCGGGCTCGAGGCGGTCGACGGTCGGCAGCGCAGCCTCCGGGCCGTGGAGCTCGGCGATCGCGATCGCGCGGTTGAGCGCCACGACCGGCGACCGGTCGACGTGCACGAGCTGGTCGTAGAGGGCGAGCACCTGCGACCAGTCGGTGTCGCGGGGGTCGTGCGCGTCGGTGTGCACCGCGTTGATCGCGGCGAGCAGCTGGTAGCGGCCGGGCGCCTGCGCGGCATCCAGTCGTTCCCGCACGAGCCGGTGCCCCTCGTCGACGAGTGCCTGGTCCCACGCGTCGCGGTCCTGTTCGCCGAGGGGCACGAGCTCACCGCCCGCGGTGAGCCGGGCCGGTCGGCGTGCCTCGATGAGCAGCATGAGCGCCAGCAGGCCCGCGACCTCGCCGTCGTTGGGCAGCAACTCGCGAACGAGCCGGGTCAGCCGGATCGCCTCGCGGGTCAGGTCGGCGCGCACCGGGTCGGAGTCGGCGCCGGTCGCGAGATAGCCCTCGTTGAAGACCACGTAGAGCACCGTGAGCACGCCGTCGACGCGGGCGGGCAGGTCGCTGGCCGTCGGCACCCGGTAGGGGATGCGGGCGACCGCGATCTTGTCCTTCGCGCGCGTGATGCGCCGAGCCATGGCGCCCTCCTGCACGAGGAACGCCCGGGCGATCTCGGGCACGGTCAGGCCGCCGACCATCCGCAGGGTGAGTGCGACTCGCGCCTCCATCGCGAGGGCGGGGTGGCAGCAGGTGAAGATGAGCCGGAGCCGGTCGTCGTCGATCGCGCCGAGCGGTTCGGGCACGTCGGCGTCGACCAGCATGAGCGCCTCCCGTTGCTTGTCGTCGCGTCGGTGCTCGCGCCGGATCCGGTCGATCGCCTTGTGGTTCGCGGTCGTGGTGAGCCAGGCGCCGGGGTTCGGCGGCACGCCGTCGGCAGGCCAGCGTTCGACTGCGATCGCGAACGCCTCGGCCGCGGCATCCTCGGCGATGTCGAGATCGCCGAAGCGCTTGGCGAGCGAAGCAACCACCCGCGCCCATTCGTCGCGGTGTGCTCGGGCGATCGCGCCGCGCGCGTCGTCGTGGGTCACTCGGCGGGATCCGCTGCGCTCATCCGAAGATGAGCGGCCGCACCTCGAGCCGTCGGTTGCAGGCCCTGGATCCGTCGGCCATGAGCGCCAGCGCGACGTCGAGGTCGGGGGCCTCGATGATCCAGAGGCCCGCCATGTGCTCCTTCGACTCGATGAACGGGCCGTCGGTGAACACGGGCTCCTCGCCGCGGCCGTCGATGACGGTCGCGCTGCTGGGCGCGGCGAGGCCCGCGGCGAACACCCAGTGACCACCCGCCCGGAGCCGGTCGTTGAACTCGTCGATCGCGAGCATCTCCTCCTCGGTGCCGGAGTTCGTGCGGTCGTCGATCACGGAAACCAGGTACTGCATCTCACACCTCCACGGGGCGGTTCACCTGCCATTCTGCAGATGGTCGGTCGCTACGCATACTGCGGGCGCCCGCTCGGCCGGAACGTCTGCGCCGTGATGCCGGTCGCGAACGTGCGGGAGTCGAGCGGTTCGAGTGCGAAGTCCTTGCCCTCGTCGGGGAACAGCCGGGTGCCGGCGCCGACGATCACCGGGAAGACGATGAGCGTCAGCTCGTCGACGAGCTCGCGTTCGAGCAGCCAACGGATGAGCTGCCCGCTGCCGTGCACCTGCAGTTCGCCGCCCGGAGTCGCCTTCAGGTCCCGGATCGCGGCCTCGACATCGCCCGAGAGCACGGTGGTGTCGGGCCACTGCGGCGTCGTGATGGTGTTCGAGGCGACGAACTTCGGGCGCGTGTTGAGCGAGCGCACGAACGGGTTCTCGAAGTCGTGCTGCACGCCCCAGTACCCGGCGAACAGGTCGTAGGTGCGCCGGCCGAACAGGAACGCGTCGGCCCGCAGGTAGAAGTCGCCGATGTAGCGCAGCGACTCGTCGTCGCCGAGCGGCATCGCCCAGCCACCACGTTCGAACCCGGGGTCGAACTCGGGGTTGTTGCCGCCGTTCGCCTGCATGACGCCGTCGATGGTGATCTGCGTGTTGGTGACGAGTTTCATGGTCGTCGTTTCCCTTCTCCTGCGCCCCCGTTCGGGGCGCCCTCACCATCACCACGAACAGGGATGCCGCGATCGGACAGTTCTCGCGGAACTTTTTTCGCACGATTCGGATGCCGCCAACGGAGTGCAACCCGTTGGTTGCGTTACTGCCATCATTTATGCAACCATTGGGTTGCATTATTGGAGTCACCGACGAGGAGAGACCATCATGCTGCTGAAGGACAAGGTCGCCGTGATCCACGGCGGCGGAGGATCGATCGGCGCGGCCGCCGCACGAGTGTTCGCCCGCGAGGGCGCACGGCTCTTCCTCGCGGGGCGGAGCCTGCCCCGACTCGAAGCCGCGGCCGCGGCGGCACGCGCCGAGGGTGCCGAGGTCGACCTCGCCGTCGTCGACGCCATGGACCCGGCCGCCGTCGACCGTCACATCGACGACATCGCCGAGCGGGCCGGGCGCATCGACGTCGCGCTCAACGCGGTCGGCTTCGACCACGTGCAGGGCCTGCCGATCGCCGAGACCTCGCTCGACGACTACCTGCACCCCGTCGTCGGCTACCTGCAGACGAACTTCGTGACGGCGAAGGCCGTCTCACGGCACATGGTCGCGCAGCGCTCGGGCGTGATCCTCACGATCTCGACGCCGGGAGCGCGGCTCACCGGGCGCGGCCTCATCGGCAACGCCGCCCAGTCGGCGGGCCTCGAGGGATTCTCGCGCGCGCTCGCCGGCGAGCTCGGCCCCGACGGGGTGCGCGTCGTCTGCGTGCGCCCGCATGCGATGGCCGACGCGCTCGCGACGTCGTACACGCGCGACATGTTCGGTCGCATCGCGGAGGCTGGCGGCATCCCGTTCGACGACTGGATCACCGGCCTCGAGAGCACGACCCTGCTCGGCCGCCTGCCGTCGCTCGACGAGGTCGCGGAGTACCTGGCGTTCGCCGCGTCCGATCGCGCAGCCTCGATGACGGGTGCGATCGCGAACCTCTCGGCGGGGGCGCTGGTCGACTGAACCGCGTCGGGTGCGGCCGCGCCGATTCCGTCGTCAGCGAACGGGATGCCCCGGATCGGCCGATTCCGGCCGTGAGCGCCCGATCGGGGTTCAGAATCAGACCATGGTCGAGATCTCCGACGACGACTTCGAACAGATGGTCAGCGAGGTGTTCGACGCGCTGCCCGACGAGATGGTGCGCGGGGTCGAGAACGTCGCGATCCTCATCGCGAACCAGCCGCCGGGTGAGCGGCCGCGGCTCTTCGGTCTCTACAGCGGGCGTCCGCTGAAGACGCGCGGGGTGTACGGCTACGGTGAGCTGCCCGACCGCATCACGCTGTTCAAGAACAACATGCAGGCGCACTCGGCCGACCTCGACGCGTTGCGCGCACGCGTGCGCATCACCCTCGTGCACGAGATCGGCCACTACTTCGGCCTCGACGACGCCCGCCTCGGCGAGCTCGGCTGGGCGTAGCGCCCCGCCGATCGAGGGCCGGGCGTGCAGGCGGCCCGCGATCGGCGCGTTGCGATCAGATGGATGCCTCGGCGTCCGCCGTCTCGGCATGGCGCGCGTCGATCTCGGGCTCGAGCAGGTGCCGCTTCGCGGCCTGCAGGGTGTGCGAGTAGCCCACGAGTTCGTGGCCGACGACCTCGATCACGCAGGAGAGCGACACGAGGCCGATCACGGTGACGAGCGCCGTGAGGTCGCCGCCCGGCTCGAGGTCGATCGGCGCTCCGGCGTCGGTGGCGGCTGCGATGAGCACCGCGGCGACGAGCGGCACCAGGTTCGCGATGAACAGCGGCACGTGCGTGAAGTCCATGGAGTGCATGAGCACGCTCCAGATGAGGAACACGAGCACGACCACGCAGGCGACCGGCACCGCGAGGGCGAGCGTGATCTGCAGCAGGCTCAGCTCCTGGTGCTCGACCCCCACCGCGGCGACGTGCAGCCCCGCCCGACCGCGGCGATCGCGCCGAACAGTGGAAGATGCACGTACCGCCAGCCCCACGTGCGTTCGGGCCAGCGCTCGAGGATCGTGCGCGAGGGAACCAGGTAGTACGCCCACCACAGCCCGGCGGCGATCACGAGCCCCGCCGCGACGATCGCGACCGCAGCGATCGACCACCCCTGTTCGGCGACGAGGGCGCCGACCGCCGCGACCGTTCCCGCGATGACCTCCCCGATCGTGATGAGCGTGAGCAGGCCGAATCGCTCGGCGATGTGGCCGGCGTTCCACGGCGCCCGCCCGTACCGGCGCTCGATGACGACGGGTGCGACGAGTTCGGCGGTCGCGAGCACGACGATGGCCGTGATCGTCGCGCCCGTCGGGATGCCGGGGATGGTCGTGAGCAGCCAGCCGACCTGCGCGACCGCGATGACGACCGCGTACCCGATGGCGGTGCGCCGATGCGCCGGATCCTCGCGCGCCGCGCGCAGCCACAGCGCGATCAGCGGCACGCGCATGACGATGTAGCCGGCGACGAGCAGCATGTTGTTCGGGCTCGCGCCATGCGCGGCATCCTCGAAGCTGACGGGCAATCCGAAGATGAAGATGACGACGCCGACCATCTGTGCGACGACGGCCGCGCGCACGAGGGCGTCGTCGTTGTCGTACGCCGACGAGAACCACGTGAAGTTGAGCCACGCCCATGACACCCCGAAGATCGCGAACAGGTAGGCGCCGATGCCCGGTCCGACCTCGCCTGCGAACACCGCGTGCGCCAGCTCGTCGGCTGCGGCGGCGAACGCGATGACGTACGTGAGGTCGTAGAGCAGCTCGAGCGGAGTGACGGCGCGATGCCGTTTGTCGGGGTTGCGACCCGACATGGGGCGCAGGCGATGCCTGAGGTCGAGCCTGAGCTGGGCGGTGAGGGTCGGCGTCGTCATGGGGACATGATGCGCCGGTGCGCGCCGCGCGTCGAGGGCGGGCGGTGCGCGATCGCGTCACTCCGCCGGTTCGAAGAACAGCGCCTGCAGTTCGTCGGGCCAGTCGGCGCCCCGGCGCGTGCGCGCGTCGACGTAGGCCACGATCATGAGGCAGGTCGCGGTCGTGGCGCCCGAGGCATCCGTCATCGTGCACTCGATGATCGCGTCGTGCCCCTGGAACTCGCGCACGAACGACGTGATCGTCACCGCCTGGTCGCCGTCGACCGGGCGCACGAAGTCGATCTCGAGCCGCCGCACCCAGGTCATGAACCCGAGCGTGCCGAGGGTCGGGAGGTCCCAGCCGGCGTAGCGGGCGAGCCCCTCCATGCGGTGGTCGGTGAAGTACCTCGCGTAGTTGCCCGTGCTGAGGTGCTGGAACGGATCGAGCTCGGAGAACGCCACCTGGTGCGTGGTCTCGTAGACGATCGGCTTCTGCGCCATGGACGACATTCTCCTCATCGGGCGCGAGCGGGTGAACCCCGCGTTCGGGGTGCGTCCCCTTCGGAGAATCGGTGGTGAAGCAGAATTGCAGAGCGCTTCTGCAGAGCGATGTCCTACCGGGTGATGTCGACGTCGACGACGCCGAACGTGAACGGGATCGTGAACGTTCCACCCGGGCCAGGCGGCTCGATCGACAGCGCGATGAACGACACCATCGCCAGCGCCGCCCAAACGAGGGTCGCCGCGATCATGATGATCACTGCACGGTCGATGAGTCGCAGCGCGGATGCCTCGGTGCGACCCGGCCGCAGCACGAGGCTGATCGCCACGACGACGGTCACCGCGATCCCGAGGTAGACGAGCGGGCTCGGACTCAGGGTGAGGTTCACGCACGTCGACACCGGTTCGGGGCCGTCGACGGCCGCATCGAAGCAGGCGCCCTTGCTCGCGAAGCCGACGAACGAGTAGACGATCCCCGTGCTCAGCGCGGAGAAGATCATGCCGCGGATGCGACGGATGATCGTCGCGCCCGGCACGCTCGCAAGTGAGCCGGCCTGCGACTGGTCGAGCATCTCGGGCATCGGATCCTCCATCGGAATCGGCCTACCGGCATCGTGGCAGTCGCCTGACGGTGGGGCAATACCCCGATGGGGCCGGCCGGGCTCGATGCGCCCGCCCGGCCCCCGTCGGCCCCGGGCCCGACCCGTCAGTCGTAGTACAGCGCCGCGCTGTGGGCGAGCTCGGCGACCGCAGACGGATCGTACGGCGCGCGCTCGCCGGGGGTGAAGGTCACACCGACCAGCTCGCCCGTGAACTCGAACGACCCGTGGCGCTCGTACAGCGGCCAGCTCACCGGTCCGCCGCTGTTGCGCCCGACCTCGATGCCCGAGAACGGCGCCATGCCGACGAGCATCCGCACGCCGTCGAGACGCGCGCGTTCGACGCCGTCCACGGTGATCGCGACGTCCCAGCGGAACTCGGGCCGCCACTCCAGCGAGACGCCGAGCACGTGCGCGCCGTGCGGCAGCACGCCCGCCGACACCTCGAGCAGGCGCCCGTACTCGTTGTACGAGAAGTGCAGCTCGCCGTGCTCGATCCACAGTGAGTAGCCGCCGCCCTGGTCGCCGTGCGCGACGATCACGCCCTCGCTCCCGGCGTCGAGCACCACATCGGCCCAGAGGTCGACCGACCGCAGCGTCACGAGCGCCGCCGCCCGATGACGTTCGAGCTTCGGTGCCCCGGGTAGCAGGCGCAGCGGCCGCTGGAACAACGCCTCCTCCGGTCGGCGCACGTCGCTGAACGCGGCGCCGAGCGGGAACACCGCGTTGCGCCAGGCCGCCTCCTCCCAGGCGGCGGCGAGCTCGCGAACCTGCTCGGGATGCTCCGCGCTCACGTCGTGCAGTTCGTTGGGGTCGTTCGCGACGTCGTAGAGCTGCCACTCGTCGTCGTCGAACGCCGCCCCGAACGCGTGGTCGGTGACGAGCTTCCAGCCGTCGCGCGTGAAGCCGCGGTTGCCGCCGAACTCGGAGTACTGCTCGCGGCGCGTGCTCGGCGCGTTCTCGCGGGCGACGCTCGCGAAGCTCACGCCGTCGATCTCCTGCGCGGGCAGGTTGTGCCGCACCCCGCCGTGGTCGACGCCCGCGAGCTCGAGGATCGTGGGCAGCACGTCGGTCACGTACTGGAACTGGTTGCGGATGCCGTGATCGCCGTCGGCGCGCGGCAGCCCCTTCGGCCAGCTCAGGAGGAAGGGCACACGCACGCCGCCCTCGAAGGTCTGCCCCTTGAAGTACCGGAACGGGGTGTTCGAGGCGAGCGCCCACCCGCGCGGGTAGTGCGTCATCGCCTGCGGCCCGCCGATGAGGTCGAGGTCGCGTTCGACGTCGGGGTCCCAGTCGGCCGGCAAGCCGGGCACGTGCACGAACCGGCTGAAGTACGAGCGCGTGCCCTCGGGTCCGCCCTCCGAGGTGCCGCCGTTGTCGCTCGTGACGATGACGACGGTGTTCTCGAGGTCGCCGGTCTGCTCGAGGGTGTCGAGCAGTCGGCCGAGGTTCTGGTCGACGTTGTCGACCATCGCGGCGTAGACCTCCATGTGGCGGGCGTAGAGCTCCTGCGTCTCGTCGTGGAGGTCGTCCCACGCGGGCACCTCATGGCCGAACGCGGCCGTGCGATCGGGCAGCGGCAGGTCGTCGGGGAAGAGTCCCTGCGCCTTCTGGCTTGCGAGCCGGGCTTCGCGGATCGCGTCCCACCCGGCGGCGTATCGGCCGCGGTGGCGGGCGAGGTCGACGGGCTTCGCACCGAGCGGGCCGTGCATCGCCGTGTGCGCGAAGTACAGCAGGAACGGCTTGTCGGGGTCGTTCGCACGCAGGGCGCTGATCATCGAGATCGCCTGGTCGGTGTAGTCGTCGGTCACGTAGTACGGCTCGTCGTCGCGCCCGGCGAGCGTCTCGGGGCCGACCGGCGAGTTGTCGCGAATGAGCCGGTTCGGGTGGAAGAAGCTGTTGAGCCCCTCGAGCGACCCGTAGTACCGGTCGAACCCCCGCTGCAGCGGCCAGGTGTGCTTCGACGCGGCATCGTTCATGAGCGCGTCGCGGGTGAGGTGCCACTTGCCGACCATGTACGTCGCGTAGCCCGCATCACGGAGGATCTCGGGCAGCGTCAGCACGTCGTCGTCGATCTCGAGCCGCAGGTTCGGGAACCCCGGGTCGGAGTTCGCGACGCTCGCGAACCCGGCGCGGTGCGGGTTGAGCCCCGTGAGCAGCGCCGCCCGCGCCGGCGAGCAGACCGGCGTCGTGTGGTAATTCGTGAGCCGCACGCCCGAGGCGGCGACCCGGTCGAGGTTCGGCGTCGGGATCTCCGATCCGAACGGCCCGAGGTCGCTGAAGCCGAGGTCGTCGAGCAGCACGACGACGACGTTCGGCGCGCCCTCTGGCGCCCGCTTCGAGCGCGGCCAGGCCCGCTGCGACTGCGGCACGGTGCGGCCGATCGCGCCGGGGTGGCGGTCGTAGCCGCGGGCGAAATCAGGGATGCCGCGTTCGTCGACGCTCATCGTGAGGCCTCGATCGCCGCGTTGTAGCGGTCGTCGAGCGACTGGGCCACGTCGGGAGCCTCGGGGATCAGCCCGATCTCGGCGTAGGTGTCGGCCTGCTGCTGCTGGCTGGTCGTGAACTCGTCGCCGAGCGGCACGAGGTCGTAGGTGTCGCGCGCGGTGACCGCTGTCGCGATCTCGAGCGGCAGCCCCGTCGTCTCGGCGTAGACCTTCGCCCACTCGTCGGGGTGTTCGTCGGCCCACCGATAGGCACGGTCGAGGCGCAGGACGTAGTCCTCGATCGCGTCGGCCTTGGCGTCGTCGGCGAGCGCCGCGTCGGTCGCGACGGTGATGTTCCAGTCGGTGACGACGTCGGAGGCGTTCGCGATCACCTGGCCACCCGCCGCGAGCGCGATCGCGCGCTGCGGGTCGAGCAGCGCCGCGGCGTCGACGTCGCCGTTCGTGAGCGCCGTGTACGCGTCGGCCGGCGGCAGGTTCGCGGGCACGATGTCGTCGTACGTGAGGCCGTGCTCGCCGAGGATCTCGATGAGCGAGTACTGCAGGGTCGTGCCCTGCAGTGTCGCGACCTTCTTGCCGGCCAGGTCGGCCGCGTCGTCGATGTCGGAGCCGGCCGGCACGACGATCTCGACGACGCTGCCGCCCGGCGCGCTGGTCTTCGCGGCGGCGACGATGTGCGCCTCGGTTCCGGCGACCTGCCCGAAGATCATGGGGGTGTCGGCCATGTTGACGACGTCGATCTGCCCAGACGGCACGGCTTCGAGGGCCGCCGGGCCGGAGTCGAACAGCGCGGTGTCGATCTCGTAGTCGACCCCGTCGTTCTCGCCGGACGCCTCGAGCAGGGCTTCGCTCACCTTCGCCTGGCCGAGTTGGCCGACGTGGAGGGTGACGGTGCCGTCGTTCGGCGTCGAGGATGCCGCGGTCGCGGCGCAGCCCGACAGGGCGAGGCCGGCGACGGCGAGTACGGCCGTCGAGGCGATCGTGGTGGAGCGGATGGGCATGGTCGTTCCGTTTCTCTTGGTGGGTGCGGTGGTCTCAGGTGGTGAAGCGGGCCGCGCCGGTCAGTGGTCGTCGTCGCCGACGCCGAGCTCGGTGAGCAGGCGGGCGCGCAGCGCCGCGAACTCGGGGCGCGAGCGTCGGCCCTCGACGGGCAGGTCGACGCCCACGTCGAGCGAGAGCTCGCCGTCGGTGAGCACGATGATGCGGTCGGCGAGCAGCACGGCCTCGTCGACGTCGTGCGTGACGAGCAGGACGGCCGGTGTGTGCCGGGCGATCAGCCCGCGCAGCAGGCGGTGCATGCGGATGCGGGTGAGCGCGTCGAGCGCGCCGAACGGCTCGTCCATCAGCAGCAGCGAGGGCTCGCGCACGAGGGCCCGCGCGAGCGAGACGCGCTGCGCCTCGCCGCCCGAGAGCGTCTTCGGCCAGACGCAGGCCTTGTCGGCGAGGCCGACCTCGTCGAGCAGGGCGCCTGCGCGTCCGCGGGCGTCGCGACCGGCTCGACCTGCGCGTGGCAGGCCGAGCAGCACGTTGTCGAGCACCTTGGCCCAGGGCAGCAGTCGCGAGTCCTGGAACGCGACCGAGGGCAGCGCGGGCGCGTGCAGCGAGCCGGTATACTCGGTGTCGAGCCCAGCGAGGATGCGCAGGAGGGTCGACTTGCCCGAGCCCGAGCGGCCGAGGAGGGCGACGAACTCGCCGCGGCGGAGGTCGAGTTCGATGCCGTGCAGCACGCCGCGTCCGTCGAAGCTGCGGGTGACGCCGTGGGCGCGCACGACGAGCTCGCTCGCCTCCGCCGACCCGGGCGACGGGGATGCCTCGGACGAGGCATCCGGTTCGATGATGATGCCCGATGCGGGCGCAGTGGTCACAGCGTCGATCGCCATGTCAGGGTCTTCCTCTCGATGAAGCGGACGAGCGTGTCGGAGATGAGCCCGAGCAGGGCGTAGACGACGAGGCCGACGACGATGATGTCGGTCTGGCTGAGGCTGCGGGCCTGCATCATGAGGTAGCCGATGCCGCTCGACGCGTTGATCTGCTCGGAGACGACGAGCACGAGCCAGGCGATCGACACGGCGAACCGCAGGCCGGTGAAGAAGTTCGGCAGCGCGCCCGGCAGCACGATGCGGCGGATGATCTCGACCTTGCCGAGGCCGACGGTGCGGGCGAGGTCGATGTACTTCCGATCGACGCCGCGGATGCCCGCGTACGTGTTGAGGTAGATCGGGAACGCGACCGCGAGGGCGACGAGGAAGACCTTCACCTCCTCGCCGATGCCGAACCAGATGATGGCGAGAGGCAGCAGCGCGAGGATCGGCATCGCGCGGATCATCTGCAGGTTCGCGTCGAGCAGCACCTGCCCGAGCGCGAACAGGCCCGTGACGATCGCGAGCGCGAGGCCGACGACGATGCCGATCACGAGGCCGAGCATCGCCCGCTGCAGCGACACGAGCAGGTGCTCGCCGAGCGCGCCGCTTGCGACCAGCCGCCAGCCCGCCTCGCCGACGGCGAGGGGAGCGGGGAAGATGCGCGCAGAGAGTGCCCCGCTCGCCGAGGCAGCGAACCACACCCCGAGCAGCACGAGCGGCCCGATCCAGCGCAGGTTCGCGGGGTCGGTGCGCCGGCGCGCGGGCACCACGTCGCGCGTGATGCGGTCATCGATGCCGGGGCGCAGCGACTCGTCGGCAGCCACCCCTCGCCCGGCCTTCACAGCTGTTTCGATCGCCATGAGGGTATTCAGGCAGAGCCCTCGCGGCCGCTTCCAGCCTGTTCGTCACGCGGCGACAGCCGGGGTCACGCAGCGTCGGCCGGGGTCATCCGGCGTGCGGAATCGTCACCCGGTGTCATCCGGTCGGTCGGTCGAGTAGCGCGAAGCGCGTATCGAGACCACCGGCGCGGTCACCTCACGTCGCGGCTAGCCCTGCCCGATGCCCAGCCACCCGTCGGGGCCGTCGGCTCGCCGCTGCGAGGTGCCTCCGGCTGAGTCACCCGACTGCATCGCGCGCAGCTGCCGGTCGATCTCCGCCTGCGCCGACATCGCCGCGAGCTGCCGCTCGATATCGGCGTCGGGGGAGGCCGTGAGGTCCTTGAGGGCGCCGCTCGCGAGCAGCTCGTCGGTCGCGGCGGCGCGCGCCTGCATCTGGGCGACGCGGTCGCGGGCCCGGTCGAGGCTCGTGCCGATGTCGTCGATGCTCGCCCCGAGGCCGGCGACGGCCTCGTTCGCCTTCACCTGCGCCGCCGACGCGGTGTACGTGGCCTTGATCGTCTCCTTCTCGATGCGGAAGGCAGCGATCTGCTCCGACAGCTGACGTTCGCGGCTCTGCAGCTGCGCCGTCTGCTGCTGCAGCGAGTTGAACTGGTCCTGCAGCTTGGCGACCTGGCCCTCGAGGAGGGCGCGCCGCTCGAGGGCTGCGCGCGCGAGGTCTTCGCGGCCCTGCGCCATCGCCTCGCGGGCCTGCTCGCCGAGCCGCTGGTAGCGGGCGCCCATCTCCTGCCCCTGCAGGTCGATGCGCTTCTTCGCGGTCGCGACGTCGGCGACCGCCTGACGCACCTGCTGCAGCAGCTTCACCTGCTGCTCGTAGCTGTCGTCGAGGGTCTCACGCGGATCTTCGATCTTGTCGAGGGTCTTCTTCGTCTTGCTGCGGAAGATCGTGCGGACGCGCGCGGTGTTGTCGCTCATGGTCTGGTCTCCTTCAGATCGAACGTCGAGCGTGGTCGGTGAACGGACGCCGCGGGCCGGGACGGCGGCCGCGTCGGCGTGCGGAGCGGTTCGTCGTGCCGGTTGAGTCGTCGCAGCTCGTCGACGCCGGCGGCGAGGGCGGCGACCTCGCGCTCCAGGTCGGCCTGCAGGTCGGTGAGCGTCTCGTCGGTCGCTCCTTCGAGGCCGGATGCCACGGCCGAACGCAACCGCCGCACGAGCCCCGCCAATTGATCGACCCGGCTGGTCGCCGCGGGAAGCTCGGCGGCGAGCACCGCCTGGTCGGTCTCGCTCTCGAGCAACCGCAGCTGCAGGTCGAGTGCCGTGCCCTCCTCGCGGATGCGGCGGAACAGCCTCGGCAGCTCGCCGTGGCTCGATGCGGCGGGGGCGACGTGCCCGGTGCTCCGGCCGCGCGCGGCGCGCCCACTGCGCCCATCGGGCCGGGCGGTGCCCGTTGCGAGGTCGATCGCGGCCTGCCCGCTGTCGAGGGTCTCGGCGAGTCGGACCCGTAGCGCGAGCACCTTTCGGCGCGGGCCGCGGCTGAAACCCGCGCGGGCGCGCAGGGTGGTGTCGGCGACCGTACGGCTGCGACGGATGCGCCGGTAGACGGCTCGAACGACGAGCACGATCGTCGTCACCGAGACGACGAACATGATCAGGAACGCGACGAGGATGCCGAGCAGCACCTCCATGACCCCCACCTCCCGTCGGCGCGGCATCGGTGCCGCCCGCAAACGCGATATAACGCAATCTACGCTCGGGTCGGCCGAGGGCCTAGCCCTCACTGCGAATTCGGAGGCGGCGGGCGCCACCGACGGCCATCACTCGGTGGTCGAGGAGCGACGTGTCTCGATACGGCGCTTCGCGCCTACTCGACAACCGGCGTATCGAGACCGGCCTCAGGCGACCCGCCTCACACGCGCGCGAGAAACTCCAGCACGCGCCGCATGAGCAGCGCGCTCGCCTCGGCGTCGTAGCTCGGCAGCGTGGGGTCGGCGAAGTAGTGCTGGTCGCCCGGGTACAGGAAGAGCTCGGCGTCGTCGGCCGACGCGACCAGCTCGCGCGCGGCATCCACATCGCCCTCGTCGATGAAGATCGGGTCGGCGTCGGCGCCGTGGATCTGCACGGGTACGCCCGCCGGCCATCCGCCGAACTCCGAGGCGGGCAGGCACGAGTAGCAGAAGAGCGCGCCGCGGGCGCCGGGGCGGGTCTGCGCGAGCCGTTGCGCGGGCACGACGCCGAGCGAGAACCCGGCGTAGACGAGGTCGTTCGGCAGGTTGTCGGCGGCGCGTGCGCCGCGCGCCATGATCTCGCTGAACCCGACCTCGCTCGCGTAGCCGACGCCCTCGTCGATCGAGGCGAACGTGCGGCCCTCGAACAGGTCGGGGGTGTGCACCGTGTGGCCGGCCTCGCGCAGTTCGTTCGCGAGGATCTCGATGCCCTCGGTGAGGCCGAGCGCGTGGTGGAAGAGCAGGACTTCGGTCATCGTGGCGACTCCGTTCGTAGGCCGGCGCGGGGCCGGTGCGCGTACGGTCGCGACGCTACCGGTACCCTCCACCACTGTCGACGGGGTGGTGTTCGACGGCCGTGATGGGGAGTGCTGCCCATCGCGACCTCACCCGCACGATGATGAGATGCTCGTGTGCCTTCCGGCGCAGCATCCCGATCGGAATGGAGCGAGTGATGGCCGATGTCGACCTCGACCTGACAGCGCTGCAGACCGCGCAGATGCGCGTCGGCGCAGCGCTGACGACGTTCGCGTCGGCTGATCGCGTCGGCGACGACCTCGCCGACCTGACGGGCGAGTCGCGCCTCGCGAGCCGGGTGCATGACTTCGCCGGCAACTGGGACCACAACCGCGGCAAGCTCGAAGAGCAGCTCGAGACCGTGCGCGACTGGCTCGATGCCATCGTCGAGACGTTCACCGAGCTCGACGAAGACATGGAGGGCTGATGAGTTCCGGACTCGCCGTCGAGTACGAAGACGTCTTCGCCGGGCGACCGGCACAGCTCGAGACCCGCGCACGTCGCCTGCAGTCGACGGCCGACGCGATCGAGCGCGCCGCCGACGCTCTGCGCGACCTCGTCGACGACCAGGTCTCGAAGTCGACCGAGCAGGTCGGCGAGAGTGCCGAGGAGGCGGCGAAGGGCCTGCGCCGCGCGTTCCGCCGCTACAGCGGCACCGCGTCGGCGCTGACGACGTTCGCCGTCGAGCTCGCACCCATCCAGGAGCGGGCGCGCGCGGCCGTCGGCGACGCCGACTTCCACCAGGACCGCGTCTACAGCCGCGAGCGCGACCTCGGCGACCTGAACAACAAGATCACGCAGGCCGAGGCGGCGGGCAAGCCGACCGACGACCTGCGCGACGACCTGTGGGCCGCGAACAACGAGATCGCGACCTCCCACCGGCATGTCGAAGACGCGCGGCGCGTGCTGCGCGAGGCGCGCGAGCAGATCTGGGATGCCGCGGACCGGGCGATCCGCGAGATCGAGACCGCCATCGAACACGGCGCCGACTCGTTCGGCGACAACTGGGACCAGTTCTGGGGTGGCGTCGGTGACGTGCTCTCGTCGGTCGGGGAGTGGTTGTCCGACGTGCTGACGCCGGTCATCGACTGGCTCGTGCAGGTCGTCAGCGAGCTCGTGTCGGAGCTCGTCGTGCTGCTCATGATGGTCGTCGGCGCGCTGGTCGTGGGGCTCGTGTTCACGCTGTTCGGACCGATCGGGCTGCTCGTGCTCGGCCTCGGGCTCGCGGTGGGCATCATCGCGCTCGTCTGGGGCGAGCAGGCGGGCTCGCCCCAGCTGAAGAACAGCAAGACCGAGTCGACGCGCGACGAGAACGACCCGAAGCGCAACGGGGAGCTCGACGGCCAGGAGGCGCGCGACTACCAGGACCTGATGCAGCAGCTCGCCCAACAGGACGACCACGGCAAGGACAGCCTGACCGAGATCAAGGTCGTCGCGATCAAGGACGCCGACGGCAACATCATCTCGTGGCGCATCCAGACGCCGAGCACGCAGAACTGGGGCCCGTTCAACACCGACGGCGCCATGAACGACCTGCGCACCGACCTCATGCTGTCGCTCTTCCCCGAGATGCGCACGCAGTACGAAGAGGCGGTGTGGCAGGCGATGACCGACGCCGGCGTCTTCGAGAGCGACGCGCCGATCATGTTCACCGGCTGGTCGCTCGGCGGCATGATGGCCGGCGAGATGGCCACCGACCCGCGGGTCGCCGACCGGGTCGAGTCCGTCTTCGTCGCCGGCTCCGCGATCGACAAGCACTACAGCGACATGCCCGACGGCGTGCGCGTCACGCAGATCAAGAACGGCATCGACCCGGTGCACACGCTCGAGTTCGTCGGGCTCGACCCGATCGACCGGCTCGCGGAGTTCGACTCCGACTGGCAGGAGTACCGACCGCTCCAGTGGCCGATGCACGATGCGACCATGTACGGTGACCAGGCTGAGCACTACCTGCCCGAGCCTCGGCCGGGCGACGAGATCTTCTTCGCCGAGACGGGGGACGGAAGCTATGAGGAGGCATACGTTGCGCAGTACACGCGTGGGTCGTAGGGGGCGCGGCACGCTGCGCGTGACGGCATTGGTCGCGACGTTCGCGATCGGGGCGGTCGCGCTCGTCGGCTGCACGACCGCGGAGCCCGACGTGGCCGGCCTGGAGTCGGAGCTGTCGCAGGTCGACGGCGTGAACGACGCGGTCGTCGGGGTCACCCACTCGGGGGCGCCGTGGAACACCCAGCTCGTCGTGACGCTCTACATCGACGACGACACGGCAGACGGCATGGTCGGGGCTGCGCGTGCCGCGGCCCCCGTCTTCGTCGCCGGCGGCGCGGGCGCACGCCACGAGGTGAGCATGTACTTCATCCCCGGTCAGCGCAGCGACTACGAGAGCGACTTCGACGCCGAGTCGTACGAGCTGACCGTCACGCCCGAGGTCGCCGCCGCCCTCGGCGTGTCCGACAGCGGACCGTTCTCGCTGCGGATCTCGCCCGCCCAGATGCGCCAGATCGCGGCCGGCGAGTGAACGACGAGACGGCGCAGCTCGCGCCGCCGCGACTGACGTTCCAGTTGCCCGGCCGCTGGCTCACGGTCGACCCGCGCGACGAACGGCAGGCCCGCGAGCAGGTCGACGCGGCCGTACGCGACCTCGTGGGCGCAGCCGACGACGCCGTGCTCGCCCGCCGGAGCCTCACCGCGAGCTTCGACCGTGCGATCGCCGCGGCATGGAAGGCCGAGGCGCACGCCCTGTTCCTGTGCTTCGAAGCGGCCCCGGGCGTCACGCTGCCGGTATCGCTGACGGTGCACGCGCCCGAGCGGCTGCGGATGACGCCCGCGATCGGCACGTCGGCAGACGCCGTGCTCGGCGTGCTCGCGAAAGGGCTCGCGGCGTCGACCGCCGCCGGGGCCGAGACCGCACGTCGTCTCGACGGACCGCGCGCGAGCGTGCTGCGCACCGACCGCGAGATCGAGGAGCTCGTCGAGGAGGACGGCGTCGCTGTCACCGCCGTGCGCCTCGAGGTCGACTACTGGTTCGCGGTGCCCGGGTCGAAGCAGGTCGTGCTCGCGAGCTTCGCGACCCCGCTCGGCGAGATCCGCAACGCGATGCTGAGCTTCTTCGACTCGATCGCGCTCGCCGCCTCGTTCGCGTAGCCCACGGCAGGTTGAGGAGGCGCGAAGCGCCGTCTCGAAACCCGCGGCAGGTTGAGGAGGCGCGAAGCGCCGTCTCGAAACCCGCGGCCGCCGAGGAGCGCACGCCGTCGGCGGGACATCCCTTCGCGCACCCTGTGGACATGTGGAATTGTGGCCGCCTGACCGGTGGACTTGTGGACTTGTGGCCGTTGCTCCCGGATGGATCTCGCCAGCGCACGCGAAACACCCACCCCCGATCAGTGACATTCGTCTCTGCCGCCGCGCCGTCGCAGTTCATACCGTCGAAGGCATGGATACGACAACCGATCAGACCGAGACCGACGCCCAGACCAACGACCCGACCAACGCCGCTGCCGTTCGCCCCCCGGCCGACATCGCCGCGGCCCGCCGCCGTCGACTCCTCCGCGCCGCGACCGTCGCAGCCGCGGTCGTGCTGCCCCTGCTCGTGTGGGTGGTCGCGGTGCCGCTCGCGGGGCTCGACCTCGTGGCGGGCGTCGGCCCGACCGCCCAGACCGTCACGCCGGCGTCGATCGTCGCCGTCGCGCTGCTGATGGGCTTCGCCGCGTGGGGCGTCATCGCCCTGCTGGAGCGGGTGACCCGCCACGGCCGACGCATTTTCGCCATCGTCGGCTGGACGCTCCTCGCGCTCTCGCTGCTCGGCCCGGTCGGCGCGGGCGCCTCGGGCGCGGTGCTCGTGACCCTCCTCGCGATGCACCTCGTCACGGGCGGCGCCATCATCATCGGCCTGCCGCTCGCGGCCCGCCGACGGAGCGCTGAGTAGATTGGCTCGCGGAACCAGCCCGATTGCGGAGCCGACCAGGATGCGTGACGTGATGACGACGATCGAAGAACCGCAGTCCCCGCCGCGCACGGCCGCGTGGCTCGCCTACCGGCCGGCGGCGTGGCTCGCCCTCATCGCGGCGCCCGTGCTGCTCGTCGCCCCGCTCGTCGCGGCCATCGTCGCCGGCGACCCGGTGCGCATCGCCTACGTCGTGCTCATCGGCGTCGCGTTCGGCGTCGCGGTGTCGCGGCCGTTCGGCGCCGGCCGCCGCCCGAGCGTCATGACCGAGATCGTCTTCGTCGCCCTGCTCGCACTCTGCACCGGATACTTCTGGCTCTGGCAGTCGGGGCAGGCGCTGCTGTTTCCGCTGCTCGCCGTCGCCGCGTCGCTCGCGATCCGGCGGCGCTGGGCGATGGGCGTCGTCGGCTCGATCGCGGTGACCGGTGCACTGGCGGTGGGCTTCGCCGAGTGGTCGCTCGCCGGAGCAGTGCTCGTGGGCTTCGCCGCGTTCGCGGGCGGCGCGGGCAACTACCTCGTGCAGTACTACGTCGCGCTCGCGCACGAGCTCGACCGCACCCGCGAGCGGCTCGCCGATGCGGCCGTCGCCGAGGAGCGCCTGCGCTTCTCGCGCGACCTGCACGACCTGCTCGGTCATTCGCTCTCGGTCATCGCGGTGAAGTCCGAGGCCGCGCGCCGGTTGATGAACCCCGATCCGGATGCCGCGGCCGCACACATCTCGGATGTCGAAGGGATCGCCCGCGAAGCCCTCGGCGAGGTGCGTTCGGTGGTGGCCGGCTCGCGAGCGGTGAGCCTTCGCGACGAGGTGGCGAACGCACGTCGCACCCTCGAGGAGGCCGGGGTGGCGACATCCGTGATCATGCCCGAGCGGCCGCTGCCGGTCACGGTCGACGCCCTGCTCGGCTGGGTCGTGCGCGAGGCGGCGACGAATGTGCTGCGGCACTCGGTGGCGCGCGAGTGCGCGATCGAGGTCGTAGCCGACGACGATCGGGTCACGATCGCCTTCTCCGACGACGGGCCGAGTCGGTCGCGCGGGGCGTCGGCCGCGGCATCCGCGTCGCCTGCCGTGGGCAACGGCCTGCGCGGCCTCCGTGAACGCGTCGCAGCCGCGGGCGGCGAGTTCGCGGTCGAAGCTGCGCCGCGCTTCAGGGTGACGGCCGTCGTGCCGCTGAACGGGGAGACGCTGCGGTGAGCGAGCCGACGACGATCCTCATCGCCGAGGACCAGCGCATGATGCGCTCGGCGCTCGCCACCCTGCTGGGGCTCGAGCCCGACCTCGAGGTCGTCGGCGCGGTCGAGCGCGGCGACGAGGTGGTCGCGGCCGCCGAGCGGCTGGCGCCCGACGTGGTACTGCTCGACATCGAGCTGCCCGGCAGGAGCGGACTCGACGTGATCGCGCCGCTGCTCGCCGCGCTGCCGAGCTGCCTCGTCGTCGTCGTGACGACCTTCGGCCGGCCCGGCTACCTGGCCCGGGCGCTCGCGGCTGGGGCGAGCGGCTTCCTCGTGAAGGACGACCCGGTCGAGCAGCTCGCCGCGGCGATCCGCCGGGTGCGCGCGGGGGAGCGGGTCGTCGACCCGAAGCTCGCCGCCGAGGCGCTCGGCACGAGCGACAACCCGCTCACTGCCCGTGAAGCCGAGGTACTGCGCGCCTCGGCCGACGGCGCGACGATCCACGATCTCGCCGAGCAGTTCTTCCTCTCGCCGAGCACCGTGCGCAACTACCTGTCGAACGCGATCGGCAAGCTCGACGCCCGCAACCGCATCGAGGCGCTTGCGATCGCCCGCGACCGCGGGTGGGTGTGACGGGCTGCGAGACGTCAGCGATCGGGCATCTGCGCGACGCGCAGCCACGGGATCGAGGCATCCGGCCGCGCCGCCGCACCCCGGGCCTCGCCATCGCAGCGCACGATGACGGCCCAGTCGGCGAGCGCCCGCAGCTTCGAGTCGGGTGCGCAGGCGGCGCACCGCCCGCGCTGACGGCGTGCCTTGCACCGAGACGTGCGCCATGTGCGTCGCAGTGATCGCGGCCGCCGCGGTGACGAGCGGCTGGGCGAGTCGCATCCGTCGCCCCATCGACCCGATCACGTCGGCGCCCCGCTCGGCATGACCGTGCGAGCTGATCCGGCCATCCCTGCGGGTCGTGGTGTCGGGCTTGCCGATGTCGTGGAGGAGCGCCGCGAGCACGAGCAGGGCGCGACGTTCGTCGTCGACGTCGCGCTCGTCGGCGTACGCGGCGGCGAGGTCGGCCGCCCACAGCGAGTGCACGAGCACGTCGCCCTCGGGGTGCCAGTGCGGGTCCTGCGGGGTCGTTGCGAGCGCGGCGATCTCGGGGATCGCGTCGATCAGGCCCGCGTCGCGAATCGCCTGCGAGGGGGTGCGCTCGGAGCGGGCGATCGCGAGCAGCGCAGCGCCTGCGGCTGCTTCCGACGGGATGCCGCGGGCATTGGTCGGCTCGACCATCGAGACCTCCTCGGGAACACGGGTCAGCCTACGATGCCGTGGTGATCCGAGCCCGGGTACCCGGCGCGGAGCAGGCTCGACGATGATGGGGTCGTGAGCTTCGAAATCTACCTGCAGGACTTCGCCGACACTCCGCGCGACCGCCGTGACGCGGTCGGGCCACTTCTGCGCTCGTTCACGGACGAGTCCGGCGAGAATATCCGCACTGCTGATGGCATGGCCGCGGTCTACGGGGCGGACGACGACCCGCTGACGGGATTGATGCTCAACCATGTCGAGGGTGAGCTCGTCTGGCAGGTCATCTTCGATCTCGCCGTAGCGGGCGACTGGGTCATCATGCCTGTCGGATGCCCGGTGTGCGTCGTGAGTGAGGCGCAGGCTGATTCTGTACCGCCGGAGCTCCACGACAATGGCGTCGTCCTGGTCGACTCGGGGTCGCGATTGCTCGATGTCATCGTGAATGGGAGTGACGAAACCGGGCCGTCCTTGACGAATGACGACGGATCGACTGCGTCGGACCACCCCTAGAATGCCCCGCATGCGGATCGTCGTCTCGGGTACCCACGCCAGCGGCAAGACCACGCTAATCGACGACTTCGTCGAGGCCCACCCCGAGTATGAGCGATGGGGCGACGCCTTCGAGTTCGTCGACTCCGCGCTCGACGAGCCCGACGCGTCGACGTACTTCGAGCAGCTCGTCTCGAGCGGTAAGCGCCTGCTCGCCGGCGGACCGGAGCAAGACGTCATCGTCGAGCGGGGGCCGCTCGACTTCCTCGCGTACCTGGCCGCGCTCGAGACGCTGGGGCGCGGCGGTCGCTCGTCGGCCCTCTACGAACAGGGACTCGAGCTGACCTCGCGGGCGATGAGCGAGGTCGACCTGCTCGTCATCCTGCCGCTCCAGCACCGCAACGGCCCCGAGGCGGCTGCCGACGAAGACCTCGAACTGCGCAGCGCGATGAACGAGTCCCTGCTCGAACTGAGCGACGACCAGGATCTGACCGGCGACCGTGCCCGTGTGATCGAGGTGGTCGGCGATCGAACAGCACGGCTCGCTGCGGTGAACGCTGCGCTCGCCGACTTCGGTTGACGTTCGGATCGCCCCGGGGGCGAACACAGGGCCATTCGGAATCCCCGGTCACGCGCTCGCGGTCGCGTACCTGCGAGCGAGCACCTGAATCGCCTCGGTCAGCTCGGGCGGGCCATCGACGGTGAAGTCCTCGTCGAGCAGGGCGAGGTAGACGGCGACCGTCATAGGGTGGTCGGCGCCCGTGACGAGCACGCAGCGCTCGTCGTCGATCGTCTCGACCAGGCCGACCGAGGGATCGATCTTCTCGGCGACGACGCTCGCCGGCGCGTGCACGACGACACGGGCGCGAAAGCGCCAACCCGCCGAGGCGACGCCGCGCAGCACGTAGCCCGCGACGTCGTCGGCCGGGAGACCGCGCGGGTTGAACCGTCGCCGGGTCGGCGGGCGAAGCGCCATGCGGTCGACGCGGAAGCTGCGCCAGTCGTCGCGCTCGAGGTCGAACGCCACGAGGTACCAACGACGGCCCCAACTCACGAGCCGGTACGGCTCGACCCGACGGAGCGACGCCTCGCCCTGGAACGGCGTGTACTCGAACCGGAGCCATTCGGTGCGCTGCACGGCGCCGGCGATCGCGGCGAGCATCGGCGCCTCGACGCTCGGCCCGGTGTCTCGCGCCTGAGGGGCGGTCGCCGCGGCCATCGCGCTCACCTGTTCGGCCAGCTGATGCGGCAGCACGTGCTCGAGCTTGGCGAGGGACCGTGCAGCGCTCGCCTCGATGCCGGCGACGGCGTTCGACGTGACCTGGTGCAGGGCGATCGCTACGGCGATGCCCTCGTCGTCGTCGAGCATCAGCGGCGGCAGGTCGGTCGCTCGGTCGAGGCGGTAGCCGCCCGCCCTGCCGCTCGTGGCGTCGATGACGTAGCCGAGTTGACGAAGGCGCCCGATGTCGGAGCGGATGGTGCGGGTCGACACCGCCAGCCGCTCCGCGAGTTCGGTCGCCGTCCAGTCCTGGCGCTGCCGTAGCAGCGCCAGGACCTGCAGCACGCGCGTCGCGGTCTGGTTCACGGGCGTCCTCGATTCACGGAAGCTCATCTTCCGCATTCGTTTCTACCGTAGGGGCATGACGAACAGCGAGCCGACCACCGGCACCCAGCAGGCCACCACTTCGACGATCGAGCCGAACGACGAGCGCGTCATCCCGTTCACCCTCTCGATCCCTGCCGCGGATCTCGACGACCTCCACGACCGTCTCGCCCGCACGCGCTACACGACCGAGGTGCCGGGCGGCGACCCGGCCTACGGAGCGAGCCTCACCAAGGTGCGCGAGACGGCCGAGTACTGGCGAGACGAGTTCGACTGGCGCGCCGTCGAGCAGCGACTTGCCGCCTTTCCGCAGTTCATGACGACGATCGACGGGCAGCCGATCCACTTCCTGCACGTGCGCTCGGCCGAGCCGAACGCGTTCCCCATCGTGCTCACGCACGGCTGGCCGGGATCGTTCGCCGAGTTCGCCGACATGATCGGGCCGCTGGTCGATCCGGTTGCGCACGGCGGTCGCGCCGAGGACGCCTTCCACGTCGTGGTGCCGAGCTTCCCGGGTTACGCGTTCAGCGGGCCGGTCACGGAGGCGGGCTGGGGATCGGCGCGGGTCGCGGCCGCATGGGACGTGCTGATGAAGCGCCTCGGCTACGAGCGCTACGGCGCGCACGGTGGTGACGGCGGATCGCTCGTCGGCCGCGAACTCGGCATCCTCGCCCCCGACGGCCTCGTCGGCACGCATGTGCTGCAGCTGTTCTCGTTCCCGAGCGGCGACCCCGCCGAGTTCGAGAAGCTGGAGCCGAAGGATTTCGAGGCGCTCGAGATCTTGAAGAACTTCGGCGAGATCTCGGCGTTCGCCAGCCTGCAGTCGACGAGGCCGCAGACACTCGCGCACGCGCTCGCCGACTCGCCGGTCGGGCAGCTCGCCTGGAACGAGCTCATGGCGACGTTCGACCGGCCGACCGAACTCACCCGCGACCAGATCCTCACGCACGTGTCGCTGTACTGGTTCACGAACACCGCCGGGTCCTCGGCGCGGCAGTACAAGGAGGACGCGCGGTTCAACGCGGGTGAGGGCGTCGCTGCCCGCATCAATCACGCACCGACGGGGGTGTCGATCTTCAAGAACGACTTCCACTCGATCCGCACGTTCGCCGAGCGAGACAACGACCAGATCGTGTTCTGGAAGGAGCACGAGGTCGGCGGCCACTTCGCCGCGATGGAGGTGCCCGAGGCCCTGGTCGGCGACCTGCGCGAGTTCTTCCGACCGCTGCGCTGAGTCCGCGAACCGAGACGGCCGCGCCCTCCGGGGTGCGGCCGTCTCCGTTCAGAACGAGCGCGTCGGCTGTCGTCGGCTCGCGGCCAGGAGGAGCCTGCCCGTCAGTGCCAAGGGGGCGCCGATGAGCAGGGGGATCAGCCCCACCACGAGGTTCGCCGAGCCGAGCTCGGGCATCGGAAGCTCCCCGCGCGAGGCGTAGAAGGTGAGTATCCAGATGAGGCCGAACAGCGTCGCGGGAATGCCGCACGCGAGGAGCACGATCGCAGCGGTACGGAGTCCGCTCGACTGAGGAACAACGTTGGTCACCCCGAAAGACTAGGGCGCTGGATGCCGGGCGTGAGTGGATCAGCTCGTCCCAGAACGGGGACTTGCGGGTTGGGGCATCGGGGTGATCGCGGTGCGTTCCGAGGGTCGCGTGCGGGGCGGGACCTGAGCCTGCGCCGTGCCGCCAGGGCCCCGTCCAGCGCCACGCCGCACCGGCGCATTCGCGATGAACACGCCGCCGACGAGCACGACCCCGCCGATGATCTCCCACCCGTTCGGGATCTGCGCGAGCAGCAGGGCCGCCGAGATCATCGCGACGACGGGCGCGAGCAGCACCCACGGCACCACCGACGCCGAGCGGTTGCGGGCGAGCAGCGCGTTGAAGATGGCGTAGCCGACGAGGGTGCAGAGCCCCGCCGTGTACAGGGTTGAGACGAGTGGCCGCCAGCCGAACACGGCGATGCCCGCGGCGATCGCGTCGGGCCCCTCGATGAGCGCCGACAGGGCGAGTGCCGGCAGCGGCACGACGAGCGACGACCAGACCGTGAGCGACAGCGCACCGAACCGCTTCGCGGGTGCGACCGGACCGGCCTTGCGCGAGATCACGTTGCCGATCGCCCATGAGAGTGCGGCGAGCAGGCACATCACGACCGCGATCGCCGGGGCGTCGCCGCCGCGACCGAGCGCGACGACGCCGAGCCCGACCGTACCGACGAGCACGCCGATCGTCTGCATGCGGTTCGGCCGTTCGCGCAGGGCGAGCGCCGCCACCACGATCGTCAGTACGACCTGCGCCTGCAGCAGCAGCGCCGCGATGCCGGGCTGCAGTCCGAGCGCGATCGAGGTGTAGAGCAGGGCGAACTGGCCGAGGCTCATGAACAGGCCGACGCCGACGATGGTCTTCCAGCTCGCAACCGGGCGGGGCACGAAGACGACCGCGAGGGCGACGACTGCGAAGCGCACGGCGACGAAGAAGAGGGGCGGGATGCCTCGCATGCCCCAGTCGATCACGACGAAATTGAAGCCCCACATCGTCGCCACCAGGGCAGCCAGCAGCATGTCGCGTCTCGTCATGGCTCTACTTCACCGCGTCGCATCCGGAAACACCAGCGATCATTTGTGCGAGTAATTCGGTAGCATCCGTACATGATCGATCTCGAAGCGGTGGTCGCCCTGCGTGCCGTTGCCACCAACGGAAGCGTCGCGGCCGCGGCCGACGCGCTCGGCTTCACGCCGTCGGCGGTGTCGCAGCAGATCAAGCGGCTCGAACGCGGCACGCGCGTCGCCCTGCTCGAGCGAGCCGGCCGCGGGGTCGTGCTCACCGATGCCGGGCGGCACCTGGTCACGTCGTCGGCGAACGTGCTCGCCGACCTCGAGCGACTCGAGGCCGACCTGCACTTGGCGGGCGGCACCGGTGCGGCCGAACGCGGTCCGGTGGTTGGCGAGGTGCGCATCGGCGCGTTCTCGACGGCGGTGCGCGGCATCCTCGTCGATGTGCTGCCGCGGCTGCGGGCGGAGCATCCCGAACTGCGGGTGCCGATGCGCGAGAGCGAGCCGTGGGAGACGATCGCCCTCGTCGCGTCGGGGCAGCGCGACCTCGGCATCGTGCACCGGTGGGGCGGCGTGGCGCTCGCGATGCCCGAGCACCTCGTCGAGACGCCGCTGTTCACGGATGTCGCGGATGTGATCCTGCGGCGGGACCACCGGCTCGCGGACCGGGCAGAACTCACGCCGCTCGATCTCGCGAACGAGGAGTGGATCGCGACGTTCGACTCGACCATTTGCCGGCAGTGGCTGCGGCGGCTGTTCGACGGCGTCTCGAACGCGCCGCGCGTCGTGCACGAGTCGATGGAGTTCGAGAACCACCTCGAGCTCGTGCGGGCGGGGCTCGGGGTCGCGTTGGTTCCGCGGATGGGGCGGCCGGCGTTGCACCCTGACCTGGTGGCGATCCCGACGGTGCGGCCGGCCTCGACGCGTGGCGTGTCGGCGGTGCATCGGCGCAGCCAGGCGGATTCGCCGGCGTTGCAGGTGGTGCTCGATGCGGTCGTGGATGCCGCGGTCGGACTTTCGGCGGAGGCGACCTCGTCGGCTACCGGCTGACGTCGTCGCTGCCTATCGTGGTCGGCATGAGCGAGCCGGTCGAGGGCGAGGAGTTCTTCGCGGACGACGCTCAGGCACGTGCGATCTATCGTGCGCTCGCGCGTCCGTTCGTCGGCCTCGAGGGCGTGGAGGTGCGCGTCTCGAAGAGCCAGGTCGCCCTTCGCGCCAGACGGGGCTTCGCCTACTGCTGGGCTCCGTCGCGGTACATCTCGTCGGACGTGCCGGTGGTCGTGTCGATCGCGTTGCCCGAGCGGCTGGAATCGGAGCGGTTCAAAGAGATCGCGCATCCAGCGAATTCGACGTGGATGCATCATGTCGAGCTTCGGCAGGTCGACGATGTCGACGCTGAACTGGTCGGTTGGGTGCGACTGGCGTGGGAGAACGCCCGCTGAAGCTGGCGGTTACGCCGCTCGATCGTCGCGCCGCTCGATCGTCACGCACCCGATCATCGCGTCACCCGATCATCGCGTCACCCGATCGTGGCGCAGCTCGAATCGCGCCCGCCCACCGAGGCGCGGCACCTGGTCGGGGTCGATGTGCGGTGGTGGGATGAACCACACCTCGCTCGGTCGCGCGTCGATACTCCACCCGTCGCGGTGGATGCGGTGGTGGCAGAAGCTGCAGAGCATCACGCCGTTCGAGAGGTTGGTCGGTCCGGCGTCTCGCTCCCACCACCGGATGTGGTGGGCTTCGACATACGCGATGTTCTGGCCGCAGGAGGCGCAGCCGCCGTCGCGCTCGCCGAGCGCGAGGCGTTGCGCCCTGGTGAAGAGCCGGACCTGCCTTCCGAGGTCGAGCGGGAGGCTCTCGCCGCCGAGCACAGCGGGGATGAGTTCGGCGTCGGCGGCCATGCGGCGCGCCGTGGATGCCGAGACGGGCTGGTCGAGACCGTCGATGCGGGCGTGTCCGAGGCCGCTCTGGAGGGTGTCGAGGTCGACGCGGACGACGACCGTGGTCTTCGCGAGGGGCGTGAGCGTCTGGCTGCAGCCGAGCGTGTGGCGCGCGAGCGCGGCGAGCGCGTCGGCCTGGATCTGCGGGATCGATCGGGTGTCGTCGAGGACCGGCGCGTGGTCGACGTCGCCCGCCTGGCGTCGGCGCAGCGCATCGCTGACGAGGGCCTCGATCGCCGCCTTGACCGGTGCGGCGCTCTCGGGGTCGAGTCGGGCCACCAGGTGCACCACGCCGTGGCGGTCTTCGCGCATCGTCAGCGAGCGCTCCGAACGGAGTTCGTCGTCGCGGGGCTCGACGCCGTCGGGATCGAGCCGCGCCTCTGCCTCGCGGACTCCGCGCAGGAGCGTCTCGAGCGGAACCTGCCTGGCCAGTTCGACGAGCGCAGCTTCGACCACGTCGACTCGGGAGGCATCGGCTCTCGCAGACGCTCGGTCGAGCATCGAGGTGATCGCGGAGGCGGCATCGAGACCAATCACCGCGGCTGCGAGCGCCGTCGCCACATGCGGATGCCGCGACGGCGCGCGCTCACCGCTGAAGGTCTGCCGTTCGGCGGTCGCCGTGCCCACCGCGATCAGCCGCTGCGCGTCGGTGCGCGACGCCCCGGTGGACGCGGCGATGAGTCGTGTCGGATTGTGGAACCCCTGCGCCTTCGCGAGCCCGGTCTCGCCGAACTCGGGCCCGGAGCGTCGCGCGACCTCGGCCGCGACCCGGGCGAGCACGGCGTCGATGTCGCGCCGCGTCTTCGCCAGCGCATCGGTGACCCGGATGAGACCCGAATCGCTCATCTGCTCGAGGTCGAGCTGAGCCGACCCGAGGCTCGCGCCGAAGGGCGGCATCGCGCCGGCCCACGCCTCACGGAGCCCCGCCACCCCGCGTTCGAGGGCGGCCAGCGCGTGCAGCGCGGCCGGTGCCGCGGGCACGGCCTGCGCGGGTCGCGAGGTCTCTTCCATGTCTCCACTCTGCGCCCACCCACTGACATTCGCCCGCGCTGGAAATCAGCGATGATCGGCTGTTTCGCCTGTGGACAAATCGCGCAGAACGCGACCTGTGGAGGACAAGTCGCGCGCCGTGGCATCCGGCGCATCGGAGCGGTCGAACAGGGAGCGCCAGCGGTGGTGCGGAAAGGCTCGTGCCGATCCCGCTGAGCGCGTGGCTCGGCCGTTCTGAAGGTTCGCAGGGAGAGAATGCCCTGTGACCTCCTCGACCCCCTCGCGATCGAACCGCGGCCGCGGCATCCTGATCGTCGCGTTCGTCGTGTACCTTGCGCTGCTCGCGTGGGTGGTGCTGTGGAAGCTCGACGTGCCCTGGATCGGCGAAGCCGCAGGCCTCGCCAGGCCGATCAAGCTGGTGCCGTTCGTGCCGGCCGGCGACGACGGCGCGAGCAAACCGACCGAACTGCTGATCAACCTCGTGCTCTTCGTGCCCTTCGGGCTGTTCGCCGGCGCACTCGCGCCAAAATGGTCGTGGTGGAAGACCGGCCTCGCCGCGCTCGCCACGAGCCTCGTGCTCGAGACGGTGCAGCACGCCATCTCGACGGGCAGCTTCGACACCACCGACCTCATCGTCAACACCGCCGGAGCGCTCATCGGCTGGAGCATCTTCGTCGCCGTGCGGCGCGTGGCGGGCGAGCGCACGTCGGTCGTGATGTCGCGCGTGTGCGTCGTCGTCACGACACTTTCGCTCGTCGCGGTGCTCGCGTTCGTCGCGTCACCGCTGGAGTATGGGCCGCAGCGCGATGTGGTCGTGGAGCGGTCGAACCCGACACCGTAGCTGGTCGGGTACCGCGCGGAGCGCAACGCCTGGAAGGCTCCGCGTGGAGATTGAGGGATCGCCGTGGCGTGTTCCGCCCGGCGCTGACGCCGCATCGAGGACACGTCGACTGGCATTCCGCTTCGAAGCGGCGGAGTCGCCTACTCGCCTTCGCTCTGAGCAGCGAGTTGCTTCTCGCGCTCTTGCTTCTCTGCGATGAGAACGGCGTGCTTGTCTCGATGATCCATGCAGGTAGCCGAGGTGTCGGCGCCGATACCGAGCTGATACCGGATCTCCTGCGCTGCTGCCTGGGACGCAGCGCCATCTGGCCAGACCGCGTCGTACGCGGACTCGTAATCAGGTGCGTTCACCATGGTGCTCAACGTGCCGAGCGCGCTGATATTGAAGTCGCGCAGAGTGGTGATCTCGTTGCCGAGATCGTTTGGCCACTCGTAATACTCGTCGTCGAACAACTCAGTCTGCGCGCTGATGGAGTCCATTTGGACCTGGGCGGCCGCTTTCACGGCTGCGGGGTCGGGCGAACCCCCGTTGAGGAACTCATCTTCGCTCGCCTTGAACGCCGCGGTCAGCGCTTCGATCGTTGCATTCGTCGGGCAGACGATGCCGAGGTAGCGATCGGCCGCTTCGTCAACCGTGAGCTCCACTGGCCCTGGGTCGATCGTCGGCGTCGGGCTTGGGGTGATCGTCTGCGATGGCTTGGGAGCGGCCTGGTGGTTCGGTGTCGCCGTGCACCCTGCGAGCATCAGACACGTCGCGGCAAGAAGAGCGGCGTGCGCAGGAAGGTTCTTCATCGTCCGGGCCTCCTTGGTGCCTGCTGCATCCCCTGACGCGGAGGCGCAAGCCAACGTGCTGTCAATGCTGTCCGGCTAACGGTCCATACGCGACCTTAAACACGTCCATCACCCTCGAAGTGGGGCCGGGCGGGTCCGCATCTTTGGGCCCGTTCGACGGGGATGACGCCTAGCTCGAATCGGCATCGGGGATGGGAGCGCAGGTAATCAGACAGGATCGATCCGCAGCACCGGCGCCGCCTCATCCACGGTCAGATCATCGACAACCCGAATCTCACGAGCGAGCTCATCGACCTCCCCGACGACCGTCCCGAACCGCTCACGATCCCCGCACACCGCCGTCACGGTCACGAGGTGCGTGCCGAGATCCCACGTGTACGTCGCGAACGGCGGCCGGCCACCAGCCGGATGAGGCATCACGAGCTTCTCGCCCACGCCAAGGTACGTACCGCGGAACTCCTCGGTGTCGTCGTACTCGATCGGCATCGATGCTCGCGCGATCCGCACCTCAGGCGTCGCTGCCTGCACCTGGGCCATCACGACGAGCAGGTCGGGCTCGGCCTTCCAGACCCACACGAGCACGCGCCCGTCGGCCTTGCGCATCAGGAACGGCACGGCCTGGCTCATCGCCCACGCGCTGAAGCCGCCGCGCTTCGACCCCGAGGCATCCGCCCCCTTGGCCTGCGACAGCAGCATGCCGATCGCCGCCTTGCGGGCGCGGCGACCGCGGAACCCGAGGGAGTCGGTGACGGGCACCCACAGGGAGCGATCGGGTTCGGCGTGGAGTCGGGGCACGCTCCCAGCCTACGAGGCGGGCAGTGTTCGATCGGCGGATGCCTCGGCCGCTACATCATCGACTGCAAGAGCCGCGTGGCCGGTTGTCTTTGATTGCGTAGCACCATGTGACCCCGGTTTCGCCATGAATGTGAATCCGGCCTTTTCCGGATTATGGGAAATCGGCGTTGGGCAAGCCCCCGATCTGGGGACTCATCACTTCAAGTCGATCGGGGCTTCGCCGTGGCACGATGACGCAAGTAGAGCGGAGTCGAGAGTATGAAAAGCAGGTTTCGCGGGTACTACCCGCCTTCGCACGATGAGCTTGCCGAGCTCTGGAATGACGGCGTCGTAATACTCGACACCAACGCGCTCTTGAATCTGTTTCGATACACAGCCGACACGAGAAATAGCTTCCTAACGTTGCTTGCGGAGCGGGTGGAGTCCCTGTGGCTGCCACATCAGGTTGGGCTCGAGTTCCATCGTCGGCGACTCGAAGTCATCAACATGCAGGGGAGGGCCTTCGTCGATATCGATGAGAGTCTCACTTCGGCGAAGAATTCGGTGCAGGCTGCGATCAACAAGTTCAAGAGGCATCCTTCTCTGGACACGGCAGGACTCTCGGAGCTCTTGGAGACCAGCATTCGCGATATCGCCAACGGCCTTGCAAAGGCACGTGCAAGTCACGATGCCGATGTCGTTGGCGCTCATGCGATTGAAGCGACCTTTGATTCCATTACGGCGCTGTACGAAGGAAAGGTAGGCGAACCCTTCGGAGATTCCGAGCTGAAGGCGATACACGACGAAGGTGAAGTGCGGTATGCCGAGAGCATCCCGCCGGGCTACAAAGACAAAGCCAAGGATGGGACAGCGAAGTACGGTGATCTCGTCCTCTGGCGCCAGATCCTTGACTATGGGCGAGCGATGCAGAAGCCCGCAATCTTCGTCACGGACGATTCGAAGGAAGACTGGTGGTACATCGTCGAAGGAAAGACTCAGGGGCCGCGAGTTGAGCTCATCGACGAGTATTTTGATTCTGCGAAGGCCCGCATCCACTTCTACAGCCCTGAGCGGTTTCTTGCATACGCCCAGGAGCGAGGTTCGCAGATCAGCGCGAGTTCGCTGGATGAGGTTGAGCAGGTCTCGACGGCCCGTGCTGGTCGATCGGCACCGCAGGTTAATGATCTACTGCACGAGCGGGAAGTTCTGCGACGGCATCTCCACACCAACTTGCTTGAACGTCGAGAAGAAGCTGGAGGAGTTGGCCTTCGCGAAACCCTGAACATCGTGCGTTCGCTGGAGGATCGCCTCGATGAGCTTTCCGCGAGAATCAGTTCTATCCAAGACGATCTTGCTCATGAGGATGTCGACGGTAACCGGGTGCAAGCGCTGGAAATGCGCGAAGGGTTGCTCGCTGAGCAGTCGCACCTTACGAGCCAGTTGGCTACACTGACCCGTCACCTCGATGTCCTGCAGCGGCGCCGACGGCGCGATGCGCACCTGCGGGCCGATTCACGCGATCTTGAGCGTAGATTGACGGAGATCGATGATCGACTGCGAGACGCGGGCTACTTTGACCTCGACGAATAACTGGCGCGACTGAGGCGATTTGTCGGTGCAGGGCAGTGCCGTCTGGCTCGATTGTTGACTTTAGGCAGCTGATGTCGACGACCACGGCGCGGCGGATCGTCGGTTGGCGGCGGACCTGCATTCGGTGACAGCACCTACGTGGAGCGATCGGGTCCGGCGTGGAGTCGTGGCACGCTCCCAGCATGCGAGGCGGGCAGCGTGTGAATGATAGATGCCTCGGGCGACTACATCATCGACTGCAAGAGCCGCGTGGCCTGCTGATTGTCGTCGGTCGCGAGCACGACGCGGTTGCGGGTGGCGACGTAGACGAGCGAGATGTTGATGCCGGCCTCGCCCAGCGCACGCGCCATGCCGCCGAACACGCCCGGCGTATCGATGTCGGGCTCGGGCAGCGCCGGGCTCACGATGACGTCGGTCACCGCGTCGACCGCGATGTCTGCGCCCTCGAGCGCCGCCGTGGCACCCGCGACGTCGTCGACGAGGATGTGGACGGCACCCCGACCACCCTCCATGATCGCGCAGAGACCCTCGATGTTGACGCCCGCATTGCCGAGCGCTTCGCCGAGCCGAGCCCCCTCGCCGGGCTGATCCTCGAGGGTGACCAAGAGATCCTTCGCCATGACGGCACCTCCTTCTCGGGCTGTCTCTGGTCTACGCCGGTGGGGTTGGGGCGTCAATGCATGTTGCCGCGAGTCCACCGATGTCAGGAGCCAACTGAAATGCATATATCGACGCGCGAGAACGGCCGGTGTGCGAGCCGATCGAGCGGATCACTGTGTCGGGCAACGCAAACCCGCATTGAATACCCTCTGGAGCGGTGGGGCCCACGGCATCTCATTGAGACGCTCCATTTCACCGATGCCGCGGACGTGCTACGCGTAACGACCATCAGTTCGTCGACCGCACCGAGCGGGACCTTGCTGGCCAGACAATGCCGCACTACGTGTTCGTGGCGATTCCGACGGCGTGAAGAGGGTCGACTCGTGCGGCTTCGGCCGAGCACCGGCAGGGTCAGGCAGGAGACATTATGGCTCTAGGTCAAACAACGGTGATGGTTCTGTCGCGACAGACTCACCAAGCCCATCACGTTGTGCACGAAGATTACTTGCTTGATGGTCGCGCCACTCTGGCGAGTAGACCCACTCGGCGCGGCGAAGCTTGTCGAACTCGGCGGTTCCTTTCCAGAACTCCGGGATGCCGGTTCGGAGCCGCTGATCTGCGACCTGGGCGAGGTCAACCATGAATGCCATGGTCTTGATCCCACGCCAGTTTGGAGTGTTCGGAACCGTGTCTTTGATTCGATGCAAGAGTCGAAGGCTTTCGAGCTGTTGAATCTCCTTACCCCACCCACTTCCTTCGAGGTCGGATTGCTTCACGAGTACGAACGCGATATCGCCGGATTCTCGAGTGAAATCACAAATGTCTCGCCATCGCGAACTCAATGCCGGAGCATCAGTTCCGGCGTCCAGGCTCAGTTCTTCCTCTTCCTTGGTATTGAGCCGCTTCCGAACTGCCCGATGTACATCCCCCGCTTGGATGTTCACCCTGGCAGCGTCCTTGTAGGTTCCTGCCTTGCTCATTCGTTCGATCGCCTCGTCGAGCGCGGCATCGGTCAGGGTGATGTAGTCGCGAGCCACGGCTCCGCCGCAAGCAAGAACCATGCGCGCACGAGCGGTGTCGGTAAAGAGTTGAGGCGAAGTAACTTTGAACTCGGCGAGCACGCCGTCGAGCATGTCTTCGAGAAAGCGCTGGGCCGTCGCAAAATCGTCGAGGGTAACGTCCAGTGCCAGCCTGTCAATGTCTTGGGTTGGCTGCATACCAATCGGTGGATTACCTTCCACGAATGGGCGCAATCGCGACCCCACTCCGCCGACTTTCAGCCAAACTCCGGTGCTCTTGCAAACTTGGTGTAGGTAGTCGAGAACATGCGGCTGATCCTGCAACCTCACGAAGTAGTAATCGTCGATGAATATGATCGCGTGCTGATCCGCGGAACGCTTGACGAGTTGCGAAAGTACGTGTGCGATCTGTGGTGCGAGTTGTTGAAGGCGTTCAATTTTCAGCTCTTCGAACTCCGCCTCGCTCGAATGTGTGGACGTGGAGGAGCGCCCGGCCGCGAGTCGTGCCCCGGCATTGCCGCCTTCGAGCGGGATTCCGAGGCTGAGACGTCCTTGGGCCTTTACGTCGCGCGCAGCTCTTCTCTCGACCTTTCGAATCAGGCTTTGCGGGTCCTCGAGAATTGCGCTCAGTTTTCGGGCGAGTCGCTTCGAATCGACTTTGAGACGAGTGTCCTTGTACAGGTGACCGACTCGAATTGGAGGGGCGATCTCGTCAAGAAGTGCAACAAGTATCTCGATCAGGACGTCGGGGAATTCCCGACCCTTGAACCTCTCCATGTCAACCGTCGCCACCGCAATGCCATCTGCTTGAAGACGCTTGCGGACCACGTGCAGCAGCGTGGATTTGCCTGTCCCACGACGGCCAGTCAGCAGATGGTGGCGGCGGGCAGCGAGTTTGTCGGTGACCCCAGGGCGGAGTTCGATGAAGCGCTCGTACACGCGATCCGCTGAACTCTCATCGGCGCGAGCTGCTTCCGCGAGTGCTTTTCGTACTGCGCCAACGTCGCGGACGAACAGTTCTCCCATTGGCTCTTCCTTCACACGCGCACATCGCTCCGACAACAGGCCCTTGAATGCTGCTGCGGCGCATCCTCCTGATCGTCATGCGATCCTACGGTCGGCTTGACGCAAATTGACGTATGTCTTTGTGACCCGTTCTAGGGGTGGCCCCTTCGAGGCTGAGCACATCAAGTCGCCATAGAACGCCGCTTCGAAGCCCTCACCTGGTACAGGAGGCAGGTCTCGCGTCGCGGGCGTGAGTTGGTGAATCTTCGTGTCGATAGGTTTCCCACTGCACAACAAGATCAGGTTGACGAGGCCACGGAGAGTGTGCGCGACGCCGCCCGTCCATGTTGGGATGTTCGCGTCCCAGTTGTGCCGCAAGAGCAACTCTGTCGAGCGAATGGGCCGGGCCGCCGCCAACGCGAGTCAATCATCCGTACTCAATCGGCAGGGCGAGTGGCCGAGCATCGCGGCGACTGGAATGCTTCAACTCATGTCTTCGACACTCATCGACAAGCAGATCATCTCGCTCGCGGAGAGCGGGCTCTTGATCACCTCCGAGTTTGCGCCGGAGCGCGTCAAACAAGCGTGCTACGAGCTACGCGCTTCGGATATCTTCTATGATCTCGACGAGCCAGATCGGCGACACGTTGCAGCGCTAGGCGACACAATCTTGATGAAGCCAAAGCAGATGATCGTGTTCATCACGATGGAGTCCCTCGATCTACCAGACGACTATTTCGGTCGGGTCATGAGCAAGGGACAACTATTCAGTTTGGGCCTCGTGCCTGTCAACACATTTGCCGACCCAGGGTTCGTCGGCCGCCTGGGAATTGTGATGATCAACGCGTCGAACGAGTACCTCGCGATCCCTCCAGGCACAGCGATCGCGAAAATCGAGTTCGTGAAACTGGATGAGCCTGTCGCGCGGCCTTATTCCGGGCAGCACGGATACGAGACCGAGATATGGCCGATCGCGAACTCATTCAAACTGTCCAAATCCGAGATCAAGAAGGATCCAAGGGTTGGCGATACGGTAAGTGAGCTCACTCGCGCATACGGAGACGATTTCGGTCGCGTTACCACCCGAGTGTTCCGCTACGAGCGGAGGTTGCTTATAGCTTCGGCGCTGTTTGTTCTGTTGTCCATGGCCGTCGTCCTGGCAATCGGTGACGAGTCAATTGAAGACAACTGGTTAGCGGTCGTAATCGGTGTGCTGAGCAACGTACTCTTTCAGCTCATTCTGTGGTTCGGACTGAACTTGCGGCGTCGGAAATGACGAAATCATCGGTCGTGGTGTCGGTACTCGGCAACATTGCGGCTGGAAAGACCACGATCGCTGGGTCGCTCGCCCGCAGCATCTCGCTGAGACCCGTGCTCGAGCGGCCGGAACTCAATCCGTTCTTGCCAAGGCTGCGCGCGGCGCCGACTCGATGGTGCTTCGCGAATCAGGCGTGGTATATCAACGAAGCTGCTAACTCGCTGCGCCTCGCAATGGGACAGGGCGGGGTGTTGGATCACTCGTTGGAAGAACTGATTGAGATCCACACACCCGTGTTCGTCGAGAACAAGTGGCTGGAGCGGTCTGAAGCTGATTTGTTGACGGCGCTTGGGCGGACTTTGACACGCGGGATCGCGGTTCCTGATGTGTACGTGCTCGCGGAGTGTCCTTTTGAGGTGCTTATCGAGCGGGTCACTGCTCGAGGTCGTGGCGCGGACCGAGTCCCCGACATCCGTTATCTGGAATTGGTGACAGCGGAGCGCGAGAGGTTCCTCGCGACCACGACCGTGCCCGTCGTGCGGGTTGACACCTCCACGCTTGACATTCGACAGCCCGCATCCGCTTCGACCGTCGCGGCAGATATTCTGCGGGCCCTCGCCTAGCTGCCGACTGGAGTCGCGTGGAATACTCCAGACACGGACGCGTTGAACTTGAGCGAACCACACTCAACTTCAACCAGGAGGCCAGGTGCCCAACGACTTCAACGAGGCCGGCGCGAGCTCGTTCGACGAGTTCCTCGCCCGATACCTCGCGGGTGAGCAAGCTCGGCAGGCGCGGTCGATCGACCTCAGCCGGTTCTTGACTGCCCGTACTCAATCGATCCTTCAGCAGGCGGGCCGCTTCGCCCTCGAACGCGGACAGGTCGAGCTCGACGCCCTGCACATCCTGCGCGTCATCGTCGAAGACGAGAGCGTGCAGCAGGCGATCCGACGCATCGGCGCGAGCCCCGAACGCATCATCACGGCGACCGAGGCACGTCTGCCCGCTGCCGGCGAGGTCGCCGACATCAACGCGGCGACGATCACGCCGAGTGCTTCCCGCGCGCTGTTCCACAGCTACCAGGTGGCGCGCTCGTCGGGGGCGACGTACATCGACCCCGAGCACCTGTTCTTCGCGTTGGTGCTGGGGCAGGATGCGCCTGCGGGGCAGGTGCTGGCTCGGGCTGGGGTGACGGCTGAGGCGTTGACGCAGGGGATGCGTGAGCACGACGGGGGGACCGGTTTCGAGACGCGTCCGACTTCGTCGGGTGCTCCTCAACCCGCGGATGAGGAGTCGACCACGCCGATGCTCGACAAGTTCGGCATGGACCTCACCGAGCTGGCCGCGAACGGCGAGCTCGACCCCGTGATCGGGCGTGCCGACGAGATCGAGCAGACGATTGAGATTCTCAGCCGCCGCACCAAGAACAACCCGGTGCTCGTCGGCGAGGCCGGCGTCGGCAAGACGGCGATCGTCGAGGGCCTCGCCCGCGCGATCGTCGAGGAGAACGTGCCCGAGGCGCTGCTCGGCAAGCGCGTCATCGCGCTCGACCTGCCCGGCATGCTCGCCGGCACCCGCTACCGCGGCGACTTCGAAGAGCGCCTCACGAAGACCATGGAGGAGATCGCCGACAACAAGGGCGAGCTCATCGTCTTCATCGATGAGGTGCACACGGTCGTCGGCGCAGGTGGTGCGGGCGACGGCGGCATGGACGCGGGCAACATCCTGAAGCCCCGCCTCGCACGCGGCGACCTGCACCTCGTGGGTGCGACCACGCTCAACGAGTACCGCAAGATCGAGAAGGACCCGGCGCTCGAGCGCCGCTTCCAGCCGGTGCGCGTCGGCGAGCCGTCGATCGACGACGCCGTGCTCATCCTGCAGGGCGTCAAGCCTGCGTACGAGCAGCACCACGGCATCGAATACACGGATGCCGCGATCCGCGCCGCCGTCGAACTGAGCGCCCGCTACCTGACCGACCGGGTGCTGCCCGACAAGGCGATCGACCTCATCGACCAGGCCGGCGCGCGCCTGCGGCTGCGCCTCGGCGTGAAGGTGGATGTCTCCGCCCTGCAGGTGCGCCTGGGTGAGCTCGAGGCGGAGAAGAACGCCGCGGTGTCGAACGAGCACTATGAGGAGGCATCCCGGATTCGGGATGAGATCTCGAAGGTGCAGGGGAAGCTCGATGAGGCGACGTCGGTCGGTCGAGTAGGCGCGCAGCGCCGTATCGAGACCACCGATAGCGAGGGTTTCGATACGCGTGCTCCTTCGTCGCTCGCTACTCAACCGGCGGCGACCATTGTCGACGAGGCCGACATCGCCGCGGTGATCTCGCGGGCCACCGGCATCCCGGTGAACCGCCTCACTGAGACCGAGCGCGAGCGCCTCGCCGACCTCGAGGGCGAGCTGCACCAGCGCGTCATCGGGCAGGACGACGCGGTCACCGCGGTCGCGAAGGCCGTGCGCCGCAACCGCACCGGCATGGGCGACAGCCGCCGGCCGGTCGGGTCGTTCCTGTTCCTCGGGCCGACGGGTGTCGGCAAGACCGAGCTCGCGAAGTCCCTCGCCGACCGCCTGTTCGACGACGAGACCGCCGTGATCCGATTCGACATGTCGGAGTTCGGCGAGCGGCACACCGTGTCGCGCCTCGTCGGCGCCCCTCCCGGCTACGTCGGCTACGACGAGGCCGGCCAGCTCACCGAGCGCGTGCGCCGCAACCCGTACTCGATCGTGCTGTTCGACGAGATCGAGAAGGCGCACCCCGACGTGTTCAACCTGCTGCTGCAGGTGCTCGACGACGGACGCCTCACCGACGGCCAGGGCCGCACGGTCGACTTCCGCAACACGGTCGTCGTGATGACCTCGAACCTCGGTTCGGAGTTCCTCGCGTCGCGGTCGGGTGCGCTCGGCTTCGTCGCGGGCACGGATGCCTCGGGCTTCGCGTCGCAGGACGACGTGAAGGCTCGCGTCATGGGCAAGCTGCGCGAGGCCATGCGGCCCGAGTTCCTCAACCGCATCGACGAGATCGTGCTGTTCCAGAAGCTCGACCAGCCCCAGCTCGAGCAGATCGTGCGCCTGATGCTCGGTGCCACGGCGCGACGTCTCGCCTCGCGCGAGGTCGGCCTCGAGGTGACCGATGCCGCGGTCGCGCTGCTCGCCGAGCGAGGGTACGAGCCCGAGTACGGTGCGCGCCCGTTGCGCCGCGTCATCCAGCGCGAGGTCGACGACCGCATCGCCGACCTGTTCGTCTCGGGTGCCGTGGGCGACGGGGGCGCGGTGCACGTCGACGCCCGCGACGGCGAGTTCGTCGTCACCGCCGCCGGTCTCGTGCCGATGGCGGCGTAACCCCTCCCGCCGGTTGAGGAGGCGCGCCAGCGCCGTCTCGAAACCCAGTGACCCGACCTGCGAAACCGAACCCCCGGCCCTCGTTCCCCGAGGGCCGGGCGTTCGTCGTGCGCGGTCGCGGGTCTCGATACGCGTGCTCCTTCGTCAGGCGCTCCTCAACCCAAGGGTTTCGATACGCGTCCGACTCCGTCGGGCGCTACTCAACCGGCGGCGGCGCGCTCGTGCGCCCAGATCGCGAGCTCGACGCGGTTGCGGGCGCCCGTCTTGGCCATGATGCTCGCGATGTGCGTCTTCACCGTGCTCAGCGAGATGTGCAGCTCGCGCCCGATCTCGGTGTTGCCGAGGCCGCGGGCGAGCGCGGCGAGCACGTCCTCCTCGCGGTCGGTGAGCGGGGTGACCGGTGCCACCGGTACTGCAGGTGCGGATCCAGCCGACCCCGCGAACGCCTCGATGAGGCGCACCGTCACGTTCGGGTCGATGAGCGCGTCGCCGCGGGCGGCCGCGTGCACGGCCTCGGCGAGCAGCACGGGCCCGGCGTTCTTGAGCAGGAATCCGCGCGCGCCCACCCGCAGCGCGCCGTAGACGTACTCGTCGAGATCGAACGTCGTGATGACCACGACCGCCATCGGGTCGGCGATCCCGGGCCCCGCGAGCTCACGCGTCGCCTCGAGACCGTCCATCACCGGCATCCGGATGTCGAACAGGCACACGTCGGGCCGCAGCTCGCGCGCGAGGGAGACCGCCGCGGCGCCGTCGGCGGCCTCGCCGACCACCTCGATGCCGGGCTGCGCATCGAGGATCATGCGCAGGCCCGACCGCACGAGCTCCTGGTCGTCGGCGATCAGCACGCGCACGTTCATGACGACCATCCTGCGCGTGGCAGGTTCGCGGTGACGGCCCATCCGCCGCGCGGCGCCGGGCCGGCCTGGCAGGTGCCGCCGAGCAGCGCGGCCCGCTCGGCCATGCCGGTGAGGCCGAAACCGGGCTGTGCGGATGCCTCAGGCTCGCCGTCGTTCTGAACCGAGAGCCGCACGCCGTCGGCGTCGGCGAGCACCCGCACGTCGACGCGCGTCGCACCACGGGCGTGCCGGCGGGCGTTCGTCACGCCCTCCTGTGCGAGTCTGAAGACGGTCGCGGCGACGACCGGCGGCAGCGCGTCGACGTCGCCCTCGAGCTGCACGTCGACGACGGGGGAGCCGTCGCCCGCGGCGAGAGCCCGCAGGTCGGCGATGCCGGGCAGCGGTGCCAGGTCGGCCGCGGGTGCGGCATCCCGCCCCGATGCCGCCGAGTCGGGTCGGCGCAGCACGCGCACGATCGCCCGCATCTCGTCGAGCGTGCGCGACGCCTCGATCTCGATCACGCGCAGCACCTCGGCTGCGGCCGCGGGGTCGGCCCGTGCGACCGCCGTGCCCGCCTGCGCCTGGATCGCGATCGCCGACACGTGGTGCGCGACGGTGTCGTGCAGGTCGCGCGCGAGCTGCTCGCGTTCGAGCAGGCGCGCCCGGTCGAGCTCGCGCGCCCGGGAGCCGGCGCGCCAGCGGAACGCGACGCCGAGGGTGCACGTCAGGGTCGCGACCGCGACTCCGCCGATGACGTCGCCCAACGGCGGGGCACCGCCGACGTACTCGAGCAGCACGCCGGCGACGACGAGCGCGGCGCCGCCGATGAGCGCCCGGCCCGACCCCCAGCGGAATGTCGCGTACACGAGCACGAGGAAGTACGCGGTCGTGAACAGCTGCGAGTCGCCGCCCGTCGCGAGGCTCACGGCGGTGCCGGCGCCGAACGCGATCGCGAGCATCGTGAACGGCCGCGTGCGTCGCCACAACAGCGTCGGCGCGAGCGCCACGAGCACGACCGCCCAGAGCCAGCGCCACGGCACGTCGGTTCGCAGCGCGACCTCGACGAGCGCGAGCGCCATGACGAGGCCGACGAGCACCCAGTCGCGCCAGACCCGTCGCGGCGGTGGCGGTGCAGCGGCCGGCGCGTGCCAGAGCGCGCTGGCGGGGCTCGTCATGCCCCGATGATACGTCGGCGACGGATGACGAACTCGGCCACCGCGAGGTTGATCACCCAACCCGCGCCCATGAGCACCGCGTGCATCGCCTCGCCGGGGGCGCCGAACACGAGCGTGAACGGCAGGAACGTGAAGACCTGCGTGCCGGCGCCGATGCCGATCGCGTAGGCGCGCGTCATCCAGGCGCTGTGCGTCGCGACGTCGCCGCGGCGGATCGCGAGGAACGCGACGACGATCGCGGCCGCCATCGTGGTGCCGAAGCCGAGGCGCATCACCCAGAGGGCGGGGCCGTTGACCGCCGGCATCGAGTAGAACAGCGTCATCCACAGCGCCGACCCCGCCGAGAGCAGGCCCGCGGGTGCCGCGATGCGCCCCGCGATGCGGTGCCAGCGGTGACGTCGCAGCGACGGTGCGAACTGCAGCGCGCCGAGCACGAGGAAGATGCTCGACCCCACGACGTGCACGATCACGGGCACCGGCGAGTCGAAGAACCGCGCGTTGTCGGCGTTCACCGGGCCGCCGCTCGCGAGCGAGGTCAGGCGGAACGCGCCGCCGAGGAGCGGCACGAGGCTCAGGGCGATGAGGCCCGCGGGAACGAGCCACTCGGGGCGGCGGGTCGTGGTGCGGCGTGCGGCGGTCGTCGTGGTCATGCCCCGATGCTCGCGCCGCCGAGGTCTCCGGCACATCGGCCGAGTGGCTCGACCGCATCGGCCGATCGGCCGAGCCTCGATGCGCTCCTTCGTCGCTACTCGACCACCGAGACGGTGCCTCCGCTCAGCTCCATGAGCCGGGCGACGCCCGGCCGGGTGTGCGCCTGCAGCCGACCGAGTACCTCGTCGAGCTCGGTCGAGTGCGGAGACCCGGGCGCGATGCGTGCCGGATTGATCGCGACGGTCGACGCCCACGCGGCGATGTCGGGCTCCGCCCCGAACGACATCGCGTTGCGGGCGCCGACCGCGGTCATGCGCACCCACGCCGCCATCGAGTCGGGGTAGGGCGACGGCGGGCACAGCCGGTTCTTCTCGTCGTCGTCGGTGCGGGTGGCCTCGACGTAGCCCGCGATCGCCGCCCCGAAGCACGGAAAGCCCGACCGCACCGGCTGCAGCGTCATCTCGCCGGGCGACCAGATCGGCACGAGCGGCCGGTTGAGCAGGCCCTTGCCGGCGCAGTGCACGACGAGTGCGTCGTCGGCGATCGGGATCGACCCGCTCGCGAAGTCGATTCGCCCCCGTGCGACCCGCGTGATGTGCCCGAGTCGCACGACGTCATCGATCGTGCGCAGCAGGTCGAGCTCCCACGTCGCGAGGGTGGGCGCCCGCGCCATGGTGGGCATCACCGAGCGGTCGATGCGCAGCATGATGCCCGCGTCCTCGAGCCGCAGGAACAGCTGCTCGAGCGACTCCGCCGTCTCGCCCGCCTCCATGGTGTCGGCGACCATGCCGAGGAACACCTCTGGCACGGGCTGTACGACTGCGCGGTTGATCATCCACGGGTCGCGCGGCCGAATCCACGTGATGGCGTCGGGTGCGACGCCGTGCGTCAGCAGCCACACGCAGGCGTCGGTCGCGGTCTTGCCCGACCCGACGATCACGTACTGACTCGCCGGTTCGTCGACGTGGGCGAGCTCCCCCACCGGCACGACGCGCGCGCCGTCGTCGACCTCGAACGGGGGCGGAAGCTCGGCAGGCACCAGGGGTGCGAGGTAGTGCGCGTCGACGACCCGGCACCGATCGGGAACCGTGAACCGTTCGCCCGACACCCGCGACGCGAACGTGCGGTCGCCGAGGTACTCGCAGCCGGGGAAGAACTCGACCCGTCCCGAGTCGAGCAGGCGGTCGGCGAGGATGCGCTCGTAGTACGCGCAGATCTCCGACTTCGTCGCGCGCTCCTGCAGCCCGGTCTCCGGCCCGCGGTGCTGCACGCGGCCACCGCCGAGCAGCGTCGAGCCGACGCCGTAGAGGGCGGATGCCTGGTGCAGGCGCACGAACGGGTAGGCCTCGAGCCAGTGGCCGCCGACCCCGTGCCGGCGATCGACGATCGCCACCCTCGCCCGGTCGGTGTGGTCAATGAGCGCGTCGGTGAACGCCATCCCCATCGCCCCCGCCCCGACCACGAGGTAGTCGACGTCGACCGCGGTGCTCATGGGAAGACCTCCCGCAAACAAGCCAAGAAATCCTCACGATCGGTCATGCTCTCAGGATCCTCCCGTCGGCCGACGGGCACAATCGCCCGCGGGTGCGCCCGCCACCCCCGTTCTCGGGGTGGCGGATGTCGCGCGACGGCGCGATTGTTGGCACCAGTTCCGCATCGAACCCGACGATCGCGGATCGACGGCGATGGCCGCCCCGAGGAGGGCCCATGTCCTACGCGTCCGAACCGCGCTCAACCGACGTGGTCGCCTCGGCGGCGACCGATGCGGGCGTGCACCGACCGAGACTGCTCGCGCTCGTGCTCCTCACCGTCGCTGCGGTGGTCCTCGCGGTCGCGACGCCGTCGGTCGCCTTCGCCGTCGATGACGGGATGCAGCTGCGGTACGCGTGCGCCCAGAAGTCGAACGGGCTCATGCGGGCGGCGTCAGCTCCCGGCGACTGCCGGCCGAAGCAGGAGACGGCGGTCGCCATCTGGCCCGGCCCGACCACGCTGTGCATCCAGCCCGACGGCTCGGTGCGCCGCTATGTATCGGCGAAGTCGTGCACGGGAACGAAGCCGGCGGGCACCAAGCTCGTCGTGCCGACCACGAACGGGCAGCCCGTCTACTTCTGCGCCCCGAGCTCGGGGGTGCTGCGACGGGTGAGCGCCTCGACCGCGTGTCTCAGCGGCGAGCGGCGCTGGGTGATCGGCAACCACGTGCCGAGCGACCTCACGCTCTCGAACGACGACGTGCTCGAGAACGAGCCCGCCGGCACCGTCGTCGGAACCCTCGCGCTCGTCGACGAAGACCCCGCGGCGACGCCCGCGTTCACGCTCGTGAGCGGCACGGGTGACGCCGACAACTCGTCGTTCACGATCACCGGGTCGACCCTGAAGACCGCCGCGAGCTTCGACTACGAGGTGAAGCAGAGTTACTCGATCCGCGTGCGCGGCAGCGACGGCTACGGCGGCAGCCGCGAGGAGGCGTTCACGATCGGCGTGCTCGACGTCGTCGAGGACCTGCCGCCGACCGCCGTCGACGACTCGGCGACCGTCGACGAGGACAGCGGCGCGACGGCGATCGACGTGCTCGCGAACGACGAGAACGGCGACGGCGGACCGATCGCGATCAGCCAGGTCTCGCAGCCGGCGGACGGCACCGTCGAGATCGCCGGCGACGAGGCATCCCTCACCTACGAACCCGGCCCCGCGTACTGCAACGACCCGCCCGGAACGACCCCCGACACGTTCACCTACACGCTCGCGCCCGGCGGGTCGACCGCGACGGTGAGCGTGCGGGTCACGTGCGTCGACGACCTGCCGGTCGCCGCCGACGACGAGGCGACCGTGAATGAGGATGCTCCCGCCACGGCGATCGACGTGCTCGCGAACGACGAGGACCTCGACGGCGGCCCGCGCTCGATCACGAGCGTCGTGCAGCCCGACCACGGCACCGTCGCCATCACCGGCGGCGGAACCGGGCTCACCTACGCGCCCGATGCCGACTACTGCAACGCCCCGGGCGGCGAGCCCGACGTGTTCAGCTACACCCTCACGCCGGGCGACGGCAATGCCCAGGTGTCGGTCACCGTGACCTGCATCGCGGACGCGCCCGTCGCCGACGATGAGAGCTTCGGCGACGCCGACGCAGCGGTCGGCAACACCGCCTACGTGATCGACGACCCCACCGACGCCGCGCCGACCGTTGCCGGCCCGCATCTCGTGGTCACGGGCGACCTGCTCGAGGGCGACACCGACGGCGACCAAGGTACCGAGCTCGCGATCGTGCCCGGCACGTTCGCGACCCAGCAGGGCGGCAGTGTCACGCTCGAGGCCGACGGCGACGTCGTCTACACGCCGCCGGCCGGCTGCACGACGGTCTCCGACGGGTTCGACTACACCGTCACCGACCAGGACGCGGTCGCCCCGCTCACCGGCACCGGCCACGTCACCATCGCCATCGGCGACTGCGTCTGGTACGTGAGCAACGACGCGGCGGGCAACAGCGGCACCTCGACCGCACCGTTCGACACGATCGCGCAGGCGGCCTCGGCGAGCGCCGCGGGCGACGACCTCTTCGTCTTCGACGGCGACGGCAGCACCACCGGGTACTCGACCGCGATCACGCTCGACGACGACCAGCAGCTCATCGGCGAGGCATCCGACCTCGTCGTCGACGGCCGCACCCTGCACCAGGGCGACCCGGCGAAGCGGCCGACGATCACCATGGCCTCTGGCACCTTCGTCATCGGACTCGGCGTCGGCAACCGCGTCGCCGGGCTCGAGGTGCACCCCGTCACCGCGGGCGGCGGCATCGGCGTCGTCGACATCGCGAACGACCCGGGCGGTGACGCGACCATCGACGACGTGCGCATCGTCGATGCGATCGACGGCGGCATCGGCCTCGCGCTGCAGGGCCTGACCGGCACGAACGTGATCGGCGATCTCGACGTCGACGTGATCGGCACGGGCGTGTTCGTCGACTCCACCCAGAAGGTCGTGTTCGACCCGGCGGCCACCGTGAAGATCCGCACCTCGGGAACCGGTTGGACGTTGCTCGCGCGGCTCTGCAATCTCGAAGGAAGCCAGATCGACCAGCTCGTCACGACCGGAGTGTCCAACGGCGGCGGCGTCAACCTGCAGCAGACGACCGGCGCCCTCGCGTTCGGCGACCTCGACATCCGCACGCTGAACTCGAGCCAGGCGGCCTTCTCGCTCAGCCTGACCGGTCCGGTGACCGTGCCGGCGAGCGCGACCGCGAAGATCGTCGCGACCAACGGCCCGGCGGTCAGCGTCGGCGCGTCGTCGGGCTCGCAGCTCTCGTTCGACGAGGTGACCGCGACGAAGAGCGGTGTGTACGGCATCAACATCGACCAGATCGGCGCGGGCACGTTCTCGGCGGCGGCTGGCGAGCTCTCGTCGGGGCCCTTCGGACTCACGCCATTCAGGGTGCGCGGCGGCACCGGCGACATCTCGTACGGCGGCTCGATCACCGACGGACCGGCGACCACCAGCGTCGACATCCAGAACCGCGCCGGAGGCACCGTCACGCTCTCGGGATCGATCACCGACGGCAGCGACGCGGGCGGCGGCATCGTCGTCGCGAACAACACCGGCGGCGCCACCGTGCTCTCGGGGCCGTCGAAGCACCTCGAGACCGGTACCGCCGACGGCATCCGGTTCGCCTCATCCAGCGGGCACAGCCTCTCGATCACGGGCGGCGGACTCGACGTCACGACGACGAGCGGGATGCCGCTCGAAGCCGCCCTGTCGGGCACCATCGTCGTCACCGGCGCCGGCAACAGGCTCTCGAGCACGACCGGCACCGCGCTCACGATCGCGCTGACCGGCATCGGGGCCGACGACGTCACGTTCCAGCGCATCGCCTCGAACGGGGCGCCCTCGGGCATCGTGCTGGCCGGCACGGGCACGGCGGGCGGACTGCACGTCACGGGCGGCGGCAGCACCGTCCAGGGCGGGGACGCCTCGGGCGGCACGATCGCCGCCGCCACCGGCGACGGCATCTCGCTGCAGAACACCGCGGATGCCTCGTTCCGCAACGTCCGCGTCGAGAACAGTGCCGGCAACGGCATCTCGGGCATCGGCGTCACCGGGTTCTCGTTCCTCAGCGGCACGGTCACGGGGGCGGGCGACGCTGCTGGCGAAGACGGCATCGCCTTCGACGGGGCGGGCATCGTCAACCTCTCGGGCGTCGTCGACATCTCGAACAACGTGCTCACGTCGAACGAGGCATCCGGCATCTCGATCGCCAACCGCGGCGGCACGATCTCGCAGCTGAAGATCGACGGCAACCGCATCGCCGATGCCGGTGACCTGCTCACGCCCGGCTCGGCGGTGGTGATGTCGGCGACCGGAAGTTCGGCCGGTGCCGCGACGATCTCGAAGGGCACGATCTCGAGCAACGTGATCAGCGACTTCCGCGCCGGCGATGGTATCCGCGTGCTCGGCGGCAACACCGAGAGTGCCATCCCGTCGACACTCGGCGCGAGTGTCGTCGCAATCACCGGCAACCGCATGGACGGCGGCGACGGCGGCCCCGGGCAGCAACCCGACACGTTCGCCGACGTCAGAGTGTTCGGTGCGGGCGTCGGCAACTTCGACGTGTCGAACAACGGCACCAACGCCGAGCCGCTCCGCCACTTCGAGTGCGAGGTGATCGATATCGCGACCGGCGGCGCGGCGAACGTCACGGCGACAGTGAACGCCAACGTCATCGCGGCCGGAAACGGATCAGGTTGCGTCGGTATCTCGGCCGAAGCGCGCTCGTTCGGCTCGGTCGGGGCGGACCTCGCCGCGCGGGTCACGAACAACCAGGTACGGTCGACCGCCGGCCCGGGGATCTCGGTAGTGGCGAGTGGCGCCGGCGAGGTCTCGTCGCGCGTGAAGGACAACACCGTCTGGGCGCCGACCGGCGGCTACGCGGGCATCTTCGCCGCTTCGGGCGAGGATGGCGACATCGGAGCCCGGCTCTGCCTGGCGATCACCGGCAACACGACGGCGGGCGGCACGGACCAGCTGGTCGGGTTCCGCGCGCCCGGTATCGAGCTCGCGAAGGAGGCGGACGACCTGCTCAAGAATCCCTTCGGCATCGAGGGCCTGCCGGCAGGGCTGACCGCATCGCCCAACGTCGAGTTCTACGTGAACAGTCTCAACGCGAGTACGCCGGGCGACCTCGGCGTCGGTGGCACCTTCCTCTCGAAAGCGACGGCCGGCTTCTCTCCATGCGCGACCGCGCAGTGACCCGGCGTACGCCCAGCTGAGACCCCGTGAGCCGGTCGCCACGACCGGCTCACGGGGTTTCAGCGCGCGTGCGGCCGGTCAGCGGCGGGTCGCGGTGACGAGCAGGTACTCCCACCGCATCGCGCCGTCGCCGTCGGTCTGCAGCTGCGTGTCGCCGAGCGCGGCGAGCGCGTCGTCGAGCGCCCGCACGGCGTCGGCATCGTCGGCGATGCGGCGGTACACCGCGATCGTCGGGCCGTAGTTGGCCTTGAAGTAGTCGCGGAACTCTGCGCCCGTGGCGAAGTGATCGACGACGACCGAGTCGCGCTGCACCTCGACGTCGTCGACCGCGTCGCCGAAGAGGGTGCGCACGTGCGACTCGTCGCCCCAGAGCGGGGCCGGCTGCGTACCCTCGGGCAGGGGCGGAGCGAACGGCTTCATCGCGCGGAACATGCGGCCGATGAACCCCTCGGGCGTCCAGCTCAGCACACCGACGCGACCGCCGGGGCGGGTGACGCGCAGCAGTTCGCCCGCCGCCGCCTCGTGGTGCGGGGCGAACATGATGCCGATGGCCGAGATCGCCGCGTCGAACGCGGCGTCGTCGTACGGCAGGTGCTCGGCGTCGGCCTCGACCCACTCGAGGTCGACGCCGGCATCGGCCGCGTTGCGGCGGCCTGCCTCGAAGAGCTCGGGTGCGAGGTCGCTCGCCACGACGTCGGCACCGCGGGCGGCCGCGCGGATCGCAGCGCTGCCGGTGCCCGCCGCGACGTCGAGCACGCGGTCGCCGGCGCGCACGCCGACGGCGTCGACGAGGCGCGCTCCGAGCGGCCAGACGAGGTCGGCGGCGACCGCCGGGTAGTCGCCCGACGCCCACATGCTGCGGTGCTTGGCCTTGAGTTCGCGGTCGGCGTCGGTGTCGACGCCGGCCGAGGTGGTCGGGTTGGTTCCAGTCATCGGGGGCTCCTTCAGTCGGGGTGATGACAACAGGAGCGAGTGTCGGTCGGGGCGGTGCGGTGCCGCATCCGTGCGCGCACGGAGATCGGGCTCAGGGTCGGGCAGAACCTCGCGTAGCTTTACCCCGGGGGAGACCCGCGTAGCACCGAGCCTGCTATCTTCGGCGCGTGCACCTCAGTGACGTCGATGTGGCGATCGCCACGGCCGAGGCCGGAGCCGCTGTCGTGGCGAGACGCTACGGCGGTCCGAATGCGCGGTTCGCGAAATCGGCGACTGATTTCGCCACGCAAGCCGATCTCGATGCCGAGCAGGCGATGCTCGCAGTACTCGACGAGCATCGACCGGCTGACGCCCGCATCGGCGAGGAATCGGGTGCGTCGGGCGGCGGCGGCGGAACTCGCCGCTGGCTCATCGACCCGCTCTGCGGAACGTTGAACTTCGCCGCAGGGACGCCCCTCTTCGCGGTGAACGTCGCGCTTCGCGAGGGCGACGCCGATCTCGCCTCGGCCGTCGCCGAACCGATCTCCGGCGATCTCTTCTGGACCGATGGCGAACGTGCACGGCGCCGATCTCGCGGCACTGAAGAGGCGCTCGTCCCGAGCGCGAGATCGGGGCTCGTCGAGATCAACTGCGACGGGCCGCTCGACCGCCCGTTCGTCGGCGGGCAACTCGTCGCCGACTCGCTCCTTCGCGCCGAGTACGGTCCGCGGGTCATCTCCTCCACGCTCGGGGTGGCGTGGGTCGCCGCCGGTCGCCGAGCCGCGTACGTCTCAGACGGGCGTCTGCATGACAACCTGCACTTCGCCGCAGGGATCGCGCTGTGCGAAGCATCCGGTTGCGTCGTCAGCGACCTGGCGGGCGAGCCCCTGCGCAGCGGGAACGGGCTGCTCATCGCCGCCGATGCCCCGACCCATGAACGGACGCTCGCACTCATCGCCCCGCACTCGGAAGCCGTTCGGGCCGAGCTCGCCACGTAGCCCGACTCGGCGAGACTCGCGTGCGGGGTCTCGATACGCGTGCTCCTTCGTCGCGCGCTACTCGACCGGCGGTGGGGAGTCACGCGCTACTCGACCGGCGGGGCGCCGGTGGCGCGGCGACGATGCGGCGTCGAGACGCCCAGGAGAAGGCGGCCGGAGCTGTTTCAGTTCCGCCTCACGATGAGGCGGAACTGAAAGAGCCTCCAGACAGGACTCCATCGGTCGTCGATCGGGCGAGGCCGATCGCGAGCGCGCGCAGCCGCGCTCCGTACGCCGTGATCGCGAGCGTCGTGAACGCGTAGATCACGAGAGCCTGCAGCACGTAGGCGGGGTAGTCGATGACCCACAGCGGTGCCGACGGGTCGGTCGCGCTCGCCGGGTTGTCGTGCACGTACGGCACAGCCTCGGCGAGGAGGTAGCCGACCGCCTGGCCGGCACCGTAGACGACGACCAGCATGCCGAGCGCGAGCCAGGCCTGGCCGGCGCGTCGCCGCCACACGTCGCGGGCCGACCGCAGCGCCGTGCGCGGTTGCCACGTGCCGTCGACCGGTGCGGCGATCGCGCTCAGCACCGGAGCGAGCACGACGCCGGCGATGAGCAGGGCGAACAGCAGCAGCATCCCGATCATGAGCAACGATTCGCTGCCGGCACGGCTCCGCATGAGCTGCGGGATGAGGAGGAGGACGAGCAGGGGCAGGCAGCCGAGGGCGGTGACCGCCCAGCCGCGCAGGAAGCTGACGAGAGACATGCCTCGAGTCAACCGGCCCGCGCGGCCGGGCGATATCGGGTCAACCCCCGAAACCTCACGCCGCCGCGGCTCGCGCGTCGCGCCCGAACTCGGCGCCCAGCCGACGCGCCTCGGCATGTGCAGCGAGCCGGCCGGGCTCGGCGTCGGCGATCGCGAGGTTCGGGCGGAACTCGATCGAGTCGATCTCGTCGATGCCCGCCCAGCGCAGCCACCCCTCGAAGAACGGCTGCTGGAAGTCGGCGCCGAACGCCGGCGGCCGCCCCTCGCCGTAGACCGCGCTCGAGTACACGACCGCGGCGCGCTTGCCCTCGAGCAGGCCCGAGTACCCCGTCTCGCCGTCGAAGCCGAACACCCAGCCGGGCTGGCTCACGACGTCGATGAACTGCTTCGCGATGTAGGGCACCCCCGAGTTCCACATGGGCAGGCTGAACAGGTAGAGGTCGGCCGCGGCGAAGCGCTCGAACGCGAGGCGGGCGCGGTGCCAGGCGATCTCCTCGGCACCCTTGGGCTCGTCGCCTGCGAACACGCGCATCTTGGCGCCCGCTCCGTCGGGGCCGAAGGCGGGCAGCGAGCCGTCCCAGAGGTCCCAGTGCGAGACGGATGCCTCGGGCGAGACCTCCGCGAACGACTCGACGAACGTGCGGGCGATCGCGAGCGAGTGCGACGCCTCACCGCGCGGCGAGGCGGAGATGTGCAGGAGCGTGGTCATGGTGGTCCCTTCAAGTGTGTGCAGACGCACATATCGTGACGAGAGGCGAGTCTGGCATATGTGTGCGCACGCACGCAAGTGGTAGGGTTCACGGCATGAGCAGATCGAGCGACGCCGAACGCGCCTGGGAGTCCCTGCTGCGGCTGCACGCAGCCGTGCTGCCGCGACTCGAGCGCGCGGTCGCGACCGATGGCGGGCTGCCGCTCGGCTGGTACGACGTGCTGCTCGAGCTCAACGACGCGGGCGGGCGCCTGACGATGGGCAAGTTGGGGGAGCGCGTCGTGCTGAGCCGCACCCGGGTGAGCCGCCTCGTCGACGACCTCGTCGCCGCTGGGCTGGTCGGCCGCGAGGTCAACCCCGACGACGGGCGTTCGGCCTACGCAGTGCTCACCGCCGCCGGCCGACGGCGGTTCCTCGCCGGGGCGAAGGCGTACCTGCCGGCGATCGATCGCGAGTTCGCACCGGTCGGTCGCGACGGCGTGCGTGCGCTCGCCGACGCGATCGAGCAGGCGCTCATCGCGATCGACCCCGAGGCGCCGATCCGCAGCCGATAATCTGTCGGGCATGACCGTCTCGGCCCGACCCGCCTCCGACCACCGACCGACCGTCGCGGTCGAGCGCAGGGCCTGAGCCGGTGGTGCGCGCCCACGACGAGCGGTTTTCACGCGGACGCGCCGCCCGCACCGCACGACGCCGGGCGGAGCGCGCTCGCGTCGAGCGCGAACTGCGCGACGTCCGGTTCGTCGAGGTGCCCGAGACGTCGGCTTCGGCCTTCGCACGCACGGCGGCCGGACTCGCGAACGCCTTCGCCATCGGCGCGGGGGCGACGTGGCTGCTGTTGCTCATCACCGCGATCGTCGGCGACGAAGCGCTCGGCGACCTGTCGCGCGAGCTCGAGTTCGAGGAGTTCTTCCGCGCGACGGTGCTGCCGCTGTTCGGGCTCGCCGCGGCGCTGGCGCTCGCGATTCCCTTGCTCGGCGCCCTCGACGCCACGACGTCGCTGCGGCTGCTCGAACGCCACGTCGCCGCGCACCCCGACCAGGTGCCGTCGGCGGGGCAGCGCGCACGGCTCGCGATCCTTCCCGCCCGTCACGTCCGCCGTGCGGTGCTCGCGGTCGCCGTGATCGCCATGGCGGTCGGCGGCTTCTGTCTGTGCTTCGCGCTGTTCGACGACGAGGGACGGACACCCGTCGTGTGGACGATCGTGGGCGTCAGCGCGGCGGTGATCGTCGCGTGGCTCGTCGTGCGGTCGATCCTGCTCGGCGTCGAGGAGGGGCAGGAGGCCCGCCGCGCCGAGCTCGAGGTGGGCTGGAACCGTACGGTCGTCGCCGCCGACTTCGCCGAGGAACATCGGCGCGAGGCATCCCCGGTCGAGGACCCGCCCGCGCTGCTGCGCGAACGCTTCTTCCGCGTCATCGACCGCGCGCTCCTCGTCGCGGGGTGCGCGCTCTTCGCGGTGGCGGCGATCTGGTTCGTGTCGGTCTGGCTGCGACAGCCGTGCCGGCAGTGCGACGAACGCTACTTCGACGAGCCGGTCGAACGGTTCATCGACGGGCTCAGCCTCTGGGGCGGCGTCGCGATCGCGTGCGCACTGGCGATCACGATCGGGCTCGCCGTCGTGCGGATCGTCATGATGCGCCGCGTCGAGCTGGCCGCGGTGCGCTGGGTCGCCGACGGGCGACCGAGGCGTGCTCCCGATGAGGTCACCGACGCGCTGCTGCTCGACCCGCGGGCCGGGCGGTGGGCGTCGCTGGCGATCGTCGCCGCGATCATGCCGATCGCCCTGTTCGCGATCGCGGGATTCGCCGGGTCTGACCTGAGGGCCGGGCGACCCGGCATCGCGCTCGCGGTGGCGGTCGCCGTGGTGGTCGCCGCGCCGACGCTCGCGACGCTCGTCGGCATGGCCGACCTGCGCGGCGCCGTTCGCGAGCGCAACCTGCTGCGCGCGGCGCTCTCGCCCGGAGACCCCGACCAGTCGTCGCTCGCCGGCCGTCGTCTGGCCGAGCAGCGCCGACGTGCCAAGCGCGATCGACGCGCGCAGCGCCGCACCCCTCCCGCTGGTTGAGGAGCGCCGACGCGGAGCGGCGACGCGTCTCTCCTGCTGGTTGAGGAGCGCCGACGCGGAGCGGCGACGCGTCTCGAAACCGGCTCGCAAGGGTTTCGAGACGCGTGCTCCTTCGTCGCTCGCTCCTCAACCAGCGGAGGGAAGACGCGTGCTCCTTCGTCGCTCGCTCCTCAACCAGCGGCGACCGGGGATGCCTCGGGCTCGCGCCGCTCGGGGATCGCGAGCTCGGCGGGGTCGGTGACGCGCGGCAGCGGGCCGAGTGCGACCCAGATCACGGCCGCGAACGTGAAGAGCACGCCGATCAGGATGCCGAGGCGCGTGCCGACGAGCTCGCCGACGATGCCGCCGGCGGCAGCGCCGAACGCGATCGTGCCGTACGAGACCCAGCGCATGCTCGCGTTCACGCGCCCGAGCATGTGGTCGGGCGTGCGCAGCTGCCGGATCGTGATGAGGATGACGCTCGACAGCGTCGCCCCGGCGTCGCCGACGGCGAACACGAGTCCGAGCACGATGACGAGCAGGGGTGCACCCCACGAGGCATCCGCGACCGGGAGCACGAGCAGCACGACGCACTCGGCGATCGCGGTCAGCAGGATGGGGCGGCCCGCCCCGAACCTCCGGACGAGCGGCCCCGCGAGGAGCGAGCCCGCCAGCGCGCCCGTCGCTCCGATCGCGAGGATGAGGCCGACCTGGAACGCGTCGAGCCCGAGCTCGTCGACCGCGTGCAGCAGGAACAGCACCATGACCCACTGGATGAAGGGGTTGTAGAGCGCCGAGAACCCGAGGTTCGCGACGAGGTACCTGTCGCGGCGCACGAACGAGAGCCCGGCCCGCAGTTCGTCGATGAAGCGGCCTCGCTCGGCGGGCAGGGTCTCATGCGCACGGATGCCGCCGACCGAGAGGGCCGAGATGACGTAGCCGCCCGCCGTGACGAGGAGGGCGAGCGGCGCGGTGATGAGCTGCACGAGCAGCCCGCCGAGCCCCGGACCGCCGACCTGGATGGCGGCCGCCGTGGCGGCGAGCTTCGAGTTCGCGGAGGCGAGCCCCGAGGGTGGGACGACGCTCGGCACGATCGACTGGTACGACACCTCGAAGAGCACGGTGAAGCAGCCGATCGCCGCGGCGAGCAGGAGCAGGGCCGGCATCGTCAGCATGCCCGCGACGGCCGCGACGATGATCGCGACGGTGAGCGCGGCGCGGCCCCAGTCGGAGATGACGATCATCGGGCGACGACGGTGCCGGTCGACGAGCACGCCGAGCGGCAGCGCGAGCAGCAGGAACGGCAGCCACCGTGCGACCCCGAGCAGCCCGAGTTCGAGCGCGGAGGCGTTCAGCGTGAGCACCGCGAGCAGCGGCAGGGCGAGCTCGGCGACCTGGGCGGCCGCGACACCGGCGCCCTGTGCGACCCAGAGGCGCGAGAAGTCGGCCGCGCGTCGAGGACGGACCGCCACGATGCGGTGTCTAACGGATGATCGTACGAGCATGCATTACAGCGTGGCAGAACATCTCCAATGCGTAAAGCCCGGAATGTGCATTAGCATGATGGTGTGGCGGTTCTCGACTCGTATCGTCGGCGCGAAAGTCCCTTCGCGCAGATCGCGGGCGCCGTCGGGCTCGATCTCATGAACACCGTCTCCGAGCGGCTCGCGCCCGAGCTCTGCGTCGACTACCTCGTCGACTACGACGAGGTCGTGCGCTTCGGCGTCGAGACCGGCCTCGTCGACGACGAGCAGGCGGCGGTGCTGCGCGCGCTCGCGTCGCGGCATCCCGACGTCGCCGTTGCCGAGTGGACTCTCGTGCGCGGACTGCGCGAGGACCTGTACGCGGCCTGCTACGAGGGCGGGCCCACCGAACCGGTCGTGCGCGAGCACGCCGAGGCGGTCGCGGCGGGCACGCTCGCGCGAGCCGGCGACGGGTGGGAGTGGAGCTTCGCCGTCGACCTCGCGCTGCCGCGCCGACGTCTGGCGCTCGCGGCGGTCGACCTGCTGCTGCGCGACGACCTCGACCGGCTCGCGCAGTGCGCCGACGCCGAGTGCGGCTGGGTGTTCCTCGACTCGTCGCCCCGGCACAACCGCCGCTGGTGCGTCGCATCCGACTGCGGCAACCGCAACCGGGTGCGCGACTTCTACGCGCGCAAGCAGGCGGCCACGACCGGCGTCGTCGAGTAGGGCGCCGGCCGGGCCGGCGCGTCAGCAGGTCGAGCGTGCGGGAACCTCGTCGAGCGAGTGATAGACGGGGATGCCGCGGTCGTGGGCGATCGCGACGTCCTGGTCGGCGCCGCGCGAGTCGCCGGGGAGCCGCAGCACGGCGTCGCAGTGCTGCAGGAGGCGCTCCGCCGTCGGGTACATGACCTCGGCCGCGAGTGGATCGGCCGGGCCGGTCGCACCGGCGCTCGAGAGGACGGGCAGTGCGACCCACTCGCCGATCATCGGCACGTGGCCGGCCCGGAAGATCGGCCAGGCCGCTGCTTCGAGGCGCCGCAGGTTCTCGGCCATCAACTCGGGGTCGCCTCCCGTGCCCGAGGCATAGGGTCCAGCGATCAGGATCATCATCGATTTGCTCATATCGGGCACAATACTGCAGAATCGTGAAAGAACCGGAAGGAACGTGAATGCTGGCCGCTGCGCGCAAAGACCTGCTCCTCGCTCGACTCCGCCGCGACGGTCGCATCGTCGCGAAGAAGATCGCCCTCGAACTCGGGCTGTCGGAGGACAGCATCCGGCGCGACCTGCGTGGCCTGGAAGCTGCGGGCCTGGCCGTGCGGGTGTACGGCGGGGCGCTCCCGGCGTCGCCCGCCGTCGCCGACTATGCGACCCGCACGTCGGTCGCCCCCGAGAGCAAGCGCGACGTGGCCGCGGCCGCCGCAGCGCTGATCGAGCCCGGGGCCACCGTCATCCTCGACGGCGGCACGACGACCCTCGCGGTCGTCGAGGCCCTGCCCAGGATGCTGGAGTGCACGATCATCACGCACAGCCCGACCGTCGCGGGCAGCCTCCTCGAGCACGCGGCCGACGTGTTCCTGATCGGCGGCCGGCTCTTCAAGCACTCCGCGGTGGCCTGCGGCGCAGCCGCCGTCGAGGCCGCCAACACGATCAGCGCCGACCTGTTCCTCCTCGGCGTCACGGGCGTGCACCCGGCGGCGGGGCTGACCACCGGCGATCCCGACGAAGCCGCCATGAAGCGTGCCCTCGCCTCGCGTGCCGCCGAGACGTACGTGCTCGCGAGTGCCGAGAAGATCGGCACGGCCTCGCGGTACACCGTCGTGCCGTTCGACGCAGTCGCCGGAATCGTCACCGACGGCGAACCGGACGACGCGACGTTGCGCGAGCTCACCGCGGCCGGGGTTCGGTTGATCAGCGCCGATGCGCGCCGGTGACGACACCGGGGGTCGGCGCTGGACCGCCTGACCGCCAGACGCCCGGCAGCCCGCGCCGCGCGATGAGCCACTCGGCGACGATGAGGTTCGGCACCCAGCAGAGGAACGGCACCGCGGCGTACGCGTTCGCGAACACGGCGTCGAAGTCGGTGCCCGGGGCGACGAAGGGCAGTTGCACGAGGAGCAGCAGCGGCAGCCAGATGCGCAGGGTCACGGCGGCGTAGGTGAGGGCGAGGTTGCGCATCATCCAGGCTCGGTGGGTGTCGACGTCGCGCCGGCGGATCGCGCGATAGGCGAGCCATCCCGACACGAGCCAGAGCACGCCGAGCCCGCCGAAGCCGAACAGGCCGACGAGTCCGGCGTCGTTCACCGGTGCGATCACGAGCGCCGCGATGCCGCCGACGCCGATCGCCCCCAGGTAGACGCGCCCCGTCCAGCGGTGCACGCGCGGATGCCGGTCGCGCAGGCCGCGCCAGAACTGCAGCGGCCCGAGCATGAGCGCGATGCCGCCGCCGACGATGTGGGCGTAGAACGCGACCTGGATCGGCAGTGACTGCTCGGCGTAGTTGCCGGCGAGCCCGCCCGACGGCGACGCGGCGAGCTCGCGCAGCGGTGCCGTCAGGTAGGGCACGACGGCGAACGCGGCGATGCCGAGCGACGAGAGCAGCACCCAGGTCCAAGCGATGCGGGTACCGGTGCGGCGCGGTGCGCGAGTCGGGCCGTCTCCGGTGCGGCCGGTGACGATCTGGTCGTCCGACGTGCTCGAACGTTCGGGAAGGGTGCTCTGCTGGGCTGCGGTCTCGGTGGTCACAGCGGCAAGCTACGACCGCGCCGGGAGCGCCGACAGGGGGAGAACCCCCGAAAGCCGGGGTGAGTCGTCGCGCGACGGTCGCCGGAAGCGGTTGCAGGACGTCGCGTCAGCCCGCGGTCGTGTCGCCCTCGTCGGTGATGGCGCCGGTCGGCTCTGCGTCGATCACGGTGTGCCGGGTGCCCATCGCGAGTGCGAGCCGCTCGCCCTCCTCGACGGCCTCCTCGCGACTCGCGAAGCTCTGCGAGAGCTCCGGTGAGTCTTCGACGTGGTTCTCCCACTGCCCGCGGTTCGAGCGGGTCTCGATGTCTCCCTTGGCCATGTCGTCTCCTCGGCGTGTGTGGTCATGTGGTCATGTGGTCGCACACGGTGTGGAAATGTGGATTTGTGGCGTCCCTCGCCGGAGCGGTACATCCCTCGCTCGAGCCGCCCGTCCCGCGGCGCGAGCAGTGAGACAGTCGGGAGCGAGCCAGCGGGAGCGCCGTCGTTCGCGAACCTACGCGGAACCGGCAGCATCCGCACCGGGGTTGACGAGCACGGGAGTGAATGCGGACCGGATGGACGGGCGCCGGGGTTGACGCGGCCCGCCCGCTCCGGAATCGTCACCCCCATGGACACCGAAGACCAGCAACGGCTCACGTCGATCCGCTCGATCACGCTCGAGGTCGACGACCCCGACGCCGCCGCCCGGTTCTACGACGAGGCCTTCGAGCTCGGCGATCGGCTGCGGCTCAGGCGATCGGATGCCCCGACGAGCGGCTTCCGCGGATTCACGATGTCGCTCATCGTCGCCCAGCCGGCCGACGTCCTGCACCTGTTCGACGCGGCCGTCGCCGCCGGTGCGACCGTGCTGAAGCCCGCCGAGAAGTCGCTCTGGGGGTTCGGCGGCATCGTGCAGGCACCCGACGGCACCATCTGGCAGATGGCGAGCGAGTCGAAGAAGGACACCGGCCCCGCCACGCATCGCATCGAGAACGTCGTGCTGCTGCTCGGCGCCGACGACGTGTCGGCGAGCAAGCGCATCTACGCAGACCGCGGCCTCACCGTCGCGAAGAGCATCGGCGGCTACGTCGACTTCGCCATGGGCGACAGCCCGATCGGCCTCGGGCTCTACAAGCGTCGCTCGCTCGCGAAGACCGTGGGCGTCGCGGCCGACGGCACCGGTTCGCATCGGGTGGAGATCAACGGGGATGCCGCGGCCTTCGTCGACCCAGACGGCTTCGCGTGGGCGCCGGCGCCGGAGTGAGCGCCGACGTCGGGGGCGCCTACGCCGTGAGCGTCTCGCCGATCTCGGGGAACGCCTGGCTGTAGCGGTCGACGAGCGAGCGCGCGACGCCGACCGAGTCGACGAGCGGGTGCGCGGCGAAGCCGCGCCAGGCGAGCTCGCGCGACCCCTCGTGCACGGCACCGATGACGAGCCGCTCGGCCGACTTCACCTGCGTCATGAGTCCCAGCATGTCGCCGCGCACGGGTGCGATCGGCCACGGGTGCACCCCGTCGGCGTCGACGACGCAGCCGACCTCGACGACCGCGTCCTCGGGCAACTGCGGCACGAGGGTGTTGTTGCGCACGTTGAGGATCATGGTCGACGGGCGGCCGCTCGCGAGCGCCGCCATGAGGTCGAGCGCGACCTGGTGGTAGCCGCCGCCGTCGACGTCGGAGGCGTGGCGCTCCTCGTCGGCCTCGCGGCTCTCGGCCATGTAGCTCGACTCGCGGTCGTGGCGCGCCTGCAGCCAGGTGGCGAGCGGGTCGTCGCCCGGCGCCGAATAGAACTGCGCCTGCTGGCGGTCGATGAACTCGCCGCGCGTCGTCGCGGCCGCGCTGATGCGCGCCGTCGCCTCCCGCGTGAAGTAGTAGTAGTACAGGTACTCGTTCGGCAGCGCGCCGATCGCGCGCACCCAGTCGAAGCCCATGAGCCTCGCCTCTTCGATCGACTCGAGCGAGGCATCCGACCCGAGCAGGCGGGGCAGCAGGTCGTCGCCGCCCGCCGTGATCGACCGCAACCAGCCGAGGTGGTTGAGGCCGACGTAGTCGAACGTGATCGCGTCGGCCGAGCTGCCGGCGGCCGCAGCCGCGCGGCGCATGAGGCCGATCGGGGTGTCGCAGATGCCGACGACCCGCTCGCCGAGCACGCGCTGCATCGCCTCGGTGACGATGCCGGCCGGGTTCGTGAAGTTGATGACCCACGCCTCGGGGGCGACCCGGCGGATCGTCTCGGCGAGGCGCGTCATGAACGGCACCGTGCGCAGGGCGTACGCGAGGCCGCCGGGGCCGACCGTCTCCTGGCCGAGCACGCCGAGCTCCAGTGCGGTGCGCTCGTCGAGGATGCGGCCGCGGGTGCCGCCGATGCGAACCGCGCTGAAGATGAAGTCGGCGCCGCGCAGCGCCTCGTCGAGGTCGGTCGTCGTCGTGATCGTCGGCACGTGACGGCGCTCGGCCGCCAAGCGCGCCAGGATCGCTCCGATGATCTCGAGCCGGTCGGCCGACACGTCGTAGAGTGCGAGTTCGTCGATGCGCACGGGGGCGTCGTCGGCGGCGACCGCCTCGAACACCTGGGGAACGCGGAACCCGCCGCCGCCGATGATCGTGAGCTTCACGCCGTCATCACCTCGACTCCCGCTTCGCGGAGGAGGTCGAGGGTCGCGGCATCCGCATCGTCGTTGGTGACGACCGCCGAGATCTGCTCGGGCCCGCACACGCTCAGCACGCCCACGCCCGGGAACTTCGACGCGTCGGCCAGCACGACCGTGCGTTGCGACGACTCGATCATCGCCCGTTTGACGGGCACCTCCATGCCGGTCGTGTCACTGATGGTGCCGTCGGCGCGGATGCCGCTCGTGCCGAGGAAGCACATGGTCGCCCGGATCTGCGCGAGCGCCTGCTCGGTGAGCGTGCCGATCATGGAGTTGTAGTTCTTGCGCACCGCGCCGCCGAGCACGATGAGCTCGACGTCGTCGTCGTCGCGCAGTTCATCGATGACGGCGAGGCTCGAGGTGACGACCGTGATGCGTCGGCCGCGCAGCTGGGCCGCGAGCAGCGCGGTCGTCGTGCCGATGTCGATGATGACGACGTCGCCGTCGGCGACGAGCTCGGCCGCCCGCTCGGCGACCCGCGACTTCTCGGGCGCGTGCTGGCGCTCGACGTCGGTGAACGGGATCTGGTCGGGCTCGATGCTGCCGCCCCCGCGCACGCGGCGCAGCAGGCCCTCGGCGCTGAGGGCGTTGAGGTCGCGGCGGATCGTCGAGAGCGAGACGCCGAACTGCACGGCGAGCTCTTCGACGGTGACTTCGCCGTCGGTGCGCAGGGAGTTCAGGATCTGAGCCTGTCGCGTTGCTGTGAGCATGAGCACGATGCTAGCAGTCAACTTCGAGCATGAATCGACGATTTCGAGCATGAATTGACGCAGAACCGTTCATTCGAGAGTATGTTCAGTCAAAGCCGATCTCGCGATCGCGCGGTCGATGCAATCGAGGAGGATGCGTGGCAGAACGGGTGGTCGACGGCACCGTCGACGTGCTCCTCACCGGGCCGGTCTTCTTCGACCTGGTGATGACCGGCGTGGCCGGAGCACCGCGGCCCGGCACCGAGATCTACGCCGACGCGCTCGCCACGAGCCCCGGCGGCGTCGCCAATCTCGCCGTCGCGACCGCCCGCCTCGGGCTCAGCACCTCGCTCGCCGCGACGCTCGGCGACGACGTCTACGGCCGCTGGTGCTGGGAGTTCCTCGGCGACCGCGAGGGCGTCGACCTCGGCCGCTCGCGCCTCGTGCCCGGCTGGCCGACCCCCGTCACGGTCTCCATCGCGTCGGGCGACGACCGCAGCATGGTCACCCGCGAGGAACCCTCGCCGTTCACCGCTGCCGAACTCGTCGGCGACGGCACCCGCGCCCGCGCCGCCTTCGTCGACCTCGGCGCCGCGCGCGGCGGCCGCGGCGACGACGCCTGGTGGCGCACCGCCGCGCACGCGGGCACCAAGGTCTTCGCCGACCTCGGGTGGGATGCGACGGAGCGATGGGACCCGGCCGACCTCGGCCCGCTCGCCGACTGCTTCGCGTTCACCCCCAACGAGACCGAGGCGATGGCCTACACGCGCACCGACTCGGCCGCCGCCGCGGCCCGCGCACTCGCCGAACGCGTGCCCCTCGTCGTCGTCACCCGCGGCGAGCAGGGGGCCGTCGCGATCGACGCCGCCCGCGGTGAAGAGGTCACCGTTGCGGCCGTGCCCTCGAACGGCCGCGATGCCACGGGTGCGGGCGACGTCTTCGGCGCGGCCCTCGTCTACGGCACCCTGCACGAACTGCCGCTCGCCGATCGGCTCTCGTTCGCAGCGCTGTGCGCCGCGCTCGCGGTCGAGCACGCCGGCGGAGCGGTCGGTGCGCCCGGCCGGGGCGACCTCGCCGACTGGTGGCAGCACACGCGCGACGGGGCCGACCGCGAGCTCGCGCGCCGGTTCGCGTTCATGGACGACGCCTTCCCCGAGGCATCCGGGCGCCGCAGAGCGGAGCTCACCTTCCCCTTCGCCGACTACGGCTCCACAGCAGCCCGGCGATCGAATCCCGAGAAGAGAGGTACATCATGAGACGGAACACCCGACTGACCGCGGTGGCGCTGACCGGCGCCGCGCTCGTCGTCGCCCTCACGAGCTGCGCCCCCGGCACCGGCGCCCCCACGGGCACCGCCGACACCGGCGACATCAGCACCGACATCTCGGGCGTGGGCGACGTGACGCTCACCGTCTGGGACCAGGAGGTGCGCGGCGGCCAGAACGAGCAGATGGAACAGCTCAACAAGGCCTTCATGGAGAAGTACCCGAACGTCACGATCGACCGCAACTCGCAGTCGTTCGACGACCTCGCCACGACGCTGCGGCTCGCCCTCACCGACGAGGACGCCCCCGACGTCGTGCAGGCGAACAACGGCCGCAACACCATGGGCCAGTTCGTCGCCGCGCAGCAGCTGCGCCCGCTCGACGACTACGCCGAGGCGTACGGCTGGACCGACCGCTACTCGCCCTCGGTGCTGCAGTACTCGACCTACAGCGACGACGCGAAGGTGTTCGGCGACGGCAGCCTCTACGGCCTGCCCCAGGTGGGCGAGGTCGTCGGCGTCTTCTACTCGAAGTCCAAGCTCGAGGAACTCGGCCTCGAGGTGCCGACCGACTGGAGCGAGTTCGACGCGGCCCTCAAGTCCGCGAAGGCCGCGGGGGAGACCCCGATGCTGCTCGGCAACATCGAGAAGTGGCCCGCGCTGCACGTGTTCGGCCCGGTGCAGGGCGACGACGTCGACCCCGAGGTCATCACCGACCTCGGCCTCGGCAACGCAGGCCAGAGCTGGACCACCCCCGAGAACGTCGCCGCCGCGACGACCCTGCAGGAGTGGGTCGACGCCGGCTACTTCAACGACGGCGTGAACGGCACCGACTACGACGCGGCCTGGCAGTCGCTCGCGGCCGGCGACGGCGTGTTCCTCATCGGCGGGTCGTGGCTCGCCGCCGACCTCGCCGACGCGATGGGCGACGACGTCGGGTTCTTCATCCCGAACACCGGCGACGGCACGCCCGCGACCACCGGCGGCACCGGCCTGCCGTTCACGATCACCTCGGCCGCCGACAACACCGACGTGGCCGCTGCGTACATCGACTTCATCACGAGCGACGACGCGATGCAGGTGCTCGCCGACACCGGCAACCTGCCCGTCAACCGCACCGCCGAGCTCGCACCGAGCGAGGGCGTGATGGCCGACGTGTTCACCGTGTTCGGCGACGTCACCGGCAAGGGCGCCCTGCTTCCGTACCTCGACTACGCGACGCCGACCTTCGGCGACACGATGGGTCAGGCGCTGCAGGACCTGCTCGCCGGCCAGACGACGCCCGAGAAGTTCACCGAGACCCTCGAGGCCGACTACTCGGAGTTCGTCGCGAGCAATGAGTAGCGGCACGACCACGGTCGGGCGGAGCGCCTCGCGGCGTTCCGCCCGATCGGCGTGGGTTCCCTGGGCGTACCTCGCGCCCGCCATCCTGCTCTACGGCGCCTTCCTGCTCTTCCCGCTCGGCCGCGCCGCGCAGTTCTCCCTCTTCCAGTGGGACGGGCTCGGCGCCTCCACCTTCGTGGGGCTCGACAACTACGCCGAGATCATCGCCGACCCGCGACTGCGCGAGGCGTTCTGGCACGCCCTCGTGCTCGTCTTCTTCTACGCGGTGCTGCCGCTCGGCATCGGACTGCTGCTCGCGAGCCTGCTCACCCGGGCGCAGGTGCGCGGGCTCGGGTTCTTCCGCAGCGTGATCTTCCTGCCGCAGGTCATCGCGATGGTGGTCGTCGCCGTCACCTGGCGGCAGATCTACGCGCCCGACGGACCGCTCAACGGGTTCCTGCGCCTGATCGGGCTCGGGTCGCTCGCGCGGCCGTGGCTCGGCGACTACACGTTCACGCTGCCCGCGGTCGGCCTCATCGGCACGTGGGTCTGCACGGGCCTCGTGACCGTGCTGCTCATGGCCGGCATGAGCCGGGTGCCGCGCGAGCTCTACGAGGCCGCGCGTCTCGACGGCTCGGGGCCCGTGCGCGAGTTCTTCGCGATCACGTTGCCGATGGTGCGCGGCGAGATCACGGTCGCACTCACGCTCACGATCGTCGCCGCGCTCAAGACCTTCGACCTCGTCTACGTGACCACGAGCGGCGGGCCGGGCACCTCGACGACGGTGCCGAGCTTCGAGATCTACCGGCGGGCGTTCCAACTGGGCGAGGTCGGGGTCGCGACCGCCGTCGGCGTCGTGCTGACGCTCATCGTCTTCGCCATCAACGCCGTCGTGAACGTGATCGGAGACCGCAAATGAAGGTGTCCCCGATCGAACGGGGCGCGAACTACGTCGTGCTCATCGGGTTCGCGCTCATCGTGCTCGGCCCCATCGCCGTCATCGTGTCGCTCGCGTTCGGCCCGCAGAGCGCGTCGGCCGCGCGCGAGGGCGGACTGTTCCACCCCGAGAACTTCCCCGAGGCGTGGGAGATCGGCCGTTTCGGCCAGTACATGCTGACCTCGCTCGTCGTCGCCGTGATCGTCGTGATCGTCGCCGTGCTCGCGTCGATCCTCGCCGGGTATGCGCTCGGCACGATGAAGTTCCGCGGGGCGACCGTGGTGTTCTACGTGTTCCTGCTCGGCATCATGGTGCCGACCGAGGCGTTCATCGTGCCGCTCTACTTCGACCTGCGGGTCGTCGGGCTGACGAACACGGTGTGGGGCGTCGCCCTGCCGCAGATCGCGATGTCGATCGCGTTCGGCACGTACTGGATGCGGACGTACTTCCGCACCTCGAGTCGCGCGCTCATCGACGCCGCCCGCCTCGACGGCGCGGGGTCGATGCGCATCCTGTGGCAGGTGCTCGTGCCGATCGGGCGACCGGCGATCCTCACGCTCGTGCTGCTGACGTTCATGTGGACGTGGAACGAGTTCCTGATCCCGCTCGTGATGTCGCCGAACGGCTCGGTGCGCACCGCGCCGCTCGGGCTCGCGTTCTTCCAGGGCCAGTACACGCAGGGCACGGCGCTGCTCGCGGCGGGCGCCGTCATCGTCGCGTTGCCGATCGTGCTGCTCTACGTGTTCCTGCAGCGCCACTTCATCAAGGGCATGATCGAGGGCGCCGTGCGCGAGTGATCGATGCGCGCCGGGCGTGGCCGGCGCAGAGCGGGGTGCGCGCGCGTCTGGTGGGCGCGCACCCCGCGTCGGCATGCCCAAATGTGCGCACGAGCGCGCACGCATTAATGCGCGAAGCTGCGTGAAACTGCTTGATTGTTCGATCGAGTCTGCTCTAGCTTGAGGGGAGATCGGGCGGCAGTCCGTCGTCCGAGTGTCCAACGGAGGACCGCATGAAACGACATCACGCCATCCTGCTGACCTCGCTGGTCGCGGCCGCCGTGCTCTTGACGCCCGGCACCGCGCTCGCGGCGACGATGGGCAACGGCGACTCCGGCTCGCCCGCCGCGGCTGCCGCGACCGGGTCGACCGCCGCGGCCGACGCCGCCACCAAGCTCGAGGTCGGCGACCCCTCGATCGCGATCGACACCGAGCGGGGCAAGATCGACGTCATGGGCATCTGGGCCCACCCCGACGACGACGCCGGGTTCACGACACCGTGCGGCGTCTGGCACGACCTGTACGGCGTGCGCTGCGGCATCATCATGGCCACCCGTGGCGAGGGCGGCTCGAACTCGGTCGGCCCCGAGGCCGGCCCCGACCTCGGCCTGCGCCGCGAGAACGAGGACCGCACCTCGCACGTGCGCTCGGGCACGATCGACATCTTCAACCTCGACCGCGTCGACTTCTTCTACAACACCTCGGCGGCGCTCACCGCGAAGGTGTGGGACGCCGACGAGACGCTGCGCCGCACGGTGCGCATCATCCGCGAGACCCAGCCCGAGATCCTCGTCGGCTCGACGCCGTCGCTCGCGGCCGGGCACGGCAACCACCAGTACGCGCAGGGCCGCATGATCTGGGAGGCCGCGGCGGCCGCCGCCGATCCCGAGATGTTCCCCGAGCAGCTCACCGGCCTGGGGGCCGTCGACACCTGGCAGGTGAAGAAGATCCTCGCCGGCGGCCTGACCACCGGCGCGGGCGGCACCGCCGCGCCGAACTGCAACACGGGCTTCACGCCCGCCGCGACGAACCCGTTCACGGTCGTCGGCACCTGGACCGGTTACGACTCGCCGTACACCTGGGCCGAGGGCAACGTGCAGGGCCAGCAGGCCGGCACCGCCAAGACGTGGGCGCAGGTCGGCCGCGAGGGCGGTCGCGCGCACCCGACGCAGGCGCGCGTGATGGAGAAGGGCCTCACCAACCCGAGCTGCCAGCGCTACGGCGTCTCGCAGTCGATCGTGCCGATGCAGCCCAACAGCGCACCGGCCTCGGCGAACGACGACGCGGTGCTCTACGGCGCGGTCGTCGCCGACCCGGGCGGCATGCCGCTCGGCTCGCAGTTCGCGCTCGCGGTCGACGAGTACTACCAGGCGCCGGGCGAACCGTTCGACGTCACCGTCTCGGCGCGCTCCGGCGAGGGCGACCTCGACGGCGGCACGGTGAGCCTCGCGGTGCCGGCCGGCTGGCAGGTCTCCGAACCCGTCACGATCGACGGCATCGGCGACGAGGATGCCGCCACGGCGACCTTCACCGTCACCCCGGCGTCGAACGCCGCGGTCGGCGTGTACAAGCTCGCAGCATCCTTCGACGGCGAGGTCACGGCGTACAACGACACCCGCATCGAGCTCGTCGCACCCGTCGAGGGCCGCTTCGAGCGCTGGGGCAACATGGCCGAGTACGAGCAGTGGACCCGCGACCACGACGCCTACGTCGGCGGCCGTTCGGGTGCCGTCGCCCAGATCGGTGCCGGTGAGACCATGACCGTGCCGGTCGAGGTGACGAACCGCACCGCGGCGACCGAGTCGGGCCAGGTCGCGCTGACCGTGCCCGCCGGGTTCGTCGCCGACGCGGCATCCAAGTCGTTCACGGGGCTCGCCCCGGGCGACACCGCGACGGTCGAGTTCGTCGTCACCCACACCGACCCGGCCGACCCGGGCAGCCGCACGGTGACGTTCACCGCGACGACGACCTCGGGTGCGGGCACGTCGACCGAGAACGAGACGGTGTACCTCGTGCCCACGGTCGTGATCCCCGAGCTCGCCTCGGCGCCGACCGTCGACGGCGCGGCCGACGACGTCTACACGGGCGCGCCCGTCGACATCGGCACCCGCTGGGAGGGCGCGGCCTGCGCCGCCGACGGCGTCGACTGCGGCGACGGCAGCCTCGCGAAGCTCGGCTGGTTCGACGACGCGCTCTACGCGCAGATCCGCGTGACCGACGACGTCGCGAGCGCGGCGGCGACGCCCGACCGGTGCTTCGGCCACTGGCTCGTCGACTCGGTCGAGCTGCTGCTCGACCCGCGCGGCGACTCGGTCGACACGTCGACGACGTTCAAGCTCGGCATGTTCCCCTTCACCGACGATGCCGAGGGCGCCAACGGCAACGGCGAGAACGGCCCGTGCTGGTCGCGCGACGCCGACAACCACCAGGGGTTCTCGACTGGCCCGCTCGCCGAGACCGTCGAGGGCGGGCTCAACGCCCCCGGCGTCGAGGTGGCGGTCGAGGTCGTGCGCGAGGCCGACGGCAGCTACGCCGGCGGCGGCTACGACCTCGAGGTGAAGGTGCCGCTCGCGGACCTGCCCGCGGCCGTGGGGCCGACGAGCGCCGTCCCGTCGGGCGACGCCGCGGCGAACGACGTCGACCCGAGCTACCTCGGGCTCAACGTCACGCCGTACGACTCCGACACGCAGGACTTCATCGGCCAGACCCGCACCGCGTGGTCGGCCTTCGGAAGCCAGCAGTCGGAGCCGTACCGCTGGGGTCACGCCTACCTCGACGGCTACACGCCGCCGGCCGACCGGTCGACCGAGGCCTCGGCGCCGATCATCCCCGACACCGCCCTGCAGGGTGTGCAGTCGCCGCAGACGGTCGCCCAGTCGGCCACCCGCGGCGGCACGATCTCGGGGGTGCAGCCGAGTGACGCCATGAGCGTGACCGACGTCAAGATCCAGCAGAAGAACGTGCGCATCTCGGTCGACGCAGAGCAGGCGGGAACCGTGCGCGTCTTCCTCTGGAAGGGCGACACGACGTTCATCCCGGTGTGGACCTCGAGCTGCGCCGGCGACGTGTACGGCTTCGAGGCGTGCTCGCCGACCGACGGTGCAGCACCGCCGTGGGCGCCCGACATGAGCGGTCGCCTGCTCGGCACGTTCGAGCAGAGCGTCGACGCGGGCAAGGCCAAGCTGACCGTGCCGATCGACGCCGGCGTGCGCGCCGCGCTCGCCGATGACGCCCGCATCCTCGTCTCGTACGCGGAGCGCGACGGCGTCGACGCGGGCGACGGGGTCAACGCGTGGAGCTTCCCGATCGAGGCATCCCGCCCCGGCAAGGGCTGATCCGCGGCTGAAGCACCGCCACTGGGTGAACGCCCGGTCCGCATCCGCGGGCCGGGCGTTCGCGTCGCCGCCGCGACTTCGGCGATCGCCGCCGGATCGGACGGGATCGTGCCGAAACACCCGAAGTCGTGGCGATCGCCGAAGTCATGGCTGGCGGGCGGCGCATCACTCCGGCAGCCGCAACCGCTGCCCCCCGAACCGCTCGCGCAGCAACCGGTCGTGCGAGACGAGCACGACCGCACCCGCGAACGTCTCGAGCGCGCCCTCGAGGTCTTCGACGAGGTCGGGGGAGAGGTGGTTCGTCGGCTCGTCGAGCAGCAGCAGCTCGTGCGGCTCGCTCACGAGCAGGGCCAGCTCGAGCCGCCGTCGCTGGCCGTACGAGAGCGCGCCGACCGGCACCGCGAGATCGCGCGGATGGAACAGCCCGAGCGGCATGAGCCGCGCCTCGGCCGTCTCGAGGTCCTCGCGGAGACCGGCGGCGTACACGTCGAGCAGGGGCTGCCCGCTCGGCGCGATCGCGCTGTGCTGTCGCAGGTGCCCGATGCGCCGCGACGCCGTCACCGTGCCCGCGTCGGCGCGCCGCTCGCCCGCGATGACCCGCAGCAGGCTCGTCTTGCCGATGCCGTTGCGCCCGGTGATGAGCAGGCGGTCGCCGGCGGCGAGTTCGAGATCGTCGACGGATGCCTCGGCCACGCGCACCCCGGAGAGCGCGAGCAGCACCGGGCTCGCGTCGTCCGCGGCATCCGGCCCGATGCCCGCCGCAGGCGCCGCGCTCATGCCGGGTGCGCTGAACGTCAGCGGTTCAGGCGGCGGCGCCACCGGTTCGGCGAGCAGTCGCGTGACCTGCGCCTTCGCCATGCGGATGCGGCCCATCGCTCCGTGGGTGCGGTCGCGGGGTGTGAAGGCGCCGTGCCCCATGGCCGCCTTCTCCATCTTTCGCGGGATCGCGGCGAGCCGGCCCGCGTTCGCCGCGATGAGCTCTCGGTTGCGGGCGAGGTCGCCCTTCCACTCCTCGTAGGCGAGCCGATGCCGTTCGCGCTCGTTCCGCTTCGCGACGAGGTAACCGGCGTAGCCGTCGCCGTAGCGCGAGACGCCGCCGTCGTCGACCTCGACGATCACCTGCGTGAGCGCCTGCAGGAACGCGCGGTCGTGGGTCACCACGACGACCGTGCCGTCGTGCGCCCGCAACCGGTCGACGAGCCACTGCCACGCGTCGTCGTCGAGATCGTTGCTCGGCTCGTCGAGCAGCAGCAGCTCGGGGTTGGCGGCGACCGTCGCCGCGATCGCGACACGCGAGCGTTCGCCGCCCGACAGCGTCGCCCACTCGCGTTCGCGATCGAGGCCGCCGACGCCGAGCGCCTCGAGCGACGCGTCGAGTCGGGTGGGGGCTCCGTAGCCGTCGCGCGACTCGAACCGCTCGGTGAGCGCCGCGTACTCGGCGAGGGCGACATCGAGGGCGGCGCCGTCGAGTCCGGCGCCGTCGAGTCCGGCCAGGCCCTGCTCGGCGACGCGCATGGCGAGTTCGAGCGCGCGCAGCTCGGCCGAGCAGGCGTCGATCGCGTCGTGCATCGTCGCGCCGGCGGGCAGTTCGAGCACCTGGTCGAGCATGCCGATGCCGCCCGCGACCCGCACGATGAGCTCGCCGGCGTCGGGGTCGATCGCCCCGCCGATGAGGCGGAGCAGGGTCGACTTGCCCGAGCCGTTGTCGCCGATGACGCCGACGCGCTCGCCCGGGCGGAACGAGAGGTCGATGCGATCGAGCACGACGCGGTCGGCGAAGCGCTTGGTCACTCCGTGGAGTGAGAGTCGGCTGGTGGTCATGGGTGAACTCCCTTCCCGGCCCGTTCGCGAATGCGCGAACGCCGGTCGATGCTCGTCGCCGAGCACCGCTCAGAGGGTGCTGCGAGCATCGACGGCTGCGAGCCGTACGATCAGTGGTCGATGGCGCGTCGATCGGCGGCGCGAAGCGCCTGCGCGAAACGATGCGGAAGCCGTGGAGCTGAGCTCGACACGGCTCACCACTCAGGAGTAGATCAGCGTACCCATTGCCGCACGACCCTAGTTGCGGTCGCCGAGTGATGTCAAGTGCCGGCTTCGGCCGGACCCGGTACGAGGGTCGCGCCGAGTCCCGCGATGAGGGCCTCGAGGCCCTGGTCGAACGTCTCGAGGTCGCGCATGGCGGCGACCTCGTCGGGCGCGGCGGCTGCGGCTGCCGCATCCCGTTCGGCAGTGGATGCGGCATCCGGTGCGGTCACGGACGCGGCGGCCGCCCGCCGCGTCGACGTCGTGCTGCGCGCCCACACCACGAGGAACCCCGAGGCGTACGCGTCGACGATGCCGAGCACCTGGCGTGCCTGGTCGGGCGCGAGCCCGGCCCGCTCGAGGCCCGCGAGCACGCCGACGAGGTGCGGTGCGACGGGTGTCGTGTCGTACGGAGCGAGGGCGAGCAGCTCGAACGCGTGCGGCAGCGCGACCGCGAGGTCGCGGTAGGTACCGAGGGTTCGGCGCACCGCCTGCTGCCAGGGCTCGCCCGGTTCGTCGTGCAGGTCGAGCCGCTCGATGAGCTGCTCGACGATGGCATCGACGAGGTCGTCGCGACTCGCGACGTGCGTGTACAGGCTCATCGGCGCGACGCCGAGCTCGGTCGCGAGCCGGCGCATCGTGAGCGCGTCGAGCCCGTCGCGTTCGACGAGGTCGATCGCCGCGTCGGTGACCTCGCGGCGGGTGAGGGTCTGGCGGGGTGCGCGCCGGCGCGGAGCAACCGCCTTCTGAACTGCCGCTTGACGTGACGCCATGCGTGCAAGAGTATCGTCCGTACAGTGTACGGAAGCGTACAACGTACGGATCTGCGAAAGGCACCCCACATGGACCTGTTCCGGCTCACCGCCACCGAGGCATCGGAGCTGATGCGACGACGCGAGCTGTCGCCCGTCGACCTGCTCGAATCGGTCATCGCCCGCACCGAGGCGACCGAACCCGTGATCAACGCCGTCACCGAGCAGTGGATCGACGAAGCGCGCGACGCCGCGCGCACGTCGGAGGCCCGGTTCGCGGCGGGCGACGACCTCCGCCCGCTCGAGGGCATCCCGCTCATGCTCAAGGACGAGCAGCCCATCGCGGGTCGCCTGCTCGAAGACGGCTGCCTGCTCGAGAAGGGCCACATCGCCGACGAGACGCACCCGATCGTCGAGCGCATCCTGGCCGCGGGCGCGGTCGTCCACGCGCGCACCACCACCCCCGAGTACTGCTGCGCGCCGGTCACGCACTCGAAGCTGTGGGGCATCACCCGCAACCCGTGGAACCCCGACTTCACCCCCGGCGGCTCGTCGGGTGGATCGGGCGCCGTGCTCGCGGCCGGTTCGACCCTGCTCGCGACGGGGTCCGACATCGGCGGCTCGATCCGCATCCCGGCGTCGTTCTGCGGGGTCGTCGGCTTCAAGCCGCCGTTCGGGCGGGTGCCGGGCATGGCGCCGTTCAACTCCGACACGTACTGCGCCGACGGTCCGATGGGCCGCAGCGTCGGCGACGTCGCCATGCTGCAGAACGTCATCTCGGGGCCGTGGGTCGGCGACGCGGCATCCCTGCGCGACATCGCGACCGTCTCGGGCGCCGTCGGATCCCTCGAGGGCGTGCGCATCGCGCTCTGCCTCGACCTCGGCGGCTACGACGTCGACCCGTCGGTCGAGCACAACACGCGCGCGGTCGGCCGGGCGCTCGTCGCGGCCGGCGCGACCGTCGACATGGTCGAGCTGCCGTGGGGTCCCGACCTCGTGCAGGAGACCTCGTGGCCGCACTTCGGCGCGGTCATGGGCCCGTTCATCGAGTCGATCCTCGAGGGCGACGCGTCACGCGCCGACCAGCTCATGCCGTACACCCGGGCGTTCGCGGCGAAGGCCGCGGCCGGCGGCGACTACGTCGAGGGCCTCGTCGCCGAGAGCGCGTTCTACCGTCCCTTCGCCGAACTCATGACCGAGTACGACGCCCTCGTCTGCCCGACGATCGCGACGACCGGCTTCGCCGCCGACGAGCCGTCGACCGACAGCGCCGCAGTGTTCGGCAAGCTCATGACGCTGCCGTTCAACGTGATCGGCCGCGTGCCCGTGCTCGCCGTGCCGTCGGGCGTCGCGCCGAACGGCGTCCCGACCGGCGTGCAGATCGTCGGTCGCACGTATGACGACGCGGCCGTCTTCCGCGTCGGCGCCGCGCTCGAGCAGGAGCTCGGACTCTGGACCGACCCCGCCTGGTGGCCCGAGGTCTAGGCCGCCCGATCCGGTGCCGCCGCCGTTCGCGTCGGCACCGGATCGACCACCCCACGCAGCATCCCCGTCATCACCGTCGCTGACCAGGAGTACCCATGACCACATCCCCCGACCCGGCGCCCGGCGTCACGACCGCCCCCGCCCCCGCGACCATCCCGCCAGGCGCCGTCGCCGGCGGGTCGCTCGCCCGCGGCAGGCTCGGCACCTTCGACATCTTCTTCTTCGTGGTCGCCGCGGCAGCCCCGCTCGCCGTCATGGCCGGTGCGGCGCCGCTCGCCTTCCGCCTCGGCGGCATCGGTGCTCCGGGGGCGTACGTGTTCAGCGGCATCGTGTACATCCTCTGCGCCGCCGGGTTCACGGCGTTCGCCCGCCACGTGCGCAACGCGGGCGCGTTCTACGCCTTCATCGGGCGCGGCCTCGGTCGGCGCACCGGCGGGGCCGCGGCCCTCGTGGCCCTGCTGTCGTACGCGCTCATCTGCGCGGGCTTCTACGGGTTCCTCGGCTTCTACGCCGCCGAGACGTTCAACCCGATGCTCGGACTCGACGTGCACTGGTCGGTGTACGCGCTCGCGGGTGTCGCGATCGTCGCCCTGCTCGGCTACCGGCAGATCGACATCGGCGCGCGCGTGCTCGCGGTGCTCATGATCCTCGAGGTGCTCATCCTCGTGGTGCTCGCGATCGCCGTGCTCGCGACCGAGGGCACGACGAACTTCACGGTCGAGCCGTTCGCGCCCGGCAACGTGTTCAACCTCGCCTCGGGCGGCATGTTCGTGCTCGCACTCGGCGCGTTCATCGGCTTCGAGGGCACGGCGATCTACGCCGAGGAGGCGCGCGATGCCGAGCGCACCGTGCCGCGGGCGACGTACCTCGCAGTCGGGTTCCTCGCCCTGTTCTACGGCTTCATCGCGTGGGTCGCGGTCGCGGCGCTCGGCGTCGACGGGCTCACCGAGTTCTCGCTGTCGGACGCGTTCCAGGGGCTGTACTTCATGCTCGCCGAGTCGTACCTCGGGGCGTGGGCGTCGACGGTGATGGGGCTCCTCATCGTGACGAGCATCCTCGCGGCGACGATCGCGTTCCACAACGCGACCAGCCGGTACCTCTTCGCCCTCGGCCGCGACGGCGTGCTGCCCGCGAAGCTCACGCGCACGCACCCGCGGTTCCACTCGCCGGTGCTCGCGAGCCTCGTGACGACGATCGTGTCGGTGCTGCTCATCGCGATCACGATCGGACTGCGCGGGGACCCCTACCTGCAGCTGCTGCTCTGGACGAACGGCGTCGGCATCATCGGCGTCGTCGCGCTGCAGCTGCTCTGCATGGTCAGCGTCGTGCGCTTCTTCAGCCGTGATCGCCGCGGGCACGGGGTGTTCCGCGTGGTGATCGCGCCCCTGCTCGGCGTGCTCGGCCTCGCGGCGGGCCTCGCCCTCATGCTCACGAACCTCGACCTGCTGACCGGGCGCGACGACTGGGTGAACTGGGCGCTCATGTCGACGCTCGTCGTCGCGGCCGTTTTCGGCGCCACCAGGCCCGGGCATGCCCCGTCCTCGATCGCGGATGAGCCCGCGGCCGCGGCATCCGTCGGCGCCTGACTGCCGCGGCGCGGCCGGGCCCCGATCAGGATGCCTCGGGCGCGCCGCCGAGCGCGGTGGGCGATTCGAGCGCTGCGGCGGTCGCGGCAGCGGCCTCGGGGTCGACCGCGTCGAACCGGTCGAACGCGAATGGTGCGAGGTCGACCCGCGGCGCCGCGCCCTCGGCGAGGTCGGCGAGCACGAGGCCCATGAGCGCCGAGAACTTGAAGCCCTCGCCCGAGTCGCCGCACGCGACCGTCACGCCCGGCAGCGGCGTGCCGATCACGAAGCGGCCGTCGGGGGAGTCGGTCCAGCTGCACACCTTGGCGTCGACCACGGTCGCGCCCGTCATGCCGAGGGTCGATCGGGCGTAGTCGAGCAGCATCGCGGTGCGCGATTCGTCGGGCGTGCGGTCGTCGTCGACGCCCCACGCGACGTCGCGCAGCGGCGCGTCGAGGCCGAGCTTGTAGCCGACTCGGGGCGTCGTCATCGCGTAGAGCGTGGGTCGCTCGCCGCTCGCGATGTCGATGAGGTCGGGCAGGTCGTCGAACGGGCGTGCCGGGTCGGCGACGTGCACGACCTGCTCGAGGTGCGGACGCAGCGGCACCGAGAGCCCCAGGTGACCGAGCAGGGTGGATGCCCCGGGGCCGGCGGCGATCACGAGGGCGTCGGCCTCGAGCACCTCACCGCCCTCGAGGTGGACCCGTGCGCCCCCGCCGCCCGACCCGGTGCCCGTCGCATCCGTCTCGAGGTCGACGACGTGCCCGATGCGCAGTTCGCCGCCCGCCTGCTCGAACCGTCGCAGCTGCGCGCGCAGCGAGACCTCGGCGAGCACGGGACCCGCCTCCGAGGTGTAGATGGCGCCGCGCCCGTCGGGTACGAGGCCCGGGAAGCGGGTGGCGACCCGGTCGGCGCCGAGCCGCAGGTGGGGGATGCCCTCCATCGCGAGCGTCCACTCGAAGCGGTCGAGCGAGGCACGGTCGTCGCGCCAGACGAGCCCGCGGCGCAGGAACACCGGTTCGCCCGCGATCGACGACAGCCGCTCCATCGCCTCGAGGCTCTGTCGGGTCATCGCGATCTTCGCCGGGTCGGGGTCGGCGAGCCGCCAGATGCGGGTCGGGCCGTGCGACGACGAGAGCGCGTTGCCGGGGCCGTAGCGGTCGACGAGGGTGACGCGGTGGCCGCGTTCGGCGAGCTCGGCCGCGGTCGGAAGCCCCCAGGCGCCGGCGCCGATGACGATGATCTGCATGGTTCCATCCTCGCCCGCCGCGCTGGTGGAGAATGTCCGCATGACGGTAGGAGTCCGGCTCATCGTCGACGTCGCGAACGTGATGGGGTCGAAGCCCGACGGCTGGTGGCGCGACCGGGCGAGGGCCGCGACGCGTCTGCTCGGCGAACTGCCGCAGCTTCTCGGACGCACGGTCGAGCTGCCCCATGGCGAAGCGGCGGACGAACCCGTTCGCGTCGACGCGGTCGTCGCCGTGGTCGAGGGTGCCGCCCGATCGGCCGAGGCGCCCGCCGGCATCGAGCTCGTGCGCGCGACGGCCGACGGCGACGCCGCGATCGTGGAGATCGCGAACGTCGCCGTCGGCGGAGCATCCGGTTCGACCCTGGTGGTGACCGCGGATCGCGGGCTGCGCGCCCGGCTCGACCCGGGTGTGCGCGTCGCGGGACCGGGCTGGCTCAACGCCCTGATCGGGCGCTGAGCCCCGGGTGTGACAGCGGCGACGAACGGCCCCGCGGAGTCCGCCTGATCAGATGACGACGTCGATCTCGTCGTCGGCGTGCAGGCCGACGTACTGCGCGTCGACGAGGATCGGCAGGTGGTCGCTCGACCCGCGGGGCAGCGTCTCGACGCGACGGATCTCGAAGTCGGCCGACGTCGCGAAGTCGAAGTGCCCGCGGAAGTACTTGTACCGCGTGTAGGTGCGACTGTCGCTCAGCGTGAGCTCGTAGCCCGCATCGCGCACCTTCTCGGCCAGATTGTCCTTGAACACGGGGTAGTTGTAGTCGCCGACCATGAGCGTCGGCAGGTGCGGCCCCATGAGCTGCAGCGCGCCGAGCGCCGAGCGGATCTGGTGCCGTCGCAACGAGTTGAGGGCCGTGAGCGGCGCCGCGTGGAACGACGCGACGATCACGTCGCGGCCGTGCTCGAGGTCGGTGAGCCGGGCGCCGAGCAGCCGCTCGTGGGCGGGCCGGAGGATGCGGTCGTGCAGCGACTTCTTGAGCGCGAAGGCGCGGATGTCGCGGGGCTCGAACCGATCGTCGCGGTAGTACATCGCGAGGCCGAGCCGGTTGCCCGTCGTCGAGTGCGCGAGGCGCAGCCGGCCGACCCGCTCGGCAAGGTTCGACGTGTCGACCTCCTGCAGGCAGAGCACCTCGGGTGAGTAGCGCTCATCGAGCGCCGCGAGCTCGGAGATGGCGCGGTGCTTGCGCAGGTTGTAGCTGATGACCAGCATCACCTCAGCCTAAATGGTCGAAGGTGAACGGCGGCCGTGGATGTCGCGACGAGTCACCCGCCCTGCGGCGGTCAGCTGCCGGCGGCAGGCGCTCGGCGCGCGACGACGGCCCGGACCTCCTCCTCGACGAGGTCGGCATTGATCGCCGCGCCGGCCATGCTGCCCGCGGCCATCGCGAACGGCACCGACGACCGGGGATCGGTCACGTTGCCCGCCGCCCACACGCCCGGCACGCTCGTGCGCCCCATCGCGTCGACCACGACGAACTCGCCGCCCATGGGGTGCGGGGCGCGCTCGGCGCCCAGCCGGCGCAGCACCGGGTCGTTCGGCTCGGGTGCGGGGCCGACGAAGATCGCGTCGGCCGCGATCTCGGTGCCGTCGACGAGCCGGATGCCGCGGAGCGACCCCCGCTCGTCGGCGACGACCGCGGCCACGGGGCGCTCCTCGACGACCACCCCGCGTGCCACGAGGCCGTCGCGGGCGTCGACCGGGAGGCCGGCATCGTGCGCGAAGACGGTGACGTCGGTCGACAACTGCCGCATGAGCTGCGCCTGGTGCACCTGCGCCGCCGAGGTGGCGATGACCGCGATGCGGCGGTCGCGCACCTCCCAGCCGTCGCAGTACGGGCAGAGGAACGCACCGCGTCCCCACTGCTCGGCGAGACCGGGGACGGATGGCAGCGCGTCACGCAGGCCGCTCGCGACGAGCAGCCGTCGGGTGCGCCGGCGCGCGCCATCGGCGAGCTCGAGTTCGAAGCCGGCGGGCCCTTCGGGCTCGGCGCGCGCGCCGATCGCGACGCCCGTGCGGATCGTCACGTTCTCGTAGCGGCCCAACTCGGCGCGGCCGTCGGCGAGCAGGTCGAGCGGCGACGTGTGATCCCGGCCGAGCACGCCGTGCATGTGGCCGGCGAAGCGGTTGCGGGGAGCGCCCTCGTCGAGCACGAGCACGCTGCGGCGCGACCGGCCCAGCATGAGGGCCGCGCTGAGCCCGGCGCTGCCGCCGCCGACGATGATGACGTCCCACGAGTTCTGCTGCATGATCCGATCGTCGGCCGTGGCAGTATGAAATGGCAAGTGAGTTTGCCGGAACAGCAAAGGATGTCCCGTGGCCGCCGACCCCGCCGAATCGCCCTCCGATCCGCCCATCGACCGCATGCTCGACGGCGTCGCCGCGCGGCTGCGCGCGCTCCGCACCCGTCGTGGCCTCACCCTCGCCGAGCTCTCGGAGGAGACCGGCATCTCGACGAGCACGCTCTCGCGCCTCGAGTCGGGTGGCCGCCGACCGACGCTCGATCTGCTGATCCGGCTCGCCGCGGTCTACCGGGCGAGCCTCGACGACCTCGTCGGCGCACCGCAGATCGCCGACCCCCGCGTGCACCCGAAGCCCTTCTACCGCGGCGGCAAGGCGATCATCCCGCTCACCCGCAGCAACCCCGACCTGCACGCCTACAAGATGGTGCTGCCGGGGCATCCGCCCGAGGCGCCGGTCGAGCAGCGCGCGCACGAGGGCTACGACTGGATCTACGTGCTCAGCGGTCGCGTGCGCCTCGCGCTCGGCGACGAGGAGCTCGTGCTCGAGCCCGGCGAGGCCGCCGAGTTCGACACGCGGATGCCGCACGGCACGGCGAGCGCGTCGCTCGAGCCGGCCGAGATCCTCAACCTCCTGAGCGCGCAGGGTGAACGCGTGCACCTGCGCGAAGCGCGGTGATCGCGGGGCACACGTGAAGGCGTCGCGCGCCGCTCGCGCGGGCTCGACCTCGCGGTCGCCGTCGCCCTAGGCTGGCGGCCATGCCGATGGTCTTCTCGCTCGTGGTCCTCGCGGGCATGGTCTACGCCCTCGTCGATCTCATCATGCGCGACGAGTCGCAGGTCAAGCACCTGCCGAAGTTCGGGTGGATCCTGCTCGTGATCTTCCTGCCGCTCATCGGCACGGTGCTCTGGTTCACGCTCGGCCGCGAGTACTCGTCGAGCGGCCGGGGCCTCGGCGGATTCACGCCCGCGGGCCGCGCGCCCGAGGAGCCGTACGTGCCGCCGATGCCGCGCGACACCCGCTCGACCGAGGAGCAGATCGCCGACCTCGACCGCGAGATCGAGTACTACCAGAAGCGCGCCGAGCTCGAGCAGCGCAAGCGCGAGCTCGGCGGGGGCTCGCAGGTCGAGTAGGCGCGCAGCCCCGTATCGAGGCCGCGGCGGGTGGTCTCGAAACGCTCCTTCGTCGCTACTCGACCGACCGGTTCAGCTCGAGCCGCTCCACGACGCGGGCACGATCACCCAGACGACCTCGGCGCCGAGTTCGTCGTCGGCGCGCCAGTTGTGCGGCTCGCGGCCGGGGAAGGTCATCGAGTCGCCCGCGACGAGCGGCACCTCGCGGTCGACGAAGCGCACGCTCACGGCGCCCGAGAGCACGTGCAGCACCTCGACGTCGCTCGAGATCGTGTAGAGCTCGGCGCCGCCCGACGCCCCGGGCTCCATGACCGAGCGGATCATCTGCACCCGTGACTCGCTGCGCGGCGAGATGAGGTGCTCGGCGACGCCCGTGCCGCCGAGGTTGATGCGGGGCGCAGAGGCGAGCTGGACGACCTGGATCTCGGGCTCGGCGAACAGCGAGCCGACCGAGATCGAGAGCACCTGGCAGAGCTGCACGAGCGTCGCGACGCTCGGCGACGTCTCGTCGCGCTCGAGCCGGCTCAGGAAGCCCTTGGTGAGTCCGGCGGCTGCGGCGACCTGCGCGAGGGTGAGCCCCTGCGCGGTGCGGGCGTTGCGCAGGCGAGGGCCGATCGCCATGGGGGAGTCGCTCGGCGACGGCGGGACCGGTCGTTGCATGCGGGCTCCTTCGGGGTCGACGGCGGGCTGTTGACACCGTAGCGGGCCGGTCGTAGCATTGCCCCGAAGTTTACTCCAGTACATCGGAGGTTTCGCAATATGCAACCGGATGTTTCGCCCGAACCCATCGGTCCCGTCGACGCCAGCCGTGTCCCGCGCTTCGCGGGCATCGCGACGTTCGCCCGCCTTCCCCGCCTCGACGAGGTGCCGCACGCCGACATCGCCGTCGTGGGCGTGCCCTTCGACAGCGGCGTGAGCTACCGCCCCGGCGCGCGATTCGGCCCGTCGCACGTGCGCGAGGCGTCGCGCCTGCTGCGACCGTTCAACCCGGCGCAGGGCGTGCTGCCCTTCGCCGTGCAGCAGGTCGCCGACGCGGGCGACATCGCCGTCAACCCGTTCGACATCGCCGAGGCCGTCGCCGACGTCGAGGCCGGCGCCCGCTCGCTCGCCGAGCAGGCCGACCGGCTCGTCGTCATCGGCGGCGACCACACGATCGCGCTGCCGCTGCTGCGCGCCGTCACGGCGCAGCACGGCCCCGTCGCAGTGCTGCACTTCGATGCCCACCTCGACACGTGGGACACCTACTTCGGGGCCCCGATCACGCACGGCACGCCGTTCCGCCGTGCGTCGGAGGAGGGGCTCATCGACCTCACCGCGAGCATGCACGTCGGCACCCGCGGCCCGCTCTACGGCGTCGAGGACCTGACCGACGACGCACGACTCGGCTTCGCGATCGTCACGAGCGAGGACATCGAGGAGCAGGGCGTCGAGTCGGCGATCGAGCGCATCCGCGCCCGCATCGGCGACAAGCCGCTCTACATCTCGATCGACATCGACGTGCTCGACCCGGCGCACGCGCCCGGCACGGGCACCCCCGAGGCGGGCGGGCTCACGAGCCGTGAGCTCCTCCGCATCATCCGCGCCCTCGCCGACAAGCGCATCGTCGGCGCCGACGTCGTCGAGGTCGCCCCGGCCTACGACCACGCGCAGCTGACGGCGGTCGCGGCATCCCACGTCGCCTACGAGCTCATCAGCGCGATGGCGCCCCGCGCCTGACCCGGCGACCCGACCGCCATGACCTCGGAGATCGCCACGATCTCGGACCGGATCGCGCACATGCATCCGATTCCGTGGCGATCGCCGAGATCGTGGCGGCCCTCGAACCCCCACCCGATCGAAGGAGATCGACATGACCACCCGTGAACCGACCGTCGACGAGGTGCTCGCCGCCGCCGACGCGATCGTCGACGCGTTCGCCGCGACCGACGGACCCCGCTACTTCGCGGGCTTCGCCCCCGACGCGAGCTTCATGTTCCACACCGAGGCCGCACGGCTCGACGACCGCGCCGCCTACGAGGCCCTCTGGGCGGAGTGGACGGGGGGCGGCTGGCGCGTGCTCTCCTGCGAGTCGAGCAACCGACTCGTGCAGACCTACCCGGGCGGCGCCGTGTTCTCGCACGACGTCGCGACCCGCGTCGACACCGGCGACGGCGAGGACGCGTACACCGAGCGGGAGACGATCGTCTTCCGCGTCGACGGTGACGGACTCCTCGCCGTGCACGAGCACCTCTCACCCATGCCCGGCGCCGACGCCGACGCATCCACCGACTGACGGCCCACGCCGACTCCCACCCCCACAGGAGAAGCAATGTCGCTCTACACCCGTCTCGACCGCCGATTGGCGCAGCAGGCCGACAACTCGGGGCCGGTCCGCGGCACCCTGTCGACGCCGCGCATCGGAATGATCTGGCTGGCGGCGAACCTCGTCGTCACGACCCTGCTCACCGGCACCCTGTTCATCCCGGCCGTCGACTACGGCGTCGCGATCACGATGATCGTGCTCGGCACGCTCGGCGGCGCCGTCGTGCTCACGCTCGTCGGCAACATCGGCACCCGCACGGGCCTGCCGACGATGGCGCTCACGCGCGGCGCGTTCGGCACCCGCGGCGGCTACCTGCCGATGGCGGCGAACGTGATCATCCTCATGGGCTGGAGCTGGGTGCAGGCGATGCTCGCGGGCGTCACGGTGAACTACCTCGTCGAGAGCCTCACGGGCTTCTCGAGCCCGATCCTGTTCTCGGTGCTGTGCCAGACGATCGTCGTCATCCTGGCGATCTTCGGCCACGACGGCATCGCCCGGGTCGAGCCGTGGCTCGCGGTGCTCATGCTCGCGATCATCGCGTGGATCTTCTTCGTCGCGTTCTCGACCTTCGGGCCGGGCGAGTACCAGGCGATCCCGGTCGACCTGTCGATCGGGTACACACCCGCGATCGTGCTCGACATCGTCATCGCGACCGCCGTGTCGTGGACGGTGCTCTCGGCTGACTTCAACCGCCTCGCGGTGTCGAGCCGCGCGGGCATACTCGGTTCGGGCATCGGCTACACGCTCTCGACCGTCATCGCCATGACGCTCGGCGCGACCGCGATCGGCTACGTCATCCTCTCGGGCGGCGACGCGGCCGCGTTCGACCCGGGTGTGCTCGTCGCGGCGTTCGGCGCGCCGATCGCGATCGTCATCTTCGTCTCGGTGATGGCGACGAACTCGATGGTCGTCTACGGCATGACCACGTCGATCGTGAACGCGAGCGCAGGCCGGGCGAAGCTGCGGTTCCTGCCCACCGCGCTCGTCGTGGGCGTGATCTCGATCGTCGGCTCGACGTGGCTGGCCCTGCTCGACCAGTTCACGACGTTCCTCACGATCATCGGCGCGTTCTTCGTGCCCGTGTTCGCGATCATGATCGTCGACTACTACCTGATCAAGCGGTCGTCGTACACCCGCGACCTGCTCGAGCACCGCGGCGGCCGGTACTGGTACCTCGCGGGCGTCAACTGGTTCGCGGTCGGCGCCTGGGCGATCGGCGCGTTCGCGTCGTACCTCATGGTCTTCGTGTGGCCGAGCCCGGTCGGCGCGACGATCCCCGCGTTCGTCATCACGTTCGTGCTCTACCTCGTCGCGATGCTGCCCGAGCGGGCGCGCACCGTACGGGAACCGAGCGTGCACCTCGCCGAGGTCGCGACCGAGCAGAGCGACGAGGATGCCGCGGCCCATGCGTGACCTCAGCAGGCTCGTCTCGGGCGGCATGCGGGTGTACCCGGGCGACCCCGAGGTCGCGATCGGGCCGGCGCTCGAGGTCGCGACCGACGGCGTCGACGTCGCGCTCCTGCGCCTCGGCTCGCACACCGGCACGCACCTCGACGCGCCGTCGCACACGGTGCCGGGCGGACGCACGACCGGTCGCATCGGGCTCGACGAGCTCGTGGGGGAGGCGCTCGTCGTGCACCTGACGGGCCTCGAGCCGCGCGAGGTCTACGGGCTCGCCGAGATCGAGGCGGCGCTCGGCGGGCCGCTCGCCGAGCAGGTCGAGCCGATCGTGATCGTCGACACGGGGTGGGCGCAGCACTTCGAGACCGATGCCGCGCTCGACCACCCCGCGCTCGACGCGGAGGCCGCGGCCGAGCTCGTGCGACGCGGCATGCACGTGCTCGCCGTCGACACCTTGAGCCCCGACCTCACAGGCGGCGACGGCGGATTCCCGGTGCACGAAGCGGTGCTCGGCGCCGACCGGCTCATCGTCGAGAACGTCGCGGGCCTCGACGGGCTGCCTGCGCGCGTGCGGGTCGGGTTCTTCCCGCTGCGGGTCGACCTCGACGGGGCGCCCGTGCGGGCGGTCGCGTTCGACGTCGACCCTGAATAGCGCTCATCGAAGCGCGCCGGGCTGTTCGCAACTCAGGATGCCGGGCTCGACACGCCGCGGCTCTGGCCGTCCGAGCGGCGTGTCGCCCGAGGCATCCTGAGTTGCGAACGCGAGCCCGCACGTCGCGCGCACGCCTCGCGGAGCGTGTCAGTCGGCGAGCGCCGCGACCGCGGCGCGCAGGCGACCCGGCTCGAGCCCGAGCGCCCACTCGGCGGCGTCGGTGACGAACCGCGCGTAGGCGTCGGGTGTGAAGGTGCCGGTGTTGTTGGCGTACGCCCCGAATCCGTCGATCGCGATGAAGATGCGCACGCACGCGACCAGCGCGTCGTCGCAGGCGAACACCCCGGCGGCGATGCCCTCCTCGACCAGCTCGGTGAGCTTCGCGCGGTCGAGCGACTCCTGCTCCTCGAGCGCGTCGTCGAGCGCGGGGCGGAACCGGCTGAGGTGGCGCGCGTTCAGCCACAGCCGAGAAATGGGTCGCGCCCCGGGACTCTCGACCCGCGAGACGAGGCGAGCCATGCGCTCGAGCGGCTCGCCGCCCTCGGGCACGAGGGTCTCGCGCTCGTCGCTCACGGCGTGCACGAACGCGGCGATCACGAGGTCCTCCGCGACGGGGAAGTAGTGGCTGATGAGGCCGGGCCGCACCCCCAGGCGGTCGGCGACCGCGCGCAGCGTGATGCCCTCGAGGCCGTCGTCGAGGGCGATCGCCGCCGCAGCCGCGACGATCTCGGCGCGTCGCTCGGCCGGCGGCTTGCGGGCTCGGGTCGTGGGCGCGCTTGACATCATGCCGATCATGTTATTGGATAAGCGACCAATAGCCCATTGGTCATGTGACCAATAGCAGCGTCGCACACGGCAGCCCGGCACGGCCCCGACCCGACGCCGCCTCGGGCCCCCGCCGAGAGGATCCCCCGTGTCATCCCAGACTCCCGCAGCGTCGCAGGACTACGTCGACGCACCCACCCAGCCCGAGACCCGCGGCATCGAGGTCGTCAGCCCGTCGGAACGCCACGGACGCGCCCGCGACCTGTTCGGCGTCTGGGCGGCGCCGAACGTCAGCATCCTGAACTTCACCATCGGCGCGACGATGATCCTGCTCGGCCTCGAGATCTGGCAGGCGATCGCCGTGATCGTCGCGGCGAACCTGCTCTGGGTGTTCCCCGGCCTCATCGCGATCTCGGGCCCCGCCGCCGGCACCTCGGGCTCGGTCATCAGCCGAGCGCTCTACGGGGTCTTCGGCAACAAGATCATCATCGCCTTCACCGGGTGGCTCATCTCGGCCGTCTTCCTCGCGCTCAACTGGCTCGCCTCGTCGTTCATGGGCGCCGACCTGCTCGCCCAGTGGGGCTTCACCGACCCGCTGTGGGGGCCGGTGGTCGTCACGCTCCTCGTCTCGGCGATCACCGTGCTCGTCGCGGTCTACGGGCACGGCCTCATCATCAAGAGCTACACGGCGATCTCGATCGGCCTCTTCGCGGTCTTCCTCGCCGTCACGGCGTTCGCGCTGCCGACGGTCGACTGGGCCTACCAGGCGCCCGAGCCCCTCACGGGCGTGCCGCTCTGGTCGGCCGTGACGATCGGCTTCACGATCCTCGCCTCCACCCCGCTCTCGTACATCAACAGCCCCGACATCGCGCGCTACCTGCCGCGCGAGACGAAGGCGTCGCACATCATCGCGGCGACCGCGCTCGGCGGCGCCCTGCCGGGCATCTTCTTCACCGCCGTCGGCGCCCTCATCGTGACCGGACTCGACGGCGCGGCGGTCGATTCCGGCATCGAGGGAGCGATCCTCGGCATCCTGCCGACCTGGCTCGGGCCGCTGCTCGTGCTCGCCGTCATCGTCAACACGGTCGCCCTGAACGGCATGACGACCTACACCTCGAGCATGGCGCTCCAGTCGGTCGGCGTGCCGATCCGCCGCATCCCGTCGGCCATCGTCATCGGCGTCATCGGCACCGCGCTCACGCTGTACCTCGTGATGTCGACGAGCCTGCTCGACGCGGTGAACCTCATGCTGCAGTTCCTCGTCATCGTCTCGGGCCCGGCCATGGCGATCTTCGCGACCGACATCATCCTGCGCCGCAACCGCTACGACGCGAACGACCTCTTCGACGAGGAGCGCGGCGGCAGGTTCTGGTACACGGCCGGCTGGAGCATCCCGGGCATGACCGCCGTCGTGCTGGGCGGCGTCGCGACCGCGGTCTGCCTCTCGACCACCGTGTGGTCGGGCCCCGTCTCGGAGGCGATGGGCTTCATCGACCTCTCGGTGCCGGTCGGCATGACCGTCTCCGCGCTCGTCTACCTCGGGCTCTCGAAGACGCCGCTCGGCCGGTTCGACGAGGTGCGCGCCGTTGCCCCGCGCACGGCGTCGGCGACGGCGGATGCCGCGACCGCCGCCGCCCCCGAGCCCGAGACCGCCGCATGAGCACCGGGCCCCACCCCGCCCGCTACCCGGGCGCGCCCGCCGGCGTGCCGAGCCTCGACACCTGGCAGGAGGCGCCGGGCAACCGCTGGGCGTTCGGCGGCCTCGCCGAGCTCGTGCCGACGGCGACGATCTCGCGCACGGCGCCCGGTGTGCGTGCCGCAGCAGCCGAGACGGCGACCGTGCGGCTCGACGCACTGACCCCGCACCTGCCCGACCTCGAGCGCCGGCTCGAGGCGACCTGCACCGACGCGTTCCTCGTGCTGCGCGGCGACGAGGTCGTGGCCGAGTACGCCAAGCCCGGGTTCGCGCCCGATCAGCGCCACCTGCTCATGAGCGTCTCGAAGTCGCTCTGCGGGCTCGTCGTCGGCGCGCTCGTCGGCGACGGCCGCATCGACCCCGACCGCCCGGTCGTCGACTACGTGCCCGAACTCGCAGGATCGGCGTACGACGGCCCGACCGTGCGGCACGTGCTCGACATGCGCGTCGCCGTCGACTACGACGAGAACTACGTCGACCCGGCGTCCGAGGTGCAGACGCACGACCGCTCGGCCGGCTGGCGCGTGCGCCGCCCGGGCGATCCGGCCGACACGTACGAGTTCCTGACGACGCTGCGCACCCGCCCCGACGCCGACGCACCCGGCGGGGGCGGGGCGTTCCAGTACTGCTCCGCGAACACCGACGTGCTCGCCTGGATCGTCGAGCGGGTCACCGGGCTGCGCTACGTCGAGGCGCTGAGCGAGTTCCTCTGGTCGAAGCTGGGCGCCGACCGCGATGCGACGATCACGGTCGACGCGGCGGGCTTCGGCTTCGCGAACGCCGGCATCTCGTGCACGGCGCGCGACCTCGCGCGGGTCGGCCGGGTGGTGCTCGACGGCGGGCTCGCGCCGGGCGGCCGGGTCGTCCCCGAGGCGTGGGCGCGCGGCATCCTCGCCGGGGGAGACCGCGACGCGATGACCTACGAGGGGTTCACGGGCGCGTTCCCGGGCGGCTCGTACACGTCGCAGTGGTGGTGCATGGGCAACGAGCGCGGCAACGTGAGCGGCATCGGCATCCACGGGCAGAACCTGTGGCTCGACCCGGCGACCGACTCGGTGATCGTCAAGTTCTCGACCTGGCCCGACCCCGACACGGCCGAGTGGAACGACCTGCAGAGCACCCTGCTCGTCGACGTCTGCGAGGCGCTCGACTCGGTGTGAGTCGATTGCGGGCGATACGGATGCCTCGGGGCTGCGCAGCCCCGAGGCATCCCTCGTCGGCCGCCGACGAATCGGTGCCAGCCCGGAGGCCGCGCCAGAACCTGAGGTTCTATCATCCAGATGGCTCGAACCCCCGCCGCACTGCGGCGCCGACCATCGGGAGGACACGTGGACGGCCATCTCGCAACGCTCGTGCCCCTCGCCGCCGACGCTGCCGACCCGTCCGACTGGAGCCTCTTCCAGTCGGGGTTCATCAGCTGGTTCGTCGACCATGCTCTCGTGTGGGTGGCCGTCTGGCTCGTGACGGTCGTTGCGGCCCGGCTGCTCTCGATCTGGAAGCTCTGGACTCGGAAGCCCGTCACCCGCAGCAGCAGCACGGAGGCGAAGCTGGTCGGCGCCGGAGTGACCGCGCTCGCCGCGTTCGCGTTCGTCGTGGTCGGCAGCATCACGAGCCTCATCGCACCCTGGCTCGTCGTCGCCTGGATCGGCGTCGGGGTCATCGCAACCGTCGGCATCGTGGTGCTGGCATTCGGGATGGCGACCACTCCGTGGCTCCGCATCACCGTGACCGGCACGGGCGGCGCGACGAACGACGCGTGGGCCACCGAGGTCACGGTGCGCATGCGCGAGCTCAACGCCGACAACCCGAAGGGGCGCATCGAACGCCCCGACGGATCCGACCTCAACGAGCTCGTCGCGATCGCCGACCGCACCGACAACTGGGCGGTCGCGCTCGTCGGCGGAGCGGTGTCGATGCTGTTCAACCTGACTCCCTGGCGGCTCGAGGTCACCGTGTTCAATTCCGTGTCCGGCGTGGCACGTCTCCGCCGCAACGGCCGGGTCGTCGACGACGCATCGCTCCAGCTGCCCGCGCCGCCCGCCGACGGCGGGCACCCCGGCGAACTGCTCACGCTCGCAGCGGCGTTCGCCGCCGTGACGGTCGCGCACGAGTACCCAGACATCGTCGGCTTCTACAACACGAACGACTGGCGGGGCCTCGGACTCATCGGCGTCGCCCGCGGCACCGACGACCCTGCGCTCCGCGAGCGGTACATCGCGCGGGCACGAGAGGTGGACCCCGACAGCATCCTCGTCGAGTACGAGGACGTCTACCACCGATACGCCGGAGCGACCGATGCCCGACGGCTGCGCGAACTCATCGAACGGCTCGAACCCATGATCGCGTCCGCGGCGCTGCAGGCCGGGCGGCCGATCGCGGGGATCGGCACGGAGGACGAGTCGGTCACCGGCGCGACTGGGACCCGGAGCGAACCGGGGAAGCCCGAGGCGGATGCGTCCGGCGCCCGATGGTCGGGCCGCCGCTACGTCGAGCCGCCGATGCTCATGCTGCGGCTGCAGAGCTACTACCTGATGACCATTCGCAACTGGCTCGTGGCGGCCGACGGCTCGGCGAAGGACGACGCGGCGGGCGGGCACGCGGATCGGCCCGAGCGGCTCGAGCGCGCGACCATCGTCGCCGCCGAGCTCGTCGCCGCCCTCGACGAGTTGAAGCGAGAGGCGGATGCGAAGCAGCGCAGGGCGCAGTATGCCAAGCAGCGAACGTCGCTCGAGCGTATGGAGCAGCGCGCGGCCCTCGGCCTGCTGCTGCTCAACGACGAACGCATGAAGAGCCGCACTGCGGCCGACACGGCCGCTGTCGACGACGCGGAGGCGTCCGCGCGCCTGCGGCAGCGGGTCGAGCTCGCGACCGGCTGGAAGAACATCGCCAAGCGATCGGGCCTCGTCGAGGTGAAGTACTCGGTGGCGTGCTACGAGAGCCGGCGCATCGCCGAGGGGTGGGCCGACGACGACGCCGACTTCGAGTTCATCGTCGCGCAGCTCGGCGCCGTCTGCGGAGACGACGAGTACCGGCAGCTCGCCCTCGCAGATCCCGAGCTCGCCCCGCTCGTCGACCCGCGCGGCGACCGGGCACGCCGGATCAGGATGCGCGATGCCGTGCTGCTCGACATGAACGACGCCTGGCAGATCGAACGGTTCCGCAGGGTCAGAGTGCCGCTCGAGCGTGCCGGCGTGCGTACACCGCAGGACCTCGTCGTCCCGGCGACGCAGAGCCGGGTGGTGCTGCGTTCGGACCTCGACTTCGACGAGGTGACGTCGCTCGCCGACGCGGCGCGCATCCTGCATGCGGTGATGACGACCGAGTGCGACCTGGTCCCCGACCGGTTCGACGGACGCGACGCCGATCGCGAGCACTGGGCGCGACTTCGCGCCGCACGTGCGCTGCTCGACGACGACCGGCACACGGTGCGGACGCTGTGCGACGAGCACGCCCAGGACCGCGACACACTGGTCGACGAGCTTGCGTCCGCAATGTTCTGGCGGCCCGACGAACGCGAGGAGCGCACGGTCGGCGACTACGTCGACCGGATGATCGAGCGGCTGGGCGGCCCGCACGGCCTGCCGGTGGCCCAACCGGACGAACCTGCCGAACCGGCCGAAGCTGACGAGCGTGACGCGGCTGGCGGCCGCGACGAGCCCGCTGCATGATCGAGCCGCTCAGGCGCGCGACGCGGCGCCGGCGCACCCGCGCACGATCGGTCAGGATTCGAGAAGCAGGGGTCGTCGCCACGCTCGTAGCGTGATGGGCATGTCAACGATCGAATCCATCACCCTCGAAGTCCAGGACACCGCCGCCGCCGACCGCTTCTACGCCGACGCGTTCGCGCTCGACGCGCTCGACGGCCGAGTGCGCACCCGGGCCGCCGACCAGCACACGAGCGGCTTCCGCGGCTACACCCTCTCGCTCGTCGTGCCGCAGCCCGGCAACGCCCAGGCGCTCTTCGACGCGGCCGTCGCCGCCGGTGCGACCGTGCTGAAGCCCATCGCGAAGTCGCTCTGGGGCGTCGGCGGCTCCGTGCAGGCGCCCGACGGTGCCATCTGGAAGTTCGCCACCTCGGCCAAGAAGGACACCGAGCCCGTCAGCCGGGCGTTCGACCGCATGGTGCTGCTGCTCGGCGTCGAGGACGTCGGCGCCAGCAAGCGCTTCTACGCCGAGCAGGGCTTCACCGTCGGCAAGAGCTTCGGCAGCTACGTCGACTTCGAGACGCCGGGCAGCCCGATCGGCCTCGGCCTCTACAAGCGGCGCGCGCTCGCCAAGGACGCGGGTGTGCCGGAGGAGGGCACGGGTTCGCACCGGCTCGTGATCGCCGGCACCGGCGGCGCGGTCACCGACCCCGACGGGTTCGCATGGGCACCGGCATCGCAGACCGCCCCGGCGTGACCGCATCGCCGTCGTGACCGATGGTGATACCGCGACCCGTCCTCACGGACGCCGAGACCCCTGACGCATGTCGCGTCGGGGGTCTCCTCCGTCTGACCGCCGGATGCCGCCGACGAGTGCGCCCGGACCCCCGGGCTTCCAAATGTTGACGTGAACATGTAACCTCGCGGCGAGGAGTGTTGACGTCAACATCCTTGGTCCATCTTGACGGCGGAAAGGACGGCATCGATGAAGATGTCACGCGGAAGACGAATCACCGCGCTCATCGCGACCGGCGCGCTCGCCGGCGCACTGGTCGTACCGCTCGCGACGGCTGCGGCCGAAGCGGCGGACGGCACGACCATCACCCCGAATCCCGCGTACGCGGGCGAGGCGTTCGAAGGCTGGGGTACGAGCCTCGTCTGGTTCGCCAACGCGACCGGCGGCTACCCCGATGAATTGCGCGAGGAGCTGTACCAGGCGGTGTTCGGCGAAGACGGCCTCGACCTGAACATCGCGCGCTACAACATCGGGGGCGGCAACGCGAGCGATGTCGGCGACTACCTGCGTGCCGGCGGCGCGGTCGACGGCTGGTGGGCGGAGAACCCCGACGGCGACGCCGGCGCCTACGGCGGCGTCTCGACCGACCTCGCCGATCGGGACGCACTGCTCGCCGCCTGGGACCCCGACGACCCCGCGTCGTACGACTGGGAGGCCGACGCGACCCAGCGATGGTGGGTCGAGCGGCTCGCCGCCGACGACCGCATCACGCACTGGGAGACGTTCGCCAACTCGGCGCCGTACTTCATGACCGAGAGCGGATACGTGTCCGGCGGCTTCGACGCGTCGGCCGAGCAGTTGAAGCCCGCCGCGATCCCGGCGTTCGCGAGCTATCTCGTCAACGTCACCGAGCGCCTCGAGGACGAGTACGGTATCGAGGTCGACACGATCGACCCCCTCAACGAGCCGAATACGAACTACTGGGGCACGCGACTGCAGGACGGCGTACCCGTCGGCGGCCGGCAGGAGGGCATGCACGTCGGCCCCGTGCGGCAGGCGCAGCTCGTGGACGCCGTCCACGCCGAGCTCGCCGAGGCCGGCACGACGACCGATGCCGGTGTCTCCGCGATGGACGAGACGAACCCGGGCATCTTCGCGACCGACTGGGCCGCCTACCCGCAGCAGACCCGCGACGCGATCGCACGCATGAACGTGCACACCTACGGCACGTCGGGCCGGCTCGTCGTGCGCGATCTCGCCAAGCAGGCCGACACCGACCTCTGGATGAGCGAGATCGAGGGCAACTGGGGCGGCTCGTGGAACCCGCTCAGCATGGAGAACGGACTCGGCATCGCCGGCCGCATCCAGGACGACCTGCGCGAGCTCGAGCCGAAGGCGTGGGTGCTCTGGCAGCCCGTCGAAGACCTCTACAACATGCAACCGCAGGGCGAGAACCTCAACTGGGGATCGATCTTCATCGACCTCGACTGCAAGCCGTACGCGGAGGGCGGCGAGACGGTGTGGAAGTCGGAGCGACGCGTGGCCGACGCGGGCGGCGACTCGACCGCGGTGCCCGAGTGCGGCGTCTCGATCAACTCGAAGTTCAACGCGATCCGCAACTTCACGAAGTACATCCACGAAGGCGACCACCTCATCGCCGTCGACGATCCGTCGAGCACGGCGGCGGTGCGAGGCGACGGAACGGGCGCGACGATCGTGCACCGCAACACGGCCGCCTCGTCGCAGCAGGTCACGCTCGACCTGTCCAACTTCGGTGAGATCGCCGCGGATGCGCGCGTGACCCCCGTCACGACGACGCAGGCCGATTCGGCCGACGCCCCCACGGCGAACGCCCTCGTCGCCGGTGAGCCCGTCGCGATCGATCGCGAGGCGGGCACTGCGACGCTCACGGTGCCGGCGAAATCGGTCACCACGTTCGTCATCGACGGCGTCTCCGGCGTCGCCGGCGCCGCGCCCGCCCTTCGCGACGGCCACGACTACCAGTTCGTGGGGCTCCAGAGCGGCAAGGCGCTCACGGCCGGCACCACCGGGGCAGCCACCGCCATCCGCGATCTGGCGACGGATGCCGCCGCAGCAGCCCCCCCAGACGTGGACGGTGCATGCCGTCGACGCCGGGGAGCGCGAAGCGACCCACCGGGTGGTGCTCGAGGCCTCCGACGGCCGGGTGCTGGGGGCGACGAACGCCGGCACGGACCTGCGTACCGCGGGCATCGACGCCGCAGCGGCCGACCCCGCGACCCGGTGGGTCGTCAACACGACCGACGGACGCGGCTACTCGCTCGTCAACGAGAAGCTCGCGGTCGCCCTCGACGTGAACGGGCAGTCGACCGCGAACGGTGCGACGGTCGGCGTCTACGGCTCGAACGGCGGCGCCAACCAGACGTGGGATCCGCGCGACCTGGCACCGCTCGACGGCCAGACGGTCGCCGCGCGCACCGCGGTCGGTACCCCGCCGGTCCTGCCGGAGACGGTCGTTCCGCGCTACGCATGGGGGGCCGGCGTGCCCGTCCCCGTGATCTGGCGGCAGCCCGACGAGCGTGCGTGGGCGGAGCCCGGCCGCGTCGAGGTGCCCGGCACCGCGACCGACGTCTTCGGCGGGCAGGTCGCCGTCACGGCCCTCGTCGACGTCGGCGGACTCACTGCGACCGACCCGGTCTCGATGACCGTCGCGGTCGGTGCGGCGCCGAACGGCGTCGAGTCGGCCGCGCCCACGACGGTGCCGGCCCGGATCGGGGCGTCGGAGAACACGTTCGACGTTCCGGTGACGTGGGACTGGTCGAGCCTGCCCGACGGGGCCTTCGACGAGGTCGGCGTCGTGCGGGTACCGGGCGAGGCATCCGCCGACGGAACGACGCTCGCGGCGACGCTGTCGGTGATCGTCACCGAGGGCAGTCTGCGCAACGTCAACCCCGACCCGGGCACGACCGCCTCGGCGAGCTCGACCGAGTCGGGCTACCCCGTCGACCGCACCCGCAACGGCGTGGAGGGCGACAAGGGCTGGTCGAACTGGGTCTCGTCGAACAAGCCGGCCCAGTCGACGCTCACCTACGCGTACGCCGCTGCGCATCAGGTGGAGCAGGTCTCGGTGCAGTTCTACCGCGACGGCACTACGAGCTGGGCGCAGACCATGCAGGTGCTGTTGCGCGCGGCCGACGGCACCTGGTTGCCCGCACCGGGATGGGAGTCGTTCCAGCCGGTGGCGTCGCCCGCCGACGGCAGCGCGCCGACCGTCGTGGCGTCGTTCGATCCGGTCACGGCGACCGGCGTTCGCGTCGTCATGAACGCGTACCCGAACACGCACCTCATCGTGTCGGAGGTGAAGGTGTTCGAGTCGGTGCCGTCGCCGGCCGCGATCGCCGACCTCGCCGCGCTGCGGATCGACGGCGTGACGATCGACGGCTTCGACCCCGAGACGCACGACTACGCGGTCGACGTCGCCGGCGGGCGCCTGCCGGTCGTCGACGCGATCGCGCTCGACCGCGACGCGACGGTGCGCGTGTCGCAGCCGGCCGCCGCGAAGGGTTGGGTCGGCACGGTCGGAGTGACGTCGGCCGACGGCTCGGTGAATGCGGTCTACACGGTCACGATCCGCCGGCACGCCACGATCGACGAGCTCACCCTGGCCGACCGGCCGCGCGTCGGAACACCCGTCGCGAGCGTGGGCGTCCTCGACCCGGTCGACGGCGAGATCGCGTACCGGTGGCTCAGCAACGGCGAGCCGATCGACGGTGCGACCGAGGCGACCTACACCCCCGTCACGAGGGACGCGGGCAAGCTGCTGAGCGTCGAGGTCACCGTGTCGGCCGACGGCGTTGCCGCCGCGACGGCCGAGACCCCCGCGCAGCGGGTGCTCGCCGCCAACGCCCGGAAGCCGGAGTAGGGGCGCGGGCTCATCGGCGGGATGCCCCGGGTGCACGCCCGCGGCATCCCGTCGTCTGCCCGGGGTCGGCCGGGCGGGTGCTCAGCCGCGCGGCTGAGCGGTGCTCGCGCGCACGATCAGCTCGGTCGGCACGAGGATGCTGGTCGCGTCGCCTCCGGTCTCGACCTCGAGCAGGAGCGTCTCGACCGAGCGTCGGCCGACTTCGTCGAAGAACTGCCGCACGGTGGTGAGCGGCGGCCAGAAGCTGCGCGACTCCTCCATGTCGTCGAAGCCGACCACGCTGACCTCGCCGGGCACGGCTCGACCGGTCTCGTGGAGCGCGCGCAGCACGCCGAGCGCCATCTGGTCGTTCGCAGCGAAGATCGCGGTGACCGCGGGGACGGCGGCGAGCCGCAGCCCGAGCTCGTGACCCGACTCGCTCGACCAGTCGCCCACGAGCACGGGCGGCACGTCGGCGCCGTGGGCGCGCAGCGTCGCCTCCCACGCCTCACGGCGATGCGTCGCCGAGTACGAGCGCTCGGGGCCGGCGACGTGCCAGACCGTGCGGTGGCCGAGCGAGAGCAGGTGCTCGGTCGCGAGTCGCGCGCCGTGGGCCTGGTCGGTGTCGACGACGGGGTAGCGGTCGCCGGCGGTCGAGTCGACGACGACGACGGGCAGCCCCGGCGGCAGTTCGACGTCGCTCTCGTCGAGCAGGTGCGCCTCGACGATGATGATGACGCCGTCGACGGCCTCTTCGCTCAGCCGGTCGAACGCGACCGACACCTCGCCCTGGGTGGGGTGCGGCACGGGGATGAGGTTGATCGAGTACCCCGCGTCGGCGGCCGCGACGGCGATCGCGTCGAGCGTGCGCATGTTGCCGAAGCTCGACAGGGTGAACATGATGACCCCGATGCTGTGGAAGCGCCCCGAGCGCAACGCCCGCGCGGCGCTGTTCGGCCGGTAGCCGAGCGCCCGCATGGCCTCGAGCACGCGGTCGCGCGTCTCGGGGTCGACGTTGTCGCGGCCGTTCGACACGCGTGAGACCGTCTGGCCCGAGACGCCCGCCTCGCGGGCGACGTCGGCCATCGACGGCCCGCGCCGACGTGCGGTCGGGGCTGGCGTCTCGTGGCGGTCGGCCATCGTCATGTTCGCTCCTTCTGACGAGTCCATGCTGCCCACTGGCGCATGTTCACGTCAACATGCTACGGTGTCCGCATCGCATGTTGACGTGAACATGCTCCCGATTGGAAGAAACCGATGACAACGACGTCCGCACCGCAGCCGATGCGCCCGAGCTCGGCCGCGACCGCGCCCGGCGCATCCCGCGGGGCACGAGAGCCCGGGGCATCCGGTGCGCCGAATGCCGGCCGCACCCGCCGCCGCCGAGCCGGCCACCGCAACGAGTGGAAGGGCCTCGCCTTCACGGCACCCTTCCTCGTCGTCTTCCTGCTCGTGTTCATCGCCCCGGTGGTCTACTCGATCTACCTCAGCCTGTTCCGCGAGCAGCTCATCGGCGGCAACGCCTTCGTCGGCCTCGACAACTACCTCGAGCTCGCCGTCGACCCGCAGTTCTGGGACGGGTTCGGGCGCGTCGTGCTCTTCCTGCTCATCCAGGTGCCCATCATGCTCGGCATCGCCCTCGTCGCCGCCCTCGCCATCGACAGCGCCCGCCTGCACGCGTCGGGCTTCTTCCGCATCGCGATCTTCCTGCCGTACGCGGTCCCGGCGGTCGTCGCGGTGCTCATGTGGGGCTTCATCTACGGCGACCAGTTCGGGCTCGTCGCGAACCTCAACGACTGGCTCGGCTCGACCGTCTTCGCCCCGTTCTCGCGCGAGTTCATCCTCGTCTCGATCGGCAACATCGTCACCTGGGAGTTCGTCGGCTACAACATGCTGATCTTCTACTCGGCCCTCCGCGTCATCCCGACCGACCTCTACGAGGCCGCCGAGCTCGACGGCGCCGGACCGTTCCGGGTGGTCACCGGAATCAAGCTGCCGGCCCTGCGCGGCGCGATCGTCATCGCGACGATCTTCTCGATCATCGGCAGCTTCCAGCTGTTCAACGAGCCGAACATCCTGCGCACGCTCGCTCCGAACATCATCACGACGTTCTTCACGCCCAACATGTACGCCTACAACCTGTCGTTCTCGGGCCAGCAGTACAACCAGGCCGCGACCGTGGCCATCGTCATGGGCGTCATCACCGCCGTGATCGCCTACGTCGTGCAGCTGCGCGGCTCGCGCAAGGAGGAACGATGAGCACGCTCACCGAGGCGATGACGACGGCGGATGCCTCGGGCCGAGGCCGCGCCCGGGCGTCGCGCCGCCCCCGCCGCAGCACCTCGGCGCTGCGCCCGCGCAAGTCGATCGCGTTCACCGTGCTCATGTCGCTGCTCGCGCTCTACGCGCTCGTGCCGCTCGCCTGGCTCGTCATCAACTCCACGAAGACCCAGGCCGGCCTGTTCTCGAGCTTCGGGCTCTGGTTCGACGATGACTTCGTGTTCTTCCAGAACGTCTGGGAGACGCTCACCTACCGCGACGGCATCTTCGTGCGCTGGCTCGGCAACACCCTGCTCTACGTCGTCGTCGGCGCCGGCGGCGCCACCCTGCTCGCGACGCTCGCCGGGTACGGGCTCGCGAAGTTCCGGTTCGCCGGCCGGCGCGCGATCTTCGCCGTCGTGCTCGGGGCGATCGCCGTGCCGGGTACCGCGCTGGCCGTGCCGACCTTCCTCATGTTCAGCCAGCTCGGGCTCACGAACACGCCGTGGGCGGTCATCATCCCGTCGCTCATCAGCCCGTTCGGGCTCTACCTGATCTGGGTCTACGCGGTCGACTCCGTGCCGACCGAGATCCTCGAGGCGGCCCGGATGGACGGCGCGGGGGAGTTCCGCACGTTCTTCACGATCACGATCCGGCTGCTCGCACCCGGCATCGTCACGGTGCTGCTGTTCACCGTCGTCGCGACCTGGAACAACTACTTCCTCCCGCTGATCATGCTGAGCGACCCGACGTGGTATCCGCTCACGGTCGGCCTGAACCAGTGGAGCGCGCAGGCCTCGGGCGTCGCCGCGCAGCCCATCTACAACCTGGTGATCACGGGGTCGCTCCTCACGATCATCCCCATCGTCGTCGCGTTCCTCGGCCTGCAGCGGTTCTGGCAGTCGGGGCTCAGCGCCGGCAGCGTCAAGCAATGACGCGCACCCGTCCCACGCACCACCACACGGCACAACGAAGTGAAGGGAAACCCCACATGGCCATCTCACGCACCGCGCGTCGCGCGCTGACGATCGCCGCCACCGCCGCGCTCGCCGTCGGCACGCTCGCCGCCTGCTCCCCGAGCGGCGGCGGCACCGAGGCATCCGGTTCGGCCGACGACCTCGACGCCGCCCTCGAGCAGGGCGGCGAGCTCACCTACTGGAGCTGGACCCCGAGCGCCGAGGCGCAGGTCGCGGCCTTCGAGAAGGCGTACCCGAACGTCGACGTCGAACTCGTCAACGCGGGCACCAACACCGAGGAGTACACGAAGCTGCAGAACGCGATCAAGGCCGGCTCGGGCGCCCCCGACGTCGTGCAGATCGAGTACTACGCGATCCCGCAGTTCGCCCTCTCCGACTCGCTCGTCGACCTGTCGCAGTACGGTCTCGACAGCCTCGAGGACGAGTACAGCGCCTCGACGTGGGGCTCGGTCAACGTCGGCGGCAAGCTCGTCGGCCTGCCGCAGGACTCGGGCCCCATGGCCCTCTTCTACAACCAGGCCGTCTTCGACCAGTACGGCATCGAGGTGCCGACGACGTGGGACGAGTACGTCGCCGCCGCCGAGAAGCTGCACGCCGCCGACCCGACGAAGTACATCACGAGCGACACCGGCGACTCGGGCTTCACGACGAGCATGATCTGGCAGGCCGGCGGTCGCCCCTTCGCGACCGACGGCACCGACGTCACGATCGACTTCGCCGACGAGGGCACGAAGAAGTGGACCGGCGTCTGGAACCAGCTCATCGAGAACGACCTCGTCGCACCGATCCCCGGGTGGAGCGACGAGTGGTACAAGGGCCTCGGCGACGGCACCATCGCGTCGCTCGTGATCGGCGCCTGGATGCCGGGCGTGCTCGAGTCGAGCGTCGCCGACGCGGCCGGCGACTGGCGCGTCGCGCCGATGCCGACCTACGACGGCACGCCCGTCGCCTCGGAGAACGGCGGCGGCGGACAGTCGGTCGTCAAGCAGTCGAAGAACCCGGCGCTCGCCGCGGCCTTCCTGCGCTGGCTCAACAGCGACCCCGAGTCGATCTCGATCTTCCTCGAGAAGGGCGGCTTCCCCTCGACGACCGCCGACCTCGAGGACCCCGACTTCGTCGGCTACGAGTCGGAGTACTTCGGCGGCCAGAAGATCAACGAGGTGCTGACGCAGGCCTCGAAGGACGTCTCGAGCGGCTGGCAGTACCTGCCGTACCAGGTCTACGCGAACAGCATCTACGGCGACACCGTCGGCCAGGCCTACGCGAACAAGACGAGCCTCGACGACGGCCTCGCCGCCTGGCAGGAGCAGCTCGTCGACTACGGCAACGAGCAGGGCTTCACGGTCAACCAGTAGCCCGTTCGTGGGTTGAGGAGCGCCCGACGAAGGAGGACGCGTCTCGAAACCCCGCGGTTTCGAGACGGCACCTTCGTCGCCTCCTCAACCCACCCTGAATTCCCGAACAACCCAGAAACGGATGCCTCGTGACCGCCCCTTCCCGCTTCGCCATCGGCGAGTCCGACTTCGAGCTCGACGGCCGGCCGCACCGCGTCATCGCGGGCGCACTGCACTACTTCCGGGTGCACCCCGACCTGTGGGCCGATCGCATCCGCAAGGCGAGGCTCATGGGGCTCAACACGATCGAGACGTACGTCGCCTGGAACGCCCATGAGCCCCGGCGGGGCGAATGGAGCGCCGAGGGCGGGCTCGACCTCGGCCGGTTCCTCGACCTCGTCGCCGCCGAGGGACTGCACGCGATCGTGCGGCCGGGGCCGTACATCTGCGCCGAGTGGGACAACGGCGGCCTGCCCGCGTGGTTGCTGCGCGATCCCGTCGTCGGTGTGCGCCGGTCGGAGCCGCGCTATCTCGCGGCCGTTGGCGAGTACCTGCGTCGTGTCTACGAGATCGTCGCGCCCCGGCAGGTCGACGCGGGCGGACCGGTCGTGCTCGTGCAGATCGAGAACGAGTACGGAGCGTACGGCGCCGACAAGGCCTACCTGCAGCACCTCGTCGACGTCACGCGCGATGCGGGCATCACCGTGCCGCTCACGACGATCGATCAGCCGGTGCCGCAGATGCTCGCCGACGGCAGCCTGCCCGGACTCCACCTCACCGCGTCGTTCGGCTCGCGCTCGGTCGAACGGCTGGCCGCGCTCCGCGAGTTCCAGCCGCGCGGGCCGCTCATGTGCATGGAGTTCTGGTGCGGCTGGTTCGACGACTGGGGCTCGCACCACCACACGACCGATGTCGCGGCGTCGGCGGCCGAGCTCGACGCGCTGCTCGCGGCGGGCGCCTCGGTCAACGTCTACATGTTCCACGGCGGCACGAACTTCGGGCTCACGAACGGAGCGAACGACAAGGGTCGGTACGCCCCCATCACGACGAGCTACGACTACGACGCACCGCTCGACGAGGCGGGGCATCCGACCGAGAAGTTCTTCGCCTTCCGCGAGGTCATCGCGAAGTACGCCCCCGTGCCCGACGAGGTGCCGCCTGCGGCGACCACGGCGCCCGTGCTCGAAGCGCCGTTGCGCCACGGACCGGCCCTCCTCGACGTGGCCGAGCGGCTCGGCGACGCCGTCGACGTCGAGTCGATGCCGACGTTCGACGAACTCGACCATGACGGCGGAGTGGTCGTGTTCTCGACGACGATCGACCACGACGGTCCGGCGACGCTCACGATCGGCGACGAGGTGCGCGACCGGTGCTGGGCGCTCGTCGACGGTGTGCCGGTCGGCGTGCTGGCGCGCGATGCGCACGAGCGGGCGATCCGCATCGCCGACCCCCGCGGTCGGCTGACGCTCGTGGTCGAAGACCAGGGCCGCGTGAACTACGGCCGACGCATCGGCGAGCCGAAGGGGCTCGTCGGCGGCGTGCAGCTCGCGGGTCGCGAGCTCACCGGCTGGCGGGCCACGCCGCTCGACCTCGACCGGGTGCCGGCGCTCGCCGCAGAGACGGTCGCGGGCTCCGCGGATGCTCCCGGCGTGGAGTCGGTCGTAGGCCCGTCGCTCGCGATCGCCGAGTTCGACCTCGACGAGCCGACCGACCTCTTCATCGACACGGCGGGCTGGGGCAAGGGCATCGCCTGGATCAACGGGTTCATGCTCGGTCGGTACTGGCGGCGCGGGCCGCAGCAGACGCTCTACGTGCCGGGCCCCGTCGTTCGTTCGGGCCGCAACACGGTCGTCGTGCTCGAGTTCGAGTCGTTCGCCGACCCGACGGTGCGGCTCGTGGCGGGGCCGGCGCTCGGGCACACCGAGATCTGATCGCCGGCAGCGCGTGAGGCGCCCGCCAGGTGTCAGGGCGCTCCGACCGTCAGCCGCACCTCGACGAGGTCGCCGACCTCGAGCGACTCGGCGGCGCGCACCCACGCCTTGACGGGCACGATGTAGCCGCCGTCCTTCGGCCAGAGCGCGGTCGGCCACTCGCTGCCGCCGATGCGCACCGTCGCCGGCACCATGCCCCAGCCGTAGCTGACGAGCGGAGCGACCGCGGCGAGGTCGTCGCACGCGGCGGGCGGGACGGTCACGAAGTGCCACGGCGCGGGGCCCCGCCAGAACCACAGCTCGCCGCTGAAGTCGAACTCCATCGGCTCAGGATACGGGTGGTGCGTTCCAGCGCCGCAGCTTCTCGGGGTTGCGCATGATCCAGGTCTGCGAGACCCGGTCGCCCCGCACCTCGACGACGGCGACCGTGTCGACGACGCCCTCCTCGCCGAACGCGAGCGTGAGGCCGTCGGCGGTCTCGTGCAGCGACCACTCGAGCGCCGGCCCCCGCTGCGTGAGGATGCCGGCGACGAAACGGGCCACGTGATCGGGCCCGAGTACGCGCCGGCGCGCCGCCGTCGCGAACCCGCCGCCGTCGGAGACGAGCACCACGTCGGGGTCGAGCAGCGAGATCAGCGAATCGAGCCGCCCCGATCCGGCTGCGGCGACGAACGCGCGCACGACCTCGTCGTGGCGTTCGCGGCTCACGACGCCCTCGCGGCGTTCGCGGACATGCCGGCGGGCGGAGGCGGCGAGCTGCCGGCACGCCGCCGGCGTGCGGCCGACCACCTCGGCGATCTCGGCGAACGACATGGCGAACACGTCGTGCAGCACGAACGCGACGCGCTCGGCGGGCGTCAGCGACTCGAGCACGACGAGCAGCGCCGTCGAGACCGACTCGTCGAGCATCGCGCGGTCGAGGGGGTCGTCGGCCGAGCGCACCGCGAAGCGCGCGGCATCCGCCGTCGGCAGCGGTTCGGGCAGCCACTCGCCGACGTAGCGTTCGTGCCGGTGGCGGGCGGACCCGAGCTGGTCGAGGCAGACGCGGCTCACCACCCGCATGAGCCAGGCGCCAGGTCGCTCGATCGCGTCGCGCTCCTCGAGCGGCATCCGATACCAGCGGGCGAAGCCCTCCTGCACCGCGTCCTCCGCATCCGCGACCGTGCCGAGCATGCGGTAGGCGAGGCCCACGAGGGCCGGGCGTTCGGCCTCGACCTCGGCATCGCGCGCGTCGGTGGGGGCGGTGGGCGCTTCGGGCATGCCCTCAGCCTCGCACGTGGCGACGCGAGCGGCACCTTGCATTCGGGCCGGCCGTGTCGTCGGACTGGTGAAGGGGCGAAACGGATGCCCCGCCGTCGCCGCACCCGCGGCCCGAACGAGGAGCTCACCATGAAGATCGCCGTCGCCGGAGGAACCGGAACGGTCGGACGCCACGTCGTGGACGTCGCCCGGGAACGCGGACACGAGGTCGTCGTCCTCACGCGGTCGGCCGGCGTCGACGTGATCACGGGGCAGGGACTCGCCGCGGCATTGCGAGGCGTCGAGGCGGTCGTCGACACGAGCAACCTGGTGACGCTCGACGCGAAGAAGGCCGAACGGTTCTTCACGACCGGATCGCGCAACCTGCTCGCCGCCGAGGCCGCCGCGAGCGTGCGTCACCACGTGCTGCTCTCGATCGTCGGCATCGACCGGGCACCGTACGGCTACTACGCCGCGAAGGTGGCGCAGGAGCGCGTCGTCGAGCAGGGCGACGTGCCGTGGACGATCCAGCGCGCGACCCAGTTCCACGAGTTCGCGGCGCAGATGCTCGACGGCATGTCGTTCGCGGGCCTGCACCTCGCGCCCAAGTTGCGCACCGCGCCCGTCGCGGCACGAGAGGTCGGCGAGCGGCTCGTCGCGGTCGCCGAGGCGGGGCCGGCCGGGCACGTGGCCGATCTCGCCGGTCCGCGCGAGGAGCGGCTCGAGGAGATGATCCGCAAACTCGCCCGGGCGCGGGCGCTTCGCGGGCCGGTGATCGCCGTGTCGATGCCGGGCAAGCAGTTCGCGGCGATGCGTTCGGGCGCGACGCTGCCCGGCCCCGACGCGGTGCGCGCCCGGCAGACGTTCGACGAGTGGGTGGCTGGAACCCCGGTGGCCGAGTAGCGCGCGACGAAGGAGCGCGCGTATCGAGACCCGTCGCTAGGGTTGACACTCGTGAAGACCATCGATCTCGCCGGCATCGCGGCGCCCAACGTCGTGCTCGGACTCATGCGCATCGAGCAGCTCGGCGACGACGAGGTGCGCACCCTCATCGGCACGGCCCGCGACGCGGGCATCGACTTCTTCGACCACGCCGACATCTACGGCGAGACGCTGCACGCGTGCGAGCGACGGTTCGCCGAGGCGATGCAGCTCTCGTCGTCCGAGCGCGAGCAGGTCACGCTGCAGACGAAGTGCGGCATCGTGAAGGACGGTCCGTACTTCGACTTCTCGTACGAGCACATCATGGAGTCGGTCGACGGCTCGCTCGCGGCGCTCGAGACCGACTACCTCGACATCCTGCTGCTGCACCGGCCCGACGCCCTCGTCGAGCCCGACGAGGTCGCCCGCGCGTTCGACGAGCTCGAGGCATCCGGCAAGGTGCGCGCCTTCGGCGTCTCGAACCACACGCCGAGCCAGATCGAGCTGCTGCGCCGCTCGGTGCGCCAGCCGATCGTCGCGAACCAGCTGCAACTGTCGATCACGCACGCGCCGATCATCGCCCAGGGCATCTCGGCGAACATGCAGGGCTTCTGGCAGTCGACGATGCTCGACGGGGGAGTGGTCGACTACTGCCGCATGAACGGCATCACGATCCAGGCGTGGTCACCGCTGCAGGCGGGCTTCTTCAACGGCGTCTTCCTCGGGTCGGCCGACTACCCCGAGCTCAACGCGGCCATCGACCGGCTCGCCGAGAAGTACGACGTCACGCCCATCGCGATCGCCACCGCGTGGATCACCCGACACCCCGCGAACATGCAGGTCGTGCTCGGCACGACGAACCCGACGCGCGTCGCCGACGCCGCAGCCGGTTCGGCGGTGCCGCTCACGCGCCCCGAGTGGTACGAGCTGTTCCGCGCCGCGGGCTACCAGGTGCCCTGAGCCGCGCTCCGTCGGGCGGGCCGGTATGCCAGCGGATCCCGCTGCCACTGCTGCCCTGCTGCCGCTGCTGCCGCTGCCGTTCGCGCTGTCACTGCCGTTCGCACTGCCACTGATGCCCCCGCTGGCGCTGGTGTTGGCCCCGCTGCCCTCCCGCTGCCGCTCTGCCGGCGCGTCAGCAGGCATCCCTCTTCGGAGGGTGTGGTCATGTGGAATTGTGGTCGGCCAGGGTGTGGTCATGTGGAATTGTGGTCGGCCTCCCCGGAGTGGATGACGCCGGGCCGCACGACCACGCGAAGTCACCCGACCGGCAGCGCCGCCAGAGTGGGCGTCGCGAACGCGGCATCCAGGATGCTGCGCCGCAGGCCGTTCGCGCGCTCGGCGAACCCGCGTTGCCGGCGCACGTACTCGGCCTTGCCCTCGGGCGTCTCGATGCGCACGGGCTCGCCGCCCCACGGCTCCATGTCGTAGGGCGACGCCTGCATGTCGAGAAAGCGGATGTCGCGGGCGAGCTCGAACGCGTCGAGCAGGAGTTCGCCGGGCACGAGCGGACCGAGCTTCACCGCCCACTTGTAGACGTCCATGTTGGCGTGCAGGCAACCGGGCTGCTCGAGCTGCGGCTGCGACTCGCGGGTCGGCTCGAAGCGGTTGCGCGGCACCGCGTCGGGCGTGAAGAAGCGGAACGCGTCGATGTGCGTGCAGCGCAGCTCGTGCGCCTCGACGACCTGATCGGTCGCGGCCTGGCCGAGTCGCAGCGGCACGGGGTGCCGATGCGCGCCCTGGCGGTAGACCATCGCCCACTCGTGCAGCCCGAAGCATCCGAACGAGCCGGCGCGCCGCGCCGTGAGCCGCAGCATGCGCTCGACCGACGCGAGCATGGGGCCCTTCTCGGCCGTCATCGCCTCGCGATCGACCACGAGCGAGCCGGATGCCGCGCCCGGCGCGTACCAGCGCCAGCCCGCGCGCTCGGTGGCCGCTGCGCGGTCGAGCTCGATGCCGGGACCCGGGTGCCAGCGGCGCAGCAGGCTCGGCGAGTACGAGTAGTACGTGAAGAGGAAGTCCTCGATCGGGTGCTGCTCTCGCGCCGCAGCCCGTGCGCGATGACCGGCCGTGAGCGCGTCGGCCCGCTCGGCGTGCGCCGCGGCGCGGGCGCGCCAGTCGGCGGCGGCGAGCAGGGTGGTCATCCTTCAAGGGTACGTTCCGTGGTCGGTCGGTCGGTCGGTCGCTCGGGTACCGCGGAGCGCGGATCGAGACCACCGGTCGCGTGTCGGCGGCACCTGCCAGACTGGGCGCGTGCTGCTCGAAGAGCTCGTCACCACATCCGATGCCGTCGGGTCGACCCGTTCGCGCCTCGCGAAGGTCGACGCCCTCGCGGCGTTGCTGCGCCGCCTCGAACCCGACGAGATCGCGCCCGCGGTCGGGTTCCTCGTCGCCAAGCCACGACAGGGTCGGGTGGGCGTCGGGTGGCGCGGACTCGCCGCAGCGGTCGACGCGACGCCCGCGGCCGACGAGCCCTCGCTCACGGTCGACGACCTCAACGCAGCCCTCGACCGGTTGGCCGGGGCCGGCGGCGCGGGGTCGTCGGGCGACCGCGCCCGCGAGCTCGCCGAGCTGCTCGGCCGCGCGACCGATCGCGAGCAGCATTTCATCGGCGGAGTGCTGCTCGGCGAGCTCCGCACCGGCGCGCTCGAGGGCGTGCTCACCGACGCGATCGCCCGAGCCGCCGACCGGCCGGGCGACGTCGTGCGCCGCGCCGCGATGCTGTCGGGCGACCTCGGCGAGACCGCACGGCTCGCGCTCACCGGTTCCGAGGCCGAACTCGAGGCGGTCGAGCTCGTCGTCGGGCGGCCCGTGCTGCCGATGCTCGCGGCGACCGCGGCGACGCCGACGGCCGCGATCGAGCTCACGGGCGAGGCATCCGTCGAGTACAAGCTCGACGGCGCGCGCATCCAGGTGCACCGCAACGGCGACGACGTGCGCGTCTTCACCCGCAACCTCGCCGACGTGACCCACCGGCTGCCCGAGGTCGTCGAGGTCGTTCGGGGCCTGCCGGTCCGCGACGTCATCCTCGACGGCGAGACGCTCTCGCTCGACGAAGACGGCGCGCCGCGGCCGTTCCAAGAGACGATGTCGAGGTTCGGCGCCGAGCACGCGCGAGAGACCGTGCTGCATCCCTGGTTCTTCGACGTGCTGCACGTCGACGGTCGTGACCTGCTCGACGAACCGCTCGCGATCCGGCTCGCCGAGCTCGAGCGCATCGCGCCGGCCCATCGCATCCCGGGCGAGGTGACGGCCGACCCCGAGGTCGCCGAACGAGTCTCGGCCGAGGCGCTCGCCGCAGGCCAGGAGGGCGTCGTCGTCAAGGCGATCGGCTCGCCGTACGCGGCGGGCCGGCGCGGGTCGAGCTGGGTCAAGGTCAAGCCCGTGCACACGTACGACCTCGTCGTGCTCGCGTGCGAGTGGGGCTCGGGGCGGCGCACCGGCTGGCTCTCGAACCTGCACCTCGGCGCGCTCGACCCCGACGGCGAGTACGGCGAGCCGGGCGGCTACGTCATGGTCGGCAAGACGTTCAAGGGGCTCACCGACGAGCTGCTGCGCTGGCAGACCGAGCGATTCCAAGAGATCGAGGTGCGCCGCACCCCGCACACGGTCTGGGTCGAGCCGATCACGGTCGTCGAGATCGCGATCGACGGCGTGCAGCGGTCGAGCCGGTACCCGGGCGGCATCGCCCTGCGCTTCGCGCGCGTGAAGGGCTACCGCGACGACAAGCGGCCGGGCGACGCCGACACGATCCAGACGCTGCGCGCGCTGCTGCGCGGCTGACGGGCCGACCGGCTCCTCCCGATCGCGCCCGTTCGTGCGCGATACTGTGGCACCGTGGACTGGCAGCTGCTGGTTGTGCTCGCATTGCTCGTCGCATCCATCGTGATGTTCGCGATCAATCGACCGCGCATGGACGTGGTCGCCGTGGCGCTGCTCGTCGCCCTGCCGCTCACCGGCGTGCTGACCGTGCCCGAGACGCTGTCGGGGTTCTCCGACCCCAACGTCGTGCTCATCGCCGCGCTGTTCGTGATCGGCGAGGGCCTCTCGCGCACCGGGCTCACCTACCGGCTCGGCGACTGGCTCTCGGCGCGAGCCGGCACGAGCACCACGCGGCTCATCGTGCTGCTCATGCTCACCGTCGCGCTGCTCGGGGCCTTCATGAGCTCGACCGGGGTCGTGGCGATCTTCATCCCCGTCGTGCTCAGCATCGCCGCGCGGCTCGGCGTCTCGCCACGCCGGCTCATGATGCCGCTCAGCTTCGCCGCACTCATCAGCGGCATGCTCACGCTCATCGCGACCGCGCCGAACCTCGTGATCGACGCCGAACTCGTGCGCGCGGGCGAGCAGGGGTTCGGGTTCTTCTCGATCACCCCGTTCGGACTCGTCGTGCTCGCACTCGGCATCGGCTACATGCTCGTCGCGCGCCGGTTCCTCGGCGACGACGCCGACGCGGAGCCGATCGGCGCCGACCGCACGTACGGACACCTCATGACCGACTACCGCCTCGCCGATCGCGATCGGCGGCTGCAGGTCGGACGGGGTTCGCCGCTCATCGGCCGGAGCCTCGGCGAGGTCGACCTGCGCCGGCACGGCATGCGGGTGATCGCCGTCGAGCGCCGACGGTGGCTGCGGCGCACCCTCGAGGTCACCGCGACCGCCCCGTCGGCCGTGATCGGCCGCGGCGACGTGCTGCTCGTCGACGTCTTCGCGCGTCGCGACGAGCTCGAGGGGTACCTGCGGCGGCTGCGCCTGCGCACCCGGCCCGTCGACGACGGGTTCCTCGCCGAGCGGTCGCGCGAGGTCGGACTCGGCGAGGTGATGCCACCGCCGAACTCGGCCGCGCTCGGCCGGACGGTCGGCGAGCTGCGCACCCGGGAGCTCTACCGCGTCGACGTGATGGGCCTGCGTCGCGGCACCGAGGCGCTGTCGGGCTCGCTCGCCGCCGAGCGTGTGCGGCTCGGGGACACCCTGCTCGTCGTGGGCGCGTGGGAGGACGTGCAGCGGCTGCCCGCACGCAGTGCCGACTTCGTGGCGCTCGAGCTGCCGGCCGAGGTGCGCGAGCAGTCGCCGGCCGCGAACCGCGCGCCGTTCGCGCTCCTCAGCGTGGTCGTCATGGTCGTGCTGATGGTCACCGGCATCGTGCCGAACGTGATCGCCGCGCTCATCGCCTGCCTCATGATGGGCCTGTTCGGCTGCATCGACATGTCGAGCGCGTACCGGGCGATCCACTGGCCGACGCTCCTGCTCATCGTCGGCATGCTGCCCTTCGCGCTCGCCCTCGAACGCACGGGCGGCATCGACCTCGCCGTCGACGCGCTCACCGGCGTGCTCGGCGAGGGGAGCCCGACCGTGCTGCTCGCCGGACTGTTCATCACGACCGCCCTGATCGGCTTGTTCGTGTCGAACACGGCGACGGCGGTGCTGATGGGGCCGGTCGCGATCGTGATGGCCGAGAAGCTCGGGGCCTCGCCCTACCCGTTCGCGATGGTCGTCATGCTCGCGGCGTCGGCCGCGTACATGACACCGGTGTCGTCGCCCGTGAACACGCTCGTGCTCGGGCCGGGGCGCTACCGGTTCTCGGACTTCGCACGCATCGGCACCCCGTTCGCCCTCATCGTCATGATCGTGGCGATCACCATGGTGCCCTGGCTGCTGCCGCTGTACCCGGGCCGGTGAGGCGCCGGCGCGACTGCGGGGCCGACGCGGCGCCGCTGCGAGCCGACGCGAGCCGACCGTCTGCGACCCCGCTCAGCTGGGCGTGATCGAGTCGACGAACGCGTACGCCTCGCGGGCGACCGTGCGCCATCGGTCGACGCCCTCGGCGACCGGCACGACCGCCCACTCCCGCATCGGGCGTCCGCGCATCACCATGTTGTCGAGCCCGGCCTCCGCGATGCGGTCCTCGGCGAGCTTCACGACGAGGTCGCCCTGCGACGAGACGAACGCGAAGAACTTGCCGCGCACCGACAGGCCCTCGGAGCCGAACATGCGGCCGAAGCCCACGTCGGGCTCCGCGAGCAGCTCGGTCGCCACCTGCTCGAGGAGCTCGAACCCCTCGTCACGCGTGCCCAATTCGCCCTCCTCGCCTGCTCGCCCGCCGCGTAGCCCCGGGCTCATTCGCCGATCGTGATGCCGGTGACCGGCTCGCCCGCGCGGTCGTAGACCAGCCCGACGGCGCCGCTGGCGTAGGTGCGGGCGGGCTGCGCGAGGCGGAACGCCGCGGGATGCACCCCGTCGCGGAACATCCGCTTGCCCGTGCCGAACGCGACCGGGTACAGGTACAGGTTCAGCCGGTCGACGAGGTCGTCGTCGAGGAGCGTCTGCAACAGGTCGCCGCTGCCGATGGTGTGGATCTCGTCGAAACGCTCCTTCAGGCCGGGCAGCTCGCGCACCGGGTCGCCGATCACGGTCGTACCCGCCCACGTCGGCTCGCCGAGCGTGCGCGAGACGACGAACTTCGGCACCGCGTTGAACTTGTCGCCGATCGGGTCGGACTGCTTCGGCCAGTACGACGCGAAGATGTCGTAGGTCTTGCGGCCGAGCAGCAACGCGTCGAGGCGGTCGATGCCGGCCATGATGTCGGCGCCGTTCTCGTCGTCGAGGTACGGCGCCTGCCAGCCTCCGTAGGGGAAGCCGCCGTCTTCGTCTTCGCCGGGCCCGCCCGGGGCCTGGTACACCCCGTCGAGCGTGACGAACAGGTCTGCGGCGATGATGCCCATGGTCGGCTCCTTCACGTACCGGTCGGCACGGCGGCCCGGCTCGTCGGCGACGGCGGGTCGCGGGTGCGCGCCTCGCACATCACCATCATTCGCCCCCCGCGGCTCGAACGGAACCCCTGCTCGACGCCCGCGCACCCGCATGCACCGAATGGAGGAACGCTCGGGCGACACGCGGCCGGGCGCCCGCAGCGACCGGCGTGGCGCGCGGAAGTTCCTACAGATCCGAACCGGATGCCTCCGCCGAGGTCGCCCGTCCGGCCAGCCGTGCGCGCCAGACGACGACGTACCCGGCAGTCGCGATGAGCGCCACGGCGGTCGCCGCCAGGAACACGGCCTGGACCCCGAACGCGGCGGCGCCGGCGCCGGCGAGTGCCGACCCGAGCGGCAGCGCACCCCAGCTGATCACCCGTGAGGCGGCGTAGACCCGACCGATGAGGTCGGCGGGCGTCGTCTGCTGGCGGATGACCGCGACCACGATGCGCCAGACGCTCGACCCCGCGCCGGCGGCGACGACGCCCGCGGCGACGACCCAGACCGGTGCCCCGAGCGCCGAGGGTGCCACGAGCGCGATCGTGCCGAGGCAGTCGGCGAAGAGCAGAACGCCGTCGCCGAGACGCCGCTGCAGCGCGCTCGTGACCATCGAGGCGCCGATGCCGCCGGCGGCCATCGCGGTCAGCAGCCAGCCGTAGCCCGCGGGCGAGAGACCGAGCGGTCCCGGGGCGACCGCGTGCACGACGAATACCGCGAGCCACATGCCCCACACGAGATTCATCGCCGCTGTGAGCACGGTGAGCGATCGCTGCAGGGGATGCCGCCAGAGGAAGACGATGCCGTCGCGGACCCGGCCCGTCGGAACCGCGGACGTCGCGCCGGCTCCGCCGCCCGTGGCCGCGACGGCCTCCGCCGCTGCGGCGATGCGCGACCGCGCCCGCTGCCAGCCCGTGGCGAGGCCGATCGCCGCGAGGCCGGCGAGCGCGTAGAGCGCGCTGCCCGTCGCCGCCGACAGCGCCGCCGAGACGCCGACGAGCCACCCGGCGAGCGGTGGGCCCACGAGCTGGTTCGCGACGTTCACCGTCGCCTCGAGCCGGGCGTTCGCGCCCGTGAGCGCGCCGCCCGGCACGATCGTCGGCACCGCGGCGACGAGCGACGTGTCGACGAGCGTCTCGGCGACGCCGTACACGAACGCGGCGGCGAGCACGGCAGTCACGACGGGGCCGTCGAACAGGATGACGGCGGCGAGGCCGGCGAAGGCGAGCATCCGCACCGCGTTGACGCTCATGAGCAGGCGAGGCGCTGCGATCCGGTCGACGATCCACCCGGCGTGCAGGCCGAACAGCGGCCAGGCGATCGTCGCGACGGTGGCGACGAGGGCGATCTCGCCGGGGGAGGCGCCGGCGGCGAGTGCGACGAGCGGCATCGCCGTGAGCATGACGCCGTCGCCCAGGTTGGCGGCGCCGGCGCCCGCCCACAACCAGCGGAACGACCTCGTCGCCGCTGTCTCACCGGTGAAACTCCTCATACTGGTGAGACTACGCACCTGGCGACTAACCTGTCAATCGGCTTGCACTGGTGAGAGAATGAGAGCGTGGACTTCGAACACGTCGCCAACTCGCTCGCCCTCGAGCTCGTGAACTCGGTCACCGACCGCGAGCACACGACCGATTGGCTGGCCGAACCGGCGGTCGCGGCGGCTTGGGCCGACTCGCTCGACCTGCCGCTCGACGCGCCGCTCGACGACCGCGGGCGCGGGGTGCTCACCGATCTGCGCGCGGCGATCACCCGGGTGTTCGGCGCGGTGGCCGCCGGCGATCCCGCCGACGCCGCCGCCGTGCGGAGCATCACCGACGCTCACGCGCGCGGCCTCGACGCGTACGGGTACGTCGTCGACGGGGCATCCGTCTCGCGAGCCTGGCCCGAGCGCTGGAGCGCCGACGCCCTCGCCGCGCGCTTCGCGGAGTCGGCCGTCGACGAGCTCACGGGCGAGCGGCTCGCCCGCGTGAAGGAGTGCCCGAGCTGCGGCTGGCTGTTCGTCGACACGAGCCGCAACCATGCTCGTCGTTGGTGCTCGATGGAGATGTGCGGCAACCGCGACAAGGCGTACCGGCACTACCACCGGAGGCGCGGCGCCGACATCAAGTAGCGGCGGTCAGGCGGCCTCGGGCCCGCGGAACGCCGCACGGTGGGCGGCCGGGCTGACTCCGAGGCGCCGCTGGAAGTGATGCCGCAGGTTCACGGCGCTGCCGAAGCCCGATCGTGCGGCGATCGCCTCGACCGGATCATCGCCCTGCTCGAGGAGCAGCCGCGCGTGGTCGACGCGCTGGTCCAGCAGCCACTGCTGCGGGCTCGTCGCCGTGCGGTCGCGGAAGTGGCGCGTGAAGGTGCGCCGTGAGAGGTGCGCGACGCCCGCCCAGCGGTCGAGATCGACGGGGTCGGCGAGGCTCGCCCGCGCCCACACCATCGCGCGCTCGATCGGATCGTCGTCGCCGTTCGAGGCCGCCATGGGCACCGGGATGTACTGGGCCTGCGAGCCGGTGCGGTGCGGTGCGAGCACGAGGGCCCGCGCGAGGTCGGCCGCGACCGCGCTGCCGCGGTCGCGGCGGGTGAGGTGCAGGCAGCAGTCGAGGGCGGCGGCGACGCCGGCCGATGTGACGACGTCGCCGAGATCGGACCAGAGGATGTCGCGGCGCACCACGACCTCCGGGTGCTCGCGTGCCAGCCGGTCGGCCGCCGACCAGTGCGTCGCCACCTCTCGGCCGTCGGCGACGCCGCTGGCCGCGACGACGAACGATCCGAGGCAGAGGCCGACGATGCGAGCGCCGCGGCCGTGCGCCGTGCGCACCGCGGCGAGCAGTTCGGGCGACGGCACGAGGCCCGCCTTCCAGCTCGGGATGACGATCATGTCGGCGTCGGCGAGGGCCTCCAAGCCCGCATCGACGACGATGCGATAGCCCGCGGCGGTGGCGAGCGGGCCCGGGTGCTCGGCGCAGACCTGCACGTCGTACTGCGCAGCGGCGCTGTCGATGCCGGCGGCGCCGAAGACGAGTGTTGGCACCGAGAGGTGGAACGGGCTGATGCCGTCGAAGGCGACGACCGCGACGGAGTGCATGGCCCGATCTTACCGAAGAGTGGCCTTCGGGCCACTTTCGCGGCGGCGGTGCGGCGGGCAGCATGGTCGACATGACGACATCCGACGTGACCACGACCCCCACCCGATCCGGCGCCGCGGCGACCTCGCGGGGTCAGCGCGAGGTCCACCGCTTCGAGGCCCTGCTCGTCGGCGGTCCGACGCTGCACTTCCGGTACGCCGGGCTGGCCTTCCTCACCGACCCGACGTTCGACGAGCCGGGCGACTACGAAGGGGCGATCGCGCTGCACAAGCTCACGGGGCCGGCCGTGCGCCCCGACGAGCTCGGGCCGATCGACGTCGTCCTCCTCTCGCACGACCAGCACTTCGACAATCTCGACCGCGCCGGCCGGGAACTGCTCGCGACGGTCGACACCGTGCTCTCGACGCCCGACGCGGCCGGTCGCATCGAGGGAGTCACGGGCCTCGAGGCCTGGCAGGCGGTGTCGATCGGCGAGGCCGAGATCACGGCGGTGCCCGCGCTGCACGGACCGGAGGGGGCCGAGGCGCAGAGCGGCGTCGTGACGGGCTTCGTGCTGCGCGCTCCGGGTGTGCCCGTCGTCTACGTGTCGGGCGACAACGCCTCGGTCGAGCTCGTTCGCGAGATCGCCGGCCGGGTCGGTCCGATCGACGTGGCGATCCTGTTCACGGGCGCTGCGAATCCCGGTCGATTCGGTGACGTCGACGTCACCCTCAACGCGCGCACCGCCCTCGAAGCGGCGGTCGCCCTGGGCGACGCGCTCATCGTGCCGATCCACGCGGAGGGGTGGGCGCACTTCTCCGAGACGCTCGAACGTCTCGAGCTCGTGTTCGGCTACGGCGGCGAGGCCGACCGGCTGCGGGTGCCCGAGAAGGGGCGTCGACTCGTCGTCGATCGCTCGGCGGGGCTCGAGGATGTCGCAGGCCGGGCGTAGCCTGTGCCGCGTGACCGGTCGCGGGCGGCGGCCGATCGAAACGCAGACGAAGAGACGGACGGAGCCATCATGGCCAACCTGGTCGTGCATTTCGAGATCCACGCGAGCGAGCCGCAGCGGCTCGTCGACTTCTACTCCCAGCTGCTCGGCTGGCGGTTCACGCAGTTCGGCGACACCCCGTACTGGGTGATCGACACCGGTGAGGGCGCCATCGGCAACGTCGCGGGCCAGCCGGGCATGGGTATCAACGGCGGGCTCACCCAGCGGCAGGGGCCGCCGCCCCAGCAGGGTGCACCGATCAACGGCTGCAACATCGTGGTGGGCGTCGACGACGTCGACGCGCTCTTCGCGCGCGGCATCGAGCTCGGCGCGACCGAGGCCCTGCCGCCCGAAGACATGGAGGGTGTCGGCCGCGGCGCCTACCTGCACGACCCCGACGGCAACCTCTTCGGCCTCATCACCCCCGTGATGAGCGACGGCACCCAGGCGATGTGAGCGTCAGCCCGTTCGGGCGAACCAGTCGAGCGTGAGATCGACGACCTCCTGGGGCCGGTCGTCGGTGATGAAGTGCGCGGCGTCGTCGACGAAGGCGAACTCGAGACGGTCGGCATGCTCGCGGGGGTCGCCCGAGATCCGTCGCACGAGGTCTTCGGTGAACGGCTCGTCGCGACGGCCGAACACGACGAGGGCCGGCGGGTGCAGGCGCTGCCGCTTGTAGGCGCCGCCCATGATCCGCCCCGCCTCGGGAAGGACCATGCCCCGGTACAGCCGGCCGATCGCGGCATCGATCTCGGGTCGCTGCGTCGGCGCGAGATAGGACTCGATCGTCTCGGGGTCGAAACCGTTCACGGCGTACTCGTCGGTGAAGAGCCAGGCGAGTGAACGACCGCGCCGGTGCAGGCTGAGCGGCGGCAGGTGACTGAGACCGCTCAACAGCTTCGGGCTGAACGAGATGAACGTCGGCGGCACCGAGAGCATGACCATCGACTCGACGCGCTCGGGGTGGGCGTACGCGAGCTGGCAGCCGGTGATCGCCCCCATGTCGTGGCAGAGCAGGCGTACGCGCTCGAGCTCGAGTGCGTCGAGCAGCGCGACGAGGTCGTGCAGCCGCGTCTCGCGCCCGATGCGCGGGTCGTCGGCCTCGGTCCAGCCCGCGCCGCGCAGGTCGGGGCAGATCGCCCGGTACCCGTGTTCGGCGAGGCGGGGTGCGACCTCGCGCCACTGCCACCAGTGCTGCGGGAACCCGTGCAGCAGCACGATCGGGGCGCCCTCGCCGATCGCGGCGACGTGGGTGCGCAGTCCGGGGGTCTCGACGACGAGGTGCTCGAAGCCGGCCGCGGGCGGCAGGGGCGGCGACCAGGTCGCCTCGTCAGCGGGGATGCTGCGGAGCAGTGGGGTGTCCATGGTGGCCTCCGGCTATTCGGTGCGGTCGGATGCGCCGGTGCGCCCGAACCAGTCGAGTACGAGTTCGGCGACCGCCCCGGGGGCGTCGTCGACGATGAAGTGGGCGGCGTCGTCGACGAATGCGAGCTCGAGGTCGTCGGCGTACCGGTCGGCGCCGCGGCACAGGCGCCTGATGAGCGCTTCGTCCCACGGGTGGTCGAGCCGCCCGAAGGCGATGAGCGTCGGCGGCTGCAACCGCCGGCGACGGTAGTCGCCGCGGGCGAAGCGCAGCGACATCGGGATCGCCATGCCGCCGAAGATCCGCCGGACGGCACTGTCCACCTCAGGTCGTGACAACGGCGCCAGGTAGGTCGCGATCGTCTGGGCCGACGGCCGGTGCGCGGTGTGCGCGTCGTCGTACAGCCAGTCGAGCGATCCGCCCCGGCGATGCAGGAGCAGGCGCGGCATGTGCCGGAACCCCGGCACGAGCTCGGCGCTGAACCCCATGAAGAACGGCGGCACCGAGAGCTGCACCAGTGAGCGCACGCGCTCGGGATGCCGGTAGGCGAGCTGCATCGCCGGAATCGCGCCCATGTCATGGGCGAGGAAGCGGGGTCGCTCGAGGTCGAGCGCGTCGAGGAGTGCGACGAGGTCGGCGACGTACGACTCGGCGCCGATGCGGGGGTCGTCGGCCTCCGTCCAGCCGGTGCCGCGCAGGTCCGGGCAGACGGCGCGGTACCCGGCCTTCGCGAGCCGGGGCGCGACGTCACGCCACATCCACCAGTGCTCGGGGAACCCGTGCAGCAGCACGACCGGCTCGCCCTCGCCGATGGTCGCGACGTGCGTGCGCAGGCCGGGGGTCTCGACGATCGAATGCTCGAAGCCGAGAGCCTCGGGCAGCGGCGGCGACCACGTCTCAGCGTCGGCGGCGACCTTCTGGGAAGCGGGCGTGTCCATGACGACTCCTTCGTCGCAGCATTACTACGTTCGTAGTAGGACTATGTTCATAGTACCCCTGATCGAGCGAGGTGTACATGGCCACGACCCGAGACCGTGCTCTCGATGCGGCGCTCCTCCTGCTCGGCACCGAGGGGGTGCGGGCGCTCACCCACGCGCGGGTCGACGCGGCCGCCGGACTGCCGGCCGGCAGCACCTCGAACTGGTTCCGCACCCGCAGGGCGCTGCTCGCCGGGTGCGTCGACCACCTCGCCGAGCAGGAACGCGCCGACTTCGACTCGTCGGGGGCGCCCGCACCGCGCACGCCCGACGAGTTCGTCGACGGCCTCTGTCTGGTCTTCGACCTCGAGACCGGGCCGCTCGCAGCACGAACCCGTGCCCGATACTCGCTCTGGCTCGAGCTCGGCGACGACCCCGAGCTCGGCGCCCCGCTGCGGCGGCAGCGACTCGAGTTCGAACGGTGGACTGAGGCGTTCCTGGTCGGGTTCGGCATGCCCGACCCGGCGACCGCGACGAAGACCGTCATGGCGCTCGGCGACGGCCTGGTCCTGCACCGGCTCACCGTCGACCCCGTGCTCGACGCGCGCCCGCTCCTCGAGCGTGCGGTGCGAGCGCTCATGGCCGGGGCATAGCGGCCGCACAGCCCCCGGCGAGGCATCCGGGTCATGCTCGATGACGACGTGAGGAGCCCGACATGACCGACCGCGACCGCACCACCGACCCCCGCTGGCTCGACGCCGACGGCAACGAGATCGACGAGGACCACCGCGGCCTCGTCTACGACATCCGCACCCTGGTCGACCGCCGCCGGGCGCTCGGCATCTTCGGCGGCATCGGGCTCACCTCGCTGCTCGCGGCCTGCGCCGGCGGGTCGTCGCCCACGGCGACCGCGACGACGGATGCCTCGGCGGGGGCATCCGCAACCGCCACGCCGACGCCGTCGAGCAGTGCGGCGGCCGGGGCCACCGGCCCCCTCGACGAGGTCCCCGACGAGACCGGCGGGCCGTACCCGGGCGACGGCTCGAACGGCGTCAACGTGCTCGACGACTCGGGCATCGTGCGCCGCGACATCCGCTCGTCGTTCGGCTCGTCGACCACGGTCGCCGAGGGGGTGCCGCTTGAGATCGCGCTCACGGTGCGCGACGCCGCGACGGGCAGCGCGCTCGTCGGTGCCGGGGTCTACCTCTGGCACTGCGACCGCGGTGGCAGCTACTCGCTGTACTCACCCGGGGTCGAGAATGAGAACTACCTGCGCGGCGTGCAGGCGACCGACGAGACGGGCACCGTACGGTTCACCTCGATCTACCCGGCCTGCTACTCGGGACGCTGGCCGCACATCCACTTCGAGGTGTACGCCGACGTCGACAACGCCGTCGCCTCGGGGCCGATCGTGAAGACCTCGCAGATCGCGCTGCCCGAAGAGGCGAACGCGCTCGTCTACGCGACCTCGGGCTACGAGCAGAGCGTGCGCAACCTGGCGCAGACGAGCCTCAGCCGCGACATGGTCTTCGGCGACGACGGCGGCATCCACCAGATCGCGAGCATGTCGGGCTCGGTCGCGAACGGCTACACCGCGGCGCTCACCATCGGGGTGTGAGACGACGGATGCCCCGGGCATGAAGCCCGAGGCATCCGTCTCGCTTCGCGCGCCGAGCTCAGGCGCTGCGGCGACGGCGCACGACCAGCGCGGCGACGCCCGCGGCGATCAACAGGGCCGCACCGGCGAGGGCGGGCACGAGGCCCTGCACGCCGGTCTCGGCGAGGTCGCCGTCACCGCTCGTCGACCCCGGCGTCGGGGCGGGGCTCGGGCCGGGGTTCGGCGACGGGCTCGGGCCGGGCGAGGGCGTGGGGCCGACGGGCACGTTCGCGGTGTTCGTCACCGTGACCAGCACGTTCTCGCCGTCGGCGATCACGACCGTGTCGGGGCTGAACGTCGGCTCGCCCCACTCGACGCCCTCGATCACCGGCAGGTCGGTCTCGGTGAACTCGACGACGGTGCCGGCCGGGAGATCCTGCGGTCCGTCGACGACGGTTCCGTCGGCGGTGACCGTGAGCGAACCGGCCTGCTCGGTGCCGTCGACCGTGTACGCGTAGTCGACGGTGAACTCGGTGTCGTCGGGCACCACCGAGGCGGCATCCCCTTCGACGGCCTTCGCGACCGAGAAGCCGCCGGTCGCGAGCACGGCCGAGGACGTGCGGTTCGTGACGGTGACGCGGGTGTTCTCGTCGTCGGCGATCGTCACCTGCGCCGGGCTGATCGCGGGGGTGCCCCATTCGACGCCCGGGATGGCGGGCAGGTCGGTCTCGGTGAAGTCGACGACCGTGCCGACGGGCAGGTCCTGCGGGCCGTCGACGACGGTGCCGTCGGCGAGCAGCGTGAGCTCTCCCGTCACCGTCTCGCCGTCGAGGTCGTACGAGTACTCGAGCGTGAACTCGGTGTCGGCGGGGACGCTGCCGGCCTGGGGGCCGGTGACGACCTTGGCCGCCGAGAAGCCGCCCACCTGCTGGCAGCCGAGGGGACCGCCGCCGGTCCACGGGTAGTTGTGGAGCTCGTTGCCGACGCCGCGCGTCGTGAGGTCGCCGCCGACGTGCACGCGGCCGTTCGTCGACGCGGTGATGTCGGTGTCGGCGTTCGGCGCGAGGATCGAGCCCATGAACTGGCTCGTGCCGCCGATGAGCAGCGAGGTCGTGTCGGTGAAGTTCCAGAGGATGCGCGAGGCCGCGTTGCCGAACTCGGGGCTCGCCAGGTCGTCGACGCGCACGCCGTCGATCGCCACGTAGTTCGGCGAGAACGCGATGTCGGCCGAGCCGACGACGTTGATCACGACCGGTACGTCGGCGGGAAGCGAGACGAACGTCACCTCGGTGATCGCCGAGAGCGCACCCGCGGCGACCGTGAACACCTGCGGGTCGTCGCCGGGAGTTCCGGTGAACTCGATGCGGTTGGCCGCGATCAGGCCGGTGCCCGTGTCGGGGTAGGCGGCGATGTCGGCCGAGGCATCGGCGATGACCGTCTGGAAGTCGGCGTTCGGGGCCATCGCGGCGGCTTGGCCGAGCCCGGTCTCGATGCCGCCGCCGTTCGTCACGACGGTACCGCTGGCCTGCCCGCCGACCTGCACGGCGCCGCCACCCGTGATGTTCGCGCCGACGTCGACGGTAGTGGTCGGTGCGACCGTGAGTTCGCCGCCGACGGCGAGCATGGTGCTGCCGCCGGGCGGGACGATGCCCGAACCGGCGCCGACGACGCCGACGTTGAAGACTCCGCCGCTCGGCTTGTCGAAGACGGCGTCACCGCGCACGAGCAGCAGCCCCTCGGACTCGGCGGCGGACGCACCGGCCCGGAAGTCGCCGCCGGCGTAGACCGCGACGTTCGTGTCGGTGTAGGTCGGGCCGGGGCCGATCGGGGGTGCGCCGCCGTCGGGCGGGCAGATCGGCAGCGGTTCGGCCGCGTTCGCGGGTGCGGCCGGCGTGGCGGTCGCGAGTGCGACGGCGCCGATCACGGCCAGGGTTCCTGCGGCGGCGATGCTCGCGCCCGTGCGGAGGGCGCGTCGAATTCGATGGGGCTTCACGGTTCGAGCTCTCTGTGTTGCTGACGGGGGACGGGGTGGGTCGTGCGGGCACACGATGCATCCACTCGATTGAAGAGACGTGGCGGGGGCCGAATCATGACGCGGGTTCGCGGAATTCGTCAGGGATCCTCTCGAACCGAGCCCGAGCGAGGTCGTCGCACCCTCGCCCAGCTGACGGGGTGCGCGGACGAGTCTCGTGTGAGTAAGGTAAGGATTACCTAAATCGAAGGAGCGTTCGTGGCCGTCAGCAACATCGCCGTGACTCACGCCTCGACCGGTCTGGTCGAGGCCGAGGTGATCCGGGCCGAGCGCGTCTCGCCCCACTTCGTGCGGCTGACCGTCGCCGGTGACCAGCTCGCCGACTGGCGTCACCTCGGGTTCGACCAGTGGTTCCGGCTCGCAGTGCCGACCGCCGGCGACACGCGGTTCGACAACCTCGCCGACACGTACGACATGGCCGGGTACCTCCGCTACCTCACGCTGCCGAAGGCGACGCGGCCCGTCATCCGCAACTACACGGTGCGCGAGTTCCGGCCCGAGCTCGGCGAACTCGACATCGACTTCGTCGTGCACGGCGACGACGGCGTCGCCGGGCCGTGGGCGAACGACCTGCCCGTCGGTGCGCACGTCGCACTCATCGACCAGGGCTGCGGCTTCCAGCCGGTCGAGTCCGACTGGACGCTCCTCGTCGGCGACGAGAGCGCCCTGCCCGCGGTGCTGGGCATCCTGCGCGACCTGCCGCGCGACGCCCGGGGCCACGCGATCGTCGAGATCCCCGACGCCGACGACTTCCAGCACGTCGACGCGCCCGCGGGGTTCGACGTGCACTGGGTCATCCGACGGCCCGGCGCGCCGGCAGGGCGGGGCGCGCTCGACCACCTGCGCGAGCTGCCCTTCCCCGACGGATCGGTCTACGCGTTCGCGGCCGGTGAGTCCAAGCTCGCGACCGGCGCGCGACGCCACCTCGTGAGCGAGCGCGGTGTGCCCAAGCACAACGTGTCGTTCTGCGGGTACTGGCGCGCCCGCTGACCGCGCCCCGTCCGCGGACGTAGACTGCGGAAATGGAGGCCTCGACGAGCACCACGCTGGTCGTCGTCGGTGACGAGACGACGAGCGCCATCCACGCGCTCGAGGGCTTCGCGAACGTGCAGGCGGCCTCGCTGACGGATGCCTCCGACGCCGAGGTCGCGCGCTGGTCGTCGGTGTCGGCCGCACCGTACGTCGTGCACGACCACGATCCGCTCGCGCACGTCGCTGCCGCGTGGGTCGAGTTCTTCGACGACCTGTCGACCTACGGGGTGCTCGAGCTCGAGATCGCACGTGCGCTCGAGGCGGCCGGCCGCCACGAGCTCGACGTACCCGACTACTACGTCGTGATCCATCCCGAGCACCTGCAGATCACGTGGAAGCACTGGTGGCTCGGCGTGCTCTCGAGCGCGTCGCCCAGCCGCGTCATCCCGTGGCCCGCTGCCGACGAGTCGCTCGCGCAACTGCTGCGGCGGCTGCCCGCCGCTCGGGCGTGGCCCGAGGTGGACGCCTGGCTGCCGACGGTCGCGAGCGCCGTGCCCGACCGCATCGGGCTCGGCTGACCTCCGAGGCGGATGCCCCGTGGCCGATGTCGGCCGTGGCCGGTCGGCGGGCTCACCGGTCGCCGAGCTCATCGGCTGCCGAGCTCACCGGCTGCCGAGCTCTCCGATCGCCGCTCGCCGGTACCGCTCGGCGTAGGCGATGAGGAGTGGACGGAGCTCATCGGGCGACTCGACCGTGAAGTCCATGCCCAGCATGCCGATGTACGCCGCGACGGTGTCGAGACTGTCAGCGCCCGTGACGAGCACGCTGGTCCGCTCGTCGACGGGCTCGACGACCCCGACCGTGGGGTTGATCCGTGCCAGCACGGTCTCCGCCGGGGCGGCGACGCGCAGGCGTGCGTGCACGTTCCAGCCGGTCGCGGCGATCGTGCGCATCGCGAACGCGGTCGGGTCGCCGCCGGGCACGGGCTGCGGCTCGAACCGTCGACGGGTCGGCATGCGGGGCTCGATCCAGTCGACCCGGAAGGTGCCCCACTCGCCGCTGCGCGGGTCGCGCGCGACGAGGTGCCAGCGCCGCTGCCAGCTGAGCAGGCGGTACGGCTCGACGAGCACTGCGTCGCCCTTGAAATCGAAGCGCAGCCACTCGACGTCGCGGATCGCCGCGGCCACCGCCTGGAGCACCGCGGGGTCGACCTCGGGGTCGGGGGCGTCGGTGTCGATGTTCTCCGGCCCGCGGTCGACGGTGCTCCGGAGCGCGTCGACGGTCGGACGCAGGCGGGCGGGCAGCACCTGCTCGAGCTTGGCGAGCGCCCGGCCGCTCGACTCGTGGATGCCGGCGATCCCGGTCGCCGCGCGAAGACCGACCGCGACGGCGATCGCCTCCTCGTCGTCGAGCAGCAGGGGCGGCAGCTTGGCCCCTGCACCGAGTCGGTACCCGCCGGTCGTGCCCCGCGTCGCATCGACTGGGTAGCCGAGCTCCCGCAGGCGGTCGATGTCGTTGCGGATGGTGCGGGTCGTGACGCCGAGGCGGCCGGCGAGTTCGGTCCCCGTCCAGTCGGGTCGCGACTGCAGCAGCGACAGCAGCGCGAGCAGGCGTGCGGCGGTGTCGGTCATGTCTCCGAGATTCTTCCAGAATCAGGAACGATCCATTCCTGTATCGACCGTACCGTCGGAGACATGAACTCCACCACCGCTTCCACCGAGATCCGCCCCTTCCGCATCGAGGTCGCCCAGGCCGAGATCGACGACCTGCACGAGCGCCTCGCGCGCACCCGCCTCCCGCAGCCTGCCCCGGTCGACGACTGGGATGCCGGTACGCCGAACTCCTACCTCCGCGAGGCCGTCGAGCGCTGGCGCTCGGGCTTCGACTGGCGCGCGGTCGAGGCGCGCATCAACGAGGTGCCGCATTTCATGACCGAGGTCGACGGCCAGCCGATCCACTTCATCCACGTGCGCTCGCCGCACGCCGGCGCGACGCCCCTGCTCCTCGCGCACACCTACCCCGGGTCTTCCGTCGACTACCTCGACCTCATCGGACCGCTCGTCGACCCCGTCGCCCACGGCGGCCGCGCCGAGGACGCCTTCGACGTCGTCGTGCCCGACGCGCCGGGTTTCGGGTTCTCGAACCCCGTCGCCGAGACCGGCTGGACGACCGCTCGCGTCGCCCGGGCCTACGACACCCTCATGCGCCGGCTCGGCTACGCGGAGTACGGCATCCACGGCTCCGACAACGGCGCGCTCGTCGCCCGCGACCTGGGGCTCCTGAACCCCGAGGGCTTCCTCGGCCTGCACGTGCTGCAGCTGTTCTCGTTCCCGTCGGGCGACCCCGCCGAGTTCGAGCGGCTCGAGCCGCAGGACTACGCCGGGCTCGAGCACATGCAGTGGTTCCAGTCGGTCGGCGGCTATAACACGATGAACGCGAGCCGCCCGCAGACCGTCGCCGTGGGGCTCAGCGACTCGCCCGTCGGCCTGCTCGCGTACAGCGAGCTGTTCAACTCGTTCGGCAACGGCACCTCGCTCGTGCCGCTCGACGCGATCCTCATGGAGGTGAGCGTCAACTGGTTCGCGAACGCCGCGGCCGGGATGAGCCGTGCCTACCTCGACAACGCGCGGGCGGCGGCGGCCGCGAGCGCGGCAGGGGAGGAGCCGCAGGTGAACGCGGCGCCGACCGGTGTCGCCGTGTTCGCCGACGACTTCCAGACGATCAGGGTGTTCGCCGAGCGTGACAACTCGAACATCGTGCACTGGAGCCGGTTCGACCGGGGCGGCCACTTCGCCGCGCTCGAGGTGCCCGAGCTCGTCGTCGGCGACATCCGGGCCTTCTTCTCCGGGTTGCGCGAGGCCTGAGCGCCGAACGGCACCGCGGATGCCGCGAGCGAATCGCTCGCGGCATCCGCGTGCGGTGCGGTGGAAACGGGCGAAGGCGCGGATCCGATCGGATCCGCGCCTTCCGCGTGGGCCGGGAGCGACCCGGGATCAGGCGACCTGCGCCGCCCGGGCGTGCTCGGTCGCCCAGTTCAGCGCGTACTCGGCGACCTCCTCCCAGCCGTCCTGGCTGACGATGCGGTGCGTGCGCCCCGCGAACTCGCGGTAGTCGACGACCGCGGGGCTGCCGCTCGAGGTGTACTTCTTCACGATGGCCCGGCCGATGGCCGGGGGCACGACGTGGTCGATCTCGCCGGTGATGACGAGGAGCGGCGCGCGGTCGGCTCGGGCGTAGTCGACGTGCGTCACGCCGCCCTTCTCGTTGAGCGTCGAGGCGACGCCCTCGAAGAACACCCGGTTGTACGAGTTCACCGCGTACTCCTCCCAGATGCGGTCGGAGGCCTCGCGGGGGAGGTCGTTGCCGAAGGTGAAGTGGAAGTGCCCCTTCGAGATCGGCTTCGCGCCGTTCTTGTCGAACGGGTTCGCGAGGATCGGGAAGCCCGTGCGCAGCGTCGAGGGCGGCAGCGTCGTGATGCCGGCGGTCTGGCCGGGCTCGACGCCCACGTACGCGGCGCCGAGGCCGCGGTCGGCGAGCATCTGGGTGATCACGCCGCCGAACGAGTGGCCCATGATGATCGGCTTGGCGGGGAGGGCGCGGATGATGCGCTCGTAGTGGTCCACGATCTGCTTCAGGCCGATGCCCTTGAGCGCCTCGGGGTTCGAGCGGATGTCGGCGACCTCGCGGTCGTCGATGCCGGGCCAGCCAGGGACGATCACCTCGTGGCCGCGGGCCCGGAAGTACTCGGCCCAGGTGTCCCAGCTCTTCGGGGTCATCCAGAGGCCGTGGACGAGGACGATGGTGGCCTTGCTGCGGTCGGCGTCGGTGGTGTTCATGGTTCCTGCTCCTTCTGGTGCGATGCGGTGGATGCTTCGATGTGAAGTAGAACGATCGTTCTATCTCTTTCTATTCCCAGAATGTACGCCCAGGGCGGAACGGATGTCAAGCAAAAAGAGAAAGATCGTTCTATCATTTTCGGTATGGCAGCACGAACCACCTCCACCGGCGCCTCAGCGGCGCGCGAACGACTGCTCCAGACCGCGTCGGAGCTCTTCTACCGGGAGGGCATCCACGCCGTGGGCGTCGACCGCATCATCGCCGAGGCCGGCGTGACCCGCGCCACGTTCTACCGGCACTTCCCGAGCAAGGAGGACCTCGTCGAGGCCTACCTCGGGGTCGAGGACGCGAACATCCGCGGCGCGTTCGCCGCCGCCGAGGAGTCGGGGGCCGAGCCGAAGGAGCTCGTCGGCCTCGTCATCGACGGCCTCGCCGACGACGTCTCGCGTCACCACACGCGCGGGTGCCCATTCATCAACGCCGCGGCCGAGTACCCCGACCCGGCGAGCGGCGTCCGCAAGGCGGTCGCCGAGCACCGCGAGTGGTTCCGCTCCGAGCTCGAGCACGTGCTCGAGGCCGCGGAGGCCGACGACCCCGAGGGTGCGGCCGGCCAGCTCGTGCTCCTCCGCGACGCCGCGATGGTCGGGGGGTACCTCGACGGCTGGGAGCGCGTGCGTCCGTCGTTCGTCGCCGCCGCCACCCGGACAGCCGGGCTCGACCGCTGACGAATGCGGTCGGCATCCGCCTGCCCGGTGACAGCGTCGGCCGAGCGCGGTAGCGTGCCGGGGTGACCTCACCCCGACCGGTCGACCGCGACTCGCTCGACGACCTCGAGCGCGAGCTCATCGGGCGCGTGCGCGGCCGCGTGCTCGAGATCGGCGCCGGCGAGGGCGAGAACTTCGGTGCCTTCGCCCTCGACGTCGAGTGGATCGGGCTCGAGCCCGACGCCGATCGCCGCGTCGAACTCGCCACCAGGGCCCGCGAATGGCGGCACGACGCAGAGCCCCTCGACGCCGTCGCCGAGGCGATCCCGTTGCCCGACCACTCCGTCGACGCGGTCGTCGGCACGTACGTCCTCTGCTCGGTGGCCGATCAGGCCGTCGCGCTCGCCGAGGTCCGGCGGGTGCTCGTACCCGGCGGCCGGGTGGTCTTCGTCGACCACGTCGCCGCACCGCACGGCACGGCGAAGCGGGCGATCCAGCGCCTCGCCACGCCGATCTCGAAGCGGTGGTGCCACGGCTGCCACTGGGATCGCGAGACCGAGCAGGCGCTCGTCGACGCGGGATTCGTCGGCACCGACGTCCGGCGGTTCCGCGCGAGGTCGCTGCCGTTCGGGCCGGTCCCGATCCTCATGTTCGAGGGCCGGGCGCCGGGGGAGTGACGGTCGCCCCCGCGGCGGGCGGGGGGCCGTCGGGCTTCGCCGCGCCGAGCGCCGCCCGGGCGAGCATCGTCGACCCGGCCACCGCTGCCGGCATCGTGAACACCGCACCGAGCGGCACCATGAAGCACAGCTGGGTCGCGACGCCGAAGCCGAACATCGCCGCACGATGGCCGCGCAGCAACCGGCGCCGATCGGCGCCGTACAGGTCGCGTGCGGCGAAGGCCCGTGAGACGAGCTCGGCGGCGAGGAGCCGCCCCGAGAGCACGATCCCGAGCACCGGCCCGACGACGGCGCCGACGAGCGGCACGAACCCGACCAGACCCACGCCCATCGCGATGAGCGCACCGACGCCGATGAGCGCGAGCGAGTCGCCGACCGCGCGCCAGAACCCGGCGCCCTGCTCGGGAACGTCGCCGCCCAGTTCGGTCTCGACCGCGCGCCAGATGCGCTCGTAGAAGGGATCGCCGACGGCGAGCGTGACGGCCGTGAACGTCACCGCGGCGAGCACCACCGCAGCCGCGAGCACGACGGCGCCGAGCACCCCGCGCACGACGCCCGGCCACGGGTCGGGCCAGTCGTCGGCGAACGGCGTGAGCCAGTCGGTGATCGACGGCAGCCCGAACCCGAGCCCGACGAGGGCGGCGACGACCACGAGGAAGACGATCGCCGCCGGGATGAGACCGAGGAACATCACACCCGGCCGCCTGCCCCAGAACCCGAAACCGCGCGCGAGCATCGCCACGCCCGAGAAGAATCCGCCGACCACGCGCCAAGCCTAGGCTGGGTGGCGACACGGAGGTTCGCATGGTCACCGCACACGACGTCGAGGTCGGCGACGGGCGCGTCCTGCGCGCCTACGACTCGGGGCCGGATGCCGCGACCCGGCTCACCCTCATGTGGCATCACGGCTCGCCGCAGACCGGTCGGCTGCTCGACCCGGTGCTCGAGGCGGCGTCGACGCGCGGCATCCGCCTCGTCTCGTACGCGCGCCCCGGGTACGGCGGCTCCTCGCCGAACCCGGGGCGCGACGTCGCCTCCTCGGCTGCCGACGCGGTCGCGGTGGCCGACGCGCTCGGCGTCGAGCGGTTCGCGTCGATGGGCGCGTCGGGCGGCGGTCCGCATGCCCTCGCAGGCGCCGCCCTCGCTCCCGACCGGGTGCTCGGCGTCGTCACGCTCGCGGGCGTCGCGCCGTTCACCGAGGCGTTCGACTGGTTCGAGGGCATGCACGCGCCGGGTGCCCTCCGCGCCGCGCGCGAGGGCCGAGCCGCTCGGGCGCGGTTCGCCGAGACCGAGGAGTTCGACCCGGAGGTGTTCCTGCCGGTCGACCTCGTGGCCCTCGAGCGCCGGTGGGACTCGCTCGGGGCCGACGCCGCCCGCGCCGATCGCGAGGGGCGAGGCGGGCTCGTCGACGACGACGTCGCCTTCGTCGAACCGTGGGGCTTCGAGCTCGAGCAGGTCGCGGCGCCCGTCCTGCTCGTGCAGGGCGAGGGCGACCGCATCGTGCCGCGACGGCACGCGGTCTCGATGCTCGCCCGGTTGCCGAACGCCTCGCTCTGGATGCGCCTCGACGACGGACACGTCTCGGTGCTCGACACCGTTCCCGACGCGATGGACTGGCTGCTCGAACGGCTCGGCTGAGCGCCTGCGGCGGAGGTCAGCCGATCGTGTCGAGCGCCGCCGAGAGATCGCGCCAGAGGTCGTCGACCTGCTCGATGCCGACCGAGAGTCGCACGAGGCCCTCGGGGATGGTCGGCTGCTCGGCGGGCCAGCGCCGCCGCCGCTCGAAGGTCGATTCGACGCCGCCGAGGCTCGTCGCGTGGACCCACAACCGGGTGCGCTCCACGAGCGCGTCGGCCGGCCCGGCGCCGCCGCGCACGACGATCGACACGATCGCGCCGAAGCCCGGGTACCGCACCTCGTCGAGGGCGGGGTGGCCGTCGAGCCGGCGTACGAGCTCCTGCGCGTTCGCCTGTGCGCGCTCGAGCCGGACGGCGAGGGTGCGTATGCCGCGCAGCGCGAGATACGTCTCGAGCGGCGCGGGGATCGCTCCGCCCAGGGTGCGGCGTTGTACGAGCGCGGCTTCGTGCTCGGCGGACGCGGCGATCGCGGCGCCCATGACCACGTCGCTGTGCCCCGAGAGGTACTTCGTCGCCGAGTGCACGACCAGGTCGGCGCCGAGCGCGAGCGGCCGCTGCAGCAACGGCGTCGCGAAGGTGTTGTCGACCGCGACGAGTGCGCCGTGCGCGTGCGCGGCCGCGGCGATCGCGGCGATGTCGGCGACCTCGAGCGCCGGGTTCGTCGGCGTCTCGAACCACACCATGGCCGCACCCTCGCACGCGGCCGCCACCGCGGCAGTGTCGGCGATGTCGACGAACTCGACGCGCAGCCGCCCCTGCTGGGCGCGCTCCTCGAGGAGCGCGACCGTGCCGGTGTACGAGTGCCGCGGCGCCACCACGAGTCCACCGGGCTCGACGAGGTCGAGCACCGCCGAGATCGCCGCCATGCCCGAGGCGAACGAGACGCAGCGGCCGCCCTCGAGGGCGCCGAGCACGTCTTCGAACGCGGTCCAGCTCGGATTGCCGTACCGTCCGTACGCGATGTCGCCGCCGGCGACGTACGTCGAGGTCAGGTGCACGGGCACGTTCATCGGGGCGTCGGGCGCATGCGCGGGTCGACCTGCCACGACGGCGACGGTGTCGGGGTGGAGGTCGGAATCGTCGGAGGCGGCGTGCATGCCGCAAGGCTAGTCGAGCGCGTCGCGCGCCGCGGTCGCCTCGTCGCGGGCCGACTCGGCCGCCCGTGCGGCGCGGTCGCGGTCGCGCGCGAGCCGCCGCCGCTCGCGCCCCGACTCGGCCAAGCGCTCCTCGAGCTCGCGCAGTTCGTCGTCGAGCTCGTCGCGGCGTTCGGTGTCGGCGGCCATGCGGTCGTCGATATCGGAGAGCTCGTGTTCGAGGTCGTCGAGGGCGGCGGATGCCTCGGCCGCGCGCTCCTCGGCTGCCGATGCCGCGCGTTCGCGCTCCCGGCGCTCCTCCTGTTCGCGTTCGGCCCGTTCCCGGGCTTCGGTCGCGGCATCCGCACCGGCTCGCCTGGACCGGCTGCTCGATGAGGTGCGTCGCCTCGACGCGGCCTCGACGTCGCCCGGCTCGCCCGCGACGGCGCCGTCGAGGTCGACCTCGACGCCGACCGCCTCGAGGCCGCGCACGAGCCGGCCGCTGCGCACCGCTTCGGCGGCCGCGGCATCCGCCATGCCCGCCTGCAGCGTCTGGGCGAGCTCGTCGAGCACGGGTTGCCGCACCGGGCTGCCGAGCTCGTCGGCGAGACCGCCCGCCTCCTGGGCCAGCGCCGCGACGAGGCGGCGCCGCTCCTTCGCGAATCGCGCGAGCGAGACGGCGTCGAGGTCGTCCTGGGCGTCGCGCAACTCCTCGCCGAGTTCGAGCAACTGCTCGACCTCGTCGCCGCGATGCCGCACGAGCTGGTTCGCGAGCCAGGCCGCGGGGGAGGGGCGCTTGAGCGCCCCGACGGCGTCGGCGAGCTCGCGGTCGTCGTCGCGCAGCTCGCGGGCGCGGGTGTTGCGGGCAGCGGTGAACTCGTCGGGACGGAGCGCGTAGAGCGCCGCCGCCTCGTCGACGAGCGCATCGGCGGGCATACCGCCCATCCTGCAAGATCGTGCGCGATTGCGACAGGGCGTGGATCATGGAGCCATGAAGGTCGTCGTGCTCACGGGCGCCGGCATCTCGGCGGAGAGCGGGGTGCCGACGTTCCGCGACGCCGGCGGGCTCTGGGAGGGGCACCGCGTCGAGGACGTCGCGACGCCCGAGGCGTTCGCGCGCGACTCCGACACGGTGCAGCGGTTCTACGACGCCCGGCGGCACGCGGTCGCCCTCGCCGAGCCGAACCCCGCGCACGACGCGCTCGCCGGGCTCGAGCGTGCGCTCGGCGACGACCTGCTCGTCGTCACCCAGAACATCGACGGCCTGCACGAACGAGCCGGCTCGCAGCGGGTGCTGCACATGCACGGCGAGCTCTCCGTCGCCAGGTGCACGGCCTGTGGGGCGCGCTCACCGGTGCCCGGCGACCTGATCGACCGGCCGGCCTGCCCAGCATGCGGTGAGCGGATGCTGCGCCCCGACGTCGTCTGGTTCGGCGAGATGCCCTACGGGCTCGACGAGATCGAGCAGGCCCTGGCATCGTGCGACGTGTTCGCCGCGATCGGCACGTCGGGTGCCGTGTACCCGGCCGCGGGCTTCGTCGTCACCGCTGCCGAGCACGGCGCGCGCACGATCGAGCTGAACCTCGCGGCGAGCGAGATCACGCCGCTGTTCGACGAGGTGCGCCACGGGCCCGCGAGCATCGTCGTGCCCGACTGGTGCGACGAGTTGCGCTAGTCGCGCCTCGCCAACCACGACTCGAGCGCGTCGAGCACCTGCACCTGGCCCTTGGTCACGAGCACGCGCGCCTCGCCGAGGGCGACCCAGCGTGCATCGTCGACCTCGGGAAAGGACTGCACGCGCCCCGACCGCGGCGGCCACTCGAGCTCGAACGTGTTGCTGTCGACGCCGACCACGTCGAACTCCGGCGCCTCGCCGGCGAACACCCGGATGAGCTTGCCCGACGCGTAGCGGAACTCGCCCAGGTCGACGTAGTCGAGCTCGGGCGGCGCGACGCCGATCTCCTCGCCGAACTCACGGCGCGCGGCGAGCAGCGGGTGCTCGGTCGCGGCGAGGTACTCGCCCTTCGGTACGGTCCACGCGCCCTCGTGCTTGCGGGCCCAGAACGGCCCGCCCATGTGCGCGATGAACACCTCGGTGCCCGGCCCGAGGTCGCGGTGCAGCAGCACGCCCGCGCTCGTCACCGCCACGGTCGACCCCCTTGCGGCGGCAGACCCGACCGGTAGCGTGGACCGGGACATGCGAAGGAGTCGCCCATGGCACGCATCGTACTCATCGGCGGTCACGGCAAGGTCGCCCTGCTGCTCGAACGGCTGCTCGTCGCGCGCGGCGACGAGGTCGACGCCGTCATCCGCAACCCCGAGCACGCCGCTGACGTGATCGAGACGGGCGCGAAACCGGTGGTCGCCGACATCGAGACGCTCGACGTCGACGGCTTCGTCGACCTCGTGCGCGGCCACGACGCCGTCGTGTGGTCGGCCGGCGCGGGCGGCGGCGACCCTCGTCGCACGTACGCGGTCGACCGCGACGCCGCCCTGCGGTCGATGGCCGCTGCCGAACTCGCCGATGTCCGCCGGTACGTCATGGTGTCGTACTTCCGCTCGCCCGATCACACGGTGCCCGAGGGCGACTCGTTCCACGCCTACGCCGAGGCGAAGGCCGCCGCCGACGAGCACCTCGCGACGACGCCGCTCGACTGGACGATCCTCGGTCCGAGTCGGCTCACCGACGGCGACGGCACGGGCGGCATCGACGCCGAGGCATCCGAGAGCCTGACGGTCGACCGGGCCGACGTCGCCGCCGTCGCGGCCGCCGTGCTCGAAGAGCCGGCGACCATCGGCCGGACGATCCGCTTCAACGTGGGATCGACGCCGATCGTCGACGCGATCCGCTGACCGGCCCGACCCGCCGAGAGGTCGCCGGGGCAGGGTTCAGGTCATTGCTGGCGCGGCCGGCGCACGAGCGCCCAGAGGCTCGCGAGCAGCCCGATCCCACCCACCGTCGCGATCACCGCGAGCACCGACCACAAGATCTGTTCGATCGACATCGTCCACCTCCGAGTGCGTGGCACCCATTCTGCTCTCGGAGCCGAACCGAACTCCAGCATCGTGCGCCGGTTCGTGCGAGGATCTGGGCATGCCCGCCCCCGAGCTCCCGCTTTCTCGCCGCGTCGGCCCGTCGCCCGAGCCGCAGCTCCCGACTCATCCCGACGTCGCGAACTGGCGCGCGGCGACAGCGGCCGATGTCGACGAACTGCTCGCATTCCACGCCGACGTCGCGGCCGCCGACCACCCCGAGTGGATCGAGACGCGCGACGAAGTGATGGAGGCGTTCGAGGCCTCGCACATCGATCCCTCCCGCGACACGATGCTCGGCATCGACGCGAGCGGGCGCGTTCTCGCGTCGGGCTCCGTCGTCGTGCCGACGGGGCGTGAGACGCTCATCCGGGCCATCGCGCTCGGCGCCGTGCGTCCCGACGCGCGCGGTCGAGGCATCGGCCGGGCGTTGCTCGACTGGCAGCTCGAGCGGGCTCGCGAACGGCTCGCGGGGTTCGACGACCCACTGCCGGGCTGGATCGTCGCCTACGCCGAGGAGCGCGCACCCGACGCGGGCGCGCTGCTCGAGCGGGCCGGGTTGCCGCAGCGCCGTCACTTCTTCACGCTCGGCCGCGACGTCTCGCTGCCGATCGAGCCGATCGAGCCGCGCACCGACGACGTCGATCTCGTGCCGTGGGCGACCGAGTGGACCGAGTCGACCCGCCTCGCCCGCAACGAGGCCTTCGCCGACCACTGGGGCAGCCAGTCGACCGGGCCCGAGACCTGGGGTCGCATCGTCGGTGCCGAGCACTTCGCACCGTCGCTCTCGTTCGTCGCCGTCGAGCGCGGTGCGGCCGGTGCGCGCGGCGATCGCGTCGTCGGGTTCGTGCTGGCGCTCTGCAACCCGGGAGACTGGCCGGGTCAGGGGTTCAGCTCGTCGTACGTGCAGCTCGTCGGCGTGGTCCGCGAGCAGCGCGGGCGACGCATCGCGCAGGCGCTGCTCGCCCGGCACCTCGAGGCCTGTCGCGCAGCGGGCCTCGATCAATCGATCCTCGACGTCGATGCCGAGAGCCCGACCGGTGCGCTGGGGCTCTACACGGCTCTCGGCTACGTGGTCGCCAACACGCACCACAGCCACGTGCTCGAGTACTGAGGCTGCGCGTCGCCTGAGTCAAGGCGTTGACGGATGCCTCGTGGCCCGCGCACGCTCGAATCGACGAACTCGATCGTGGAGACGAACTCGATCGTGGAGGAGGGCGAGATGACCGACGAACGAGGACCCGACCCGACACCGACGGATCCCGACGAGACGGACGACGCGACGCAGCGACTCGATCGTGAGGGCGACCCGGCGGAATCGCCCGAGGGCGGCGAGCCCGGGCCCGACGCGAACGACGTGGAGGCCGACAACCCGGTCGAGGAGGACACGATCGAGACCGTCGACCCCGACAACGCACCCGGTTGACGTCGACGCCCCGGGTCCCGGATCGGCCCGGAAAGGTAAGGCAATCCTCAGAAGAAACTCGGCACTGATCTGCGGAAATCGTCCCTCGAAGTGCTGCGTTCCGACGTGATGCGGGGCTACCATCCAGATACTCGCACGGTCAGCACCCACTTCAGGAGGTCACCATGAGCATGACGCTCGACGAGATGCCCGCAGTCGCCGAGTGCTCGGTCGCCGGGTGCTCCTACAACGACCACTCGCACTGCCATGCGGCGGCCGTGACGATCGCCGGCTCGCCCGGCGACGCGGAGTGCGCGACGTTCATCCCGCTCGGCTCGAAGGGTGGACTCGACAAGGTGCTCACCCATGTCGGCGCCTGCCAGCGCTCCGAGTGCATCCACAACTCGAAGCTCGAGTGCACCGCGGCCGCGGTGCGCATCGGCGCAGGGGCCGATGACGCCGACTGCCTGACGTACGAAGTCGCCTGACCCTTTTCGACGAACGGGCCGTTCCGCTGACGCGGGGCGGCCCGTTGTCCGTGCGGAGTTGGCGGTCAACTCCATTGCGCGTTTGTGATCATTTCGATCACTTTTGAATCAACTCTTGACATCCAGCGATCATTCGCGAGAGTGTGCTCCCCAAGTGACCTACCCACTGACGCCAGGAGTGCAACGATGCGTTTCTTGACCAGTTCTCGTGAGCGAACCCGGCCGGCGGCCGGACTCGAGTCGATGCCGTCGGGCTTCACTCGACGCAATCTCATCGGCGGCGCGCTGGCCGGCGTGGCCATCGCGACGGCCGCGTCGGCCGGACCCGCCGGCGCCCTCGCACCGATGCGCGCCTCGGGTGCGAAGTCGATGGCGAACGTGCCGTTCGAGGCCGTCGACACCGTGAAGATCGGCCTGATCGGCCTCGGCAACCGAGGCATGGGCATGCTCGGCAGCTGGGTCGCGGTGCCCGGCGCCGAGGTCGTCGCCGTCTGCGACATCCGAGCCGATCGGGCGACGCGCGCCGCCGATCGCGTCGCAGCCGCGGGCAAGACCCGCCCGCGCGAGTACGGCGGTGCCGACACCTCGTTCCAGAAGATGCTCGACACCGAAGAACTCGACCTCGTCTACATCGCGACCCCCTGGGAGTTCCACTACCCGCAGGGCAAGGCCGCCCTCCGCGCCGGCGCCCACGTCGGCGTCGAACTGCCGATCGCGACCGAGCTCGACGAGCTGTGGGACCTCGTCGACACGAGCGAGCAGACCCGCAAGCACCTGTGGCTGATGGAGAACTGCTCGTACGGCCGCAACGAGCTCGCGATGCTCAAGATGGCGCACGACGGCGTGTTCGGCGACATCACGAGCGGCCACGGCGGCTACCTGCACGACCTCCGGGCACTGCTCTTCAACGACGGCTACTACACCGACGACTGGCGACGCATCTGGCACACGAAGAGCGTCGCGAGCTTCTACCCGATGCACGGACTCGCACCGATCGCCGCCGCCATGGACATCAACCGCGGCGACCGGTTCACGACGCTCTCCGCGACGACCACCGCACCGCGCGGCCTCGCCGACTACCGCGAGCGCTTCGTGCCGCGCGACCACCGGTCGTGGAAGGAGGAGTACGTCAACGGCGACCTGGTGACCTGCATGATCAACACGGCGAAGGGCCGCACGATCCGGGCCGAGCACAACGTCAGCCAGCCGCGCCCGTACAGCCGCATCAACACGCTCGAGGGCAGCCGCGGCCTCTTCGAGGACTATGCCGGCAGCGACGCGACCGGAGCCCGGATCTACGTCGAGCCGCTGCACAGCGGTGACACCTGGCGCGGCGCGAGCGCCCTGCGCACCGAGTACGACCACTGGCTCTGGAAGGACCTCGAGGGTCCCGCGTCGGGCGGCGGCCACGGTGGCATGGACTACGTGCTCCAGTGGCGCATCGTGCAGCTGATGCGCACCGGCCAGGTGCCCGACATCGACGTGTACGACTCGGCGGCGTGGTGCGCCCCGGTGCCGCTCAGCGTGATGTCGATCGAGAAGAACGGCCGCCCGGTCGAGGTGCCCGACTTCACACGGGGCGAGTGGAAGAAGCTCCGCCTCGGCCTCGACTCCGTCCGCACGACCATGCCCGCCGTCGCCTGACGCCGACGAGAGAGGAACAGACATGTCATCGAAGACCGTCCGGCGCGGCGCACTCGCGCTCGCCCTCGCCTCGACGCTCGCGCTCGCGGTCCAGCCCGCGTTCGCCAGCACCCCGGATGACGCGACCGAACCGGTCGCGACGAGCACCCCCGCGCCGGCGGTTCCCGAGTCGTCGCCCGCGCCCGAGCCCGACGGAGCGGCGCCGTCGACCGAAGCCCCGTCGACCGAAGCCCCGTCGACGGACGCGCCGTCGGCCGACGTTCCCGCCCCGGAGGCCGTCGCGCCCGGGGCATCCGGTTCGAGCGGCCCGGCCGCGGCCCCGACGCCCGTCGAGGCCGCCGAGGAGGAGCCGCCCGCCGAACCCGACATCGCCGTCTCGATCTCGGAGATCAGCCTCGACGGCCCGGCGATCCTCGACGTCGAGGTCACCGTGCAGAACGACTCGGCGAAGGCGATGACCAAGGTCGGCGTGTCGTTCGCGGGTCCGATCGGCTGGCAGGTCGTCGCCGTCGACGACGACCTCGGACGCATCGCGCCCGGCGACGACGAGTCGGCCGCCTTCCAGATCCGCATTCCCGAGAAGCGACCCGGCTACGCGCTGCGGGTCTTCACCGCGACCGCCGAGTACCGCGGCGGCGACGGTGCGGGGACTGCGACCGAGACGGTCTCGATCCCGACGATCCCGCCCATGCCGAACCTCATCGACCAGTCGACGTTGTCGATCGCCGACGTCTCGAGCGAGGAGACGGTTTCGGAGCGCACGCCGGCGACCAACGCGATCGACGGCGACACGAACACCATCTGGCACACCGCCTACCGCGACGGCGCCCGCCCGTACCCGCACCACATCACGATCGACCTCGGCGCCGAGTACGACGTGACCGGCCTCGAGTACGTGACGCGGCAGAACGCGGTCAACGGTCGGATGAAGGACTACCAGGTCTACGTCTCGGCCGACGGCACGACGTGGGGCGATCCGGTCGCGACCGGTTCGTTCACGGCCGACCTCGGCCCGCAGCGCGTGGCATTCGCGGCGACCGCCGGTCGCTACGTGAAGCTCGTCGGCCTGAACTCGATCGCCGGTAACGCGTTCGGCGGTGCTGCGGAGATCAACATCGGCGGCATCCGCCGATGAAGGCCCCGACTCGACGCCGAGGCGTCGAGTCGGTGGGCGCAGGCGGCGCGGGTTCGGGTCCCGCGTCGCCTGCGACGTCTGCGCAGGCGCGCATTCTGCTGTGAGCGGATGACCCTGTCGCAGCGCCGCCGCCGCGGTTAGCCTCTCGACATGGGCAAGGTCGTCGAGTTCCCGAAGGTGAAGAAGCGGTCGAAGCCGCTCTGGCGCGACGTGCTCGGCGAGGTGCTGCGCGGCGAACGGCTCGCGCAGGAGCGGATCCTCACCGAGGTCGCGGCGACGGCCGGCGTCTCGCCGCAGTACCTCTCCGAGATCGAACGCGGCCGCAAGGAGCCGTCGAGCGAGGTGCTCGGCGCCGTCACCGAGGCGCTCGGGCTCGAGCTCTTCGAGGTCGCGCACCGGGTCGGCGAGCTGCTCGGGACCCGCCACGAGGCCGAGCGCCGCGACGACGAGCGGCGCGAGTCGCTCGAGCGCGAGCGGGCGTTCGCGTTCCGGTCCGACCTGCCGGCGAGGCATCCGGCCGTCGATCTCGGCACCGTGCTCGTGCTCGACGTCGACGGGCCCCCGGTGGTGATCGCCGACGGCGGCGCGACGGCCGCCGCGCCGCCCGGCGGCGTCTACCTGCTCGCGGCGTAGGCCCCGACACCCGAGCCGACCGACACGCGTGCCGTCAGCACGTGGTCGGCGAGGCCGTACTCGACGGCCGCCGCGGCCGGCAGGATGAGGTCGCGGTCGGTGTCGTGACGCAGCGTCGCCACGTCGTGGCCGGTATCGGCCGCGAGGGCCGCTTCGAGCTCGGCGCGCACGCGCACCACCTCATCCGCGTGGATGATGAGGTCGGGGATGGTGCCCCGGCCCTGCGTCGACGGCTGGTGCAGCACGACCCGCCCGTGCGGCAGGATCGCCCGCTGTCCCTTCGCGCCGCCCGCGAGCAGCACGGCGGCGGGCCCGCCGGCCTGGCCGACGCACGTCGTCGCGACATCGGGGCGGATGTGCTGCATCGTGTCGTAGACCGCGAGCGCCGCGCCAGGCGAGCCGCCGGGGGAGTTGAGGTAGAGGCTGATGGGAGTGTCGCTCGACTCCGACGCGAGGTGCAGGAACTGCGCGATGAGCACGTTCGCGACGCCGTCGTCGATCTCGGTGCCGAGGTAGACGATGCGCTCCGAGAGCAGGCGGCTGTACACGTCGAGCGAGCGTTCGCTGTTGCCGCGACGCTCGATGACGTACGGGATGGTGTAGCTGGAGCTGGTCATGCGCTCGCTCGCAATCCGGTCTGGGGGCGCTCGGCCCTCGGGAACATCTCGTCGAAGCCGTCGACGACGCGGTCGATGAAGCCGTAGTCGACCGACTCCGCCGCCGTGTACCAGCGGTCGCGCAACGAGTCCTCGGCGATCTTCGCGAGCGGTTGCCCGGTGTTCTCGGCCGTGATGCCGAGCACCGTGTCGCGGGTGTACCGAAGGTCGTCGGCCTGCAGCTCGACGTCGACCGCGGTGCCGCCGATGCCCGCCGAACCCTGGTGCATGAGGATGCGCGCGTGCGGCAGCGCGAACCGCTTGCCCGGCGTGCCGGCGCTCAGCAGGAACTGCCCTGCGCTCGCCGCGATGCCGTACGCGATCGTCGCGACGTCGTTCGGGATGGACCGCATCAGGTCGGCGATCGCGAGCATGGCCGAGACCGAGCCGCCCGGCGAGTTGATCCAGAATCGGATGTCGCGACGGGGGTCGTCACCGGCGAGGGTGACGAGCTGCGCGCAGAGCCGGTTGCCGCCCTGCTGGTCGAGCTCGTCGCCGAGCACGATGATGCGTTCGTGGAAGAGCCGGGCGGTGAGCTCGGCGTCGATCGGCTGGATCGCCGGGGTCTGTTCGCTCATGACCCCAGCCTGCGCTGCGGCGGGCTCAGGTGGGGCGGACGCTGCTCAGAGCAGTGCTGCTCTCGGCAGACTGAGCGGGCTGAGGAGGAGCGCCGGCGCGCTCTTTCCGCAGGTCGAGGAGCGCCGACGCGGAGCGGCGACGCGTCTCGAGACCTAGCCCGCGAGCTCCCGCGCGACCGGCCCCTCGCTGTACTGGCACGAGGTCGCGCTCAGGCGCTCGTCGGGGTCGAGCTTCGACAGCACGGCGCCCGCGATCACGTAGAGCTGCTCGAGCTGCTCGGGCGTGAGCGCGTCGAGCACGTTGGCGCGTACGGTGCCGACGTGGCCGGGTGCCGCCGCGGCCATGAGGTCGAGGCCCGCTTCGGTGATCGTCGCGTTCGTGGCGCGGCGGTCTTCGGGGCACGGGAACCGCCGGATGAGCCCGCGCTCCTCGAGCCGGCGGGCGACGTGCGAGAGCCGGGGGAGCGTCGCATTGGTGCGCGAGGCGAGCTCGGTCATGCGCAGTGTGCGGCCGGGTTCGTCGGCCAGCGCCATGAGCGCGACGTACTCGAAGTGGGTGATTCCGGCGTCGCGCAGCAGCTGCGTGTCGAGCGCGCCCGGCAGCAGTTCGGCGACGGCGATGAGGCGAACCCACGCCGCCGATTCCTCCGTGCTCAGCCACTTCGTGTCGTCGGTCATGTCCTCAGTCTACCGCAATAGTTGACGGAACAACTGAATTGGCGTACAGTGATGGTTGTCGAAACAAGTAATCGCGTCGAACGGCGCGGGGAGGAAAGACAATGACCACGGTCAGCATCATCGGCAACGGCAACATGGGTCAGGCGATCGGCGGCATCGTCGCCGCGGGCGGCAACAGCGTCGAGGTGCTCGGCCGCGATCTCGCGAAGCCCGTCACGGGCGACATCGTCGTGCTCGCCGTGCCCCACTTCGCGATCGCCGAGATCGCCGAGGCCCGCCGCGCCGAGCTCGCCGGCAAGATCGTCGTCGACATCACCAACCCGCTGAACTTCGAGACCTTCGACTCGCTCGTTCCCGCATCCGACAGCTCGAAGGCCGCCGAGCTCGCCGAGCTCCTGCCCGAGTCGCGCGTGCTCAAGGCCTTCAACACCAACTTCGCCGCGACCCTGGCCTCGAAGTCGGTCGGCGAGGAGGAGACCACGGTGCTCGTGGCCGGCGACGACGCCGTGGCCAAGCAGGCGCTCATCGACGTGGTGCGCGCCGGTGGCGTCAAGGCGATCGACGCTGGTGCCCTCAAGCGCGCCCGCGAGCTCGAGTCGATCGGCTTCCTCCAGCTCACCCTCGCGGTGCAGGAGAAGATCGGCTGGACCGGCGGCTTCGCCGTCGCGGCCTGAGCCCAGCACAGCGCTGAACCGAACGAGTCGCCCGCTTCCGAACGGAGGCGGGCGACTCGGCGTATCCGGCGGGCGTCAGCGGCGGTCGCGCAGGTACTTCAGCTGCGCCCGCATGGATGCCTCGGCGGCACCTCGCACCGCAGCATCCGTGTCGGCGTAGACGACGTCGGTGACGGCGCCGACCGAGGCCGCCGCGGCATCGACGCCGAGCCGGGCGAGCGCGGCACGCACCTGGTCGAGCCGCTCGGCCCGGTGCGCGAGGTAGGCGCCGCAGATCGCCGCGAGATCGGGCAGCGCAGGCCCGTGCCCCGGCAGCACCGCGACGGGGCCGGGCGTGCCGAGCGAACGCAGCCGCTCGAGCGAGTCGAGGTAGGCGCCGAGCGCGCCGTCGGGGTCGGCGATGATCGTCGTGCCGCGGCCGAGCACGGTGTCGCCCGTGAGCACGGCGAGCGGTGATGGCGGTGCAGCGGGCACGACGCCTGTGCCGGGGGCCGCGGGCGCCTCGCCGACGAGCGCGAAGCACGCCGAGTCGGCCGTGTGCCCGGGCGTCGCCACGACCTCGAGCTCGATCCCGGCCGCCGTGATGCGTTCGCCGTCGATGAGCGGGTCGGCGTCGCGGCAGAAGGCCGGGTCGATCGCTCGCACCGGTGCGCCGGTCATGCGGGCGAACGCGTCGATCGCCTCGGTGTGGTCGGCGTGATGGTGCGTGATGAGCACGAGCTCGACGGGCAGCGCCGCGAGCAGCTCGAGGTGGCCGGCGTCCGCCGGGCCTGGATCGACGACGATCGTCGACCGCGTGCCCGGCGCCTGCAACAGGTAGCTGTTCGTGCCGTCGAGGGTCATCGGGCCGGGGTTCGGTGCGAGTACGGCGCGGGCGAACCGCGTCGGCCCCGACGGGTCGACGTGCGTCGGTGCGGTGGGCTCCTCCATGTCGGCAGTGTATCGACGGGTCGGCTCGGGGAATCCGTCGATCGGTGTGGGTCGGCGCCAACCGGGGCGTGGGAAGGCTGGCCCGTGCTCCGATCACCGGCCTAGGCTGAAGGGATGGACAGCGTGCCCGAATCTCCGTCCACCTCCGTCGCCGACCGACCGATCGCCGGCTCCGCCGCCACCGTCGTGCTGCTGCGCGACGGCGAGCTCGGCGTCGAGGTGCTGCTGGCCGAGCGTCCGAGCGACCGCGGTTCGTTCGCGGGCGCCTGGGTGTTCCCGGGCGGCGCCGTCGACGACGACGACCTGCTCGGCGACGCACGCGACGGCGTCGACGCGGCCCGGCGTGCGGCCGTGCGGGAGGTCGCCGAAGAGGTCGGGCTGGTCGTGGATGCCACGGAGCTCGTGCCGTTCTCGCGATGGACGCCGCCGAGCGGTGCCCCCAAGCAGCTCACGACCACGTTCTTCGCGGTGCGCGTCCCCGACGGCGACTTCCGGCTCGCGGCCGACGAGGTCGTCGCCGTCGACTGGCTGCGGCCCGCCGACGCCCTCGAGCGGCATGCGGCCGGCGAGCTCACGCTCTGGCCGCCGACCTGGGTCACGCTGCACGGGCTCGCCGGCGCGACGTCGGTCGACGCCGCCCTCGCCTCGTTCGCAGCCGGCGATGTCCTCGAGTACGTCGCCCGCCGCGACGACGCACGGCGCATGGTGCTCTGGCAGGAGGACGACGAGGTCGCCGGCGCACGCGGCCACCGGCACCGGCTGCTCATGGAGCGGCTGCCCTGGGTCTACGAGCGCGAGTTCTGAGCGTGGTCGACGTCACCGTCGTGGGGTCGGGACCGAACGGTCTCGTCGCCGCGGTGCTGGCCGCCCGCGCCGGACTCTCGGTGCGCGTGCTCGAGGCCGCGCCGACGCTCGGCGGCGGCGTCCGCACGGCCGAACTCACCCTTCCCGGGTTCCGCCACGACGTCTGCTCGGCCGTGCACCCCGCTGCGCTCGCCTCGCCGGTGTTCCGCAAGCTGGGCCTCCTCGACGGGCCTCGGGCACCCGAGTGGATCGTGCCCGACGTCTCGTACGCCCACCCGCTGCCGGGTGGGCGGGCGGGCATCGCCTGGCGCGACCTCGACCGCACGGTCGACGGCCTCGGCGCCGACGGGCCCTCCTGGCGCCGTCTCGTCGCCCCCCTGCTCGCGCGACAGCGCGGCGTCGTGGCGTTCACGGGCTCGCAGCTGCTGCAGGTGCCGCGCGACCCGATCGCCGCGGTGCGATTCGGGCTTCGCGCGCTCGAGCAGGGCACGGGGGCATGGAACTCCCGCTTCAGCGGCGACGTCGCGCCCGCGCTGCTCACCGGGGTCGTCGCGCACGCGGCGGGGCGCATGCCGTCGCTCGCCTCGGCCGGCGCGGGCCTGCTGCTCGCGATGCACGGCCACGGGGTCGGCTGGGGCCTTCCCGTCGGCGGCTCGCAGGCGATCGCCGACGCCCTCGTCGCCGAGCTGCGCGACCACGGCGCCGAGATCGAGACGGATGCCCCGGTGCGGAGCCTCGACGAGGTCGGCGACTCGCGTGCGGTGCTGCTCGACACCTCGCCCGAACTGCTGTTCTCGGCCGAGCTGCCCCGCCGCTACGAACGGGCACTGCGCCGCTACCGGTACGGTTCGGGCGTCGCGAAGGTCGATTTCGCGCTCGACGGACCCGTGCCGTGGGCGAACCCGGCCGTCGGGCTCGCGCCGACCGTGCACATCGGCGGCAGCCGCCGTGAGATCGCGCTCGCCGAGAACGCGGTCGCGCACGGCCTCCAGCCCGGGGTGAACGTGCACGGCGCCGGGGCCGGCGGCGCGCCGAGGCATCCCTACGTGCTCGTCTGCCAGCCGAGCGTCGTCGACCCGACGCGCGCGCCCGAGGGCAAGCACGTGCTGTGGGCCTACACGCATGTGCCGGCAGGGTCGACGCTCGACGCGACCGAGCTCGTGACCGCCGCCGTCGAGCGTTTCGCGCCCGGATTCCGCGACGTCGTGCTCGCGTCGGCGGCGAGCTCGGCGGCCGAGGTCGGCGCCTACAACGCGAACTACGTCGGCGGAGACATCTACTCGGGCGAGTTGACGTTCGCGCAGCTCGTGAAGCGGCCCGTCGTGTCGACCGCACCGTGGCGCACGCCCGTCGACGGGGTCTACCTGTGCTCGAGCGCGACGCCGCCCGGGCCGGCCGTGCACGGCATGAACGGGTGGTACGCCGCGAAGCTCGCGCTGAAGGAGCGGTTCGGCGTCGGGTAGCAGGAAACGTCGGTCGAGGAGCGGCGAAGGACCGTGTCGAGGCCACTCCGTCGGTGGTCTCGATACGGCGCTTCGCGCCTACTCGACCGACCAGGGTCGGGCGTAGCGTGGAGGCGTGGACTGGACCGCCTGGTTCGACGCGAACGACTACGAGGTCGCCCGCCAGGTGCTGCAGCGCGGCGTCGCGGCGCTCGCGGTGGTCGCGTTCGTCTCGACGCTGAACCAGTTCCGGCCCCTGCTCGGCGAGCACGGGCTCCTGCCCGTGCCCGCGCTGCTCCGCCGGGCGAACGCTCCGGGCGCCAGGCTGCGCGGTCCGACGATCTTCCGCTGGGGCTACACCGACCGGGGGCTCGTGGCGGTCGCCGTGTCGGGCGTCGTGCTCGCGGCATCCCTCGTCATCGGCCTGCCGCAGGCGGGCCCGCCCTGGCTGCCGCTCGCCGTCTTCCTCGCGCTGTGGGTGCTGTACCTCTCGATCGTGAACGTCGGCCAGACGTTCTACGGCTTCGGCTGGGAGATGCTGCTCTGCGAGGCCCTGTTCACGGTCGCGTTCCTCGGCTCCGACCAGGTGCCGCCGCCGCTCACGATCGTGGTGGCGGTGTGGTGGCTCGTGTTCCGGCTCGAGTTCGGTGCGGGCATGATCAAGATCCGCGGCGGGCGCGAGTGGCGCGACCTCACGGCGCTCATGTACCACCACGAGACGCAGCCGATGCCGGGCCCGCTCAGCCGGCAGGCGCACCTGCTGCCGCCGTGGTTCCACCGCGGCGAGGTGCTCGGCAACCACTTCGCGCAGCTCGTCGTGCCGTTCCTGCTGTTCGTGCCGGGGCCCGTCGGCTCGGCTGCGGCGGCCGTCGTCATTCTCACCCAGCTGTGGCTCATCGTGACCGGCAACTTCGCGTGGCTCAACTGGATCACGGTCGTGCTCGCGGCCTCGGCGATCACCGACCCGGTGTGGCACTGGCTGATCCCGGCGATTCCCGCCGACCTCGGGGCGGATGCCTCGGGCTCACCGCTCTGGTGGATGATCGTCGTGCTCGCCGTGAGCGCCCTGATCGTCGTGCTCAGCTGGTGGCCGCTGCGCAACCTGTTCGCGCACCGCCAGCTCATGAACGCGAGCTTCAACCGGTGGATGCTCGTGAACGCCTACGGCGCGTTCGGCACCGTCACGAAGCGACGTATCGAGATCGTCGTCGCGGGCACGCTCGACGAGATCCCCGACGACGATGCGGCGTGGCGGGAGTACGCCTTCAAGGGCAAGCCGGGCGACGTGCGCGCGCTGCCGCGCCAGTGGGCGCCGTACCACCTGCGGCTCGACTGGCTGATGTGGTTCCTGCCGCTCGGGCGGATGTGGGAGCCGTGGTTCGGCGTCTTCATCGAGCGACTGCTCGCGGCCGACGCGCCGACGCTCGCGCTGCTCGCGCACGATCCGTTCGACGGGGAGGCGCCGCGCTGGATCCGCGTGCACGCGTACCACTACCGCTTCGCGACGCGGGCCGAGCACCGGGCGACGGGCGACCGCTGGGTGCGCACGCTCGAGGGTGCGGTCGTGCCGCCGCTCGCGCGTCGGGACTGAGGGTGACTGGCGAGTCGCAGGAACGAACCGGCGAATCGAGCCTGCAGACGGTGCGGCCGGGCAGATCCTCATGCAACTCGCCGGTCGCCCCTCGACCCGCTGGGCGTCAGCCCGCGGCGGACGCCTCGGCCGGCCGGTGCTCGATCTCGTCGACGCGGGCGCGCGGCATCGCGACCGCCGCGATGATCGTGAGCACGGCCGCGATTGCGACCGCGAAGAACACCGCGGCCGACGCGGCCTGGATGGCCACGGGCGACTCGTCGCCGAGCCCCGAGCGCGCGATCACGCCGTTCGCGACCGCGCCGAAGATCGCGACGCCGACCGCGCTGCCGACCGAGCGCAGGAACATGTTCGCGCCCGTCACGACGCCGCGCTCCTCCCACGGCACCGACGACTGGGCCGCGATGAGCGTCGGCGACGCGATGAGCCCGAGTCCGAGGCCCACGATGAAGCAGGCGATCGCCGTGGTCACGACGTTCGGGGTGAACGAGACCGCGAAGAGCGCGATGCTGCCGAGCACCGCGATCGTGATGCCGATGAGCGCGGTGTTCTTGAACCCGATGCGCAGGTACAGGCGGCCCGAGTTCGACGCCGAGATCGGCCAGCCGAGGGTGAGCGCTGCGACCGCGAGTCCCGAGACCAGGGGCGATGCGTCCGCGGTCTTCTCGAGGAAGGTCGGCACGTACGACGTGAGCCCGATGAGCACGGCGCCGACGCCGAGCGAGATGAGCGACGTCGTCACGATGAGCCGTCGCGAGAAGACCCACAGCGGCAGCACGGGCTCGGCCGCACGCAGCTCGATGAACACGAACGCGACGAGCAGCAGCCCGCCCACGCCGAAGGCGATGAGGCTCTGCCACGAGTACCAAGCCCACGCCTGGCCGCCCTCGAGCACGCCGAGGATGACGAGCGTGAGCCCGATCGTGAGCGCGATCGAGCCGGTGATGTCGATGCGGTGCTGTTTGCGCTCGAACGACTCGTGGTATGCCCGCCAGAGCATCACGCCCGCGATGATGCAGAGGGGGATGTTGATGAAGAAGATCCAGCGCCACGTCAGGAACTCGGCGAACACGCCGCCGAGGGTCGGGCCGAGCACCGACGCCGCCGCCCAGACGCTCGCGATGTACCCCTGCACCTTCGCGCGCTCGCGCACCGTGTAGATGTCGCCGGTGATGGTGATCGACACGGGCATCACGGCACCGGCGCCGAGGCCCTGCACCGCGCGGAACACGATGAGCGAGGTCATGTCCCACGCGAACCCGCAGAGCACCGACCCGACGAGGAACAGCGCGATGCCGACGAGCATGATGGGCTTGCGGCCGACGGTGTCGGCGAGCTTCGCGTACACGGGCACCGACACCGCCTGCGCGAGCAGGTAGATCGAGAACAGCCAGGGGAACTGCGCGAACCCGCCGATGTCCCGCACGATCGACGGCACGGCCGTCGCGAGGATCGTCGAGTCGATCGCGATGAGCCCCGTCGCGAGCATGACCGCGATGAGCACGGGCCCGCGCTCCGACCGGAATCCAACACCTGCTGCGTCGCCCACGCCACTCCTCTCGCGGACGGCGCGCGCACGCGGCATCCATAAGGGTGCAATCACGGCACCGGGCCGTTTCATTCCCCGCGGATGCCGCGTGCCGGCCGTACGGTCGGAACATGAAGCCTTTCGGTCTGCCTGCGAAGCGTCGCCCCGCCGAGTCCGCCGCACCGGCGAACCCGGCGACGACGCCGTCGATGACCGTGGAGCCCGCCCCATTGCCCGAGTTCCGCATCCGCGCCTTCCGCGTCGGGTTCACGGCGACCCTGGGCGTGCTGCTCGCGCTCCTGCTCGGCGGCATCGTCGGACAGCTGTCGACGGTCATCCTCTATGTGGCGCTCGCGCTCTTCCTGGCGCTCGGCCTCGACCCGGCGGTGAGCTGGATGCAGCGCAAGGGGCTGCCGCGATGGGCGGCGATCCTCATCGTCATCGCCGTCGTGATCGGGGTGTTCGTCGCCCTGATCGCGGCGATCGTGCCGATCGTGATCAACGAGGGCACGAAGATCGTGAACGACTGGGATCGCATCGCGTTCAACCTGCAGCACAACGACTTCGTCACGTGGATCAACGACATCACGGGCGGCGACGCCGTCGACCAGACGATCAAGGCGATCGGCGACTGGGTCAGCAATCCCGCGAACATCGGCTCGCTCGGCGGCGGCATCCTCGCCGTCGGCGCGGGCATCGCCGGCGGCTTCACGGGCGCGATCATCGTGCTCATCCTCACCCTGTACTTCCTCGCGTCGCTGCGGGGGATGCGCCGGGCGTCGGCCCGCTTCGTGCCGGCGAGCTCGCGCCGCGGCTACCTCGACGTGGCCGGCGACATCACCGACGCGGTCGGCCGGTACGTGATGGGCCAGGTCACGCTCGGTGCGGTCAACGGCGTGCTGAGCCTCTTCTACCTGTCGATCATCGGTGCGCCCGCGCCGATCCTGCTCGCGTTCATCGCGTTCCTGTGCTCGCTCGTGCCGCTCGTCGGCACGCTGACGGGCGCGATCATCATCTCGCTCGTGTGCCTCACCGCGTCGCCCGTCACCGCGCTCGCCGCGGCGATCTACTACCTGATCTACATGCAGGTCGAGGCCTACGTCATCAGCCCGCGCATCATGAACCGGGCCGTGGCGGTGCCCGGCGCGCTCGTCGTCATCGCGGCGGTCGCGGGCGGCACGCTCGGCGGGGTGCTCGGCGCCCTCGTCGCGATCCCGGTCGCGGCGTCGCTCATCATCATCCTCGAGAAGGTCGTGTTCCCGAAGCTCGACGCCCGCTGAGGCCGGCGGGCTCAGAACCAGATGCTGAGGTGCGGGGTGCGCGGCGACGCGAAGAGCCGGTCGGCGAGCGCGAGCGAGCCCGGCGTCGTCTCGACGATGCGCCCGGCGCGGGCGAGCAGCGACGGCGTCACGTCGCCGAGGTAGATCGCGCCGAGCTCGGCGACCCCGAGCCGCAGTCCCAGCCCCTGCGAGGGGCGCGAGCGCCGCGCAGCTCGAGCCGAGGCATCCGTGCCACCGGGTTCGGCCCGCCGCACCTCGGCATGGCCCTTGGCTGAGAACTCGATCGCGAACCGGCCCGCCGCATAGCCCTGCGGGTCGTCGATGTCGAGCACGAGCGAGCCGCTGCCCGAGTACCGTCGCGCCTCGAGCGCGGCGACCGGATCGAGGATGCGCAACCACAGGTGGTCGGACACCTCGCCGATGCCGATCGCGCGGCGGTCGGCGACGAGCCACGGCAGGGGCTCCTCGATGGAGCGCAGCCGACCGCGGATCTTCGCGACCAGGTCGTGCTCGATGAGGAAGCGCCAGAGCGCCCGCTCGGCCTCGTCGGTCGCGGCGGCGAGGAAGTCGAACTCGAGGGCCATCTCGTGCGTGCCGGGCTCGGGCCGCAGGCGGAAGACGACGAAGCCCTGCGGCTGGTCGTGCCGGTCGTCGTAGCGGGCGACGCGGATCGCGCGCGACCGCTCGCTGTCGGGGTCGTGTGTGCCGAGCATGCGATCGAGCAGGCCGGGCCAGCGGTCGATCTCGCCAGGGGTCCTCGCGACCGCGCGGCGTGCGATCGCCGCTGCGGCCGGGCGCATGACCTGCGGGGAGACGAACTGCACCCGTCCGGGCTCGGCGGGCGCGGTCCACTCGACCCGACGGCGGTCGACCTCGACCGTCGCGATCCGCGCGGCGGGTGCGTACCCGTAGCGTCCGTACAGCGTGGCCTCCGAGGCGGTGAGCATCGCGAGCGCGGCCCCAGCGGCCTGTGCGCTGCGGAGCTCGGCCTCCATCATCGCGCGGGCGATGCCGCGCCGGCGATGGGTCGGCGCGACCGTCACCGAGGCGACGGCCCAGGCGTCGACGCTGCGGCCGCCCGGCACGCTGAGGCCGCTCGGCCAGCAGGCGGCGGTCGCGACCGGGACGTCGGGCGCGTCGAGCGTCGGGTCGTAGACGCCGACGACGCGGCGGTCGGCGATCACCGACAGTTCACGGGCGAGTTCGGGCGCGTGCGCGCGGCCCTCGTGGAAGCCGCGCCGGTCGGCGTCGACCCACGCCTCGAGCGCGGATCGATCAGCGGGATCGAGGACGCGGTACTCGAGGCCCCGCGCAGCGAGCGCGGCCTCGGCCTTCTGGTCGAGCGGGATGTCTCGCAGATCGAACGGCATCGATCCAGACTACCGACGCGGCGTCGCGAATCGGCTGGGGATCCGCTTCGGACGGCGTCGTGGAGGCGGTCAGCGCGGTCGTCGGCAGACGACGGTCGTCGGCGGGCGGCGAAGTCCGACGACGACGCCCGACGACGCCCGCGTCAGTCGTCGCCGGTGCGGCGGGGTCGGCGCGGGTCGTTCGACGCGAACCGGCCGTGGCGCTCGGCGGCGTCGTGCAGCTCGGGATCTTCGTCGGTCGAGGTGTACGAGCCGACCTCGTCATCGACGACGCCCTCGCCGCTCGTGTACGCGCCGGCGACCGTGCGCAGGTGCGGGGCCGAGCCGTCGACGTCGGTGTACTCGCCCTCGGTGGGGTCGGCGTCGGCTGCGGCCTGGTCGGCAGCCTCGGCGTGCCGGGATGCTTCGTCGCCGCGCTCGCGGGTCGGGTCTTCGCGTTCGGATCCGGACATCTTCGCTCCCTCGCTCGAATGCATCGGGGCGCCGTCGGTTCGGCGACGTCGTCGGTTCGAAGTCTACTCGCGAAGCCTGCACGGAGTGCTCGAGTGCGGCGCTGCGTCGAGTAGAATCGAGCCTTCTCGAATGCTTCGAATCGATTCGAGTCCGGCGTCCGACGGCGTGCGCCGCAGCATCCCCGCCGCCTTTCCGCCTCCCAGCACGCCAGGAACGCCATGTCCGCCACGAGTCCCATCCCCATCGTCCGCCCCGACGACACCCGGTCGACGCCGGTCGTGTCGGTGCATCCCGGCGACCGCCTGTCGAGCCGTCAGCGGCTCGTCTACGTGCTCGTGCTCGGGGCGCTCACGGCGCTCGGCCCGTTCACGGTCGACCTCTACCTGCCCGCGTTCCCCGTGCTGCAGGACGAGTTCGGCGTCTCGGCGGCAGCGGTGCAGATCACGCTCACCGGCACGATGATCGGGTTCGGTTTCGGACAGCTCATCGTCGGCCCCTGGAGCGACAAGGTCGGCCGGCGACTGCCGCTCATGCTCTCGACCGCGCTGCACATCGCCGCGTCGATCGGTGCGGCGCTGTCGCCCGACATCGCGTGGCTCGCCGCGTTCCGGCTGCTGCAGGGCTTCGGCGCGGCAGCGGGCGGTGTCGTCGCGATGGCGATGGTGCGCGACCTGTTCGGCGGCAAGCCGCTCGTGAAGATGCTCTCGCGGCTCGCCCTCGTGAACGGGCTCGCACCGGTGCTCGCACCGGTGATCGGGTCGCAGCTGCTGCAGGTCATGGACTGGCGCGGCGTGTTCTGGGTGCTCGCCGGCTACGGCGTCGTCGTCGTGTTGTGCGTCGCGTTCCTCATCGTCGAGACGCTGCCGCCGTCGCGGCGCCACGTCTCGGGTCACACGACGATGCGCGACCGGTACGCGTCGCTGTTCCGCGACCGGGTCTACCTCGGTGCCGCGCTGGTCGGCGGCATGGTGTTCACCGGCCTGTTCGGTTACCTGTCGACGTCGTCGTTCCTCTTCCAGGAGGTCTACGAGTTCACCGCCCAGCAGTACGGACTGCTCTTCGGCGTCAACTCGATCGGCATCATCATCGGCGTGCAGACGAGCTCGCGGCTCATGCGCGGGCGGGTCGCCCCGCAGTGGATCCTCGCGGTCACGACCCTCGTGCTGTTCGGCTCGGCGATCGCGATCGGCGTGCTCGACGTGACCGGGGCCGGCCTCTGGGGCACGATCGTGCCGCTGTTCCTGTTCATCACGGCGTGCGGGTTCTCGTTCCCCGCGGTGCAGATCCTCGCGCTCGCGTCGCACGGCAGCGAGGCGGGCACCGCGGCGTCGCTGCTCGGTGCGCTCAACTTCGGGCTCGCCGGGCTCATCTCGCCGGTGATCGGCGTCATGGGCGTGGGCAGCGCCCTGCCGATGGCGATCGTCATGACGGGCGCCGCGGCCGTCGCCATCATCGGGCTGTGGGCGCTCGTGCGCCCGAAGACGGTGCCGCCGCTCACCGACTGAGCGTGCGACCGCCTACGGTTGACGCATGGTTGCAGGAGAGACCGGGCGGGATGCCGCGGTGCGACGTGTACGTCGGCGGGCGCCGCTCATCGGGGGCATCGCCGCGATCGTGACGGCGACGCTCCTCGGCTTCGTCATCATGGTGCGCAACGGCGGTGTGCCATTCCCGGTGGACGAGGAGTGGGTCGAGGAGATGGTGTCGCTCCGCGGGCCCGTCGGCGACGCGTTCGGCTACTTCATGAACGCGCTCGGCGGCGGGATCATCGGCGTCTTCGTCGTGCCGGTCGCGACCGCGATCCTGCTGCTCATCCTGCGGCGACCCTGGGCCGCGTTCTACTTCATCGTCGCCTCGGCCGCCAGCGCAGCCGTCGTGCAGGTGCTGAAGTCGTTCTTCGATCGGGCAAGACCCGAGGACATGATCGTCGTCTCCGACCACGGTTCATTCCCGTCGGGGCATGTGGCGAACGCGGCGACCATCGCGGTCGCGCTCGGCGTGATCGTGCCGCGGGTCTGGGTGTGGGTGCTCGGCGCCGTCTACACGGTGCTCATGGCGGTCAGCCGCACGTACCTCGGGGCGCACTGGCTGAGCGACACGGTCGGCGGAGCGCTCGTCGGCGCCGGGGTCGCGCTCGTGCTGTGGGCGGTGTTCGCCGCGCCCCTCGAGCGCGAGCGACTGGCGTGGATCGATCGCAGGACCAAGCGCGACACCTCGGTGGTCGAGTAGCGACGCAGGAGCGTATCGAGACCCGTTGCGTGAGTCTCGATACGCGTGCTCCTTCGTCGCGCGCTACTCGACCACCGGAGGGAGTGCTCGGTCGTCGCGCGCTACTCGACCACCGGAGGGGACGCGTGGTCGCCGCCCGCGAGTTGGTCGAGCACGTGATCGAGCACTTCGCCGAGCAGGGCGAGGCCGTCGCGCACGCCGCCGCGCGAGCCCGGCAGGTTGACGACGAAGGTCGAGCCGGCGACGCCCGCGACCCCGCGGGTGAGCAGCGCGGTCGGCGTGGTCGCCGAGCCGCGTCGGCGCAGCTCCTCCATGAAGCCGGGAAGCTCCCGGTCGAGCACGGCGGCCGTCGCCTCGGGGGTGAGGTCGCTGGGGGCGAGTCCGGTGCCGCCCGTCGTCACGACGACGGCCGGGGCCGCGTCGATCGCGCGCCCGAGGGCCACGGCGAACTCCGCGCCGTCGGCGACGACGACCGGGCCGCGCACCTCGAAGCCGCGCTCGGCCAACCAAGCCGCGATGACGGGACCGGTGGCGTCTTCGTAGACGCCGGCCGCGGCGCGCGTCGAGGCGACGAGCACGGTCGCAGCACGGGGCATCCCCTCGTCTGCCGTCGCGGCCATGCCGCCGGCCGCACCGCCGTGCCCGGTCATTCGCGGCTCCAGTCGCCGCTCTTGCCGCCCTCCTTCGCGAGCACCATGATGTCGGTGATCACCGCGCGGTTGTCGACGGCCTTGATCATGTCGTAGAGCGTGAGGGCGGCGACGCTCGCGGCGGTCAGCGCCTCCATCTCGACGCCGGTCACGCCCTTCGTGGTCGCGGTCGCGACGACGCGCACGCGCGAACCGTCGGCGGTGATGTCGACATCGAGCTTCGTGAGCGGCAGGGGGTGGCAGAGCGGGATGAGTGCCGACGTCTGCTTCGCGGCCATGATGCCGGCGATGCGTGCGGTGCCGATCGCCTCGCCCTTGGGCAGGGTGCCGTCGGCGATCATCGAGACCACCTCGGGCCGCGTCGTGAGCACGGCCTGCGCGCTCGCGGTGCGCTTCGTGATCGCCTTGTCGGTGACGTCGACCATGTGCGCCGACCCGTCGTCGCGCAGGTGGGTGAGGCGGGGCGGGGTGTCAGTCATCGATCCTCCAGACGTCGACGAGGGAACCGGCCGGCAGCGCATCGACGCCGATCGGCAGGTGCACGAGCACCGTGGCGTTCGCGTAGGCGTGCAGCAGGTGCGAGCTCGGGGCGCCGACCTCGACGGCGCCATCGCCGTCGACGATGCCGCGGCGCACCTGGTGGCGCCGGCCCGGCGACGTCACGTCGTGCGCGAGACGCAGGCGGGCGCGGTGCCGGTCGGGCGTGAGCCCTTCGAGCCGGCGCAGCACGGGGCGCAGGAACAGCTCGAACGACACGAGCGCCGAGACCGGATTGCCGGGGAACGAGACGACCGGCACGCTGACGGCGCCTTCGGTGCGGGATGCCTCGACCGCGGCATCCTCGTCGGCAGGCAGCATCGCCGTGCCGAGTCCCTGCGGACCGCCGGGCTGGATCGCGACCTTCGTGAACTCGACGCCGAGCGGCTCGAGGGCGTCGCGCACGACCTCGAAGGCGCCCGCGCTCACCCCGCCCGTCGTGACGACGAGGTCGACCGGCGAGCCGGCGACGGGGCGGATGCCGCGCGCGATCGCCGCTCGCACCGCATCGGGTTCGTCGGGTGCGACGGCGACGACGACCTCGGCGCCGCACTCGCGCAGCGCGGCGCTGAGCATCGCGGTGTTGGCGTCGTGGATCTGCCCCGGCCGCAGCGCCGACCCGGGCGGTCGAAGCTCGTGCCCGGTCGAGAGCAGCAGCACCCGCAGGCGGCGGCGCACCGTGACCTGCGTGAGGCCCGCAGCGGCGACCACCCCGAGTTGCGCCGGCCCGAGCCGGGAGCCCGCGGCGAGCAGAAGCTCGCCGCCGGCGACGTCGCTGCCCGCCCTGCGAACGAACTGGCCGTGCGCGACGGGTGCGGTGAACGCGACGACCGACCCGGCGGGGGAGTCGTGCCGGCCGCCGCCGAGTCCGATGAACGCGGGCGGGTCCGCCACCTCGATCTGCACGACCGCGTCGGCGCCGCGGGGGATCGGCGCGCCGGTCATGATGGGCGACGCGGTGCCGGGTGCGAGGTCGAAGACCGGGTCGCCCGCTGCGCTCGTCGGACCGACGGGCAGGCGAACCGGTGCGGCCGGGCTCGCGTCGGCGAGGTCGACCGCGCGCACCGCGTAGCCGTCCATCTGCGAGTTGTCGAAGCCGGGCAGATCGGTGGGGGAGAGGAGGCCGGACGCCAGTACGCGCCCGAGCGCATCGTCGACCGCGACGACCTCGGCTCCCTCGTCGCTCGCACCTGCTGAGGAGAGCCGAGACCCGAGCGGATCGAGCAGCTCATGCACGGCACGCTGGTGTTCGGCGTAGGTGCGCATGCGGCCTCCTGCTGTACGTCGTCGGCGGTGCTTCGTCGCCCAGTGGGCAGTGTAGTCGCGGGGTCCGCTCCCCGAACCTCCCGAAGTGTTGAGCTCTACGCGGTCGCGCCCTGCCGGCTCACCATCTCGCCGATCCAGATCGGGGCGAACGGCGACGTGCAGTTCGGCGGCGTCGGGTAGTCCTTCAGCACCTCGAGCCGCTCGCCGATCGCGATCGCCCGAGCCCGCTCGGCCGGGTGGTTGATGCCGATCATCGCCAGGCAGGTGTTCATCTCCCACTGCAGCGGTTCGGCGGCGCCCTGCATCTCGCGTTCGATCTCGTCGAGCAGGGCGTCGAGGTCGACGAGCTCGGGCTGCTTCGCGACGACGTCGGCCGTCAGCGCCCAGCCGGCCGCGGCGACGTGCGGATCGGTGTCGTCGAGCCAGGCGAGCCGCAGCGTCTCGCGGTGCGGGCTCTTCTTCACGACGTAATTCACGAGCCAGTCGCGCACCTTCGGCGCCCGGGCCTCGCGCAGCATCGCATCGAGCTCGGCGGCGTCGAATGACTTGGGTTTCGCGATGAGGATCGCGACGAGGCGGGCTGCGGTGTCGTCGGTCGCCCACAGCTCGAGCGCGAGCTCGTGCTGCGTCTTGAGGTCCTTCGCGACGCCGCGCAGCTTCGTGAGGTTGACGCCGTGGTCGTCGCCGTGGCGCTCGTTCACGGCACGCATCTTCGGGTCTTCGAGTTCGGCGAGCCGCGCCAGCACGTCGGCGGCGGTCATCGAGGTGGTGCCGGCCATGCTCACCCGCCGGCGAACGGGGGAAGGATGTCGACGGTCGCCCCGACCGGATGCGCGGGGTCGCGGTGAACGGTGCCGTCGACGAGGAACGAGCCGCTGCGGAGCACGCGCTCCATCGCGACGCCGTAGCGTTCGACGAGCTCGTCGCGCAGGGCGCCGAGGGTCGAGTCAGCGGCGATGTCGAGGCGCTCCTCCTCGACGCCGGCCGCCTCGGCGGCCGCCGCGAAGTACCGGACGGTCACGGGAGGCATGCGACGATGCTACCCCGGCGCGGGATGCCCCGTCGGTCGAGTAGCGACGAAGGAGCGTATCGAGGCCACGGCCGAGTCGATCAAGCGTTTGGTTGAGGAGCGCCGACGGATTCGAGGCGAGAAACCAATCGTGCGCCGAGCTGAAGGGCGCCCCAAAAGACCCGCTCGAAACCACCGAGGTCCTCTTGGGCTGCTGATGATGTGGGCCGGAACCGACTTGGTGGCGGGCGGTGGCGCATTGTGCGCGACTGGCGTCGGTTGCACCGGTGGCGGATTCATGGTCGCCGGTGGGATTGCTCTCGCGTCCGCAGGTACGGCCGCAGCGACGAGCGGACTGACCGGTTTGATCGGATACGCGAGGGAGACAGCCGCGTCGAAGTCATGAACCGTGACGCCGCGGGTGGGTCACGAGAAACTGAGAAGTCGGGAATGCTTGGGGAGAGCGGGACGAAAAACGCCGGGCACAACCTTGACGAAAACCGGGCCTCGGCTATCGAAATGATGTCGAAAACCCGGCGCCAGGCGTGCGAGCCGGTCAGTTGCACTTTCAACAGGGACGTGAAAAGTACTTGTACGACTTTGAGACGGTTTCTTGGATTGGTATGCCGCGACCCCTCCAGAAGCGGATCTCAGGCCACCAGAATGTCACACGTGTCGTAGAACAAGGGGCAAAGATCCTGGGGGTCAACTAGTGAACTTGGAGAATGCGCGTGAGCTTGCGATGGCTCCAGAGATCTGGGAGATCACGTTGCGTGATGGCACCATACTGAAGGTCCTTTCACATGCCTATCGAGTCGAACACGACGAGGCAGTCTTCCTGCTCCTGTTCGAAGGTTCCCCGCCCTTCTACGTCGACTCCTTGCGGATACCGCTGTCCCTCTTGCCGGTCGACTTCTCATAGTGGCGAGTTTCGCAAGCATCCGGGAAGTCGCCAGCACGCTTGCCGGCAGAGGAATAGTCGCTGAGGAACATAAGGAGGGGTCTGCTGAAGGTTCGGTTGAGCTCTTGAGCTCGTGATCCGGCTCAGGTCCGGCGAGCCGCGCCGTCGACCGCTCGTCGAGCCCCGCGAGGGGAATCTCAGTCGCGCAGCCGAGAGCATCGACTCCGCCGAAGCGGAACTTATCGGCCGGGATGATCCTGCGGCGGTGGAACTGCATTCATTCATCGCAGCCTTCCGAAATCGCTACGGTGTCACGTCATCGGACTAACCACAAAGCCGATGCCAAGACGCGCGAGCTGGGTTGTAGCGCGAGCGATGCGATTTCGTGGCGCCCGTGCGGCATCCGATATTCGGAAACAGATGTCCACCAAGCGGAGGCGTCGTTCTGGCCGAGCTTACAATTGGCGCATGCCCTCGACGCCCGCAGCAGCCGCGACGACGCGCGTCACAGACGCGCGGCCGAACCCGCGCCCGCTCGTCGAGCCCGCCCCGCCGCTCGCTCCCGAGCGCATCGCCCGGTACAGCCGGCAGATCATGCTGCCGGGCTTCGGTGAGCTCGCCCAGCGACGCCTTGCCGCGGCGCGGGTGCTCGTGATCGGCGCCGGCGGCCTCGGCGCGACCGTCGTGCCGCTGCTCGCGGCCACGGGCGTCGGCACGATCGGCATCGCCGACGACGACGACGTCGAGCTCTCGAACCTGCACCGCCAGCTCGGTCACGGCGTCGCCGACCTCGGCCGGCCGAAGGTCGATTCGCTCGCCGACACGGTCGCGGCGACCGACCCCGAGATCCGCGTCGTGCGGCACCGCGAACGCCTGACCTCGGCGAACCTCGTCGACCTCCTGGCCGATTACGACCTGCTCGTCGACGGCAGCGACAACTTCCCGACCCGGTACCTCGCGAACGACGCCGCGATCATCGCGGGCGTGCCGCTCGTGTGGGGCTCGATCCTGCGGTTCCACGGGCAGGTGAGCATCGCGTGGCACCGCGAGGGCCCAACCTACCGCGACCTCTTCCCGGTGCCCCCGCCGCCCGACGAGGTGCTCTCGTGCGAGCTCGGCGGCGTGCTGCCCTCGCTCTGCGTGACGGTCGGCGCGCTCATGTCGGGCGAGGTCGTGAAGCTCGTCACGGGCGTCGGCACGCCGCTGCTCGGCCGGGTCACGACGATCGACGCGCTCACCGGCCGCACCCGCGAGCTTGCCTACGAGGCGATCGCAGATGCGCCCGAGATCACCTCGCTCGTCGACTACGAGCTGTTCTGCGGGCTCGAGCCGACGGTCGGCGCCGGCTCCGAGGCATCCGCTCGGTCGAATCAGGATGCCGCGGACCCTCGCATCTCGGCCGCCGAACTGCTGCGCCGCCTGCGCGAGGGCGCGCCGATGCGGCTCGTCGACGTGCGCGAGCCCGCCGAGGCCGAGCTGCGACGCATCGACGGGTCCGAGCTCGTGCCGCTCGGCGACCTGCTCACGGGCGCCGAGCCCGCCGCGGGTGACGGTGCGATCGTCGTCTACTGTGAACGGGACGTCCGCTCGCGTCGCGCGGCGCGGGCACTCGCCGACCGGGGCCACGTCGACGTGACGTACCTGGCCGGCGGCATCGACGGCTTCGCCGCCGTCGCCTCGGAGTTCGTGCGTCGATGACGGCGCCGACCAGTCGGAAGCGAGACGCATGAGCACCACCCTGGCCGCCATCACCGACCAGCCAATCGACGAGGGCGCCGTGCGCGCCGCCGTCGAGGCCGACGCGAGCGGCGCGATCGTGCTGTTCTGCGGCGTCGTGCGCGATCACGACGGCGGCCGCGGCGTGCACTCGCTCGACTACCGCGCGCACCCCGAGGCCGAGCGGTTCCTCGCCGAGTGCGTCGAACGCGTCGCGTCGGAGACCGGGCTCGCGATCGCCGCGGTGCACCGGGTCGGCGAGCTGAAGATCGGCGATGTCGCGCTCTACGCGGCCACGGCGGCCGCGCACCGTGCCGAGGCGTTCGACGCGTGCGAGCGACTCGTCGAGGAGATCAAGCGCACCGTGCCGATCTGGAAGCGGCAGCACTTCGCCGACGGCGTCTCGGAGTGGGTCGGGCTGTAGGCCGGCTCACCCGCCGATGTAGCTCATCTCGACCTTCTGGCGCGCGAGCCGCAGTTCGGGCGTGAGCGTCGAGCGGATCTCGCTGTACCGGTCATCGCGCGCGCCCCAGATGCCGGCCATCGCGAGAGAGAGCCCCTCGTCGTCGATGCCGCCGCGCAGGAGCGCCCGCAGGTCGTGCCCCTCGTCGGCGAACAGGCACGTGAAGAGCTTGCCCTCGGTCGAGATTCGCGCGCGGTTGCAGGTGCCGCAGAACGCGTTCGTCACGCTCGAGATGAGTCCGATCTCGCCGCCGCCGTCGGTGTACCGCCAGCGCGTCGCGGTCTCGCCGGGCGCGGTCGCCCCGAGCGGTTCGAGCGGCATCTCGGCGCCGATGCGCTCGACGATCTCGGCCGACGGCACGACCTCGTCGAGCGACCAGCCGTTCGACGTGCCGACGTCCATGTACTCGATGAACCTCAGGGTGTACGGAGTTCCCTTGAAATGCCTGGCCATCGGCAGGATCTCGTCGTCGTTGAGGCCGCGCTTGACGACCATGTTGAGCTTGATCGGGCCGAGCCCAGCCTCGTGCGCGGCGTCGATGCCGTCGAGCACGCGCGAGACCGGGAACCGCACGTCGTTCATCGCCTGGAACCGCGCGTCGTCGAGCGAGTCGAGCGACACCGTGACGCGGGTGAGCCCCGCCTGCTTGAGCGATGCGGCCTTGACCGCGAGGGCCGAGCCGTTGGTCGTGAGGGCGATCTCGAGCGGTCGCCCGTCGGGCGTGCGCAGTTCGGCGAGCTGCTCGATGAGCGACTCGACGCCGCGGCGCAGCAGAGGTTCGCCGCCCGTGAGGCGCAGCTTCTCGACGCCGTTCGCGGCGGCGACCCGCGCGATGCGCGTGATCTCCTCGAAGCTCAGCAATTCGTCGCGGTCGAGGAACGCGTAGTCGCGCCCGAAGACGGCCTTCGGCATGCAGTACACGCAGCGGAAGTTGCACCGGTCGGTGATCGAGATGCGGAGGTCGCGCATCGGCCGAGCGAGGCGGTCGGTGACGAGCCCGGTCGAGGGCAGCCGGCGCGCGCGAGGGCGCCCCGTCGCGTCATCGCGTGTCGGAACGGTCGTCGTCATCGGTCACCCCCTCGTGTCGGCCACTACGGTAACACCGCCGCTGCGCGGCTCCGCAAACGGAGTCAGGACTCCGCGCGCACCGAGACGTCACCCGCGGCGACGCTGAAGGCGAGTCGCGAACCGTTGCGGAGGTCGAGCGCGACCGCGCGTGACGACGGCACGTCGACGGCGAGCCCGGGGTGCTCGGCGATGCGGATGCGAACGCCGCCAGGGGCCGGCTCGACGAGCGAGACCGTGCCGGTCCAGCGGTTCGGTCGGTCCGGTCCTGCAGCGGGCATCGACGGCGATGCGGATGCCTCGGACCCGAGCCCGGCTCGGACCGCGGCATCCCGGTCGGTGCGCCCGGATGCCTCGGCGCCGAGTCCATCGCGGCCGGCGGCATCCCGCTCGGCTTGGTCGGAACCTGCGGGACCGACGTGCACGGCGCCAGGGCTGAACACCGCCGAGGCGGCCGATCCGATGTGCAGCACGCCGACTCCGCGCAGCTCGAGCCCGTCGGCGATGAGGCGGTCGCGTGCGGCGGCGACGCCCGTCACGAGGTTCACGCCGGCGAGGGCGGCGATGAACGGCGTGCGCGGGTGCCCCAGCACCTCGCCCGTCGGGCCCTCGTCGACGATCGCGCCGTCGTGCAGGATCGCCGCCCGCCGGGCGAGCACGATCGCGTCGAGCGGGTCGTGGGTGACGAGCACTGCCGGAACCTCGAGCCGAGCGAGCTCGTCGGCGACGAGCCGCCGCATGGATGCCGCGGCCTCGACGTCGAGCGCGGCGAACGGCTCGTCGAGCAGGAGCGCCTCGGGTTCGGCGGCGAGGGTTCGCGCGAGGGCGACGCGCTGCTGCTGCCCGCCGGAGAGCGCGGCCGGTCGACGGTCGCCGAGGCCCTCGAGTCCGACGCGGGCGAGCCAGTCGTCGGCGGCAGCGCGCGCCGTGCGGGCGGGCACGCCGCGGGCACGCGCGCCGAAGGCGATGTTCTCGCGGGCGGTCAGGTGGGGGAAGACGAGGCCGTGCTGTCCGAGCAGGCCCACCCGGCGATCGGCGGGCGGCAGCACGATGCGTCGCCCGTCGCCGAGGTCGGTGAGCACGCGCTCGCCGAGCAGGACCCGCCCGACGTTCGGCTCGAGGTGGCCCGCGATCGCGCCGAGCAGGGTCGACTTGCCCGAGCCGTTCGGCCCGAGCACGGCGAGCACGTCGCCCGGCTCGACGAGGAGTCGGGCCTCGAGCCGGAACGTGCCGGCGGCGACCTGCACGTCGACGTCGAGGGCCTGCGTCGGCGGCGTGGACACTGGGCCCGGCGGGATGAGGACGCGGGCGTTCGGGGGAGTGGGCACGCTCATCGCGGGGCGTCCGCCCGCCAGCCGCGCATGAGCAGCAGCACCCCGATCGCGACGAGGATGAGCATGAGTGAGAGGGCGATCGCCGTGTCCTCCTCGACGCCCGCGCCGTTGAAGGCCGTGTAGATCGCGAGCGGCATCGTGCGGGTCGTGCCCGCCGAGTTGCCGGCGAACAGGGCGGTTGCGCCGAACTCGCCGAGCGCGCGGGCGAAGCACAGCACGGTGCCGGCGACGAGGCCGGGCGCGACGAGCGGCAGCGTGATTCGCCGGAACACCGTCCACCTGCTCGCGCCGAGCCCGGCGGCGACGAGCTCGTACCGCGTGCCCGCGGTGCGGAGCGCGCCCTCGACCGAGATCACGAGGAACGGCAGCGCGACGAACGTCTGCGCGATGACGACGGCCGTGGTCGTGAACGGGACGCGGAGCCCGAACGCCGCGAGCGCGTCGCCGAAGAGGCCCTGCCGGCCGAGGAGTGCGAGCAGCGCGATGCCGCCGACGAGCGGCGGCAGCACGAGCGGCAGCGTCGTGAGCGTGCGCAGCACGGCGGCGAGGGCTGGGCCCGACCGGGCGATGACGAGGGCGAGGGGCACGCCGAGCACGATGCACACGGCGGTCGCGATCGAGGCCGTCGTCAGCGACAGGCCGAGGGCCTGCAGCGCCTCGGGCGAGGTGATCGCGGCGGGCACGCCGACCCAGTCGAGCCGGGCGAACAGTGCGGCGAACGGCAGCACGAGCACGGCGGCGCCGATCGCCGCGGGCACGTAGAGCCACAGCGGGAAGCGCGCCGCGACGCGGGTGGCGTCGCGGCGCGCGGGCGGCGCCGTCAGCGAGCGGGATGCCGCCGTCTGCGTCACGGCGCTCCGAAGCCGAACGAGGCGAGCACCTGCTGCCCCGCCTCCGACGCGACGAACTCCACGAACGCAGCGGCGGCGTCGGGGTTCGGCGCGTCGGTCAGGGCCGCGAGCGGGTAGACGTTGGTCGCGGCATCCGCGTCGTCGATCTCGACGCCCGCGACGGCGTCGCCGGCCGCCCGCACGTCGGTGACGTAGACGAGTCCGGCGTCGGCCTCGCCTGCCTTCACCTTGGTGAGCACCGCGGTGACGTTCTGCTCCTCGCTCGCGGGGGTGACCGTGATGCCCGCATCGGCGATGAGCGTCTGCGCCGCGTTGCCGCACGGCACCTCGGGCGCGCAGACGACGACCGTGATCGGGCCGCCGTCGGCGCCCGTCGCCGCGCCGTCGGCGAGGTCGTCGAGCCCCGCGATGCCGAGCGGGTTGTCCGGGGCGACCGCGATCTCGAGCACGTTGGTCGCGAAGTCGACTGGCTCGTCGGCGAGGCCTGCGTCGACCACCTTCGTCATGTTCTTCTCGTCGGCCGAGGCGAACACGTCGGCCGAGGCGCCCTCGATGAGCTGGGTCGCGAGCACCGACGATCCGTCGTACGTGATCGGCACGACGTCGAGCCCGGGGTGCGCGGCCTCGAACTCCGTCGCGAGCTCGTCGAAGGCGCCGCCGAGCGAGGCTGCCGCGAAGATCGTGAGTTCACCGCCGAGGTCGTCGGTCGCGGCGGTCGGTGCGGCGCTCGGCTCCGTGGTCGAGTCGCCGGCGCCCGAGGCGCACCCCGTGAGGGCGAGCGCGGCGAGGCCGATCACGACGGGCAGCAGGTGGCGGGGACGGGTCATTGCGAAGCATCCTTCTCGGTCTCGATGATGACCGTGGTCGCCTTGACCACGGCGACGCCGCGCGAGCCGACCTCGAGCCGCAGCTCGCGCGCCGCCTCGGCGGACATGAGCGAGACGACGCGGTGCGGCCCGCACTGCAGCTCGACCTGGGCCATGAGCCCGTCGATCTGCACGTCGGTCACCAAGCCGACGAAGCGGTTGCGTGCGCTGCGGCGCACGTGGCTGCGGTCGGCGACGGCGGCGGCGACCGCCTTCGCCCGCTCGGCGAGCTCGGCGCCGGGCACGACCTGGAGACCCGCACCGTCCTTCGTGGAGCTCAGTGCGCCGTCGTGCACCCACCGGCGCACGGTGTCGTCGCTCACGCCGAGCAACTCGGCGGCCTCACTGATCCGATAGTGCGTCATGAACCACACGATATCGCCGCATCTGCGGAGGCGCAATTCCGATATCCATAATGTGGAAGCGCGATTCCGAAAATCTCTAGACGCGGGCCCGACCGACTGCTAGCTTCGAACCCGGCCGCCGCAGGAACCCTGACGACCGTGCGGCCACCCATGAGTCGGATCAACGGAGATCCACCCGGTACCCCGGGGAGTCCACCGCGCCGGCGTTCAACAGCAAGGAAGCCCTCTCATGGATTCGACAACGCGCGCCGGCGATGACGCCGCCGTGACGCAGTCCGACGGCACCGCCGGGACTGCAGATTCCCCAACCCCCAACCTCGAGGCCCGCACCGAGCCGTCGCTCGACACGTTCGCCGTCGCGAGCGTGCCGAACCCGTTGCCCACGGGCGCGACGACGACGGTCGACGCCGAGCCCAAGAACGCCTTCGACCGGTTCTTCGAGATCTCGCGGCGCGGCTCGACCCTCGCCCGGGAGTTCCGCGGCGGCATCGTGACCTTCGTCACGATGGCCTACATCGTCATCCTCAACCCGCTCATCCTCGGCAACGTGCCCGACGTCGACGGCAACGTGCTCAACCCGGCCATGGTCGGCGCGGCGACCGGCCTCACCGCCGGCGTCATGACGATCCTGTTCGGCGTCTTCGCGCGACTGCCGTTCGCGCTCGCGGCCGGCCTCGGCATCAACTCGTTCCTCGCGGTCTCGGTCGTCGGGCAGGTCACCTGGCCCGAGGCCATGGGCCTCGTCGTCATCAACGGCATCATCATCGTGCTGCTCGGTGCCACCGGCGCCCGGACCGCGATCTTCAAGGCCGTGCCGCAGGCGCTCAAGGCCGCGATCACGGTCGGCATCGGCCTGTTCATAGCCTTCATCGGCTTCGTCGACTCGGGCTTCGTCAACCGCACCCCGGGCGGCCCGCCCGTGCAGCTCGGCGACGCCGGATCGATCACGTCGGTGCCGACGCTGATCTTCCTGCTCGGCCTCCTCACGATCGGCATCCTGGTCGCGCGGCGCGTGCCCGGCGGCATCCTCATCGGCATCGTCTCGACGACGATCGTTGCGATCATCGCGCAGGCCATCCTGAACCTCGGCCCCTCGTTCGAGGACCCGAACGGCTGGCACATGACGATCCCCGAGCTGCCCGCCTCATGGGTGACCGTGCCCGACTTCGGGCTCGTCGGCCAGTTCGACCTGTTCGGTGCGTTCAGCCGCATCGGCGTGCTGAGCGCGACGATGCTCGTCTTCACCCTCGTGTTCTCGAACTTCTTCGACGCGATGGGCACCATGACCGGTCTCGCGAAGAACGCCGGCCTCGCCCACAAGGACGGCACGTTCCCGCGCCTGCGCTCGGCGTTCGTCGTCGAGGGTCTCGGTGCGGTCGCGGGCGGCGCCACGTCGACGTCGTCGAACACGGTCTACGTCGACAGCGCCTCGGGCATCGGCGAGGGCGCCCGTTCGGGCGTCGCGTCGCTCGTCGTCGGCGTGCTGTTCCTGCTCTCGATGTTCCTCACGCCGCTCACCCTCGTGGTGCCGATCGAGGTCGGCTCGGCCGCCCTCGTCGTCGTCGGTGCGATGATGATGGCGCAGATCAAGGAGATCAAGTTCTCGAACTTCGCGGTCGCGCTGCCGGCGTTCCTCACGATCGTGACGATGCCGCTGACCTACTCGATCGCGAACGGCATCGGCGTCGGCTTCATCTCGTGGACGCTCGTGAACGCCCTCTCGGGCCGCGCCAACAAGGTGCACTGGCTCATGTGGGTCGTCTCGGCGGGCTTCGCGCTCTACTTCGTGCGCGGACCGATCGAGGCGATGCTGGCAGGCTAGACGCAGCCGGCTCCACGACGACGGCCTGGCCCGGTCCGCACTCCGTGTGCGGTCCGGGTCGGGCCGATTCGCGTGCGGCAGGGTGATTCGGGATGCCTCGGCGCGAGGCATCCGCAACGGATCAGCCCGCCTGCGCGGTCGCCGCCGGTAATGCACACATGAGAAAGAGGAACGCACGTGACGCATTCGGTCTGGCGCGCGCCCGGCATGCCCGCCCTGCTGACGATGGTCGCGGCGGGCTTCTCGGGGTATGCGGTGCTGCTGCCCGTCGCTCCGCAGTGGGCGGTGACGGGCGGAGCGGATGCCGCGGGTGCCGGCCTCGTCACGGGCGTCTTCATGCTCTCGACGGTGCTGTTCCAGGTGTTCGTGCCGGCGGCGTTGCGCCGGCTCGGCTGGGGGCCCGTGCTCGTCGCGGGGCTCGTGCTACTCGGGGCCCCGTCGCTCGCGCTGCTCGCCTCGAACGATCTCGTCGCGGTGCTCGCCGTCTCGGCCGTCCGCGGAGCGGGCTTCGCCGTGCTCACCGTCGCGGGGTCGGGCGCGGTCGCCGACCTCGTCGAACCTGCACGCCGCGGGCGCGCGATCGGTGCGTTCGGCCTCGCGATCGCCGGGCCGCAGTTGCTGCTGCTGCCGCTGGCGCCCTGGGTCGCTCAGACGTTCGGCTATGGGTGGGTGTTCGTCGCGGGGGCGCTGCCGCTCGTCGGCATCGTGCCCGCGGTCAGGCTCGCCCGCCGCCTGCACGCCCGTCACGCGGAGCAGGCGGCCGCCGCGGCTTCGGCCTCCAAGCACGTGCATCAGGTCGGGCGGGGCGCCGCGTTGCGCGCCCTGTTCGCGCCCGTCGGGATCCTGCTCGGCGTCACGCTCGCGGGCGGCGCGCTCATCACGTTCACCCCGCAGGTCACGGACAACGCCGTCGCCGTGACGTTCGGGCTCGCGCTGTTCACCGGCATGGCCGCGCTCACCCGGTGGCTCGTCGGTGGACTCGCCGACCGGTACGGGACGCACCAGCTGCTCTGGCCGTTCATCGTCGCGACGACGGCCGGGCTCGGGCTCGTGGCGTGGGCCGTCGTCGGGCTTGGGGAAGTTGCGGGTTCAAGTCCCGCAGTCGGTCCCGGTGGCGCTCTGGATGCCGCGACCGCGCCGCTCCTCGTCGGGCTGGCGTTCGTCGGGGTGAGCTACGGAGCGCTGCAGAACCTCACCATGGGCGAGGCGTTCGCCGTGGTGCAGCCGAACCAGTCGGTCTTCGCGAGTGCGGTCTGGAACATCGGCTTCGACGCGGGCAGCGGCATCGGCGCGATCGTCGTCGGCGTGATCGCGACGGGGTCGTCGTTCAGCGTCGCGTTCCTCGTCGCGGGCGCCATCTCGCTCGCGACGCTGCCGCTCGCGCTGCGTCGCCGGCCGACCGTCGCGACGGACTGACGCCGCGGTCGCGATTCTTGTGTAGGAACTTCTGGCGCAGGGGCGGCGTGTCGGTGCGCGACACTCCGGGGGTGCGCCAGTTCTTCCTACACTGGCGATTCGCGTGGGGCGCGGGCTAGCACGCCGGGCGGGTCAGCCGCGGCCGACGAAGGGCATGCCGGCGGCGGTCGCGGTCAACTGCGGCACGCTCGCCTCGGCGGGCAGGCTCGCGAGCTGCGCGATGAGACCGGCGACGATCGCCACGTCCATCGTCGGCTCGACCAGGCGTCGCCCATCGGGTTGCAGGGCGCCCTCGCCGACGAAGCCGTCCAGCAGTTCGGTGCGCGCGTTGCCGACGTCGAGCTGCGTGCAGCTGATGCCATAGGGCCGCCCGTCGAGCTCGATCGACTTCGAGAGTCCGGCGATCGCGTGCTTCGTCGTCGTGTACGCGACCGACTTCGGCCGCGGCGAGTGCGCGGCGATCGAGCCGTTGTCGATGATGCGTCCGCCGCTCGGGCGCTGAGCAACCATCTGGCGGAACGCCGCCCCGGCGCAGAGCACGGCGCCCGTGAGATTGACGGCGACGACCTCGGCCCAGTCGTCGGGGCGCAGCTCGCCGATGTCGGCCGCCGGTCCGGGCACGCCCGCGTTGTTCACGAGCACGTCGAGGCGCCCGAACCGCTCGACGTGCGCGGCGACGAGCGCATCGACCTGCTCGGGCACGGTCACGTCGCAGGGCACGACGAGGGCGGCGGGATGCCTCGAGCTGTCGTCGCCCGTCGCGGCGGCGGCCTCCTCGAGCGGACCGGTTCGGCGCCCCGCGAGGGTGACGCCGAAGCCGGCGTCGAGCAGGGCGCGGGCGGTCGCCCGCCCGATGCCCGTGCCGGCCCCGGTGACGATGACCGAGCGCACGGGTGCGGTCATGCGGCCTCCTCGATGAGCTGCAGGATGCGTGCCGCCACGCTCACCGCGATCGTCGCGGGCGCCTTGCCGGCCACCTCGGGGATGCCGATCGGCGTCGTCACCCGCCCGAGGTCGGCCTCGTCGTGGCCGAGCTCGGTGAGTTTCGCCGTGAACCTGACCCACTTCGACTTCGACCCGATGAGCCCGATCGAGCCCAGGCGATCGCGACGCAACGCGCTGTCGGTGATCGCCAGATCTTCGAGATGGTCGTGGGTCATGATGAGCACGTGGGCGCCCGGCGGCAGTTCGGCCAGGCCCGCTTCAGGCACGGGCTCGTGGTGCACGCGCACGTCGGCGACGGCATCGGCGAGTACGCCCGAGACGCCGGGCACTCCGAGGCGGGACGGCGCGAGCATCTCGGCACGCGAGTCGACGAGGTGCAGTTCGAGCTCCTGCCGCGCGAGGATGCGCGCGAGCTCGAGGCCGACGTGCCCCATGCCGAACACGGCGACCGACGGAACGACCCGCACGGGTTCGAGCATGAGCGTGACCTCTCCTCCGCAGCACTGCACGCCGTATTCGGTCGTGGCCTTGTCGCTGAGCTTCAGGGTGAGCAGTTCGGGTTCGGCCGAGCCGGCCGCGAGCAGTTCGCGGGCCCGGTCGATCGCGGTCTGCTCGAGGTTGCCGCCGCCGACGGTGCCGAACACCGTGTCGGGGGCGACGACCATCTTCGCGCCGCCGTTGCGCGGGGCGTGGCCGCGCACGATGGCGAGCGTGACGATCACCGCGGGCGTCCGCGCGTCGCGGAGGCGCCGGAGGGCGTCGAGCCAGTCCATCGTGCGCGACCCTCCGTTCAGGAGTCGGCGCCCGCGAGGGCGGGCTCGGTGCCCGCCTCGGCGTCGACGGTCGTGCGGCTCGGCTCAGCGGCATCCGCGTCGATGGATGCCTCGGCCCGCGCCGCCTCGATCGCCCAGTAGACCGCTTCGGGAGTCGCGGGCGAGCCCAGCACGACGCCGCGCCCCGCCGGACCGAACGCGCCGACGGCGGTGCGGATCGCTTCACGCGCGCTGAACCCGAGCATCAACGGCGGCTCGCCGACGGCCTTCGAACCGTACACGGCGCCGTCTTCGCGGGCCTTCTCGAACAGGCGCACGTTGAACTCCTCAGGCATCTCCGAGAAGCTGGGCAGTTTGTACGTCGAGGCCGACTGGGTCAGCAGGCGGCCTCGGCCGGGGCCGTCGGTCTCGTCCCAGCGCAGCTCCTCGAGCGTGAGCCAGCCGACGCCCTGCACGTACGCGCCCTCGATCTGGCCGATGTCGAGCATCGGGGAGAGCGAGTCGCCCACATCGTGGATGATGTCGACGCGGCGCACCCGGTACGCGCCCGTGAAGCCGTCGACCTCGACCTCGGTCGCCGCGGCGCCGTATGAGTAGTACTTGAACGGCGAGCCCTGCATGAGGTCGGGGTTCCAGTGCAGGCCCTCGGTGCGGTAGTAGCCGGCCGCCCAGAGCTGCACGCGCTGCAGGTACGCCGCCTCGGCGACCTCGGCGAAGCTCAGCCGCTGGTCGCGGTTGCCGAGACCCGTGACGAAACCGCCCTCGAAGCGCACGTCGCGCTCGTCGACGTTCAACAGGCGCCCGGCGACCTTCGCCATGCGCTCGCGGATCTGCTCGCACGCGTTCTTCACGGCGCCGCCGTTGAGGTCGGCGCCCGAACTGGCCGCGGTCGCCGAGGTGTTCGGCACCTTGTCGGTGCGGGTCGGGGCGAGCCGCACCTGGTGCAGTTCGAGGCCGAGCGCCGTCGCGGCGACCTGCAGCATCTTCGTGTGCAGGCCCTGGCCCATCTCGGTGCCGCCGTGGTTGATGAGCACCGAGCCGTCCTTGTAGACGTGCACGAGCGCGCCCGCCTGGTTGAACGCCGCGAAGTTGAACGAGATGCCGAACTTGATGGGCGTGATCGCGAGGCCGCGCTTCACGTCGTCGTGCCCGGCGTTGAACTCCGCGATCTCCGCGCTGCGCACGTCGAAGTCGCACTCGCTCTTCAGCTGCGACCAGATGAGCGGCATGCGCTCGGCGTCCTTCACGAGCTGGCCGTACGGTGTGGTCTGGCCGGGCGCGTAGAAGTTCTGCTCGCGCAGCACCGTCGGGTCGATGCCGAGCTCGGGGGCGATGCGGCCGAGGATGTCCTCGATGAGGAACACGCCCTGCGGCCCGCCGAAGCCGCGGAACGCGGTGTTCGACGTCTTGTTCGTCTTCGCGATGCGCCCGTGGGCGTGCACGTTCGGAATCCAGTAGGCGTTGTCGAGGTGGCAGAGCGCGCGGCCGAGCACGGGCTCGGAGAGGTCGATGCTCCAGCCGCCGTCGGCGGTGAGGGTGGCGTCGAGCCCCTGCAGGAACCCGTCGGCGCTCACGCCGACCTTCCACGTGATGTGGAAGGGGTGGCGCTTGCCCGTCATCGTCAGGTCCTGCGTGCGGTTGAGGCGCAGGCGCACGGGGCGGCCGGTGAGCTTCGAGCCGAGCGCGGCGATCGCGGCGAGGCCGTGCGGCTGCATCTCCTTTCCGCCGAAGCCGCCGCCCATGCGCAGCTGCTGCACGGTCACCTCGCTCGAGGCGATGCCGAGCACGTGCGCGACGATCTCCTGCGTCTCGGAGGGGTGCTGCGTCGAGCACTGGATGAAGTACTGCCCCTCGCTGTCTCGCACGGCGAACGACGCCTGCGTCTCGAGGTAGAAGTGCTCCTGGCCGCCGAACTGGGTGACACCCTCGAAGACGCGGTCGGCCGCGGCGATGGCCGTCTTCGCGTCGCCGCGCTCGACCGTGCGGGCGATGCCCTGGAACGAGTCGGCGTCGATGGCCTCCTGCACCGTGATGTACGACGGCAGCGGCTCGTACTCGACCTTCACGGCCTCGGCACCGAGGCGGGCCGACTCGGGGGAGTCGCCGAGCACCCACACGAGCGCGTGGCCGTAGAACATGGCCTCGCTCGGGAAGAGCGGCTCGTCGTGCTTGATGCCGGCGTCGTTGAGACCGGGCACGTCGTCGGCGGTGAGCACGCGCACGACGCCGGGCACGTCGTAGGCGGGGCCGACGTCGATCGTCACGCGGGCGTGCGCGTTCGTCGACTGCACGGGCCAGGCGGTGAGCACGCCCGTCGAGAGGCCGGCGACGTCGTCGGTGTACATGGCGGCGCCGGTCACGTGCAGCGCGGCGCTCTCGTGCGCGGCGCGGCGGCCGACGACGGGGTTGGCGGGGCGGTCGGCGAGGGCGCTCATGCCGACACCTCCTTCTCGTCGTGGATCGTGGTCGAGTAGAGCTTCAGCAGTGCGCTGCCGAGCATGAGCGAGCGGTAGTCGCTCGAGGCGCGGTGGTCGCTCATCGGCGTGCCCTCGCCCTTCAGCACCGCCGATGCCGCCTTGACGGTGGCGATGTTCCAGGCCTTGCCGACGAGCGCGGCCTCGGTGTCGTACGCGCGAAGCGGCGTCGCGGCGACGCCGCCGAGTCCGATGCGGGCGTTCGTGACGACCCCGCCCGCGATGTCGAGTGCGAAGCCGAGCGCCACGCTCGAGATGTCGTCGAAGCGGCGCTTCGCGATCTTGTGGAACGCCGTCACGCGGGCGAGCGGCAACGGGATGCGAATCGCACGGATGAGCTCGTCGGGCCGGCGGATCGTCTGCCGGTAGCCCGTGAAGTAGTCGGCGAGCTCGACCTCGCGCTCGCCGTCGGACGAGGCCAGCACGAGCCGCGCGCCGAGGGCGAGGAGGGCGGGCGGGGTGTCGCCGATGGGCGAGCCCGTGCCGAGGTTGCCGCCGATGGTGCCGCGGTTGCGGATGAGCCGCGACGCGAACTGCGGGAAGAGCTGCGCGAGGAGCGGCACCCGGCCGTCGAGTTGGCGTTCGACTTCGGAGAGCGCCAGCGCTGCGCCGATCTCGATGACGTCGTCGCCGATGTCGAGGGTGCGCAGCTCGTCGAGCTGTTCGATCGCGACGACGAGGGGCGCGCGGCGGCCACGCAGGTTGACCTCGACGCCGACGTCGGTCGAACCCGCGACGAGGAGGGGCGACTCCTCGTCGCGCAGGATGCGCAGGGCCTCGTCGAGCGAGGCGGGGCGGACGAACCGCCCACCGCCGGCGGTGAAGTCGGTCGGCACGGGCGCGGGCGCGGGGTGCCCGCGGCGTTCGGCGAGCACGTCGCCGGGCTCGGGCGAGCCGAGCTCGTAGGCGGCGTCGCGGATCGGGCGGTACCCGGTGCAGCGGCAGAGGTTGCCGCTCAGCGCGTGCAGGTCGAAGCCGTTCGGCCCGTGCTCGGGGTCGTGCACGGGGCATCCCTCATCATGCGCGTCGGCCGGATCGTGGTCGTGCGCCGGGGCCGGAACGCGGTCGGTGCGGTAGTACTCGCCCGCCATGCTGCAGGCGAAGCCGGGGGTGCAGTAGCCGCACTGCGAGCCGCCCGCCTCGGCGAGCTTCTCCTGCACGGGGTGCAGATCGTCGGGGGAGCCGAGGCCCTCGGCGGTCACGACCTCCTGGCCGTTGAGCGCCGCGACGGGCACGAGACAGGCGTTGACCGCGGTCCACTCGGTGCCGCCGCCGGCGGCGGGCGTCGCGATGAGCATCGCGCACGCGCCGCACTCGCCTTCGGCGCAGCCCTCTTTGCTGCCCGTGAGGCCGGTGTCGCGCAACCAGTCGAGTGCGGTCGTGTGGGCGGTGGCACCCTCGAGCGGGCGTCGAAGCCCGTTGACGGTGATGGCGATCTCGTCCATGGATCTCCTCGGGTGAGGCGTCATCGATGACGCCTGCGGCACCGGGGCCCCGGTGGCCCCACCTCGCGCCGCGCCTGCCAAGGGCAGTACATACCGATAGTACTGCGTCGGTGGCAGGAAGTTCTTACGATTCGGAATCCCGATTTCGCAGAACGGATATTTGCTCGCGTGAGCGCTTGTTCGCGCTCGCCCGCTCGTTCAGGCGGCCCGGCGGCTCAGCCCGGACGTGCGGTGGAACCAGCGGGCGAAGATGCCCCGCCTGGCGGCGCGCGCCGGGATGTAGATGTCGGGGTCGACCTCGATCGAGGCATAGCTCACGGCGAGCGGTCGGTTGACGATCGTTGCGTCCTCGTGGTCGTGGCGGTCGTACATTCGTCACCCTCCTCTCCGTCGAATCACTTCCGTATAACGGAAGCAAAGTTCTGAACTACGGAAAGAGTATGGCGAAGCGGGATGCCGCGTCAATACCCGTGGTGGGTTGAGGAGCGACGAAGGAGCGTCTCGAAACCCGTGGTGTGTTGAGGAGCGACGAAGGAGTGTCTCGAAACCCGTGGTGGGTTGAGGAGCGACGAAGGAGCGTCTCGAAACCCGAATTCGTCGCGACCTTGCCGATCGACTCATCCTCCCCAGCGCGACCTCGCGGCGAGGCATCCGAATTCAAGCCTGAAGGTCGTGCCGGGGGCCGCGGGCTCCCGCATCCTCGAACGATGCCGCACATGTACATGCTCCGCTGTAGCGATGGAACCTATTACGTCGGAAGCACGCGCAATCTCGAGCGACGCCTCGAAGAGCATTCGCTCGGAGTAGTCCCGTCCTACACCTCGACGCGACGGCCCGTCGAGCTCGTCTTCGCTGAGGAGTACGACCGGATCGACGACGCGTACGCCCGTGAGAAGCAGGTGCAGGGCTGGAGTCGCCGCAAGCGCGAAGCGCTGATCCGCGGCGAGTTCGGACAGCTCCCGGGGTTGAGCAGTCGGGCGCGCGACAAGCGCTGAGCGGTCGACGACCCGCTGGGTGGGTTTCGAGACGGTCGCTGCGCTCCCTCCTCAACCCGCTGGGTGGGTTTCGAGACGGTCGCTGCGCTCCCTCCTCAACCCGCCGCGGGGCTACGCGGCGGCTGTCGCGTCGGCGATCTCCTGCACGACCTCGCGCAGCACGGGGATGGCGCGCTCGGCGAACTCCTCGTCGACACGGGCGACCGGGCCCGAGACCGACACCGCGGTCGGGATGGGGGCTCCGGGCACCGTCATCGCGTAGCAGCGCACGCCGATCTCCTGCTCGCCGTCGTCGATCGCGTACCCGCGCTCGCGGATGAGGCGGAGATCGTCGAGCAGCGCGTCGAGCGTGTCGATCGAGTGCACGGTCGACTGCGGGAGCCCCGTGCGGGCGATGATGTCGCGCACGGTGTCGTCGTCGAGCTGGGCGAGGATCGCCTTGCCGACGCCCGTGGCGTGCAGGTGCGAGCGGCGGCCGACCTCGGTGAACATGCGCATGGCGTGCGGCGACGGTGCCTGCGAGACGTAGATGACCTGGTCGCCGTCGAGGGTTGCGAGGTTCGCGGTCTCGCCGAGTCGTTCGACGAGCTCCTTGAGCTGGGGGCGGGCGAGCCGGCCGAACTGGCGGTTCGCGACCTCGCCGAGGCGCACGAGGCGCGGGCCGAGCGCGTAGCGACGGTTCGCGAGCTGCCGGGCGTAGCCGAGGGCGACGAGCGTGCGCAGCAGGCGATGGATCGTGGGCAGCGGCAGCTCGGCCATCGTCGAGAGCTCGCTCAGCGTGACGTCGCCGCCCGCGTCGGCGATGAGCTCGAGCAGGTCGAACACCCTCGCGACCGACTTGACGCCCTCGGGCTGACCCTCCGCCATGCGCTGCTCCGTTCATCGTCGTGGCAGCTCTTATCCGCATCGCGGAAAACTGCCGGGATGCAGTCAACATACCGCACCGCGTGTGCGTTGTCGGCGAGGGATGCCGCGGGCATGGGTTTCGAGACGCTCCTTCGTCGCTCCTCAACCCACTCAGTCGATGCTCCTCAGCCCACCCGAGCGTCGTACCTCGCGGCAATCGGGGCTTGAGTTTCCGAATAGCAGACAATAACATCCGTAATACGGAAACCGCCGCGCTTGAAACAACGCGGGCAGTCAAGAAAGTGATCCGATGGCGAATCCCAGTCCCGGCTACTCCATCCAGCTCCGCGTCGAGGCGCCAGCGGGCGTCACCGCGACGAGCGAACTCGTCGTGGCGGCGGCCGACGCCGGCGCGGTCATCACCGCCGTCGACGTCAGCGAGTCGAGCACCGACCGGGTGCTCGTCGACCTCACCTGCTACGCCGAGAGCGCCGAGCACGCCGCCCAGGTCGCCGCCGCGCTCGCCGCTCGCGAGGGCGTCGTCGTGCACGAGGTGGCCGACCGCACCTTCCGCCTGCACCAGGGCGGCAAGCTCGAGATCGTGCCGAAGACGCCGCTGCGCAACCGCGACGACCTCTCCCGCGCCTACACGCCCGGCGTCGCCCGGGTCTGCCTCGCGATCGCCGAGCGTCCCGCCGACGCGCGCCGCCTCACCGTCAAGGGCAACACGATCGCCGTCGTCACCGACGGCTCGGCCGTGCTCGGCCTCGGCAACATCGGCGCGACGGCGTCGATCCCGGTGATGGAGGGCAAGGCCGCCCTCTTCAAGCAGTTCGCCGACGTCGACGCCTGGCCCGTCGCCCTCGACACGCAGGACACCGAGGAGATCATCGCGATCGTCAAGGCGCTCGCACCCGTCTACGGCGGCATCAACCTCGAGGACATCGCGGCGCCCCGCTGCTTCGAGATCGAGCGTCGCCTCCGCGAGGAGCTCGACATCCCCGTCTTCCACGACGACCAGCACGGCACCGCCATCGTGACGCTCGCGGCGCTCATGAACGCCCTGCGCGTCGTCGGCAAGCGCCTCGGCGACGTGCGCATCGTCGTCTCGGGCGTCGGCGCGGCCGGCAACGCGATCATCCAGCTGCTCAAGGCCGAGGGCGCACGTCACATCGTCGCGTGCGGTCGCAACGGCGCCATCCACCGCGGCGAGCGGTACGCCGACGGCCACCGCACGTGGCTCGCGGCGAACACCAACGCCGACGGCGTCACCGGTACGCTCGCCGAGGTGCTCGTCGGCGCCGACGTCTTCATCGGCGTGAGCGCTCCGAACCTGCTCGGCGAGGCCGAGGTCGAGAGCATGGCCGACGACGCGATCGTCTTCGCGATGGCGAACCCCGACCCCGAGGTCGACCCCGTCGTCGCCGCCCGCCACGCGGCCGTCGTCGCCACGGGTCGCAGCGACTTCCCGAACCAGATCAACAACGTGCTCGCGTTCCCGGGCTTCTTCCGGGGCCTGCTCGATGCCGGCGCCGTCGACATCACGCCCGAGATGCTCGTCGCCGCGGCAGAGGCGATCGCCTCGTGCGTGCGCGATGATGAACTCAACGCGAGCTACATCATTCCGAGCGTCTTCGACCCCGATGTCGCCCGAGTCGTCGCCGAGGCCGTGGCCGGTGCGGCGCACGCGGGCACCGCCGCCGCCGCCGACCTCGAGACCATCGCCGCAACGCAGGAAGGCGCCGCCGCATGACCACCGACATCCGTTCCCTCGAGATCACCGGCCCGGCCGAGATCGACGGCGCCGACGAGATCCTGACGCCCGAGGCGCTCGCCTTCGTCGAGGCGCTGCACCGCGAGTTCGACGGCCGCCGCCTCGAGCTCCTCGCCGCCCGCAAGGTGAAGCGCGACCGCATCGCCGCCGGCGGCACGCTCGACTTCCTGCCCGAGACGCGCGAGATCCGCGAGTCCGACTGGAAGGTCGCACCCGCCCCCGAGGCGCTGCTCGACCGCCGCGTCGAGATCACCGGCCCGCCGTCGCCCGCGAAGATGGCGATCAACGCGCTGAACTCCGAGGCGCGCGTGTGGCTCGCCGACCTCGAGGACGCGGCCGCTCCGAAGTGGGAGAACGTCGTCGGCGGCATCCTGAACCTTCGCGACGCCGCCCGTGGCACCCTCGCCTTCACGTCGCCGCAGGGCAAGGCGTATGCCCTGCGCACCGACGTGCGCCGCCCGACCGTCGTCACGCGTCCCCGCGGCTGGCACCTGCCCGAGCGGCACGTGCTCGTCGACGGACGCGAAGGCAGCGGCTCGCTCGTCGACTTCGGCCTGCACTTCTTCCACACGGCGCGCCAGCTCATCGAGAACGGCGACGGTCCCTACTACTACCTGCCGAAGATGGAGAGCCACCTCGAGGCCCGCCTCTGGAACGACGTCTTCGTCTTCGCCCAGGAGTACCTCGGCATCGCCCGCGGCACCGTGCGCGCGACCGTGCTCATCGAGACCATCCCCGCCGCGTTCGAGATGGACGAGATCCTCTACGAGCTGCGCGAGCACGCCTCGGGCCTCAACGCCGGCCGCTGGGACTACCTGTTCAGCATGATCAAGGTCTTCCGCGACGCGGGCGACGCCTACATCCTGCCCGACCGGGCCCAGGTGGCGATGACCGCGCCGTTCATGCGCGCCTACACAGAGCTGCTCGTGAAGACCTGCCACCGCCGTGGCGCCTTCGCGATGGGCGGCATGGCCGCCGTCGTGCCGAACCGCAACGACCTCGAGGTCACCCGTGCCGCCTTCGACAAGGTGCGCGCCGACAAGACCCGTGAGGCGAACGACGGCTTCGACGGCTCGTGGGTCGCGCACCCCGACCTCGTGCCGGTCTGCCGCGAGGTGTTCGACCAGGTGCTCGGCGCCAAGCCGAACCAGCTCGGCAAGCAGCGCCCCGAGGTCGAGGTCACCGCGGCCCAGCTGCTCGACGTCGCGTCGGCCGGCGGCGACGTCACCGAGAAGGGCCTCCACGACAACCTCTACGTCGCGGTCGCCTACACCGCCGTCTGGCTGTCGGGCAACGGTGCGGTCGCCATCCACAACCTGATGGAGGATGCCGCGACCGCCGAGATCTCGCGATCGCAGGTGTGGCAGCAGCTGAAGAACGGGGTCGTCTACGCCGACTCCGGCAACACCGCCACCGTCGAGCTCGTGCGCAGCGTGCTCGCCGAGGAGGTCGAGCGCCTGCGCGGCGAGGTGCCCGCCGACCGGTTCGCCGCGTACTACGAGCCCGCCGCGAAACTCATCGAGGAGATCTGCACCTCCGACGACTACGTCGACTTCCTCACCCTGCCCGCCTACGAGCTGCTGGGATGAGCATGGTCGACAGCGAGGTCGCGGGCGGCCAGGGCGCGGCATCGGATGCTGCGCCGCTGCGCACCGCGCTGACCGCCGCCGACCTCGACCGCGTCGAGGCGCGGCTCGCCGACACCGACGAGCTGCTCGCGACCGTCTACCCGGGCGACGACGGCTCCCGCCAGCCCGTGCACACCGTGTACGTGCCGGCCGACACCTTCACTCCCGAGCTGCCTGCGGCGTGGGGCCGCGCAGCCGAGGAGTCCGTGACTGCGGACGGCGGGTTCGAGGCTCTCGCCGTCCGCATGGGGGTGGATCCCGCACTCGCGGCGCGCATCGCGCCGCGAGTGCGGGAGAAACTCGCCCGCGAACCGATCGAAGACCTGCGTCTCGACTTCGAGGACGGCTACGGCGACCGCGGCGACGAGATCGAGGACGCCGACGCCGTGCGCGCCGCCGAACAGGTCGCCGCCGCCGTGGCCGCCGGCGTCGCACCGCCCTTCATCGGCATCAGGTTCAAGTGCTTCGAGGCGCCCACCCGGGCCCGGGGCATCCGCACCCTCGACCTCTTCATCGGCGCGCTCGTCGCCCGAAGCGGCGCGGCGGGCCTGCCCGACGGCCTCGTGCTCACACTGCCGAAGGTGACGACGGTCGCGCAGGTCGAGGCGATGGTCGACCTCGTCACCGCGCTCGAGCGCGCGCACGGACTGCCCGAGGGACGACTGCGTTTCGAGGTGCAGGTCGAGACGCCGCAGCTCATCCTCGGCGCCGACGGCACGTCGCCCGTGGCGCAGCTCGCCGTCGCGGCGCCGGGGCGCATCACCGCCCTGCACTACGGCACCTACGACTACAGCGCGTCGCTGCAGATCGCGGCCCGCTACCAGTCGATGGAGCACCCGGTCGCCGACCTCGCGAAGGAGATCATGCAGCTCGCGGTCGCCGGCACCGGCATCCGGCTGTCCGACGGGTCGACGAACATCCTGCCGATCGGCGATCGCACCGAGGAGGCCTGGCGCCTGCACGCGCGACTCGTGCGACGCTCGCTCGAACGCGGCTTCTACCAGGGCTGGGACCTCCACCCGCACCAGCTGCCGACGCGGTACCTCGCGACCTACGCGTTCTACCGCGAGGGCTACCCCGAGGCATCCGTTCGCCTGCGCAACTATCTCGAGCGCACCGCCGGCGCCGTGCTCGACGAGCCGGCCACGGCCCGCGCGCTCGCCGACTTCGTGCTGCGCGGTGTCGAATGCGGCGCCGTCGGCGAGACCGAGATCGTCGCCGACATCGGCATCGACCGGCGCGCGCTGACGGTGCTCGCGCACCCGAAGCTCGCGAACGTCGCGCAGGCGGCAGGTGCCGCCGACGCCTGAGCGGGATGCCGCCACCCACCCCACACCCCACCGACGAGGACCATCGATGAGTTACTACACCCCGAGCGGCGGACTGCCGCCGCAGACCGACCTGCTCACCGACCGGGCGGTCGTGAAGCTCGCCTACACCTTCATCCCGAAGGGGGTGCTGCGCGACATCGTCACGTCGAGCCTGCCCGGCTTCACCGACACGCGCGCGTGGATCATCGCCCGCCCCACCCCGAGCTCCGCGACGACCTTCTCGCAGCTCATCGTCGAGATCGCGCCGGGCGGCGGCGCGGCGAAGCCCGAGGTCGAGGCAGGCGTCGAGGGCGTCGTCTTCGTGACCGCCGGCGCGCTCACGCTCACGCTCGAGGGGGAGCGGCACGTGCTCGAGGCGGGCGGGTACGCCTTCATCGCGCCCGGCGCGTCGTGGTCGCTCGCCAACGAGGGCGACGAGCTCACGAGCTTCCACTGGATCCGCAAGGCGTACGAGTACCTCGACGGCGTCGAGCCGCCGGCGTCGTTCGTGACCCGCGACCAGGACATCGAGCCCGTGCCGATGCCCGACACCGGCGGCGTGTGGGCGACGACCCGCTTCTCCGACGCGAGCGACCTCGCACACGACATGCAGGTGAACATCGTGACGTTCCAGCCGGGCGGGTCGATCCCGTTCGCCGAGACCCACGTCATGGAGCACGGCCTGTTCGTGCTGCAGGGCAAGGCCGTCTACCGGCTCAACGACGACTGGGTCGAGTGCGAGGCCGGCGACTACATGCTGCTGCGCGCGTTCTGCCCGCAGGCCTGCTACGCGGGCGGCCCCGAGCCGTTCCGCTACCTGCTCTACAAGGACATGAACCGGCAGATCCGGCTCACCTGAGCACCTGCCCGCGCGGTGACACCCGCGCGGGCGGGTGTGCGAAGCGCCCGGCGACGAGAGGTCCGTCGCCGGGCGCTTCGTCGTCTCCGTCGGTCGGCGAGTCGTCGGAGAATTCGGCGATCGGGCGCGTCTCCGAGCGTCATGGCGTCTTCTCTCCTGCATTTCGCCCCGGATGCCTCGGCGGCATGCGTCACAAGGGTTGACGCCGTACGACTCTGCGCTTACGATTTCATACAGCAAAAGAATTATTCCGGAATGCGGAAGAGAATCACGAAAGAAGTCGACGATGACGTACACGGTGAACTGCTCGATCCTCCTCACCGAGCTGCCCCTGCTCGAGCGCCCGGCCGCGGCCAAGGCCGCCGGCTTCGACGCCGTCGAGTTCTGGTGGCCGTTCGCCGAGTCGGTGCCCGCCGACCGCGACGTCGACGCCTTCATCGGCGCGATCCGCGACGCGGGCGTGCAGCTGACCGGCCTCAACTTCAACGCGGGCGACATGCCCGCCGGCGACCGCGGCCTCGTCTCGTGGCCGGCGCGTTCGAACGAGTTCCGCGACAACATCGCGGTCGTCGCCGGCATCGGCCAGGCGCTCGGCACGACGGGCTTCAACGCGCTCTACGGCCTCCGCCAGGACGGCGTCGACGCCGCCGAGCAGGACGCCGCGGCGATCGAGAACCTCGCGGCCGCGGCGGCGGGCGTCGCCCCCATCGGTGGCACCGTGCTGCTCGAGCCGGTCTCCGGCGCCCCGGCCTACCCGCTGAAGACCGCGGCCGACGCCGTGCGCGTGATCGACGCCGTGCGCGAAGCCTCCGGCACTGAGAACCTCAAGCTCCTCGCCGACTTCTACCACCTCGCCGTCAACGGCGACGACGTCGCCGCCGTGATCGAGGCGCACGCCGCGTCGTTCGGCCACATCCAGATCGCCGACGACCCCGGTCGTGGCGCCCCCGGCACCGGCACGCTGCCCCTCGACGCGTGGATCGCCCGCAGCCGCGAGCTCGGCTACGAGGGCCCGATCGGTCTCGAGTACAAGGCGCCGATCGACAAAGCCTTCACGTGGCTCGCCGGCGCCGAAGCATCCGCACGCGCCTGACCGGCGCCCGCGCCGCCGCCTGACACGCCAACGCAGACACCAGACCCGCACGACGCAACCAGAAGGACCCACCTCATGAGCAAGATCGCGATCATCGGCCTCGGCATCATGGGCCTGCCCATGGCCAAGAACCTCGTCACCGCCGGGCACGAGGTCACCGGCTACAACCGCAGCCAGGCCCCGATCGACGCGCTCGTCGCCGCTGGCGGCAACGGTGCGTCGAGCATCGCCGACGCGGTGAAGGACGCCGACGTCGTCATCACGATGGTGCCCGACTCGCCCGACGTCGAGGGCGTCGTGCGCGGCGAGGGCGGCGTGTTCGCGAACGCCAGGCCGGGTGCGCTGTGGATCGACAACTCGTCGATCCGCCCCGATGTCGCGAAGGAGCTCGCCGAGGAGGCCGTCGCGGCGGGCTTCGGCGCGGTCGACGCGCCCGTCTCGGGCGGCGAGCAGGGCGCCATCGACGGCGTGCTCTCGATCATGGTCGGCGGCAGCGATGCCGACTTCGCCGCGGCGCTGCCCGTGCTCGAGGGCATCGGCAAGACCATCGTGCACGTCGGCCCGGCCGGTGCCGGCCAGACCGTCAAGGCGGCGAACCAGCTCATCGTCGCCGTCAACATCCAGGCGCTCGCCGAGGCGGTCGTCTTCCTCGAAGCCTTCGGCGTCGACACCGACGCCGCGCTGAAGGTCCTGGGCGGCGGGCTCGCCGGCTCCAAGGTCCTCGACCAGAAGGGGCAGAAGATGCTGAACCGCGACTTCGCCCCCGGATTCCGCCTCGCGCTCCACAACAAGGACCTGGGCATCGTCACCGCCGCCGCACGCCGGGCCGGCATCACCGTTCCGCTCGGCTCGGCCGTCGCCCAGCTGGTCACGTCGCTCGTCGCCCGCGGCGACGGCGGACTCGACCACTCGGGCCTCTTCAAGCTCACCGCCGAGCTCGCCGGTCGCGAGTAGCCCCGCGCCGCGGCATCCACCCACGCCTTTCCACTTTCTCCGAAGGAGCACTCCCATGACTCGCATGCGCGCCGTCGACGCCATCGTGCAGATCCTGATCAAGGAGGGCGCCACCGAGGCCTTCGGCCTGCCCGGTGCCGCGATCAACCCCCTCTACTCCGCGATGCGGGCCAACGGCGGCATCCGGCACACCCTCGCCCGCCACGTCGAGGGCGCCTCGCACATGGCCGACGGCTACAGCCGCACCGGCGACGGCCGCATCGGCGTGTGCATCGGCACCTCGGGCCCCGCGGGCACCGACATGATCACGGGCCTCTACGCCGCGATCGCCGACTCGATCCCGATGCTGTGCATCACGGGCCAGGCGCCCGTCGCGAAGCTCGACAAAGAGGACTTCCAGGCCGTCGACATCGCCTCGATCGCGAAGCCGGTCACGAAGTTCGCGAAGACCGTGCTCGAGGGCGCCCAGGTGCCGGGCGCCTTCCAGTCGGCGTTCCAGATCATGCGCTCGGGCCGCCCCGGTCCCGTGCTCATCGACCTGCCGTTCGACGTGCAGATGACCGAGATCGAGTTCGACATCGACACGTACGAGCCGCTGCCGGTGGCCAAGCCCGCCGCGACCCGCGCGCAGGCCGAGAAGGTGCTCGACCTGCTCGTCGCCTCCAAGCACCCCGCGATCATCGCGGGCGGCGGCATCGTCAACTCGGGCGCGTCGGCCAAGCTCGTCGAGCTCGCCGAGACCCTCGGGGTGCCCGTCTTCCCGACGCTCATGGGTTGGGGCGCGATCGCCGACGACCACCCGCTCGCCGCCGGCCTCGTCGGCATCCAGACCTCGCAGCGCTACGGCAACGCGAGCTTCCTCGAGTCCGACTTCGTGCTCGGCATCGGCAACCGCTGGGCGAACCGCCACACGGGCGGCCTCGACACCTATCGCAAGGGCCGCACATTCGTGCACGTCGACATCGAGCCCACCCAGATCGGCCGCGTGTTCGCACCCGACTACGGCGTGGTGTCCGACGCGAGCGCCTTCATCGACGCTTTGCTTGCGGCGGCGCGCGACCGGGTGGCGTCGCTGCCCGACTACTTCGGCTGGGCCGAGGAGTGCCGCGGCCGCAAGGCGACCCTGCTGCGCAAGACCAACTTCGACGACGTGCCGATGAAGCCGCACCGCGTCTACCAGGAGATGCTGTCGGCGTTCGGCCACGACACCACCTACGTGACGACGATCGGCCTGTCGCAGATCGCCGGCGCCCAGCTGCTGCACGTCTACGGCCCCCGTCAGTGGATCAACGCGGGCCAGGCCGGCCCGCTCGGCTGGACCCTGCCCGCGGCGCTCGGCGTCGTGCGCGGCAAGCCCGAGGAGAAGGTGGTCGCCCTCTCCGGCGACTACGACTTCCAGTTCATGATCGAGGAGCTCGCGGTCGGCGCGCAGCACCGGCTGCCGTACATCCACGTCGTCGTGAACAACAGCTACCTCGGCCTCATCCGCCAGTCGCAGCGCGGCTTCGAGATGGACTACGAGGTCTCGCTGGCGTTCGACAACATCAACACGCCGTTCGACCCCGAGAGCGTCGCGACCGGCTACGGCGTCGACCACGTCAAGGTGGCCGAGGGCCTCGGCTGCAAGGCGATCCGGGTCGAGCGCCCCGAAGACCTCGCGGCCGGCTTCGCCGAGGCCGAGCGGCTGCGCGAGGAGTTCCAGGTGCCGGTGGTCGTCGAGGTGATCCTCGAGCGCGTCACGAACATCGCGATGGGCGCCGACCTCGACACGATGAACGAGTTCCAGGACCTCGCGACCTCACCCGCCGACGCACCCGAGTCGGTCTACGCGCTGCTCGACTGAGCCGCGCCCCCTCCCGCTGGCCGTGCTGAGACGGAAGACTGAACCCATGCGCATCGTGATCGCGCCCGACAAGTTCAAGGGGTCGCTGTCGGCTCCCGAGGTGGCCGCGCGGGTCGCCGAGGGCGCCCGCCGTGTCGACCCCGCGATCGAGGTCGACGCGATCCCGGTGGCCGACGGCGGCGAGGGTACGCTCGACGCGGCCCTCGCGGCCGGCTTCGAGCGCCGTACGGCGACCGTCGCCGGCCCGCTGGGCGCGCCGGTCGAGGCCGCCCTCGCGCTGCGCGGCGACGAGGCGGTCGTCGAGATGGCGCAGGCGTCGGGTCTCGACCTGGTACCTGCAGGCGGGGTGGATGCCTCGGGCGCGACGAGCATCGGAACCGGTCAGCTGATCGCGGCCGCACTCGACGCGGGTGCCCGGCGCATCGTGCTCGGCATCGGCGGCAGCGCCTCGACCGACGGGGGAGCGGGCGTGCTGCAGGGGCTCGGCGCGCGCCTCCTCGACGCGACGGGTGCCGAGCTGCCGGTCGGCGGGGGAGCGCTCGCCCGTCTCGCGCGCGTCGACCTGACCGGGCTCGACCCGCGGCTCGGCTCCGCCGAGATCGTGCTCGCGAGCGACGTCGACAACCCGCTGCTCGGGCCGACCGGCGCTGCGGCGGTGTTCGGTCCGCAGAAGGGCGCGTCGCCCGACGCGGTCGTCGCGCTCGACGCGGCGCTCGCGAACTTCGTCGCCGTGCTCGCCGCCGAGGACTCATCGCTCGCCGTGCCGGCCGCCGTCGCCGCCGAGCGGCCCGGTGCCGGAGCGGCCGGCGGTGTCGGCTTCGCCGCGCTCGCGGTGCTCGGCGCCGAGCGGCGGCCGGGCATCGACGTCGTGCTCGAGTTCACCGGCCTCGAGGCCCGGCTTGCGGGCGCAGACGCCGTGATCACGGGCGAGGGCAGCCTCGACGCGCAGAGCCTCATGGGCAAGACGCCCGTCGGCGTCGCCCGCGCGGCGCGGCTCGCGGGTGTTCCCGTGTACGCCGTGAGCGGGCGGCGACTGCTGAGCGACGACGAGGTGCGCGATGCCGGATTCGTCGCCGCGCGCTCGCTCGCCGAGCTCGAACCCGACCCAGCACGCAGCATGGCCGAGGCATCCGACCTGCTGGCCCGACTCTCGGAGGAACTCGTGACCGACCTCATCGCAAGCCGGGCGTCCGCCCGCGGAACCGCGGGCGCCGGCGGCACCGCCGACGCCTCGGTGGCATTCGACGTCGTGTTCCGCGCACGGCGCGCCCTCGTCACGAACGAGGGCGACGGAGCCCCCGTCGAGCGCTCGGTCGAGATCGGCGTGCGCGACGGTCGCATCGTCGCGATCACCCCGCTCGGTACGGGACTCGCCGGCGCCGAGGTCGTCGAGCTCGCCGCCGACGAGGTGCTGCTGCCCGGTCTCGTCGACACCCACGTGCACGTCAACGAGCCCGGCCGCACCGAGTGGGAGGGCTTCGCCTCCGCGACGCGCGCCGCGCTCGCGGGCGGCGTGACCACGATCATCGACATGCCGCTCAACTCGATCCCCCCGACCGTCTCGGTCGCGGCGCTCGACGAGAAGCGCGCGGCCGCCGCCGGCCAGACCTTCGTCGACGTCGGCTTCTGGGGCGGCGTCGTGCCCGGCAACCTCGACGAGCTCGCACCCCTCGTCGACGAGGGCGTGTTCGGGTTCAAGTGCTTCCTGCTGCACTCGGGCGTCGACGAGTTCCCGCAGGTCACAGCCGACGAGATGGAGCAGGCGATGCGGGTCATCGCCGAGCGCGACTCGATGCTCGTCGTGCACGCCGAGGACGCGCACGTCATCGACGCCGCGCCGCACCGGGGCGGCCCCGGCTACGCCGACTTCCTCGCCTCGCGTCCGCGTGCGGCCGAGGATGCGGCGATCGCCGAGGTCATCGAGCGGGCGGGCTGCACGGGCGCCCGGGCGCACATCCTGCACCTCTCCTCTTCCGACTCGCTCGGGCAGATCGCCCGGGCCAAAGCCGCGGGCACGGACCTCAGCGTCGAGACGTGCCCGCACTACCTCACCCTGTTCGCGGAGGACGTGCCCGCCGGCGCGACGGCCTTCAAGTGCTGCCCGCCGATCCGCGAGGACGCGAACCGCGACCGGCTGTGGGCGGGTCTCGTCGACGGCGTCATCGACTACGTCGTGTCCGACCACTCGCCGTCGACGCCCGACATGAAGTACCAGGGCGACGGCGACTTCGAGCTCGCGTGGGGCGGCATCGCGTCGCTGCAGCTCGGCCTGCCGCTCATCTGGACCGAGGCGCGCGAGCGCGGCATCGGCCTCGAGCGGGTCGTCGAGTGGATGGCGCAGCGACCCGCCGAGCGGGTCGGCCTCACCAGGAAGGGGCGCATCGCGCTCGGTTTCGCCGCCGACTTCGCGGTGTTCGCGCCCGACGAGCAGTTCACCGTCGATGCCCGCTCGCTCGAGCATCGGCACCCCGTCACGCCGTACGACGGTCGCGAGCTCACGGGGGGTGTGCGCCGTGCGTACCTCGCGGGCGCCCACGTCGACCGCGAGCGGGCCCAGGGCCGGATGCTCCGAAAAGGGAACGCGTAGCATCCCGGGGGCCGCGAGGCCGGCCGGTCCGATACCGTGCCGGTCCGCGGCCGAATCCCGTCGCCCGGTCGATCAGTCGATCACCTGATCATCCGATCGACCGGCGACACCAGCGTTCCACCACCACCCTCCCGCCAACCGAACCGGACCACCGGACCCCGCGAGGGACACCGGCGCCGAGGCATCCCCGTCGACCGAAGAAACGGAGCCCCTCATGATCAACTCGTCCGAAGAGCTGGAGACCGGCCAGCAGGCCCCCGACTTCGCCCTGCCCGACGCCACCGGCACGGTGCGCCGGCTGAGCGACCACCGGGGCGGCCCCGTCATCGTCTACTTCTACCCGGCCGCGTTCACGCCCGGCTGCACGACCGAGGCGTGCGATTTCCGCGAGAACCTCGCGTCGTTCCAGTCGGCCGGCTACACCGTGCTCGGCATCTCGCCCGACCCGGTCTCGCGGCTCGCCGAGTTCGCCGAGGCCGAGCAGCTCTCGTTCCCGCTGCTCTCCGACGAGGACGCGCAGGTCGCCCGCGCGTGGGGTGCGTGGGGCCAGAAGACGGTCGCCGGCCGCACCTTCGACGGACTCATCCGCTCGACGGCGGTCATCGACGCCGACGGCCGGGTCGCCGCCCTCGAGTACAACGTCGACCCGAACGGGCACGTCGGCCGTCTGCGGGAGCAGCTCGGCCTCTGAGCGCGCTGGAACCGGATGCCTCGTGGCACGACTTCTTCATCGGAAATCGTTGCCACGGGGCATCCGTGTTGTTAGCATTGTCACATGCTGAAATAACAGTTCCACGATGTGAAACATCAGTTTCACATATCCGTACACCGTGGATGCCAGCAGAATGAGAAAGTGACTCAAGCGATGAAGCTTGAAGAGTTCAACGAAGCTGGTCGCTCGGAGGCGATCGCCACGCTTCGACCATGCGTCGACGTCACACGATGGTGCGAGCACCTCGCCGACCGTCGACCGTACGGCTCGATCGACGAGCTCGTGAGTGAGGCCGGCGCCGCCGCGTCGCCGTTCACGGCCGACGAGGTCGAGCAGGCGCTCAGCCACCATCCCCGCATCGGGGAGCGTGCGCGCGGTGCGAGTACCGAGGCAGCCCTGTCGCGATCCGAGCAGGCGGGCGTCGACCCCGCCGACGCCGAGATCGCACGGGCGCTCGCCGAGGGCAACGCCGCGTACGAGCAGCGGTTCGGGCGGGTGTTCCTCATCCGTGCGGCCGGCCGCTCGGCGGGCGAGATCCTCGAGGCGCTCACCGCCCGGCTCGGCAACGACGACGCGACCGAAGAGCGGGTCGTCGCCGAGCAGCTGCGCGAGATCGCCGTACTCAGATTGAAGGGGGCAATCGCCGCATGACCGATTCGCAGCCTGCGACCGTCTCGCAGATCACGACGCACGTGCTCGACGCCCAGCGCGGCAAGCCCGCTGCCGGGGTGCCCGTCGAGCTGTACCGCCGTTCCGGTGCCGGTGCCGGTGCCGGTGCCGGGGCCGCCGCCGGCTCCGCTTCCGGCGGTGACGGCTGGGAGCTCGTCGCGAGCGCCGTGACCGACGACGACGGGCGGGCGAAGCAGCTCGGCCCCGAGACGATCCCCAACGGCGAGTACCGACTCCGGTTCGACACCGGCGCCTACTTCGCCTCCACCCAGACCGAAGCCTTCTACCCCGAAGTGCAGCTCACGTTCCTCGTCGCCGAGGAGGGTCGCCACTACCACGTGCCGATCCTGCTGAGCCCCTTCGCCTATTCGACCTACCGAGGAAGTTAGAACGAACATGACCGACACCCTGATCAACACCGTGACCACCACCGACGCCGCGGGCGGCGCGACCGCCGCCTCCTCGGGCGCTGCCTCGGCCTCGGCCTCGGCTGAGACCTCGGCCGCGGCATCCGGCGCCATCGTGCTCGGCCCGAACCAGTACGGCAAGGCCGAGGTCCGCGTCGTCAAGGTCACGCGCGACACCGACCGCCACGAGATCGAGGACCTCAACGTCACGTCGCAGCTGCGCGGCGACTTCGCCGGGGCGCACCTCGACGGCGACAACGCGCACGTCGTCGCGACCGACACCCAGAAGAACACCGTGTTCGCGTTCGCACGCGACGGCATCGGTTCGCCCGAGGCGTTCCTGCTGCGTCTCGCCGACCACTTCATCGGCTCGTTCGACTGGGTCACCGGCGGCCGCTGGCTCGCCGAGAGCTACGCGTGGGAGCGCATCACCGCCCACGGCGAGCCGCACGACCACTCGTTCGTGCGCAAGGGGCAAGAGGTGCGCACCGCCGCGGTCATCGCCGACGGCGACACGCGTCACGTCGTCGCGGGCCTCAAGGACCTCACCGTGCTGAAGACGACGCAGTCGGGCTTCGTCGGCTACCCGAAGGACCGCTACACGACCCTGCAGGAGACGACCGACCGCATCCTCGCGACGAGCGTCGCGACGCGCTGGCGCTACCAGCCGGGTGCCGAGGTCGACTACAACGCCGTCTACGACAGCGTGAAGGCGATCCTGCTCGAGACGTTCACCGAGCACTACTCGGCGGCGCTGCAGACGACGCTCTTCGAGATGGGTCAGGCCGTGCTCGAGGCGCACCCCGAGATCGCGGAGATCCGCTTCTCGATGCCGAACAAGCACCACTTCGTCGTCGACCTCTCGCCGTTCGGGCTCGACAACCCCAACGAGGTGTTCTACGCGAGCGACCGTTCGTACGGCCTCATCGAGGCGACCGTCACGCGCGAGGGGCTCGCCGAGGCGCCCGAGGTCTGGGCATCGACCGGCGCCTTCTGCTGACGCGCGCTTCGCTCGCCTGAGGCATCTGGTTCACCTGGTCTGCCTGGATCGTCTGGTTCGCCGGATTCACCGAGAGTGCACTTGTCGTCCAAACGCGGGCGACAAGTGCACTTTCGCGTGGTCTCGGCGAGAGGCATCCACGGTGCTCCTCGTCGAGAGTGCACTTGTCGCCCGTAGCGGGGCAACGAGTGCACTCTCGAAGCTTGGGCGGGCGTGACGAGCGTGTGACTCGTCCTCGACAGCAGCGAAGAGCCCGAGTCATCCACGAGTGGGCATTCAGGACGGGGACCGTCGCATGCCGAGTGCGAGCATCATCGGATGCGAGAGTTGCCGTTCGACCTCACCTTGCGTCCGTTCACGACCACCGAGGGGCTCCAGCGAGGACTCAGCCCCAAGCGGCTGCGCAAGCGCGACCTGATCACCCCGGTGCGGGGTGTTCGCCTCGCCATCACCGAGGCCGACTCGTTGACGCAACGCTGCGCAGCGCTCGACCTGCATCTGTCGCATCCGACCGCGGCGTTCAGCCACGCGACGGCGGCGCAGCTGTGGGGCATGCCACTGCCTCGCCGGCACGAGTTCCCGGCTCCGCTCCACGTCGTGGTTTGGGGCGGCGTGACACCGCTGCGTGTCAGCGGCGTCATCGGACACCGTTCGGCGGAGCCGCTGCGCACCTCGCTCCAGCGCGGGCTGGTAATCGTGAGCGCGGCTGACGCATGGTGCCAGCTCGCCACCATCCTCGACGAGAGCGAACTCGTCCAGGCCGGCGACCGTCTGATCGGCCGTCCCTCTCCGCTCACGACGGTTCCCGAGATCGATGCGGCGCTCGCGCGATACGGCTCACGCCGGGGCGCTCGCGTGCTGCGATCTGCCAGGAAACACCTTCGCATCGGCTCGGAGTCCCCGAAGGAGAGCACGCTCCGGCTCGGCGTGATCGCGGCGGGGTTTCCCGAACCCGAGCCGAACGGCGTCATCGCGCTGCGCTCGGGGCGGAGCACGCACGGGGACCTCGTCTTCCGCGCGTGGAAGGTGCTGCTCGAGTACGACGGGGCGCATCATCGTGTCGACGATGTCCAGTGGGCGCGCGATGTCGATCGGCTCAACGAGCTCGCAGGCAACGGATGGCTCGCCATACGAGTCAACAGGGCGTCGGACCACAGGGTGATCCTGAGACAACTCGACGAGGCGATGCGCCTGCGCGGGTGGGACGGTACCGCGAGGTCGACGCACGAGTGAGCCGAACGTCGTATCGAGAGCGCACTTGCCGCCCGATCCGGGGCGACGAGTGCGATCTCGGCGAATGGGAAGTGCGCTGGATCTCCAGCACGTGGCATTGAGAGCGCACTTCTCGCCCCTTCACGGGCGACGAGTGCGCTTTCGATGGGTGTCGGGCGCGAAGGCACGGGCCGCACCGCAGCAACACCCTCGGCTAGCCTCGACACATGGACGCCGCCGTCGCCGAAGCCCTCACCGCCGCCGATCGGGCCGACCTCGGCGCAGGCATCATCACGCGCGAGGCCGCCGAGCACGAGATCGCCGCGGTGCTCGACCGGTTCGAGTCGACGTGGGGCGCGGGTCGCGGCCCCGACCACTCGATGATCCGCGCCCTGGTGCACGCGGGCGGCACGGTGCTCGTCGCGGTCGCCGACGACGAGGGCGGGGTGGATGCCTCGTCGACGCCGCCGTTCGCGAGGCCGGGCGAACTGCTCGGGTCGACGCTCGGGTTCCTCGGCTGGAACGAGGGCATCCACCTGCACTCGCACATGAACGCGGTCGCGCCGGCCGCCCGCGGCCACGGCATCGGGCTCGCGCTGAAGCTCCGCCAGCGCGCGATCTGCCTCGAGCATCGCGTCGACGAGATCCGCTGGACGTTCGACCCGCTCATCCGCCGCAACGCGCACATGAACCTCGTGCGGCTCGGTGCCGAGGTCGCCGCGTACCTGCCCGAGTTCTACGGCGTGCTCGGCGACGACATCTCGGGCGCCGACCGCAGCGACCGTTTCGAGGTGCGCTGGCGACTCGACTCGCCACGCGTGCGGCGTGCGCTCGCCGGCGGCGTGCCGGCCCGCTGGTCGGGATCGAACGGCTTCGCGCTCGTGCCCGACTTCGAGGCACTACGGCGGGATGACGCAGCCGGCGCGGCGCGGATGCGCGAGGCATCCGTGCGCGCGTTCACCGAGATGGCGCGGCAGGGGCTGCGGCCCGAGCTCGACGCCGACGGGAACTACGTGTTCACCGCCGACGCGCCCGACCGCGCACCCGAGGCCGAGGAGGCGAGATGACGAACCCGACCCGCATCGAGGCGATCGAGCTGCACCGCATCGAGGTGCCGCTCGTGCGTCCGTTCGAGACGAGCTTCGGCCGAGAGACGGTGCGCGAGGCGCTGCTCGTGCACGTCCGCACCGACACCGGCGAAGGCTGGGGCGAGTGCGTGGCCGGCCGGGAGCCGTTCTACTCGTCCGAGTACGTCGACGGCGCGGCATCCGTCATCGAACAGTTCCTCGGTCCCGCCCTGCTCGACGCACCGCACCCGCACGGCGGCCAAGTGGCGGCCGACGCTGCCGACGGCGCCGGCGACCGCGGCGCCTCGGTGCCGCTCGCACGGTCGGTCGCCCGAACGCTCGCGTTCGTGGCCGGCCATCGCATGGCGAAGGCCGCGCTCGAGGCGGCCGTGCTCGACGCCGAGCTGCGTGCGCAGGGGCGCTCGATGGGTGAGGCGTTCGGCGCCGAACGCGAGTGGGTCGACTGCGGCGTCTCGGTCGGCATCGCGCCGACGCTCGAGGAACTGCTCGACGAGGTCACCGGCTACCTCGAGGCCGGGTACCGGCGCATCAAGCTCAAGATCAAGCCCGGCTGGGACGTCGTGCCCGTCGCCGCCGTGCGCGAGCTCATGGGCGCCGGAGGGCTGCTGCAGGTCGATGCGAACACGGCGTACACGGGCGACGACATCCCGACGCTCGCGAGCCTCGACGCGTTCGACCTGCTGCTCATCGAGCAGCCCTTCGCCGAGGAGGATCTCGCCACCCACGCCCGCCTCGCGGCCGCCTGCGACACCCCGGTCTGCCTCGACGAATCGATACTGGATGCCGCGACGGCGGTCGACGCGATCGATCGCGGTGCCACGAGCATCGTCAACATCAAGCCCGGACGCATGGGCGGCTACCTCGAGGCGCTGCGCGTGCACGACGCGTGCCGCGAGCTCGACGTGCCGGTGTGGTGCGGCGGCATGCTCGAGACCGGCATCGGCCGGGCGGCCAACGTGGCGCTCGCCGCGCTGCCCGGGTTCACGCTGCCAGGCGACACCTCGGCGTCCGACCGCTACTACGCCGATGACGTGACCGAGCCGTTCGTGCTCGGCGAGGGGGAGCACCGCGGCCAGTTGCGCGTGCCCGACGGGCCGGGCACCGGCGTCACCGTGCGCACCGAGCTGGTTCGGGAGTGGGCGTCGAGGCCGCCCGTCGTGCTGTCTCGTCCCTGAGCCGGATCCGACTCCCGGTGGGTCGGCGAGTCAGAGCCTGAGATCGGCCGCCGTCACCCCGATGCGCGTGACCGACTCGGCGTGCACGGGGTCGTCGGCGATCGCGAACCAGGTCGACGACAGCGCGCACCACGCCACGAGCCAGTCGCGCAGTCGCGACGGCAGGATGCCGGTCTCGGCGACGACGACACCGAACTGGCGCTCGAGACGCCCGGGCTGCAGCGCCCGCGCGTGCGACGGGTTGCACAGCAGGTTGCAGTAGTCGAAGGTCGCCTCGCCGACGAGTCCCTTCGGGTCGATCACCAGCCACCCGCGCTCGCCGAAGTCGAGCACGTTGCCGTGGTGCAGGTCGCCGTGCAGCGCGCGCACGTCATGTTGGGAGGAGAGCAGGCGGTCGGCGTAGTCGGCACCCTGCCGGTGCAGCGGGTCGAAGTCGTCGGCGTGCGCGAACAACTCGCGGAACCACTCCTCGAGCGGGACGAGCAGCGGGACCCCCGAGTCGGCGAGGGTGGGGAGCTCGACGGGGTCGCGATGCACGCGCGCCGCCGCTTCGCAGATGATGCGGGTCGCGCCGTCGTCGTCGCCGTCGACGACCATCTGCACGAGGTCGCGTGTGCCGGTCGCGCGTTCGAGCAGCACCGCCTGCCCGTCGCGCTGCAGGACGCGGGCGGCACCGCGGCCGTCGAGCTGTTCGAGCAGTTCGGCGCCGCGTTCCTCTTCGTCGACGTGGGCCACCTTGAGCACCGCGGGGATGCCGTCGATCGTGCGCACCGGGATGAGCGTGCTCGAGGCGGTCGTGTGCGGGTCGCCCTCGGCGTGCAGGCGCCAGCGGTGCAGCCACTCGACGTCGGCGCGGTGCCCGGGGTCGACGGGGCCGAGGTCGCTCACGAGGTCGGGTCCGAGCTGCTGCCGGCGTCGGCGCCGCTTCCTTCGGCTCGGGCGCGTCCGCCCGGGAACGACAGCGAGCCGTCCTCGTCGCGGTACTTCGCCCACGGGTCGTAGTCGACCTCGAGCGGCTCCTGCGCAGGGCGCTCTGCCTCGGGCACGTGCTGCAGGTTCACCCGGATCCGGTACCAGAGCGACGAGCTGCCCCGCATGCCGTCGACGAGCACGTCGGCCGGTTCGAGGCGTGCGACGACGCCGGGATGCCGCTCCTTCCACCGTTCGAGGCCCTCGAGCGCCTCGGGCTTCGTCTTGGCACGCGCGATCTCGATGAGCGGCATCGTCGACTGGCGTTGCCCCGAGCCGTCGCCCGAGCCGCGACGCGGGGGCTTCTCGGCGGGCCCGAGCTCGTCGGCGAGCCGCAGCAGCCCGTCGAGGCGGCCGACCGCGTCGTCGATGCCGGCCGCGGCATCGCCGCGCTCGGCGAAGCGTTCGAGCACCGTGGCGACGGTGAAGCGCTCGGGCCTGCTCTCGCGCACCTCCGACCAGTCGAGCGGGGTCGAGACGCGCGCGTCGGGCAGTGGGCGCACCGAGTAGGCAGACGCGACCGTGCGGTCCTTCGCGTTCTGGTTGAAGTCGACGAACACGCTCTCGCCGCGCTCCTCCTTCCACCAGCGGGCCGACGCGAGTCCCGGAGCGCGTGACTCGACCTCGCGAGCGAGCGTCTCGGCGGCGAGCCGCACCTCGGGATAGGTCCACTCGGGCGCGATGCGCACCGAGATGTGGATGCCGCGCGAGCCCGAGGTCTTGGGCCAGCCGACCAGCCCGACGTCGTCGAGCACCTCGCGCGCGACGAACGCGACGTCGACGATCTGCGACCAGTCGACGCCCGGCATCGGGTCGAGATCGACGCGCAGTTCGTCGGGGTGGTCGAGGTCGTCGGCCCGTACCGGGTGCGGGTTGAGGTCGATGCATCCGAGGTTGACGACCCAGGCGAGGGCGGCCGCATCGTTCACGACGACCTCTTCGGCCGAGTTGCCCGAGGCGTAGTGCAGGGTCGCCGTCTCGATCCAGTCGGGGCGCTTGTCGGGGGCGCGCTTCTGGAAGAACGCCTCCTGGTCGATGCCCTTCACGAACCGCTTGAGCACCATCGGCCGGCCGCCAGCTCCGTGCAGCGCTCCGTCGGCGACGGCGACGTAGTAGTTGACGAGGTCGAGCTTCGTGAGCCCTGGCTCGGGGAAGACGACCTTGTCGGGGTGCGAGATGCGCACCTCGCGACCGTCGAGTTCGATGACCTCTGCCGCACGCGCCGTCGGGCTCACCCTCTCACCCTAGGTCGGGGCGGTGCCGCGAGGGAACCCCGCCGCGCGCGCCGCCGCCGCATACCGTCGCGGGGTCTCGCCGATGACGGTGCGGAACTCGCGGGTGAAATGCGCCTGGTCGGAGAAGCCGAGCTCGGCCGCGAGCTCGGCGATCGGCGGCGGATCGGACGCGGCGAGCCGGTGCGCCGCCTCCTGCATGCGGTAGCGGCCGATGAGCCACTTGGGCGTCAGCCCGAGCCGCGAGCGCACGAGGCGTTCGAGCGCTCGGAGCCCGAGTCCGGCCGCCTCGGCGAGCTCGCTCGCCCGCAGGATGGAGCGATCGGTCTCGGCGAGCTCGACGACCCGCGCTGCAAGGGCGGAGTCGTCGTCGAGGGCGAGCCGCTGCAGGCCGAGCCAGTCGGCGAAGGCCGCGACCGCCTCGTCGTCGCGACCGGCGCCGGCGGACTCCCGGACCCGGGCGACGCCGGCCGCGGCGCCGTGCAATCGCAGCGCCTCGACCGGCACCGAACCGCCGACCAGCGCGCGGATCTCGCCGGGGGCGATCAGCCCCGCGACGCCCGGTTGCAGGAGGGCGCCGACGGCCCAGCCCTCGCCCTCGAGGCGTGAGACGCCCCGCCCGATCGATGGCCCGTACAGCGCAGCGGCGTCGGGCTCGACCACGAGGTTCGCGGACGGGTACTCGAGCACGCCCTGTTCGACCACGACGCCGGTGGGCAGCCGCCACCGGGGCACCCAGAAGTGCCGCACCACGTGCGCGACCGGTGCCGGTGCGGGAAACCGCGCGAGCCGCACCGGTTCGTTCGCCGCGTGCTGAGCGGCCGCGTCGGATGCGATCGGAGCGAGTCCGGGCTCCCCGCTCCGCGGCGCGAGCACGCCCTTGACGGCCGCGCCGGCGCGCGTGCGCCAGTAGTCCGAGGGCTGCATGCTCCGAGTATGGCGTCGCCCGCCGACACCGTCGCTCGTGGCCACGACCCCCGGGCGACGCTGTCGCGTTTCTGCAAGACGCCCGCCACGAGGCATCCGTACCGTCGAACCGAACCCGAGCACAGAACGAGAGAGTGGAGCACCGACATGTCCGATTTCGAGATGACCCTGTACGTCGCGGCCGAGCCGCAGCAGGTGTGGGAGGCGATCACGGGCGACGAGGGCAGCCGCGCCGTCATGTGGGGCTCGGCGATCCGCGGCGAGCTCGCCGCGGGTGAGCGCTACGAGTACGTGGGCCCGGGCCAGGACGGCGACGAGACCGTGCACGTCTACGGCGAGGTGCTCGCCGCCGAGCCGGGCACGTTGCTGCAGCTCTCCGAGCACCCCGGCCCCACGTATCGCGAGAACCACGCCGAGCTGCGCAGCCGCATGACGTGGCGCATGGACTCCGCCGGCGACGGCCTCACGAAGCTGACCTTCACGAACGACGAGTGGAGCGAGGGGCACCCGGCCGAGGCGGAGACGGCCGAGACGTGGCCGCTCGTGCTCTCGAGCTTCAAGTCGTGGATCGAGACGGGCCGGGCGCTGCCGTTCCCGGCGTGAGGCCGACACCCGACTGGGCCGGTCCGGACCGGCCCACGAACCACCTCACAGCTTCGTGAGCTTCTTCGGGTCGGGTGTCTGGATGCCCTCCCAGCCGCGCCGGGTCGGGTGCGACCCGGTGCGGCCGTCGGCGTCGCGCGAGCGGTACACGATGTACGGCCGGAAGAGGTACCCGACGGGCGCCGAGAACACGTGCACGAGCCGCGTGAACGGCCAGAGTGCGAACAACAGCGTCGCGCACAGCACGTGCAACTGGAACATGAGCGGCACCTCGGCCATGAGCTGCGGCTGCGGCTGCAGGATGATGAGGCTGCGGAACCACGGCCCGATCGTTCCTCGGTACTCGTAGCCGGGTCCGAGCACCTGGTACATCACGGTGGCGAGCGAGCCGAAGAGGATGACGCCGCCGAGGAACACGTACATGACCTTGTCCATGCGCGTCGTCGCGAGGAACACCGGCCCGACGGTGCGCCGTCGGTAGATGAGGATGGCCAGCCCCGCGATCGTGAGCAGTGCCGCGAGCGAGCCGAGCACGGTCGCGCCGAGGTGGTACATGTGCTCGTCGATGCCGATCGCGTACAGCCACTCGCGGGGGATGAGCAGGCCCACGACGTGCCCCACCAGCACCGCCAGGATGCCGAGGTGGAACATCGGCGACCCCCAGCGCAGCAGCCGATTCTCGTAGGTCTGGCTCGACCTGGTCGTCCAGCCGAACTTGTCGTAGCGGTACCGCCAGATGTGCCCGACGACGAACACCGCGAACGCCGCGTACGGCAGCGCGACCCAGAGCAGCACGTTCCAGGCGTCGTTCATGCGCGGACCTCCTCGTGCGCGGCGCCGACCGGCGCGTATGGTGCCGTGGCCGCCCGGCCGGGCATGCCGAGGAACGACAGCCCGACCGTCTCGGCCGGCGGCCCCTCGTTCACGAGCGCGAGGTAGCGCTCGCGGGTCTCGTCGTCGAGCTCGGGCAGCGATCGGCAGACGGCGCGCACGAGCCCGGCCCACGGGCTGCCCTGCTTCTCGAGTGCCTCGCGCAGCACCTCGAGCCCGTCGCGATGGGCGGCGATGAGCTCGGATGCCTCGGGCGAATCGCTCCGCGCGGAGAACTCGAGCACAGCAGGCAGGAAGTCGGGCAGCTCGTCGGCGTCGAACTCCCACCCGGCCGCCCGGTAGGTCTCGATGAACGACACGAGCGCTGCGCCGCGCTTGCGGGTGTCGCCCGCCTGGAAGTAGGTGAGGTAGAGGCAGCACTTGCGCTTGAGGTCGAACGTCGCGACGTAGTCGGCCTCGAGCTCTGCGGCCGGCGTCGCGGCGACGTGGTCGAGGAAGGCGCGGAACTCGCCCGACAGCTCGGGTGGCAGCCCTGCGAGGGCGTCGTCCTGAGCCTGTCGAAGGGATGCCTCGACCGCGGCCGCGCGCTCGGCGAAGCCCGCGCCCGGGTAGTCGAGCAGCAGTGACGCCGCCATGTGCACGAGACGGCGCTGGTCGTCGGTGAGTCGCAACCCGGCGCCCGCGACCCGCCGCGGGGCGTCGCCCGGTCGACGGAAGATGAGCGGCAGCCTGGCCATCACGCGCCCCCGTCCGTCGAGGAGGCGCCATCCGGCGGCGAAGCGGCGTCCTTCGGCGGGAAGAGCCCCTGCGGCGTGCCGTTGCCGTCCCAGTTGAGCAGGTTCACCCGGCCAGGCGACGAGGGTCGGTCGGCCGTCTGCCGGTTCTTCAGCGCGTGGAAGTTCTCGACCGCGACCGGCACCTGCTGGCCGCTCGACGAGCCGAACGGGCCTGCACCGCCCATGCCGGGCCCGCCGTCGTAATCGAGCGAGCACGCGAGTTCGTCGAGCTCGCGCGCCTGCTCGGTGTGTGCGGCCGGGATGACGTAGCGCTCCTCGTACTTCGCGATCGCGAGCAGCCGGTACATCTCCTCGAGCGTGTCGCCCGACATGCCGACGGCGTCGGCGATGCGTTCGTCCTTGCCCTCGCCGAGGTTGATGCCGCGCATGTACGAGCGCATCGCGGCGAGCTTGCGCAGCGACGCCTCGACGGGGCGGGTGTCGCCCGCCGTGAACAGGCCCGCGAGGTACTCGAGCGGGATCCGCAGCTTCGAGATCGCCGAGAACAGCGTCTTCGCGTCTTCGCCGTCGTTGCCCGACGAGGCGACGACGTCGACGACGGGGGAGAGCGGCGGGATGTACCAGACCATCGGCATCGTGCGGTACTCGGGGTGCAGCGGCAGCGCGACCTTGTACTCGTTGATGAGCTTGTGGATGGGGGAGCGCTGGGCGGCGTCGATCCAGTCCTCGGGGATGCCGGCCTCGCGCGCGGCCTGCACGACCGCGGGGTCGTGCGGGTCGAGGAAGACGCTGCGCTGCGACTCGAGCAGCTCGTGCTCGTTCTCGACGCGGGCCGCCTCGGCGACCTTGTCGGCGTCGTAGAGCACGAGCCCGAGGTACCGAAGCCGACCGACGCACGTCTCGGAGCAGACGGTCGGCAGCCCGACCTCGAGCCGCGGGTAGCAGAGCGTGCACTTCTCGGCCTTGCCGGTCTTGTGGTTGAAGTAGACCTTCTTGTAGGGGCATCCCGACACGCACATGCGCCATCCGCGGCACTGGTCCTGGTCGACGAGCACGATCCCGTCCTCGACCCGCTTGTACATCGCGCCCGACGGACACGAGGCGACGCACGAGGGGTTCAGGCAGTGCTCGCAGATGCGCGGCAGGTAGAACATGAACGTCTGCTCGAACTCGCTCGCGACGTGCTCCGACATGTGCTGCAGGATCGGGTCGTCCTGCATCGTCTCGCCCGACCCGCCGAGGTTGTCGTCCCAGTTCGCCGACCACGAGATCTTCATGTCCTCGCCGGTGAGCAGGCTCTTGGGCTTCGCGACCGGGGTGTGCTCGCCCGCGGGGGCGTTGAGCAGCATGTCGTACTCGTAGGTCCACGGCTCGTAGTAGTCGTGGATCTCGGGCAGCTTCGGGTTCGAGAAGATCGTCGCGAGCTTCTTGAGCCGCCCGCCCGAGCGGAGCTTCAGGCGCCCCGACTTCGTGCGCATCCAGCCGCCGCCCCACTTCTCCTGGTCCTCGTAGCGGCGCGGATAGCCGATGCCGGGCCGGGTCTCGACGTTGTTGAACCACACGTACTCGACGCCCGAGCGGTTCGTCCACGCCTGCTTGCAGGTGACGCTGCAGGTGTGGCACCCGATGCACTTGTCGAGGTTCATGACCATCGACATCTGCGCCATGACCTTCATCAGTACTCGACCTCCTGGCTGCGACGGCGGATCACCGTGACCTCGTCTCGTTGGTTGCCCGTCGGGCCGAGGTAGTTGAACGCGAAGGCGAGCTGCGCGTAGCCGCCGATCAGGTGGCTGGGTTTCAGCAGCACGCGGGTCAGCGAATTGTGGATGCCGCCGCGGAGGCCGCTCGTCTCGGTCCGCGGCACATCCACCGTCCGGTCCTTCGCGTGGTACATGTACACCGTGCCCTCGGGCATGCGGTGCGAGACGATCGCGCGGGCGACGACGACGCCGTTGCGGTTGTACGACTCGATCCACTCGTTGTCGCGCACGCCGATCTTCTCCGCGTCCTGCGGGCTCATCCAGATCGTGGGGCCGCCGCGCGAGAGCGAAAGCATGAAGAGGTTGTCCTGGTACTCGGAGTGGATCGACCACTTCGAGTGCGGCGTGAGGTAGCGCACCGCGACCTCGGCGCGGCCGGCCGCTGCGGGGTCGCCGCTCGGCGCCGTCGAACCGGGCGCCGGCGAGTCCCCGAAGAGCCGTGCGAGGTCGAGCGGAGGCCGGTAGACCGGCAGGTTCTCACCGAGCTCGCTCATCCAGTCGTGGTCGAGGAAGAAGTGCTGGCGGCCGGTGAGGGTGTGCCACGGCTTCAGGTGCTCGACGTTGATCGCGAAGGCCGTGTAGCGGCGGCCGCCGTGCTCGGAGCCCGACCACTCGGGGCTCGTGATGACCGAGACGGGGCGCGACTGCACGTCGGCGAACCGGATGCGGCCACCCTCGTGATCCTCGGCGAGTTGGGCGATGCGTTGCCCGGTGCGCTTTTCGAGTTGGCGGAACCCCTGCACCGAGAGCCGGCCGTTCGTCGTGCCCGAGAGCGCGAGGATGGCCTCGCACACCTTCACGTCGGAATCGAGCAGCGGCTGCCCGGCGCCGGCACCGCTCGTCGCGACGCCGTTGAGGCGCCCGAGCTCGGCGACCTCTGGCGTCGGGTCGAACACGATGCCCTTCGTGACCATGCCCGCCGACGCTGCGAGGGGCCGAGCGTCGCCATCTTGTCGGCGATCGCGGTGTAGTCGCGCTCGACGACGACGAGCTTGGGCATCGTGACCCCGGGCACGAGCGGCAACCCGTCCTCGACGATGCCGTGCGGCGTCGCCATCGCGTCGGGGGTGTCGTGCATGAGGGGAGCTGCGACGAGGTCGCTGCGGGTGCCGAGGTGCTTTCGCGCGTAGAGCGAGAGGCGCTGCGCGATGAGGTGGAAGATCTCGAAGTCGGTCTTCGTCTGCCAGGGCGGCGCGATCGCCGGGTTGAACGAGTGGACGAACGGGTGCATGTCGGTCGACGAGAGGTCGTGCTTCTCGTACCAGGTCGCGGCCGGCAGCACGACGTCGGAGAACAGCGTCGTCGAGGTCATGCGGAAGTCGGTCGTGACGAGCAGGTCGAGCTTGCCCTCGGGCGCCTCATCGTGCCATTCGATCGTGTTCGGCCTGCGCTCGGGCGGCGCCTCGGCGGCGCGCACCGCCGAGTCGGTGCCGAGCAGGTGCTTGAGGAAGTATTCGTTGCCCTTGCCCGAGGAGCCGAGGATGTTCGCCCGCCACACGTTGAGCACGCGCGGGAAGTTCTCGGGCGAGTCGGGGTCCTCGCACGCGAACCGCAGCGACCCGTCGTTCAGCGAGTCGACGACGTACTCGGCGGGTTCGCGGCCGGCGGCCCGCGCGTCGTCGACGAGGTCGAGCGGGTTGCGGTCGAACGTGGGATAGCTCGGCATCCAGCCGCGCTTCGCCGACTCGACGAGGCAGTCGGCGGTCGTCCGCCCCGCGAACAGGCCCGCCGCGAGCGGCGAGGCGAGCTGGTCGGCGGGGAGTCCGTCGTAGCGCCACTGGTCGGTCGCGAGGTACCAGAACGCGGTGCCGATCATCGCGCGGCCCGGCCGGGACCAGTCGCTCGCGGTGCCGTACTGGGTGTATCCGGTGACGGGCCGCACCTTCTCCTGGCCGACGTAGTGCGCCCAGCCGCCGCCGTTGACGCCCTGGCACCCGGTCATCGTCGTGAGCGCGAGGAACGTGCGGTAGATCGTGTCGGAGTGGAACCAGTGGTTGGTGCCCGCGCCCATGAGGATCATCGAGCGGCCGCCCGAGCGTTCGGCGTTGTCGGCGAACTCGCGACCGATGCGCTCGGCCTGCTCGGCGGGAACGCCCGTGATCTCCTCCTGCCACGCCGGTGTGCCGGGCGTGGACGGGTCGTCGTAGCCGGTCGGCCATTCGCCGTGCAGCCCGTCACGGGGGACCCCGTACTGGGCGAGCACCAGGTCGAACACGGTCGTCACGGTGCTGCCGGCGACTTCGACCGTGGGCACGCCGCGGCGAACGACGCCGGCACCGCCCTCGTGCTCGGCACCCGGCGCGGGCGCGACGTCGAAGCGCGGCAGGTCGACGGCCGCGGTCGCGCCGAGCCATGCGGCGTCGTCCATGATCGAGAGCAGCGGGTCGACGCCCTCGAGGTCGAGGTTCCACCTGCCCTCGTCGTCGGCGCTGAACCGGTGCCCGAGCGAGCCGTTCGGCACGACGGGCTCGCCGCCCTCGCCGAGCAGCACGGTCTTGAACGCGGCATTCGCGACCCCCGCCGATTCGCCGCCGAGATCGGCCGCGGTGAGGAACTTCCCCGGTACGAAGCCGTCGCCCCGCGGTTCGAGGGTGACCAGGTAGGGGGCATCCGAATAGGTCTTCAGGTACTGCGCGAAGCGCTCGGTGCGCCGCTCGACGAGGAACTCCCGCAGGATCACGTGTCCCATCGCCATCGCGAGGGCGGCGTCGGTGCCCGGGTGCGGCGCGAGCCATTCGTCGGCGAACTTCGTGTTGTCGGCGTAGTCGGGCGAGACCGTCACGACCTTCTGGCCGCGGTAGCGGGCCTCGGTCATGAAGTGCGCGTCGGGCGTGCGGGTGACCGGCACGTTCGAGCCCCACATCATGAGGTAGGTGGAGTTCCACCAGTCGGCCGACTCGGGCACGTCGGTCTGGTCGCCGAACACCTGCGGGCTCGCGACGGGCAGGTCGGCGTACCAGTCGTAGAACGACTGCATCGTGCCGCCGATGAGGTTGATGAAGCGGGCACCCGCGCCGTGCGACACCATCGACATCGCCGGGATCGGGGAGAAGCCCGCGACCCGGTCGGGCCCGTACGCCTTGATGGTGTGCACGTGCGCCGCCGCGATGATCTCGAGCGCCTCGTCCCAGCTCGCGCGCACGAGCCCGCCCTTGCCGCGGGCCCGCTTGTACGCACGGGATGCCTCGGGGTCGTCGACGAGCGCCGCCCAGGCGAGCACGGGGTCGCCGCCGACCCGGGCCTTCGCAGCCCGGTACCGCTCGACCAACACGCCGCGCAGGTAGGGGTAGCGCACGCGCGTCGGGGAGTAGGTGTACCAGCTGAAGGCGGCGCCGCGCGGGCAGCCGCGGGGCTCGTACTCGGGGGAGTCGGGGCCGACCGACGGGTAGTCGGTCTCCTGCGTCTCCCACGTGATGATGCCGTCCTTCACGTAGACCTTCCACGAGCAGGAGCCCGTGCAGTTCACCCCGTGGGTGGAGCGGACGACCTTGTCGTGTGACCAGCGGTCGCGATAGAAGACGTCGCCCTTGCGACCGCCCTCGAGGGTCACCGTGCGCAGGTCGGGAGACACCTCGCCGGGCCGCACGAAGCGGCCGAGCTTGACGAGGGCATCGGCGAGCGCGCCGTCGGTGGCTGGACCGCTCGAACTCGGGGGCGTCTGACTCACGAAGGCCTCCTCGCCTGTGCGACGAACGCCGTTGCCGGCGCCGCCGGGGTTGCCGCTTGACGCGGACACTACCGACCGTATTGCGCACGGCGGCGGTCTGTCGAGGCGTTTCACCGGGTTTATCCGATGTTCACGAACTCGGCCGAAATGGCTGGCCACACGGGTCATACGCCCGGTACTGTCGGGCGCAGACGGCGGGTTCGCCGGCACATCGCACCGATCGGGGGCAGCGTTGAGCGAGTCATCGAAGCAGGCCGGGGCAGTGGCCGAGGCGCCGGGCCCGCCCCCGCTCAAAGGGCAACTCGGCCAGGTGCTGCTCGCCACGTTCGCCTCGGCGATCGGCTTCTGGGCGTGGATGCTCATCGCCCCGCTGCAGAAGACGTACGCGACCGAGATGGGCCTCGACGAGGGGCAGATCTCGCTCATGCTCGCGACGCCCGTGCTCGTCGGCGCGCTCGGGCGCATCGTGACGGGGGCCATGACCGACCGCTTCGGCGGGCGCAAGATGTTCACCATCGTGCTGCTCGGGTCGGTGCCCGCGGTGCTGCTCGTCGCGCTCGCCGGCGAGATCAAGAGCTTCCCGCTGCTGCTCGTGGCGGGGTTCTACCTCGGCGTCGCCGGCACGATCTTCGCGGTCGGCGTGCCGTTCTCGAGCGCCTGGTACGAGGCGAAACGGCGCGGTTTCGCGACCGGCGTGTTCGGCATGGGCATGATCGGCACGGCGATCTCGGCGTTCCTCACGCCGCGCCTCGCCGAGTCGATCGGCTACCTTCCGACGCACCTCCTCGTCGCCGGAATCATGGCCGTGGCGGCGATCGTCGTCTGGCTGTTCCTGCGCGACTCGCCCCGATGGGAGCCGAGCCGGCAGCCGCTCGTGCCGAAGGTGGTCGGCGCGCTGAAGCTGCCGATCACGTGGGAGATGGCGTTCCTCTACGGCATCGTCTTCGGCGGCTTCGTCGCCTTCTCGACGTTCCTGCCGAAGTACCTCACGACGATCTACCCCGACGAGGTCGACCCGGTCGGGGCGGGCACGCGCACCGCGCTGTTCGCGGCCGCGGCCGTGATCGCGCGGCCGATCGGCGGCACGCTCGCCGACCACGTCGGACCGAAGGTGATCTCGCTCATCTCGCTCGCCGGCATCGTCTCGCTCGCGTACATCGTCGGGCAGCAGCCGCCCGAGGGCATCCTCACCGGGGTCACGTTCATCCTCATGGCTGCGGCGATGGGCCTCGGCATGGGCGCGGTCTTCGCGTGGGTCGGTCCGTCGACTCCGCCCGACAAGGTCGGCGCCGTCACCGGTGTGGTCGCGGCCGCCGGCGGCCTCGGCGGCTACTTCCCGCCGCTCGTGATGGGCGCGACGTACAACCCCGAGACGAATTCGTACGCGCTCGGCCTGTGGCTGCTCGTGCTCGTCGGCGCCGTCGCCCTCGTGGTGGCCGGCATGCTGCGAGACGCGCGTCCCGGCTCGGCCAAGCCGTCGCCGGGATCGGCGGCATCCCCTCGATAGGATCGCCGCATGGCCGATGACGCGGTGAAGCAAGCTCAGGAGGCGGCCGCCGCTGCGGCCGAGGCGGCGAAGGCGCTGCAGGCGCAGGCCGAGGCCGCGATCAAGGCGGCTGAGGAGGCGGCGGCGCTCGCGAAAGCGGCCGCCGAGGCGGCGAAGGCCGGGGATGCCGCGGCAGAGACGCCGGCGCCGACGGAGCCGTCCGCCGCAGCCGGAACTCCGGCCGCACCGGCGCCCGAGACGCCCGCCGCGAGCACGCCGGCATCCGCACCGCCCGCGGCCGGGGCATCCGGCCCCCTCGACGCGAAGCACGTCGAGACGGTGCGCGCCGGGTACGCCTTCGAGGGTCCGGCCCTCGAGATGGGCGCGCTCGTCAACGGCGAGGCCGACCCCTCCGTGCCGGTGCGCATCCCGATCGCCATGACGAACCGGCACGGCCTCGTCGCCGGAGCCACCGGCACCGGCAAGACCCGCACCCTGCAGGTGCTCGCCGAGCAGCTCTCGGCGGCGGGCGTCGCGGTGTTCGCGGCCGACATCAAGGGCGACCTCTCGGGCGTCGCGACCCCCGGCGAGGGCAACGAGAAGCTCCTCAAGCGCACGGCCGGCATCGGCCAGGAGTGGACGGCGGCGAGCTTCCCGACCGAGTTCTTCTCGCTCGGCGGCGTCGGCCGCGGCGTGCCGATCCGCGCGACGATCTCGGGCTTCGGACCGCTGCTGCTGTCGAAGGTGCTCGGCCTCAACGACACCCAGGAGTCCAGCCTCGGGCTCGTCTTCCACTACGCGAACCGCGAGGGGCTCGCGCTCCTCGACCTCGAGGACCTGCGCGCCGTGCTCGCCTACCTCGTGAGCGACGCGGGCAAGGGCGAGCTCGAGGGGCTCGGCGGCCTGTCGAAGGCGACGGTCGGGGTCATCCTGCGCGAGCTCATCACGTTCGCCGACCAGGGCGCCGACGTGTTCTTCGGCGAGCCCGAGATCGACACCGCCGAGTTCCTGCGCACAGCCGCCGACGGGCGCGGCGTGATCAGCCTGCTCGAGGTACCGGGCGTCGCCGACAAGCCGGCGCTGTACTCGACGTTCCTCATGTGGCTGCTCGCCGACCTCTTCACCGACCTGCCCGAGGTCGGCGACCTCGACAAGCCGAAGCTCGTGTTCTTCTTCGACGAGGCGCACCTGCTCTTCAAGGACGCCTCGAAGGAGTTCCTCGCGCAGATCACGCAGACCGTGCGGCTCATCCGGTCGAAGGGCGTCGGCGTGTTCTTCGTGACGCAGACGCCGAAGGACGTGCCGGGCGACGTGCTCGCCCAGCTCGGCTCGCGGGTGCAGCACCAGCTGCGCGCGTTCACCCCCGACGACGCGAAGGCGCTCAAGGCGACCGTGTCGACGTACCCGAACTCGGGCTACGACCTGGAGGAGACGCTCACCATGCTCGGCACGGGCGAGGCGATCGTCACGGTCATGAACGAGAAGGGCGCGCCGTCGCCCGTGGCGTGGACGCGGCTGCGCGCACCCCAGGCGTCGATGTCGCCCTCGCCCGACGCCGTGATCGACGCGGCGGTCGCCGCGTCGCCGCTCACGGCGAAGTATGCGACCGGCATCGATCGCGAGTCGGCTCACGAGATCCTGACGAAGAAGCTCGCGGATGCCGCAGCGAAGGTCGACGCCGAGCAGGCGGCCGCCGCCAAGGCGAAGGCCGATGCCGAGTACGCGAAGATGCAGGCCAAGATCGAGGCCGATGCGGCGAAGGCCGACAAGAAGGCGCAGGCCGAGTACGACCGGCTGATGAAGCAGACGTCGGGGAGCTCGCGGTCGCGCACGAGCTCGCGGTCGAAGTCGAAGGAGAAGTCGGCGCTCGAGGAGGTGCTCGGCTCGCGCACGACGCAGACGGTGATCAAGGAGGTCATCACCGGCATCTTCGGCATGGCCAAGCGTCGCTGATGGCGTTCGAGATCCGACCGTACCGTCCGTCCGATCGCGACGACGTCGCATTGATCTGCCTGCGCACCGCTGCGGCCGGCGGCGACGCGACCGGGGTGTACTCCGACGACACGCTCATGCCCGAGGTGTTCGCCCTGCCGTACCTCGAGTACGCGCCCGACCTCGTCTTCGTCGTCGCCGACGAACAGCGGGCGGCCGGGTACGTCATGGCGGTCGCCGACACAGCCGACTTCGTCGAGTGGTGGAAGCGCGAGTGGGCGCCCGGCTTCGCGGAGCGGCATCCCGTCGTCGCACCGCCGACCGCGCACCAGCCAGCGTTCTCCGAGGCGGCCCTCGTCGACGCGGGCCTGCATCCCGAACGCATGCTCATCGACGAGCTCGACGACTATCCGGCCCACCTGCACATCGACCTCCTGCCCGAACTGCAGGGCCAGGGCTGGGGGCGGCGGCTCATCGACACGGTGCGCGCGGCGCTCGCCGAGCGCGGCGTCGATGCGCTCCACCTCGGACTCGCCGCTGAGAACACCGGCGCGCGGGCGTTCTACGACCGACTCGGCTTCCACGAACTGCCGTCGAGCCGGCCCGACGCGCCGAAGCTCGGCATCGCGACGAGCGCCTGATCAGGCCATCAGGGCGCGGCGCTCGAACCAGTAGAGCAGTCCGGGGTCGCTCTCGCGCAGTTCGGCGAGCGTGACGGGATCGGGCCGGGTCACCTCTTCGACGTCGAGCGTGCGGGCGACGAGATCCATCGAAGCGGCATCCCAGAACCGGCCGCGCATGCGGAACCGGCCGCGACCGCCGCGGCAGACGACGAACAGCTCTTCGGTCGTCTCGAGACTGTTGGGTCGGTAGAGCTGGATGCGCAGGACCTTCGCGACGTCGCGGGCGGCGACGACGGTCGTGGCGCCGAAGAAGCCGCGCTCGACGATGCCCTGGCGGCTGACCGAGACACGGGTGCGACGGTACGCGACCCAGCCGAGGCACATGAGTGCGAAGACGATCGCGGCCGTGACGGCGACGACCGGCCAGGAGCCGGTCGGATCGAGCACCCACAGCTCGACCGCCAGGAGGGGCAGCACGAGTGCGGCGGCGGCGATGCTGTAGCTCCACCCGAGCGAGCGACGAGGCCTCAGGGTGATCACCCTGAGGCCGTCGCCCCCTGCTGCCGCTGCGCCGATGGAGGAGCCCCCTGCGTCCCCACTCCTCGTGTCCACCTGTGCCGCTGACATCTCTCACATCATGCGGCCAACGCGCGATGCGCGCCATTCGGCATTAATGAGGACACGGGGGTCGGGCACGGTCGTTCGCTGGTCGGGCACAGTCGTTCGCCATCATTCGGGACGGTGGAGGGAAGTGTGTGCCGGCGTCGTGGGGTCGACGAGAACGCCGTCGTCTTCGTCGACATCTCGGGCCCTCACGACCCGGCTCAGGACAGCATAGGCGGTGCCGGCGACGCTCGTCGACGTGCTCAGCCGTCGGTCCCGACGGGCTCGCGAAGCAGGTCGGCGAACGCCGCCTCGGCGGCGCCGATCAGCAGGCGGTCCTCGCCGAGCGCGGCCACACGGATCTCGAGCGACTCGGCGGCCGCCGGCATGGTCTGCGCCACGACGGCGTCGCGGAGTGCGTCGGGGTCGCTCGCGGCGACCGTGGCGAGGAACCCGCCGAGGATGACGAGCGACGGGTTCAGCACGTTGACCGCGTTGGCGAGCGCCGTGGCGAGGATGCGGCGCTGGCGCGAGAGCTCGGCCTCGACGTCGGCGTCGGCGCGCGCGGCGAGTGCGGCGGCGAGCGTCGGCTCGTCGGCCGACGCGAGGCCGACCACCGTGAGCAGCCGTGCGCGACTCACCTCCTCCTCGAGCACCCCCGCCGGCGCGGTGCGATCGTCGGGGTCCGAGATGCCCGGGCGGTTCCAGCCGAACTCGCCCGCGTAGCCGCCCGCGCCGGCGACGGGCAGACCGTGCACGATGAGGCCGCCGCCGATGCCGCTCGCACCGCCGTTGAGGTAGACGATGTCGTCGACGCCGCGCCCGGCGCCGAAGAGGTGCTCGGCGGTCACGCCGAAGGTGGCGTCGTTGCCGACGACGGCGGGAAGCCCCGTCGCGTGCTCGACGAGCGCCGGAAGCGGCACGTCGCGCCACTGCAGGTGCGGGGCGAGTCTCACCATTCCGTCGCCCGCACGAACGAGACCGGGCACCGCGAGACCGATCGCGACGATGCGCGCGCCCGCCAGTTCGGCACCGCGCCAGCGGTCGATCGTGCGCGCGACGATGTCAGCCGTCTCGGTGGGAGAGACGATGCGATCGACGTCGATGCGCTCGCGCGCGGGGATGCGGCCGTCGAGCCCGACGGCGGCGATCGTGACGGCATCGAGCTCGGGGTTGACCGCGATCGCGACGACATCGGGGGAGGGGGCGACGACCGGTGACGGTCGACCGACCCGGTTGGTCGGGTCGGGCGCCCGCTCGACCGCCAGCCCGAGGTCGACGAGTTCGGCGGCGAGCGACGCGACGGTCGAACGGTTGAGACCCGTCATGGCGGTCAGCCGGGCGCGTGAGAGCGGCCCCTCGAGATGCACGAGGGTGAGGAGTTTCGAGAGGTTTCGACGATGGACGCCGTCGAAGGTTCCGCTCCGTTCGATCACCCGTTCACTCTAGGGAGTGCTGGGATCGCTCGGTTGCGGACACGCCGAATTTGTTGCGCTTGACTCGATATCCGGAGGCGACGTATATTCGAGGCGTCCAAGATCACTTTCGGCACAACACCCGAAAATTTCGAGAGGTTCAACGATGAACAGACGCAGCACCAAGCTCGTCGCGCTCGGGGCGACCGTCGGACTCGCGGCGTTCGCGCTCGCGGGCTGCGCGCCGGCGGCAGGCGGAGGCGACGCCTCAGGCGACGGCACGACGATCACGTGGTGGCACAACGGCACCGGTGAGCCGCTGAAGTCCTTCTGGGAGGACGTGGCCGACGAGTTCGAGGCCGACCACCCCGGCGTCACCGTCAAGGTCGAGGCCTTCCAGAACGAGGACCTGCAGCGCACCCTCATTCCCAACGCGCTCCAGGCCGGTGGCGACGCGGCGCCCGACCTCTTCATGGTGTGGGCCGAAGGTGAGATCAAGGCACAGGTCGAGGCCGGCTACCTCAAGGACCTCAGCGGCCTCACCGACGTCGTCGAGAGCGTCGGCGGTGCCGGCACGGGCTGGAACGTCGACGGCAAGCAGTACGGCATCCCCTACCGCTACGGCATCGAAGGCATCTGGTACAACGCCGACCTGTTCGAGAAGGCGGGCATCACCGAGCCGCCGGCGACCTTCGACGAGTTCGGCGAGGCGATCGACAAGCTCTCCGCCTCGGGCGTCTCGCCGGTCGGCGTCGGCGCGGCCGACGGCTGGCCCGCGGCCCACTGGTGGTACCAGTTCGCCATCAAGACGTGCTCGCCCGAGTCGCTCGAGAAGGCGGCCGACACCCTCGACTTCAGCGACCCCTGCTTCGTCGAGGCGGGCGAGAACCTGAAGGCCTGGATGGACTCGTTCGACGGCGACCTGCCCTTCCAGTCGAACCCGACCAGCACCCCCGCGCAGAGCGTGCCGAACAGTTCGGCCGGCCTGCTCGCCTCCGAGGCGACCGCCATGGAGCTCATGGGCACCTGGCACCGCGGCGAGGTCGCGAAGCTCGTTCCGGGCGCACCCGCCGACAACCCGCCGGCACCCGAGTGGCTCGCCTGGATGCCCGTGCCCGACATCGAGGGTGCCGAGGGTGCACCCGGTGCCGCGCTCGGCTCCGGTGACGCGTGGGGCGTCTACGCCGACGCTCCCGACGAGACGCTCGACCTGCTCGAGTACATCATGAGCGAAGACGTGCAGAAGCGCTTCGCGGCGACGGGCGAGATCCCGACCGTCGCGGGCGCCGAGGCCGGCATCACCGACCCCGTGCTCAAGCAGATCGCCGACGGCACGGTGGGCGCCTCGCTCGTCGTGACGTGGCTCGACACCCAGTACGGCCCGGTCATCGGCCAGGCGATGAACGACGCCATCGTGGCCCTCATGTTCGGCGACGGAACGCCCGAGTCGGTCCCCGACGCCATGAACGCAGCGGCGGCCACGCTCTAGCATGACTGCACTCGAAACGGCCGGGCCCGCGGTGACCGCGGGTCCGGCCCCTCGCATCGAGCGGCGTCCGACACGACGCAACACGCGCAAGTGGGGCGAGATCTCGCTCTTCGCCGGACCCGCCGTGCTCGTCTACGTCGTCTTCGTCCTCCTGCCCGTCGTGCTGGCGGCGTACTACAGCTTCTTCAATTGGAACGGGCTGGGTCCGCTCGACCGGTTCATCGGTCTCGACAACTACACCCGGTTGCTCACGGATCCCGTGTTCCACCGTTCGGTGTACAACAACTTCTTCATCATCGTCCTGTCGCTGCTGATCCAGGGGCCGCTCGCGATCCTCATCGCGCTGCTCATGAACCGACCCCTGCGGTTCCGCGGCCTCCTCCGCGCCCTCATCTTCGTGCCCTACGTGCTGAGCGAGGTCACGGCCGGTCTCGCCTGGCAGATCCTGCTGCAGTCGGTGCCGCCGGCGCGTTGGGGCCCGGTCGACACGCTCCTGCAGGCGATCGGCATCGAGAACCCGCCGGCCTGGCTCGCCGATCCCGATGTCGTGATGTGGACCATGTTCGGCATCCTCACCTGGAAGTACCTCGGGCTCGCCATCATCCTGATGCTCGCCGGCCTGTCGGGCGTTCCCGAGGAGCTCTACGAGGCCGCAGCCCTCGACGGCGCCGGCTGGTGGAAGACGCAGTGGTACATCACCGTGCCGCTGCTCGGACCGACCATCCGCATCTGGGCCTTCCTGTCGATCATCGGGGCGCTGCAGCTGTTCGACATGGTCTGGATCGTGACCGGAGGCGGGCCGCTGAACGCGTCGTCGACGATGGCGGTCTACATGGTCAAGAACGGGCTCAACGTCACCCAGATCGGCTACGGCAGCGCCGTCGCCGTCGTCCTGTTCCTCATCTCCCTCGTCATCGCCCTCGTGTACCAGCGCTTCGCGCTGCGGCGTGATCTCGCCGGAGCCATCACCGGAGGGGTGCGCTGATGACCGCAACGACCGCCATGACCGTCGCCGACCCGGCATCCGTCCCGCGACGACGAGCCGGCCAGCGCTTCGACTGGGGCCAGCCGTTCGTGTACCTCGTCGCACTCGTCGTCGCCGCCCTCGCGGTCGGGCCGGTGCTCTACGTGTTCGTCTCGGGATTCCGCACGAACCCCGATTTCTTCGCGAACCCCGCGGGGATGCCCGATCCGTGGACCGTCGACAACTACGCGCGGGTGCTGACCGACCCGACCTTCTGGAACCAGGTGCTCGCGAGCATGGTGACGGCGCTCGGCACGACCCTCGGGGTCATGCTGATCGGCGTCATGGCCGCGTTCGTGATCGCCCGCTACGACTTCAGGGGCCGCGAGTTCCTCTACGCCATGTTCACGACGGGGCTGCTGTTCCCCCTCACGATCTCGATCCTCCCGCTGACCGTGCTGCTGCGGCAGATGAACCTCTTCGGCAACTGGTGGGGGCTCATCATCCCCCAGGTGGCCTTCGCGCTTCCGACGACGATCATCATCCTCGTCCCCTTCCTGCGCGCCATCCCCGGCGAGCTCGAGGACGCGGCGATGGTCGACGGGTCGAGCCGGATCGGGTTCTTCTGGCGCATCATGCTGCCCCTGTCGATGCCGGCACTCATGACCGTGGGCGTGCTCGCGTTCGTGGGCAGCTGGAACGCCTACCTGCTGCCGCTGTTCGTGCTGCAGGCCGGCGGCGCCGGCGTCGACAGTTACACCCTGCCGCTCGGCGTGCAGTTCTTCTCGACCGCGTACGGGCAGGACACCACCGGCGTGCTCTCGTACACGGCGCTCGCGATGCTCCCCGCGATCGCCTTCTTCACCCTTGCCGAGAAACGCATCGTCGGCGGGCTCCAGGGAGCGGTGAAGGGATGACGATGGAACACGCCCGCCCCTGGCAGGACACCTCCGTGCCCGCCACCGAACGGGTCGACTCGCTCATCGCGGCGCTCAGCCTCGACGAGAAGCTCGCGCAGCTCTACGGCGTCTGGGTCGGCGCCTCCGCGGACGGCACCGACGTCGCGCCGAACCAGCACGAGATGATCGGCGACGTCGACCTCGACGCGTTGATCCCCGACGGCCTCGGCCAGCTCACCCGGCCGTTCGGCACCGCACCGGTCGACCCGGGCGTTGGGGCGCTCTCGCTCGCCCGCACCCAGCGCCGCATCGTCGCCGAGAGCCGCCTCGGCGTGCCCGCGCTGGCCCACGAGGAGTGCCTCGCCGGGTTCGCCGCCTGGGGCGCGACCGCGTACCCGGTTCCGCTCAGCTGGGCGGCGACGTTCGATCCGGCGCTCATCGAACGGATGTCGCGGCGCATCGGCGACGACCTCCGGCGCGTCGGCATCCACCAGGGGCTCGCACCGGTGCTGGACGTCGTGCGCGACGCCCGCTGGGGCCGGGTCGAGGAGACCATGGGCGAGGACCCGTACCTCGTCGGCACCGTCGGCGCCGCGTACGTCCGCGGCCTGGAGTCGGCCGGCGTGGTCGCGACGCTCAAGCACTTCGTGGGCTACTCGGCCTCGAAGGCCGGCCGCAACCTCGCGCCGGTCTCGGTGGGCGGGCGCGAGCTCGCCGACGTGCTGCTGCCGCCGTTCGAGATGGTGCTGCGCGAGGGCGCTCCCCGCAGCGTGATGAACGCGTACACCGACATCGACGGGATTCCGACGGCGGCCGACGCGGCCCTGCTCACCGACCTGCTGCGCGGCGTGTGGGGCTTCGAGGGCACGGTCGTCGCCGACTACTTCTCGATCGCCTTCCTGCAGACGTTGCACGGCACCGCGGGCTCCCTCGCGGACGCCGCAGCCGCCGCGCTCGAGGCCGGCATCGACGTGGAGCTGCCGACCGTGCACGCGTTCGGGGCGCCGCTGCGCGAGGCGATCGCCGACGGGCGTCTCGACCCCGCGGTCGTCGACCGGGCACTGCGTCGCGTGCTCGCGCAGAAGCTCGAGCTGGGCCTGCTCGATGCCGACTGGGATCCCGTACCCGAGGCGTTGCGCGATCTCGCCGACGACCTCGAGGCGGTGCGGGGCGCCGTCGACCTCGACCCGCCGGCGAATCGGGCGCTCGCCGCCGAGATCGCCGAACGAGCGATCGTCCTGCTGCACAACGACGGCACGCTGCCGCTGGATGCCGCGGCCGGTGCTCCCGCTCGGATCGCCGTGATCGGCCCGAACGGCGACGATCGGTTCGCGGTGCTCGGCTGCTATTCGTTCCCAGCCCACGTGGGCGTCCACCACCCGGCCTCGGGCGACGGCATCGCGCTGCCGACGCTGCTCGAGTCGCTGCGCGCGGAGTTCCCGGGCACGGAGATCGACCACGTGCTCGGCACCTCCGTCGACGGCGGCGAGACGGACGGCATCGCCGAGGCGGTGGCCGCGGCATCCGCAGCCGATCTGGTCGTGCTCGCCCTCGGCGACCGCGCCGGACTGTTCGGCAGGGGGACGAGCGGCGAGGGATGCGACGCGGAGTCGCTCGCACTGCCCGGTGCGCAGGGCGCGCTCCTCGAGTCGGTGCTCGACACCGGCACTCCGACGGTCGTGACGCTGCTGGCGGGGCGCCCGTACACGCTCGGCACCGCGCCCGAGCGTGCTGCCGGCATCCTCGAGGCCTTCTTCGCGGGCGAGGAGGGGACGCGTGCGCTGGCCGGCGTCCTCAGCGGGCGCGTCGCGCCGTCCGGCCGCCTCCCGATCTCGGTGCCGGCGACGGCCGGCGTGCACCCCTCCACCTACCTCGCCCCGCCGCTCGCGCAGCGCAACGGCGTGTCGAGCATCGACCCGACGGCGAGGTACCCGTTCGGCCACGGCCTCACGTACACGAGCTTCGAGTGGGGCGAGGTGCGGGGCGAGGCGTCAGAGATCCCGACCGACGGCGAGGTCGCCGTGCAGGTGCGGGTCGCGAACACGGGTGCCCGCGCCGGCGCCGAGGTGGTGCAGCTCTACCTGCACGACCCGGTCGCGAGCGTGGTGCGCCCCGTGCAGCGGCTCATCGGCTACGCGCGGGTCGACCTGGCGCCCGGGGAGGCCGTCGACGTGCGCTTCGTCGTGCCCGCCGACCTGTCGTCGTTCACCGCGCGCGACGGCGCTCGCATCGTCGAGCCGGGCGTGCTCGTGCTCGGCCTCGGCCGATCGAGCGCCGACCTGGTCGGGACGCACCGGGTCGAGCTCACCGGGAGGGTGCGCCGCGTCGACCACACCCGGCGCCTGCACCCCGAGGTCACCGTCGAACGGCTGCCGCTGGAGGCGCCGGTCACGGCGTGATCCCACGGCCACCGGCCGACGGCTGCACTCAGCCGTCGGCCGTGGCGGCGGCGTCAGCCGTCGGCCGGGGCAGCGGTGCTCTCGCGGACCACGAGGCTCGTGGCGAGGTCCATCCGCGGGGTCGGCGCCGTCGGGTCGGCGGGGGCGTCCGCGAGCCGGATCGCCAGGCGCGCCGCCTCCTCGCCCATGCGGCGCAGCGGCTGGTGCACCGTCGTGAGCCGCGGGGTGAGCCAGCGCGCGAGCGGGATGTCGTCGTAGCCGACGACCGAGAGGTCCTCGGGCACCCGCAGGCCGAGCTCGCGCGCCACCTCGAGCACGCCGAGCGCCTGCATGTCGCTGCCCGCGAACACCGCGGTCGGCCGATCGGGGCTGGTGAGCAGCTCCTGCGCGTGGTCGCGTCCGCCGGTCACGTGGAAGTCGCCGAAGCGGATCCAGGCGGGGTCGATCGCGAGACCGGCCGAGTTCATCGCGGACCGGTAACCGTCGACGCGTGCCAGCGAGCACATCATGTCCTCGGGGCCGGTGATCGCGGCGATCCGCCGATGGCCGAGCTCGATCAGGTGCCGGGTGGCGGCGAGCCCGCCCGACCAGTTCGCCGAGCCGACGCTCGGCGCGTCGGGCGACGGGTCGCCGGCGGGGTCGACGATGACGAACGGGATCGCCCGGGCGCGCAGCTGCTCCCGGTAGTCCGGCGCGAGGTCACTGAAGACGAGCACGACCCCGACCGGGCGGCGCCGCATGACCCCCTCGACCCAGTCGGCGTCGGGCGAGTGCCGGCTTCCGCTCACCGTGAGCACGACGCTCAGGCCGTGCTCCTTCGCGACCGACTCGACGCCGTCGATGAGCTCCATCGACCAGATGGGGTCGAGCTCGTGGAAGACGATCTCGATCAACTCGGCGCGGGTCTCGCTGCGCCCGCCGCCGCGCCGCCGGTAGCCGCGCTCGGCGAGCACGTGCTCGACCCGCTCGCGCGTGGCCTCGGAGACGTCGGCGCGCCCGTTCAGCACCTTGGAGATGGTCGACAGCGAGACGCCGGCCTCGTCGGCGACGTCGGCGAGCGTGACGCGCGCGCCCGCGGCATCCGATTTCATGTTTCGAATCCTAGTGTCGAAATTTCCGGAAGGGTTTCCCGGGAATCGGTTTGCGTGTCTCAGCGTGTCGGGTTATGTTGAACTCGCCAACAAATCATCGACGACGCTGAAAGGCGGATCATCCATGGCCAGCGCGCCCACCCGCGACGACAAGTTCTCCTTCGGCCTCTGGACCGTCGGCTACAACGGCACCGACCCCTTCGGTGGTCCGACCCGCGATGCGCTCGACGTCGTGCACGTGGTCGAGAAGCTCGCCGAGCTCGGCGCGTACGGGCTGACGTTCCACGACGACGACCTGTTCGCCTTCGGCTCGACCGACGCCGAGCGGCAGACCCAGATCGACCGCCTCAAGCAGGCGCTCGCCGACACCGGCCTCATCGTGCCGATGGTCACCACGAACCTCTTCTCGGCACCGGTCTTCAAGGACGGCGGCTTCACGTCGAACGACCGGGACGTGCGACGCTTCGCGATGCGCAAGGTGATGCGCCAGCTCGAGCTCGGCGTCGAGCTCGGGGCGAAGACCTTCGTCATGTGGGGCGGGCGCGAGGGCGCCGAGTACGACTCCGCGAAGGACATCCGTGCGGCGCTCGACCGCTACCGCGAGGCGGTGAACTTCCTCGGCCAGCACGTCATCGACCAGGGTTGGGACATCCGCTTCGCGATCGAGCCCAAGCCCAACGAGCCGCGCGGCGACATCCTGCTGCCGACCCTCGGACACGCGATCGCGTTCATCGACTCGCTCGAGCACCCCGAGCTCGTTGGCCTCAACCCCGAAGTCGGCCACGAGCAGATGGCGGGCCTCAACTTCGCCGCAGGCATCGCCCAGGCGCTGTACCACGGCAAGCTCTTCCACATCGACCTCAACGGCCAGCGCGGCATCAAGTACGACCAGGACCTCGTGTTCGGTCACGGCGACCTGCACAATGCCTTCGCGCTCGTCGACCTGCTCGAGAACGGCGGCCCCGGCGGCGTGCCCGCCTACGACGGCCCGCGTCACTTCGACTACAAGCCGAGCCGCACGGAGGACGAGCGCGGCGTCTGGGAGTCGGCTGCAGCGAACATGCGCACCTACCTGCTGCTCAAGGAGCGCGCAGCCGCGTTCCGCGCCGATCCCGAGGTGCAGGAGGCGCTCGCGGCCGCGAAGGTCGACGAGCTCGCCGCGCCCACGCTGGACGCGGACGAGACCTGGGAGTCGCTCGCCGCCGACCGCTCGGCGTTCGAGGACTTCGACGCGAACGCGTACCTCGGCGGCAAGGGCTTCGGCTTCGTGCGCCTGCAGCAGCTCGCCACCGAACACCTGCTCGGCGCTCGCGGCTGACCCCGCGCCCGCACCGCCCCGCCGATCATCCACCCGCCCGTCGCATCGTCGCCAAGGAGGGCAACGTGACGCTCGTCGCCGGAGTCGACTCGTCGACCCAGTCGTGCAAGGTCGTGATCCGGGATGCCGCCACCGGCGCGCTCGTCCGGACCGGTCGCGCCCCGCATCCCGACGGAACCGAGGCCGACCCGCAGCACTGGTGGCGCGCGCTGCAGTCGGCGATCGCCGCAGCGGGCGGACTCGACGACGTCGCCGCGGTGTCGATCGCCGGCCAGCAGCACGGCATGGTCGTGCTCGACGCCGACGGCCGGGTCATTCGCCCGGCCCTCCTCTGGAACGACACCCGCTCGGCGGGAGCGGCCCGCGATCTGACCCGCGAGGTCGGCTCGCGGGCCTACGCCGACCGCACCGGCGTGGTGCCCGTCGCCTCGTTCACGGCGACGAAGCTGCGGTGGTTGCGCGATGTCGAGCCGGCCAACGCGGCGCGCGTCGCCGCGGTCGCGCTCCCGCACGACTGGCTCACCTGGCGGCTGCGCGGGTACGGCCCGGCCGGCGACGCCGAGTCGCCGCTCGGGCCTGTGCTCGAGGAGCTCGTCACCGACCGGTCCGACGCGAGCGGCACCGCGTACTGGGGCGCCCGCGGGTACGACCGCGACCTCCTGGTCCGCGCGCTCGGCCACGACGCCGTGCTGCCGCGGGTGGCCGGCCCGGCCGACCGGGTCGGCGCGACGGCGGCCGGCGTCGTCGTCGGCCCGGGCTGCGGCGACAACGCGGGCGCCGCACTGGGACTCGACGCGCAGCCGGGCGACGTCATCGTGTCGATCGGCACGTCCGGCACGGTGTTCGCCGTCGCGGACGCACCGATCGCCGATGCGTCGGGCACCGTCGCAGGCTTCGCCGACGCGAGCGGCAACTGGCTGCCGCTCATCGCGACCCTCAACGCCGCGCGCGTGCTCGACTCGGCCGCCGGCCTGCTCGGCGTCGACCACGACGAACTCGGCAGGCTCGCGCTCGAGGCCGAGCCCGGGGCATCCGGTCTCGTGCTCGTGCCGTACTTCGAGGGGGAGCGCACCCCGAACCTTCCCGAGGCGACCGCCTCGCTGACCGGCATGACGCTCGCCTCCACCACCCGGCCGAACCTCGCCAGGGCGGCCGTCGAGGGGTTGCTGTGCGGGCTCGCCGACGGCCTCGACGCCGTGCGGGGCCAGGGCGTGGCGGCGCGACGCGTGCTGCTGATCGGCGGCGCCGCGCAGAACCCCGCCGTGCGGGCGATCGCCGCCCAGGTGTTCGACGTGCCGGTGGCCGTGCCCGCCCCGAGCGAGTACGTCGCCGACGGGGCCGCCCGCCAGGCGGCCTGGGCGCTCATGGGCGAGCGACCGGCTTGGGCCGTCGAGTTCGCGGTCGAGCTCGAGCCCGACACCCGGCCCGAGATCCGGGCGGCGTACGCCGCCGCGACGGCACGCATCGCGGTCGACTCCGGGAGCGCCGCAGTCGACGACTGACCCGGCCGCCGGAGCCGCTTCCGGTGACCGGTCTGCGCCGTGCGTGCGCACCCGGCGTGGGACATCTCGGCGGAGGGTGGGGGATTCGATACCCGGTGCGGGTGCTGTGCGCGCACCCGGCGTGGGACATCTCGGCGGAGGATGGGGGATTCGAAGCCCGGTGCGGGTGCTGTGCGCGCACCCGGCGTGAACGGTTCTTGGCGGAGGATGGGGGATTCGAACCCCCGAGGGCTTTCACCCAACACGCTTTCCAAGCGTGCGCCATAGGCCACTAGGCGAATCCTCCAGTGACCCCCCACGCACCCGCCAGAGCCCGGTTACCCTTGCTGCGTTTCCGCCCTGGGGGAGTTGGCCTGGATGGCGCCACGTGGGGAGCCTCGGACAGTCTACCCGAGTCCTGAGGGCTCGCCGTACGCGCGGCCGGTGGCAGCCGTCGGCGGGCGCGATCCTCCGAAGGATGGCCGTATCCGAGTCGGCTGGAGAGGAGCATCCGACACGAACCGCCGATATCGGGCCTCTGCGTCGGATGCTCCTGCCCGAGCTGCACCGACTGCGCTACCCGCGCGCGGCTCGCGCCTCGAGGTAGGCGTCGAACGCCTCGCGGCTCGTCCTGCCGGGCACGTACCCGAGCTGCGTCTTGAGCCGGTCGTTCGCGAGCACCGGCCGGTACTGCAGGAAACCCACCCGCTCGGGCCCGTGCACCGTGAGCCGCAGCGCCCGCCCCGCGCGCAGCGCGAACGCGAGCACGCCCGGCGACAGGGTGAGCACGGGCTTGCCGAGCGCGTCGGCGATCTCGTGCACGGTGACCTTGCCGTCGCCGGCGACGTTGAACTCGCCGGTCACGTCGCCCGTGGCGCCCGCCACGATCGCGCCGACGACGTCGTCGACCCACACGAACACGAACGGGCTGTCGGAGCCGCGGATCGCGAGGATGCGCGGCCCGTCCCACAGCGCGGTGATCTGGTTCGCGACCGTCGGGCCGAGGATCGTGCCGATGCGCAGCACGACCTGCCCGAGCGACGGATGCCCCGCCCGGTAGTCGGCGAGCATCTCCTCGACGAGACGCTTGTGGCGCGAGTAGCTGAACTCCTCGTTGCCGCGGATGGCGTCGGTCTCGGTCAGCCACTCGGGGTTGTCGGCGTGATAGCCGTAGGCCGCGCCCGACGACGACACGACGATGCGGGAGACGCCGTAGGCGACCGCGGCGTCGAGCACGTTGCGGGTGCCCTGCACGTCGACGCGGTACTCGATCTCCTCGTCGAGGGCGCCCGGGTTCACGATGGCCGCGAGGTGCACGATCGTGTCGATGCGGTGCTTCGCGACGACGGTCGCGACGGCCTGCGCGTCGGTCACGTCGCACGACTCGACGACGACCCCGTCGACGACCTGCGCGGGTGGGCGCACGTCGCCCGAGACGACGAGTTCGACGAGGGGATGCCGCGCCAGGGCGGCGACCGCGGAGGAGCCGAGGAACCCCGACCCGCCGGTCACGAGCACGCGCCTCATTCGGCGTCCTCCGACCCGGTGGTCTCGATACGCTCGCTGCGCTCGCCACGCGACCGACCAGGAGGCGCCGTCGCCGCGGCATCCGCCCGCTTCTTCGTGTGCCGCGCCCAGAAGGAGGCGACCGCGAGGCCCGCGATGATGTCCCAGATGCCCCACCAGCCGGCGACGACGGCCATGCCGCCGAGACCGCCGAAGAACGCGAAGACGAGCCCCAGCCCGAGCCCCGAGTTGCGGATGCCGACCTCGAACGTGATCGCCTTGCGGTCGCGCACGCCGAGCCCGCCGATGCGGGCGCTCGCGTAGCCGAGGCCGAGCGCGACGGCGTCGTGCAGGAAGACGGCGACGAGCACGACGCCGATGTACGCCATGAAGATCGCCCAGTTGCCGATGAGCGCCGCGGCGATGAAGCCGACGAGACCGAGCAGGCTGATCCAGCGGGCGTAGGGCTGCACGCGCTCGGCGAGGCGGGTCCACCTGGCGCGGATGAGCATGCCCGCGAAGAACGGCAGGCCGATGATGAGGAAGATGTCGGCGAGCATCTGCCAGCCGTCGAGGCTCACCTGGTGCATGAGTTCGCGCGCGGTCGGGTGGAGGCTGCCCCAGAACGCGAGCGAGATCGGCAGCACGAAGATGTAGACCACGTTCGACACGGCCGTCATCGACACCGAGAGGGCGACGTTGCCGCGCGAGCAGTAGGTGAGCACCTGCGAGATGTTGCCGGGCGGGCAGCACGCGACGAGGATCATGCCGAGCGCGATCGACGCCTGCACGTTCAGCAGCAGCGTGAGCGCGAACGTGACCGCGGGCAGCAGCACGAGCTGCGCGACGAGCGCGATGATCATCGCCTTCGGCGCCTTGGCGACGGCCTTGAAGTCGTCGACGCTCGTGTCGAGCGCGATGCCGAACATGATGAGCCCGAGCACGATGTTGAGCGCGACGAGCGAGCCCGGGGTGAAGTTGAGGACGACGTCGTCGATGTTCACGCGGTCACCTCGTCGGTCGAGGAGCTGCGCGCATCGAGACCACGGTCGACCGGGGATGCGGCGGGCAGCGCCTTCCGCAGCTTCTTGACGTTGCGCCGGTAGGCGTCCTTGTTGACGTAGTACGACATGCGGTCGAGCCCGAGGTAGTCGTAACCGCCGGTGAGGTCGGGCCATGCGGCATCCGCCCGGCGCCGGAAGGCGGCCGCCTGCTCGGGTGCCCCGCCTGCGGCGGCGAGGTAGGCGGCGATGAGGTCCGCCTGCTCGTAGCGGCCCTGCCAGCCGATTCCCGACGCCTCGATCATGCCGAGCACGTACAGGCCGTTGAAGCTCGGCGGGAAGATGTTCATGAAGAGCGACGGAGAGGCGCCCCGCCAGTTGAGGTGCTCGCGCGCCACGAACGGATAATCGAGCTTGTAGCCGGTCGCGAGCACGACGAGGTCGTAATCGCCCGACGTGCCGTCGGCACCGTGTTCACCGACGAAATGCACCGTGTCGCCGTCGAAGCGGTCGATGTCGGGCACGACCCGCAGGTCGCCCTGTCCGAGGTGGTTCAGGATCAGCGTGTTCACGATCGGGTGCGACTCGTAGATCTTGTAGTCGGGCTTCGGGAATCCGAAGCGCACCGGGTCGCCCGTGAACGCCTCGAGCACGCGCGTGTCGACGAACTGCTTGATCGGCGCGGGCAGCGGCCGGCCCTGGTTGAGCGTGTCGGACGGCTTGCCGAAGAGGTAGCGGGGCACGAAGTAGTAGCCGCGGCGCACCGACAGGTCGACGGATGCCGCGTGGTGCACGGCATCGACCGCGATGTCGCATCCCGAATTGCCGGCGCCGATGATGAGCACGCGCTTGCCGTCGAACACCCTCGCCGACTTGTACGCGCTCGTGTGCATGACCTCGCCGGTGAAGTCGCCGCGGAACGACGGCACGTTCGGCTCGGCGAGCGTGCCGTTCGCGAGGATCACCGCCGAGTAGTCGCCCTCGAACGTGTCGCCGCCGTCGGTTACGGCGGTGAGCCGCCAGCCGTTCGCACCCGGCGTCTCGCCGTCGGCGACCGGCAGCGGCTCGACGCTCGTGACCCTCGTGCCGAAGTGGAAGTGCTCGCGCAGCCCGAACCGGTCGGCGTACGCGCGGAAGTACTCGAGGAGCTCGCGATGGCCGGGGTAGTCGGCGGTCGACCGCATCGGGAACTCGGCGAACTCGGTCGTCGTGCGGCTCGAGATGAGGTGCGCGGACTCGTACATGGTCGAGCGGGGGTTGTCGATGTTCCAGAGGCCGCCGACGTCGGCGCCGGCCTCGAAACCGTGGAAGGAGAGCCCGGCGCGGCTCAGTGCTCGCGCGCCGGCGAGGCCGGAGGGGCCCGCTCCGATGAGGGCGATGGGGTTCACGGGTGGGGGATTTCGGGTTCGGGTCGCGCCGCAGGGGAGACGGCACGGCACGTCGATGTGCCCGATCAGCCTAGGCGAAGATCGTTCGGATTCCTTCCCCTTCGCGCGGGGGTCGATTCGGATGACGCGGGTGTACTCCCCGCGAACTCCCGACCGGGCGACGGCGCCGCCGAATAGGCTGGGAATCGTGGCGCACAGCATCTACATCTGCTCGGCCGAGGGGAACACCGGCAAGTCCACCGTCGCGCTCGGCACGCTCGACACCCTGACCCGGCGTGCCGCGAAGGTCGGCGTGTTCCGGCCCATCGCGCGGTCGACCGCCGAACGCGACTACGTGCTCGAGCTGCTGCTCGCGCACGACGGCGTCGTGCCGCTCTCGTACGACGAGGCGATCGGCGTCTCGTACGACGAGGTGCACGCCGACCCCGACGCGGCACTCGCGACGATCGTGCGGCGCTTCAAGGCGATCGAGGGGCGGTGCGACGCGGTCGTCATCATCGGGTCGGACTATACCGACGTGGGCAGCCCGACCGAGCTCGCCTACAACGCCCGCATCGCCGCGAACCTCGGCACCCCCGTGCTGCTCGTGCTCGGCGGCCGTGTCGGCGAAGGACAGAACCGGGCGCTCAGCGAACGACTCGGCGACAGCGACGCCCGCACGCCCGACGAGCTCGCCCAGCTCTCCGAGCTCGCGGTCGAGGAGCTCGAGCGCGAGCACGCGTCGCTTCTCGGCGTCGTCGTCAACCGCGCCGACCCCGGCCGGCTCGACGAGATCGTCGCGGCGGTGCGGGCGGCCGGGCTCGGGCCGGTGTCGGGCGCCCGCCCGGCGACCGGCGCCGGCGGCGCGGCATCCTCGACCGAGGCCGACGGCGCGGCTGTCTGGGCGATCCCGGAAGACCAGTTCCTCGTCGCCCCGTCGATGCGCACGATCATGCAGGCCGTCGACGGCGAGCTGTACGCGGGCGACCCCGACCTCCTCGACCGCGAGGCGCTCGGCGTCGTGATCGCCGCGATGTCGATGGAGAACGTGCTCTCGCGGCTCATCGAGGGTTCGGTCGTGATCGTGCCGGGCGACCGCAGCGAGGTGCTGCTCGGCGTGCTGACGGCGCACTCGTCGCAGACGTTCCCCTCGGTGTCGGGCATCGTGCTGAACGGCGGGTTCCCGCTCTCCGAGCACATCGTGCGACTCGTCGAGGGCCTGAAGGCCGGGCTGCCGATCATCCGCACCGAGCTGTCGAGCTACGAGACCGCGCTCGCGATCACGCACACACGCGGCCGCCTCGCCGCCGAGTCGCAGCGCAAGCGCGACACCGCGCTCTCGCTCTTCGAGCACCACGTCGACGCCGATGCCCTGCTCGACCGGCTCGAGATCGCGAGCCCCGACGTCGTCACGCCGCTCATGTTCGAGTTCGGGTTGCTCGAGCGCGCGCGTCGCGACCGCAAGCACATCGTGCTGCCCGAGGGCTACGACGACCGCATCCTGCGCGCCGCGGCGACGCTCCTCGCGCGCGACGTCGCCGACCTCACGATCCTCGGCGAGGAGATCGAGATCCGCTCGCGCGCGATCGGGCTCGGCCTCGACATCTCGCGCGCGACCGTGCTCTCGAACCACGACTTCGTCTACGTCACCCGCTTCGCCGAGGAGTACCAGAAGCGCCGCGCCCACAAGGGCGTCACGCTCGAGCAGGCGCGCGAGCGCGTGCAGGACGTGTCGTACTTCGGCACCATGATGGTGGAGCTCGGCATGGCCGACGGCATGGTGTCGGGCGCCGCGCACACCACCGCGCACACGATCAAGCCCTCGTTCGAGATCATCAAGACGAAGCCCGGCGTCGACGTCGTCTCGAGCGTGTTCCTCATGGCCCTCGCCGACCGGGTGCTCGTCTACGGCGACTGCGCGATCGTGCCCGACCCGACCGCCGAGCAGCTCGCCGACATCGCGATCTCGTCGGCCCGCACGGCGGCGCAGTTCGGCATCGAGCCGCGCATCGCGATGCTGTCGTACTCGACCGGGGAGTCGGGCGCGGGCGCCGACGTCGACAAGGTGCGGCTGGCGACGGAGCTCGTGCGCGAGCGCGCGCCCGAGCTCGCCGTCGAGGGGCCGATCCAGTACGACGCGGCCGCCGACGCCGCGGTCGCCCGTACGAAGCTGCCCGAGTCGGAGGTCGCGGGTCGGGCGACGGTCTTCGTGTTCCCCGACCTCAACACGGGCAACAACACGTACAAGGCGGTGCAGCGGTCGGCCGGTGCGGTCGCCATCGGGCCGGTGCTCCAAGGCCTCAACAAGCCGGTGAACGACCTCTCCCGCGGGGCGCTCGTACAGGACATCGTCAACACCGTGGCCATCACGGCGATCCAGGCGGCGGATGCCTCGTGAGCCTCGTCCTCGTCATCAACTCGGGCTCCTCGTCGCTCAAGTACCAGTTGATCGAGGCCGGCTCGGGCCGCTCACTTGCCTCGGGCCTCGTCGAGCGGATCGGGCGCTGGGGAGGGCGGGCGAAGCACGTCGCGCCGGTGGCGGCGACGTCGGGTCGCGAAGGAGATGCCGCCGAGGCCCCTTCGCCGAGCTCAGGGGACACCGTCACCCGTGAGCGCGAGGTCGACGTGCGCGACCATTTCGCGGCGTTCGACGTGATGCTCGAGGCCTTCGCCGAGACCGGTCCGTCGCTCGTGGCGCACCCGCCCGTCGCGGTGGGCCACCGTGTCGTGCAGGGCGGCGCCAGGTTCTTCGAACCGACCGTCATCACCGACCTCGTGAAGATCAACATCGACGAGCTCTCGACGCTTGCGCCCCTGCACAACTCGGCCAACCTCGAGGGCATCGAGGCGGCGCAGCGGGCGTTCCCCGACGTGCCGCACGTCGCCGTCTTCGACACGGCGTTCCACCAGACGATGCCGCCGGCTGCGTACACCTATGCGATCGACCGGGACGTCGCGGCGAAGCACCGCATCCGGCGCTACGGCTTCCACGGCACGTCGCACCGCTACGTCTCGCGCGCTGCGGCGGAGTTCGTCGGCCGACCCGTCGAGGAGCTGCGGCAGATCGTGCTGCACCTCGGCAACGGCGCCTCGGCCTGCGCGATCGACGGGGGCCGATCCGTCGACACGAGCATGGGCATGACCCCGCTCGAAGGGCTCGTCATGGGCACCCGCTCGGGCGACCTCGACCCGGCCGTGCTGCTGCACCTGCAGCGGCGCGCCGGACTCGACGTGGACGGCGTCGACGAACTGCTCAACCGCCGCAGCGGCATCCTCGGCCTCGGCGGGCACGCCGACATGCGCGACCTGGTCGACGCGTCAGAGGCCGGCGACGAGCGCGCGTCGCTCGCGCTCGACGTGTACGCCCACCGGCTGAAGGCCTACATCGGGGCGTACCTCGCGCAACTCGGCGGGGTCGACGTGATCTCGTTCACCGCGGGGGTGGGGGAGAACTCGGTGCGGGTTCGTGCCGCGGCGCTCGCCGGGCTCGAACGGCTCGGCATCGAGCTCGACCCGGTGCGCAACGCCGTTCGCGGCAGCGAGACACGCGTGATCTCGACCGACGCGTCGCCCGTGACGCTGCTCGTCGTGCCGACGAACGAGGAGCTCGAGATCGCCCGGCAGACGCTCGCGGCGGTCTGAGCCAACTCTGCAAGAACTATTGCGCAATAGTTCTTGCAGAGTTACGCTGGCGGTATGAGCGAGCACGAGAAGTCCATCGACCTGCGCGACGCGGGGGCGATGCGCGCCATGGCCCACCCGTTGCGGCTGCGCATCCTGGGTCTCCTGCGCATGCACGGGCCGCAGTCGACCGGCATGCTCGCCGAGGCGACCGGCGCCGCGTCGGGATCGATCAGCTACCACCTGTCGACGCTCGCGAAGCACGGCTTCGTCGAGGCCGCACCCGACCTCGGCCGCGACGGGCGTGAACGCTGGTGGCGCGCGGCGCACGAGGTGACGAGCCTCAACGCCGAGAGCTACCTCGACGACCCCGACCGCCGCGAGGCCGCAGAGGCGATGCGCCGCACCGTCGTCGACGCGTACCACCGTGAACTGCTCGAAGCGATCGACGCCGATTACTCGCTCGAACCCGAATGGATCGCCGCCTCCGACTCGAGCGACGGCGGGGCGCAGCTCACCCTCGACGAGTTCCGCGAGCTCACCGCCGACCTCGCCGCGGTGCGCGACAAGTGGTGGGCGGTCGGTCGCGAGCCCCGGCCCGGCACCCGAGCGGTGCGCTGGATCACCCACACCTTCCCGAGGACCGAGCAATGAGCGTCGAGGTCGCCGCCGGCGATGCGTCGATCGAGGCGGATGCCGCGACCGAGGCCGCTCGCGGGGCGCGAGACGCCGCGTCGACCCCCGCCGGCTCGGTCGAGACGCCGCGCCGTCGCATCCCGCTGCTGGCCAACCTCGCTGCGGCGCTGTTCTCGCGCGGCGGCAACGCGATCGCGCTCGTCGCCCTGCCGATCATCGCACTGCAGCAGACGGGGTCGCCGCTCGCCGCCGGTGTCGTCGGCGTGTTCGCGACCGTGCCGCTCGTGATCGGGGGCGCCTTCGGCGGCGTGCTCGTCGACCGGTTCGGCTACCGCGTCTCGTCGATCGTCGCCGACCTCGCGAGCGCGGTCACGGTGCTCGCGATCCCGGTGCTGCACGCGACCGTCGGGCTGCCGTTCCCCGTGCTGCTCGCCCTCGTCTTCCTCGGCGGGCTGCTCGACCCGCCCGGCGACACCGCGAAGACGTCGATGACGCCCGACCTGGCTGCGCTCGCCCGCTGGCCGATCGAGCGTGCGGCGGGCGCGCAGTCGGCCGTCGAGCGCTCGGCGATGATGCTCGGCGCGGGCACCGCGGGCGCGCTCGTCGCACTGCTCGGGCCGATGCCCGCGCTCTACATCGACGCGGCGGGCTTCGCGGTCTCGGCGCTGCTCGTGGCGGGGCTCATCCCGCGCTGGGACCGTGTGCGGGCGGCGGAACCGGCCGCCCACGTGGTGCCGGCGACCGACGGCGGGTCCACGGCGCTTCCGGGCGTCGTCGACGCCGCCGGTCCCGAGCCCTCGGCCACGGGCACCGGCGGGTTCATGGAGGGGCTCCGCTTCGTGGCATCCTCGCCGCTGCTGCGCTCGATCGTGCTGCTCGTCACGTTCACGAACGCGATCGACGCCGCCGGAATGACGGTGCTCAAGCCGCTCTACGCGACCGACGTGCTCGGCGACCCCGCCCAACTGGGATTCATGATGGGGTGCTTCGCGGCCGGCGCCCTCACCGGATCGATCGTGTTCGGGGCCGTCGGCCACCGGTTCTCGGGGCGCGCCCTGTTCGCGGCGTGCTTCATGGTCGCCGGCACCGTGCCGTACCTGACGATGGCCCTCGGGGCGCCCGCACCGGTGCTGCTGCCCGTGCTCGCCCTGTCGGGGTTCGCGGCCGGAGCGATCAATCCGATGATCTCGACGGCCATGTACGCCCTGATCCCCGACGGCATGCGCGCCCGGGTGTTCGGGGTGACGACGGCCGGCGTGGCGGCGACCATGCCGCTCGGCGCGTTCCTCGGCGGTCTCGCGGCCGAGCAGGCGGGACTCGTGCCGACGCTGGTGGCGTGCGCCGCGCTGTATCTGGTGCTCGCGTCGTCGCCGCTGTACCTGCGATCGTTCCGTGGGCTGGCTTCGATGGAATGACCCCCATTCGGGGGTGATTTCGAGTCATCCCCTTACCGCGGGACGCTCGGTCGCCATACATTGAGCGCATGCGGCGCGGGGGGCGTCGCAGCTGACTTCTGGGGGGACGTCATATGCCGTTCGCGCGCGCCCGCATTGCCACCGACCGGAAGCGCCGCGGCGCACACCGGGCAGCCGACCCGCGGGGGAGGCGGGCGATTCGCTGGCTCGCCGCGGTCGGCGTCGTCGCGCTGACCGCCGGGGGCGGCGCGATCTCGGCACAGGCCGCGCCGGGAGACTCGTCATACGCCGAGGGGCAGTTCCTCTCCGGGTCGCTGCTCGACTTCGTCGACCTCAGCGCCATCGCCGGCATCGACGGCGAGACCGCGTCGAGCGACGGCGTCACGCCCGAGACGAACTCGACGAACCTCGATCTCACGGCGCTCTCCCTGCTCAATGTCGACATCGGCGGCGGGGTGCAGATTCCGCTGAACTTCGCGAACGCCGGCGTCGTCGGCCAGTATGCGAGCGCGCAGACCGACGGTTCCTCGATCGGCGCCTCGGGGCTCATCTCCGACTCCGGCGCGATCGGCACCGGGATCACGCCCGCCCCCGGCGTCGCGCCCGGACCCCTGAGCATCGACCTCGCCGACCTTCTCGGCCCGGAGTTCGCCGCCACGATCTCCGACCTCGACGTGACCCTCGGGGCCATCAGCGCCAACGCCTCCGCAACCCAAGGCGGAGTGCCCGTGGGCGACTACGAGATCGCGAGTGCGACGGTCGTGGTCGACAGCCCGATCGTCGAGGGCATCACCGGCACGGTGGACGCTGCCGTCGCTGACCTGGACACCGCGGTCGACGGGCTCGCCGGACCGGACGGGTCGCTCGTCGACGGCGTGCTCTCGGCGGTCGACAGCGTGCTCGCCGTGGGCGGACTCGGAACCGCCTCCGCCACCGTCACGGTCGACCTGCAGGCCGCGGTCGACGGCGTGCTCGCCGTGCCGCTCGACTCCGGCGGCGGCGTGGTGATCGACCTCGAGGACGGCACCATCACGCTCGACCTCGATCAGTTGGTGGGCGGGCTCAACTCGCTCGACCCGAGCACCGAGCTGCTCTCGAGCGCAGTGCTCACCGAGGTCACGACGCAGGTTGCCGGGCTCATCGACGGACTCGTCGACGACCTCGACGCGGCGGTGACCAATGCGCTCAACAACGCGGCGGTCAGCGTGAACGTCAACGTGAACGCGGCCGGCCTCGTTCCCCTCGTGAACGTGACGGTCACCGGCACGCTGCTGCAGATCGCGAACGGCACCGCGACCGTCGGCATCACCGCTCTGGGCGTGCTGCCCATCACCGGCCTCACGCCGGCCGTCGTGCTCGGCACCCTCGGCCCGATCGTCGACGCGGTGATCGACCCCGACACCGGTGCACTCGGCACCTTCCTCACCACGCTGACGAACGACGTGCTCAACCCGGTCATCGACGACCTGAACCCCGCGCTGCTGCTCATCAACACCCTCGTCTCGCTGCTCGCGAACGTGCAGGAGCCCTCACCCGGTGTTGCAGGCCAGGTCTTCCAGGAGACGGCACTGCGACTGAGCCTGCTGCCCACGACGATCGTGCCGGAGCTGCTCGAACTCGACCTGGCCCGTGCACTCGTCGGCCCGAACCTCGTCGCCCCCGTACTGACGACGCTCACACCCGACGAAGGGCCGACGGACGGCGGCACGCTCGTCACGATCGACGGCACCGCGCTCGGCGATGCGACGGCCGTCACCATCGGTGGAGCTTCCGTGACGTTCAACCAGGTGAGCGCGTCGCAGATCACGTTCACGACGCCACCGCACGCCGCGGGCACGGTCGACGTGGTCGTGACCACTCCCGCCGGGGTTTCCGGGCCGCTGCCGTTCACCTACGTGCCGGCGCCGGTGCTCACGACGCTCACCCCTGACGAAGGACCGACGGCGGGCAACACGCTCGTCACGATCGAGGGCACGAACCTCGCCGGCGCGACCGCGGTGACCGTCGACGGCGCCTCCGTCGGCTTCACGCAGGTCGACGACACGCATGTGACGTTCTCGACCCCGGCGCATGCCGCCGGTCCCGTCGACGTGACGGTCACGACTGCCGGTGGTGAGAGTGATCCGCTCACGTTCACGTACATTCCGGCGCCGGTGCTGACCGACCTCGATCCTGATGCAGGTCCGGTCGCCGGCGGCACACCGGTGACGATCAACGGCACCGATCTGGCGGGTGCGAGCGAGGTGACGGTGGACGGGGTGTCGGTGCCGTTCACGCAGGTGAGTGACACGCAGATCACGTTCACGACGCCTGCGCACGCGGCCGGCCCGGTCGACGTGGTCGTGACCACGCCTGGTGGTGAGAGCAACGCGTTGCCGTTCACGTACTTCGATGTGCCGGTGCTGACGAGCCTCACCCCTGATGAGGGTCCGGCTGCGGGTGGCACACTCGTGACGATCGACGGCACCGCGCTCGGCGGTGCGACGCAGGTGACGGTGGACGGGGTGTCGGTGCCGTTCACGCAGGTGAGCGACACGCAGATCACGTTCACGACCGAGCCGCATGCGGCGGGCCCGGTCGACGTGGTGGTGACGACGCCCGGCGGTGCGAGCGATCCGCTCGAGTTCACCTACCTCCCCGGCCCGGTGATCGATGCCCTCGATCCTGACGCGGGTCCGGTCGCGGGCGGCACGCCGGTGACGATCACGGGAACCGACCTGGCGGGGGCGACCGAGGTCACGGTCGACGGGGTGCCGGTGCCGTTCACCCAGGTGAGCGACACGGAGATCACGTTCGAGACGCCGGCGCATGCGGCGGGTGCGGTGGACGTCGTCGTGACCACGGGCGGCGGCGAGAGCAACGCCCTGCCGTTCACGTATTACGACGTGCCGGCGATCGTCACGCTCGCACCCGATGAGGGTCCGACTGCCGGTGGCACGATCGTGACGGTCACGGGTACTGACCTCGCGGGTACGACGGACCTGACGATCGATGGGGTGTCGGTGCCGTTCACGCAGGTGGACGACACGACGGTGGCGTTCGAGACCCCGCCGCACGCGGCGGGCACGGTCGATGTGATCGTGACGACGCCGGGCGGTGAGAGCAACCCGCTGCCGTTCACCTACGTGCCGGCGCCGGTACTGACGTCGTTGGCCCCTGATGAGGGCCCGGTCGCTGGCGGCACGCCGGTGACGATCACGGGAACCGACTTGGCGGGTGCGACCGAGGTCACGGTCGACGGGGTGTCGGTGCCGTTCACCCCGGTGAGCGACACGGAGGTCACGTTCGAGACGCCGGCCCACGCCGCGGGTCCGGTGAACGTGGTCGTCGTGACCGCGGGCGGGCCGAGCAACGCGCTGCCGTTCACGTACTTCGATGTGCCGGTGTTGACGTCGCTGGATCCCGATGAGGGGCCGACCGCGGGTGGCACGCTCGTGACGATCGACGGCACCGCGCTCGGTGGTGCGACGCAGGTGACGGTCGACGGGGTGTCGGTGCCGTTCACGCAGGTGAGTGACACGGAGATCACGTTCGAGACCCTGCCGCACGCGGCGGGGCCGGTGGATGTCACGGTCACGACTCCGGGCGGTGAGAGCGATCCGCTGCCGTTCACCTACGTGCCGGCGCCGGTGCTGACGGCGTTGGCCCCTGATGAGGGTCCGGTCGCGGGCGGCACGCCGGTGACGATCACCGGCACCGACCTGGCGGGTGCGACCGAGGTCACGGTCGACGGGGTGTCGGTGCCGTTCACCCAGGTGAGCGATACGGAGATCACGTTCGAGACACCGGCCCACGCGGCCGGCGCGGTCGACGTGGTCGTGACCACGCCCGGTGGTGAGAGCAACGCGTTGCCGTTCACGTACTTCGATGTGCCGGTGTTGACGTCGCTGGATCCCGATGAGGGGCCGACCGCGGGCGGCACGCTCGTGACGATCGACGGCACCGCGCTCGGCGGTGCGACCGAGGTCACGGTCGACGGGGTGTCCGTGCTGTTCACGCAGGTGAGCGACACGCAGATCACGTTCACGACCGAGCCGCACGCGGCGGGACCGGTGGATGTCACGGTCACGACTCCGGGCGGTGAGAGCGATCCGCTCACGTTCACCTACGTGCCGGCGCCGGCGCTCACGGCGCTCACGCCCGATGAGGGCCCGGTCGCGGGCGGCACGCCGGTGACGATCACGGGAACCGACCTCGCGGGGGCGACCGAGGTCACGGTCGACGGGGTGTCGGTGCCGTTCACCCAGGTGAGCGATACGGAGATCACGTTCGAGACACCGGCCCACGCGGCCGGCCCGGTCGACGTGGTGGTCACGACGCCGGGCGGGGACAGCAACGCGTTGCCGTTCACCTATTTCGACATGCCGGTGCTGACGAGCCTCACCCCTGATGAGGGTCCGGCTGCGGGCGGCACGCTCGTGACGATCGACGGCACCGCGCTCGGCGGTGCGACCGAGGTCACGGTCGACGGGGTGTCCGTGCCGTTCACGCAGGTGAGCGACACGCAGATCACGTTCACGACCGAGCCGCACGCGGCGGGACCGGTCGACGTCGTGGTGACGACGCCCGGCGGTGCGAGCGACCCGCTCGAGTTCACCTACCTCCCCGGCCCGGTGATCGATGCCCTCGATCCTGACGCGGGTCCGGTCGCGGGCGGCACGCCGGTGACGATCACGGGAACCGACCTCGCGGGGGCGACCGAGGTCACGGTCGACGGGGTGCCGGTGCCGTTCACCCAGGTCAGTGACACGGAGATCACGTTCGAGACACCGGCCCACGCGGCCGGCGCGGTCGACGTCGTCGTGACCACGGGCGGCGGTGAGAGCAACGCCCTGCCGTTCACGTACTACGACGTGCCCACGCTCACGGCGCTCGATCCCGATCAGGGCCCGATTGCGGGTGGAACCATCGTCACCGTCACGGGTACCGCGCTCAGCGGTGCGACCGAGCTGACGGTCGACGGCGTCCCCGTGCCCTTCACCCCGGTGAGTGACACGATGATCGTGTTCACGACGCCACCGCATGCCGCGGGGCCGGTCGACGTCATCGTCAGCACCCCCGGTGGCGAAAGCGGGCCGCTCACCTTCACCTACTTCGCTACGCCGGCGCTGACGAGTCTCGACCCGGACGCGGGCCCGGTGGCGGGTGGCACCCCGGTGACGATCACGGGTACGGCCCTCGGCGGTGCGACGGAGGTCACGGTCGATGGTGTGCCGGTGGCGTTCACGCCGGTGAGCGACACCGAGATCACCTTCACGACGCCGGCGCATGTCGCGGGTGCGGTCGACGTAGTCGTGACGACGCCGGGCGGTGACAGCAATGCGTTGCCGTTCACCTACGTCGCACTGCCGGCGATCACGGCGCTCGTGCCCGATGAGGGCCCGACGGCGGGGGGCACGATCGTGACCGTCACGGGCACGAACCTCGGTGGCACGACGGAGCTCACCATCGGCGGGGTGTCGGTGCCGTTCACCCAGGTGGACGACACGACCGTCGCATTCCAGACGCCGTCGCACGCAGCCGGCCCCGTCGACGTCGTCGTGACGACGCCCGGCGGGTCGAGCAATCCGCTGCCGTTCACGTACGTGCCGGCGCCGGTGCTCACGCTCCTCGACCCCGACGAGGGCCCCGTAGCGGGCGGTACCCCGGTGACGATCACCGGCACCGACCTCGCGGGAGCGACCGAGGTGACGGTCGACGGTGTGCCGGTGGCGTTCAGCCAGGTCAGCGGAACCGAGATCGACTTCACGACGCCGGCCCACGCGGCCGGAGCGGTCAACGTGGTCGTGACGACCGCGGGAGGACCGAGCAACGCGCTGCCGTTCACGTTCGTGGCGGCACCGGTCCTCACCGCTCTCGCGCCGGACGCCGGCCCGGTCGCCGGTGGAACGCCCGTCACGATCACGGGCACCGCACTCGGCGGCGCCACCGCCGTGACCGTCGACGGGGTGCCCGTGGCCTTCACGCAGGTGAGCGACACGGAGATCACCTTCACGACCCCGGCGCACGCCGCGGGTGAGGTCGATGTGGTCGTGACGACCGCAGGCGGTGCCAGCAACGCGCTGCCGTTCGAGTACGTGCCGGCGCCCATCCTCACCGGCCTCGCGCCGGACCAGGGGCCGTCGGCCGGCGGGACGCCGGTGACGATCACGGGAACCGACCTGGGCGGTGCGACCGAGGTGACGATCGATGGGGTGCCGGTGCCTTTCGTGCAGGTGAGCGACACCGAAATCACCTTCACGACCCCGGCACACATCCCGGGGACGGCCGACGTGGTCGTGACGACGGCGGGCGGCGACAGCAACGCGCTGCCGTACCTCTACATCGTCGCCGCGGGCCTCGACACCCTCTCGCCCGACGAAGGACCGACGGCGGGCGGCACGCTCGTCACGATCAGCGGCTCCGATCTCGCGGACGCGTCGGGGGTGACGGTCGACGGAGCGCCGGTGGCCTTCACGCAGGTGAGCGATACGGAGGTGACGTTCACGACTCCGCCGCACGCCGCCGGCACGGTCGACGTGGTCGTCACCACTCCTGGCGGGGCGAGCAACGCGCTGCCGTTCACCTACGTACCGGCTCCCGTGCTCGACGCCCTCGAGCCTGACGCGGGGCCGATCGCGGGCGGCACCGCCGTGACGATCACCGGCACCGATCTCGGTGACGCGACCGGCGTGACGATCGGCGGAGTCCCCGTGCCGTTCACGCAGGTCAGCGACACGGAGATCACGTTCGTGACCCCGGCGCACGTGGCCGGCCCCGCCGATGTCGTCGTGACGACCGTCGGCGGCGAGAGCAACGCGCTGCCGTTCACGTTCGTCGCCGTTCCGGCGCTCACGAGCCTCGCCCCCGACGAGGGGCCCGCCAGCGGCGGCACGGTCGTCACCATCACGGGCGCCGATCTCGGGGATGCCTCGGAAGTGACGGTCGACGGGGTTGAGGTGCCGTTCACCCAGGTGAGCGACACCGAGATCACGTTCGTCACCCCGCCGCACGCCGCCGGGGCGGTCGACGTGGTGGTCACGACGCCGGGCGGCGCGAGCGGCCCGCTCGAGTTCACCTATCTGCCGGCGGCGATCGACGACGTCGAGCCTCCGACGGGACCCGCCGCAGGCGGAACCGAGGTCACGATCGCCGGCCAGTGCTTCACCGGCGCGACCGATGTGCTCTTCGGCGACACCCCGGCGACCTCGTTCGAGGTGGTCGATGACGGCACGATCGTCGCGGTGGCCCCGGCGGGCACGGGAGTCGTCGACATCACCGTCGTCGGCAGCGAGCAGTGCGGCGAGGCGAACCTGCCCGACGCGTTCACCTACCAGCCGACGCCGACCCCGGCGCCCACGCCGGGCGCGCCGTCCGGCGGCATGGCGGCGACGGGCATCGACCTGATCGGTCCGCTCGCACTCGGCGGCGGGGTGCTCCTGCTCGGGCTCGGGATGCTGCTCGTGGTGCGTCGCCGCTCGGCTCGCTCCTGAGATCGGTGGCGGGTGCCCGGCGAGGATCGCCGGGCACCCGCCTCGTCACCGCTCGAGGCGGGCGCAGTCGATGCAGAGCGTCGCGGTCGGACGGGCGTCGAGGCGGGCGACGGTGATGCGCTTGCCGCACCTCGCGCAGACGCCGTAGGTTCCGTCGGCGATGCGGGCGAGCGCGTGGTCGATCTCGGCGAGCTCCGACTGCACGTCGGCGAGCACGGCGGTGCGCTGCGACCACTCCTGCGTCATCGTCGGGCCCTCGGGGTCGTGCTCGTCGTCGGCGCTCGCCTCGGAGCGGGCGTGGCGCACCTCGCTCATCTGGTCGTCGAACTCTGCGGCGCGCTCCTGGGCGTCGGCGCGCTCGGCGAGCAGCCGGGCCTGGAACCTCTCGAGCTGAGCCGGGGTCATCGTCGTCACCGTGATCACGCTCCTTCCGTCCGTGCATCGTACGCCCGAGGCATCCGGATGCCGTGTCGGACGCGGCAACTACGATTGATGCGTGGTCACCGCCCTATATCGCCGCTACCGGCCAGAGACGTTCGCCGAGATGATCGGCCAGTCCCAGGTGACGGAGCCGCTGATGACGGCGCTCCGCACCGATCGGGTCAATCACGCGTACCTCTTCAGCGGCCCGCGCGGGTGCGGCAAGACGACGTCCGCGCGCATCCTCGCGCGCTGCCTCAACTGCGCTGAAGGGCCGACGGATGCTCCGTGCGGGGTGTGCCCGAGCTGCATCGAGCTCTCCCGTGGTGGTGGCGGGTCGCTCGACGTGGTCGAGATCGACGCCGCGAGCCACGGTGGTGTCGACGACGCCCGTGACCTGCGCGAGCGCGCCATCTTCGCGCCGGCGCGCGATCGCTACAAGATCTTCATCATCGACGAGGCGCACATGGTGACCTCGGGCGGGTTCAACGCGCTGCTCAAGATCGTCGAAGAGCCGCCCGAGCACGTGAAGTTCATCTTCGCGACGACCGAGCCCGACAAGGTGCTCGGCACGATCCGCTCGCGCACGCACCACTACCCGTTCCGGCTCGTGCCGCCGGCACCCATGCTCGAGTACGTGCAGCAGCTCTGCAACGAAGAGGGCATCTCGGTCGAGCCGGGCGTGCTCGCGCTCGTCGTGCGAGCCGGCGGCGGGTCGCCGCGCGACACGCTGTCGCTGCTCGACCAGCTCATCGCGGGCTCCGAGGGCTCGGCCATCGACTACGAGCGCGCCGTCGCCCTGCTCGGCTACACGCACGGCGCCCTGCTCGACGAGGTGATCGACGCGATCGGCTCGCACGACGCCGCCGGTGCGTTCGCGGCGGCCGACCGCGTGGTGCAGACCGGGCAGGATCCGCGGCGCTTCGTCGAGGACCTGCTCGAGCGCCTGCGCGACCTGATCGTCGTGGCGGCGTCGACGCCCGAGGCCGCCGCCGCGGTGCTGCGCGGGGTGCCCGAAGACGAGCTCGCCCGCATGGCCGTGCAGGCGCGGGCGTTCGGCCCCGCCGAGCTGTCGCGCGTCGCCGACCTCGTCAGCCAGACGCTCACCGAGATGACGGGGGCGACCTCGCCGCGCCTGCACCTCGAACTCATGCTCGCCCGCGTGCTCGTGCCCGCGAGCGACGACACCGCGCGCGGGGCACTCGCACGCGTCGAGCGGCTTGAGCGCCAGGTCGGCGCCGGGGGAGCGGCAGCGAGTCCCGCGGCCGCGACCGAGACGGTCGATCAGAGCGCACGTCGGGCCGATTCGCCCGCTCGACCCGCCGCGGCGAGCGTTGCGGCGGAGCCGGCACGTCCGTCGCGTGGCGCGGAGCCGATGGCCGAACCCGCCCGCGTGGCGGAGGTGCTCGAGGCCGCCATGCCCGAGCAGCGCGCGGCCGCCGAGCGACCCGCGGCTCCCGAGGCACCTGCCGCTGCCGAGGCATCGGCCGCTGCCGCCGAACCGCCGACCGCGCGTGCGACGGCGGACGCCTCTCCGACGGCGCCGGCGTTCACGCGGCCGAGCGGGCCGATCACCGTGCAGCAGATGCGCGACGCCTGGCCCGAGGTGCTCAACGTCCTCCAGCGCAAGAAGCGCACCGCGTGGATGGCCGCGCTGACCGCGCAGGTGCTCGAGTACCGTACCGACGAGGCAGTCCTCGTGCTCGGCTTCACGAGCGCCGGTGACGTCGAGGGCTTGCGCAGCGGCACCGGATCGCAGAACTCGGCGGAGCTGCTTCGTGCGGCGATCGACGAGGTGCTCGGCGTGACGGTCAAGTTCATCCCTCGGGTGATCGGCGGCGGCGGGCCGGGTGGTGCAGCTCGGCCCGAGACGCCGTCGGCGCCGCCCTCGCGTCCGGCCGGAGACGCCGGCACGACTCCCGTCGCCGCACCGGCGACCGCAGCCGGCGCCACGGGGGCGACCCGGTCAGGCACCTCGGCGTCGGAGTCGACTTCGGCGGCGGACCTGGCGCCGAGCACGACGAGCGCCGGGGCGTCGGCACCGTCGGGTCCCGTCGATTCCTGGGCGACCGTCGCCATTCCCCGCGATCCCGAAGGCGACACCGACGCAGCCTCCGTCACGCCGACCGCCCGAACCGCGACGGCGCTCGCCGAGCGGCCCGAATCCACGCCTGCCGAGCAGACGACACGGCAGACGGCGACGGCCGTCTCCGCCGCTGCCCGTCCGGTCGCTGCGGGCGACGTGCCCGACTACGTGCCCGACGACGCTGATGCGCCGCCCGCCGACGACGAGCCGCCATTCGACCCGGGCCCTGAGCCCGAGTCGTTCGACTCCGCGCCGCCCGTCGCCCCGCGTTCGGCGTCGGCCGAGCCCGCCGTCGCGGCACGCGCGTCGGCGCCGAGCCGACCGCGACCGGCCGCGTCGACCACCGACGGCGGCATCCAGCGGTACGGCGAGGCGGTCGTGCGCGAGGTGCTCGGCGCGACCTTCCTCGAAGAGATCGAAGTGCCCGGTCGCGGGTTCGGGGAGCGTGCGTAGCCCGTGTACGAAGGCATCGTCCAAGAACTGATCGACGAGCTCGGCCGGCTGCCCGGCATCGGGCCGAAGTCCGCCCAGCGCATCGCGTTCCACATCGTGCAGACCGAGCACTTCGACGTCTCGCGGCTCGCCGAGATCCTGCTGCAGATCCGCGACAAGGTGCGGTTCTGCGAGATCTGCGGCAACGTCTCCGAGCAGTCGACCTGCTCGATCTGCCGCGACCCTCGGCGCGACCCGTCGTACATCTGCGTCGTCGAGGAGGCGAAAGACGTGGTGGCGATCGAGCGCACCCGCGAGTTCCGCGGGCTGTACCACGTGCTCGGCGGCGCGATCAGCCCGATCGACGGCATCGGCCCCGACGAGCTGCGCATCCGCCAGCTCATGCAGCGGCTCGCCGACGGCTCCGTCACCGAGGTCATCATCGCGACCGACCCGAACCTCGAGGGCGAGGCGACGGCCACCTACCTCAGCCGACTGCTCACCACGCTCGAGATCAAGGTCACGCGGCTCGCCTCCGGCCTTCCCGTCGGCGGCGACCTCGAGTACGCCGACGAGGTCACCCTCGGCCGCGCGTTCGAGGGGCGTCGCGTCGTCGGCTGATGTCGCACGCACCGGTGGTCGAGCAGCGACGAAGAAGCGTATCGAGACCCGTCACCGTCTCGATGCGGCGCTGCGCGCCTCCTCGACCGATCGGCGGTTGACGCACGCATGGGGCTCGCGTAGACCGGGGTCATGAGCGAGACGACGAACGAACCGGCATCCGATCGCACCTCGAACTGGGTCGACGGCTACGTGCGGGCCTGGCGCAGCAACGACCCCGACGACATCCGGGCCCTCTTCACCGTCGACGCGGTCTACCTGCTCGCGCCCGACGCCGAACCGCTGCGCGGGCACGAGGGCATCGTCGCGGGCTGGCTCGAGCACGCCGACCAGGACGGCGAATGGTCGTTCGAGTGGAAGCCCCTGCACGAGGCATCCGATCTCGCCTTCGTGCAGGGCCGCACCGAGTACCCGGCTGAGCGCGACTACCTCAACCTGTGGGTGATCCGGTTCGCGCCCGACGGGCGCGCCACCGAGTTCACCGAGTGGTACATGGCGCGCGACCACAGCGAGTAGGCGGGAGGCGGGGGCGGGGTCTCGATACGCTTCGCTCCTCGACCACTGGGGCTGCGCTACTCGACCGACCGCCTTGCCCGCCCGTCCGACGGCTGACGTCACATGGCGGGGCGCGCATGCGCGCCGCCGTATGATGAAGCAATCCGACGACGGGCCCGTCGGCCCGCGCGCGCCCAGAACCCCCTGGAGGCCCCGTGAGCTTGATCGTGCAGAAGTTCGGCGGGTCGTCCGTCGCCGATGCAGAGAGCATCAAGCGGGTCGCCAAGCGCATCGTCGAGACGCGCAAGGCGGGCAACGACGTCGTCGTCGCGGTCTCCGCCATGGGCGACACGACCGACGAGCTGCTCGACCTCGCGAACGAGGTCACGCCGATCCCGGCGCCGCGCGAGCTCGACATGCTGCTGTCGGCCGGCGAGCGCATCTCGATGGCGCTGCTCGCGATGGCGATCAAGAGCATGGGCCACGAGGCGCGCAGCTTCACCGGCAGTCAGGCCGGCATGATCACCGACGCCCAGCACGGCGCCGCCCGCATCGTCGACGTCACCCCCGTGCGCCTCCGCGAGGCGCTCGACGAGGGGGCGATCGTGATCGTCGCCGGGTTCCAGGGCTTCAACCGCGACACCCGTGACATCACGACCCTCGGCCGCGGGGGCAGCGACACGACCGCGGTCGCGCTCGCCGCGTCGCTCGACGCCGACGTCTGCGAGATCTACACCGATGTCGACGGCGTCTTCACCTCCGACCCGCGCGTCGTGAAGAAGGCGCACAAGCTCGACCGGATCACGAGCGAGGAGATGCTCGAGCTCGCCGCATCGGGCGCGAAGGTCCTGCACATCCGCGCCGTCGAGTACGCACGCCGCCACGGCGTGACCCTGCACGTGCGTTCGTCGTTCAACAACAACGAGGGGACGATCGTCTACGACCCCTCGCGTCTTCCCGAAGGAGCAGCTGTGGAAGAGTCCGTCATCGCCGGTGTCGCGATCGACCTGTCCGAGGCGAAGATCACGGTCGTCGGCGTTCCCGACAAGCCGGGCGCCGCGGCGAAGATCTTCAAGATCGTCGCGGGCACGAACGCGAACGTCGACGTCATCGTGCAGAACGTGTCGGCCGCGGCGACCGGCCGCACCGACATCTCGTTCACGGTGCCGAAGGCCGACGGCGAGAAGGCGCTCACGGCGCTCGCCGGCGCGCAGGACGCGATCGGCTTCGAGGCCCTGCAGTACGACGACCAGATCGGCAAGCTCTCGCTCGTCGGCAATGCGATGCGTTCGGCCGCCGGTGTATCGGCGAAGCTGTTCGAGGCGCTGTACCAAGCGGGCATCAACATCGAGATGATCTCGACGAGCGAGATCCGCATCTCGGTCGTGACGCGCGCCGACAGCGTGCACGCCGCGGCGCGTGCGGTGCACACGGCGTTCGACCTCGACGGCGACGACGACGCGGTCGTGCACGGCGGCACGGGTCGCTAGCGAGACGGATGCCCCGGGGTGGTCGTCGTACGCGAGTCGAAGCCCTGCCACTCCAGCGGACGTCGGCCGCCACGCGGCATCCCGCCCCGTTTGCTGAGAAAGCTGCCAATTCAGGAGGGATTCGCGCAATCCTGCCGGAGCCGCCTCCGATGTCCTGCAAACTGAAATGAACTCGAAGAGCAAGAGGGTGACATGAGCAATGGTGTGAACATCGGCGTCGTCGGCGCCACCGGCCAGGTCGGTGCGGTCGTGCGGCGACTGCTCGAGGAGCGCGACTTCCCGGTCGGGCAGATCCGCTTCTTCGCGTCGGCGCGCTCGGCCGGCACGACGCTGCCGTTCAAGGGCGAGGACATCGTCGTCGAGGACGCCTCGACCGCCGACCCCACGGGGCTCGACCTCGCGATCTTCTCGGCCGGTGCCACCCTGTCGAAGGCCCAGGCGCCCCGCTTCGCCGCGGCCGGCGTGACGGTGATCGACAACTCGAGCGGCTGGCGCATGGACCCCGAGGTGCCGCTCGTCGTGAGCGAGGTCAACCCGCACGCGATCGACGAGGCCAAGAAGGGCATCATCGCCAACCCGAACTGCACGACGATGGCCGCGATGCCCGTGCTCAAGGTGCTGCACGACGAGGCCGGCCTCGAGCGTCTCATCGTCGCGACCTACCAGGCGGTCTCGGGTGCGGGCCTCGCCGGCGGCGAGGAACTGCTCGAGCAGGCCAAGGCCGCGGTCGCGCAGGACGCGATCAACCTCGTGCACGACGGCTCGGCGGTCGAGCTCCCGGCGCCCGCGAAGTTCCCGCGGCCGATCGCGTTCGACGTGATCCCGCTCGCCGGCTCGATCGTCGACGACGGCGACCTCGAGACCGACGAGGAGAAGAAGCTCCGCAACGAGAGCCGCAAGATCCTCGAGCTGCCCGGCCTGCTCGTCGCGGGCACGTGCGTGCGCGTGCCGGTGTTCACCGGTCACTCGCTGTCGATCCACGCGGAGTTCGCGAACCCCATCACGCCCGAGCGGGCGACCGAGCTGCTCGCCGAGGCGCCCGGGGTCGAACTGAGCGAGGTGCCGACGCCGCTCCAGGCCGCCGGCACCGACCCGAGCTACGTCGGCCGCATCCGCCAGGACCAGTCGGCGCCGGAGGGCAAGGGTCTCGTGCTCTTCGTCTCGAACGACAACCTCCGCAAGGGCGCGGCGCTGAACGCCGTGCAGATCGCGGAGTTGGTGGCGGCGAAGCTGCCGGCGAGCGTGTAGCCGGCTTCACCCAGCACGAAACGGATGCCCCGTGGCCGACCCGGCCACGGGGCATCCGTCGTTCTCGGGAGCGCCGGTTCGCCCCGTTGCGCGTTCGTGACCTCGCACACCTTGACGCGATTGAGTTTTGTATACAGAATAATGACGAGCAATCCCCCTCACGCCGGCTCATCGCCGGCCCCTCCTGCAATGACGAAAGAGGTAGCGGAATGGCCCGCTCGAACTCGAAGATGAGGCGCCTGCTGGCGATCGGTGCTGCGAGCGCCGTCGCGATCGGACTCGCGGCGTGCAGCGGCGGGGGAGGTGCGCATGACAAGAACACCGTGGTGTGGTCGACCTGGGGTTCGGCCGATGAGCTGACCCGCTACAAGGAGTTCAACGCGGAGTTCATGAAGCGTCACCCCGACATCACGGTGAAGTTCCAGCCGGTCGCGGGCTACGGCGACTACCACTCCAAGCTGCTCGCGCAGCTCGCGAGCAACACGGCGCCCGACGTGTTCTACGTCGGCGACGACCAGATCGGGCAGTTCGTCGACTCGGGCCGACTCATGGACATGACGAAGCTCATGAACTCGAAGGACAGCCAGACGAAGCCCGACGACTTCTTCCCGGGCCTGTTCGGCGCAGCCGAGAAGGACGGCGAATACTACGCCGCACCGAACGACGCGAACCCCGACGTGCTCTGGTACGACAAGGAGACGCTGAAGGCGGCCGGCATCACCGAAGACCCGGCGACCCTCGCGGAGAACGGCGAGTGGACGACCGACAAGTTCCTCGAGATGAACGACGAGCTGAAGGCCAATGGCGTCGCCGGCACGCTCTTCTGGAACTACTGGGCGACCCACTGGAGCTGGCTGTCGTCGCAGGGCGACCCGGCCCCGTACGACGAGTCGGGCGCCTTCATCGCGAACGAGGACCCGCAGACCGTCGCCGACGTGCAGACGCTCGGCGACTACTTCGCGGACGGCAAGTTCGTCGTCGCCGACACGCTGCCCGACGGTGCAGGCGCCGACAGCCTCTTCGTCACGGGCAAGGCCGGCTTCTTCGTGCAGGGCCGGTACACGATCGGCACCGTCGAGGCCGCCGGCACCGCCGATCAGGTCGACATCGTCCGGTGGCCCACGCCCGACGGCAAGGAGGCGCCGACGGGTGTCGCGACGAGCTTCCTCGCGATGAACGAGAACACGAAGTCGAAGGACGCCTCGTTCACGTTCTGGACCGAGTTCCTCTCCGCCGAGGGCCAGAAGTTCCGCCTCGCGGGCGGCGGCAACGCCGTGCCCTCGATCAAGGGCGCCGACGAGGTCGTGCTCGAGGACGACTACCCCGAGCACGCCAAGACGATGCTCGAGATGCGCGACATCGGCTTCGAGGACTACCCGGCCGAGGCCGCGATCCCGAGCCTCGCGACCGACATCAGCGAGCTCTTCCAGAAGCTCTACGAGGGCAAGGCCGACGCGCAGCAGACGCTCGACGCCGCCGCCGACCTCGTCGCGGAGAAGCAGGGCGAGTAAGCGTGAGCCAGATCGCTTCCGGCGAGCGGATGCTGCAGGACCTCCCTGCGGCATCCGCTCCGCCCCGGCGCCAGCTCCGCAAGGAGTCGGCGTGGCGCCGCCGCGACCGGCGCTGGGGATTCGTCTTCGTCGCGCCCCAGCTCATCGGCATGGTGCTCTTCGTCGTGCTGCCGTTCGCGGCGAGCCTCGTGCTCGCCTTCACGAGCTGGGACGGCCTGGGCGAACTGACCTGGGTCGGCTTCGAGAACTTCACCGCGCAGTTCCAGGACGACCTGCTGTGGCGCTCCATCCTGAACACCCTGATCATCGCGGTGATCACGGTGCCCGTCGGCCTCGGCCTCGCGGTGATCATCGCGGTCGCGCTCGAGAAGCTGAAGACGCGCACGCTCTACCTCATCCTGTTCTTCGCCCCCGTCGTCACGTCGACCGTCGCGGTCGCGATGATCTGGCAGCAGATGTTCCGCTCCGACGGCGTGCTGTCGACCGCGATCTCGAAGATCTTCGGCATCGCCCCGCCCGACTGGCTGCAGGACCCGAAGCTCGCGTTGCTCGCGGTCTGCATCGTCGCGATCTGGGCGTCGCTCGGCCTCAACGTGGTGATCTTCCTCGCGGGCCTGCAGAACATCTCGCCCTCGGTGATCGAGGCGGCCCGGATCGACGGCGCGGGCCCGTGGACGCTCTTCACGGCCATCCGCCTGCCGTTGCTGTCGCCGATCGTCTTCTTCTCGTCGGTCGTGGCGTTCATCTCGTCGCTGCAGACGTTCGACATCGTCTACGTGCTCGTATCGGGCGGTGGGCCCGACAACGCGACCCGTACGATCGTCTACCACATCTACGACCTCGGCTTCGGGCGGTTCGAGTTCGGACCGTCGAGCGCGGCGAGCATCATCCTGCTCATCCTCACGCTCATCATCACCGCGATCCAGTTCGGCGCCCAGAAGAAGTTCGTGCACTACGAGGACGACCCCGCATGAGTCTCACGAATCCCAGCCTCGCCGACGGCTCGGTCGCCCCGCCGACCGACTCGACCGTCGCCATGAGCGCGCCCGGCTACGCGCCGCGTCCGACCGGTGCGCGCACGGGCGGGGGCAAGCGCCGGCTCGGCTCGACGATCCTGCACATCGTGCTCATCATCGCCGGCATCTCGATGGTGTTCCCGTTCATCTGGATGCTGCTCACGTCGTTCAAGACGCTGCCGCAGCTGCTGCAGGATCCGCTCTCGTTCCTGCCGCAACCCTGGACGTTCGACAACTACGTCGAGGCGTGGAACGCCGTGCCGTTCGGCCAGGCGTACGTCAACAGCATCTACATCGCGGTGCTCGTCGTGGTGGGCACGCTCATCACGGCGTCGATGGCCGGCTACGCGTTCGCCCGCATCCCGTTCAAGGGCAGCCGGGTGCTGTTCATCGTCTTCCTCGCGACGCAGATGATCCCCGCGCAGGTGACGCTCATCCCGTTCTACCTGCTGATGTCGTCGTTCGGCTGGGTCGACTCGCACCTCTCGCTCATCGTGCCGGCCCTGCTCGCGAACCCCTTCGCGGTGTTCCTCATGCGCCAGTTCGTGCTGAGCCTGCCGAAGGAGCTCGAGGAGGCTGCACTCGTCGACGGCGCCGGCCGCTGGCGCATCTTCTGGAGCGTCGTGCTGCCGAACCTGAAGCCGGGTCTCGCGGCCCTCGCGATCATCACCTCGCTCGGTGTCTGGAACGCCTTCCTGTTCCCGCTCGTGCTGCTCAACACGCCCGACCTGTTCACGGTGCCGCTGCTGCTCACGAGCTTCCAGGGCCAGTTCGGCTCGATCAACTACGGCCTCGTGATGGCGGCCAGCGCGATCTCGACGATTCCGATGCTCATCGTGTTCGTCATCGGACAGCGCCGCATCCTCAACAGCATGGCCGCCTCGGGACTGGGAGGACGATGATCTTGGCCGGTCGAGCAGCGAGCGCCAGCGAGCGTATCGAGATCACCCCCGAGAACCTGGCAGCCCTCGCCGGTCGCCACCTCGACCTCGTGCAGGCCCCGTTCACGCTGCCGCGCTCGCGCGTGCTCGTGTTCCGGGCCGATCGCTCCGAGGTCGTCGAGCGTGGGGGCGTCGTCACCCCTGCTTCGAGCCTTCGGGTGCACACGTCCGAGTACGAGCGCTGGCTCGACGACTGCCGGGTCATCGACGAACTGACGGTTCGGGATGCCTCGGGGTCGGCGTTGCCCGTGACGGCGGTGCTGCCGCACGCGATCGAGTTCGGCGGGGGAGCGGCGACGCTGACGTTCGCCGGGCCCGGTGCGCTGTCGATCGGCCTCGGTCGGTCGAGTAGCGACGAAGGAGCGTATCGAGACCACCGCAGCGAGGGTCTCGATACGCGTGCTCCTTCGTCGCGCGCTACTCGACCGGCGGAAGAGGACTCGATCGACGGTCTCTCGGTCGAGTGGACGACCCCCGACGGAGCGCGAACCCGGGTCGAGCTCACGCCGGAGGCGCCCTCGGTGCGGCTGCGCATCGGCTCCGACCGCGGCGTCGACCACGAGGCATCCATCTCGCACCGAACCGATCTCGAAGCGACCGAGGCCCTCTGGGCCGACTGGTTCGCGAAGTGCCCGATCGTGCGCGACGACCTGCAGCAGATGGCCGCGTTCTGCTGGTGGGTGCTCGGCGCGAACATCGTCGAGCTGCCCGGGCTCGGCGACGCGCGCGGCGTGGTGCCGTCGAAGATCGGCTACGTCGGCGTCTGGCAGTGGGACGCGTACTTCATCGCGATGGGCCTGCGACACGGCGACCCGGCGCTCGCGCGCGAGCAGCTCGAGATCGCGTTCCGCTATCCGAGCGAGAACGGGCAGTTGCCCGACGTCGTGCACGAAGAGGGCGTACTCGCGACGAGCGACGACCTGCCGCAGGCCGACCGCGACCGGTTGCGGCGTGCGGGGTCGCAGATCGCCGACCCGAACGCACCCGTGCCGCTCACGAAGCCGCCGCTCGCGGCCTGGGCCCTCGCGAAGGTGCTCGAGGCCGAGGACGCACCCGACTGGGCGCGCGAGCAGCTCGCGACGATCCGCCGGTCGCAGGACTGGTGGTTCGCCGGCAGCGACCTCGACGGCGACGGCATGCCCGAGTACGGGCACCCGTACTCCTCGGGGCTCGACGACAGCCCCATCTTCGACGGCCCGCTGCCGACGACCGCGCCCGACCTCGGCGCGTACCTCGTGCTGCAGGACCTCGAGCTCGCCCGCCTCGCCGAGCGCTACGGCGCCGATGCCGCGGGCGACCCGGCCGCCCACCGAGAGCGCGCCGCCCGCACGCTCGAGCTCCTGCTCGGACTCTGGAACGAGGCATCCGGCCGGTTCGAGGCCCGCGCCGCGGGTGCGGCGGTCGCGAGCGACGCGATCGTCGGCTTCATGCCGCTCCTGACCGGAGCGCTGCCCGAGCCGGTGCTCGACGCGTTGATCGAGGCGCTCGGAGACCCCGAGCGATACGCCCTGCCCTGGTCGGTGCCGACGGTCTCGGCCGCCGACCCCGACTTCTCCGCGACGCGGATGTGGCGGGGGCCGGTGTGGGTGAACACCAATCGGCTCATCATCGAGGGGCTGCGGGCCTCGGGGCGCGACCACCTCGCGCACGACCTCGCCGAACGCACCGTCGCGCTCGTCGTGCACGGCGGCGGGCCGCACGAGTACTTCAACCCGCTGACGGGAGAGAAGGCGCCGACGGCCACAACGGCCTTCGGCTGGTCGGCGGCCCTGTTCATCGACCTCGCGGTCGAGCTCTCGGCTTCGGCGTCGGTCGAGTAGCGACGAAGGAGCGTATCGAGACCACCGCCCGCGGCATCCGTGGTCTCGATACGGCGCTGCGCGCCTGCTCGACCGACGGACACGAACCATCATTCACAACAGACAAGGAAGTCCAGATGAAGTCACGCACCCTGCTCGCCCCCGTCGTGGCCCTCGGCGCCGCGGCACTCCTCGCCGGCTGCGCGATGGGCGGCGGCCAGCCGACCGGCAGCCAGGTCGTGCTCGACCCCGACGCGAAGGTCGACGGCGAGATCACGATCTGGTCGTGGGACGTCGCCGCGACCGCGCTCGAGCGGCTCGCGCCCGAGTTCGAGGCCGAGCACCCCGGCACGAAGATCAACGTCGTCGACGTCGGCTACGACAACGCCTACGACAAGCTCTCGGTGGGCCTCCAGGCGGGCAGCGGCCTGCCCGACGTCGTCACGGTCGAGACCGACCGGGCCCCCGGGTACATCAACGAGTTCCCGACCGGCCTGGTCGACCTCACGCCCGCCTTCGGCGACGACGAGGCCGACTTCGACCCGTTCAAGTGGCAGGCGCAGTCCGACGCCGACGGCGCGCTCAAGGTCGTGCCGTGGGACTCGGGCACGGTCGGCCTCTTCTACCGCGCCGACTACTTCGACGAGGCGGGCATCGACCCGACCACGATCGAGACGTGGGACGACCTCGTGGCCGCGGGCGAGCAGATCAAGGCGAAGACCGGCCACACGCTCATGTCGCAGGATGTCTCGACGGGCGGCGGCTTCCAGATGCTGCTGCAGCAGCAGGGCCAGGGCCTGTTCGACGAGAACGGCGACATCACCGTCAACTCGCCCGAGGCCGTCGAGGCGCTCACGCTGCTGCAGACGATCAACGAGAAGGGCCTGCTCAAGAACGTCGACGGCTGGGACGGCCGCGTCACGAGCGCCAAGGACGGCGACTCGGCGGTCACGCCCGAGGCGGTCTGGTGGATCGGCACCCTGCAGGGCGACGCCCCCGAGCTCAGCGGCAGCTACGGCGTGACCGAGCTGCCCGCGTTCGAGGACGGCGGTGTGCGCACGTCGAACAGCGGTGGCTCGGGCCTCGCGATCCCGACGCAGGCGAAGAACCCGCAGCTCGCCGCGGCGTTCATCGACTTCGTGCTCGCCGACGCCGACAACCAGGCGTCGATGATGGAGAACGAGGGGCTCTTCCCGTCCTACCTGCCGGCCCTCCAGGGCGAGTACTTCGCGACGCCGCAGGAGTACTTCGACGGCCAGCCCGTCTACGAGCTCTTCGCCGAACAGACCGCGAACATCCCGCCGATCACGTTCACGACCGACAACGCCGAGGCGAGCGACATCGTCGCCAACGCGGTCGTCGCCGCCGTGCTGAACGGGGCCGACCCGCAGCAGGCGCTCGACGACGCTGCGAAGCAGATCGCCACCGCGACCGGTCGCGAGATCGCCGAGTAGCCATGGCCTCGCCGACGCTCACCACGGGTGGGCGGGGAACGGCACCCGCCCGGGGCATCCGAAACCTGAAACCGGATGCCCCGGGCCGCCGCCGGTCGCTGGGGCGACGCCTCCAGCGGCCGGGGGCGTGGTTCGCACTCCCCGCCGCCGCCCTGCTCGTCATCTTCTTCGCGTACCCGCTCGTCACCTCGCTCTGGCAGAGCTTCTTCGCCACCTCGGGCGGGGTGTCGACCTGGGTCGGGCTCGAGCAGTACGCGCGGCTCTTCGAGGACCCGCTCGTCGCGAAGAGCCTCTTCAACGCCCTGCTCATCCTCGTGGTGCAGGTGCCCCTCATGATCGGCCTCGCGCTCGGTCTCGCGTACCTGCTCAACCAGGCCTGGCTGCGGTTCAGGTCGGGGTTCCGGCTGCTGACCTTCCTGCCCGCGGTCACGACGCTCGTCGCCTACGCGGTCGTCTTCAAGGTGATGCTCGCGACCGACGGCGGAGCGGTCAACCAGATGCTCGGCCTCGTCGGCGTCGCGCCCGTCGACTGGCTCAACAACGAATGGTGGGCGCGCGTCGCCCTCATCGGAGCCATCACGTGGCGGTGGACCGGTTACAACATGGTCATCATCCTCGCGGGGTTGCAGTCGATCCCCGGCGAGCTTTACGAGGCGGCCCGCATCGACGGCGCCGGGCGCTGGCAGATCTTCACGAGGATCGTCATCCCGCAGCTGCGGCCGGTGCTCATCTTCACGACGGTCACCTCGACCATCGGCGCGCTGCAGCTCTTCGACGAGAACTGGATCCTCACCGAGGGCGGCCCGAACGACGCGACGCTGACGCCCGTGCTCTACCTGTACAAGGTCGGGTTCCGGCAGTTCGACTTCGGGTACGCGTCGGCGATCGCCTGGATGCTCGTCGTCATCACCGCGATCATCTCGATCGTGCAGTTCCGCCTCATGAGGGAGAAGCCGTGACCGCGACGAGCGCCCTGACCGCCGTCAATCCCGCCGTGGGGGTGCCCCGCGAGGAGCGGCCCTCCGGCCCCGGGCCGGCACTGCGCCGGGGCATCCTGCGCCTGCCCGTCTACCTCGTGCTCGTCGTCTCGAGCGTGCTCGCGGTCGTGCCGTTCCTCTGGATGGTGATCGCGTCGACGCACTCGACGCCGGAGCTCTTCGGCACGCCGCTCCCGGTGCTGCCCGGCGACCAGTTGTGGGAGAACCTCGCGCGCCTGCAGGAGTCGGTGAACTTCAGCCAGGTGATGCTCAACAGCTTCGGCGTCGCGGTCGTGTACACCGTGTTCTCGTCGGCGGTGAGCGTCATGGCCGGGTACGGGCTCGCGACGTACCGGTTCCGCGGGCGGGGTGTGCTGCTCGGCGTCGTGCTCGTGACCATGATGATCCCGATGCAGGTGCTGCTCGTGCCGCTCTTCCAGATGATGGCGAGCGCGGGGCTCATCGACACGTACCAGGCGGTGATCCTGCCGTTCCTCGCGAACGCGTTCGGCATCTTCCTGATGCGGCAGGCGTTCCTCGACTTCCCCGTTACGCTCATCGAGGCGGCCCGCATCGACGGGGCGGGGGAGCTGCGCACGTTCTGGCGCATCGTGCTGCCCGTCGCGCGGCCGCAGCTCGCGGCGCTCGTGATCTACACCTTCATCAGCCAGTGGAACTCGTTCATCTGGCCCCTGCTCATGCTCAACACCGAGGACAAGTACACGGTGCCGGTGGCGCTCAACACGATGATCGGCATGTCACGGGTCGACTACTCGGGCCTCATGCTCGGGTCGCTGCTCGCCACGCTGCCGCTGCTCGTGCTGTTCCTGGTCTTCCAGAAGCAGTTCGTCTCGGGCCTGCTCGGCGGGGCCGTGAAGGGGTAGGAGGCCGGGTCGGTCGAGTAGGCGCGAAGCGCCGTATCGAGGCCACCCGGCGGTCGGTCGAGTAGGGCGCGAAGCGCGTATCGAGACCACCGGGGAGCATGCTCTCGCGCCTACTCGTCCGCCTTCTTCGGGAACCGCTTCCTCGCGAGCTCCGGCAGCAACTCGAACCGCCCCTCGATCAGCGCCGACCGTTTCGCACGGCCCCACCCCTGTACGTGCTTCTCGGCGAAGTACGCGTCATCGATCCGGTCGAACTCGTGCTGGAAGACGAGCGCCACCGGGCGACGTCGTCGCGTGTACTCGGCGCCAGCGCCCGAGTTGTGCTCGGCGAGGCGGCGGTCGAGGTTCTTGGTGCTGCCGACGTAGTACGAGCCGTCGCGGCACTCGAGGATGTACATGAAGGCCATTCGGCGATCATCACGGGTCGTCGGCGACATGGATGCCTCGCGGCCGTGATTCACCGAGGCATCAGTGCTCGACGCTCGTGGGGAGGACGAGTGGTGGTCTCGATACGGCGCTGCGCGCCTACTCGACCGACCGACGGGAGCGGTGGTCTCGATACGGGCTTCGCCCTACTCGACCGACCGGCTGCTACGCCGTGAAGTAGGGGCTCGAGGCGTTGTCGAGGATGCGGCGCATGCCGTGCAGCCAGTTGATCTTGAGCGCCGCGACGGCGCCGGGAACGTCACCGTCGGCGAGACAGGCGGCGATCGCGGCGTGCTCGGCCGCGACGCGCTCGATCATCACGTTGTTCGGCACGAGCAGCGACTCGTAGCGGTGGAAGGCGCCGCGCACGCTCTCGATCACGTCGAGGAGTCGGCGGTTGGGGCAGGCCGAGAGCATGATGCCGTGCCACTCGTCGTCCTTCGTGACCACGAGGGCGTGCTCGACGACCTCCTGGTCGAACTCGGCCGCGAGCGTCGACAGGCGCGCGCCGATCTTCCGCAACTCGTCGACGGGGCTGAGCTCGAGGGCGAGGCTCTCGAGCGCCGCCATCACGGGCGCGAGGTCTTCGAACTCGCTGGCGCTGAGCGGCACGAACCGGAACCCCTTGCCGTTCTCGCTCGTGATCTGACCCTCGCTCTCGAGGGCGATGAGCGCTTCGCGCAGGGGGGTGCGACTGACGCCGAGCTCGCCGGCGAGCTGCACCTCGTTGATGCCCTCGCCCGGCTGCACCTCGCCGGCGCGCATGCGTGCGAGCAATTCCTCACGGACCTGCGAGCGCAGGTTCTTGCGTTCGATCGCCATGAAGATCGCCTTTCAGGCCGCGAGCGGCCGTTCGTCCGTCGCGGCAAGCCTAGGGCCGAGGCCGGGCTTGACCGCTTCCGGCATCCGGTTTACGGTGTCTGTATACAGAATACATTCTGCATCGCAGATGTACACCCCCGCGCACACTCAGAGAGGAGCAGGTGTGACCGACGAGTCCCCTCGAGCGATCCGCCTCGACGCGCTCGCCTACGGCGGCGACTACAACCCCGACCAGTGGTCGGAGGAGGTCTGGCACCAGGACATCCGCCTCATGCGCGAGGCCGGGGTCAACATCGTGAGCCTGCCGGTCTTCTCGTGGCCGCAGCTCGAGACAGCTCCCGGCGTCTACGAGTGGGACTGGCTCGACCGCATCATCGACCTGCTCTGGGCGGGCGGCATCGCCGTCGACCTCGCGACCGCGACCGCGACGCCGCCGTCGTGGCTCATTCGTTCGCACCCCGAGATGCTGCCGTGGAACGAAGCCGGTCAGCGCCTCGAATTCGGGTCGCGGCAGGCGTACTGCCCGAGCTCGCCGGTCTGGCGCGAGAACGTCGCGCGGATGACGCGGGCGATGGCCGACCGGTACGGCGACCACCCCGCCCTCGCCCTCTGGCACGTCTCCAACGAGTACGGCGACCACGTGTCGCGCTGCTGGTGCCCCGAGTCGTCGGCGCACTTCCGTCGCTGGCTCGAGGCCCGCTACGGCGACCTCGACGGCCTCAACGAGGCCTGGGGCGTCAACGTCTGGGGCCAGCGCTACACCGACTGGGCGCACATCGAGGCGCCGCGCCGCTCGACCGGCCCGGTGAATCCGACGCAGCTCCTCGACTTCGAGCGCTTCTCGTCCGACGCGCTGCTCGAGCTCTTCCAGCTCGAGGTCGACATCCTCCGCGAGATCACCCCCGAGATCGGCGTCACCACGAACTTCATGTCGATCCTGCGCGACCTCGACTACTGGAAGTTCGCCGCCGCCGAGGACCTCGTCACCGACGACGCCTACCCCGACCCGGCCGACCCGCTCGCGCACGTGCCGGCCGCGCTCAACTACGGCTACATGCGCTCGCTCAAGGGCGGGCAGCCGTGGCTGCTGCTCGAGCAGGCGCCGAGCGGCGTCAGCTGGCGCGACGTGAACGTGCCGAAGGCGCCGGGCCATTACCGCATCGGAAGCCTGCAGGCGATCGCGCACGGCTCCGACGGCGCGATGGTGTTCCAGTGGCGGCAGGCCAAGTACGGGCAGGAGAAGTTCCACTCCGCGATGGTCGGGCACCGTGGCGAGGCATCCCGCTCGTTCCAAGAGGCGAAGGCGTTCGGCGCCGAGCTGAAGCAGCTCGAGCCCGTGCGAGGCAGCCGGGTGCGCTCGCGCATCGCGCTCGTCGTCGACCACGACTCGTGGTGGGGCTCGTCGGCCACCGAGTCGCTGCCCTCGCAGCGACTGCAGTGGCTCGCCCAGACGCGCGCCTGGCACGCTGCGCTGCACGCGCTCGGCCACGCGGTCGACACCGTGCGCGCCACCGGCCCGCTCGACGGGTACGACGTCGTCGTGGTGCCGAATCTCTACGTCGCGGATGCTGCGCAAGCGCAGGTGTTCTCCGACTTCGTCGCCAGAGGCGGGCAGCTCGTCGTCGGCCCGTTCTCGGGCGTCGTCGACGACACCGAGAAGGTGCACGACGGGGGAGCGCCCGGTCCGCTGCGTGGACTCCTCGGCATCGAGGTCGACGAGCAGTGGCCCGTGGCCGACGGGCTCGCCGAACGCGTCGCGTTCTCCGCCGGCGGCGAGTTCGACGTCCCCACCTGGGGCGAGTGGCTCGAGGTGCACGACGGCACCGAGGTGCTCGCGCGGTACGCGTCGGGTGAGCTCGACGGGCGCGCTGCGATCACGCGGCGCGCCGTCGGTGGTCTCGATACGGCGCTTCGCGCCTACTCGACCGACCGACCCGGCGCCGCCTGGTACGTGAGCTGCGTGCTCGAGCACGACGGGCTCGTCGCGCTGTTCCGCGACGCGCTCGCGGCGGCGGGTCTGCCGGCGCGCGAGCGCATCGACCTCGACCTCGAGGCCGTCACCCGCAGCGACGAGACGACCGACTACACCTTCGTGCTCAACCACGGCCGCCGCGAGATCACGGTCGACGTGCCGACGGGCGCGAACGACCTGCTCGGTGGCGAGGGTCTCGAAACGCTCCGCTCCTCGACCACCGGTGGCCGCACCACCCTGACGCTCCCGCGCTTCGGCGCCGCCGTGCTCGCGACCCCGCGCGCGGCGGAGCCGCCCTTCATCACCCTGTCCCACGCACACGACACGAACGACTGAGGCACCATGACCGACACCTTCGTCCATCCGTACATCCCCAACACCGCACCCGCCACGAAGCAGGCGATGCTCGACGCCGTCGGCGCCGCATCGACCGACGAGTTCTACGCCGACGTGCCCGCCGAGCTCCGCCTCGGACGAGCGCTCGACCTGCCGGCGCCGCTCGTCGCCGAGCAGGACCTCGCCCGCCACGTGCGCGGCCTGCTCGCGAAGAACCGCTCGACCGACGAGCGGCTGAGCTTCCTCGGCCACGGCACCTACCACCACTACGTGCCCGCCGTCGTCGACGAGGTGATCAACCGCAGCGAGTTCCTCACCGCGTACGCGGGCGAGCCGTACGAGGACCACGGCCGGTTCCAAGCCCTGTTCCAGTACCAGTCGCTCATGGCCGAGCTCCTCGCGATGGACGTCGTGAACGTGCCCACCTACGACGGTTACCAGGCCACGGCGACGAGTCTCGCCATGGCCGGGCGCATCACCGGTCGCCGCCGCGTACTGGTCGCGAGCGACGTGCTGCCCGCCAAGTACTCGAAGGTGCTCGACTACGTGCGCGTGCACCTCGACCTCGAGCAGGTCGAGACGGTGAACGGCACGGCGGATGTCGCGGCCGTCGCCGCACGACTGGGCGACGACGTCGCGGCCGTGTGGATCGAGACGCCGAGCGTGACCGGCGCCGTCGAGGCGTCGCTGCCCGCGATCGCCGAGGCCGCGCACGCGGTCGGGGCGGTCGTCGTCGTCGGCACCGACCCGATCGGCTACGGCGTGCTCACCCCGCCCGCCGAGCAGGGCGCCGACATCGTGTGCGGCGACATCCAGTCGCTCGGCCTGCACCAGTGGTTCGGCGGCGCGCACGGCGGATTCATCGCGGTGCACGACGACCCGACGTTCGTCATGGAGATGCCCTCGCGCCTCTTCGGCCTCGCGACGACCGACGTGCCGGGCGAGGTCGGCTTCGGCGACGTCGCCTACGAGCGCACCTCGTTCGCCCTCCGCGAGGAGGGCAAGGAGTGGGTCGGCACCGCCGCCGCCCTCTGGGGCATCGCCGCCGGCGTCTACCTCGCGCTCATGGGCCCGCAGGGCATGCGCGACCTCGGCGAGCTTCTGCTCGCCCGCACGCGGTACGCCCAGCAGCAGCTCGCCGCCATCCCGGGCGTCGCGCTCGGCGACGAGGCCCTGCACCTGCGCGAGTTCACGATCGACGTGGCCGGCGCGGGGCTCACCGCGCAGGGCGTCGTCGAGGCGCTGCGACGCCAGGGCATCGAGCCCGGCGTCGTGCTCGGCGAGCACGAGCTCGTCGTGTGCGTAACCGAAGTCACCGGCCAGGCCGACATCGACCGGCTCGCCGCCGCGATCGGCGCGCTCGCCGGGGCATCCACCGTCACGACCACCAAGGAGGACCGCGCATGACGCTCCCCATCGCCCCCAAGCCCGCGATCCGTCGCTTCCACCAGGCCAGCTGGGACGAGCCGGTCATCTTCGAGCTCTCCACGCCGGGCGAGCGTGGCGTGCTCGTCACGCCGATCGAGCCGGGCGTGCGCGAGGTCGTCGGCGACATCGTCGCCGACCTGCCCGCGGGGCTGCGCCGCGCGGTCGCCCCCGCTCTCCCCGAGATGGGGCAGCAGCGCGTGCTCAAGCACTACCTGCGCCTCTCGCAGGAGAACCTCGGCGCCGACCTCAACGTCGACATCGGCCAGGGCACCTGCACCATGAAGTACTCGCCGAAGATCAACGACCAGTTGATCGGCGTGCCGCAGCTCACCGCGATGCACCCGCTGCAGGATCCGGCCGACGCGCAGGGCGTGCTCGAGATCGCCTGGAACCTCGAGCGCATGCTCGCCGAGATCTCGGGCATGGACGAGGTGTCGCTCCACACCCAGGGCGGCTCGGCCGCGATCTGGTCGAACATCGCGATGATCCGCGCGTATCACGAGGCGAACGGCGAGGGCGAGCAGCGTCGCGAGGTCATCACGACGATCTTCAGCCACCCGTCCAACGCGGCGGCGGCGAAGGCGGCGGGCTACGACGTCATCACCGTGTTCCCCGACGCCGACGGCTACCCCGACCTCGCGGCCCTCAAGGCCGCGCTCTCGCCCCGCACCGCCGCGATCATGGTCACCAACCCCGAGGACACCGGCATCTACAACCCGGCGATCAAGCAGTGGGTGGATGCCGCGCACGAGGTGGGTGCGCTCGCCTCGTACGACCAGGCGAACGCGAACGGCATCCTCGGCATCACCCGCGCCCGCGACGCCGGGTTCGACGTGTGCCACTTCAACCTGCACAAGACGTTCTCGACCCCGCACGCGTGCGGCGGTCCGGGTGCCGGTGCCAACGCGGTGAGCGCCGCGCTCGCGCCGTTCCTGCCGGGTCCGCGCATCGTGCGGTCGGTGGATGCCTCGGGGTCGGCGTCGTTCGACGTGCAGCAGGCCGGCCCGCAGTCGATCGGCGCGGTCGCCCCGTTCCACGGCGTGATCCCGAACATCGTGCGCGCCTACTCGTGGATCATGGCCCTCGGTGCCGAGGGCCTCCTCGCCGCCGCCGAGATCGCCGTGCTCAACAACAACTACCTGCTCAAGAAGGTCACCGACATCCCCGGCGCCTCGGCGCCGTACGCCGAGGGCCGTCGCCGCATCGAGCAGGTTCGTTACTCATGGCAGGAGCTCTTCGAGGACACCGGCATCTCGTCCGAGGAGATCGGCATCCGCATGACCGACTTCGGCATGCACTACTGGACGAGCCACCACCCGTACGTCGTGCCGCAGCCGTTCACGCTCGAGCCGACCGAGTCGTACTCCATGGCCGAGATCGACGAGTACGTCGCCACGCTCGCCGAGGTCGCGCGCGAAGCCCGTGAGGAGCCCGAGGTCGTGCGCACCGCGCCGCACAACCAGACCGTGCACCACACCCACCACGACGACCTCGACGACCCCGAGCGCTGGGCCATCACGTGGCGGGCCTACCAGCGCAAGTACTTCGGCTCGGTCGGTCGAGTAGCGCAGCGTATCGAGACCACCGAGACCACCGAGGCCCCCGCTGCGGAGCCGGCCGCCTGAGCATGCTCGCCCTCGTCGTGAACCCCGTCGCCGGGGTCGGCGGTCCCGCTGGGCTCGCCGGCTCCGACGGCGCGGCCGTGCAGGCGGAGGCCGCCGCGCGCGGTGCCGCACCGCAGGCGGGCGAACGGGCGAGGCTCGCGCTCGAGGTCGTCGCTTCCGCTTCGCGGGTTGCGGAGGGAGCGCAGCGACCGTCTCGAAACCCGGCCGACCTGGGGCGCCCGGTCGTCCTCACCGCCGCCGGCCCGATGGGCGAGGACGCGGTACGCGCCGCAGGCCTCGAGCCGCGCGTCGTCTACCGGCCGGCCGGCGCCGACCCCGAGGCGTCCGGGTGCACGACCACACCGACGGACACGACCGCCGCCGTGCGCGCGCTCGTCGCCGCCGGCGCCACCCTCGTGCTCTTCGCGGGCGGCGACGGCACCGCGCGCGACGTGGCCGCGGGCCTCGGCGCGGACGCCGCGCTCGCTTCCGTAGGAACTTCTGCCCGACACGCCGAGCCGACGGCCGCCGACACCGGCGTGTCGGCGAGAAGTTCCTCCACACGGGAGGCAGGCGTGTTGGTCGGCGACGCGGCGGCTGCACGGGTCGCCGCCCTCGGCATCCCCGCCGGCGTCAAGATGTACTCACCCGTCTTCGCCGTGAGTCCGCGCGCGGCCGGCGCGCTCGCCCAAGCGTGGGTCGAGGCATCCGAGACCGGCGCAGCCCTGCCCCTGCAGGAGCGCGAGGTGCTCGACATCGACGAGGCGGCCATGCGGCGTGCCCGCGTCGAACCGCGCCTCTACGACACCATGCTCGTGCCCTACCGGGCGGGCCGCACCCAGTCGCGCAAGGCGGCGACGCCGACGAGCGAACATGCCGCGGTCGTCGGCGCGGCACGCGGTGCCGCCCGCGAGATGCGGCCCGGCATCCGCTACCTGCTCGGGCCGGGCGGCACGATGGCCGAACTCGCCCGCGAGCTCGGCATCGAGAAGACCCCGCTCGGGGTCGACGTCGTGCTCGACGGCCGGGTCGTGCTCGCGGGTGCGAGCGAGCGCGAGCTCGTCGACGAGATCTCGCGCGGGCCGGCGAAGGCCGTCGTCAGCGTCATCGGCGGGCAGGGCTTCCTGCTCGGACGCGGCAACCAGCAGCTCTCGGCACGCGTGCTGCGCCTGCTCGACGACGACCCGCTCGTCGTCGTCGCCCCCGAGCAGAAGCTCATCGACCTCGGCGGGCGCCCACTGCTCGTCGACACCGGCGACCCGCACGTCGACGCCCGCCTCGCGGGGTTCGCGCGCGTGATCACCGGCCCCTCCACCACGAGCGTCTACCCGGTGCAGGCACCCGACGCCGAGGCAGCCGACCAGACTGACAACACCAACCCCCACACCGAAGGAGAAGGCCATGCGCCTTGAGAACAAGCAGGCCATCGTCACCGGCGGCGCGGGCGGCATCGGCCGCGCGACGTCGATCGCGCTCGCCGCCGAGGGCGCGAAGGTCGCCGTCGTCGACCTCGACCTCGAAGCCGCGCAGGCCGTCGCCGACGAGATCCGCGAGGCCGGCGGCACCGCCGTCGCGATCGGCGCGGACGTCGCGAGCGAGGCCGACATCGAACGGGTCGTGCAGACCGTGGTCGACGAGTTCGGCGGCGTGAACGTCGTGTTCAACAACGCGGGGATCATCCGCCGCACGACCGCCGTCGAGACGACCGTCGAGGAGTGGGACCGCGTGTTCGGCGTGAACGTGCGGTCGATCTTCCTCATGTGCAAGCACGTCGTGCCGATCATGGCGGCCGCGGGCGGCGGCTCGATCGTCAACACCGGCTCGGGCTGGGGCCTCAAGGGCGGCGGCCAGGCGATCTCGTACTGCGCCTCGAAGGGGGCCGTCGTCAACATGACCCGCGCGCTCGCGATCGACCACGGCCCGCAGGGCATCCGCGTCAACTCGGTGAACCCGGGCGACGTGAACACCGGGATGCTGCGCGACGAGGCACGCCAGCTCGGCCAGGCCGAGGACGGGTTCCTCGCCGAGGCCGCCGACCGGCCGCTGCGGCGCATGGGCGAACCGCGTGAGATCGCCGCGGCGGTCGTGTGGCTCGCGAGCGACGAGTCGAGCTACGTCACCGGTTCGGCGCTCGTCGTCGACGGCGGCGGCATCGCCTGACGAACTCGTCGGTCGAGTAGGCGCGCAGCGCCGTATCGAGACCACGGATGCCGGGGAACCGGTTGTTTCGAGATGCGCTTCGCGCTACTCGACCGACCGGTGGTCTCGATACGCGCTTCGCGCTACTCGACCGGCCGGCGTCAGCCCTGCGGGATCGCGGCGACGACGTCGATCTCGACGAGGATGTTCGCGAGTCGCGAGCCGACCGTGGTGCGCACGGGGTACGGCTCGGTGAAGAACTCGGCGTACGCCTCGTTGTACTCCGCGAAGTCGGCGAGGTCCTCGAGGTGGGCGGTGACCTTCACGACGTCGTCGTGGGTGAGCCCGTACTCGGCGAGCACCGCGCCGATGTTGCGCAGCACCTGGCGGGTCTGCTCCTTCACGCCGCCCTCGACGACGAGCCCGGTCGCCGGGTCCTGCGGGCCGAAGCCCGCCGTGTACAGGAATCCGTTCGCGACGACGCCGTGGCTGTAGGGCCCGGCCGGCTTCGGCGCGTTCGAGAGGGTGACGGCGGTCTTGGACATGGGGTTCCTCCTGTGTGTGGGTGGTCGAGGGGGATGCCTCGGCCGAGGCATCCGGTTCAGCCGAGCTCTCGCGAGATGAGCTCGGCGGTCTCCCGCATCGCGGGCAGGTCGGCCTTCAGCCGGTCGAGGTCGGCGACCATGCGGATCGCCGTGACCGAGAGCGCGCCGACGATGCCCATCGAACTGCGGATGGGCACGGCGATGCAGTTCACGAAGGCCTCGAACTCTCGGTCGTCGGTCGCGTAGCCGCGGGCGGAGACGAGCGCCAGTTCGCGGTCGAGCCGCTCGCGCGAGTCGATCGTGAGGTCGGTGTACCGCTGCCAGACGACGCCGTCGAGCACCGCGTCACGGCCCGCCCGGTCGAGGTCGGCGAGGATCGCCTTGCCGACCGCCGAGCAGTAGGGGATCACGGCGCGACCGATGCGCGAGTACATGCGCACGCCGGACTCGTCCTCGGCCTTGTCGACGTAGACGATCGAGCGGTCCATGAGTGCGGCGAGGTGCACGGTGTTGCCCGTGCGGCGCTGCAACCGGCGCACGTGCTCGGAGCCGGCCTCGCGCAGGTCGAGCGAGTCGAGCGCCTGCTTCGAGAGCGCCGCGAGCTGCGTGCCGAGGGTGTACCGGCCCGAGCCGCGCTTGCGCACCCAGCCGACCGACTCGAGCGCCTGCAGCTCGCGGAACATCGTCGACCGGTGCAGCGAGAACTCCTCGGCGAGCTCGGCGACCGTCCGCGGGTCGGCGGCGATCGCCTCGATGATGCGCGCCGCGCGCGTCACGCTCTGCGACATGTCAGCCCTCCCTTCCAGATCCGGGTTGGGGAGGGAGCGCAGCGACCGTCTCGAAACCTGACCCCGGGTTTCGGGACGCTTCGCTCCTCAACCCGCTGACGTTCGTCGACCGCCGAAGCCCCATGCCCGGTGTCGCCCCGGTGAGCTCGCCGCCCGCGAGCACGGGCACGCCCGCGACGAACACGTCGTCGATGCCCTCGGCGAGCCCGAGCGGCGCGTCGTATGCCGCGCGCGGGCCGACGTGCGAGGGGTCGACGAGCACGAGGTCGGCGATCGCGCCCTCGCGCACGACGCCTCGATCGCCGAGTCCGAACCGCTCGGCCGCGCGCGCGGAGACGAGGGCCGCGGCATCCGGCCAGCTCATCGCCCCCTGCTCGCGCACGAGCAGCGAGAGGTACCTCGCGAACGACCCGCGCGCCCGCGGATGAGGATGGCGGCCGAGGAAGATGCCGTCGGAGCCGCCGATCGCGCTGGGCAGCGAGAGGATCGCCGCAAGCTCGTCGTCGCTGCGCTCGTGCTGCACCGCCATCACGACGTTGACCTCGAGCCGCGACGCCACGAGCACGTCGAGGGCGAAGTCGATCGCATCGGTGTCGACGCCCGTGCGCCGGGTCGCCTGCACCGCGCCCTCGGCGAGGGTGAGCCCGTGCGCCCAGTCGTACTCGGGCGCCGCGACGTGCGCGAGTGTGAGCATGGCCGGCCAGTCGGGCCCGAGGCTCGCGTAGCCGGTGATCGTCGGGAACCAGTCGCGGCGCAGCCGTCGGCGCGAAGCGGGATCGGCCAGCACGGCGACCACCTCGTCGGCGGGGCGCACGGTGAGCTCGGCGGGCAGGATCGGCATCGCGAGGATCGAGCAGCCACGCGTGTAGGGGTAGGCGTCGAAGCTCGCGTCGACGCCCGCGGCCGCGAGACGGGCGAGCTGGTCGCGAACGATGCCGGGTTCGGCGTGGAAGTGCGACACGTGCACGCGCACCCCGCCGGCCGCGGCGATCGCGGCGATCTCGTCGATGCCCGCGGCCGAGTTCGCCTCGTAGCCGCCGCGCATGTGCGAGACGTACACGCCGCCCGCATCGGCGACGGGCCGGGTGAGTTCGGCGAGCTCGGCGGCATCGGCGAACACACCGGGAACGTAATCGAGACCGGTCGAGAGGCCCGCGGCGCCGTCGTCGAGGCCGGATGCGACGAGGTCGCGCATCTCGTCGAGCTCGGCGCGGGTCGGTGATGCGGTCGAGCGGCCCATCACGGCGAAGCGGACGGTGCCTGCCGGGACGAGGGTGGCGACGTTGAGCGCGGTCGCGCCGTCGTACCCGGCGAGGAGGCCGGCGATGCCGCCGCCCGCGTAGTGCGGGTGCGGTCCGTTGATCGCCGCGAAGTACTCGGTGCCGTAGACGCCGTCGCCCGGGGCGAAACCGACCCCGTCCTGACCGCCGATGACGGTCGTGACCCCCTGGCGGAGCAGTGCGAGCTGCACCTCGGGGACGAAGACGGCCGCGTCGGCGTGCGAGTGGGCGTCGACGAAGCCGGGCATGAGCAGCCGCCCGCCCGCGTCGACCATGGTCGTGGGTTGAGGAGCGAGCGCAGCGAGCGTCTCGAAACCCGCACCTGACGTCTCGACGATCCGCGCGACCCGCCCGCCCTCGAGCAGCACGTCGTGCAGCCCGGGCCGTTCGCCGGTCGCGTCGACGACGCGCGCATTCGTGATCAGCACGGTCACAGCGGGCCTCAGAAGTACGTGCGCACGAGGTCGACGACGCGGTCGCTGCCGGCGTGCTCGACGACGGGGATCCACCGCCACTTGTCGAACGCGGTGCACGGGTGTGAGAGGCCGAGCGCGACGACGTCGCCGATGCCGACCGGGAGCACGCCGCCCGCCTCGGCCCGCAGGTACGCGTGCTGGTCGTTGACGGCGGTGACGGATGCCTCGCCGAGGGGCCGCACGTCGGCGCCCGGTTCGGCGGCGACGCCGAGCGGCACCGGCATCCCCTCGTCGTACGGCAGGTCGCGCTTGCCCCCGTCGAGCAGGGCGAGCCCGGGTTCGGGATGCGACACGATGCGGGCGTGCCCGCGCATCGCCGGGGTGAGTTCGGCGTCGATGGGGGAGATGCCGCGGTAGAAGCCCTCGTCGTGCACGAGCGACGCGCCCGAGCGCAGCACCCAGCGCGTCGCGTGCACCTCGGCGTCGGCCTCGATCCCGGGTCCGAAGACGTCGGCGACGAGGTCGAGGTAGGCGCTGCCGCCGGCCGTGACGACGAGCGGGCCGTCGGTCGGTGCGGCGAGCCGGCGAACCTCGTCGTGCAGTTCGAGCAGGTCGGCGAGGTAGTCGCGCACGGCGGCGACCGCGACCGAGGAGCGGTCGTGACCGAGGCTGCCTTCGTACCCGGCGACTCCGGCGAGCCGGAGTGCGGGGGAGTCGGCCACTCGGCGGGCGATCTCGACCGCCTCGTCGAGTCCGCGGGCTCCCGTGCGACCGCCGCCGGCGCCGAGCTCGACGAGCACCGCGAGCGGGCGCGCCGGTGCGTCGATCGCCGCCGCGAGCCCGCGCTCCATCGCCTCGACGGTCTCGATCGAGTCGACCCACGACCAGAACTCGAACGACGCGTCGGCGGCCTGTTCGGCGGCGAGCCACGCGAGCGCATCGGGTGCGACGAGCGCGTTCGCGAGCATGATCGAGCGAACTCCGAACGAGCGGGCGGTGCGCACCTGGCCCGGGGTCGCGAGGGTGAGGCCGGTCGCGCCGGCCTCGAGCTGCAGACGCCACAGGGCCGGGGCCATGGTGGTCTTGCCGTGCGGCATGAGCTCGAGCCCGCGTTCGGCGCACCAGCGCTGGATGGTCGAGGCGTTGTGCTCGAGCGCTGCCCGGTCGAGTGCGAGCAGGGGAGTCCAGAACTCGGCGAGCGTCGGTGCGGTCGCGAGGAACTCGCGCACGCTGAGGCCGGCGGCACGGGCCGGTAGGCCCTTGTCGCTCGACTCGAGGCGGGTGTCGGCGGTCTCGGCGAGCGGCGTGAGGCGGGACATCCGGTGCGCTCCTTCGGTATGTTGCGAATGCTGCAACGCGTTTGCGCAACGCGTGCACACCGGTCAGCATAGACCGGTGACCGCCGCCCCGCAGCCCGAGCTCATCGCCGTCGGCGAGACGATGGCGCTCGTGACACCCGCCCTCGCCGAGCCGCTCGAGCGAGCCGTCGACTTCCACGTCGAGGCGGCCGGCGCCGAGTCGAACGTCGCCTCGCACCTCGCCGCACTCGGCCACGCCGCGGCCTGGGCCGGTCGCGTCGGCGACGACGCGCTGGGCCGCCGCCTCGTCGCCCAGCTCTCGACCCGCGGCGTCGACGCCAGCCTGGTCGAACGGGATGCCGCGGCGCCGACCGGTCTCTATGTCAAGGATCCGGGCAACGGTGTGCAGTACTACCGCGCCGGCTCCGCCGCATCGCGCATGTCGCCCGCGTTCGCCGAGCGGCTGCCGCTCGACGGCGTTCGCGTGGTGCATCTGAGTGGCATCACCGCGGCACTCTCGAGTGACTGCGACGCGATGCTCGACGCGCTCGTCTCCCGTGCCCGCGCGGCGCGGGCGCTCGTGAGCTTCGACGTCAACCATCGCGCGGCCCTGTGGTCGTCGACCGCGGCCGCTGCGCGACGCCTGCGCGCGCTCGCCGCCGCCGCCGACCTCGTCTTCGTCGGACTCGACGAGGCGGCCCGGCTGTGGGGCACGTCCACCCCGAGTGACGTGCGCGCCCTCCTCCCCGAGCCCGGCCGGCTCGTCGTGAAGGACGGCGACGTCGGCGCGACGGAGTTCGGGCGCGCCGCCGACGGCACCGACGGTGTCGCACATGCCGCGGCGCACGCGGTCGAGGTGGTCGAAGCGGTCGGAGCGGGCGACGCGTTCGCCGCCGGCTACCTCGCCGCGCTCCTCGAGGGTCGCGATGCCGCCGCGCGACTCGGTACCGGTCACGATCGCGCCGTGCTCGTGCTCGGCGAGACGAGCGACTTCCCCCGCGGCATCCCGACCGCAGCACGTCAGAGCACCGAGGAGCCGACGCCATGACGACCATCGACAACCGCGCCTTCGACACGCTGCTCGCGGGTCGCCCGCTGATGGCGATCTTCCGCGGCCTCGGCGTGGAGCGCAGCCTCGAGCTGGCGCGTCAGGCGTGGGCGCTCGGCATCGACGTCGTCGAACTGCCGATCCAGTCGGCGGAAGACGTCGAGGCGCTCGCCGCCGTCGCCGAGGCCGGGCGCGCCGAGGGGCGCATCGTCGGTGCCGGCACCGTGGTCGCCAGGCGTCACGTCGACGAGGCCCGCGCCGCGGGTGCCGCCTTCACGGTCAGCCCCGGCTTCGACGAGCGAATCGTACGTGCGTCGTTCGAGGCGGGCCTGCCGCCGCTGCCCGGCGTCGCGACCGCGACCGAGGTGCAGCAGGCGATGTCGCTCGGCCTCACCTGGCTGAAGGCGTTTCCCGCGTCGCTCCTCGGACCGGCCTGGTTCGGCGCGATGGCCGGCCCGTTCCCCGAGGCACGGTTCGTCGCGACGGGTGGCATGGATGCCGCCAACGCCGGCGTCTTCCTCGCGCGGGGTGTGCGCACCGTCGCCGTCGGATCGGCGCTCGAAGACCCCGAGCAGTTGCCCGCGCTGGCCGCGCTGCTCGCGTCGCGCTCCGCGTAGGGGCGGGGCGGGCCGTTCCGCGGACCTGATCGCGCCGTCATCGATTCCGGCTGCCCTCTTACTATCAAGAAAGTTTCCTGTTACATTTGCGTCGAACCCGATGCGAAGGAGCAGGGAATGGGCGCGAAGTCGTTGCAGGGCACCCCGGCATGGCTCGGCGCGGTCAACGACCGCACCGCCTACGCGCTGCTGCTCGAGCACGGCGTGCTCACCCGCAATCGCATCGGCGAGCTCTCGGGCCTGTCGAAGCCGACCGCGTCGCAGATCGTGTCGCGACTCGAGGGCGCGGGGCTCATCCACGTCGTCGGCGAGGTGTCGGGCGGCCGCGGGCCGAACGCGGCCGGCTACGCCGCACGCACCGACCTCGTCTACGGCGTCGCCGTCGACGTGACGGCCACGACCATCCGCGCCGCGGCGGTCGATGCGGCCGGCGACGACCACCCCGTCGTCGAACGTCCGGCGAAGCAGCCCGGCGGCGCGCGCACGGCCCACGGCGACCTCACCTGGGCGATCGAGGCGGCGTCCGACGCCGCAGGCATCGACGCCGAGCGCGTCCGTCGGGTCATGGTCGGCGTGCAGGGCGCCGTCGACTCCCGCACGGACGAGCTGTCGTTCGCCGAGGCGCTTCCGGGCTGGCCCCGCCGCGGCATCCGCGGCAGCCTCGAAGACAGCCTGCAGCGCATCGTGACGATCGAGAACGACGTGAACCTCGCGGCGATCGCCGAGCGCACGCGCGGCGCGGGCGCCGGCACGGCGGGTTTCGCGCTGCTCTGGATGGGCAACGGCCTCGGCGTCACGATCGACCTCGACGGCGACCTCGTGCGCGGTGCCGGCGGCAGCGCGGGCGAGATCGGCTACCTCGAGGTGCCCGCCGCGGCCGCCGACATCGACCCCACGGCGGTCGACCTGCAAGACCTGATGGGCGGTCCGGCGGTCGGCCGCGTGCTCCGTGCGAACGGCATCGCCGGGCGTACGCTCGCGGAGCGACTCGCCCGTCTCGAGGCCTCGCCCGGTCGCGACGACGCGATCGCCCAGCTCGCCCAGCGCATCGCGATCGGCCTCGCTCCGCTGGCCGCGCTCGTCGACCCCGGACTCGTCGTGCTCGGCGGCCCGACCGGGGCGGCCGGCGGCAAGGCCCTCGCCGACGCCGTGCGCACGACCCTCCGGCGCACCACGCGCTGGTCGCCCGACGTCGTCGCGACGAGCGTCGAGGAGCACCCCGTGCTCCGCGGCGCGCGCGACCGACTCGTCGCCGAGGTGCGGGCGTCGCTCCTCGACGACGTCAGTTCCCTCATCGCGTGAACCGAACGCACCACCTCAGTTGCACCCGTGAACGACCGCACCACCGCAGTTGCACCCGTATCCCACTCACACCGACCGCACCAATGAGGACATCATGAGAAATCGATCACTGGCCGGCACCGTCGCGATCGCGACGGCCCTCGCCACCGCCGCAGCGCTCGCGCTGTCCGGCTGCTCGTCCGACACGAGCGGCACCGACTTCGCCACCAGCACGCCGAAGAACCTCGAGGGCACCGTCTCCTTCTGGCACTTCTTCTCCGACCGCGAGGCCGACGTCATCCAGTCCGTCGTCGACGACTTCGAGAAGGAGAACCCCGGTGTCAAGGTCGAGGTGCACTCCGGCCAGGACGACGAGAAGCTCCGCAAGGCGATCGCGACGGGCAGCAAGGTCGACCTCGGCCTCAGCTACTCGACCGACATCGTCGGCAACTTCTGCTCGACGGGCGCGTTCCGCGACCTCAACGACGTCATCGAGCGCGACGGCGTCGACCTCGGGCAGTTCCCCGACATCGTCAAGAGCTACACCGAGTTCGACGGCACGCGCTGCTCGATGCCCGTGCTCGCCGATGCCTACGGCCTCTACTACAACAAGGACCTGCTGAGCGCGGCCGGCTTCTCGGAGCCGCCGAAGACGCTGAGCGAGCTGGAGACGATGGCCGACGCGCTCACGACGTACAACGACGACGGCAGCATCAAGACGCTCGGCTTCAACCCGATGATGGGCTGGGCCGAGAACTCGGCCGCGCACTACGGCCCGCTCGCCGGCGGCGAGTGGCTCAACGACGACGGCACGAGCGCGGTCGGTTCGTCGGGCACGTGGAACGACCTCATGGAGTGGCAGGAGGCGTACGTGCAGAAGATCGGCTACGACAAGCTGAACACCTTCACCTCGGGCCTCGGCCAGGAGTTCTCGGCCGACAACCCCTTCCAGAAGGGCGCCGTCGCGATGAACCTCGACGGCGAGTACCGCACGGCCTTCATCGCCGACCAGGCGCCCGACCTGAACTACGGCACGGCCCCCATGCCGGTGCTCGACGGCAAGGACGACCTGTACGGCGCGGGCTACATCACGGGCAACATCGCGGGCATCTCGAAGGGGTCGAAGGAGCCCGAGCTCGCCTGGGCGTTGCTCAAGTACCTCACGACCGACACCGACGCCGTCGTGAAGCTCGCGAACGGACTCAAGAACGTGCCGACCACGGCCGACGCGCTCGCGAGCCCCGACCTCGACCTTCCCGACCAGTTCACGACGTTCCTCGACATCATGAACGACCCGAACTCGGCGACGACGCCGCCGAGCCCGCTCGGCGCCGGGTACCAGCAGACGTTCCAGGACTTCTGGAACACCTACCAGGACGGCTCGGTCGACGATCTGCAGGCCGGCCTCGACGGGGTCGACCAGGCGATCGACGACCAGCTCGCCCTCGTGACCGGCCCGTAGTCCGGTGACCACTGCAGTACGCACGGCCCGGGGGCGGGCGACGGTGACCGTCGCCCGCCCCCGCGGGTCACGCCGACGGCGCAACCTCGTCGTCCTGTCGATGCTCGCGCCCGCCCTGCTGGGCCTCCTGATCTTCTTCGTGTACCCGCTCGTCGCCTCGGTGTACTACTCGTTCACCCGCTACGACCTGGTGTCGCCGCCCGAGTGGATCGGCCTGCGCAACTACACCTACCTGTTCACCCAGGACCCGAAGGTGTGGGTCGCGACGCTCAACACGCTCTGGTTCGTGGTGTTCCTCGTGCCGATCAAGATCATCTTCGCCCTCGGCATCGCCGGGCTGCTCGTGAGAGCGAAGCGCGTCGCCGGCGTCTGGCGCACGGTCTTCTACCTCCCCGCGCTCGTTCCGCCCGTGGCATCCGTCGTCGCCTTCGTGTTCCTGTTCAACCCCGGCACCGGACCGGTCAACCAGGTGCTGAAGTTCTTCGGCATCCCCGGGCCGCTGTGGTTCAACGACCCCGCCTGGTCGAAGCCCTCGCTCGTGATCCTCGGCATCTGGGTGATGGGCGACATCATGATCATCTTCCTCGCCTCGCTGCTCGACGTCCCGCGCGAGCAGTACGAGGCGGCGTCGCTCGACGGCGCCAACGGCGTGCAGCAACTGCGTTACGTGACGCTGCCGAACATCCGCCCGGTGCTGCTGTTCGCAGTCATCACCGGTGTGATCGCCGCGCTCCAGTACTTCACCGAGGCAGCCGTCGCCTCGACCGTCGCCAACGGCAAGGCCGTCGTCGGCGAGGGCACGGGGTCGGCGCTCGGCTACCCCGACAACTCGCTGCTCACGTACACGCAGTGGCTCTACGTGCGCGGCTTCGCCAACTACCAGCTCGGCTACGCCTCGGCGCTCGCCGTCATCCTCTTCGTCGTCGCGAGCGTGCTCCTCGTGATGCTGCTGCGCCGGTTCAAGGCCTTCACCCCGGAGAACGCCGCATGAGACTCCGCACGACCCTCGCCTGGATCGCCGAGAACGCCCTCCTCGTCGCGCTCGCGATCCTCTTCATCGCCCCGATCGTGTTCGTCGCGCTCACGTCGCTCATGTCGAGCGAGCAGACGCTCACGGCGTCGTTCTGGCCCGACCCGTTCGAGTGGTCGAACTACACGACGGCGTTCACCGAGGTGCCGCTCGCGCTCTGGTTCGGCAACTCGACGATCTACGCGGTGCTCGCGACGGCGTTCATGCTGCTCTCGAGCGTGCCCGCGGCGTACGTGCTGGCCAAGATCCGGTTCCGCGGCGCGAACCTCATCTTCACGGCCATCATCATCGCGATGCTGCTGCCGCCGCAGGTGACGGCGATCCCGATCTACGTCATGTGGTCGCAGCTCGGCCTGACCGGCACGCTCTGGCCGCTCATCCTGCCCAACCTGCTCGGCGACGCGTTCTCGATCTTCCTGCTCCGGCAGTTCTTCCTCACGATCCCGTCCGAGTACGCGGACTCCGCTCGCATCGACGGCAACGGCGAGTGGGGCGTGCTCACCCGGGTGATGGTGCCGATGGCGAAGCCGGGCATCGCCGCCACCGCGATCTTCATGTTCTTCCACTCGTGGAACGACTACTACGGCCCGCTGCTCTACACGTCCGAGAACTCGGCGGCGTGGCCGGTCGCCTACGGGCTGGCCTCGTTCCGAGGCATCCACGGCACCGACTGGGGCCTGACGATGGCGATGACGCTGCTCGTCACGGTGCCCGTCGTGCTCATCTTCTTCTTCGCCCAGCGCGTCTTCGTCGAGGGCATCACCATGACCGGAGTGAAAGGCTGACCATGAGACTCGCCATCGTCGGCGGCGGTTCGACCTATACCCCAGAGCTCATCGACGGCTTCGCGCGACTGCGCGAGACCCTGCCGCTCGAGGAGGTGCGGCTCGTCGACCCCGACGAATCGCGCCTCGCCCTCGTCGCCGGGATGTCGCGGCGGATGCTCGAGCACGCCGGCCATTCCGCCCGCGTCGTCGGTACGACCGACCTCGTCGACGGGGTCGCCGACGCCGACGCCGTCCTCATCCAGTTGCGGGTCGGCGGACAGCACGCCCGTCACGCCGACGAGACCTGGCCGCACGAGGTGGGCTGCATCGGCCAGGAGACGACGGGACCGGGCGGGCTCGCGAAGGCGCTGCGCACCGTGCCCGTCGTGCTGCGGATCGCCGAGACCGTGCGGCGCCACGCGAAGCCCGACGCCTGGATCGTCGACTTCACGAACCCCGTCGGCATCGTGACGCGTGCGCTCCTCGAGGCCGGGCACCGTGCGGTCGGCCTCTGCAACGTCGCGATCGGCTTCCAGCGTCGGTACGCATCGCTCTACGGGGTCGAGCACGACCGCGTGCACCTCGGCCACGTCGGACTCAACCACCTCACGTGGGAACGCAGCGTCACGATCGACGGTCGCGACCGACTGCCCGAGCTCCTCGCCGACCGGCTCGGCGATCTCGCTGGCGAGGTGCACCTCGCGCCCGAGCTCCTCACCCAGCTCGGCATCGTGCCCTCGTACTACCTGCGCTACTACTACGCGCACGACGAGGTGCTGCGCGAGCAGCTCGCCGAGCCGACCCGTGCCGAGGCGGTGCAGGCGATCGAACGCGAACTCCTCGAGCTCTACGCCGACGAGTCGCAGCACGTGAAGCCGGCGGCCCTCGAGGGCCGCGGCGGCGCCTTCTACTCGGAGGCCGCGATCGAACTGCTCGCCGCGATGCAGGGTGGCGCCGACCGAGCCCGCGTCGTGAACCTCCGCAACGACGGCGTGCTGCCGTTCCTGCCCGACGACCACGTCATCGAGGTGCCGGCCGCGTACCGCGACGGGCGATTCGTCGCCGAACCGGTCGCACCGCTCGCCGACGACCTCGCCGGCCTCGTGGCAGCGGTCGCCGGCTACGAGCGCCTCGCGCTCGACGCGGCCGTGCACGGCGGGCGCGACCGGGTGCTGCGCGCCATGCGCGCCCACCCGCTCGTGCTGCAGCACGACCGCGCCGAGCGGCTCACCGACCTGCTCATGGCCGAGAACGCCCGCTTCCTGGAGTGGGCGTGATCGGGCGGGTCGACGAGCCGGATGCCACGGCCGTCGTGGTCGCGGTCGACGGCGGGGGATCGAAGACCGATGCCGTCGCGCTGCGCCTCGACGGCGAACTCGTCGCCCACCGCCGCGGACCCGGTTCGAGCCCGCACTTCGAGGGACTCGACGCGTCGGTCGACGTCGTCGACGGGCTCGTGCGCGCGGTCGCGGGGGAGCGGCCCGTCGTCCATGCCGGCCTCTACCTCTCGGGCCTCGACCTGCCGATCGAGATCGAGCGCTACCGATCGGCGATCGCGGGTCACTCGTGGGCCGCGGCGTCGCTCGTGGTCGACAACGACCTGTACGCCCTCCTGCGGGCCGGCACCGACGAGCCCGACTCCGTCGCGATCGTGTGCGGCACCGGCGTGAACGCGATCGGCATCCGCGCCGACGGCGCGCAGGTGCGGTTCCCGTCGCTCGGCGCACTGTCGGGCGACTGGGGCGGCGGGTCCGGACTCGGCGAGGAGGTCCTGTGGCATGCCGCGCGCGCGGTCGACGGGCGCGGCCCGGCGACGGCGCTCGTCGGCGAGATCGAGCGCCGGCTCGCCGTCGGCTCGGTGGGCGAGCTCATCGAGGGCCTGCATTTCGGCGACCGGGATGCCTCTGAGCTGATCGCGCTCGCTCCTGCGGTGTTCGCCGCGGCGCGCGCCGGCGATGCCGTGGCGATCTCGCTCGTCGAGCGGCAGGCGACCGAGCTGGCCGACTTCGCCCGGGCGTGCCTCACCCGACTCGACCTGCTCGACCACGAGGTGCCCGTGGTGCTCGGCGGCGGAATCGCCCGGTCGGGCGATGAGCGTCTGCTCCGGGGCATCCGGTCGGAGCTCGCGGCGGTCGCGCCGCGCGCGCGACTGGGCATCGTCGACGACGCACCCATCGTCGGGGCGGCCCTGCTGGCGCTCGGCGCCGCGGGGGCCGGCGATGCGGCGCTCGTGCGTGCCCGGGCCGCGGTCTCGGCGGTGACGTCGCCCGAGGCGGCGCTCCTCGAGGCCTGAATCGCGACGGACGGCTCGGTCTTGGCACGTGACGCCGTCGGCGGTCGGGCGTACGCTCGGCGCATGAGCATCCCGCAGCGCTTCTCGCTCGTCACGCTCGGCGTCGCCGATGTCGAGGCGGCGACCGCCTTCTATCATCGGCTCGGCTGGCACGAGGCCCGCTCGTCGGTGCCGGGCGAGGTAGCGTTCTTCGCGACACCCGGCGGCGTGGTCGCGCTCTGGCAGACGGCCGAACTCGCGAAAGACGCGGCACTGCCCACGTTCCACGCGAACGCACCGGCATTTCGTGCGGTCGCGCTCGCCATCAATCTCGGCTCGCGCGACGAGGTCGACGACGCGGTCGGCGACTGGGTGCTCGCCGGCGGTTCGATCTCGAAGGCCCCCGCCGCGACCGAGTGGGGCGGGTACAGCGGGTACGTCGCCGATCCCGACGGCAACCTGTGGGAGCTGGCGCACAACCCGGGCTGGCCGCTCGACGAGCGAGGGTTGCCGCAGCTCGACTGAGTGACGCGAAGAGTACCCCGGTCAAGGGCACCCTCTGCGCCCATCTAGACTGGAATCCGTGAATTCAGAGGAAACCGTCGACGTCGTGCTGATCGGCGGGGGCATCATGAGCGCCACGCTCGGCTCCCTGATCTCCCAGCTCCAGCCCGATTGGACGATCCGCCTCTACGAACGCCTCGGCGAGGTCGCACAGGAGTCGTCGAACGCGTGGAACAACGCGGGCACGGGTCACGCCGCCCTCTGCGAGCTCAACTACATGCCCGAGAATCCCGACGGCACCGTGAGCGCCGCGAAGGCCGTCTCGATCAACGAGCAGTTCCAGATCAGCCGCCAGTACTGGGCCTACCTCGTCGCCCAGGGCGCGCTGCCCGAGCCGCACAACTTCATCAACTCGACGCCGCACATGACCTTCGTGCGCGGCTCGGCGAACATCGAATACCTGCGCAAGCGCGTCGCCGCCCTGAAAGACCAGCCGCTCTTCCCCGACCTCGAGTACACCGAAGACCTCGAGCGCATCGCCGAGTGGACGCCGCTGCTCGCGAAGAAGCGCAACCCGAAGGCCCGCGTGGCCGCGACCCGCATCGAGGCGGGCACCGACGTCGACTTCGGCGCGCTCACGAAGTACCTCATGGAGGACATGTCCTCGCGGGGTGCGTCGATCCAGACGAACCACCAGGTCACCTGGCTCAAGCGCCAGAAGGACGGAACGTGGAAGCTGCGGCTGCGGCACACGGTCGGCAACACCCCGAAGATGGTGCGCGCGCGCTTCGTGTTCGTCGGGGCCGGCGGCGGTGCGCTCGCGCTGCTCCAGCACTCCGGCATCCCCGAGATCAAGGGCTTCGGCGGCTTCCCGATCTCGGGCCAGTTCCTCCGCACGACCGACCCGAAGATCGTCGCCCAGCACCAGGCGAAGGTGTACGGCAAGGCGGCGGTCGGCGCGCCGCCCATGTCGGTGCCGCACCTCGACACCCGCGTCGTCGACGGCGAGACCGCGCTGTTGTTCGGCCCGTACGCCGGCTTCACGCCCAAGTTCCTGAAGACGAGCACGTGGTTCGACCTGCCGTTCTCGGTCCGCCTGCACAACCTCTGGCCGATGATCCAGGTCGGTCTCAAGAACTTCGACCTCGTGAAGTACCTCGTCGGCGAGCTCATGGCGAACCGCGAGAAGAAGATGAAGGCGCTTCGCGAGTTCATGCCCACGGCGAAGACCGGCGACTGGGAGCTCATCACGGCCGGCCAGCGCGTGCAGGTCATGAAGAAGGACCCGCAGAAGGGCGGCGTGCTGCAGTTCGGCACCGAGGTCATCACGGGGGCCGACGGCACGATCGCGGGCCTGCTCGGTGCGTCGCCCGGCGCCTCGACGGCCGCGCCGATCATGCTCGACCTGCTCGGCCGCTGCTTCCCCGACCGCATGGCCGAGTGGGAGCCCAAGCTGCGCGAGATGATCCCGAGCTACGGCACGACGCTCTCCGACGACCCGGTCGCCGCCGAGGCGTCGCTGAAGGCGACGGCCGACGTGCTGGGGCTCACCGCCTGAGCCTCGGCTGCTTGCGCGCCCGCGCGATCGTCTGCTACGGTCGTCAACACTATGAAGTGAGTACGACCCATCGTCCCGCGCCTGAGGCGCCGTTGACGTCGGGTGTGCTCGCGGAGTTGACGAACTCCAGCTGATCGGCGCGGCGCCGTGCCGATCGACGCGACCGGCGCACCCATCACGGCAACGCCCGGCGGGAATCCTCTTCGCCTCCGAACGGTCGTCGCGCTCGCGCTTCACGACGACCGGCGACCGTTCGGGGCCTTCCGCGAATGGCGGTCCCATATGCCGGTACAGCTTTCCTTCTCGAATCATCTCCGGGCCGACGGACTGTCGGTCTCCTTCCCCGACCGACGCATCTTCTCCGACCTCGGCTTCACGGTCGCACCGGGACAGCGGGTCGGCCTCATCGGCGAGAACGGAGCTGGCAAGTCCACGCTCCTGCGCCTCCTCTCCACCGACACGGATGCCGCATCCGCGGGTCTCCCCGACGCGGCATCCGTCGCGGGCCGGGTGACGAGGCCGCGCCGCACGCGGCTCCTCGAGCAGGAGGTGCCGTTCGCGCCCGACGAGCGGGTGGGTCTCGTGCTCGAGGCCGCACTCGCCGAGGTGCGGGCGATCGAGCGCGAGCTCGACGCCGCCGCCGAGGCGCTCGGCGGTGAGGTCGACGCCGACGGCGAGGCCGCCTCGTCGCGGTACGCGGCGGCGCTCGACGCCGCCGAGCGTGCCGAGGTCTGGACGGCCGAGGCTCGCCGCGACGAACTGCTCGAGGGGCTCGGGGTCGCTGGCCTCGGCCTCGACCGTCGCATCGACGAGCTCTCCGGCGGGCAGCGGTCGCGGTTCGCCCTGGCCGCGCTCCTGCTCTCGTCGCCCGAGGCATTGCTCCTCGACGAACCGACGAACCACCTCGACGACGACGCGGCCGACTTCCTCGAGTCGCGACTGCGCGCCTGGGGCGGGCCGGTGCTCTTCGCGAGCCACGACCGGGCGTTCCTCGACCGTGTGGCGACCGGACTCATCGACCTCGACCCGGGGCGGCAGGGGGCCATCGCGGCGGCGCACGCGGCCGCCGGCGGCAACGGACGGGACGGCGCGGGCCGTCGCAACGTGAACCGCGGCGACGTCCTCAGCGCGTCGGGCGGCACGGTGTTCGGCGGCGGGTTCAGCGAGTTCCTCGCGGTCAAGGCCGACGAGCGCACCCGCTGGCAGCATCAGTACGACGACGAGCAGGAGGAGCTGAAGCGTCTCCGCGCGGCGGTCGCCGAGACGGCGCGCAACGTGGCCTACGGTCGGGCCGCGACCGACAACGACAAGTTCATCCGGCACTTCAAGGGCGAGAACGTCGCCCGCACCGTGTCGCGCCGGGTGCGCAACGCCGAGCAGCGGCTCGAGGTCCTCGAGCGCGAGCAGCTGCCGAAACCGCCGACGCCGCTGGCGTTCGCGGGCATCCCGACGGGTTCGCACGCGCTCGAGGAGGAGGCGGGTTCGCTCCTGCAGCTCGGCGACGTCGTCGTCGAGGGTCGGCTGCGCATCGACGAGCTGAACCTCGCCCCGCTCGCCCGGCTCCTCGTCACGGGCGCGAACGGTGCGGGCAAGTCGACGCTGCTCGGTGTGCTCGCGGGCGAGCTCGAGCCCGACCGCGGCACGCTGCGGCGACGCAAGGGTCTGCGCGTGCAGCTGCTCGAGCAGGACGTGCGGTTCGCCGACCCCGGTGCGACGCCGCGGGAGCTGTACGCGCGGGTGCTCGGCGAGCGACGCGCCGAGCAGGTGCCGCTCTCGGGCCTGGGGCTGATCGCGCTGCGGGACCTCGACCGACCGGTGGGGGCGCTCTCGGTCGGGCAGCAGCGCCGGCTCGCGCTCGCGCTCGTGATCGCCCGGCCGCCGCACGTGTTCCTGCTCGACGAGCCGACGAACCACCTGTCGCTCGCGCTCGCGACCGACCTCGAGGAGGCGCTCGGCGGCTATCCCGGCGCCGTCGTCATCGCCAGTCACGACCGCTGGCTGCGCCGGCGATGGGCGGGGGAGCATCTCGAGCTCCACTCGGGTGCGGCGGTTCCGGCAACTGCGGCGACCTGACCCGGGATGCCTCGGGGTCGGCGCGACCCCGAGGCATCCGCGTCCGCCCCATGCCGGGCGCTTGCACCAGATTCGAATGTATGTTCGAATGGAGGAGTGAGATGGAGCGGGCAGGAGCTGGGCGTCGACCAGGTCGACGCCCTGCCCGGCCTCGCCCGGCTCAACAACCTCGTGCGTTCGGTGCAGACGCCCGAGTTCGCCGGCATGACCTTCCACGAGGTGCTCGCGAAGTCGGCACTCAACCGGGTGCCCGGCCAGTCGATGATGCCCTTCGGGTGGACCATCAACCCCTACCGGGGCTGCAGCCACGCGTGTGTCTACTGCCTGGATCCGTCTACGGCGATCACGATGGCCGACGGACGTACGAAGTCGCTCGCCGAGATTCAGATCGGCGACGAGGTGATGGGCACGAGGGCGATCGGTCGGTATCGCACGTATGTTCAGGCGAAGGTGCTGGCGAAATGGTCGTCACGCAAGGCGGCCTACCGCGTTCGCCTCGCAGACGGCACGGAGATCATCGCCAGCGGGGACCATCGATTCCTCACCGAGCGTGGTTGGAAGCACGTGACGGGCGCGATGCAGGGTGCGTCACAGCGTCCATATCTCACGACGAACAACTCGCTCGTCGGGTTCGGTGGCGGAAGGGCAGTGCCGTTCCCGCCTTCGACGTCTGAAGATTATCGTCGCGGCTATCTCACCGGCATGATCCGCGGAGACGCGATGATGCTTCGACGCACGTATGCACGTTCGACCGGTGGTTCGTACGTCGCGCATCGTTTCAGGCTGGCTCTTGCCGATGAGGAGGCGTTGGACAGAACACGTCAGTACTTGGAATCCTTCGGCGTTCCGACGTCCACGTTCCAGTTCTCGGCCGCGACAGCACGCCGTCGCGAGATGACCGCGATCCGAACGTCGAGGGCCCGCGATTTCGACGCGATCACTGCCTTGGTCGAGTGGCCGAAACAGTCGACCGAGGAGTGGGACGCCGGATATCTCGGCGGCATCTTCGACGCGGAAGGTTCGTGTTCACGCGGGGCGCTCCGTATTTCGAACTCCGACGAGACGATCCTCTGTGCGATCGAGGCGGCGTTGAGCCGGTTCCGCATCGACTATGTGCGCGAGGGGCAGCGGGAGAACGGTGTCTCGAGCGTTCGGGTACGGGGCGGGCTCAGCGCGCGCAACGCGTTCTTCGCCGTCAGCCAGCCGGCGATCAGCCGTAAGCTCGCGTTCGCCGGCACCACTGTGAAGACCTTGGGCGACCTCCGCGTGGTCGCGATCGAGCCGCTCGGCGCGACCCTCGACATGCTCGACATCACGACGTCTACGGGCGACTTCATCGCGAACGGCGTGGTCAGCCACAACTGCTTCGCCCGACCGACCCACAGCTATCTCGACCTCGACGCGGGCGACGACTTCGACCGGCAGATCATCGTCAAGGTGAACGTCGCCGAGGTGCTGCGCAAAGAGCTCGCGCGCCCGTCGTGGCGGCATGAACCGGTCGCGCTCGGCACGAACACCGACCCGTACCAGCGCGCAGAGGGGCGTTACGCGCTCATGCCCGGCATCGTCGACGAGCTCACGGCGAGCGGCACGCCGTTCAGCGTGCTGACGAAGGGCACGCTGCTGCGGCGCGACCTGCCGAAGATCGCCGCGGCCGCCGAGCACGTGCCGGTCGACCTCGCGATGTCGATCGCGATCTACGACCCCGAGCTGCAGCAGTCGATCGAGCCGGGCACGCCGTCGACCAAGGCACGGCTCGCGACGGTGACCGCGGTGCGCGACGCCGGCCTCGACTGCGCGGTCTTCCTCATGCCGATCCTGCCGTACCTCACCGACTCCAAGGCGCACCTCGACGAGGCGCTCCGACAGGCCAAGGCGGCCGGCGCGACGAGCGTGCTGTACACCGCACTCCACCTGCGCGGGGCGGTGAAACCCTGGTTCATGCACTGGCTCGAGCGCGAACACCCCGAGCTCGTGCCGAAGTACCGGTCGATGTACTACGGCGGCAACGCCTACGCACCGAAGGAGTACCGGCGCTGGCTCGGTCAGCGCATGCAGCCGCTGATCAGGGCGCACGGACTCGCCCGCGGCACCGAAGACCCGGTCACGGGTGGCGTGCGCTCCACCGCGCTGCGCGGCGGCCGACGTGCGGCGCAGCAGCGATCCGGCGCCGAGCTGCCGCTCGACATCGCCGCGCCGAGCGACCCCGGGATGCTGTTCTGAGGTTTCGAGCGACTGCTCGAAGCCGATCATGAAGCGGCCCGGATGCGCGGAACGGCGCAGAACTGGGATAATTCGCTGAGCCCGATCCACATGACCGATCGGGCCGGCGTCGCGAGTGGTGGAGGTTCACGATGAGCCTGGGGTTGCCGGGGCACCTCGCACGCGACAGCCTGAGCCGCGCACTCGCCTTCGCGGGCCATTGCGCCGCGTTCGCCTGCCTCGCCGTCTCGATCGCCGTCGGCATCATCGTCGCGACCATCGGCGGGGCGTCGGGCGGATGGGCGGGCGCCGCATTGTCGGGCGTCATGGTGCTCGCGCTCGCCGCGGTCGCACGATTCCCGACGGTCACGCTGACCGTGCTCGCACTCGTCGTCGGCACGGGCGTCGTCCTCGCGCTCACCGTGCTCATCATGCGCCCGGGCGGGTTCGAATCCACGAACAACGCCCTGCTCGCGCTCCCGCGCATCGCCCTGCTGCTCGTCGGCGGTGCAGGCAGCGGTTCGCTCATCGCGATCGTCTGGGCGACGCTCGGCTACGCACTGGGCGAGGCGGCGATGTTCCTCGGGGTCGCGCTCGCCGGCGGGGTGTACGCGACGAACACCGCGGCGGCCGCCGCGTTCGGCATCCTCCTCGTCGTGCGGGTCTTCGACGGGGTCTCCCGCCGCTCCGACGCACGTCAGGAGACGGGACTGCACCGGGCGAGCCAGCAGACCCGCGAGCTCGCCATCCGACACGACTACGAGCTGCGAGCGACGGCGCGACTGCACGACACCGCCCTCAGCCACCTCATCGCGATCGCCGCCGCCGGGTCGGGCGCCGTCGACGAGCGGCTGCGTGCGGGGATCCGACAGGATCTCGGCCTCATCGTCGGTCGCGACTGGGCGATCGATCACGCCGGTCCCGCCACGAGAACCGCGCCCGCACAACGCTCGGGCGCACAATCGCCATCGACGTCGCGCGGCAGCACGGTCGCGACGACCGCCGCCGCGACGACCGCCGCCGGCGCGGGCGAGTCCGCCGCGGTCGACGACACGCTCGCGACGAGCGCGGGCCGGGCCCGCCGGCGGGGTGCCACGCGACGCTCGACGGCCCACGGCTCCGCCGGAGCGGGCCCGGCCAGGGGAGCGGCCGATCCGCTGCCGATGTCGAACGGTGGTCCGCCGCTCGCACAGGCGTTCACCGCCGCCGAGCACGCCGGGCTCACGGTGCGCGTCACGGGTGATGTCGGGGTGATGCACGTGCTCGGGCCGGCGCGCGCCGAAGCGCTCGACGCCGCGGTCGCCCAGTGCCTCATCAACGTGGCCCGTCACGCGGGCGTCGGCGAGGCCGAGCTCGCGCTCGGCCTCGGCGGCGGCGAGGTGACCGTCGCCGTCATGGACAGCGGCGTCGGCTTCGACGAGTCGGCCGTGCCCGACGACCGCATCGGGCTGCGCACCTCGATCCGTGCCCGGATCGAGCAGCAGGAGGGCACGGTCCGCCTGTGGTCCACGAAGGGCATCGGCACCACGATCGTGCTCACGGTCCCCGAAGGGGGTGCGTGAACCGATGCGGTTGACCCAGCAGGAGGCCGACCCGATCGGCGCCATCACGGCCGCCCCGATCGTCGTCATCGGGGCCGTGCTCTCGTTCGGAACCTCGCTCGCGCTCACCTGGGTGCACCGAGCCGAGATCGTCGCGCCCGCCGCCGCGATCGCATCGATCGTGCTCGTCGCCGCCGCGGGCGTGGTCGCCGCGATCTCCGCGGCCCCGTCGCGTGCGCCGTTCACCGCGGAGCGGCTGTGGCTCGTGGTGACGCTCGCGGTCGGCGCGGCGATCGCCGAGTACATGAGCACGGTCGGCTCGAACCAGTACCTCTACGACGACTTCGGTCCGGTCGTGATCGGCATGCTGATCCTCTCGGTCGCGCCGTTCTGCACCTGGCTCTCGCTCGCGCTCGCCGGGGTGCTCGCCTCGATCGTGCTGTCCATCCTCGTGGTCGGAGCCTCGGCGTACGTGCTCGCCGACGCCCCGGTCGCGGCGCTCATCGCGATCAACGCGGCTCCGGTCATCGCCCTCACAGCCGCCGCGGCGGGCTACGCCTACGCGATCATCGCCGAGACGCTCGCGTGGCAGCGCGAGGCGAACCGGGCCGCGCTCCAGCGCGACGCCGAGCTGCGCGCCGGCATCGCGCGGTCGGTGCAGCAGAGCCGGGTCTCGGTGCTCGGTCGTGAGGTGCTGCCGTTCCTCGCGGGCGTGATGACCGCCGAACGCATCTCGGTCGCCGACGCCGACCGCGCCCGCGAGCTCGCGGAGGAGCTGCGCCGGGCGCTGCGCGCCGGTATCGAGTCGACCTGGCTCGACGACCTCGCCGCGAATCTGCGGGTGAGCCGCGGTGTCGAGACGTTCGTCGACGACCCCACGGGCGCCGCCGACCTGCTCGGCGACGACCAGCGCTCGGCACTGACCGCTCTCATCACCTGGCTCGCCGAGACCGGTCGTTCCGAGCGCGTCGGCGTGTCGTTCGCACCCGAGCCGGGCGGCGGGCTGATCCGCATCGTGGCCGATCCGTCGGGGCGTCCGCCCGCGAAGCGTGAACTCGATCGTTTCGTCGCCGTGGCTCGCGCTGTGGCGTTGGGTGCCGAATCGGTCTCGACGCGGGAGAATGTCAGTGTGGAGCTGAGATATGTCATCGAGTGAACCGGCAGCGACGCCGCGCCATCGACTCGCGATCCTCGACGATCACGGGCTGATCGTCGACAGCCTGGCCAGGTGGTTCGCCGACCTCGCACCCGATTTCGAGGTCGTCGTCACGGCCACCTCGTGGATGGACCTCGTGCGCAGTCCAGCGTTCCCCGTCGAGCTCGTGCTGATGGACCTGCAGCTCGGCGACAACGACAGCGTGTCGATCGAGTCGCGCGTTCGCGCGTGCCGGGCCGCCGGCGCCCGGGTCATCGTCGTCACCGCCCTCGACGACGAGGAGTCGCGCGAGCGCAGCATGGCCGCGGGGGCGGCGGGCTTCGTCTCGAAGACGCTGCCGGCCGAGACCCTCGTCGACTACGCGCGACGCGTGATGCGCGGAGAACGTCTGCCGCGGCATCCCCGGCCGATCGGCGCCGTCGGCACCAGCGGCGGCACCACGACGATGTCGGGTGTGCACCTCAGTCCGGCCGAGGAGCGGGCGCTGCGCTATTACGCGCAGGGCCTCAGCACGCTCGAGGTCGGCCAGCGCATGGACGTCGGCTACGAGACGGCGAAGACGTACCTGCGACGGGTGCGCGAGAAGTACGCGAAGGTCGGCAAGCCGGCCAGTCGCAAGGCGGAACTGATCCGCCGGGCGGCGGAAGACGGGTTCCTCGAGTAGATGGCGAAGCTGTACTTCCGCTATGGGGCGATGAACTCCGGCAAGTCCACGGCGTTGCTCCAGGCGGCGTTCAACTACGAGGAGCGGGGCCATCGGGTGCTGCTCGCGAAGCCCGCGATCGACACGAAGGGCGACCGCGACATCGTCTCCCGGCTCGGCGTCGTGCGCGAGGTCGACTTCGTGATCGAACCCGACGCGCCCGTGCTCGACCGGTTCCAGGGGCATCGCACCCGCGTGATCGAGGAGGCCGGCCGCGACGTGAGCTGCCTGCTCGTCGACGAGGCGCAGTTCCTGTCGTCCGACCAGGTCGACGACCTGCTGCGCATCGCCCTCATCGACGGCATCCCGGTGCTCGCGTACGGCATCCGTACCGACTTCCAGACGGTCGCCTTTCCCGGCAGCCGGCGACTGCTCGAGGTGTCGCACTCGCTCGAAGAGCTGAAGACGATCTGCCGGTGCGGCCGCAAGGCCATCTTCAACGGCCGCCGAATCGACGGCCGCTACATCTTCGATGGCGACCAGGTCGCGATCGACGGGGTCGAGGTCGCCTACGAGTCGCTCTGCGGGGTCTGCTACCTGCAGGAGTCGGGCGGGGTGCTCAACGGTCGTCACTGAGCGGGATGCCGCGGCCGAGGTCGTGCGTTCCCGGTGTCGCACGATGTCGCGTCGCGGGTGCACGGCGTCCGAGAGGGTGGTGCCGCCGCGGCATCCGCGTGATGATGGAGGCGGGAGGGCCGCCGCATGAGTGAGATCGTCGTCGGAGTCAGCACCGCCGGACAGGCCGGCCTGCGGGCCGTGCGCTGGGGCGCCGAACGGGCCTCGGCGCAGCGGGCACGGCTGCGGCTCGTGCACGTCGTCGACAGTGCCGTGGAGGCCACCGGAGATGCGGAGCTGCTGCTCGCCGCCCTCGACCGCGCGCGTGCATCGCTGGCCGACGCGGCGGGCGTCGCGCTCGACGTCGACCCGGCACTCGAGGTCGAGACCGATCTCGAGCAGGGTTCCCCGGTCGACGTGTTCGCGGCCCGGTCGCGCGGAGCGGGACTCCTCGTCGTCGGCAGCGACTGGCACGGCGGCAAACGGCCGAGCCGGCGCGGCGTGCACAGCCTGCGCATCGCGGCGGCGAGCGAGGCGCCCGTCGCCGTCGTGCCCGACATCGACGTCTCAGCCCGGCGAGGGGTGGTCGTTGGCGTCGACGGCTCCGAGCCGGGCGGTCGTGCCCTCGCCTTCGCCGCCGACGAGGCCGAAGGCCGCGGGGTGCCGCTCGTCGCGGTGCACGCGTGGGACATGGCGCTCATGGCCGGGGGCGAATACGGCTACGGTCCGGCGATGGTCGCCGTCGACGACCTCAGCGACGCGGCACGCACCGTGCTGGACGACGTACTCGACCCGATCGTCGCCGAGCGCCCCGAACTCGAGATCGAGCGACGCATCGAGGCGGGCGATCCGGTCACGGCGCTCTCGGAGGCGGCAGCCTCCGCCGAGCTGCTCGTCGTCGGCAGCCACGGCAGGGGAGCGATCGCACGCTTCCTGCTCGGGTCGGTGAGTCACGGGGTGCTCTCGCGCCTCGAGGCGCCGACGGTCGTCGTGCGGTGAGCACGACGCCCGACGTGCCGGCGGTGCGGGACCGTGTTCGCGCTCCTGCTCCCGCCCGCGTCGACGGCATCGACGCGGCGCGAGGGCTGGCACTCATCGGCATGTTCGTCGCGCACGTCGCACCTGCCGTCTCCTCGCCTCAGGTCGCCGAGCTCATCGCGATGGCCGATGAACGACCGCGCCTGCTGTTCGCGCTCACCGCGGGATTCGGGCTCGGGTTCATCTCGGGCGGTACCCGGCCGATCGCGGAGCGACGGGGCGTGCTGCGCCGGCAGATCACGGTGCGCGCACTCATCCTCATCGCCCTCGGACTGCTGATCGCGGCCACGCTGCACCCGCTCGTCTACATCATCCTCGACGTCTACGGGGTGGCGTTCCTCATCATGCTGCCGCTGCTGTTCCTTCCGGCCCGGGTCGCGCTCGTGCTCGGCGGCGTGCTGCTCGCGATCGCTCCAGGCCTCGCGGCGGCCGCGCAGTACGACCCGCAGGTCGTCGCCGCCGGCGACGGCGAGGTCGGCCTGCTTGTCGACTGGGTGCTCACGGGCGCCTATCCGGTCATCGTCTGGGTGCCGGTCATGCTCATCGGGCTCGGCCTCGCGCGCCTCGGTGCGGCCCGGCCCCGGGTGGTCGCCTCGTATGCGCTCGCCGGGGCGCTCGTCGCGGTCGTCATGCTGCCGCTCACCCGGCTCCTGCCCGACGAGGGGGATGCCACGGCTCCCGTCTTCGCGCACGCCGTGTCGGCCTCCGCGCTTGCGCTCGGAAACGTCGGCGTCGGCCTCGTGATCGTGGCCGGCATGGTCACGCTCACCGCGTTGGCGGTCCCTGGCGTCCGCCGCGTCGCCGGCGCCGTGCTGTCGCCGGTGACCGCGATGGGTGCGATGCCGCTGAGCATCTACACGCTGCACCTGATCGTGATCTCGGCGGCGAAGCGCGTCGAGGACGGGTACTTCACCGATGACTCCTGGGCGCTCACGATCGGCCTCGTCGTCGGCAGCATGGTCTTCGCCTGGTGCTGGCGCCGGTGGCTCGGCCGCGGTCCGCTCGAACGGCTGCTGCGCGCGGCGAGCGGGCGCAGCCGCGAGAATGGAAGCCCGGCTCGAAAGGACCTGCCATGCGCATCTCGGTGATCGGCTGCGGCTACCTCGGAGCGGTGCACGCCGCCGCGATGGCCGAGCTCGGGCACGACGTCGTCGGCGTCGACGTCGACTCGGCGAAGATTGCAGAGCTCGCGGCCGGGCGCCCCCCGTTCTTCGAGCCCGGCCTCCACGAGATCCTGACGTCGGCGATCGCGTCGGGGCGACTGCGCTTCTCGACCGACGTCGCCGACGCAGCCGACGCCGAGGTGCACTTCGTCGCCGTCGGCACGCCGCAGTCGGCCGGCTCGAATGCCGCCGACCTGCGCTACGTGGACGCGGCGTTCGAGTCGCTCGCCCCGCATCTCGCCGACGGTGCGCTCGTCGTCGGCAAGAGCACGGTGCCGGTCGGCACGGCGGAGCGCCTCGCCGAGCGCCTCTCGGGCCTCGCGCCCCACGCCGAGCTCGCCTGGAACCCCGAGTTCCTGCGCGAGGGGTTCGCGGTGCGCGACACGCTCGAGCCCGACCGGCTCGTGTACGGCGTCGCCGATCCGAGCGGCGACGGCCACGCGGCATCCGTGCTCGATCACGTCTACCGGGCCGCGATCGAGGCGGGCACGCCGCGCATCGTCACCGACTACGCGACCGCCGAACTCGTGAAGGTCGCCGCCAACGCGTTCCTCGCGACGAAGATCAGCTTCATCAACGCGATGGCCGAGATCGCCGACGTCACGGGTGCCGACGTGGTCGCACTCGCCGACGCGATCGGCCACGACGCCCGCATCGGGCGACGGTTCCTGAACGCCGGCGTCGGGTTCGGCGGCGGGTGCCTGCCGAAGGACATCCGGGCGTTCGCCGCCCGAGCCGAGGAGCTCGGCCGGGGCGAGTCGCTCGCGTTCCTGCGCGAGGTCGATGCGATCAACCTGCGCCAGCGGCAGCGTGTCGTCGACCTCGCCGTCGATGCGCTCGGCGGAAGCGTGCACCGCAACCGCGTCGCCGTGCTCGGGGTGACGTTCAAGCCCGAGTCCGACGACGTGCGCGACGCGCCCGCCCTCGACGTCGCCGTACAGCTCAAGGGGCTCGGCGCCGATGTCGTCGCGACCGATCCCGAGGGTATTGAGAACGCGCGCGCCAGGCACCCGCAGCTCGACTACGTCTCGTCGACGCGCGAGGCGCTGCGCGGTGCCGACCTCGTCGTGCTCGTCACCGAATGGCGCGAGTACCGCGCCCTCGACCCCGTCGACACGGGCCGGCTCGTCTCGGGCCGCCGCATCATCGACGCACGCAACGTGCTGGACGCCCGAGTGTGGCGCGCGGCCGGATGGGAGCTGCGGGGGATCGGGCGGCCGTGAGGCCGGTCGTCGAGCGGTGCGCAGCGCCCCGTACCGAGACCGACATCGGGAACGACAGAACCCCCTCCGATCTCGGAGGGGGTTCTGCGTATGGTCGGGGTGACAGGATTTGAACCTGCGACCTCTTCGTCCCGAACGAAGCGCGCTACCAAGCTGCGCCACACCCCGGTGGCCCCGCAGGGCCTCAACAAGGATAGCCGATATTTCGAACGCCGCTGACCACCGAGCGGATGGCGCGGGCGCGAGACATCGCGCCCGAGCATCCGTACGCGATCAGGCGGCCGGAACGAGGGTGATCAGCGTCGCCTCGGGCGGGCAGGCGAACCGCACCGGGGCGAAGATCGATGTGCCGAGACCGGCCGAGACGTTCAGGAAGGCCGATCGGAGGCCGTGCCGCCAGACGCTCAGCCCCTTGACCTGCTTGCGCGGGATGTCGCAGTTCGTGACGAGCGCACCGTAGCCGGGCACGCAGACCTGGCCGCCGTGCGTGTGGCCGGCGAGGATGAGCTGGGCTCCGTGGTTGACGAACGAGTTGAGCACGCGCTGGTACGGGGCGTGGGCGACGCCGATCGTCACGGTCGGTCGGGCAGCCGAACGGCTCGTGCCGACGTCGGGCCAGGTCTCATCGCCGAGCGGGTCGTCGGCCCGGAGTTCGTCGATCGCCGCCGTGATCAGGTCGAGCCGGTCGTATCCCTTGTGCGGGTCGTCGACCCCGAAGAACTCGAAGTGCGTGCCACGCAGGTCGAGGCTCGCCGCGGTGTTGTCGAGGTCCTGCCAGCCGAGCTCGGCGAAATAGCCGTGCAGGGCGTCGATGTCGAGCCGCTTCGACTTGGGGCGGTGCCGCGACGGACCCGTGAAGTAGCCGAACGGGTTCTTCGGGGTCGGGCCGAAGTAGTCGTTCGAACCGTTCACGAACACGCCGGGGATGCCCTCGAATCGCTCGAACGCCCGGCGGATGCCCTCGAGCCCGCGCTCGTGCCCGAGGTTGTCGCCGGTGTCGACGATCAGGTCGGGCTCGAGCTCGGCGAGTGCGCGCACCCAGTCCTGCTTGTCGCGCTGCCACGGTGCCATGTGCAGGTCGGAGAGGTGCAGCACCCGGATCGGCTCGGCGCCGACCGGAAGCACAGGCACCTCGGCGCGGCGCAGCGTCCACCGGGTGCGCTCGACGAGCGAGCCCCACGCGAACGCGGCGACGCCCGCCGCGCCGATCGCCAGGGCGATCCGCGCGACGGGCGTCAGGCGGCCGGTCAACCGGCCACCGGCGGTGTGTTGCCGTCGGTTCCGCCGCCCGGCGTGCCGTCGCCGCCGTCGCCGCCGCCTCCGGTGAAGCGGCCGATCACGATCGTGACCTTCTGGCCGGGCTTCGCATTCTCGCCGGCGCCCGGCGACTGCGAGATGACGAGACCGTCCTTCGACTGGTCATCGGTGTCTTGACGATCACGATCGACGCGGAAGCCGGCCGCGGAGAGGGTCGCCTCAGCCTGATCGGCCTGCATGCCCGTCACGTCGGGCAATGCGCTCAGGTTGCCGCGGCTGGTCTTCAGCGAGATCGACGAGCCCTTCGGTGCCTGACCGGTCGCCGACTGGCTGCCGATCGTGCCCTTCGGCTGCGCCGAATCCACTTCGCCGTCCATGGACCAGCCGAAGCCGGCATCCTGGAGCGCCTTCTGCGCGGCCTCGGGCGAGAGGCCGAGCACGCTCGGCACGTTGGCCATCGGGGTCGTCAGGAACTTCTGGTCGGGCTCGGGGAAAGCCCCGCCCGGGTACTTCGTGTTCGCGACGTCCATGATGCGCGGCCAGATGTTGTGACGGAGCACGGCGGCCTGCTCACCGTTGATGAACGTCTCGCGAAGGTTCACGAAGCCCGTCGTGTTGTAGACGCCGACGACCGTGGCGACGCGCGTGGAGGCGCCGCTCATCCAGGTCGCGACGGCGTCGTCCGTCGTACCGGTCTTGCCGATCATCGGAGTCCCGGCGGTGTCCATCTGCCGGCGCGAGGATCCGCCCGTGCCTTCCGTCATGACCCGCTGAAGGGCATAGTCCATGCCCGCCGCCACCTCGGGGGTGATCGCCTGCGTACAGGTCGACTTCGGCACCTCGACCGGTTCGCCCTTGGCATCGGTCATGTGGTCGATCACGATCGGCGTGCACGACTTGCCGCCACCGGCGACCGCGGCGAACGCCGTGGCCATCGAGATCGGTGCGATCTCCTCGGTGCCGAGCACAGCCGAGGGACCGAACGCGATGCGGTTGCCCTCTTCATTGATGCCTTCGCCGAGCGGCTTGCCGTCAGCGCGCCCGGAACTCATGAGTGCGGTCGCACCCTTCTTGATGCCGCACAAGTCGAGCTGCTTCGCCATGGCGATGTAGCCGGTGTTCTCCGAGTTGACGGTGTTGAAGAGCGCCGACCAGTAGCCGCCGTTGCCACCCTCGTCGTTGCCGGGGTTCCAGCCCGCCGTGGAGGTGTTGTCCTCGGGACAACTGCTCTTGAAGGTGCCCCAGTCGGAGCGGCGTCGGGCGTCCATGCTCTCGTTGACCGAGTGCCCTTCCTTCAGCCACTCGGCGAGGGTGAAGATCTTGAACGTCGACCCGGGTTGGAATCCGCTCGAGCTGCCGTAGTCGGCAGTCGCGTTGTAATTGACCGCGTCGTACTGGTCGCCGGTCACCTCGGGGTCGACGTTGTACGTCGTGTTCTGGACCATGGCGAGCACCTTGCCGGTGCCGACCTCGACCGAAACGGCCGAGCTGCCGATGTTCGCTTCGGGGATGGAGCCAGGCACGTTGTCGTGCACGGCCGAGTACGCAGCCGTCTGGAGGTCCATGTCGACGGTGGTGTAGATGTCGAGGCCACCGCGCTCGAGCCGTTCCGCACCCTCGTTGACGTCGGGAGTCTCGGGGTCGTCGAGCTTGTTCTTGATCTCCCACGTCACGTAGTCGCAGAAGTACGCGTACACCGGAGAGGCCTGGCAACCGCTCGAGGGCTCGGTGATCTTCGGCGCTACCGGCTCGGCCTTCGCCGCGTCGTGCTGCTCCTTCGTGATCTTCTTCTGCTGGAGCATCTTGTCGAGGATGTAGTCGCGACGCTCCTTGTTGCGCGCGTACGGCACCGTCTCGCCGTCGACGACGGTCGCAGCGCCGTTCAGCTCGTCGTCGGGGTAGTCGAGGCGGAACTCCTCGGGACTGTTCACGATCGCGATGAGGCTCGCCGCCTGGGCGAGCGTCAGGTCGTGGGCGTTCGTGCCGAAGTAGTACTGCGCGGCGGTCTGCACGCCGTAGATCTGCCCGCCGAAGCCCGCGATGTTGAGATAGCCGCGCAGGATGTCGTCTTTCGAGTACTTCTTCTCGACCGAGATCGCGTACCGCATCTCTTTCAGCTTGCGGTCGACCGAGGTCTTGGTGTGCTTCTCCCAAGCCTCGAGGCGCTCCTCTTGCGTCTTCGCCTTGGCCATGTCGTTGGCGACGAGGACGTTCTTCACGTACTGCTGCGTGATCGACGAGCCACCCTGGGTGCCGCCGCCGCTGATCGTCGAAAGCGCGCCGCGGACCGTGCCCGCGATGTCGATGCCGCCGTGGTCGTAGAACCGCGGGTCCTCGCCCGCGACCGCCGCGTCCTTCAGGAACGGCGAGATGTACTCGAGCGAGACCTCTTCGCGGTTGTCGTCGTAGAACCACGCCATGGGCGACGCGGACCCGTCGGCCTTCACCGCGTAGATGGTCGACTTCTGCGCCAGATCGCCGATCTCGAGCGAGCTCGGCAGGTTCTCGAACATCGTGATGCTGTTGTTCGCAGCCATGCCGGTCACGGCCAGTGCCGGGGTCACCGCAGCGGTGACGAGGATGCCGGCGAGAGCGCTCAGGCCGACGAAGCCGAGGATTCCGGTGCCGACGTCGCTCATCGTTCGTTTTTGGGCAGACATATAGTGGAGCGTATCGGAGAAGGCTGGCAAATCCCGATACGCGCGCTGGGCGTCGTATCAGGGAAGACACGCCGAGTCCGGTGATTCCCGCACGCATCGTGCACGAGACATCCGAAGAGGAGCCCATATGCAGGCCTGGGAGTACATCACCACTCCGCTGCTCATCCACAACACCGCTGCCATCCTCAACAACTGGGGCTCGGAGGGGTGGGAGCTCGTGCAGATCGTGCAGGGGCCCGAGGGCGGCCTCGTCGCCTACCTGAAGCGGCCGAAGGGCGACGAGTCGTCGGCTGCCGCCCAGGCCGGCGCGGCTGCGGCAGCCCAGGCCGCGAAGCAGTTCGAGGGCGAGGGGCACGCCTGATGGCCGGCTACGAGGCCCGCCTCGCCGAGCTCGGTATCGAGCTTCCCGAGGTCGCCGCACCCGTCGCCGCCTACGTGCCCGCCGTCGTGACCGGTTCGTACGTCTACACCTCGGGCCAGCTGCCGTTCACGGCCGGGTCCCTGCCCGCCACCGGCAAGGTCGGCGACGGTCACGGACTCGTGCCCGCAGACGACGCCAAGGCCTACGCCCGCACGTGCGTGCTCAACGCGCTCGCGGCCGTGCGCGCCGAGATCGGTTCGCTCGACCGCGTCACCCGCATCGTGAAGCTCGTCGGCTTCGTCGCGAGCGACCCGGCCTTCACCGGTCAGCCCGGTGTCATCAACGGCGCTTCAGAGGCGCTCGGCGAGATCTTCGGCGACGCCGGCCGCCACGCTCGCTCCGCCGTGGGCGTCGCGGTGCTGCCGCTCGACTCGCCCGTCGAGCTCGAACTGGTCGTCGAGTTCGCCTGACGCACCCGACCTGAATACGGATGCCTCGGCGGGAAGCTTCCCGCCGAGGCATCCGTGTCTCAGATGAGCGCGCGGTGCGCTACTTCACCTGCTCGCTGATGATCTGCATGATCGAGGTGTCGGCCAGCGTCGTGGTGTCGCCGATCTGACGGCCCTCGGCGAGGTCGCGCAGCAGGCGGCGCATGATCTTGCCCGAGCGGGTCTTCGGCAGTTCGTTGACGATGAACACCTGCCGCGGGCGGGCGATGGCGCCGATCTGGGTCGCGACGTGCTTGCGCAACTCCTCCGACGCGGCGGCGAGGTCGTCGCCGTGCTCGGCCTGGCTCTGCTTGAGGATGACGAACGCGACCACGGCCTGACCGGTCGTCTCGTCGGACGCGCCGACGACCGCGGCCTCAGCGGTCCACGGGTGGGCGACGAGCGACGACTCGATCTCGGCCGTCGAGAGGCGGTGGCCCGAGACGTTCATGACGTCGTCGACCCGGCCGAGCAGCCAGATGTCGCCGTCTTCATCGCGGCGGGCGCCGTCACCGGCGAAGTACTTGTCGCCGAACTTCTCCCAGTAGGTCTCCTTGAAGCGCTCGGGATCGCCCCAGATGCCGCGCAGCATCGACGGCCACGGCTCGGTGATGACGAGGAGCCCGCCGTCCTCTCCTTCGACCGGGGTGCCGTCGTCGCTCAGGATGTCGATCGAGATGCCGGGGATGGCGACCTGCGCCGAACCCGGCTTGAGGTCGGTGATGCCGGGCAGCGCCGAGATCATGATCGCGCCGGTCTCGGTCTGCCACCACGTGTCGACCACGGGGATCGAGCCGCCGCCGATGACGTGGCGGTACCAGATCCACGCCTCGGGGTTGATCGGCTCGCCGACCGAGCCGAGCAGGCGCAGCGAGCGCAGGTTGAACTCGTGGGGGATCTGCCGGCCGAGCTTCATGAACGAGCGGATCGCCGTGGGGGCGGTGTAGAGGATGGAGACCTTGTACTTCTCGACGATCTCCCACCAGCGGCCCGGGTGCGGCGTGTCGGGGGTGCCCTCGTAGAGCACCTGCGTCGCCGCGTTGGCGAGCGGGCCGTAGACGACGTACGAGTGGCCCGTGATCCAGCCGACGTCGGCGGTGCACCAGTAGACGTCGGTCTCGGGGTGCAGGTCGAAGACGTTCTTGTGGGTGAACGCGGCCTGGGTCAGGTACCCGCCGCTCGAGTGCACCACACCCTTCGGCTTGCCCGTCGTGCCCGACGTGTAGAGGATGAACAGCGGGTGCTCGGCGTTGAAGGCCTTGGCCTCGTGCTCTGCGGATGCCTCGCCGACGGCGTCGTGCCACCACACGTCGCGGCCCGCCTCGACGTCGACGTCGTTGCCCGTGCGCTTGACGACGAGCACCTTCTCGACCGAGCCGGCCGTCTTCGCGATCGCCTCGTCGACGGTCGGCTTCAGCGGGAAGACGCGACCCTTGCGGTAACCGCCGTCGGCGGTGATGACGACCTTCGCCTCGGCGTCGTCGATGCGCGACGCGAGGCTGTCGGAGCTGAAGCCGCCGAACACGACCGAGTGGATCGCGCCGATGCGCGCGACGGCGAGCATCGAGACGACGGCCTCGGGGATCATCGGCAGGTAGATGGCGACGCGGTCGCCCTCGCCGACGCCGAGTCCTTCGAGCACGTTGGCCGCCCGCTTGACCTCGTCGGTCAGCTCGGCGTACGTGATGTCGCGACTGTCGCCCGGCTCGCCCTCGAAGTGGATGGCGACGCGGTCGCCGAGTCCGGCCTCGACGTGTCGGTCGAGGCAGTTGACGGCGACGTTGAGCTCGCCGTCGTCGAACCACTTCGCGAACGGCGGGTTCGACCAGTCGAGGGTTCGGGTGAACGGCTTCTGCCAGGTCAGCAGTTCGCGGGCCTGGTCGGCCCAGAAGCCGAGCCGGTCGGTCTTCGCGGCCTCGTAGAGGCTCTCGTCGGCGATGGCTTGGGCGGCGAACTCGGGGCTCGGACGGAAGCGCCTGATCTCCTCGAGTGCGTGATCGATCTGAACGGTCATGGTTCTCCGGTCGCTCCTTCGCGATCTGTTTCATCGGTTGGGTCGCCTGCCCCACCCAGCACACTACCCCGCGGCCATGACCGTGTTGCACGCGTGCGGAAACACTTCGTGCGAATGCTCTTCCGCGCGCGTTCGAGAGGCGCTACTGTGCCTTTGCGCAGAGAATTCTGAGTGTCCGCACAAATGAGGACAAAAAATGCTTGCGCATTGTTTCTGAGGCCGTACACTGAGTACCGCCCGAACACTCGTTTCGAGGCCTGCAGCACTCGAGATTCCCCCCAATCCTTGTGCTGCCGAGGCGGCACCTGTTCCCCCCAATGGGTGCCGCCCCCTTCTGTTAACGCACCGATCAGTCTCGCGGTGCCGAGAGAGTCCTCCTCCACAACGCCGTGGAGGGGGACTCTTTCCACATCCGGGCCTGAGACGGATTCGAGCAACGGTCGCCGTTCGTACGCTCGCCGCATGAGCCTTCCGTTCGTTGCGACGCCGTCCTGGCGCGCGAGCGCCTCGGCCCCCGTGCTCGCGGTGCCGGGGGCGTCCGCGGTGCCTCGGGTGTCCGCGGTGCCGGGAGCGCCGGCGCTGCCGGATGCGCCCGCGCTGCCGGATGCGCCCGCGGTGCCGGGGGTGTCCGGTGCGCGTGCCGGCCGTGTCGCGAGCCCGTCCGCAGCGCCCGAGCGCGCCGGCGTTCTCGGGCCGGCGGGGTCAGCCGACGTCGATCGGGAGCGCGAGGACGGGGCGGACGCCGACGGCGCGGGTCGCTCGAGATTCGTGCCGACGGCACCGGTCGCCTTCTCCGGCGCCTCGGGGCACGTCGAAGCCGTCGACCTCGCCGAACTCGGCCCGCTCGAACCGTTCGCCGCCGACGGCCCGGTGACCGACCTGTTCGTGAACGGTGCCGCCGGCCTCTGGGTCGACCGCGGGCACGGCGCCGTTCGCGAGCTCGCCTGGTCGGCCGACGAGGCGGAGGTACGTGCGCTCGCCGTGCGACTCATCGCCCGGGGTGGCCGACATGTCGACGAAGCGACGCCCGCGGTCGACGTGCGGCTCGGCCGCGGCATCCGCGTTCACGTCGTGCTGCCGCCGGTGTCGACTGCGGGCACGCTCGTCTCGGTGCGCATCCCGCGCGCAGCAGGGCGTTCGCTCGACGACCTCGCCGCCGGAGGCATGCTCGACGATCGGCAGCGCGAGCGGCTCACGGCCGCCGTCGCCGCCCGTGAGAACCTGCTGATCACCGGTGCCGGCGGCACCGGCAAGACCACGATGCTCGCCGCGCTCCTGAGCCTCGCCCCCGCGCACGAACGGCTCGTCGTCATCGAAGACGTCTCCGAGCTCCGGGTCGAGCACCCGCATGTCGTCGCCCTCGAAGCGCGGCAGCCGAACCTCGAGGGCACCGGTCGCATCGGGCTCGACGCGCTCCTGCGCGAGGCACTGCGGATGCGTCCCGATCGACTGGTCGTCGGCGAGTGCCGCGGCGCCGAACTGCGCGAACTGCTCGCGGCGCTCAACACCGGCCACGACGGTGGCGCCGGAACCCTGCACGCCAACTCGCTCGCCGACGTGCCCGCGCGGCTCGAGGCGCTCGGGGCGACCGCCGGGCTCACCGCTGACGCGGTCGCCCGCCAGACGGCGAGTGCGTTCGACCTCGTGCTGCATCTCGAACGCGTCGAGGGTCGCCGTCGGCTCGCGCAGGTGGGGTGGTTCGTGGTTGAAGACGGGCGACTCGGAATCGAGGCCCTGTGAAGACACGCCTGAGGCTGCGCCCCCGCATCGACCCGGGCGCCGAGGTCGACGCCGTCGCCGGTATCACCGAGCGGCTCGCCGTGCTGCTCGCCGCCGGGGTGCCCGCGGCGACCGCCTGGCGTCACGTCGCGATCGGTCGCAACGCGGCCGACGAGCAGGTGCTCGCGGCCGCGGCGACGGCCGCCGGCGAAGGAGACGACATCGCCGAGGCGATCCGGCGAGCGTGCGAGGAGCGGCCGGGAACGGCCGCGACGTGGGCGGTGCTCGCTGCGGCATGGTCGGTCGCCGCGGAGGCCGGAGCCCCGCTCGCCGCGAGCCTCAGGTCGCTCGCTGCGGTGCTCCGCGACGAGGCGCAGCTGCGACGCGACGTCGCCACCGCGCTCGCCGGGCCTGCCGCGAGTGCCCGACTCGTGTCGGCGCTGCCCGTGGTCGCGCTCGGCTTCGGCGCGATGCTCGGGTTCGACACCATCGGCATCCTGCTCGGCAACCCGCTCGGGCTCGCGTGTCTCGTGCTCGGTTCGCTCTTCCTCTGGGTCGGCGCACGGTGGAATCGCCGCCTCGCCCGTTCGGCCTCCGCCTCGCGCGCCGACGCCGGTCTCGAGCTCGAGCTGCTCGCGATCGCGATGTCGAGCGGCGCCTCGATCCAGCGGGCCCGCGCCCTCGCCCTGGCCGCGATGCAGCGGCATCTCCCGAGGGTCGCGGGCGACGGCACCGTGGTCGACGACGTCGTCGGGCTCGCCGAGCGGGCCGGCGCACCCGTCGCCGAACTGCTCCGGGCGGAGGCGTTCCGCGTCCGCCGTGCGGCGCGCACCGACGGCGAGTCGAGGGCTGCGGCGCTCGGCGTGCGTCTCATGCTGCCGCTCGGCGCCTGCGTGCTGCCGGCGTTCGTGCTGCTGGGCGTCGCACCGCTCATGATCTCCGTCGTCACGGGCACCCTCGGCGGTGCGATGTGACGGCCCCAGGCTCGTGCCGCACAGCCGCCGGTCCGCCGGCGAAACCGAAGGGAATACCGACATGCAGAACCCCTCAACCGCGGCGATCGACGCGCCCGACGTGCCGGCCGCCGCTGCCACGGGCGGCGCGACCGATCGTCTCCCGTTCGACGTCGACGCCGGCGGCTCCGCCGATGTGCGCCGAGCGAGCCTGTTCCGCCGTCTGGCGCGCCGCGTGGCCGGTGAGCGCGGCGCCGCCACCGCCGAGTACGCCGTCGCCACGATGGCGGCCGTCGGCTTCGCCGGGCTCCTCGTCGTCATCCTGCGCGGTGACGAGGTGCGCGGCATCCTCACCGATCTCGTGCGGAATGCGCTCACGGTCGGCTGATCGCGAACGCGGCAGCGTGACGGCGGAGTTCGCCGTCGCGCTGCCGGCGATCGCGCTCGTCCTCGCCGTCTGCCTCGGTGCGGTGCTGCTCGCGGCGCAGCAGGTGCGACTCACGGATGCCGCTGCCGATGCCGCGCGAGCGCTCGGCCGCGGTGAAGACGCCGGCAGTGCCCGCTCGATCGCCGCACGCGTCGCGGGCGATGTCGCGATCGAGGTCGTGAACGACGGCGACATCGTGTGCGCGCTGTTGAGCACGTCGGGGGCGGGGCTCCTGTCGGCGGTGCGTCTCGAGGCACGATCGTGCGCGCTCGGGGGCGGGCTGTGAGGCGGGCTGTGCGGCGGGTGGATCGCGGCGACGAGCGTGGCGCGGCGACCGTGGTCGCGGTCGGGCTGGTCGGTGCGATCGTGCTCGTCGCGTCGGTCTTCGTCCCGGCGCTCGGTGCCTTCGTCATGTCGCAACGCGCAGCCAATGCCGCCGACGCGGCCGCGCTCGCCGCCGCCGACGCCTCGGCCGGCATCGTCACCGGCGTACCGTGCGAACGCGCCGCCGACCTCGCATCGCGAAACGGCGCGATGCTCGCGTCATGCACCCTCGACGGCCCGGTCGCCGACGTCTCGGTGCACGCCGACGTCCTCGGATTCACCGTGTCAGCGCGGGCGAGGGCCGGTCCGCCGGGATGGGAGGGATGACGTGTTCCCCACCCGACCCGGGGCGAGCTCGGCCGAATCGAGACGCGCTTCGACCGAATCGGCACGCGCTTCGGTCGGAGGCCGGTCAGGCTCAGTCGAAGACGGTCTCGATGAAGCGGTACTCGACCGCCGACGGGCGGTCGTCGCCCGGCGTGTCGAACTCGAGGCCCGCCGCGCGGGAGTAGACGTAGCGCTTGCCCGCGTCGACGCCGAGCTCGAGTCGCGGCTTGGGGTCGCCCGTCTCCAGGAATGCCGTCGCCACGGTCTTGCCCTCGAGCGGGCCGTCGATCAGCTTGGCCGTGTACGAGCCCTGAGATGACGTGTCCATGCGGCCATTCTCCTCCGACGCGGGGGAACCGCAAGGGGTGGCGCTGCGCGGCGCAGCGGGCGGAATCGGTGCGGGGCGGTGGGCGTACACACCGCCGGGGTGTGTAAGGTGTGGCTGTCTGCGGAGCGTACCGCCGACCATGGCACACCGCTCGGGGGCGCGGCAATCGATGTGCGTTCTCGTCTCAGAAGTGGAACAAGAGGAGTCTGGTGTCAGGCGCGAAAAAACTGGTGATCGTCGAGTCGCCGACCAAGATGAAGTCCATCGCCCAGTACCTGGGCGAGGGCTACGAGGTGCTCTCCTCGGTCGGTCACATCCGCGATCTCATCGAGCCGAAGAATCTTCCCGCCGAGCTCAAGAAGGGCCCGCTCGGCAAGTTCTCCGTCGACGTCGACAACGGATTCGAGCCCTACTACGTCGTCTCCGACTCGAAGAAGAAGACGGTCGCCGAACTCAAGCGCGCGCTCAAGGGCGCCGACGAACTCCTGCTCGCAACCGATGAGGACCGCGAGGGCGAGGCCATCGCGTGGCACCTGCTGCAGGAGCTGAAGCCGAAGGTGCCCGTGCGCCGAATGGTCTTCCACGAGATCACGAAGGACGCGATCCAGAAGGCGAAGGACAACACTCGCGAGCTCGACACCGCCCTCGTCGACGCGCAGGAGACCCGACGCATCCTCGACCGCCTCTACGGCTACGAGGTCTCGCCCGTGCTCTGGCGCAAGGTCGGCCCCGGCCTCTCGGCCGGACGCGTGCAGTCGGCCGCGACGCGCCTCGTCGTCGACCGTGAGCGCGAACGACTCGCGTTCGTCGCCGCGGGCTACTGGGACCTCGCGGGACGCTTCGCCGACGAGGCATCCGCATCGAGCTCGTTCGAGGCGAAGCTCGTGCGCCTCGGCGGCGAACGGGTCGCGACCGGTCGTGACTTCGACGACGCCGGCAAGCTGAAGTCGAAGGCCGTCGTGCTCGACGAGGCCGCGGCCGAGGCACTCGTCACCGCGCTCCGCGCCGACGGGGTCTCGCGCACCGTCTCGAAGGTCGAGTCGAAGCCGTACTCGCGTCGTCCGGCGGCGCCGTTCACGACGTCGACCCTGCAGCAGGAGTCGGCCCGCAAGCTCCGTCTCTCGGCCAAGGACACGATGCGCGTGGCGCAGTCGCTCTACGAGAACGGCTACATCACCTATATGCGTACCGACTCGTCGTCGCTGTCGCAGCAGGCGATCACGGCCGCGCGCACCCAGGCGACGGCGCTCTACGGCGCCGACTCGATTCCCGACAAGCCCCGCGTGTACGCCGGCAAGTCGAAGAACGCGCAGGAGGCGCACGAGGCGATCCGCCCGTCGGGCGAGGTGTTCCGCACGCCGTCGTCGTTGCAGGGCGCGCTCCGCGGTCGCGAGTTCGACCTCTACGACCTCATCTGGAAGCGCACCGTGGCCTCGCAGATGGCCGACGCGAAGGGCCAGACCGCGACGGTCACGATCGCCGTCGGTCCCACGAAGTCAGACGCCGTGACGCCCGAGGGCGCCGCCGTGCCGATCGCGGGCACGATCGCCGAGTTCACGGCGAGCGGCACCGTGATCACGTTCCGCGGGTTCCTCGCCGCGTATGAAGAGGGACGCGACGAGGAGCGCAACGCCGACGACGCGCCGGGCGAGGCGAAGCTGCCCCCGCTGAAGGAGGGGCAGTCGCTCGCGATGCCCGAGCTCGAGGCCAAGGGGCACGAGACGAGCCCGCCGCCGCGCTACACCGAGGCGAGCCTCGTCAAGCGGCTCGAGGAGCTTGGCATCGGGCGCCCGTCGACGTTCGCGTCGATCATCTCGACCATCCTCGACCGCGGCTACGTGACGCAGCGCGGCCAGGCGCTCGTGCCGAGCTGGGTCGCGTTCTCGGTCGTCCGCCTGCTCGAGGAGCATTTCGGCGAACTCGTCCAGTACGACTTCACCGCCGAGATGGAGGACGACCTCGACCGCATCGCCTCGGGCGAGGCCGACCGGGTCGACTGGCTCAACGGCTTCTACTTCGGCTCCGACCAGCACCGCGGCCTCCGCCAGGTCGTCGACAACCTCGGCGACATCGACGCGCGCGAGATCAACTCGGTCGCGATCGCACCCGACATCACGCTGCGCATCGGCAAGTACGGCCCCTATCTCGAGACCGTCGATGCGGATGCCGCGACCGATGCCGCCCCGCGCCGGGTGAACCTGCCTGAGGGGCTTGCTCCAGACGAGCTCACCGAGGCCAAGGCTCGCGAGTTGATCGAGGCACCGGTCCAGAGCGATCGCGTGCTCGGCGCGAACCCCGAGAACGGCAAGCAGGTCGTCGTGAAGGACGGCCGGTTCGGCCCGTACGTGACCGAGCTCGAGCCTGAACCCGAGGCCCCCGCGACGGCAGAGGCGACCGTGGACCCGGCGACGGGCGAGGTCGTCGAGCCGCCGAAGTCGAAGCGCGCGCCGAAGAAGGCGGCGGCCGCGAAGCCGCGCACCGCGTCGCTCTTCAAGAGCATGCAGATCGAGGAGGTCGACCTCGCCACGGCCCTGAAGCTGCTCGACCTGCCGCGCGTCGTCGGGCTCGACCCCGAGTCGGGCGTCGAGATCACCGCGCAGAACGGTCGCTACGGCCCGTACCTCAAGAAGGACGCCGACACGCGCACGCTCCCGAGCGAGGACGCGATCTTCGACATCGACCTCGCCGGCGCCCTCGAACTCTTCGCACAGCCGAAGTACGGCGCTCGCCGGGCGTCGAGCGCGCTCAAGGAGTTCGACAACGACCCCGTGAGCGGCAAGCCGATCAAGGTGAAGGACGGCCGCTTCGGCCCGTACGTCACCGACGGCACGACGAACGCGACGATCCCGCGGGCCGAGTCGGTCGAGGACATCACCTTCGAGCGTGCGGTGGAGTTGCTGCAGATCAAGCGCGACAAGGGGCCGGCCGCCCCGCGCAAGAAGGCGGCCGCCAAGAAGCCCGCGGCGAAGAGGACGGCGTCGAAGAAGTGACCGGTGTCGAACCGGCATCCGGCTCGGTGACGGGTCGCGGGCTGTTCATCACCCTCGAAGGCGGCGACGGCTCGGGCAAGACGACCCAGGCCGAACTGCTGCATGAGTGGCTCGCCGGCGAGGGCCGCACCGTCGTGCGCACCCGCGAGCCGGGTGGCACCGCCGTCGGCATCGAGGTGCGCGAGATCGTGCTGCACCACCGCGGCGACATCGCCCCGCGCGCCGAGGCGCTCCTCTACGCGGCCGACCGCGCCCACCACGTCGCGACCGTCGTGCGCCCCGCGCTCGCGCGCGGCGAGGTCGTCATCCAGGACCGCTACATCGACTCGTCGGTGGCCTACCAGGGTGCCGGACGGGTGCTCGACCCCGAGGCCGTGCGCGGCCTCTCCGAGTGGGCGACCGAGGGGCTCATGCCCGACCTCACGATCCTGCTCGACCTCGACGCCGTCGCGGCGCGCGGTCGGCTCGACGAGGCCCGCACGCGCTACGACCGGCTCGAGGCCGAGGCATCCGAGTTCCACGACCGGGTGCGCTCGGCGTACCTCGGGCTCGCCGAGGCCGAGCCCGAGCGGTTCCTCGTCGTCGACGCCTCGCAGCCGGTCGACGAGATCGCGGCGAAGATCCGCGAGCGCGTGGCGTTGCTGACCGGGCTCTGAGCTTCGCGTCGGCGGCGGAAGGTAGCGTGGAACCCGTGAGCGTGTGGAGCGAGCTGACCGGCCAGGACGTGGCGATCGCCGTCTTCCGGGCGGCTGCCGAAGCCGCCGGCGTCCGCCCCGGGGCATCCACCGCCTCCACCGTGACCGACGGCGACGGAACGGTCATGGCGAAGTCGGGTCCCGGTCAGCAGATGACCCACTCGTGGCTCATCACCGGCCCGCCCGGTTCGGGGCGCTCGAATCTTGCGTACGCGTTCGCGACCGCGCTCATCTCGGGGCGGCCCGACGGCGACGACGCGACCCGCATCCAGGTCGATGCCCGCAGCCACCCCGACCTGCACGTGCTCGCGACCGAGGGCGTGATCATCAAGCGCGACGACGTGCGCGAGATCGTCAAGCGCTCGCACTACGCGCCGTCGATCGGGCGGCACCGCGTCATCATCGTCGAAGACGCCGACCGCATGACCGAGCAGACGTCGAACTTCCTGCTCAAAGAGCTCGAGGAGCCGCCCGAGCGCACGGTCTGGATCCTGTGCGCGCCGAGCGAGGCCGACCTCATCCCGACGATCCGTTCGCGCGTGCGTTCCGTTCGGCTGCAGGTGCCGAGCGTCGCCGACGTGGCGGAGCTGCTCGTGCGCCGTGACGGCGTCGACGCCGAGCTCGCCGAGCGCGCTGCGCGCGAGGCGCAGAGCCACATCGGCATGGCGCACCGGCTCGCGACCGACGAGCAGGCGCGCGCCCGTCGGTCCGAGACGCTCGAGCTCGCGCTCGACGTGTGCTCGACGGCGAGCGCCGTGCTGACGGCCGCACGCTTCCTCGAGATCGCGGGCGACGACGCGAAGGCGATCACCGAGCTGCGCGACGCCGAGGAGCGCGAGCACGCGCTGCACTCGCTCGGCATCGCACCCGGCCAGGCGGTCCCGCCGGCACTCAGGCCCCAGATCAAGGCCCTCGAAGACGACCAGAAGCGGCGCGCGACGCGGAGCCTCCGCGACGGCATCGACCGCATCCTCGTCGACCTCGCGTCGCTGTACCGCGACATCCTGCTCATCCAGCTCGACGCCGACGTCGACCTCGTCAACCGCGAGCTGCTGCCGCGCCTCGAGCGCGCCGCCGATCAGGCGACGCCGGCCCGCACGCTCGCGACGCTCGACGCCATCCAGACCGCACGCACGCGCATCGAGGGCAACGTCCAGCCCGCCCTCGCCCTCGAGGCCATGCTGGTCTCGGCCGTGCGCGCACCCGACACCCGAAGGGCCGCATGACCGACACGACCCCCAGCCCGACCGGTCCCGTCCGCCGGTTCTCGACGGTGCGGATGCCTCGTGGCCGGCGCCGCGCGGCGTTCGCCGCGGCACTCGTCGCGGTGCTCGCGCTGAGCGGCTGCGTGCCGTCGTTCCTCGAGCAGAAGCAGCCCGTCTCGACGCCGACGGGCGAACACGTCGCGGCCGACCTCGAGCCCTTCTACACGCAGGTCCTCGAGTGGGAGCGTTGTGGTGACGGACTGGGTTGCGCCACGGCGAAGGCGCCCCTCGACTGGAGCGACCCAGCGGCGGGCGAGATCGACCTCGCCCTCGTGCGCCACGTCGCCACCGGCGAGAAGCTCGGGTCGCTGCTGGTGAACCCCGGCGGGCCCGGCGGGTCGGGCTACGACTTCATCCACGACTCGCTCGACTACGCCGTCGGACAGCCCCTGCAGGAGCGGTTCGACATCGTCGGGTTCGACCCCAGGGGCGTCGGCCGTTCGTCGGCGGTCTCGTGCCTCGAGCCCGCCGAGATGGACGACTATCTCTACGGCATCACACCCGGTGAGCGCGGCAGCGACGAATGGATCGCAGACCGTCGCGAGGCATCGGCTGCGTTCGGCGCCGCATGTGCCGACAGCACGGGCGACCTGCTCGCGAACGTCGACACGAAGAGCGCGGCACGCGACCTCGACCTGCTGCGCGCCGTCCTCGGCGACGAGAAGCTCAACTACCTGGGGTACTCCTACGGCACCTTCCTCGGTGCCACGTACGCCGACCTCTACCCCGAGAAGGTCGGCCGGCTCGTGCTCGACGGCGCGATCGACCCGTCTGCCAGCGACTTCGAGGTGACGAAGGCGCAGTCGGTCGGATTCGAGCAGGCGCTCGCGGCCTATCTCGACGACTGCCTCGCATCGACCGACGGCGACTGCCCGTTCGACGGCACCGTCGACGAGGCCAAGGACGAGATCGGTCGCCTGATCGCGTCGGTCGACGAGAGCCCGCTGCGGGGCAGCGACGGCCGCATGGTCGGCGCCGACACCCTCGTCACGGCGATCATCTACCCGCTGTACAGCGCCGACATGTGGGGCTACCTCGACGACCTGTTCGATGCGACGATGTTCGGCGACGGCGACCTCGCGCTCGCCTACGCCGACGCCTACAACGGTCGCGACCCCGACGGCACGTACGCCGACAACCAGACCGAGGCGTTCCGCGCGGTCAACTGCCTCGACTACACGTACCAGTCCGACGCCGACGTGATGCGCGAACATGCCGCCGAGATGGCCGACGTGGCACCGACGATCGGCCCGTACATGGGCTACGGCGATCTCGCGTGCATCGACTGGCCGTACCCGCCGGCGAGCGAGCGGTCCGAGATCCACGCCGCCGGCGCCGACCCGATCATGGTCGTCGGCACCACCGGTGACCCGGCGACCCCGTACGAGTGGGCGGTCGCGCTCGCCGACCAGCTCGACTCGGGCGTGCTCGTGAGCTATGACGGCGAGGGGCACACGGCGTACAACAAGTCGAACTCGTGCGTGAACGACGCCGTCGAGTCGTACTTCATCGACGGCACCGTTCCCGCGAAGGACCCGAAGTGCTGAGGGCGGCCGTGCGCCAGCCGGCCGGGTGACGCGGCGCCGGGGCATCCGGTTCGTCGAAGCCGGGGAGTGGTCATTCGCACCCCGAACCATCCGCTAGTATTGACTCTCGTGCCACGCGGTGCGCAACGCGCATCGCGAGTCACGCCGCCTTAGCTCAGTCGGCAGAGCGTCTCACTCGTAATGAGAAGGTCGTGGGTTCGATTCCCACAGGCGGCTCCACCAGAAGGCCCCGGAGAGATCCGGGGCCTTCCGCCGTTCCGGGGGCGTGCACGAGACGGGGCTCGCACGCACGAAGGGCCCGGGTTCGCCGGGCCCATCGCGCTCTCCCGAGGGAGGTCGCGGGAGAGTCTCGGGGACGTCAGCCGAGTGCGGGCTTGACGAGTGCCGCGTAGTTCGCGTACCCGGTCGAGTTCGGGTGGAATGCCGCAGTCGTGTTGAACCAGCTGAAGCTGTTGATCCACGGCGACGAGCTGCCGATGCCGTGGCCGGTGAACGCGACCTCGACGTCGACGAAGCCCGCGCCGTTCGCGGCCGCGGTCGCCTCGAGCACGTCGTTGAGCGTGGCGGTGTCGGCGTTGACCCGTGCGGCGTATGCGTAGCTCGACGGCTCGTTGAAGAGCTTCGGGTACCCGGTGACGACGACCTTGCCGTCGGCGGCGAGGCGCGACTTGATCTGCGTGATGACGCCGGCGACCTTCGCGCCGACGACGCTCGACGTGCCGCCCGCGATCATGCCCTCGGCCGTCGACAGCTGCGACTGGCAGGTCGTGTTCGAGATGAACACGAAGCAGTTCTGCATGATGTTCGAGAAGCCGAGGTCGTTGCCGCCGACGGTCAGCGTGACGCGCTTCGTGCCGAGCGGGATCGCGGCGATCTGGCCGGCTGAGACCTCGACGGTCGACGCGCCCGAGCACGCCGGGAACGCGGTCAGCTTGATCGCGGCGTCGGCGTCGAGTCGTTTCGGGTAGCTGTTGCTGCTGCGGTAACAGCTCGTGTCGAGGTAGCTGCCGCCGCCCTGGCCTGCGGCGAACGAGTCGCCGAGCGCCGTGTAGGTGAGCTCGGTCGTGCCTCCACCGCCTCCGCCGGGCTTGCCGCCGCCGCCCTTCGCGGCGAACGCGGGCGAGGCGCCGGCGAGGGCGAGAGCGGTGATGACGACGGCTGCGGATGCCGCGGCCAGCGTGCGGCGGATGTTCATGGTGCCACCTCCAGGTAGGCGTCGTGGACGACTTCGGCGTAGGCCGCGTAGCCCGCGGCGTTGGGGTGCAGGAACGTGACGGGATCGAGCGGGTTCGAGCCCAGCCACGCGGCAGGACCCGCCTCGGCGCCGTGGCCCGCGAACGCGTCGGCGACGGGGACGAAAACGGTCGGCGAACCGGTCGCGGCCGCGGATGCGACGCCCGCCGCGACCTGCCCGTTGAGGGTCGCCACCGCCTGGTCGATGAGCGTCGGCAGGCCGGGGACCGCGCCGTCGAAGGGGATCGGATAGCCCGTGACCAGGATCTGCGCCTGCGGCGACCGCGCGTGCACGGCCGCGACGAGGCCCGACATGCGCGTCGTGACCGCGCCCGACTCGAGCACCTCGACCGCTGCGCCGTAGGCGGCGGCGCATGCGAGGCTCGACGGGTCGGGCACGCACGCCGCATACACGTCGCCGATGCCGAGGTCGCCGGCACCGGCGGTGATCGTGACGAGGGTCGTGCCGCGGTTGACCTGGCCGAGCTGCGACCCGGCGACGTCGCCGATCGTCGCGCCGCTGCATCCCGCGTTGCGCAGCAGGTTCAGGCGCGGCATCTCGTCGAGCAGGTTCGCGTAGCCGGCGCCGGTGCGCAGGCAGGCATCGAGCGGTACGCCCGCACCCTGCCCGGCGGCGAGCGAGTCGCCCAGTGCGACGTACTTCGCGACGGGATGCTCCGGGGGCGCCGCCTGCGCGGGTGATGCGAACCCGATCGGGATCGCCAGGAGGACGGAGGCGAGCGCAGCGGCGACGATGCCGCGTCGCGCCGGCCGGGGTGAAGGCGCGTTCATGACCCAACGTTAGGAGCGAAGGTGAGTAATCCGCATATCCCAGATCAGGGGGTGCGGCCGTCGACGGCAGCGTGACGGCAATAGTCTGGAGCGCATGACCGAATCACTGCGCTGGGGCATTCTCGCGACGGGCGGCATCGCCCGGATGTTCACGACCGACCTGCGCCTGCACGGCTTCGACGTCCGGGCGGTCGGCTCGCGTTCCGAGTCGTCGGCCGCGCGATTCGCCGACGAGTTCGAGATCGATCGCATGCACGGCAGCTACGAGTCGCTCGTCGCCGACCCCGAGGTCGACGTCGTCTACGTCGCGACCCCGCACCCGATGCACGCCGAGAACGCGGTGCGCGCCCTCGAGGCCGGCAAGCACGTGCTCGTCGAGAAGGCGTTCGCGCTCAACGAGGCCGAGGCGCGGCGCATCGCCGAGGCGGCCGAGGCCAACGGCAGGGTCGCCCTCGAGGCCATGTGGACGAGGTACCTGCCGCACATGGTGCGCATCCGCGAACTCGTCGCGGCCGGCGTCATCGGCGACCTCCGGGGCCTCATCGCCGACCACACGCAGCTCCTGTCGGAGGACCCGGCCCACCGCCTGAACGCGCTGGAGCTCGGCGGCGGCGCTCTGCTCGACCTCGGCATCTACCCGATCTCGTTCGCGTGGGACCTGTTCGGCGAGCCGGCCGAGATCACCGCTGCGGCGACGTTCAAGCCGTCCGGAGCCGACGCCCAGGTGTCGGCGGTGTTCCGCTACGACGGCGGACGCACGGCGTCGACCTTCTCCGCCTCGAACACGCAGGGCCCGAACACGGCCGTCGTGCTCGGCTCGGAGGCCCGCATCGAGATCGACTCGGTCTGGTATTCGCCGACAACGTTCCGCGTGGTGCGGCCCGACGGGGTCGTCGTCGAGGAGTACGTCTCCCAGGTCGAGGGCCGCGGCATGCACTACCAGGCCGCCGCGCTCGAGCGCGCGGTCGCCGACGGGCGACTCGACGGCGGTGACATCCTGCCGACCCGCGAGAGCGTCGCCGTCATGGGCACCCTCGACCGCATCCGCGCGCAGATCGGGCTCGCCTATCCGGGGGAGTGATCGGCGAAGGCCGGTCTCCTGCGGCTCCCAGCGGCCGGCGCGTATGATGCCCGGGTGAACGACGAGACGGATGCTCCGGGCGAGACGCCGGGCTCCGTCGAGCCGTCGAGCACGACCGACACCGATGCAGCGACGCCTCGCACCGGAGCATCCTTCATCGGGTTCGTTCGCAAGCACCGCGTGCCGCTCGCCATCGTCGGCGGCGTGGTCGCGCTCGCACTCGCCGGCACGGCGGCGGTGTTCGCCGGCGCCGCGACCGTCGCCGAGCCGACCGCGATCGCGGCACCGACGCCGAGCGAGACGCCGACGCCGACCCCCGAGGCGCGCCCCGTGCCGACCGCGGCTCCCGTGAGTCGCATCCGCACCTGCTCGGTCGCCGACCGGGCGGCCGACGCCAGGCTCGCGAACCTGCAGGCTCAGGTGCTCAACGCGAAGACGGGCGAGGTGCTCTACGACCGCGGCGGCACGACGGCGTCGCGCACGGCGAGCGTCATGAAGGTGCTGACGTCGGCCGCCGCGCTCTCGGTGCTGGGCCCCGACCACCGGGCGGCGACCACGGTCGTGAAGGGGGCCGAGCCCGGGTCGATCGTGCTCGTCGGCGGCGGCGACGTGACCCTCTCGCGCACGCCGTCGGGCGACGAGACCGTGTATCCGGGCGCCGCGCACCTCGACGACCTCGCCGCGCAGGTGCAGGCCGCCTGGGCCGCCGACCCCGCGAACCCGCCGATCACGAAGCTCATCCTCGACGCCTCGTATTTCGGCGGCGACGAATGGCAGCCGAGCTGGGAGCTCGTCGAGCGCGACGACGGCTACATGTCGAACATCACGGCGCTCATGGTCGACGGCGACCGCGACGACCCGTACTCGAACACCTCGACGCGCAGCGACGACCCGATCAGCCGCGCGGGCGTCGCATTCGCCGATGCGCTCGGCGGCGTCGCGACCATCGAGCGCGGCACCGCGCCGGCAGGAGCGCAGCAGCTCGGGCAGGTGCTCTCGCCGACCGTCGCCGAGCTCGTCGACAAGGCCCTCGTCGTCAGCGACAACACGGTCGCCGAGATGCTCGCCCGCCTCGTCGCGATCGAGACCGGCTCGGGCAACACGTTCTCCGCGATCAACGCGGGTGTGCTCGAGGGGCTCGCGGGCTACGGCGTCGACACCGCGGGCATCACGATCGTCGACGGCTCCGGGCTGTCCGACGACAACGCGGTTCCGCCCGCCTACCTCACCCGGCTGTTCGTGAAGATCAACGCCCGCGAGGGGAACCTCGGGTACCTGCTCGACTCGCTGCCCGTCGCGGGGGAGCGCGGCTCGCTCTCGTACGACGACCGCTTCTGGGGCGACAACGCCGTGGCCGACGGCAGCGTCATCGCGAAGACCGGCTGGATCAACACGGGCTACACGCTCGCCGGCGTGATCCGCGCCGAGGACGGCACCGACCTCACGTTCGCGATCTATGCACTCGGCGACGTCACCGACGAGGCGAAGACCGCGATCGACACGCTCGCGACCGGCTTCTACCTCTGCGGCGACAACCTGTCGAACCAGTAGCGCGGGTCGCGGCATCCCGGGCAGACGGTCTCAACCGCCGCCGCCGCTCGGGGTTGTCGGCCGCGCGGTCGGAGAGACAATGGAGTCATGACCCGCGCGCTGTTCATCATCGACGTCCAGAACGACTTCACCGAGGGGGGTGCCCTCGGGGTCGACGGGGGAGCCGCCGTCGCCGCCGGTGTGAGCGACCTGCTCGCGAAGCACCGCGACGCGTACTCGCTCGTCATCGCGTCGCGCGACTGGCACTCGGGCGACAACGACAACGGCGGCCACTTCGCCACCGATGCCGAACCCGACTTCGTCGACACCTGGCCCTCGCACTGCGTCGCCGGCACGCTCGGCGCCGAGTACCATCCCGCGCTCGCCGTCGACGAGATCGACGTGCACATCCGCAAGGGGCAGGGCGTGCCCGCCTACTCGATCTACGAGGGCACCGACGACGCCGGCGAGAGCGTGAGCGAGGTGCTCGGCCGCCACGGGATCACCGACGTCGACGTCGTCGGCATCGCGACCGACTACTGCGTGCGCGCGAGCGCGCTCGACGCCCTCGAGCACGGCCAGCACGTGCGCGTGCTGACCGACCTCGTCGCCGGCGTCGCGGCCGAATCGTCGGCGGCGGCGCTCGCCGAGCTCGGGCATGCGGGTGCGACGATCGCCGACTCGGGCGCGGTCGGCGCGACGGATGCGGCGGGCGACGACACCGAGGCGTCCGGAACCGCGGAATGATCGGCGGCGCGCCCGATCGCACGCCGACACTTCACGCCGAGGCCGACGACGGCGCCCTCATCGCGTATCGGCGCTACGGCGGCGCAGGCGCGGATGCCGCGGGGGCCGTGGCGGCAGCGGCGGGGCCGCAGCTGCCGCCCGTGCTGCTCGTGCACGGCTTCGCGACCGACGCCCGCGTGACCTGGCAGGGCACCGGCTGGGTGAAGGCGCTCGTCGACGCCGGACGCGACGTCATCACCGTCGACCTGCGCGGACACGGCGAGAGCGACACGCCGATCGAGGCCGACGCCTACCGCGCGGCGGTGCTCGGCGCCGACCTCGTCGCCGTGCTCGACTCGGTCGGCGTACCCGTGGTCGACGTCGTGGCCTACTCGATGGGATGCCGCGTGGCGACCGCGTTCGCGACGCTCGCGCCCGACCGTCTGCGACGCCTCGTGCTCGGCGGGGCAGGGCCGCGCGAGCACTTCGCGGCCTGGCGGCTCGACGAGGTGCGGGCGCTCCTCCTCGACGGTGTGCCGTCGAGCGACCCGGTCGTCGAGCAGGTGCTCAAGCCGGCGCTCGACGCCGGCGCCGACCCCGAGGTGCTGCTCGCGGTCGTCTCGGGGTTCGCGGGCGCGCCCCTCGAGGTTCCCGGCGGCGTGCCCGTGCTGTTCGTCGCGGGCGAGCTCGACCCGGTTCCGGCCGGTGTGGCCGAACTCGCGCGCGACCACGGCGCCGAGCTCGTGACCGTGCCCGGGCGCGATCACGTGTCGACGCTCACGTCGCGCGTGTTCAAGGACGCGGCGATCGGGTTCCTCGGGTCCTGAACGGCGAAGGGGCGCCGCAGCGATCGCCGCGACGCCCCGTCAACCGAAGCCGTCGGCCTACAGCGTGTTGCCGAGCTTGAAGCCCTGCTCCTCGTCGCCCTTGCGGGTGTACGAGAAGCCGTCGGCGCCGATCGTCACGGCCATCTCCGACGAGTCGGTGCGCGCGACGACGGGCTGCGGGTTGCCGTCGAGATCGAGCACGAGCGAGGCGTCCGTGTACCACGAGGGAACGACGGGGTTGCCCCACCAGTCGCGGCGCTGGTTGTCGTGTACGTCCCACGTGACGACGGGGTTGTCGGGGTCGCCCGTGTAGTAGTCCTGCGTGTAGACCTCGACGCGGTGCCCGTCGGGGTCGCGCAGGTACAGGTAGAACGCGTTCGAGACGCCGTGGCGGCCGGGACCGCGCTCGATCGCGTCGGAGCGGCGCAGCGCACCGAGCTTGTCGCAGATCGCGAGGATGTTGTGCTTCTCGTGCGTCGCGAAGCACACGTGGTGCATGCGCGGGCCGTCGCCGCCGGTCATGGCGGTGTCGTGCACGGTGGGCTTGCGGCGCATCCACGCGGCGTAGACCGTGCCCTCCTCGTCCTGGATGTCCTCGGTGACGCGGAAGCCGAGGTCTTGCATGAACTTCACCGCGCGCGGCACGTCGGGCGTGACCTGGTTGAAGTGGTCGAGGCGCACGAGCTCGCCGGGCACGTGCAGGTCGTAGCGCCAGCTCATCCGCTCGACGTGATCGGCCTGGTAGAAGAACTCGTACGGGAAGCCCAGCGGGTCCTCGACGCGCACCGAGTCACCGATGCCCTTCGTGAAGCCCTCAGGGCGACGCTCGACGCGGCATCCCAGTTCGGTGTAGAAGGCGACCGCCTTGTCGAGCTCCTCGGGAGTGCGCACCCGGTACGAGAACGCGGCGACCGCCGCGATCGGGCCCTTGCGCAGCACGAGGTTGTGGTGGATGAACTCCTCGGTCGAGCGCAGGTAGATCGCCTCGTCGTCCTCCTCGGTGACGTAGAGGCCGAGCACGTCGACGTAGAACTCGCGGCTCGCGGCGAGGTCGGTGACGATGAGCTCCATATAGGCGCAGCGCAGGATGTCGGGGGCCGGGGCCGACGGGGTCGGCACCGGGTTGTCGGTGGAGATGGGGGCTTCCTGCGAAACGTAGAAGCCCGACGACGTCAGGGTCATATCGTCGCGGTTGGTCATGTCAGCGTCCTTGCGTGGGTGGGTCGGCGGGCTTCAGCGGGGGTCCGGGTCGTCGAGGTCGGATGCCTCGTGGACCTGCTGCTTGCCGAAGGTGGGGTTGTGCGGCGCGCCGAGCGTGATGTGCACGCTCTGCTGGTCGGTGTAGAAGTCGATCGAGCGGTAACCGCCCTCGTGGCCGAGGCCCGAGGCCTTGACGCCGCCGAAGGGGGTGCGGAGGTCGCGCACGTTGTTCGAGTTGAGCCACACCATGCCGGCCTCGACCGACTGGGCGAAGTTGTGCGCGCGCTTGAGGTCGTTCGTCCAGATGTAGGCGGCGAGCCCGTACTTCGTGTTGTTCGCGAGGGCGAGCGCCTCATCCTCGGTGTCGAACGGCGTGATCGCGACGACCGGGCCGAAGATCTCCTCCTGGAAGATGCGCGCGTCGGGTGCGACGTCGGCGAACACGGTGGGGGCGACGTAGTTGCCCGTCGGGAAGCCGTCGGGGCGGCCGCCGCCCGCGACGAGCCGGCCCTCGGTCTTGCCGAGCTCGACGTAGCTCATGACCTTGTCGTAGTGCTCGGGGTGCACGAGCGCGCCGACCTCGGTCTTCGGGTCGTGCGGGTGGCCCACCTTCACTCGCGCGGCCTGCGCGGCGTAGCGCTCGACGAACTCGTCGTACACGTCGCGCTGCACGAGGATGCGGCTGCCCGCGGTGCAGCGCTCGCCGTTGAGCGAGAACACGCCGAAGATGCACGCGTCGATCGCGACGTCGAGGTCGGCGTCGGCGAAGACGACGGCGGGGCTCTTGCCGCCGAGCTCCATCGAGAGGCCCTTGAGGTACGGGGCGGCGTTGCCGAAGATGAGCTGTCCGGTCGAGCTCTCGCCCGTGAACGAGATGAGCGGCACGTCGGGGTGCTTCACGAGCGCGTCGCCCGCGTCTTCACCCAGCCCGTTGACGAGGTTGAACACGCCCTTGGGCAGGCCCGCCTCCTCGAAGATGCCGGCCCAGAGCGACGCCGAGAGCGGCGTGAACTCGGCGGGCTTGAGCACGACGGTGTTGCCGGTCGCGAGCGCGGGGCCGAGCTTCCACGACTCGAGCATGAACGGCGTGTTCCACGGCGTGATGAGGCCCGCGACGCCGATCGGCTTGCGGTTCACGTAGTTCATCTGCTTGCCGGGCACCTTGAACGCGTCGTCGGCCTGGGCGACGATGAGGTCGGCAAAGAAGCGGAAGTTCTCGGCGGCGCGGCGGGCCTGGCCGAGCGCCTGCGTGATCGGCAGGCCGGAGTCGAACGACTCGAGCTCGGCGAGGCGCTGGTCGCGCGACTCGACGATGTCGGCGATCTTGTGCAGCACGCGCGAGCGCTCGCGGGGGAGCATCCGGGGCCACGGGCCCTCGGTGAAGGCGCGACGTGCGGCGGCGACGGCGCGCTCGATGTCGGCCTTCTTGCCGGCGGCGGCGTGCACGTACGTCTCGTTCGTGACGGGGTTCAGCACCTCGAAGGTGTCGCCGTCGATCGAGTCGACGAACTCGCCGTCGATGTAGTGGCGGATGCGGTCGGGCAGCCCCTCGGGCGTGTAGTCGGTGTAATCGGTCATCTGTTGCTCGCCTTCGTGTGTGGTCGGGGTGGGCGGCGCGGCTCGCGCGCCACGCGGGGTCAGGGGGTCGGCACGGGATGCCGCAGCTCGGCCTGGTGCTCGAGCACGGCGTCGAGCGTGGCCGTGCGGTGGGCCCGTGCGGCGAGCTCGATCTCGAGGGCGTCGGCGCCCTGCTCGATGAGGGCGACGATGTGCTCGTGCTCGTCGACCGACTCGTGCGCGCGGCCCGGCACGAAGCTGAACGACGAATCGCGCAGCACCTTCATGCGGTTCCAGCCGCGGTGCACGAGGTCGAGGATGTGCGGGTTCGGGCACTCCTCGTAGAGCACCGCGTGGAACTCGAGGTTGAGCTCGGTGAAGCGGTGCGGGTCGAAGTCGTCGAGCGAGCGGCGCATGCGCTCGTTGATCTCGCGGGCGCGGCGCAGGTGCTCGGGCGTGAGGGCGGGAGCCGAGAGCGCGGTCGCGGCGCCCTCGACGAGGGCGAGCGTCTGCATGGTGTGCAGGTACTCGGTCTCCTTGATGAGGGCGACCTGCGCGCCGACGTTGCGCTCGAACGTCACGAGTCCTTCGGCCTCGAGCCGGCGGATCGCCTCGCGCACGGGCACGACGCTCACGTCGAGCTCGGCCGCGATCGGGCCGAGCACGAGCCGGTAGCCGGGCACGTAGCGCCCGTCGTCGATGCGCTCGCGGATGAACCGGTAGGCCCGCTGCGACTTCGATTCGGCGTTCATCGTTCGTCCGCTTCGTCCTGAACCGGTCGGAGGGACGCCTCGTACCGCGCCCGCCACTCGGCGTTCATGGGGAACAGGCCGTCGACGGATGCCCCGGCCGCGACCTGCTCGGCGACCCAGGCGTCCTCCGCCTCCTGCGCGGCCGCCTCGGCCGCGACCTCCGCGGCGATCGCCGCTGGGATCACGAGCACCCCGTCGCCGTCGCCGACGATGACGTCGCCGGGCTGCACGGCAGCGCCGCCGCAGGCGATCGTGACATCCGTCTCCCACGGCACGTGGCGGCGGCCGAGCACGCTCGGGTGCGGGCCCTGGCTGAACACCGGGATGTCGAACTCGGCGACCGCGTCGAAGTCGCGCACACCGCCGTCGGTGACGATGCCGGCCGCGCCGCGCACCTGTGCACGGAGGGCGAGCACGTCACCGACCGTGCCGGTGCCGCGCTCGCCGCGGGCCTCGACGACGAGCACCTCGCCGGCCTCGACCGTGTCGAATGCGCGCTTCTGGGCGTTGAACCCGCCGCCGAACTCCTTGAACAGGTCGGGACGGAACGGGATGAACCGCAGCGTCTTCGCGGTGCCGACGATGCGGTCGCCCGGGTGGTTCGCGTACACGCCCTCGATGAACACGTCGTGGTAGCCGCGCTTGCGGAGTGCCGCCGAGATCGTCGCGACGGCCGCGCTCGAGAGCAGGTCGCGCACCTCGTCGGTGAGCACGGTCGGGGATGCCGCAGGTACGGCGCCGGCCGCGGCATCCGCCCCGGTCGCGGCCGGTGCGTCGAGCGGGCTGGCCTTGCCGGCGGCGACGGCCGCGGCGTGCTCGGCCTCCGAGCCCCACGCCTCGATGCGCTGGGCGTCGTCGATGGCGGGCTTGGTGCCGAAGTCGCCGAACGGGACGTCGCCCTCGGTGACGGTCGTGACGAGGCGGCCGGTCGTCGGCGTGCCGGGCGCGAGCGGCGCGTCGACCTCGACCTCGACGACGTCGCCCGGCACGACGACCGAGGAGCCGGCGGGCGTGCCGGTCAGGATGACGTCGCCCGTCTCGAGCGTCATGTGCTGCGAGAGGTCGGCCACGAGTCGCCCGAACGGGAACAGCAGGGTGTCGCTGGTGTCGAGCTGCACGAGCTCGCCGTTGACCCAGGTGCGCACGCGCCAGCCGTCTTCGCCCGCGACGCTCGCGGGGATCGCGGCCGGCCCGATGGGGGTGAAGCCGTCGCCGCCCTTGTTGCGCACGTTCGAGCCCTTGTCGGCGGCGCGCAGGTCGTAGAGGCCGAAGTCGTTCGCGGCGGTGACCTGGGCGACGTGCTTCCAGCCGTCGGCGGGGGAGACGTGGCGGGCGGGCTCGCCGATGACGATCGCGATCTCGCCCTCGAAGGCGAGCAGCTCGGTGCCCGCGGGGCGCTCGATCGTGCCGCCGGTCGGAGCGAGGGAGGACGCCGGCTTGAAGAAGTAGCTCGGCTGCGCGGGCGTACGACCACGTTGCGTGGCCCTCGACGGGTAGTTGAGGTGCACGGCGATGATCTTGCCGGGGGTCGGGATACCGAAGGTCATTGACGTCCTCGTCTCGTGATATCAGAAATCATATACGATCTGGCTGGGGTTGTGAAGGGCCGCGCGCGTCGGCATCGGTGCAGACACGGGATGCCACGTGGCTCAGTAGCTCGTGCGCGGCGGCGTGGCCGGGGCATCCGTCTCGCTTGCGGCATCGGGCCCGACCGGTCGTGAGGCGATGAACCGGTCGGCGAGCGCCTCGGAGGCGCGGGCGAGGATCGCGACGTCGGCGCCGACGGCGGCGAACGACGCACCGGCCGCGAGGTAGCGGTCGGCGTCCTCGGCGACGAAGGCGTTGATGCCGACGGGCTTACCGGCCGCCTGCGCGGCGCGGATGGCGGCCATCGCGGCGTCGACGACATCGGGATGCGACGGCTGGCCGAGCAGTCCCATCGAGCCGGCGAGGTCGGCCGGGCCGACGAAGATCGCGTCGACCCCGTCGACCGCGAGGATCTCCTCGACGTTCGCGACCGCGGTCGCCGACTCGATCTGCACGGTGAGGCTCACGGTCGCCGAGGCGCCGGCGAGGTAGCCCTCGACGCGGTTCCAGCGCGACGACCGCGCGAGCGAGGCACCGACGCCGCGCACGCCGTGGTCGGTCGGGCCGGGGCGATGGCCCGAGGCATCCGGCTCGGATGCGTGGGCCGCGGTGCCCGGATACCGCACGGCACGCACGATCTCGCGTGCCTGCTCGGCCGTGTCGACCATGGGCACGAGCAGGTTCTGCACGCCGAGGTCGAGGTACTGCTTGATGACGACGGTGTCGCCGTACGGCGGGCGCACGAGCGTCGAGACCGGGTACGCCGAGACGGCGTAGAGCTGGTTCAGGATCGTCTGCAGGTCGTTGGGGGAGTGCTCGGCGTCGATGAGCAGCCAGTCGACGCCGCTGCCCGCCGCGATCTCGGCGACGAGCGGGCTCGCCGAGCACACCCACATGCCGATGAGCGGGCGGTCGGCCCCGGTGACCCGGCTGATGAACGGCTCGGGGAGGTTCAGGCGAATCGGCACGTGATCGCCCCCAGCTGTCCGTAGTCGGCGTGCACGGTGTCGCCCCGCTCGACCCACATGGGCCGGGTGAACGAGCCGGCGAGGATGATCTCGCCCGCCTCGAGGGACTGGCCGTGCTGGGCGAGCTTGTTCGCGAGCCAGGCGACGCCCATCGCCGGGTGGCCGAGCACGGCTGCGGCGACGCCCGACTCCTCGATCGTCTGGTTGCGGTAGAGCAGAGCGCCGATCCAGCGCAGGTCGACCTCGTCGACCTTCACGGGGCGTCCGCCGACCACCATCGCGCCCATCGCCGCGTTGTCGCTGATCGTGTCGACGATCGTGCGGCCCTGCAGCTCGATGTGCGAGTTGAGGATCTCGAGCGCCGGCACGACGTACGCGGTCGCGTCGAGCACGTCGAAGATCGTCGTGTTCGGGCCGGTGAGCGGCTTCGCGAGCACGAACGCGAGCTCGACCTCGATGCGCACGTTCGAGAACCGGTCGAACTCGATCTCGGCACCCGACTCGAACACCATGTCGTCGAGGATGACGCCGTAGTCGGGTTCGGTGATGCCGGTCGCGACCTGCATGACCTTCGAGGTGAGGCCGATCTTGCGGCCGACGAGCCGGGCGCCACCGGCGATGCGTCGGTCGGCCCAGACCTTCTGCACGGCGTATGCGTCGTCGACGGTCATGTCGGGGTGCCGCGCGGTCAGCCGCGGCACGATGCTGCGGTCGCGATCGGCAGCGACGAGCTCGTCGGCGATCGACTCGATGGCGGATTGGTCAAGCACGCGGGCTCCACTTCGTCGTCGGGGCGTTCATCACAGATCGTATACGATCTGGCTCATCCTGCACAGGGGCCTGCGCAGATGGGCGAGCGCGGCGGGCGGGATGCCTCAGCGCGAGTTCACCCGAATGATCTCGTGCTGGTACGGGGCGATGACCGATCCTGAGATGCGGCAGTCGAGCATGAGGAACGGCCGCTCGGCGACCGGCCGTGCCGCCCACTCGGCGAGCGCCTCGAGGTCGGCGAGCGTGCGCACGACGACGCCCTGGGCGCCGAACGCGGTCGCAGCGCCCGCGAAGTCCGCCTCGGGGATGCGCATCGGAGCCTCGGCGAGGCCCTTCAGCCCGTACAGGTTGACCTCGGCACCGTAGGCGGCGTCGTTCCAGATCACGGCGATGCCGCGGCCGGCCGCGGTGCGCACGGCGGTCTCGAGGTCGGCGAGGGCCATGAGCCCGCCGCCGTCGCCCGACGTGAGCACGATCGTCGCGTCGGGTTTCGCGGCCGCGGCGCCGGCGACGCTCGGGAAACCCTGCCCGATCGACTGGAAGGCCGTGCCGACCATCATCATGCGGTCGGGCGAGGCGACCGGCCAGTACATGTTCGCCCAGCCGATGAAGTGCCCGCCGTCGGAGACGACGACCCGGTCCTCGGGCAGCAGTTCGGCGATCCGCGTCGCGACCGCGCGCGGGTCGAGGCGGCCGTCGCCCGCGAGGCCGTCGGGGCGGTCGGGGCCGGGGTAGGCGCGGAGTGCGGCGATGTCGACCGACTCGCGCCAGCCCGACGGCGTGGCACCGGTCACGGCCAGTTCGGCGACGAGTGCGCGGGCGATGACGCCGGCGTCGGCACGGAGGTATCCGCCGACGTGCGGGTGGGTCGCAGCCGGTGCGACGTCGATCTGGAACACCCGGGTGCCGGGCGCGAACAGCTCGCCGAACCGCATCGTGAACTGGTTGAGCGAGGCGCCGAAGACGACGGCGACGTCGGCCTCGTGCACGAGCGCCATCGCGCCGTCGGCGCCGAATCCGCCGGTGACGCCGAGGTCGTAGCTGGTCTCGGGGAAGATGCCCCGTCCGAGCGCGGTCGACGCGGTCACGGCTCCGGTCGCCGCGGCGAGCTCGCCGAGCGCCTCGCCCGCGTCGGCGAGCCAGGCGCCGCGGCCGGCGAGGAGGAACGGGCGCTCGGCGCCGGCGAGCGCGCGTGCGATCTCGGCGATCGTCGCCACCGCGAACTCGCCGGCGGGGGCGAGGGGCGCGGGATGCCGCGGGGCCGGCGCCTCCACGAGCGGGCCGGCCTCGACCGACGCGACGTCGTAGGGGATCGCGAGCACGACGGGCACCCGGTAGTTGAGCGCGTGCTCGACGGCGATGACGGTGGTCGCGGCGGCGTCGGTGCGGCCGACGGTGTACGTGCGCGCCCCGACGGCGGAGGCGAGGGCGATCTGGTCGACGTCCCACGGGCGGGGACCAGAGGTGGGCTCATCGCCGACGACGAGCACGAGCGGCACGCGCGCCTGCGCCGCCTCGGCGAGCGAGGTGAGCGTGTTCGTGAAACCGGCGCCGTACGTCGACGTCGCCGCCGCGAGCCGCTTCGAGGCGCGGTAGTGCGCGTCGGCGGCCACGACCCCGCCGGCCTCATGGCGGACCGCCGTGAACGCGGCACCCGTCTCCTTCTCGAGCGCGTCGAGGAAGTAGGCGTTGCCGTTGCCCATGACGCCGAAGACGTGGTCGACGTGGGCGGCGAGCGCGTGGGCGACGTGTGCGGAGACGGTGGTGGACGAGGTCGCGGGCATCGCGGAGCCTTTCGAGACGTGACGGAGGTGGTGGATTCCGTATGTGTCTCGCGGCAGGGGCCCGCTTCGTGCCCATTTTTCGAGCACCGGCGCCGCGCGCGATCGACGATCGGCGGCGCCTGGACGTGTCGAGTATACGACGCCGCCCCTCGTGCGTTCGGCGGCCCGGCTCGGGGCACGGAGGGTCGTGCGTCCTCGGCCGCGCGCCTGGCTGACGACGCGCGCACGCGGCACGCAGCACGCAGCACGGAGCGCCGAGCGCCGACGCCCTGAGGACGTCGGCGCTCCGCGGCATCCGGCCTCAGCCGTTGACGACCTGCGGGACGGACACCGCCTTCAGGCCCTCGACGCCGAACTCGAGGCCGTACCCCGACTGCTTGACCCCGCCGAAGGGGATCATGGGGTGCACGCCGCCGTGCGAGTTGATCCAGACGGTGCCGGCCTCGAGGCGGGCGGCGATCTCGCGGGCGCGGTCGCGGTCGCCCGACCAGACCGAGGCGCCGAGGCCGACCTCGACGTCGTTCGCGAGCCGCACGGCCTCGTCGACGTCGGAGTACCGGATGATCGGCAGCGCCGGGCCGAACTGCTCCTCGACGACGAGCGGGTTCTGCGGGTCGATGTCGGCGACGAGGGTCGTCGGGTAGAAATGGCCGGGCTGCTCTCGGTCGGGTTCGCCGCCGACGAGCACGCGGGCGCCCGACGCCTTGGCCGCCTCGACGAGCCGGTCGACGACGCCGAACTGCATGCCGTTCTGCAGGGGGCCGAGCACGTTCTGCTCGTCGAGTCCGACGCCCATCGGCATCTGCGCGGCGAACGCCGTGAGCGACTCGCAGACCGCGTCGTAGACGTCGTCGTGCACGTACAGCCGCTTCATCGCGGCGCACGTCTGCCCGGTGTTGATGAACGCGCCCCAGAAGAGCCCCTCGGCGATCGCCGCGGGGTCGACGTCGGGCAGCACGATGCCGGCGTCGTTGCCGCCGAGCTCGAGCGTGAGCCGCGTCAGGTTGCCGGCGGAGGCCTCGATGATGCGCTTGCCGGTCGCGGTCGAGCCGGTGAACATGATCTTGCCGAACTCGGGGCGGGCGACCATCTCGGCGCCGACGGCGCCGTCGCCGGCGACGACCTCGAGGACTCCCTCGGGGAGCACCTCGTTCATGACGGTGGCGAGGGCGAGGCCCGAGAGCGTCGTGTACTCGCTGGGCTTCGCGACGACCGTGTTGCCCATGCGCAGCGCCGGCGCGATCTGCCAGATCGCGATCATCATCGGCCAGTTCCACGGGGTGATCGCCGCGACGGTGCCGACGGGGCGGTAGTGCAGCTCGGCGTAGGTCTCGCCGTCGTCGACGACGACCTCGCCAGGGAGCGGGGTCTCGGCGGTCGCGCGCAGCCAGCCGACGCAGGCGCCGACCTCGAAGCGGGCGTTCGGGCCGTTCAGCGGCTTGCCCTGCTCGCGCGAGAGCACCCGGGCGAGCGGCTCGGCCGCAGCCTCGATCGCGTCGGCGACGCGGTGCAGAGTCGCCCGGCGTTCGTCGTCGCCCAGGGCAGCCCATGCCGGCTGGGCCGCGGTCGCCCGTGCGATCGCGCGGTCGAGATCGGCGGGGCCGTGCACGGGCGCTCGGCCGATCACCTCGTCGGTGGCGGGGTCGTGCACCTCGCGGCTCGGGCCGTCGGCCGGGGCGATCGCGGCGAGCAGCTCTGCTTCGCTGTTCATGAGGGTCTCCTTCTCGGGTTCGTTCGGTCGGTTCGAAGAGCGGTCGTCGGCTCAGTGCCCGCAGGCGCAGGCGTCGCCCGTGCCGCAGCAGCCCGAGGCATCCGCCCGGCTCGCATCGGGCAGGTCGAGCGCGGGGTTGCGGTCGAGGAAGCCGTGCGGCTTGAACAGGAAGCCCGAGTAGTCGACAGGCATGACCGGCCAGTCCTCGGGGCGCGGGAGGTGTGTGGGCCCGAACACATGCCAGAGCACGAGGTCGGTGCCGTCGAGGTCGCGGTCGGCCTGCTGCCAGGCGGGGATGCCGGCACCGCCCGCATGGGCGTTCGGGTAGTCGCCCGCGGGGAAGCGCTCGTCGGGCGAGTAGGCCGTCGCCCAGAGGTGCTTCGTCGCGAAGTTCGCCCGGCCCCACACGGTCGAGTCGGGCTGCGCGAGCAGCGTCGACTTGCCCTCGGGGATGAGCCAGAAGGCGGTGGGGCGCCCGACCGCGTTGCGCCGCGATGCGCTCGCGACCTGCCAGACCCGCGAGGTCGCGCCGTTCGCGACGCGGCCGGCTTCCGACTCGCGCGTGATCGGGGTGACCTTCCACGTGAAGGCGTTGCCGTAGGGGTTCTCCGGGCCGGTCGGCACCCCGACCGCGTCGATCTCGGCGAGCGTGTTGTCGTCGCCGTCGATCGAGACGTCGAGACGGGCGCAGAACAGGTGCTGGTGCACGGGTGCGAAGAGGCCCGGCGCGATCTCGTTCGCGTGCGGGTCGTCGCGGCCGGGCTCGCCCGCGCCGGCGAAGACGATGCCGGTGGCCTTCGCCTCCATCTGGATCGTGCCGTCGAGGTACAGGTACCAGAAGAAGCCGTAGTCGTAGTTGCCGATCGTCGCGAAGTAGCTGATCACGAGGCGCCGGCTGCGCCGCACCTCGGGCCGCTCGCCCATCTCGTTGTGCTTCCAGAGGATGCCGTAGTCCTCCTCGTGCATGCAGACGACGTTCGGCATGCGCACGGGGTTGCCGTGATCGTCGGCCACGTGGGCGTCGAAGTAGTGGATGACGCCGAGGCAGTCGCATCCCAGTTGCAGGGCGTTCGCGTTCTTGCCGAGCAGGTATTCGCCGGCGTCGAAGTAGCTGATCCAGAAGCGGGTGGGCGACGTGTCGCCGTACGGCACGACCATCTCGGGCACGCTCGCGCGGGAGAGCACGGGGCGGTGCTCGTCGCCGTCGCGGAAGGAGACCTGGTGCAGCACGAGCCCCTCACGCGCGTTGAAGCCGACCCGGAACCGCCAGTTCTCCCACTCGACCGCGTTGCCGTCGACACGATAGCTCGGCCCCTCGGGCTGGGTGATCTCGATGGGCTTGAGGCTCGTGCGGGCGGGGCCTGCCGACTCGGCGTCGTAGCGGCCGTCGAGGTCGGGCACCGGGGCGCCGTCGTGGTCCTCGACGCGGATGACCCGGCGCTCGGTGAGGTCGATGTGCACCACGAGGCCCTCGACGGGGTGCGACCAGTGGTTGTCGCCGGGCGAGTCCTTGAGGAACGTGAGCGAGCGGATGACGCGGCGACCGACCTCGTCGGACCGGTTGAAGAAGCCCGGCGCGAGCGGGCCGCAGAACGCGAGCTCGATCTTGTCGGCGAGCCCTCGGCGCTCCATCGCGGTGCGCCACTCGGGGGAGGACTTCACGATCTCGGCGGCGAGCTCGTACTCCTCGAACAGGTATTGGGGCTGCCCGTAGGGCGGATGCTGCGGGTCGAGGTCGCGCCAGTCGTCGATCTCGCCCGTCGTGAGGTTCACGACGGCCTCGGCCGCCTGGCCGGTGTCGAGCTCGAGGATCGTGTAGCGCAGCCGGCGCTCGACGGGGTCGCCCTCGGCGAAGCCCGCGACGAGTGCCTTGTCGGGCTCCTCGGGCATGACGTTCGGGAACCGCGTGTGCTCGCCGACCCGCCCGGCCTCGACCAGGATCTCGCGTCCGCGCTCGAACTCCTCCGCGGTCGTCAGGTCGAGGGGGTGGCGCACCTCGGTCGGGGCGACGGTGAGCAGTTCGTGGTGGTGCATGGATCCTCCAGGGTCGTTTCCCAGTCTTCGTGGCGGGTGCGTCGTCGTCTTGTCGCTCCGGGCGCGGTGGTGTTCCGTGCGCGCACGGGTGCGGGTGCGGTTGGCGGGGCGGTGGCGGGGCGCGCGTGCGCGTGCTGCGCGCATACGAGCTCGAGTGCGGGTTCGGGATGCTGCGGCGCGATGTCGCCGCAGGCGCAGGTCGTCGACGCGGCCGAGCGCGGGCTACCGCTCGCCGCGGATCGCGCTCGGCGAGCGGTCGAACTCGGTGCGGAACACGCGGCTGAAGTGCGCCGCGTCGGCGAAGCCCCACTCGCTCGCGATGCTCGAGATCGACCGGTGGTCGAACGCGGGGTCGGCGAGGCGGCGGCGGCACTCCTCGAGCCGGCGCCGGCGCACCCAGCCCGAGACCGTCGCACCGTGCTCGTGGAACAGCGAATGCAGGTGGCGGGGCGAGACGAAGTGCGCCGCTGCGAGGCTGCCCGGGTCGAGTTCGGTCGAGCGCAGGTGCTCGTCGATGTAGCGGGTGACCTCGCTGAACAACCGCTGTCGCGGGCTCGTCGACACCCGGGCCGTCGCGAGCTCGTTCGAGAGCATGGCGGCGACGAGGTCGACGCTCGTGCGGGCGAGGCGGTCGCCGCCGGGTCCGCCGACCAGCTCGAGGTTGCCGGCGAGGTTCGCGAGGTGCGGTACGACGACGTCACCGAGCCCGCCGGCGTCGCCGAGCGACGTCGCCGTGAGCTCGCCGACGGCGTCGTGCGGGAGGTCGAGGGCGTGCGCCGGGAACATGAGCACGAAGGTGCTCGACCGCTCCTCGAAGGCGAGCGAGTAGGGGTGGTCGGTGTCGTAGATGACGAGCGATCCGGGCCGGAGCACCGTCTCGCGTCCGTGCTGCACGAGGAGGCCGGTGCCCTCGAGCTGCAGGCCCACCTTGTAGCAGCGTCGCGGCGAGTCGGCGATGAGTCTCGGCGTGCGCTCGACGAGGTGCTCGTCGGCCGCGACGATCGAGCAGTGCACGTCGCCCGCGGCGACGTGGCGGATGCCCCCGCCGAACGGGTCGGGACGGTCGGTCGTCACCCGGAGCGGCACGAAGGACTCGCTCACCGCCGTGCGGAATCGGGGGAAGTCCAGACTTCCCGTCGTCGTCGCTCGACCCATCGCCATTCCTCCTCGAACCGCCTCGATGGTTGCGAACACCATAGGACTATCCATTTGGATAGTCAAGAAATCGGGCGGGTCGAGGATGCTGCGCCCTCGCGCCTCAGCTGCGGGTCGCGTGCTCCTCGACGAGTCGGCGGATGCGCGCGAGCACCCGCTCGGCGTCGGCGTCGACCCCGAGCACGAGGGTCTTGAAGACGAGCCCGTCGAGGGCGAACCAGATCACCTCGATGAGCTCGTCGTCGTCGATGCCGAGCTCGAGGAGCCGGTCGCGGGTCGCCCGTCGGTAGGTCTCGTAGTACTGCTCGACCGCGGGGCGCAGCTCGGGCCGGCGTCGCGACTCGAGCAGCAGCTCGTACTGGAACGCCTGCACCGCCGTGCTGCGCGAGGCGAGCGACGCGAGCCCCTCCGCGAAGTGCGCCGTGTCGCCCGGCGCTCCGCGACCCGCCATGTTCGTCTCGCGCAGGCTCTCGTCGACCGCGAACGAGAGCGCCTCGGCGATCAGCTGGTCGCGTGTGCCGAAGTGGTGACGCACGAGTCCGTGCGAGACGCCGGCCTCGGCCGCGACCGCCCGGTAGGTCAGCGCTCGCAGGCCCGACTCGGCCACCACCGTGATCGTCGCGGCCAAGAGGGCCTGCCGGCCGGAGGTCGTCGCCGCGGGCGTCGATGACGTCGTGGCCGGCGTCTCGGTGTCGTCGGCCGGGGGCGAGGGGCGTTCACTGCTCACAGCGAGCACGATAGCGGGCCGGCGCGCGAGCGGCGCCGGCATGCCGCGGTGGTCAAGCACCGTGCGCCGCCGGACAAGACGGCGCGGATGCGGCGGGGGAGTATTGCGTCTGCCCCGTCCCCGTCGAACACTGGAGTTCACATGAGTGCGAGCACGCTCCCCGACACGATCGCTCCCGAGCACCGTACCCGCGGCAAGCTCGGCGTTCCCGCGATCGTGGTGCTGATCATCGCGGCATCCGCGCCCCTCACCGTCATCGCGGGCGGTGCCACGACCGCCTATTCCGTCACCGGCTCGATCGCGGTGCCGATCGGGTATCTCGTGCTCGCCGCCGTTCTCGCCGTGTTCTCGCTCGGCTACGCCGCGATGAGCCGGTTCATCACGAACGCCGGCGCGTTCTACGCCTACGCGGCGCAGGGGCTCGGGCGCCCCGTCGGCGTCGGCGTCGCCCTCATTGCCCTCGTGGCGTACAACTGCATGCAGATCGGCATCTGGGGCATGTTCGGCTTCCAGATCTCGGTGCTCGTCAGCGAGAAGCTCGGCATCGACGTGCCGTGGTGGGTCGGCGTGGTCGTCTTCATCCTCATCGTGGGCCTGCTCGGCGTGAACCGGGTCGACCTCTCGGCGAAGGTGCTCGGCGTCATCGTCGTGCTCGAGTTCGTCGTGGTCACCGTCTTCGACGTCGTCGCGTTCGCGAACCCCGCCGACGGCTTCACGGCGGCGCCCATCTCGCCCGCCTCGCTCCTGCTGCCCGGCATCGGCGCCGTGCTCGTCTTCGGCATCGCCGCGTTCATGGGCTTCGAGTCGGCGGCGATCTACGGCGAGGAGGCGAAGGACCCGAAGCGCACGGTCGCCCGGGCCACGTTCGCCGCCGTCATCATCATCGGCGTGTTCTACGCGATCTCCTCCTGGGCGCTCGCGCTCGCCGTGGGCACCGACAAGATCTCCTCGGGCGGCATCTCGCCCGAGGAGGCCGGACCGCCGCTGTTCTTCGCGTTCGTCGCCGAGCGGCTCGGACCGATCATGGTCGACTTCATGTCGCTGCTGTTCATCACGAGCCTGTTCGCCGCGCTCGTCAGCTTCCACAACGCCGTCGCCCGGTACGGGTTCGCACTCGGCCGCGAGGGCGTGCTGCCCGCCTGGTTCGCCAAGGTGCGCGAGCGCAGCGGCTCGCCGTGGGCCGGCTCGATCGCACAGTCGGTCCTGGCGCTCGTCGTCGTCGGGGTCTTCGCGATCGCCGGTGCCGGCAGCGAGCTCGGGCCGCTGTTCCCCGTCGTCACGCTCTTCAACTGGCTCACCAACACGGGTGCCCTCGGGCTCGTGCTGCTCATGGCGGTGGTCTCGCTCGCGGTCATCGGCTACTTCCGCCGCGACCAGCGCGACGTCGGCGTGGGTTCGCGCATCGTGTCGCCGGTGCTCTCGTTCCTCGCACTCACGACGGTGCTCGTGCTCATCGTCATGAACTTCACCGTGCTGCTCGGCCAGGCCGAGCCCGACGCCACGACCTTCCTGCTGCCGGCGCTCATCGTGCTCGCGGGGGTCGTCGGCATCGTCTGGGGCCTCGTGCTCCGCGGGCGGCGGCCCGACGTCTACCGCCGCATCGGCCACGGCGCGGAGGGCGCGACGGCCGAGCACCTCGGCTGAGCCCGCCCGTCGCGGGCCGGCACCCGACGCGAGGCGTCAGGGTGCCGGCCTGCGACGCGAGGCGTCACGGGCCCGCCCGCCACGGCATGATTGACGCATGAAGACCGTGCAGTTGCGCCGCTACCAGATCGTCCCCGGCGAGTACGAGGCGTTCGTCTCGTGGTTCGAGGCGAAGATGCCCCCGGTGCGGCGGGCGACGGGTTTCGCGGTCGAGTTCGCCTACGGCGTGCCCGAGGCGAACGAGTTCGTGTGGGCCGTGAGCGTGCCCGGCGACCGCGCCGAGTTCGAGCGCACCGAGGCCGCCTACGTCGTCTCGCCCGAGCGGGCGGCGATCTTCGAGGGCATCCCCGAGCGCATCGCGAGCAAGGAGATCGGCTACGTCGACGACGTCCGCATCGCCTGAGCGGTCGAGCGCGGCACCCGCCTAACGCGGCGTCGTCGTCGACGAGGCCTCACCGAGCGCCGTCTTCGCCGTCGCCGGCCGCGCACGCCCGACCGCGTCCATGCCCGCCACGGCCTGGGCGAACCCGCGGTGGCCGCGGGTCGTGAAGGCGCCCACGAGGTTGGCGATCGCGAGCACCGGGGCGACGAGGGCGAGCAGACCCGGGAGCAGACCCGCGATCGTGTAGCCGCCGATGCCGACGGCGAAACGGACGACTCGGCGTCCGAGCTTCGGTGGCCGCATCTCGACGGCCTCGATGAGCACGACGCGCTCGCCGATGGTGACGCCGCCGGCGAGCACCGACCACGCCTGCGCACCGATCGCGACGAGCGTGGTCGCGAGCCCGACGCGATCGGGGTCGAACCACGCCGGCAGACCTCCGGCGAGCACCGAGACGACCGCGGACGCCATCACGGCGAGCCCGTAGGCGGTGAGCCACACCGTGAGCAGGTCGACGACCATCGCGAGCACTCGGCGTCCTGCCGTGACCGGCGCGTCGTCGGCGGTCGCCGGAGTCGCCCGGCCCCGCCCGCGCCACGGGTGCAGCGCCGCCGCGGCGATCGCCGAACCGAGCACGGCGCCGACCGTGTTCGCGGCGAGGTCACCCGTGTCGAACAGCCGGTACGCGCAGGGGAAGAGTCCCCACACACCCGTCAGCTGGGTGACCTCGATCGCGAGCGACACGATCGCTCCCGACCCGGCGGCGACGAGGACGCCCCGGCCGAAGAGCGCCCGCGCGAAGAAGCCGAGCGGCAGGAACAGCAGGATGTTGAGCACGAGCTGCTGGAACGCCGGGTTGCGCAGCAGCGAACCGCCGTGCTCGGCCTGCAGCCGAGCGATGTCGGTGACGACGGCGAACGGGTTCAGTTCGACGCCGACGCAGTCGTACGCGCCGTCGGGCAGCGGGAGCAGGGTGTACGCCCACAGTCCCATGACGTAGAACAGCAGCGCGATCCAGCCGAGCAGGCGGGCTCCCGAGAAGCCGCCGCGGCGGCGGTAGCTGAGGGCGACGAGCGGCACGAAGACGACGACGAGCGCGGCGGAGCCCACGATGATCGCGATGACGCCGGGCATGATGCGATCCACGTCACAGCAGTCTACGGAGGTCGCACGAGGTCGCCGTGCCGTCGCGCGCCGACGCATGCGTTCGACGTCACGTACAGCAATCACGCATCGATGTCCACGTATGATCGAGACATCCCCGGAAAGAATGCGGCCAGCGCTGCCCACCGGCAGACGCGGTCGCACGACCCTGGTCGACGACGCCCGCGCGCTCGGCCGAGAAGGAAGACCGTGAGCCACGAGTTCGACGCCCGCCGTGCTGAATGGATCGCCAAGGAGGAGCTCGCCGAGCGGATGATTCCGCTCATCGGCGGCCTCTACCGTGACCACGGGGTCGTGACCTCGATCCACGGCCGCCGCCTCATCAACCGCTCCGCGATCGAGCTCGTGAAGGCGCACCGCTTCGCACGTCAGGCCGGCGACGACGAGCTCGACCTCGCCGACACGATGCGCGTGCTCGAGGCGCTCCGCGAGATCGCCCCCGGCCCCGCGTCGATCGACGTCGCCCGCATCGTGAGCCGCCACGCCGCCGCGCAGGCCGCTGGCGAGGCGCCCGGGTTCACGGACTTCGTGCGCGCCGAGATCGCCCCCGTCGCGGGCGGCGCCGCCCCCGAGGCATCCGGCACCGACGTCGTGCTCTACGGGTTCGGCCGCATCGGCCGTCTGCTCGCCCGCATCCTGATCGCCCACTCGGGTGGCGGCCAGGGCCTCAACCTGCGCGCGATCGTCGTGCGCAAGGGCAGCGACAACGACCTCATGAAGCGCGCGAGCCTGCTGCGCCGCGACTCGGTGCACGGCCCCTTCGCCGGCACGATCGAGGTCGACGAGGCGAACAACACGATCCTCGCCAACGGCACGCTCATCCAGGTCATCTACTCGAACGACCCCGCGACGATCGACTACACCGAGTACGGCATCCACGACGCGATCGTCGTCGACAACACGGGCCGCTGGCGCGACGAGGCCGGCCTCAGCCAGCACCTGCAGTCGACGGGCGTCTCGCGCGTGCTCCTCACCGCGCCGGGCAAGGGCGCGATCAAGAACATCGTGCACGGCATCAACACCGACGACATCGTCGACGCCGACCGCATCCTCTCGGCGGCTTCGTGCACGACGAACGCGATCACTCCGGTGCTGAAGGCCGTCAACGACGCCTACGGCGTGGTGCGCGGACACGTCGAGACCGTGCACTCGTTCACGAACGACCAGAACCTCATCGACAACTTCCACAAGGGCGACCGTCGCGGCCGCTCGGCGGCGCTCAACATGGTCATCACCGAGACCGGTGCGGCGAAGGCCGTCTCGAAGGCGCTGCCCGAGCTCGAGGGCAAGCTCACCGGCTCGGCGATCCGCGTGCCCACGCCCGACGTGTCACTCGCGATCCTCAACCTGCAGCTCGAGCGGCCGACCTCGAAGGACGAGATCAACAAGTACCTCCGCCAGGTGTCGCTCACGTCGCCGCTGCGCCAGCAGATCGACTACATCGAGTCGCCCGAGGTGGTCTCGACCGACTTCGTCGGCAACAACCGCGCGGGCATCGTCGACGGCCTCGCCACGATCGCCGACGGCACCGACACCGTGCTCTACGTCTGGTACGACAACGAGTACGGCTACTCGTGCCAGGTCGTGCGCGTCATCGAGGCGATGGCGGGTTCGCACCCGATCGTCTTCCCCGAGCGCCAGCCCGTCGTGCTCGCCTCGCTCGAGCGCGAGGTCGTGCCCGTCTGACCTGCTTCACGATCGATCGGATGCCCCGTGCGCGAGTCCGCGTCCGGGGCATCCGCCGTTCGCGGCCGACGTAGGCTGGAGCCATGAGCAACGAAGCCGTGATCGTCGACGTCGTGCGCACCCCCGTCGGGCGCGGCAAGCCCGGCGGACTCCTCTCGGGCGTGCACCCGGTCGATCTGCTCGCGGGGGTGCTCGACGCGCTCGTCTCGCGCAGCGACCTCGACCCGGGACTCGTCGACGACGTCATCGGCGGCTGCGTCAGCCAGATCGGCGAGCAGAGTTACAACATCACCCGCAACGCGGTGCTCGCCGCCGGCTTCCCCGAGCACGTCCCCGGAACGACCATCGACCGGCAGTGCGGGTCGAGCCAGCAGGCCGCGACGTTCGCCGCCCAGGCCGTCATCGCGGGCAGCGCCGACATCGTGATCGCCTGCGGCGTCGAGTCGATGAGCCGCGTGCCGCTCGGCACGAGCGCCGCCGGCGCCGACCCCTTCGGCTCGCGCCTGCGCAATCGCTACCCCGAGGGGCTCGTGAACCAGGGCGTCTCGGCCGAGCTCATCGCCGCGAAGTGGGGCTTCTCGCGCGACGAGCTCGACGCGTTCTCCGCGCGCTCGCACGAGCTCGCGGCCGCCGCGACCGAGTCGGGCGCCTTCGCGACCGAGGTCGTGCCCGTGCCCGGCGTCGACTCGCTCACGGACGAGACCGTTCGCCCCGGCACGAGCGCCGAGTCGCTCGCGGGGCTCAAGCCGGCGTTCCGCACCGACGCGCTCGCCGAGCGCTTTCCCGAACTCGACTGGCGCATCACGCCCGGCAACTCGTCGCCGCTCACCGACGGAGCATCCGCAGCCCTCATCATGAGCGCCGAACGCGCCTCGCAGCTGGGGCTCACCCCCCGCGCGCGGTTCCGGGCGTTCTCGGTCGTCGGCAGCGACCCGCTCTACATGCTCACGGGCGTGATCCCGGCGACGGCCAAGGTGCTCGAGCGAGCCGGGCTCACGCACGACGACATCGACGCGTACGAGGTGAACGAGGCGTTCGCCTCGGTGCCGCTCGCGTGGCTCGCCGACACCCGGGCCGACCCCGAGAAGCTCAACCCGCGCGGCGGCGCGATCGCGCTCGGGCACGCGCTGGGCTCCTCCGGAACGCGCCTGCTCACAACGCTCGTCAACCAGCTCGAGGCGACCGGCGGGCGCTTCGGCCTGCAGACGATGTGCGAAGGCGGCGGCATGGCGAACGCCACCGTCATCGAGCGCATCTGACCGCACCACCCGCTCGCTGAGCCTGTCGAAGCGAGACCACCACGACCGCGCGCTTCGGCAGGCTCAGCGAGCGACCTCCACGAAGGAGCACACATGGAACTCAGCGGCGCATCCGCGATCGTCACCGGCGGGGCCTCGGGCCTCGGCCGGGCGACGGCTGCCGCCCTCATCGACGGCGGCGCCTCGGTCGTCATCGTCGACCTGCCCGGGCCCCGCGGCGAGGAGGCCGCGGCCGCCCTCGGCGAGAACGCCCGGTTCGTCGCGGCCGACGTCTCGAACGAGGCCGACGTGCAGGCCGCGGTCGACGCGGCGCAGGCGCTCGCGCCGCTCCGTGTCGCGGTGAACTGCGCCGGCATCGTGACCGCGAACCGCACGGTCGGCCGTGAGGGCGCGGGCCCGCTCGACGCATTCGAGCGCACGATCCGGGTGAACCTCATCGGCACCTTCAACGTGACCCGGCTCGCCGCCGCGGCGATGGCGCAGAACGAGCCCGTCACCTCCTCGCTCGCCGGCGGACCCGAGACGGCCGAGCGCGGCGTCATCGTGAACACGGCGTCGGTCGCGGCGTTCGACGGCCAGATCGGCCAGGCCGCCTACTCGGCGTCGAAGGCGGGCGTCGCGGGCATGACCCTGCCGATCGCGCGCGACCTCTCGAAGCTGCTGATCCGCGTCATGACGATCGCGCCCGGCATCTTCGAGACGCCCATGATGGCCGGCATGCCCGACGAGGTCCGCGCCTCGCTCGAGGCGCAGGTGCCGCACCCCTCCCGGCTCGGCCACCCCACCGAGTACGCCGCCCTCGTGCGTTCGATCATCGCGAACCCCATGCTCAACGGCGAGGTCATCCGCCTCGACGGCGCGATCCGCATGCAGCCGAAGTGACCTGACGAACCTCGCGACAGGATGCCTCGGGGCCGGCGATCATCGCCGGCCCCGAGGCATCCGTGTTCATGCCGCCGCGTTCACACGGCCGTGATGCGCTGCTGCGACCGGGCCGCCTTGATGAAGCCGTCGACGACGTCCCACGCGGCGGCGGCGATCACGACCACCACGACGATGGGCGCGATCACGGCGCCCGCCTCGCCCCACGGCCAGCCGACCGCCTCGAGAGCCGCCGGGTTGAAGAGCTGCCCGGTCGCCCAGAGCCACAGGCCGGGCACGACCCAAGCGGCGCCGAGCACGAGGTTGATGCCCGCGAGGCCCCACGTCCAGCCACGGACGTACACGGCGATCGCGAACGCCGCCTCGAGCACGATGAGAACGAGGAAATACGGCAGCCAGAAGCTCCACAGCGCCGGGTCGAGGAGCGGCATCGACGAGAGCGCGTCGACCCACGGCAGCCCGAACTGCTGTACGACGAGCAGCACGCCGAAGATGCCGAGCAGCACGAGCGACGAGACGAGGTCGACGAGCCGGTTGGTGCGGCCGTCGTCGGCGATCTGCGGCAGCATCTCGGGCTTCCACTCGAGATCGATGCCGCGCTGCCCGGGGGCGGCGGGCACCCGTTCGAGGATCGCGAAGACGAGCGTCGTCCAGAAGCAGAGGTGCACGCCGACCGAGAGCGCGCCCGAGACCGCGCTGCCGATGACCTCGCCGACCTCGACGCCCGACAGCAGCTGCCCGAGCGTGATGCCGGCGACCGCGATCGGGAGCACGAGCGCGAGCAGGAACTTCAGCAGCCGCCACCACACGAGGAAGTAGCGCGGGCCGATGAGTTGCAGCGGGCGCCCGATGTAGTCGGCGGCGAGGGCGGCCGGGTCGCCGAGCGCCGTCAGTGCGGCGTGCTCGGCGTCGGCCGGCGCCTGCCCCTCGTCGACGAGTGCGTCGGTCGCGTCGCCGATGCGTTCGCGCAACTCTCGCTCGAGCTCGTCGCGCTGGGCCTCGGGCACGCTGCGGCCGGCGGCCCAGACGTAGCGGTCGGTCAGGCTGGTGGTGGCGTTCATGATTCGTCTCCGTCGGTGAGGCGGGCGAGGGCATCGTCGATGCGTCGCCAGTCGGTCATGAGGGTGTCGGCGAGGAGCTCGCCGGTCGGGCTCGTGCGATAGAACTTGCGGGGCCTCGCCTCGTCGGTGTTCCACTCGCTCGTGAGCAGCCCCTGCTTCTCGAGCCGGCGCAGCAGCGGGTAGAGCGTGTTGGCGTCGACGAGGATGCCGAGCGAGTTGAGCGACTCGAGCAGTGCGTAGCCGTAGTCGGGCGTGCGCAGCCGCACGAGGCAGGCGAGCACGACGGTGCCGCGGCGCAGCTCTTGCAGGTGCCCGGCGGTCGTCTCATCGAGGTTCATGCCTCACACGATACTGTGCCAAACACACTATTGCAACAGAAACTTCATTGCGCGGCGGATGCCTCGGCTCGAGGCATCCCGATCGGAAGGGCCGGCCGCGCCTACTGCCCGGCGTGCGCCTCGAGGAACTCGTACACCGACACGTCGTCGACGCCGGGGAAGGTGCCCGAGGGCAGCGGGGAGAGCACGTGCGCGTGCAGCCGCGCGCTCGGCCAGGCCTGGCCCGCCCACCGCTCGGCGAGCTCCGAGGGGGCACGGCGGCAGCACGACTCGTCGGGGCACGTCGACACCGCGCGCACCGTCGTCTCGCGACCGCGGAACCACTTGGCCTGCGCGAACGGCACGCCGACCGTGATCGAGAACTCCGCGGCATCCGTTCGGCCGGTCTGGGTCGCGCACCAGAAGGTGCCCGCCGGGGTGTCGGTGTACTGGTAGTTCTCGGTCGTGCGGTTGGTGTGCTCGAAGGCGGTGCGGGCACTCCACTTCTTGCACACCCACTGGCCCTCGATCGAGCCCGTCACGTCGGTCGGCAGCGGCAGCCCGTCGTTCTCGTAGCCCTTGAGCAGTGCGCCGTCGCCGTTCACCCGCAGGAAGTGCAGGGTCATGTCGAGGTGCTCGGTCGCGAGGTTCGTGAACCGCAGCGCCGCCGCCTCGTGGGTGACGCCGAACGCGTCGCGGAAGTCCTCGATCGCGAGTCGCTTCTCCTTCTTCGCCTCCTGCAGGAACGCGACCGACGCGTCCTGCGGCATGAGGCACGCCGCCGCGAAGTAGTTGATCTCAAGGCGCTGCCAGAGGAACTCGTCGTAACTGGCCGGGGGAGTGTGCCCGAGGAGTCGGTGCGCCATCGCCTGCAGCGCCATCGAGCGCAGGCCGTGTCCGCCCGGGATCGAGGCGGGCGGCAGGTAGATGCGCCCGTTCGCGAGGTCGGTGATCGAGCGGGTCGAGTCGGGCAGGTCGTCGACGTAGATGAGCTGGAAGCCGAGCTTCTCGGCCATCACGCCGACCTCGCGGTGGGTGAGCGCGCCCGACCGGTGCCCGGAGGCGCGCACCTGCTCCTCGGCGAGGGCCTCGATGTCGCGCAGGTAGTTGTGCTGCCCGCGCATGCGCTCGCGCAGGTCGGTGTTCGCGCGCCGCGCCTCCTCGGGCGTCGCGATCGCCTCCGACGCGCGGCGCTGCAGCTCGCGGTGGAGGCCCACGACCGCTTCGAGCGTCTCGTCGGTGATTCCGCGCGAGGGTTTCACGGGCGGCAGCCCGAGGCTCGCGTACAGCGGACCCGACTGGGCGCGACCGAGCTCGAGCTCGAGTGCGGCCCGACGGCTCGGCGCCTCGCGCGAGAGCAGGTCGGCGAGGTCGACGCCGAGCGCCGCCGCGAGGGCGTCGAGCGTCGAGAGCTTCGGCTCTCGCTTGCCGTTCTCGATGAGGGAGAGCTGGCTGCCGGCCATGCCGACGGCGTCGCCGAGCTGGTCGAGCGTGAGCCCGCGCTCGCCGCGGAAATGGCGTATGCGGTGGCCGAGGGTCGCGAGATCGGGGGAGCCTGCCTTCATCCGTTAAGAATATCGAAAGATCGCAGATTCTTAACACCCGATTTGGCGGGTGGGATGCCGCGAAGAGGCGCATTCTGGAAATACGAACCGATCCGGCGCCGTGCCGGGCAGCATTTGGAAGGGACGACGATGACCATCTCCGGGCTCTCGACCGACACGGACGGCACCCAGTCATACGGCGAAGGCCACGCGCAGCGCGGCACCACCGACCCGGCCCTTCGCGCCTGGGTCGACGAGATCGCCGGCCTCACGAAGCCCGACGCCGTCGTGTGGTGCGACGGTTCGCAGCACGAGGCCGACCTGCTCGAGCGCCAGCTCGTGGCCGAGGGCAAGCTCATCAAGCTCAACCCCGAGTGGCGCCCCAACAGCTACCTCGCGCGCACCGACCCCTCCGACGTCGCGCGCGTCGAGGACCGCACCTTCATCTGCTCGACCTACGAGGAGGACGCGGGCCCGACGAACAACTGGCGCGACCCGCGCGAGATGCGCGACGAACTCACCGAGGTCTTCGACGGCTCGATGAAGGGCCGCACGATGTACGTCGTGCCCTTCTCGATGGGCCCGCTCGGCGGCCCGATCTCGCAGCTCGGCGTCGAGATCACCGACTCGCCCTACGTCGTGCTGTCGATGGGCATCATGACCCGCATGGGCGAGCAGGTCTACCGCCTCATCGAGGCCGGCGAGCCCTGGGTGCGCACCGTGCACTCGGTCGGTTACCCGCTCGTCGACGGCGTCGGCCACCACCGCGCCGAGATCGAGTGGCCCTGCAACGACGAGAAGTACATCGTGCAGTTCCCCGACTCGCGCGAGATCTGGTCGTACGGCTCGGGCTACGGCGGCAACGCCCTGCTCGCGAAGAAGTGCTTCGCGCTGCGCATCGCCTCGGTGATGGCGCGCGACGAGGGCTGGCTCGCCGAGCACATGCTGCTCATCAAGATCACCTCGCCCGAGGGCAAGTCGTACCACGTGGCTGCGGCGTTCCCCTCGGCCTGCGGCAAGACGAACCTCGCGATGCTGCAGCCCACGATCCCGGGCTGGAAGGTCGAGACGATCGGCGATGACATCGCCTGGATGCGTCCCGGCGAGGACGGCCGCCTCTACGCGATCAACCCCGAGGCCGGCTTCTTCGGCGTCGCGCCCGGCACGGGTGAGTCGACGAACCCGACCGCGGTGCAGACGCTCTGGGGCAACACGATCTTCACGAACGTGGCGCTCCGCCCCGACGGCGACGTCTGGTGGGAGGGCCTGACCGACGAGGTCCCGGCCGAGCTCACCGACTGGGAGGGCAACCCCTGGACGCCCGCCTCGGGTCGTCCGGCCGCGCACCCGAACTCGCGCTTCACGGTCGCCGCCGCCCAGTGCCCGCAGATCTCCGACGACTGGGACGCCCACGACGGCGTGCCGATCGACGCGATCCTGTTCGGCGGTCGTCGTGCGACGAACGTGCCGCTCGTGGCCGAGGCCCGCTCGTGGAAGCACGGCGTCTTCATGGGTGCGACCATCTCGTCGGAGAAGACGGCTGCGGCCGAGGGCACCGTCGGCGAGCTGCGCCGTGACCCGTTCGCGATGCTGCCGTTCTGCGGCTACAACATGGCCGACTACTGGGGCCACTGGGTGAAGATGGGCCGCGTGCTCGGCCAGAACGCGCCGAAGATCTTCCAGGTCAACTGGTTCCGCAAGGGCGCCGACGGCTCGTTCCTGTGGCCCGGGTTCGGCGAGAACTCGCGCGTGCTCGAGTGGATCGTCGGCCGCGTCGAGGGCACCGCCGACACGGTCGAGACCCCCATCGGCCTGCTGCCGGCCGCCGACTCGCTCGACCTCGACGGCCTCGAACTCAGCGACGAGACCCTCGCGCAGCTCTTCGACGTGGACCGTGACTCGTGGCTCGCCGAGTGCGACCTGACCGACGAGTACTTCGCCCAGTTCGGCGACCGCGTGCCCGCGGCGCTGAAGGCCGAGCTCTCGAGCCTGCGCTACCACCTCGAGCACGCCTCGTCGCCCGTCGCCGAGTAGCGATCACCGCGGTCCCGAGGGGGCGGACGCCGGCCGGCGTCCGCCCCCTTCGCGTCCCCGCCTCCGCGCCACGCGGGCTGCGTCGACGGGCCTCCGCCCCACCCGGGTCTAGCGTGTGCGGCAGGAGGGTGCCATGGACTTCGGCCAGATCATCACCCGCGCGGGCGAGGTCATCGACGTCGTCGGCGTGCTCGCGATCGTCATCGGGGTGCTGTACGCGATGGTGGATGCCGCGGTCCGGCGCCTGCGCAACACGGGACCGGTCTACGAACGCTTCCGCAGGGTGCTCGGCCGGGGCATCCTGATCGGCCTCGAACTGCTCGTCGCCGCCGATATCATCCGCACCGTCGCCGTCACCCCGACGCTCGAGTCGGTCGGCGTGCTCGGCATCATCGTGCTCATCCGGACGTTCCTCAGCTGGTCGCTCGCGGTCGAGATCGACGGGCGATGGCCGTGGCAGCGGCGGCGTGACACGACGGCGGGTGAACCGCGCGACGACGACGCGACGGTCGTCGGCGACGACGAATCGGCGACGGCCACTGCCCGCTGATGGCACGGTACGTCGTGGTGCTGCCGCTGGAGCCCCTCGCCGCCGGCGAGGTGTTCACGGTCGCGCAATGGCCGCTGCACGTGACCCTCGTCGAACCGTTCGAGACCGACCTCGACGCCGACGCGCTGGTGGCGGCGCTGGCGGGCGTCGCGCGCGAGGCCGCACCGCGGCCGATCTCGGTCGCGGTCGGCGACGACGCGATGTTCGGCCCCCGCCGCGACATCCCCGTCTCGCTCGTGCGCGACGGCGGTGAGATCGCCGCCCTGCGGGCCGCGACGATCGCGAGGCTGCGCGAACTCGGCGTCGACCTCGTGCGCCTGCGACCCGACTTCCGCCCGCACGTGACGGCGAAGCGTCACGGCCGCGTGCATCGGGGTGAGCGGCTCGACCTCGGCACGGTCGCACTCGTGCGACTCCGCCCGCCGGAGACCTCGCATCACGGCCGGATCGCGGGATCGTGGCCGCTCGGCGAGCTCTCGGCGGGCGGAGTCTGACGGCGCCGGGCCGAGCCCGGCGACCGGTCAGTCGAACGTGTGCGGGTCGTCGAGGTGCCCGATGACGCGCAGCACGGCGGCGGGCGCGTAGCGGAACTCGACCGTGCCGCTCGCGCCGGGCTCGGCCGGGCCGACCCACGTGCTCGAGCCTTCGTGCAGGCGCACCCAGCCGTCCTCGAAGAGCACGTCGGTGCCGATCACGAACGCCATCGCCGGGGTCTCGCCCTGGCGCACCGCGATCGACCCTTCGAACACCTGCGACGCCTGCGCGTCGACCTCGGCGCGGGCCTGCACGCCCACGAGCGGCCTGACGATCGGCGTCGCGAAGCCGGGCGCCTGGAAGGGGCTCTGCTTCGCCGCGTCGGCGACGACGCCGAAGTTGACGCTCGTCGAGACGAGGCTGAGCGAGGCATGGCCGTCGAGCACGAGCCGGCTCGACACGCTGAAGCGGTAGAAGAGCCGGCCCGACTCGCGTGCGGGCGGCAGCACCGCGGCGCTCGCCCAGTTGCGCGACCAGGCGAGCGGGCCGCGGTCGGCGTCGTGCTTGGGCGGGTCGTAGAGGCTCGCGGTGAGGCGCACCGAGCCGTCGGCGCGCGTCGGCGCCGCCTTCAGCGAGCTGCGGCCGCGATCGTCGTCGGGCATGACGTCGCGAACGGGGGTGAAGGCGGGCAGCTCGAGCGGCTCCCAGTGCCGCAGCCAACCCTGCAGGGCCGACTGCACGCGGTCGAACGAGTTGCCGAGGCCCGCGCGGCGGGTCGTCGTGGCGTCGCCGCCGACGTCGGGCAGGTCGTCGATGAGGCCGACGGGGATCCCGTCGTAGGGGTCGAGGTCGCGTGCGGTGGGCACGGTCGCGATGGTCATGATGGGTCCTCCAGGGGGCGTGGGCTCAGGGCATCCACGTTCGGATGCGATGGCTCAACGCTAGGAAGCCGGTGCTTCCGGTCCATCCGAGCAGGCACTGAGGTTCGCCCGGGCTGGCACTGAACCCGGGTGGATGCGTCGCCCCGGCCCCCCGCTCAGACGAGGAGCTGGTGCTCGGCGAGCTCGCGGTAGAGCGGCACGCTCGCGACGAGCTCCTCGTGCGTGCCCTCGCCGATCACCCGGCCGTCGTCGAGGACGACGATGCGGTCGGAGTCGACGACCGTCGAGAGCCGGTGGGCGATCACGATGAGCGTGCGACCTGCGGCGACGGCGTCGATCGCCTCGCGCATCATGCGCTCGTTGACGCCGTCGAGCGACGAGGTCGATTCGTCGAGCAGCAGGATCGGCGGCGCGGCGAGCAGCGCCCGGGCGATCGCGAGGCGCTGCCGCTCGCCGCCCGAGAGCATGATGCCGTCGTCGCCGACCGCCGCACCCAGTCCGGCCGGGTCGCGATCGAGCACCGCGCCGAGGTTGACCGCGCGCAGCACGTGCTCGCACTCGGCGTCGGTCGCGTCGGGCGAGCCGAGCAGCAGGTTCTCGCGGATGGTGCCGGCGAGAACGGGCGCGTCCTGCTCGACGTAGCCGATCTGGGCCCGGAGCTCGGTGCGGTCGATCGAGCGCAGGTCGAGGCCGCCCATGCGCACGGTGCCGACCGACGGATCGTAGAAGCGCTCGACGAGCGCGAGGATCGTCGACTTGCCCGCGCCCGACGGGCCGACGAGCGCGATGCGCCGGCCGCGCGGCACGTCGAACGAGACGCCGCGAAGCACCGGTTGGCGCTCGGTGACGTCGGGCTCGGGCAGGTGCTCGTCAGCCGAGTCGTTGGCCGGGTCGGCCGGGTCCTGCCGCGTCGATGCGTACGCGAAGTGCACGTCGTCGAAGGCGATCGCCGGCGCGTCGGGCAGCAGGCCCTCGTTCGCATCGCCGACGATGAGCGCCCGCGGGGCGAGCTCGCGGTCGTGCTCGTCCTCATCGGGCAGGTCGAGGATCTCCTGGATGCGGCCGAGTGCACCGAGCGCCGAGTTGACCGAGGTGATCGCGCCGAACGCCTGCCCGAGCGGCAGGATCATCATGAACAGGAACAGGATGAACGCGACGAGGTTCGCGACCGAGGTCGCGCCCGAGGCGACCCGGTACCCGCCGACGCCGAGCACGACGAGGAACGACACCTGCATCGCGATGCCCGCGATGGGCACGATGAGCGCCGAGATCTTGGCGACCTGCACACCCATGCGCCAGGCGCCTTCGGCCTCGGCCTCGACGGCGGCGACCTCGCGTTCGGTCGCGCCCGCGGCGCGGATGGTGCGTACGGCGCCGATGGCGCGTTCGACGCTGGCGGCGACATCCCCGACCTTCGCCTGGGCGGCGTGCGAGGCCTCGCGCACCCGCTGCGACAGCAGGGTGACGGTCGTGATCGCGATCGCGACGACGAGCACGGTGAGCCCGAGCAGCACGGGGTCGAGGATGAGCATCGCGATGAGCGCGCCGACGAAGGTGACGGTGCCGCCGATCGCCTCGACGAGGCCCTGCGTGAGCACGGCGCGCAGCATCGTGGTGTCGCTGCCGACGCGCGAGACGAGGTCGCCGGTGCGGCGGGTGTCGAACTCGGCGATGGGCAGGTTGAGCAGCTTGGCGATGAGCCGCTTGCGACTCGAGAGCACGACGCCCTCGCCTGTGCGCTGCAGCAGGTAGTGCTGGTAGCCCGAGATCACGCCGCTGATCACGACGAGGGCGACGAGCGCCCAGACGATGCCGCCGAGCGGGTCGCCCGCCTGCACGGTGTTGATGACGCTGCCGACGAGCAGCGGCTGGGCGAGGCTCGCGAGCGCGCCGACGATCGAGAGCACGGCGACCCAGATGAGCACGGGGCGGTGCTCGAAGATGAACGGCAGCAACTGCGCGAAGGTCGCGCGCGGGCCGGTGGGCTGATCGCCGCGGCGGCCGAAGCGCGAGGTGCGGGCCTTGCGGTCGTCTGTTCGGGAGTCGGACGCCGATCGCGCGGTGCGTTCGGGACGGCGGCGCGCTTCGCGCTCTGATCGGCGGGTGGGGGTCTCGCTGGTGCTCATGCTCGCTCTCTCGTCGATGACGGCGAATCGGATGCCTCGCGCCCCCGTCGCCCGCGTCATCGCCGCATTGCAGCCTACGCGCCTCAGCTGCGTCCGTACTTCTTGTGCACCGCCTGCTTCGAGACCTCCAGCGCGAGTGCGATGAGCTGCCAGCTCGATCCGGCGGCGCGGGCCCGGCGGACGGCGACGGACTCGGCGCGGTCGAGCGCTCGATTGAGGTCGACGCGAGCCCGATGCAGCTCGCGCAACGCTCGGTAGGGGTCGTCGCCGTCGGCTGCGGCGATGGCGGTGCGGAGGCGGTGGTCGTCCATGCCGTCAACCGTAGTTGACGTTGGCGCACCGTGTCAACCTACGTTGACGTCAGGGGTCTGCGACGCCGACCTCCGCTCCGGCGGCGGTGATCACGCGCGCGGCGAGCCGATGCCCGGCCCGCGCTGCGGCCGCGGGGTCGGCGCCGCCCAGGGCCGAGGCGAGATAACCTGCGGCGAACGCATCGCCCGCACCGGTGAGGTCGCGAGCCTCGGGCACCGGGTCGACGGGCACGGTCGCGACCGATGCGCCCGCCGCGAACACCTGGGTGGGGTCGGGTCCGTGCTTGACGACGATCGTCGCCGCGATCGGCCTCGACCTGAGACCGTATCCGTCCCCGTGGCCGTACCCGTGCCCGAGCCCGAGTCCGAGCAGTGCCGCCTCCGTCTCGTTGGCGAAGAGCACGTCGGGCGCGAGCGACGCGTAGAGGTCGAGCACCTCGTCGACGCCGAGGCCCGTGAGCAGACCCGTCGAGGATGCGTCGATCGAGAGGCCGGCACCGCGTCGGCGGGCCTCGGCGATGAGCTCGAGGACCGCCGTGCGCGCGGGTTCGCGCTCGAAGCCGTAGCTCGGCACATGCAACCAGGAGGCGCCGTGGAGCCAGTCCGGCTCGACCCCGTCGAGCAGGGCCGATGCGCCGCGGTCGGGGAACATCGTCCGCTCGCCGGCCGGATCGACGATCACGACGACCGCACCGGTCGTACCGCGACGCTGCACGAGCGTCTCGGCACCGGAGGCCTCGAGCGCCGAGACGAGCGCGTCGCCCGCCGCGTCGGGTCCGACGCAGCCGATGAATCGGGTCGTGACGAGCGGGGCCGCGAGCGCGGCGACGTTCGCGGCGCTGCCGCCGCGCGTGCGGAAGACGCGAGCCGCGGTGTCGGTGCCGTCGCGAACCGGCTCGGAGGCCCACACCACGATGTCCTCCACGAGGTCGCCGACGATCGCGAGGAGCGGTCGGCCCGAGGCATCCGCCCCATCGCCCGTCGCCCCGCCATCGGCCGCCGGCCCAGCCACGGCGCCCGCCCCGTCAGCCGGCGATCGCACGCGCGATCTCCGCACCGAGCGCGACGTTGGCCGCATACAGTTCGAGGTTGACCTCGAGGCTGCGCCCGCCCGTCTCGCGCTGGAATCGGTCGAGCAGGAACGGCGTGGTGTCGTGGCCCGTGATGCCCGCGGCGTCGGCGGCCGCGAGGGCCTCGGCGAGCACCCGGTCGTGCAGGGCGGGGTCGAGCTGCCGGTCGGCGGCGATCGGGTTGGCGACGAGCACCGCGGCCCGCTGCCCGAAGTCGTCGCGCGCCCGTGCGAGCGCAGCCGCTTCGGCGGGGGAGTCGACGCGGTAGTCGACGGAGAAGCCGGAGTCGGCGACCGTGAAGGCCGGGAACCGCGTCGTGCGATAGCCGACGACCGGCACCCCGAGCGTCTCGAGGCGCTCGAGCGTCGCGCCGATGTCGAGGATCGACTTCACGCCGGCGCTCACGAGGGTGATCGGCGTCTCGGCGAGCACCGGAAGATCTGCCGACTCGTCGAAGCTCTCGCCCGCGCCGCGGTGCACACCGCCGAGCCCGCCCGTCGACATCACGCGGATGCCGGCGCGATGCGCGAGCCACGCGGTCGCCGCGACGGTGGTGCCCGCATCCAGCCGCTTCGCCCGGGTGATCGGCAGGTCGCGCACGCTCGCCTTCACGACGTCGTCCGCCGTGCACAGCCGTTCGATCTCGGCGCCGGAGAGGCCCACGACCGCGACGCCGTCGACGACGCCGATGGTCGCCGGCACGACTCCGGTCGCACGCACGTCGGCCTCCGACCCGAGCCCGACCTCGAGGTTGCGCGGCCGCGGCAGACCGTGCGTGAGGATGGTCGACTCGAGCGCGAGCACCGGCCGCCCCGCGTCGAGGGCGGCGCGCACCTCGTCGGAGACGCGGATCGCGGCGTGGTCGGCTGGAACGGGGTGCACGTCGGCGGGCATGCGGCAATGCTAGGGGCGGCTACCGACACGACCGGGATGCCTCGCCCACGGCATCCCTCGGCTGCGGGGTACCCGGCGAGCGGGCCGCGGCGCTACGGTGGCGCCATGAGCGAGACATCAGATTCGGCGGGCCCCGTCGGCATCCTCGCGGCGCTCGGCAGCATGAGCGTCGACGACGAGGCCGCGGCAGGCGCCTTCTACCGCGACGTGCTCGGCGCCACGATCGACGAACTGCCGCTCGGCGGCGGGCTCGTCGTCACCTTCGGCGACGGCCATCGCCTGCACGTGTACGGCAAGGGAAGCCGGCACGAACCCGCGTCGTACACCGCCCTCGCGCTCGTGGTCGCCGACATCGACGAGGCCGTCATCCGGCTCAACGCGCTCGGCGTCGCCACGAAGATCTACGACGACGCCGTGCTGCCGACCGACGAACGCGGCATCGCGCGCACCGACTCCGGCTCCCGCGCCTGGTTCCTCGACCCGGCGCGCAATGTGCTGAGCGTCGCCCAGCTCGGCTGATCGTCAGATTCGTCGGCCGCGTCGGGCGACACTGTTGCCGCGTGTGACGGCCGCCCGCGACATCCCGACGCCGTCCGCGTATCGTCGCCTGCACGAACCGATCACGAGGAGCCCTCATGTCGCACCGCGAGCCGCACGCCGCCACCCAGCCCCGCACGGGCCGGGCGACGGGCATGCGCGGCTGCGTGCACGCGAGCGAGTGCTCGAGCGATCGTCCGGGCCACGGCCTGCACGCGATGCAGCTGCGGCTCGCGACCGCGACGCCGTCGAAGTGGCTCGACGCGATCGTGACCTCGATCGACGCCGACGGCTTCGCCACCGTCGCGACGCTCGCGGGCGGGGCACGCCGAGTCTGGCACCACGACGCGTTCGCGGGCGAACTGCAGGTCGGCGACCCGGTCGCCGTGCACGGCGTCTACGGCGTGCTCGCAGCGGGCGGACTGCGGTTCAGCGTCGCGGAGGCGTGAGCCGAACAGCCGTCGGGTGACCGCTCAGGCCATCGACATCGACCCCATCATCTTCTCCATGGCGGCGGCGCACTGATCGCAGGCCATGGCGCACATGCGGCAGTGCTCGCTCATCTCGGCGTGCTGCATGCACTCGGCCGAGCAGGCGCGACACATCGCGATCGTCGTCTGCATCATCGACGTCATGACCTCTCGGTCCATGCCGCGCATTCGCAGCATCATCCGCATCATGGTGTCGCACACGTCGGCGCAGTTCGCGCACATCGCGGCGCAGCGGCCCATGCCCTCGCCCGCGTCCGCATCGGCGCACATGAGGCACGCCTGCACGCATGCGGAGAGGGCCTCCAGACACTCCTGCATCATCGCCGCATCCATGCCCTGCATCGGCATCTCGCCGGTCGACATGGCGTCCTTCATCATGTCCATCGTCATGTTCATCGGCGCACCCGTTCCCACCCGGGCGGCCGAGCGTCGACGGTGCCGACGCGGGGATCGGCGGCCCTGATGCGGGCCATGCTACGCCGGGGCCGGTCGCGCCAGAAGGGGCTCGGAACGACGACGCATCCTCAACGGGGCAGCCGCAGACACGACGAGGGGGATGCCGCGCGGCATCCCCCTCGCGGACCGAGCGGCCCGAACCCGACTACAGCACGGCCGACGACTCGAGCCCGGCCTCGTCGAAGTCGACGTCGCGGGTCTCCTTCGAGACGAGCAGCGCGATGAGCGTGAGCACCGCCATCGCCGAGAGGTAGATGCCGACCCAGAACGGGCTGCCGCCGCCCGCCTGCCAGAGCGCGACCGCGATGAACGGGGCGACCGCGGCGCCGAGGATCGACGACACGTTGTACGAGATGCCCGAACCCGTGTAGCGCACGTTCGTCGGGAACAGCTCGGGCAGGAGCGCCCCCATCGGGCCGAACGTCATGCCCATCAGCGAGAAGCCGATCACGAGCCAGCCCATGACGCCCGCGAAGCCCGCCGACAGCAGCGGAACCCAGAGCAGGCCGAACACGATGATCGCGAGCGTGACCCAGATGAGCGTCTTGCGGCGGCCCCAGCGGTCGGCCCACGGGCCGGACAGCAGGGTGAAGACACCGAAGAACACGACGCCGCCGATGAGCATGAGCACGAACGTGTTGTACGAGTAGCCGAGGCCGGGCAGCACGCCCTCCGAGGCCTCGACCGGCGCACGGCCGTAGCTCAGCGAGAACGTGGTCATCAGGTAGAAGAGCACGTACGTCGCAAGCATGAAGAAGGTTCCGAGGATGAGCTGCTTCCAGTAGTTCTTGAAGACGCTCGCGAGCGGCAGTCGCTTCAGGCGCCCCTGCTTCGATGCGGCCGAGAACGCGGTCGACTCGACGAGGCGCAGGCGCACCCAGAGCCCGACGGCGACCATCACGACCGAGAACAGGAACGGGATGCGCCAGCCCCAGTCGAGGAACGCCTGCGACGGCATCGTCGGGTCGCTCGACGGCAGCGCGGCGGCGATGATCAGGAACAGGCCGTTCGCGATGATGAAGCCGATCGGCGCGCCGAGCTGCGGGAACGTGCCGTACCAGGCGCGCTTGCCCTTCGGGGCGTTCTCGGTCGCGACGAGCGCGGCGCCCGACCACTCGCCGCCGAGGGCGAAGCCCTGCGCGATGCGGAGGATGACGAGCAGCAGCGGCGCGAGCCAGCCCACCGCGGCGTAGGTCGGCAGCACGCCGATGAGGAACGTGGCGATGCCCATCGTGAGGAGGGCGCCGACGAGGGTCGCCTTGCGGCCGACCCGGTCGCCGAGGTGGCCGAAGACGACCGCGCCGAGCGGGCGGGCGACCATGGCGGCGCCGAACACGGCGAACGAGGCGAGCAGCGCGGTCGTCGGGTCGCCGGTCGGGAAGAAGAGGTGGGGGAAGACGAGCACGGCCGCGGTCGCGTAGACGTAGAAGTCGTAGAACTCGATCGTCGTGCCGATGAGGCTCGCGAGGATCACGCGACTGCGTGGGTTGGCGGGTGCTGCGGGTGCGGCCGTGGCCGCGGTCGATGACGACATCGCTGCGAAGACTCCAGTGGTGTTGCGGGTGACGCTGCGCTCGGGGCACGTCGGTCTGGCGCTGGGCCGCGAGGCAGTGATGGAATCGTCGCTTGTGGCAACCCGCATACGATACGGCAGGGATGCCGCGCCACCCCGCGATCGGGGGTGATCGGTGCCGCTCGCTGCGACGAACGGTGGCGATCGTGCGACGAACGGTCGGTCGGTCGAGCAGCGCAGCGGATCGACGCCACCCGTGCCCGCGGCATCCGGTTCAACCGAAGGTTCGACGCGGCAGGAGCGCCCGCCTCGTTAGGCTGAGCGCATGGATACCCTCTTCAGCGTTCTGCACGTGACCGCGGCCGTCTTCATCGTGGGCCCGATGGCCATCCTGCCGATGACCGCGATGCGCGCGGTGCGTGCCGGCAACGGGGCGCAGGTCGCCACGCTCGCGAAGTCGACGATGATCTTCAGCTGGCTCTCGCTCGCCGTGTTCGTGTTCGGCTTCGGCGCCATGAGCATGGCGCCCGATGAGTACGACCTGTCGGTGACGACGCCGTGGATCCTCTGGTCGATCATCCTCTACGTCATCGCCTTCGGCCTGAGCCTCTTCGTCGTCGTGCCGGCGATGAACCGCGCCGCCGAGGCGCTGCAGGCGAGCGGGGCGGATGCCTCGGGCGCGACGGCCGGCGAGTCGAAGGGCTACCCGGCGATCGCGGCCGGCAGCGGCATCGTGTCGCTCCTGCTCCTCGCGGTCGTCGTGCTCATGGTCTGGAAGCCGTAGGCGCACCGCCTCCGGTGGTCGAGTAGCGACGAAGGAGCGTATCGAGACCCTCGCGACGGGCCTCGATACGCTCCGCTACTCGACCACCGGAGTACTCGCTACTCGAACGACTTCGGAGCGCGCAGCGCGCCGAGCGCCCGCGCCGTCGCGATCGCGGCCTCGGCCGCCTCACGACCCTTGTCCTCCTTCGAGCCGGGCAGGCCCGCACGGTCGAGGCCCTGCTGCTCGTCGTCGAGGGTGAGCACGCCGAACCCGACGGGCTTGCCCGTGTCGAGCGCGACCCGCGTGAGCCCATCGGTCGCGGCCGACGACACGTACTCGAAGTGCGGCGTGCCGCCGCGGATGATCACGCCGAGCGCGACCACCGCGTCGGCGCCCGCCTCGAGCGCGGCCTTCGAGACGACCGGCAGCTCGAAGCTGCCCGGCACCCGCACGAGCTCGTAGTCGGCGCCGGCGCCCTCGAGCGTGCGCGTCGCGCCGGCGATGAGTCCGTCGGTGATCTCGTCGTGCCAGCTGCCGGCGACGATCACGACCTTGAGGCCGCTGCCGTCGATGTCGAGGATCGGGGATCCCTGTCCGCTCATGATGCGTGTCCTTCCAGGAGGGCTTCAGCCGCGGCATCCGCGAGCTGCTGGTCGTCGATGGCGTGGCCCATGCGCGACGCCTTGGTCTCGAGGTACGCCTGGTTCACGCGGCCGACGCCGACGACGAGCGGAAGTCGCTCGACGACGTCGATGCCGTGCGCGGTGAGCTGGCGCACCTTCTCGGGGTTGTTCGTGAGCAGGCGCACCTTCTCGATGCCGAGGTCGGTGAGGATCGCCGTCGCGGCCGTGTAGTCGCGGGCGTCGATCGGCAGGCCGAGGGCGACGTTCGCATCGAGCGTGTCGAGGCCCTGCTCCTGCAGCCGGTAGGCGCGCAGCTTGTTGATGAGGCCGATGCCGCGCCCTTCGTGCCCGCGCAGGTAGACGACCACGCCGCCGTCCTGCTGGATCGTCTGCAGCGCCGTGTCGAGCTGCGGCCCGCACTCGCACTTCAGCGAGCCGAAGGCTTCGCCCGTCAGGCACTCGGAGTGCACGCGGACGATGGCGCCCGCCGGGTCGGCGGCGGGGTCGCCCGCGATGATCGCGACGTGGTCGGCGCCCGTGCCCCGGTCTCGGTACGCCCGCACCCGGAAGTCGCCGTGCACGGTCGGCAGCATCGTCTCGACCTCGAAGTCCACAGGGGAGGACTCGTCGATCGCGGCCCGGGCCTGTCGAAGCGCATCGGCGTCGAATGCCTGACCGTCGAATCGCTCGCGCAACCAGTCGGTGAGCGCGGCGACGGTCGTCACCGGCAGGCCCTCGCGCTCGCCGAGCGCGATGAGGCCGGGCAGGCGCATCATCTCGCCGTCGTCCTCGACGAGCTCGCCGATCACGCCGACGGGCGCGAGCCCGGCGAGGCGCATGAGGTCGACCGCGGCCTCGGTGTGGCCGGCACGCTCGCGCACGCCGCCGTCCACCGCGCGCAGCGGCAGGATGTGCCCGGGCCGTACGAGCGCGCGCGGCGTCGAGTCGGGATCGGCGAGCACGCGCAGGGTGTGCGCTCGCTCGGCGGCGGAGATGCCGGTCGAGTTGCGGTCGGCCGCGTCGACCGAGACCGTGTACGCGGTGCCGCGCACGTCTTCGTTGCGTTCGACCATGAGCGGCAGCGACAGCCGGTCGGCGACCGAGTTCGGCATCGGGGCGCAGAGGTAGCCGCTGGTGTGGCGCACCATCCACGCGATCCACTCCTGGGTCGCGAACTCGGCGGCCATGATGGCGTCGCCCTCGTTCTCGCGGGCCTCGTCGTCGGCGACGATGACGGGCTTGCCCGCGCGCAGCGCGTCGAGCACTTCTGGGATCGTGGCGAGGCTCATGCCGCGCCTCCTTCGGTCGTGATGGCGGGATCTGCGGGCTGAGGAGCGCCCGGCGCAGGAGGGCGCGTCTCGAAGCCCACCGACGACGGCAACGTCCGGTGGTCGCCGTAGCGCAGCATCCGCGCCACCTGCCTCGCGACGATGTCGGTCTCGATGTTGACGAGGTCGCCGACCTCGCGCTCGCCGAGCGTGGTCGCGACGAGCGTCTCGGGGATGAGCGACACCTCGAACCAGTCGCCGTCAGCGTCGGCGCCGACGCTCGAGACCGTCAGCGAGACGCCGTCGACGGCGATCGAGCCCTTGTCGACGACGAGCGGCGCGTGCTCGGGGTCGAGCGAGAACCGCACGTAACGCCAGGCCTCGCCCGGGCGGATCTCGAGCACCCGAGCGGTGCCGTCGATGTGGCCCTGCACGATGTGCCCGCCGAGCCGGTCGCCCACCCGGGCGGCGCGCTCGAGGTTGACGGCGAGTCCCTCGCGCGCATCGTCGAGGGTCGACATGGCGAGGGTCTGGGCCATCACGTCGGCGGTGAAGCCCTCGGCGTCGAAGTCGACGACCGTGAGGCAGACGCCGGACACCGCGATGGAGTCGCCGTGGGCGACGCCCTCGACGGCGAGCGGCCCGCGCACGGTGAGTCGTGCGGCGTCGTCGCTGCGCTCGACGCGCGTGATGCGGCCGAGCTCCTCGATGATTCCCGTGAACATGGTCAGTTCCCTCCAGGGTGGGTGGTCGGGTGGGCGACGAGCAGCACGTCGTCGCCGAGCCGCTCGACGGCGGCGAAGCGGAAGCGGTGGGCATCGGCGATCGTCGAGATGCCGAGATCGCCGACCGCGAGGTGCGGGCCGCCGAGGAGCGCCGGCGCGACGTAGACGAGGAGTTCGTCGACGAGACCGGTGGCGAGGAAGGCGGTCGCGAGCGTGGGCCCGCCTTCGACGAAGAGCGAGCGGATGCCGCGGCGCTGGAGTTCCTCGAGGTCGGCGGCGAGATCTTCGCCGGTCAGGAGGACGGGCGTGTGCGGGTGCCGGTGGACCGCGGCGTCGGCGGGAACCGCGCGGCGACCGAAGACGACCGGCACGGGCTGTTCGTCGAGCAGGTGCCCGCCGTCGTCGCGCGCGGTGAGCGACGGGTCGTCGGCGAACACCGTGCCGGTGCCGACCGCGATGGCGTCGGCCGCCGCCCGACGACGGTGCACGTCAGCGCGTGCGGCCGGCCCCGTGATCCACTGGCTCGTGCCGTCCGTCGCGGCGGTGCGGGCGTCGAGCGTCGCCGCCCACTTCACGATCACCCGCGGGCGCCGGCTGCGGGCGGCGAAGAGCCAGTCGTCGAGCATCGCCTCGACCTCGCCGGCGAGCACACCCGCGGTCACGTCGACGCCCGCCGCGCGCAAGCGAGCGGCACCGCCGGAGGAATGATCGCCAGGGTCGGCGACCGCATAGACGACGCGCCTGACGCCGGCGTCGACGAGGGCGACGGCGCAGGGGCCGGTGCGGCCGGTGTGGTTGCAGGGCTCGAGGGTCACGACGGCGGTCGCGCCGCGTGCGGCGCCTGGCTCGAGCTTCGACAGCGCGTCGACCTCGGCATGCGCCGTGCCCGCGCCGCGGTGCCAGCCCTCGGCGAGGACGTCGCCGGCGGGGGAGAGGATCACGCACCCCACCCGCGGGTTCACCCCGCGAGCCGGTCCGAGCTCGGCGAGCTCCAGGGCGCGGCGCATCGCGGCGGCGTCCGCCCCGAGCCGTTCATCGACCGTCGTCATTCCTCGTCCTCATCCGAGGCTCCGGGAATGCTCGGTCGGCCACGGTGCGATCGCCGTGGCGTCGACGGCGCACACGGCGCTGCCGACACGTGCCGCCTCCCATCCGGACTTTCACCGTCGGTACCGGAATTCCACCGGCTCAACCGTGCGCTGCCGATCTCTCGATCGATCGCGCCCGGCTCGCGGACTATCACCGCCGGCTCGGAATTACACCGACCCCGGAGCACGTTTCTCGTGTTCGATCATAGGTCAACGCAGGACGGGCCGACCTATTCCCGCGTCGCCGAGCGGGTTGGGAGCGACGGAGGAGCGTCTCGAAACCGGGGGGGGTGGTTTCGAGACGGTCGCTGCGCTCCCTCCTCACCCAGCCTGATGCTCCACCAGGGCCCGCGCCGTTCCCTCGTCGACGATCAGGTCGGTGATGAGTCCGGCGGCGAGGGCGCCGCGCAGGCCGGCGAGCTTCGCCCTGCCGGAGACGACGCAGATGCGGCGGGGCGCTCGGCGGAGCACCGAGAAGTCGGGACCGGTCGCACGTGCGTTCAGCGGGATGCCGTCGGTCGAGCCGTCGGCGCGATAGAACACCGTCGCCACGTCGCCGACGGCGCCGTCGGCGCTCAACGCCTCGTAGTCGGCCCGCTCGAGGTATCCGCCCTGGTAGACGTGGCTCGGCACCTCGGCGAACGGCGACCCGATGCCGAAGATGGCGAGGTCGAGCCGGCCCTGCAGCTCGAGGAGCCGCCGGGTCGAGCGTTCGCGCCAGAACGCCTCCTTGGTCGCGGGGTCGTCGAAGAACGCGGGCACCGGGAACTGCTGGACGCGCGCGCCGAACGCGTCGCCGAAGCGGCGCAGCAGCTCGCTCGCGTAGACGATGCCGGTCGTGCGCAGGTTGCCGGCGCCGTTGAGCTGCACGATCTCGGTGTTGTGCGTCGCCTTCGGCACGAGGTGGCGGCTCATCGCGCCCATCGTCGAGCCCCAGGCGACGCCGACGAGCTGGTTCGAGTCGATGAACCGCCCGAGAATTCGTGCAGCGGAGAGTGCGACCCGATCGAGCCGGTCGACGTCGCTCGCGTGGTCGGGCACGGGGATGACGTGGGCCGCGACCTCGAACCGCTCGAGGATCTCCTGCTCGATGCGGCTCGGCAGGTCGAGCGGCGAGTGGATCGAGATCTCGACGAGCCCGCTGGCCCTGGCGTGGCTCAACAGGCGGGAGACGGAGGATCGCGAGGTGTGCAGCTCGTGCGCGATCGCATCCATCGTGAGGTCCTGCAGGTAGTAGAGGTGCGCTGCGCGCAGCGCGTCCCGCGTCTTGCCGGGCACCGCCTCGTCGGCGTCCACCGTCGCGAGGAGTTCCTTGTCGATCATCCGTCCACCTTGCACATATGTGCACGCACCTTGCAAGTTCGTGCTGTCGTGTTCACGATGTATTCATCCACATTCGGCAGGCTTCGTGCAAGCCCGCCGTTCGCTTCCCGAGAGGACAGTGATGTCAGCGCAATCGACGAACCGGAACCGCCGGCAGCCCGCTTCGGCCGGCGCGGTCTCGACCCGTGAGGCGGTCGCGGCACTGCGCGGGCGCCCGCACGCCGCGGTGCTCGTGATCGGCGGCGGCATCAACGGCATCGCGACGTTCCGCGACCTCGCCCTCCAGGGCGTCGACGTCGTGCTCGTCGAGCGCGGCGACTTCGTCTCGGGGGCGTCATCCGCCTCCTCGCACATGATCCACGGCGGCATCCGGTACCTCGAGAACGGCGAGTTCCGGCTCGTCAAGGAATCGGTCGAGGAGCGAAACGGGCTCATCCGCATCGCACCCCACTACGTCAAGCCGCTCGAGACCACGGTGCCGATCTTCTCGACCTTCTCGGGCATCCTCTCGGCCCCGCTGCGGTTCCTCACCCACAAGTCGGGCAAGCCGACCGAGCGCGGCGCCGCGCTCATCAAGACCGGACTCACCATCTACGACTCGTTCTCGCGCGACGGCGGCACGGTTCCCCGTCACCGGTTCCACGGTGCGAAGCGCTCGCTCGCCGAGCTGCCGGCCCTGAACCCCGGCGTGAAGTACACCGCGACCTACTACGACGCGAGCATGCACGACCCCGAACGGCTCGCACTCGACGTGCTCTTCGACGGCCTCGCCGCCGGAGCGCACGCCCGTGCGGTGAACTACGTCGAGGCGATCGGCCACGATGCGGCCGGCGTGCGGCTGCGCGACACGACGACGGGCGAGGAGTTCTCGGTCGCCGCCGACGTGGTCGTCAACACCTCTGGCCCCTGGACGGACCTCACGAACACCGACCTCGGCCGCGAGACCCGGTTCATGGGCGGCACCAAGGGCTCGCACATCGTGCTCGACCACCCCGAGCTCTACGCCGCCACCGCAGGCCGCGAGATCTTCTTCGAGCACGAGGACGGCCGGATCGTGCTCATCTACCCGCTCAAGGGCCGCGTGATGGTCGGCACGACCGACCTCGAGCACGACATGCGCGAGCCCGCGATCTGCACCGAGGAGGAGGTCGACTACTTCTTCGACCTCATCGCGCACGTTTTCCCAGCCGTCCGTGTCGACCGCTCGCAGATCGTCTACCGCTTCTCGGGGGTGCGGCCGCTGCCCCGGCACGACGACACCCAGCCCGGCTTCGTGTCGCGCGACTACCGCATCGAGCGGGCGGATGCCTCGGGCCGGCCCGGCACCACCGTGCTGAGCCTCGTCGGCGGCAAGTGGACGACGTTCCGCGCGCTCGCCGAGCACCTCTCCGACGAGGTGCTCGCGCTCCTCGGACGCGAGCGGGTCGTCTCGACCGAGGGGCTCGCGATCGGCGGCGGCGTCGGCTACCCCGCGACCGACGATGCGCGACGCGTCTGGGTCGTCTCGCACGGCGACGAGGTCGGCCGCGCCCGCGCGGACGAGCTGCTCGAACGCTACGGAACGCGGGCGGCGGCCTTCCTCGCCGACATCGAGGGCGAGCAGGACGAGCCGCTCGCGCACCACCCCGGCTACAGCCGGCTCGAGGTCGCCTGGCTTGCGCGCAACGAGCGCGTGGTCCACCTGCAGGACGTCGTGCTCCGGCGCACGAGTCTCGCGTTCACGGGCGCGATCACGGCCCCGCTCCTCGAGGAACTCGCGGGCATCGTCGGCGGCGAACTCGGCTGGGACACCGGTCGCGTCGCGGCCGAGATCGCTGCGACGACGCACCTGCTCGCCGAGCGTCACGGGGTCGAACTCGGAGCGGTCCCGACCCCCGTGGGTTGAGGAGCGCCCGACGAAGGAGGTCGCGTCTCGAGACCGGGTCGGCCACGTGCGGCAGGTTCTGAGACGCTGCTTCGTCGCGCCGCAACCCCCGCCCGAATCTGCACGGATGTGCACGCGGAAACCCCTCGATTCGGCGATTCCGGCGGGTACGTTTCATCGGGGCCGAACGCGGCCCATCGTTCGGAACACGGGCGGATGCGGCATCCGCGCCGCCCTCGTGAAAGAAGGTCAACGTGGACAATCTCGGTCTCGTCTTCCTCTCGGAAGTCGTCGGCACCGCACTGCTCGTGCTGCTCGGCTGCGGCGTCGTCGCCAACGTCGCGCTCGCGCGGAACAAGGGACACAACGGCGGCTTCCTGATGGTGAACATCGGCTGGGGCCTCGCGGTCTTCGCCGGCGTCACCGTCTCGTACGCCTCGGGCGCACAGCTCAACCCCGCCGTCACCCTCGGTCTCGTGGCGAACGGCGCCCAGGAGTTCGGCTCCGGTGTGCCCGTGAACCTGGTCTCGGTGCTGACCTACATCGGCGCCCAGATGATCGGCGCGTTCATCGGTGCGGTGTTCTGCTGGCTCGCCTACAAGCAGCACTTCGACGCCGAACCCGACGCGGGCAACAAGCTCGGCGTGTTCTCGACCGGTCCGGCGATCCGCTCGTACGGCTGGAACCTCGTCACCGAGATCATCGGCACCTTCGTGCTCGTCTTCGTCGTCATCGGCTTCGGTCGCAACGGCGACGCCGCGGGGCTCACTGCGCTGGGCGCCCTGCCCGTCGCGCTCCTCGTGATCGGCATCGGCGCCTCGCTCGGCGGGCCGACCGGCTACGCGATCAACCCGGCCCGTGACCTCGGGCCGCGCATCGCGCACGCCATCCTCCCGATCAAGGGCAAGGGTGGTTCGGACTGGTCGTACTCGTGGGTGCCGGTCGTCGGCCCCATCATCGGCGGCGTGCTCGCCGGCTGGGCGGCACTCGTGCTGCTCCCCGTCCTCGGCTGACCCCGAGGCATCCACCCCTCAACCACACCATTCACCATTCACTGACAGCAACGGAGTTCTCAGATGGCTGACTACGTCCTCGCGATCGACCAGGGCACCACCTCGTCGCGCGCGATCATCTTCGACAAGGCCGGATCGATCGTCTCGACCGGCCAGCTCGAGCACGAGCAGATCTTCCCGAAGGCGGGCTGGGTCGAGCACGACCCGACCGAGATCTGGACCAACACGGGCGAGGTGATCGGCCAGGCCCTCGGCAAGGCGAACCTGACCCGGCACGACATCGCCGCGGTCGGCATCACGAACCAGCGCGAGACCGCGGTCGTGTGGGACAAGAACACCGGCGAGCCGGTCTACAACGCGATCGTGTGGCAGGACACCCGCACGCAGTCGATCGTCGACCGCCTCGCGGCCGACGGCGGCGTCGAGCGCTTCAAGGCCAAGGTCGGCCTGCCCCTTGCGACCTACTTCTCGGGCACGAAGATCGTCTGGATCCTCGAGAACGTGCCCGGTGCGCGCGAGAAGGCCGAAGCGGGCGACCTGCTGTTCGGAACGACCGACACGTGGGTGCTGTGGAACCTCACCGGTGGCGTCGAGGGCGGCGTGCACGCGACGGATGTCACGAACGCCTCGCGGACCATGTTCATGGATCTCGAGACGCTGCAGTGGGACGACGAGATCCTCGCCGCCTTCGGCGTGCCGCGCTCGATGCTGCCCGAGATCAAGAGCTCCTCCGAGGTCTACGGCGTCGCGAACGAGCACTCCCTCCTCCGCGAGACCCCGATCTCGGGCATCCTCGGCGACCAGCAGGCCGCGACCTTCGGGCAGGCCGCGTTCGCAACCGGCGAGGCCAAGAACACCTACGGCACGGGCAACTTCCTGATCTTCAACACGGGTGAGGAGATCGTCCACTCCAAGAACGGGCTGCTCACGACCGTCGGGTACAAGCTCGGCGACCAGCCGGTGCACTACGCGCTCGAGGGATCGATCGCGGTCACGGGATCGCTGATCCAGTGGCTCCGCGACAACCTCGGGCTGATCTCTTCGGCTGCCGAGGTCGAGGAGCTCGCGAACTCGGTCGAGGACAACGGCGGTGCGTACTTCGTGCCCGCGTTCTCGGGCCTCTTCGCACCGTACTGGCGACCCGATGCGCGTGGGGCCCTCGTGGGCCTCACCCGCTACGTGAACAAGGGCCACATCGCCCGGGCCGCGCTCGAGGCGATCGCCTTCCAGACCCGCGACGTCATCGAGGCCGTGAATGCCGACGCCGGTGTCGACCTGACCGAGCTGCGCGTCGACGGCGGTGCCACCGCCAACGACACCCTGCTGCAGTTCCAGGCCGACATCCTCGGCGTGCCGGTCGTGCGGCCGGTCGTCGCCGAGACGACCGCGCTCGGCGCCGCCTACGCGGCGGGACTCGCGGTCGGCTTCTGGTCGAGCCTCGACGAGCTCGCGCAGAACTGGCAGGAGGACCGGCGCTGGACCCCGTCGATGGACGAGGCCGAGCGTGCGCGACTCGACCGCAACTGGAAGAAGGCGGTGTCGAAGACCCTCGACTGGGTCGACGGCGACGTCGTCTGACATCGAGTGCGCCCACCGCGGGTTACGGTGGGTTCGCGGGCCGGGCGCATGGGGGTGCGCCCGGCCCCCCTGCCGTTCGAGGCGCGAGGGCTCCGGTGGGTCGCTCCCGGCGCGGCGAGCCCTCGCGCCGCGGGCGTCAGCGGAGCCGGTCGGCGAGCAGCGGGGCCAGCTCGTCGAGCGACGCGATCTCCGTGACCTCGGCGGCTTCGGCCGCCTCCGCATCGTCAGGAAGAGGCCGCCCGCCTGCACGGTTCAGCCACACGCCGAGGAGTCCCGCCCGCGCCGCCCCGATCGCATCGGTCACGAGCCGGTCGCCGACGTATGCCGCACGCCCGACGGGCGCGGCCTCCGCGAAGCGGCCGAGGGCAAGCTCGAAGATCGCCGGATCGGGCTTGGCGACGCCCACGTCGCCCGAGGCGATGACGAGTTCGAACCGCTCGAGCAGGCCGAGCCGTTCGAGCTTCGTCGTCTGCAGCTCGAGCTCGCCGTTCGTGATCACGCCGAGCCGAACGCCGGGCAGCGCGGTCTCGACGGCCGCGAGCGCTGGGAGCGCGTCGTCGTGCAGCGACCACCACTCGCGGTAGCGCTCGAAGTACCGGGCGAACCAGGCGCTCGCCGCGAGGTCGTCGAGCTCGTCGTCGTGGGCGAGGGCGAAGTCACGGGCGCGAGCGCGGCGCTGCCCTTCGTACGTCGCGCGCCCGGCAAGGTACTCGTGGTAATGCTGCTCTTCGAGTTCGTGCCAGAGCCGCTGCGCCGCGTCGTCGTCGCCGATGTATGCCCGTTCCCGCATGTGGAGCACGATCGCCGTGGCGACCGCCTCGCGGTGCGCCATGAGGGTGTCGTCGAGGTCGAAGAGCACGACGGGAGCCGCAGGTGCCGTGGTCGATTCCGCCGGGCCGCCGGCGTCCGGTCGACGAGTGTCCTCGTCGGCGGTCACGCGGCACCGCCCTCGTCGGTCACCTCGCCGAGCAGCGGCCGCCAGCTGACTCGCGCATCGGCGACCGGCAGTCGCCCTCGCTCGCCCGACCACCCCGGGAGATCGGCGCCGTCACGGGCGGGAACCGTCGTCTCCGCCGTCGTGGTGTTGCAGAACCCGGAGGCGCGGGCGACCATGGCCGATGCCGTGTTGCCCGCGTTCGCGCGCCAGGTGATGGTCTCGGTCCCGGGGAATCCGTCGAACGCCCACGTGCAGACGGCATCGAGGGCCTCGGCCATGTACGCCGAGCCGCGGTGTTCGGCACCCAGCCAGTAGCCCACCTCGCGACCCTTCGCGCGCAGGCTGATGACGCCCATGAGCGAGCCGCCCGGCGCGGCACGCAGGGCCCACGTCAACTCGGCACCCGACTGCCATGCGCTCGGTACATACTCGTCGAGGAATCCGCGCGCGTGCGCATCGGTGTACGGCCACGGCGTCGTGAGGAACCGCTCGAACAGCGGGTCCTTGCAGTACCGCGCAACCCGCTCGGCATCGCCTGACACTGGAAGGTCGAGCACGAGCCGCGACGTCTGCAACGTGACCGGCCGCATGTCAGCGCTTTCGCACGAATCCGACGCGGTCGTACACGTCGCGCAGCACCTTCTCAGCGCGCTCGGCGGCCCGGTCGGCGCCGATCGTGAGCAGGCGGTCGAGTTCGGCAGGATCTTCGAGCAGTTCGAGGGTGCGCGCACGGATCGGGGTGAGCCGATCGACGACGACCTCGGCGAGGTCCTTCTTGAGGTCGCCGTAGCCGCGCCCGGCGTAGCGCGCCTCGAGGTCGGCGATCGAGTCGCCCGAGATCGTCGCGTAGATGTCGAGCAGGTTCGAGATGCCCGGCTTCGCGGCCGGGTCGTAGCGGATCTCGCGCTCGGCGTCGGTGACCGCGCTCTTGAACTTCTTCGCCGTGATCGCGGGGTCGTCCATGAGCTTCACGAGGCCGGCCTCGGAGGCCGCCGACTTCGACATCTTCGCGGTCGGCTCCTGCAGGTCGTAGATGCGTGCCGACTCCTTCGGGATGAGCGCCTCGGGCACGACGAACGTGTCGCCGTACCGCGAGTTGAAGCGCCCTGCGAGGTCGCGAGTGAGCTCGAGGTGCTGGCGCTGGTCGTCGCCGACGGGAACGAGCTCGGTGTCGTACAGCAGGATGTCGGCGGCCATGAGCACCGGGTAGGTGAACAGGCCGACGGTCGTCGCCTCGGCGCCGTAGCGGCTCGACTTGTCTTTGAACTGCGTCATGCGGCTCGCCTCGCCGAAGCCCGTCATGGTGCCGAGCACCCAGGCGAGCTCGGCGTGCGCGGGCACGTGCGACTGCACGAACAGCGTCGACCGTTCGAGGTCGACGCCCGCGGCGAGGTACTGCGCGGCGGTGCGGCGCACGTTGTCGTGCAGCGCCTTCGGGTCTTGCTGCACGGTGATCGCGTGCAGGTCGACGACGCAGTAGATCGGGTCGTACTCGTCTTGCAGCGCGACCCAGTTGACGAGGGCGCCGAGGTAGTTGCCGAGGTGGAGCGAGTCGCTCGACGGCTGCATGCCGGAGAAGACGACGGGTCGGTTGGTGTTCATGGAAGTCCTCAGAGGTGGAGTAAGCGTGATCAGATGGCGTAGTCGACGACGACGGGGGCGTGGTCGGACCATCGCTCGTCGTAGGCCGCCGCGCGATCGACGACGTACGAGGCGACCCGCTCGGCAAGGGCCGGGGTCGCGAGGTGGTAGTCGATGCGCCACCCGGTGTCGTTGTCGAACGCCTGGCCTCGCTGGGACCACCAGGTGTAGGGGCCGGGCACCTCGCCCGCGTCGCGCCGGCCGACGTCGACCCAGCCGAGGCCTGCGCCCGCGTTGTATGCGGGGTCGTCCTCGGCGCCGACGAACCGGTCGAAGTAGGCGCGCTCGGTCGGCAGGAAGCCCGCCTTCTTGACGTTGCCCCTCCAGTTCTTGATGTCGAGCGTGCGGTGCCCGACGTTGAGGTCGCCGACGACGACCGCGAACTCGGAGTGCGCGGCGAGCTCGGGCAGCCGCGCCTCCATCGCATCGAGGAACTTGTACTTCTCGACCTGCTTGGGCGTTCCGTCTTCGCCCGAGTGCACGTACGCGCTCACGACCGTGAGCACCGTGTCGCCGACCTCGTAGTCGGCCTCGAGCCAGCGGCCCGCGCTGTCGAAATCGGCCGCGCCGAGCTCGACCCGGTGGATGTGCGCCCGACGGCGGCTCGCGATCGCGACGCCCGCCCGGCCCTTCGCCGTCGCGGGGTCGTGCAGGATGTCCCACTCGTCGCCGAGCAGCCCCTGGAGGTCTTCGGTCGACGCGCGCACCTCTTGCAGCGCGAGGATGTCGACATCGCGCCCGGCGAGCCAGTCGCCCATGCCCTTGCGGAACGAGGCGCGCACCCCGTTGACGTTGACGCTGGCGAGACGGAGGGGCTTCGCAGAGGGCATGCGTCGATCCTACGGGAGGCCTCCGACGCCGCCGGCCGCGGGGGCGCCGTCGGGCATCGCCTCGAGGTCGGCGAGCTCTTGCTCGGCGCGTGCGAGCCGCCGATTCGCACTGAAGTGCTCGAACCAGCCGGCGTCGGCGACCGCGTTGCGCGCCACGCGGACCCGCACCCGGGCCGCCGTGAGCAGCGCCTCCCGCTCGCGTTGCCGGGCCTCGGCCGCGAGCTGCTCGGCGGTGACGAGGCGCAGGCTCTCGTTCGCGTCGGCCGCCTCGACCGCGATCCAGGCGGAGGCGGTCAGGATCACGATGCTCGTCAGGTGGAACCAGAGCAGGAGGCCCACGAACACCGCGAAGGTCGCGAGCAGCGGGTTGCTCGTGACGCTCGAGACGAGCAGCCCGCTCAGCAGCTGCAGGGCGGAGAGCGCGGCCGCGCCGAGCAGCGAACCGACCCACATCCGCCGCCACGGCATCGCCGCGCCGGAGAGGAAGCGGAACATCACCGCGAGGGCGAGCGTGTCGATGACGAACACGACGATGAGCGTGCCGAAGCGCACCGTGAACGCCTCCCAGCCGTCGGCGTTCGGCAGGTCGAGCACGTCGAAGAGCCAGGCGACGAACGACGTCGTCGCGACCGAGAGCACCGACGCGAGGATGAGCACGCCGCCGAAGGCGAACCCGGCGAGGAAGTCCCGGGCCTTCAGCAGCACGTACGCCCGGGTGTCCTTCGGCAGCCCGAAGATGCTGCGCACCGCGAGGCGCGCGTACGTGATCCAGCCGATGGCGGTCCAGATGAGGCTGATGACGGCGATCGCACCGGTCCACCCGAGCACCCCGCTCGACACGGTCACGATCGAGTTGAGCGCATCCTGCGAGATGACGCCCGTGGTGTCGGCGTCGCCGATCAGCCCGGGCGCGTACGTGTTGACGAGCTTGATGAGCGCTTTGAGCGTGTCGGGGTTGCTCGTGAGCCATAGCCCGCCGACCGCGAACAGCACGTACACCGCGGCGAACACGGCGAAGAGCGCCTGGTAGCTGAGCCCCGCGGCCAGCAGGAACCCATTGCGTGCGAGAAAGTGGCGCCAGACCCGAACCGGGAACAGCGCCATCGTCTTCTTCGTGATGGTCGTGACAGTGCTGATCGGCTCGTCGAACCGGTCGCGCAGCGGCTGGCTCAGGGCGTCGAACCGCTCCTTCGCGCTCGGCGCAGCGGTCGGCGTCTGCTCCGGCGGTGCGACCGGGCCGACACCGGACGCAGCGTCGTCCTTCGCCGCCGCACGGCCGCGCCGACGGGACGCTCGATCACTCACGATCCCAACGATAGCGAGAAGCGTGAGTTGCCCCCTGCACGGCGGCGGTGCTGTCCGGGATGCTCCGACCGGGGCCGCTCAGGGGCAGCACTGAACCCCGCTCAGCGTGTACCCCGAAATCGCTCATTTCTGTACCCCGACTTCGGGGGGTGAGAGGTGAGAAATCCTTGAAAACGGGGGACGGGCCGGAGAAGACTGACCGCGCCGACCCGAAGGCCGAGCCGGTGCATCCAGTACGAGATGAGCGGAACCATGCAACCACGCAGCAGAACCCGACCCGAACCCCGAACGCGGATTCGGGGGACACTGAGCCCCGGTCTCGGTGGTCTCCTCGCCGCCGTCGTGGCGGGCGCGCTCGTGCTCGCCGGAGTACCGGCGATCGCGTCGGCTGACGACGCGGCGGCACCCGCCGGCACGTCGGCGGCGACCGCGGACGCGTCATCCCCGACGGCGTCTGCGACGCAACCCCCTGCGGCTGAACCCGAGCCGACGGCGTCGGTCGATCCGGCCGATCCGGTCGATCCGCCGGCACCTGCCGACGAGCCGGCGACGGAGCCCCAGACACCGGCCGAGGAGACGCCGGCCGAGCAGACGCCGGCCGAGCAGACGCCGGCCGCCGATCCGGTCGATCCGCCGGGCGACGATCCGGCCGCCGGCCCGGTCGGCCCCGTGGCCGCGCAGGACGGCTCTGCGCCGGGCGCGGCCACCGACGCCCCGGCGGACGAGGCCCCGGCCGCGGCGACGCCGAAGCGGGCCGCGGTCGCCGTCGACTGCGAGACGATCCCGATCGCGAACGACGATCGGAGCGCGCGCGACGCGTGCCTCGCCGAACAGCGCACGGGTCTGCGCTCGCTCGCCGCCGCCGCCCCGACGGTGGGCACGGTCGCGAACCCCGACCTGCAGCCGAACTGCGGCGTCGACATCGCGCTCGTGCTCGACAAGTCGGGCTCGATCGGTGCCGCGGGCATCGCGAACCTGAAGGCGGCAGCCGACGCGTTCACGAGTGCGCTCGTCGACACCGGTTCGCAGGTGTCGGTGACCGCGTTCGACCAGGACGCGTCGGTGCTGCTCGGGGCGACCGACCTGACGAGTGCGAACCTCGCCGCGATCCAGGGCTCGTACGCCGGCCTCGTGAGCGACGGCTGGACGAACTGGAAGCGCGGGCTCGAACTCGCGGCCGGCACGTTCGGCGGCTTCGACGACGCGGTCGACCTCACGATCATGATCACCGACGGCAATCCGAACACCGTCGATCCCGCCGACGGGGGAGAGTTCCCCGACGGCTCGGCCGGTGCGCTCGACCCGGCGATCGAGCAGGCGAACGCGATCAAGCTCTCGCCGTCGCACCTGTTCGGCATCGCCGTCGGCAGCGACCTCGACCTCGAGCCGATCAGGGCCATCACCGGTGACGACGTCTACGGCGGCGACCTCACGAGCGCCGACCACGTCGTCACGACCGACTACGGCACGCTCGGCGGCCAGCTCAAGCAGATCGCGCTCGAGCTCTGCGGCGGCTCGGTCTTCGTGCACAAGGAGATCGCCGGCCAGCCCGTCGAGGGCTGGCAGTTCGCGACCGGCGACGCCGAGGTGTCGCCGTCGTCGCAGACGACCGACGAGACGGGCACGACCGAGGCGTTCGAGGTGACCGGGTTCACGAGCGACACCCGCACCGTCGAGTTCGCCGAGGAGGACCGTCCGTTCCACCACCGCACCGACGTCGCCTGCGAGGACGGCGACGGGCCGCTGCCCGTCACCCTCGTCGGCGACCTCGGCTGGCGGGTCGACGTCGGCATCGAGTCGATCGTGCACTGCACCGTCGAGAACGCCGTCGAGCCGCCGGTCTGGCGGGTCACGAAGAGCGCCGACCCGCCGAGCGGCACCGCCGTCGAGCCGGGTGACGAGATCGAGTACACCCTCGCCGTCGAGCACGTCTCGGGCCCGGCCGCAACCGACCTCGAGCTCTTCGACGACGTCTCGCAGCTGGCCCCGTACGTCGACTTCGACGGATTCGTCGGGTCGCCGCCCGTCGTCGAGTCGGACTGGAACACGACCCACCCGGGCCGACTCTTCCTGAAGCTCGCGTCGCTCGAGGCCGGTGAGACGTTGCAGATCACGTACCGCGTCATCGTCTCGGCGGACACCCCGCCGGGAACGGTGCTCCGCAACCACGTGCTCACGAACTGCCCGACCGAGCCCCTCCTCGTCGGCCCCGACGAGGTCGAGGCCGAGTCCGACGCGTGCGTGACCGAGCACCCGACGCCGGGCTTCGTGCTCTGGAAGACGAGCGACCCCGCCGACGGACTCGTCGAACCGGGCGACACGATCGAGTACACGCTGCACGCGTGGAACTTCTCGCAGGCGAGCGTCGAGGGCGCGACCGCGGTCGACGACCTCGCCGACGTGCTCGACGACGCGACCCTGACGGAGCCGCTCGATCCGTCGCTCACGCTCGACGGCACCGACCTCGAGTGGGCCGTGCCCGACCTGGCGGTCGGCTCCGACGAGGCCACGGTCTCGTTCGAGGTCACCGTCGACGACGACGCGTGGAACGCGCAGCTCGTCAACGTCGTGACGCCCGACACCCCGGGCATCTGCCCGCCCGGCGACGGGGGAGGGGAACCGCCCGTCGTCATCGGGGGGCTGGATGCCGGGTCGCAGCGTTCGCCCGGGGCATCCGCGCAGGTCGTGCCCGAGGTGACCGACTGCACGACCGAGCATCGCACGCCCAACGTCGACCTCGCCGTCACGAAGACCGCGACCACGGCCGACGGCGACGCGGTCGACTCCGGTTCGACGCCGCCCGACGTCGTGTCGTACGAGGTGCGCGTCGAGAACCTCGGCGACGACCCGGCGTACGGGGTCGAGGTGACCGACGTGCTGCCCGAGGGCGTGGCCTTCGTGCCGGGCTCCGAGGTCGTCGTGACGACGCCGCCCGGCGAGGAGGCGGGCTGGACGATCGACGACTCGGTCGGCGGCGAGTTGACGTTCCGATATCCGGGGCCGTTCGCGCCGGGCGACACGGCGACGATCACGTTCGACGTCGAGGTGGGCGAACTGGCCCAGCCCGATCCGACCGTGCCGATCCCCGACCTCGTGAACACGGTGTGCGTGTTCAGCGGGCCGGTGCCCGCGCCCGAGCCGCCGGCGCTCATCGCCGCCCTCGACGTCGTCGGCCCGGGTGCCGACGCCCCGAGCCGCGATGCGAACCCCGGGAACGACTGCGACGAGGCATCCACCCCCGTCAAGTCGATCGCGCTCGACGGCGGCGCGCAGTGCGTGAACGACACGCCATGGTTCGCGTACTCGGTCACGCCGGTGAACGTCGACTCGCCCCAGGTCGCCCTGATCTGGTGGACGGCCGACGCCTTCGCCGCGCACGATCCCTCGATCGATGCGGGCGACGAGGCGGCGCTCCTCGCCGACGGCGCCTCGCAGGTCGACTACCTCGACGTGCCCGCCGACTGGGTGCCGGGCGACTCGATCGACGGCCGGCAGCTCTGGCCGGGCGCAGCGGTCGACGAGAACGGCGACCCGATCGCCTGGCCCGGCTGGACCGAGCTTGCCGACGGCACGTGGGTGCTCGACCCGGATGCTCCGTTCTACGACCTCCGCGAGGAGGCCGTGGTCGAGATCCGCATCAACCCGTCGACCGACGTGATCACGGTCTACCCGCCGGCGACGCCGAACTGCAACGCGGCCCCGCCCGCGAACGAGGTGCCGGAGAACCCGTCGAACCCCGGGCAGTCGACCCCGCAGGGCATGGCGACGACCGGCATCGACGGGGCGGGCCTCCTGTCGGGCGCGATCGCCCTGTTCGTGCTCGGCGCACTCGGCGCCGTCGGCGCGTGGGTTCGGGCGCGTCGATCGAGCGGCGCATGAGCGCCGCCTGACGGGCGGTGGGATGCCTCGGCGCGACGCGCGCCGGGGCATCCCCCTCTTCAGGGTACAAAAGATGAGAAATCCTTGTCGTCGGCGCCGATCGCGGCGCACACTGGCACTGCTGACCCGACTACCCGAGCCGGCTCCCATACCCGACGTCTGGAGCTGTCATGCAACGATCTCTGCCTGCGCACCGCGCGGCCCGAATCCGAGGCGGGGGCGTGCGCGCTGCGCTCGCCGCCGTCACCGTCGGCGCTCTCGTGATCTTCGGAGCGCCCATGGTCGCCGCCGCCGACGAGGCGGCACCCGCCGACCCGACCGCGGCGGTCGCCGCCGCACCCGAGGCCGAACCGGCGCCCGATCCCGCGGCCGAACCGGCACCCGAGCCGGCCCCGGAACCCGCGGCCGAACCGGAGCCCGCACCGGCGCCGGCGGAGTCCGCTCCCGCTGCCGAGCCCGCGCCCGCTGCCGAGCCCGCTCCTGCGGCGGAGCCCGCCCCTGCGGCGGAGCCCGCCCCTGCTGCCGAGCCCGCCCCTGCTGCGGAGCCCGAGCCTGAGGCGCCGGTGGCCGACGCGCCGGCGGGAGCATCGACGTCGCCCGCTCCGGCGGCCAGGACCGTTGCCGCAGCCGACGAGGCCGGCGGGCCTCCGGTCACGACGATCCCCGAGTGGAACGACCACGTCGCGATCTGCCACGCGACCGCGAGCGACTCGAACCCGTACGTGTTCATCAGCCCGAGCGTGCGGTCGATCATCGACCCGAACGGCGACCCGAGCGACCCGTACTCGGGCGGCCACGCGCACGCGACGCATCAGGACCTCCAGGACATCATCCCGGTCTTCGACTACAAGGACAAGGACGGGGTCGAGCATCACTTCCCCGGCCTCAACACCACGAAGACCGAGCTGACCGAGGAGGACTGCAACCCGGCTCCGCCTGAGATCGAGCTCTTCGCCGCCGTGTGCACCGAGGTCGGCGGCACGCCGCCGGCCCTGAAGGTCACGCTGCTCGACCTGCTGCTCAACTTCGACTACACCATCACCGTGTACGTCTCCGGTACGGACGACGTCGTCGCGACGTTCGACTTCACCGACCCCGACGGTTCGTTCGACCACGACTTCCAGTTGCAACCGGGAACGTACGACGTGGTGCTCCATCGCGAGGGCGACGATCCCGAGAACGACCTCGAGAAGACCGTCACCGTGAACCCCTGCCCGACCGCTCCGGTCCCGCACTGGGTGCTGCAGAAGTGGTCGGATCCGACCGACGGTGAGACGGTCGAGCCCGGTGACGAGATCACGTACACCCTCCAGGCGTACAACGACTCGGACGCGGTCGTGACCGGTGCGCAGGCGTTCGACGACGTGAGCGACGTGCTCGACAACGGCACGCTGGGCACGCTCGGTGCGGGGCTCACCGGTCCGGTCGGCGATGTGCTGACCTGGAACATCCCCGACCTCGAACCGGGTGCGACCGCGACCGTCACGTACACGGTCATCGTCGATGGTGACTCCGCCGGCACCCTGCTGCATAACGTGGTCGTTCCCGGCCCCGGCGGCGAGTGCCCGACCGACGACGTCGTGCTCGAGAAGGCCGCGGTCGCGGTCGCGGCCGAGGACGACCCGTGCGTCGTCGACCACCCGGTCGCCGACGTCGACCTCGTGCTCGTGAAGGACGAGGCGACCGAGAACGACGAACCGGTCGACTCCGGCGAGGGTGACGTCATCACGTACACCATCACGGTCACGAACGAGGGAGAGGACCCGGCATACCGGAGCCTCGTCACCGACACCCTTCCCGAGGGCGTGACCTACGTCGACGGGTCTGCGGTCATCGCGCCGAACCCCGGCGAGTGGGATCCGGTCGAGGTCGCGGACGGCGTGCTCACCGCGCAGCACAACGGCTGGATCTACCCGGGCGACGTCATCACGATCACGTTCGAGGCCACGGTCGGCGAGCTCTCGCAGCCCGCACCCGACCAGCCGATCCCCGATCTCGTGAACGGCGCCTGCGTCGCGAGCGAGGCGTATCCCGACCCCGAGCCGCAGGTCGCTGCTGACGTCGCGGCCTCGGCCGCCGGGGTCGACTCGAATCCCGAGAACAACTGCGACGACGCCGTGACGCCCGTGAAGTCGATCGGCCTCGTCGGGCTCGCGCAGTGCGTGAACGACACCCCGTGGTTCACGTACTCGATCACGCCGTTCAACATCACCGACCCCGCGGCCAATCCGATCTCGCTGATCTGGTGGACGCCCGAGGCGTTCGCGAACCGCGACCCGTCGATCCCCGCCGATGACATCTCGGCGTTGCTCGCGGACGGGGCGTCGGAGGTGGACCCGATCGCCTATCCCGACGGATGGGTGAGCGGCGACACGATCTCGGGCCAGCAGCTCTGGCCGGGAGCGGCGGTGAACGAAGCCGGAGACCCGATCGCCTGGCCCGGCTGGACCGAGCTGGCCGACGGCACCTGGGTGCTCGACCCGAGCGCACCGTTCTACGACCTGCGGTCGCAGGCGGTCGCCGAGATCCGCATCAACCCGTCCAGCGACGCCGACGTGGTCTACCCGCCGCCGACGCCGAACTGCAACGCGGCACCCGACCAGCCGACGCCGCCCGTGACGCCGCCGTCGACTCCGACGGGTTCGACGCAGGGACTCGCCGAGACGGGTGTCGAGACCGGCCTGATGCTGCCGTTCGCGGTGCTGCTGACGGCGATCGGGGCCGCGGCGATCGCGCGCGGAGCACGCCGCCGTCGCGTCGACTGATCCACTGAGACGGATGCCTCGCCGGGAGCGATCCCGGCGAGGCATTCGCCGTTCGCCGCGAAGTCCGGAATCGGGGGACGCTCCGGTTCGCACACTGGACTTGACGACGACGCACCCGGGCAAATCGAACCTGTACCCCGTTTTCGAGTGTTTCGGGGACGGATCTGTACCCCGAACATGAGGATCCCCCCGTTTTGGTGTCACCCGCCCCCTATCCGCAGCCCCACGGCGATGCGAGTATGAGCGCGAGTCCGCACCCACGGGCTCGCATGTCCGCTTTCAGCGGACTTCGGGGTTCGTGCCCGCGAACTCCGAATGGCTCGGTCGCCCGGGCCGGATTACAGCCGGAAGTTCCCGCTTCCGAAACCCGAAGGCTGATGATGAACGTCAAGCGATCTTTCCGCACCCGTTCCACCGACCCGGCGACCGCTCCCAGGTCGACGCGCCTGCGCCTCGAACGCGCGAGGAAGCGCTTCATCAGCGCCCTCGCGATCGCCGGCCTGATCGCGACGGGCGGTGCCGTGTACACGGTCGCGCTGGCACCGGCGCAGTCCGCGTCGGCGGTCGATCTCGGCAATGGGATCATCACGTCGTTCGAGATCGACGGGGACACGGACAGTGACGGGCAGCTCGACTGGCGGAACGTCGTCGGGTCGACGCCCAAGGCGCCCTACACCGCTGGGAGCGGACAGTCGACGGGCATCCTCGACGCCCAGCGCAGCTGGGACTCGGGCACGACGCCGGCCGACGTCAACGGCGGGGCGAAGGGCACGTGCGGTGCGACCGAGACGCTCAGCGTCTTCCCGGGCGGCGCGAAGGTCAACGACGACCCGTGGAAGGCGCTGATCACCAACTCGGCGAACGCCAAGGGCGACGCCTGTACCGGTGGCTCGGCCTACGAGGTCGTGACGGTCAACGGCGTGCCGCACACGATCTTCTACGCGTACTGGACCCGTCTGTCGGGCAACGGCGACATGACGTCCTACGAGATCTTCCAGGGGCCGGCTGCCGGGCGCGCCGACGACTACCTCATCGAGTTCAACTACGACCCGTCGTCGGGAACGTCCGTGCGCGTGCTCGGCTGGAACGGCTCGGCGTGGGTGTCGACCGGCGATCCGGTCGTGTACAAGGCGGCGGTCGGCGGCAACACCGACACGAACACCTCGGGAAACGATGCGACCTTCGGTGAGATGGCCGTCGACCTCACGGCATCGGGCCTCCTGCCGGCCGGCGGCACCTGCCGTACCTTCCTCGACGCGGGCTTCATCACGCGCACCGGCAACAACGACACGGCGACGCTGCAGGACATGCTCGCTTCGACCGACCCGATCACCCTCTCGAACTGCGGCAACCTCGTCGTCAAGAAGGTCGGTACCGCGGGCGGTCCCGACGCGACGTTCAGCTACACCGTGAACCGCACGGGCGGCGGGCAGGTGCACGACGGCACGCTCACGGGCACGGTCGCCGACACGGTCGCCGGCAACAACGGCCTGGGCGCCGGGATCAAGATCGGCGACACCCACAACTGGGGCAACGTCTTCGCCGGGAACGACTACAAGCTCACCGAGGCGGCGCCGCCGTCGCCCTGGGCCTTCAAGCAGACCACCTGTACGGTGACGAACCCCACCACGAACCAGGTCGAGACGACCACCAACGGCGGCTTCGCCATGTACGTCGGCGCCACCACGACCTGCACGATCGAGAACGTCACCTCCGCGGTGAAGATCACGAAGGTCGCACAGGGCGATGCGGCGACGTTCGACTTCACCGTCACCGGACAGCAGGGCACCGTGCAGGTGCCGGGCAACTCGAGCTCGCAGGTGTTCTACTACACGCCCGGTTCGACCGTCGACATCACCGAGATCGCCGAGCCCGGCGACCCGGCGTGGAAGCTGCAGTCCATCGCGTGCACGCCGCAGGGCGGCGCGTACCAGACCGACGTCCCGACCGGGAAAGCCTCCGTGCAGACGGTCGCCGGACAGGTGATCGAGTGCACGTTCACGAACCGCCAGGACGGCCAGATCAAGATCATCAAGAAGGTCCAGGGCGACGGCGGCGAATTCCACTTCACGGGCAACTGGAACGGCGGCGTGACCCCCACGCTCACGCCCGGTGAGAACGGCAGCGACGAGGTCCTGTACACCAGCGTCACCCCGGGCGCCTACAGCGTCCAGGAGCTCACACCCGCACCGGAGTACGACGTGACCGCCCTCACCTGCGCGGGCGACGTCGCCGACGACACCTCGAGCGGAAACGTCGCGACGGGCGTCGGCACGATCGACCTCGACCCGGGCGAGCTCGTCACCTGCACCTACACGAACACGCAGCGCGGCGACCTCACGGTCATCAAGCAGACGATCCCCGACGGTGCGACGCAGTCCTTCGACTTCACGCTCACCGACCAGACGAACTTCTCGCTGACCGACGGCGGCTCGAAGGCCTTCGACAACATCAAGCCCAAGACGTACACGCTCGAAGAGGTGAACCTTCCCGACGGCTGGAAGGTCGACAACATCTCGTGCGCCGTGGACGGCGGCGTGCCCTCCCAGACGACCGCCGCCAAGCGCGACGTCGTCGTCGGCATCGGACAGAGCGTCGTCTGCACCGTCACGAACGAGGCGACCAAGGGCAAGCTCGTCGTCGAGAAGCACGTCGAGAACGTGCCCGACGGCGTCGCATGGGGTCCGTTCTCGCTGAGCCTCAGCGACGCGCCCGCGAGCGAGCAGAACCCGCAGACGGTCGACAGCACCGATGCGACCGCCGAGTGGGACAACCTCGTGGTCGGCAAGACCTACACGATCACCGAGACCGTTCCCGACGGCTGGACGCTGAAGAGCTTCACCTGCAACGTGACCGACCAGGACGGCAACCCGAACAACGCGTCGGTGACGTTCACCGTCACCCCCGGTCTGGTCGTCGAATGCGACATCACCAACACGGCCAAGCCCGGCGAGGTGACGCTCGAGAAGAAGGTCGAGGGGGTCGCGCCGGGATTCGCGTGGTCGTTCGACTTCACGATCTCGCCCGCCGACCAGGTGACGCCGTCGGCGAAGCAGACGGTGTCGGGCACCGGAAACTCCACCGAGAGCATCACGTGGAAGAACCTCACCGTCGGACACGTCTACACGATCACCGAGACGCCGAAGGCCGGCTGGGAGTCCAGCGCGGTCGAGTGCGGTGAGGACGTCGACCCGAACACGCCCGGCGACCAGTTCCGGGTGACTCCGGGCTTCACGCTCACCTGCACGGCGACGAACACGGCCAAGCCCGCGACGGCGAAGGTGACGAAGACGGCGATCGGCGCCGACGGGACCTTCACCTTCGTCCTCACGCCCCTGGCTCCGGCCGGTGACCCGGTCGAGCAGTCGGTCAGCGTCGACGCCGGCCAGTCGGGCTCGACGACGTTCACCGCCCTCGTGCCCGGCACGAAGTACTCCATCGCCGAGAAGGACCCGGGAGCCGGCTGGACCGCCGGCGCCCTCGTCTGCAAGGTCAAGGCCATCGGCTCCGACACCTGGACCGACATCGACGAGACCGGATTCACGGTGCAGCCCGGCGACACGTTCGAGTGCACGATCACGAACACCGCCAAGGCGACGATCGTCATCGTCAAGAACATCAACGGCGACGACGCGACGTTCAACTTCACGGGCACGTGGCTCGACCCCCAGGCGTTCACCATCACCACGGTGAACGGCACGAAATCGAACACGTACAACGACGTGCTGCCGGGCACCTACCAGGTGACCGAGCTGCTCACGACGGCCCACATCGGCGCGCTGCAGTGCACCGACCCCGACCAGGGCTCGAGCGTCGCCGGCCTCGTCGGCACGATCGACCTCGACCCGGGTGAGACCGTCGTCTGCACCTACTCGAACACGCAGCTCGGCAAGATCATCGTCGACAAGGTCGTCCCCGGGGTCGGATCGATCCCCGGCGGCGCGACGCAGGTGTTCGACTTCGAGTTCGGAGACGACCCGTTCACGCTGACCGACGGCGCCGACCCCTTCGAGTCGGGGCTGCTCGTTCCGGGTGAGTACACCGTCGAAGAGCTCGCCGAGGCGAACTGGCATCTCACCGGTCTCCAGTGCCCCGTCGGCGAGGGCGACAAGTCGACCGTCGAGATCGATGGCTCGGTCGCGACGATCGACCTCGCTGCCGGTGACGTGGTGCACTGCACCTACACCAACGCCCCCGACACCGGCGACCTGACGGTGCGCAAGACCGTCGACGGGGTGCCGCAGGGCTACGACTTCGAGTTCGAGATCTTCCTCGCCGGCGGCACGCCGCCGTCACAGAAGGTCACCGACGAGGACCCGAGCGTCAGCTGGAGCGACCTCGTCGTCGGTCAGACCTACACCCTCACCGAGGGCGACGTCGGCGGCTGGAACGAGGGCGACTTCATCTGCAACAGCGGCTCGCTGAAGGATGCGGACGACGAGCTCGCCGGCTTCCAGTTCGTCGTGACGCCCGGCCTCTCGATCAGCTGCACGATCGAGAACACCGCGGTCCCCGGCAAGGTGACGGTCGAGAAGGGCGTCTCGGGCGTGCCCGAGGACTTCGACTGGTCGTTCCAGCTCGAGATCAGCCCGACCGAGGGCGTCGAGGGCGACAGCCCGCAGACGGTCAGCGGCACGGGCGACGTGACCGACACGGCGACGTGGTCGAACCTCGCGATCGGCCAGCAGTACGTCATCACCGAGCTGCCGGTGCCCGCCGGCTGGACCGGCGGCGAGATCACCTGCTCCGTCGGCGGCGACCCGCTCACCGACGAGAACGGCGACGAAGCCGGCTTCGCCTTCACGGCGACGCCTGGCCTCGAGGTCGCGTGCGAGCTCACGAACAAGGTGATCCCGCCGACCGGCCTGATCGAGAAGCACCTGACGTCGATCGCGCAGCAGACGGACGGCACGTGGGACCTCGAGTACGAGGTGACGGTCGAGAACCAGAGCCCGGTCGCCCCGCTGGTCTACGACCTCCGCGACGAACCGCAGTTCGGCGCAGGCGTCGTGATCAACGAGGCGAGCGCGACCGGACCGGCGGACAGCTCGGCGGCGTCGTGGGATCCGATCGGCGACCCGGCGGACTTCGTACTCGCCGACGACACCTCGGTGCCGGCATCCCAGACCGACACCTACGTGATCACGATCAACGCGACCGTGCCGGCGGAGGTCTACGAGACGGGCCAGGACCAGTGCCAGGAGGGCGACGACGGCGGCTTCCGCAACACGGCCTGGCTGACGGTCGGGCACGGTGAACCGCAGCCGGCCACCGACTGCGACGTCCCCGGGCGCACGACCATCGAGAAGTCCCTCGACGGCCAGCCCGTGCGCGACGCGGTGACCGGTGACTGGACCGTCAAGTACAACGTGGTGGTCACGAACCAGAGCGACCTCCGCGACCAGTACTACGACCTGAGCGACGACCTCGGCTTCCCCGCCGGCGTCGAGATCGTCTCGGCCACGGCGACGACCGATGCGCCCAGCACGGGCTCCGTCGACGTCGCCGACTGGAACGGTGACACGGTGACCGCGCTCGCCGACGACGCGCCCATCGCGAAGTCGGCCGTGCACACCTACAAGATCACCGTGGTCGCCGATGTCGACGAGATCACCGACATCGACGACGTCCAGTGCGTCGAGTCGACGAGCGGCAAGGGCTTCTTCAACGAGGTCACGCTCGACAACGGCACGATCACGACGACGGACGACGCGTGCGCGACGCCGCCCGTCGGTCGGATCACGCTCATGAAGCACGTCGACCTGTCGGCGTTCGAGGGCATCGACCCGGCCGACCTCGGCCTCGGCGACGGGGTGGTGCAGCTCGCCGCGAAGGACTGGCTGCTGACCGGTGAGGGCCTGCTGAAGGGCATCGCCGAACTCGGCGACCAGGGCCTCGTGTTCACGGTGCCGACGGGCGACTACACGCTCGACGAGGAGCCGACCGCGATGGCCGCCGGTCACCCGCTGCTGAAGTACTTCTTCAGTCAGGGCTGGAGCTGCGACGACGAGACGCCCGCCGGCGACACGGCGACCGTCTCGCTCGGAAAGCTCACGAGCTGCGACCTCACCAACAAGGCCGAGCTCGCCGACGTCGGCCTCGAGAAGTCGTACGACCTCGGCGACGACCCCGACGGTTACATCGAGCAGGGCGACACCTTCGACTTCGTGCTGAAGGTGACGAACCACTCGACGGTGCCGGTCGCCGGGCTCGACGTGACCGACGTCATCGACTCCGAGCTCGTGGTCGCCGGCGACCCGGTCTTCGACGGTCCCGGCACCTGGACCGAGACCGGCACGACGGGCGACAACGACTTCGCCGCCCACGGCGACGGGCCGTTCGCGCCGGGTGACGTGATCACGATCACCATCCCGGTCACGCTGCCCGCAGCGCCGGTCGAGACGCCCGACGTCGTCGGACCCGACGACCCCGCGCCGACGGTCGAGCCGGTCGACCTCGACGACGTGCCGAACGAGGCGTGCGTCGCGATCACCGACGGCGAGGGCGTGCTGCCCGACCTCATCGAGCGCAACAACTGCGACTCGGTCGAGGTGCCCAAGAAGGCGATCGACTCCGGCGCCTACGTGCGCTGCGTCGCCGACGTCCCGTGGCTCTACTACGACATCCAGGTGTCCGACGGCGTCGAGCCCGGCGACATCACGGTGACGTGGACGAGTGCCGACGGCACGCTCACGAAGACGCAGACGATCGCGTGGGACGAGCGCGAGGGCAAGCTGCTCTGGCCGGGTGCGGCGGTCGACGAGAACGGCGTGCCGTACGAGTTCCCGGGCTGGCGCCCCATCACCGAAGAGGACCTGATCAACCCGCCGACGCCGGGCACCCGGTTCGGTGACCTGATCCTCGACGAGACGGTGCCGACGTACCCGTGGCGCGACATGGAGAACCCGGCGACGATCACCTTCTCGATCAACCCGTCGCAGTCGGTGCTCGCGGTCTACCCGCAGGCCCTCCCGGCCTGTGCGATCGATCGCACGCCGGACGTGAGCATCGTGAAGGAGGCGAGCGTCACCCAGGCGAAGCCGGGTACCTCGTTCGACTACACGCTGTCGGTCTCGACCACCGGAACCGGGTCGGCCGAGCCCGTCGAGATCTTCGACGAGATCCCGTCGGAGCTCAAGGTGACCGACATCACGACCGCCGGCTCGCCGACCTTCCCGCGCTGGCAGGACTGCGAGGTCACGGGTCAGGACAGCGACGGCTACGGCGGCACGCTGCACTGCGACCTGCTCGGCGTGCTCGGCCCCGACTACCCGGAGGCACCCGACATCGTGCTCGACGTGAGCGTCGACCCGGGCACGACGTCGACCGAGGTCGAGAACACGGGCGAGGTCTGCTGGCAGAACGCCGACGACACGTCCGACGATCCGGCCGTCCTGTGCGACGACGACTCGGTGACGGTCACGATCCCGCAGCCGCAGCCCTCGATGCCGGCCACCGGGTTCGGCGGGTCGCCGTTCATCTGGGGCGCGGCCGGGCTCGTGATCCTGGGCGGCCTGCTGGTCGCCGCCGGGGTCGTGATCCGTCGACGCAAGCACGGGACGCCGTCGGCGTAACCCACTGCACCAACCTTCCGGGGGTCGGGCCTGAAGGCCCGGCCCCCGGTTGTTCGTGTCCCCCGAATGGGGTTATTCGAGTATTTGTCGTTAACCCCGTTTTCGGGGGACAAGGTTTTGAAAACCCCAGATCAAAGTTCTAATCAGAATCTGCGTTGTCCCCCGTTTTGGTGCCAGCCCACCCCTGTTACGTACCCCGAATCCTCTGCTTGACTCGGCGCAACTGCGCGATCCGACGTGGCGCGGCATTACCCGATCAGAAGGTTCGACGACCATGGACAGCTTGTTCGACCCGTTCCGTTCCGCTCCGCTCCACGACGGCCGGCGTGCTCGACGCCGTCGCACCGAACGCCGATCACGATCGCTGCGTGCGACGATCGCCGCGCTCACCGCGGGCGCGATGCTCGCGGTCGGGCTGCCGACGATCGCGTTCGCCGCGGCGAACGGCGAGGCGGGGGCGGATGCCTCGGCGACCGAGTCGTCGCAGACGAGCGAGCAGGCCGGCGCCGAGGCATCCACGACGGCGAACGACCAGGCGCCCGCCGCAGACGAGCCGACCACGCAGCAGCCGGCCGAACCGCCTGCCGACGACGCGGCGGCCGACGACTCGACCGGCGACGACGCACCCGTCGCCGAGCCGCCGGCCGCCGACCCGCCGACGAGTGAGCCGCCCGCAGCGGAGACGCCGACGACCGAAGAGCCCGAGGCATCCACGCCACCGACCGAGGAGGCACCCGCCACCGGGCCGCCGACGAGGGCCAAGGCCGCGCCACCCGCGATCACCCCGCTCGCGGCGGCGCCGGCGGACACGGCCGACTGTACGACGAACTGCGGCAACCTCACCATCACCAACGTCGTCTCCGGCGGACCCGCGACGCCGAACCAGTGGACGCTGCACGCGATCCGCTCGAGCAACAGCGACAACTACGACTTCACGTCGGGACAGACCCGACCGGTGCCGCGCAACACCACCTACACCCTCTACGCCGACAACGGGCCGGCCGACTACACGACGACCTTCTCGTGCACCACCGGCGGCTCGGGCGGGCAGGACCCCGATTGGGACGAGGACGACCGCACGGTCACCTTCAGCAACTCGAACGGCAACCCCACGCAGAAGTTCGCGAACTGCACGTTCACCCAGACCTACTCGGGTCCCGCGACGATCAACGTCCAGGTCGGCGGCAGCCGCACCGGCCTCTCGAGCGTCGGCGGCCTCGGCGGCGTGACTCTCCAGCTCTACACCGACAACGGCGGCAGCTTCGGCTCCATCATCAACCAGCCGTGGGCCACCTGCACCTCGACCGCAGCCGGCGTCTGCACCTTCACGGTGCCGAACGCGAACGGCTCGCGCTACTGGGTCGCCCAGGCGACGCCGGGCGTTCCGGCCGGCTGGTTCCAGAACAACAACCTCGCCACGGGCACATCGCCCGCCTCGTCGCCGTACCGCTTCCAGACCTCGGTCATCGACAGCGGCGGAACGTACAGCTCGCTGAGCGACTTCATGATCGCCACGGGCAGCACCGCGAACAACGCGTCCGGCGGCATCTGGCAGAACTCGCTCGCGAATCCCACCAGAGCCCAGCAGTGCGGTGTGCGCGTCGCGCTGGTGATCGACCTCTCCGGCTCGGTCGCACCGAACTTCACCGAACTGAAGAACGCCGCCAAGGGCTTCGTCACGGCGCTGCAGGGCACGCCCTCGCAGGTCGGCATCTTCACCTTCAACAACGTGGCACCGGCGTCGTCGGGCGCGAACCTCGGCATCACCCCGGTCTCGACCGTGGCCGGCGCGAACACCGTGCGCAACCACATCGACGGCTTCTCGACGCCGACCGATGCGACGAACTGGGATCGCGGCATCTACCAGGTGGCGACGAGCGGCACGCAGTACGACCTCGCCGTCGTCCTCACCGACGGCAACCCGACGGTCTACGCGGGCGACGAAGGCCCCGGCAACCGCACGCGCTTCCGCGAGGTCGAGAACGGCGTGTTCTCGGCGAACGCGCTCAAGGCGCTCGGCACCCGCGTCGTGGCGTTCGGAGTCGGCGACGGCGTCGGCGGCTCGCCGAACAACCTGATCGCGATCTCGGGCAGCACGCTGAACTCCGACTACTTCCAGTCGGCCGACTACAACGAGGCCGGCACGATCCTCCGCAACCTCGCGCTCGGTTCCTGCCAGGGATCGATCTCGGTCGTCAAGCAGGTCGTCTCGAACACGAGCACGGGCGAGCAGAAGACGGGCCAGACCCCCGCCGGCGGCTGGAACTTCACCGCGCAGCCCACGACCGGCGGCATCACGCCCGCCTCCCAGTCGGGTGTGACCGCGGCCGGAACCGGCGCCGTGAACCTCCCGCTCACGTTCGCCGGCGGCACGACCTCTGGCACGGTCAAGGTCACCGAGGATCCGCAGGGCCACAGCATCGTCACGTCGAGCGGCAAGAACGCCGTCTGCACCGACGTCGCCACCGGCGGCGCCATCACCGTGACGAACGAGACGAACGGCTTCTCGATCCCGGTCAGCTCCACGCAGGCCGTCAGCTGCACGGTCTGGAACCGGCCACCGCTGCCGCAGGCGACGTACAGCGTCAACAAGGTCTGGGTCGTGAACGGCGTGACCTACCAGAACGGTCAGCAGCCGATCGGCCTCACGGCCCAGCTCACCGTCGGCGGCGCGAACGCGCCGTGGGTGACGCCGCAGGGACCGGTCCCGGCCAACACCGTCGTGTCGCTGAACGAGACGACGAGCGTCGGCTCTCGGGATCTCTGCCGCATCACCGACAGCAGGGTGACGCTCGCGAACGGCAGCGCTCCGGCCAACGGCGCCCTGCCGTACAGCGCGACGCTGCAACCCGGCGACAACACCTACACGATCACGAACACCGTCACCTGCGACTCCCAGTTGACGCTGAAGAAGACGGTCGCGAACGGTCCGGCCGCACCGGGCGCGTGGAACCTCGACGCGGTCGCCCCCGGCGGGGCGCTCGCCGGGCCGAACGGAGCCACCGGCACCCCCGGGGCGACCGCCCTCGTGACGCCGAACGTGACGTATCCGCTCGTTGAGACGGGTGATCCGCGCTACGTGCAGACGCTCGGCCTGAACGCCGTCCCGATCCCGCCCGCCACGGGCAGCTGGGACTGCGTGCAGGTCAACGCGGCCGGAACGGTCGTCCCCGGCTTCGCCGACGGCCTCAACGGCGGGGTCACGGTTCCGCTGGGCTTCCGGGTGCAGTGCACGGCGGTCAACCAGACGGCGTCGCTGACGCTCATCAAGAACGTCGACAACGACCTCGACCTCGACGCCGACCCTGCCGACTGGACGCTCGTCGCGACCCCGAAGGCGCCCGCTCCTGCCGGCCTCGGAGCCGTCGACGCGACCTCGGGCGACACGGTGTTCGTCCGCCCCGGTCAGACGTACACGATCTCCGAGACCGGGGGCCCCGACGGCTGGGAGCAGACGTCGGTCATGTGCCGCACGACGCCGAACGGCCAGTTCGTCGAGACGAACGAGATCACCGTGGCCGCGCTCGGACAGGGCACGTGCGTCGTGTACAACGATCCGATCGCCCCGACGCTCGAGCTCGAGAAGGTCGTGACCGACGGCGTCGTGTCGGCCGACGAGTTCACGTTGAGCGCAAGCCGCGCCGACGACGACCAGATCGTCGCCATCGGCGACGGCGGCACCGGCGGCCCGGTTCCGGTGCCGGCGGGCGTCGCGTTCGATCTCGCCGAGACGACCGACCTCGCTCACGCCGACCAGTTCGCCCCGGGCGTCTGGACCTGTTCGCTCAACGACGGACCCGACACTCCCGTCCCGTCCGCGAGCGTGCCCGCCCTCGGAGCCGGTGACGAGCTCTCGTGCACCGTCGTCAACACGCTCAAGCCCATCACCCCGTCGATCACGAAGACAGCGGGGGTGCCCGTGCCGAACGCCGACGGCAGCTGGACCATCGCGTACGACATCGTCGTGACGAACCCGAGCGCGTTCCAGTCGCTCGGCTACGTGCTCTCCGACCGGCTCGAGTTCGGCTCGGAGGTCACGGTGAACAGCGCGAGCTACCAGCGCACGTTGCCGCTTCCGGCGGGATCGAGCGAGAACTGGACGGTCCCCTTCGACCAGATCCAGCCGTTCGACGGTGAGCCGCAACTCGCGCCGGGCACCTCGCACACGTGGCGGGTCACCGTGAACGCGACCCTCGACGTGGACGCCGACTTCGACGGCACCACTGCCGCGGCCTGCGACGACCTCGAGCCGGGCACTGTCGGATTCCTCAACACGGCGACCATGTACGTCGGGCAGACCCCCTACGCGGCATCCGACTGCGCCCTGCCGGTGAAGCCGACGATCACGAAGACCGGCGGCACCGCCGTCGACAACGGCGACGGAACCTGGACCCTGCCGTACACGATCACGGTGACGAACCCCTCGGCCACGACCGGCGTCGTCTACGACCTCAGGGACGAGCTCGACCTGCCCACCACGGCGACGCAGGAGGGCGACCCGACGGTCGTCGGCAAGCCGGCCGGCGTCGCGACCGTGCCCACCTGGACGGGGGCGGCGCCGAACGACCTCCTCGCCGACGACGTCGCCCTCGCGGGCGGCGCGGCGGCTCACGTCTACCAGATCGCGGTCACGGTGCGTCTCGGTGCCGACGACCCGACCTACACGTGCCCGAGCGCGGACGGCCTCGACAACACGGCGACGCTCGTCTCGGGCAACCAGACGACGGATGCCACGGGCTGCGTGACCCTCGAGTCGCCGAAGATCACCCACACCAAGGTGGTCGTCCCCGGCTCGGTCGCGCAGGCGATCGACGGCACGTGGAGCATCCAGTACGACGTCGTCGTGACGAACACCGGCACGGTCGGCGGCGTCTACGACCTCTCGGACACCACCCACTTCGGTGCCGGTGTCACGGGCGGCACGTACTCGGCCACGAAGAACGGCGTCGCGATCCCCGGCTGGACGAACGGCGGCGTCCTCGCCGACGACGCCTACCTCGCGGCCGGCGACCCCGACCCGAGCGACACCTACCGCGTGACGGTCACGGGCATCGCCCTCACGGGCCCCGACCTGACACCGGCCCAGTCGGCATGTCCGACCGGTGGCAGCGGGAACGCGGCGTTCAACAACACGGCGACCCTGACGGTCGCGGGCGTTCCGGCCGATGCATCGGCGTGCGACTCGCCCAGCGCCCCGAAGATCGTGAAGTCGGGGGCGACCTCGACCCAGCAGCCCGACTCGACCTGGAACGTCGCGTACACGCTGACCGTCTCCAACACCGACCCGGGTGCCAAGCCGTCGTACTACTCGCTGACCGATGACCCGGCGTTCCCGGCCGGCGTCGCCTACCTCGGCTACGCGATCGACGGGGGCGCACCCGTGACCCCGTACGACGGCTCGCCGTTCACGGTGGCATCGGACAAGCCGATCGCCGCCGGAGCGACCGACGTCTACACCGTCGTGCTGAACGTCGACGCCCCCGCCGGGGACATCGACCCCGACGAACTCGAGTGCAAGACCGCCGACCACTCCGACGGTGTCGGCTTCCTGAACAACGCCATCGTGACGTCGGGCGACATCGCGCGCACCGACGACGACTGCACCGACATCGAGCGCGGCGGCGAGCCGACCGTCGTGAAGGGCGACCCGACGGTCACGCAGGACGGCGACGGGCTCTGGACGATCGTGTACGACGTCACGGTGACCGGCAACTCGGAGTTCGTCTCGCGCTACACGCTCGCCGACTCGCTGCGGTTCGGCCCCGAGGTCGACATCCAGTCGGCGAGCTGGGAGGGCGAGGGCGCGAACGGCACCTGGAGCGACCCCGAGAACGACCCGACGGCCGACATCGTGCCGAACAGCACGGCACCGGCCGACAAGGTCATCGGCATCGACGGCGTGCACACCTACACGGTGACCGTCACCGCGAAGGTCGACGAGGCGGCGTTCGGCGTCCCGACGACGAACACCTGTTCGCCGACCGAGGCGGACCCGAACGTGGGCTTCCTCAACGAGGTCACGCTCACGTCGAACGGCATCCCCTCGAGCGACACGGGGTGCGGCCTTCCCGCCGAGCCCGAGGTGACCAAGACCTTCGACGGCCCGGTCACCGGGGACGCGAGCGGGTGGACGGCGAGCTACACGATCACCGTGCACAACACGAGTGCCGACCAGGCGCTGGTCTACGACCTCGACGACGCGCCCGACTACGCCGACGGCGTCGTCATCACGGGTGCCACGGTCGAGTCGGCCGACGTCACGGTCAACCCCGGCTGGAACGGCGACGACGACACCGAGATCGTCGCCGACCAGGCGCTCGCGGGCGGCGCGACCCACACCTACACGGTGACGGTCACCTTCACCGTCGACGCGGATGCCCCGGCCGAAGGCCTCGTCTGCGCCGGCGACCAGACCGAGGGGGACGGCCTGCTGAACACGGCGACCGTCATCTCGGGCGACGAGTACACCGCCGACGACTGCGGCGACGTGCCCGTGGTCGTCATCGTCGACAAGGCATGGGTCATCGACGGCGGCGAGCCGATCGCGTGGAACAGCGACGACCTGCCCGACGGGTTCACCGCCCAGGGGCAGCTCGACGGTTCCGACGTCGACTGGGGCGCCGAGTCCGGACCGTACGCCCTCGGCGACCAGGTGACGGTCGGCGAGACCGACGTCGTCGTGCCCACCGGGTGCGTGCTCGTCGACACCGCCGGCAACGGCACGGGCGACAAGACGCTGGATGCCGCGGTGTCGACGTTCCTCATCACGAACGAGGTCGACTGCACGCAGACCGTGAACCTCGAGAAGACGGTCGTCAACGCGCACGGCGGCGACGCCGTGGCCGACGACTGGACCGTCAGCGCATCGAGCCCCGGCGACGGCTTCGGCGGTCCGGGCACGGCGAGCGGATCCGTTCGACTCGACGCCCCGTACACCCTTGCCGAGACCTCGGTCGAGTGGACGAACGGCGACGAGTACCGGGTCGCAGCGACCTGGGCGTGCACGTCCGACCAGGGCGACGACGCATTCACGCTCACGGATGCGACCGGTTCGACGACCGCGACCATCGAAGTGCACGAACTCGGCGCCACGGTCGACTGCGAGATCGTCAACACCGACATCGCGCCGAAGCTCACCCTCGTGAAGGAGGTGCAGCCCGACGCGGTCGCGGCGGACTTCCCGCCGACGCTGTGGACGGTCTCGGCGACCGAGGACGGCGAGGACCCGATCGTCACGGGCGCCGGCACCGCGAGCGGGGCGGTCGACGCGAACGTCGACTACGTGCTCGACGAGGTCGCGACCGACTTCGCAGGCGCCGACGAGTTCGAGGCCGGCACCTGGAGCTGCGACGCCGCCGGCGTCCTCGACGGCGACACCGTGAACCTCGACCCGGGCGACGACGTCACCTGCACGATCGTCAATACGGCGAAGCCGGCGACGTACTCCGTCGTCAAGGACGTCACCGACGTCGTGCAGCACGACGACGGCAGCTGGACGATCGAGTACCGGGTCACGGTCACCGACGAGAGCGTCGTCTCGGCGGTCACGTACGACCTCACCGACTCGCTCGCCGACTTCGGCAGCGGCATCCGCATCGACTCGGCCGCCTGGCAGGGACCCGACGGTGCCGCCGGCTCCTGGGCCGACCCCGAGGCCGAGCCGGTGGAGGAGCTCGCGGACGACGTCGTGCTCCCCGCCTCCGTCGGCACCCACGTCTACGACGTGACGGTCGACGCGACCGTCACCGCCGACGTGGTCTGGGACGACCCCGAGACCGAGGAGGTCGAGGGCTCGACGAGTTGCGTGCCCGGCGAGCAGGGCGGCTTCGCGAACACCGCGACGCTGACCGTCGCGGGCGTGCCGACCGAGGCCGGGGCGTGCGACGAGCCCGGCCGCACGACCGCGGTGAAGGCGCCCACCGGCCCCGCGACCCTCGTCGCACCGGGCCAGTGGGAGGTCGAGTACGAGATCACGGTCGACACCGTCGGCTCGCACGATCTCGTCTACGACCTCGACGATGCGCTCGCATTCCCCGACGGCGTGAGCATCGTCTCGGCGTCGGCGACCGATCCCGACGGCGACCCGGTCGCCGACTGGAACGGTCAGGATGCGACGACCCTCGCCACCGCGCACGCGATCGTGGCCGGAGACACCCACGTGTGGACGATCACCGTCCGCGCGAACGTCGCCTCCATCACCTCGATCGACCTCGCGACGTGCGAGGCGACCGAGACGGGCGGCGGATTCCTCAACACGGCCGAGATGACGAACGGCACGTTCACGACCGAGCTCGAGGGGTGCACCGACATCCCCGTCGGCAAGCTGCGGCTCACGAAGTCGGTCGACAACACGGCTCTCCTCGACCTCGGCATCGATCCGGCGGAGCTGCTCGCGGCAGCCGACTGGAACCTCAGCGGCGAGTCGGCCACAACGTTCGCGCAGTACCTGAACGGCGGCGGCCTCGAGCTCGTCGTCCCGGTCGGGTCCTACCTGCTCGGCGAGCAGCTGGCGGCCGCGCACGCGAGCAACCCGTTCGCGGCGTACTACCACGCCGAGGCCTGGCTCTGCGGCGACGCGGCGGTCACCCACGCGCAGGTCGCGCCGGGCGGCACCACCGTGTGCTCGCTGAAGAACGTCGCCGAGTCGTTCGACGTCGGCATCGAGAAGGAGTACGTGCTTCCCGACGACCAGACCGCGGTGCAGGCGGGCGACGCGTTCGAGTACCGGCTCACGGTGACGAACCACGGCACGCTCGACGTGCCGGGCCTCGAGGTCTCCGACCTGCTCGACGACGACCTCGTCGTCACGGGGCCGGCCACGTTCGCGCCGGCCGACGACCCGGCGCAGACGGGCACGTGGGCGCAGACGTCGGGTGATGCCGACAACGCGTTCGCGGCGACGTACACGGGCGCGTACCCGGCGGGGGCGGTGACCGTCATCACCATCCCGGTGCAGATGGCCGTGCCCGCGCCGCTGCCGCCGGTGCCGCCCGTCGGGCCCGACGACCCGGCGCCGCCCGTGCCGGTCGTCGACCTGGGCGACATCCCCAACGAGGCCTGCGTTGCGATCGTGGCGTCCGAGCAGCCCGAGCTCGCCGAGTTCGCCGGGCTCGCGCGCGGACTCGCACTCGCCGAGGACGGCGTGATCCCCGACATGGTGCCCGCGAACGACTGCGACGACGTCGACGTGCCGACGAAGGCCATCGACCCGGCGGCCTACACCCGCTGCGTCAACGACGTGCCGTACCTCTACTTCGACGTCGCGGTCTCCGACGACGTCGAGCCCGGGCCGATCACGGTGACCTGGACGCCCGACCCGACCGTCTACCCCGACGCCGAGCCGATCGTCATGCAGGTGCCGTGGAGCGAGCGCAACGGCCGGCTGCTCTGGCCGTACGGTGTCGTGAACGACGACGGCATCTCGATCGGCTGGCCCGGCTGGCGCCTGATCGAGGAGGGCGACGTCGTCGGCGAGAACGGCATCGTCGACATGTGGGAGAACATGGTCAAGGACTCGAAGCTCCCGAGCTACGCGTTCGCCGACCAGGTGAATCCGATGACGATCACCTTCTCGGTCAACCCGAGTGAGTCGATCCTCGCGGTGTACCCGCAGGCCACCCCGGCGTGCGAGGTCGTGCGCGACCCGTCGGTCGAGATCGTGAAGACGTCGAGCGTCGAGCAGGCCAAGCCGGGCGACGCATTCGACTACACCCTGTCGGTGACCAACTCGGGTCTCGGCGCCATCGAGAACATGGAGCTCTTCGACGAGATCCCGGCTGACCTCAAGGTCACCGGCATCACGACGGCCGAGGCGCCCGCGTTCCCGCGCTGGGACGACTGCGCGGTGACCGACGCCGACGCCGACGGGTACGGCGGCACGCTGCACTGCGTGCTCAACGGCATGATCGGCGGCACGCAACCGGATGCTCCGGACGTGGGGCTCTCGGTCGTGCTCGATCCGGCGACCACCGTCGACAGCATCGACAACACCGGCGAGGTCTGCTGGAACGATCCCGACGACGAGCCCGTGGAGCCCGAGGCCGAGGCGGAGCCCGCCGCCGAGGGCGAGGTCGGTGCGGCCGCGGCGATCGATCCCGAACTGCCCGTCCTGTGCGACGACTCGACCGTGACGGTCACGGTCGTGACGAGCCCGTCGCCGAGGCCGACCCCGAAGCCCGGGATCGCCTCGACCGGGTTCGCCGGAGGCCCCTTCCTGTGGGGAGCTGCCGGGCTGCTGCTGATCGGCGCGCTGCTGGTCGCGACGACGATCGTCCGTCGTCGTCGACCGGGGGAGCGGCGCACCGAGTAGCGCCCGACGAAAGGGACGGGGGGCCGGGGCAGCGGGTGCACCGGCCCCTCGTTCGTCCCTCCAGGTCGTTCCGGGGGTGCATTTCCGCAGTCAGGCGGGTGCATCCGGCCCGAAGCTTGCGCAAAAGCACCCCCGGAACGCAGCCGAGGGTGCGGAAGCGCACTGAAACGCGAACGGGGCCGGTCGCCTCAGGCGACCGGCCCCGTTCGCGGAGCGCAGGTGGTTACGGCTTGCCGCGCATGACGGCCTGCTTCACCTCGGCGATGGCCTTCGTGACCTCGATGCCGCGGGGGCACGCCTCGGTGCAGTTGAAGGTCGTGCGGCAGCGCCACACGCCCTCCTTGTCGTTGAGGATGTCGAGGCGGGTCTGCGCGTTGTCGTCGCGCGAGTCGAAGATGAAGCGGTGCGCGTTGACGATCGCGGCCGGTCCGAAGTACTGGCCGTCGGTCCAGAACACGGGGCACGACGAGGTGCACGCGGCGCAGAGGATGCACTTCGTGGTGTCGTCGAAGATCGCGCGCTGCGCGACCGACTGCACGCGCTCCTTGCCGGCCTCGGGGGTCGAGTTCGCGACGAGGAACGGCTGCACCTCGCGGTAGCTCGCGAAGAACGGCTCCATGTCGACGATGAGGTCCTTCTCGAGCGGCAGGCCCTTGATCGCCTCGACGTAGATCGGCTTCGAGATGTCGAGGTCCTTGATCAGCGTCTTGCAGGCGAGCCGGTTGCGGCCGTTGATGCGCATCGCGTCGGACCCGCAGATGCCGTGGGCGCACGAGCGGCGGAACGTCAGCGAGCCGTCCTGCTCCCACTTGATCTTGTGGAGGGCGTCGAGCACGCGGTCGGTTGCGTACATCTCGACGTCGAAGTCCTGCCAGCGCGGCTCGGTGTCGACGTCGGGGTCGAAGCGACGGATCAGGAAGGTGACCGTGAACGACTGGATGGCGTCGGACCCCGATGCGGCCGGCTGCTGTGCTTCGAGCGTGGCGGTGCTCACGATCAGTACTTCCTCTCCATCGGCTGGTAGCGCGTGACGACGACCGGCTTCCAGTCGAGCCGGATGTGGTCGCTCGCATCGGACGAGTGCGCGTCACCCGACAGGTACGCCATCGTGTGCTGCATGAACTTCTCGTCGTCGCGGTTCGGGAAGTCGTCGCGCATGTGGCCGCCGCGACTCTCCTCCCGGTTGCGGGCGCTCGTGACGACGACCTCGGCGAGGTCGAGCAGGAAGCCGAGCTCGACGGCCTCGAGCAGGTCGGTGTTGAACCGCTTGCCCTTGTCCTGCACGGCGACGTCCTTGTAGCGCTCGCGGAGACCGGCGATCACGCCGGCCGCGTGGGCGAGCGACTCGTCGGTGCGGAACACCTGGGCGTTGCGGTCCATCTCGTCCTGCAGCTCCTTGCGGATCGCGGCGATCCGCTCGGTGCCGGTCGAGTCGCGCAGGCCCACGAGGAGGTCGCGGACGCCGGCGGCGGGGTCGTCGGGCAGCGGCAGGAAGTCGACGCCCGAGTTCACGTACTCGACCGCGTTGCGGCCGGCGCGCTTGCCGAAGACGTTGATGTCGAGCAGCGAGTTCGTGCCGAGTCGGTTCGAACCGTGCACCGAGACGCACGCGCACTCGCCGGCGGCGTACAGGCCGGGCACGACGGTCGTGTTGTCGCGAAGCACCTCGGCGTTGTTGTTGGTGGGGATGCCGCCCATCGCGTAGTGCGCGGTCGGCATGACGGGCACCGGCTCGTAGACGGGGTCGACGCCCAGGTAGGTGCGCGCGAACTCGGTGATGTCGGGCAGCTTCGTCTCGAGCACCTCGGCGCCCAGGTGGGTGCAGTCGAGCAGCACGTAGTCCTTGTGCGGGCCGGCGCCGCGGCCCTCGGCCACCTCTTGCACCATGCAGCGGGCGACGATGTCGCGCGGCGCCAGGTCCTTGATGGTGGGGGCGTAGCGCTCCATGAAGCGCTCACCGCTCGCGTTGCGCAGGATCGCGCCCTCGCCGCGGGCGCCCTCGGTGAGGAGGATGCCGAGGCCGGCGAGCCCGGTCGGGTGGAACTGGAAGAACTCCATGTCCTCGAGCGGCAGGCCCTTGCGCCAGATGATGCCGACGCCGTCGCCCGTGAGGGTGTGCGCGTTCGACGTCGTCTTGAAGATCTTGCCGAAGCCGCCGGTGGCGAAGATGATCGCCTTCGCCTGGAAGACGTGCAGCTCGCCGGTCGCGAGTTCGTACGCGACGACGCCGCTCGGCTGCTGGACGCCGTCGACCTCGGTCATGACGACGTCGAGCGCGTAGTACTCGTTGTAGAACTCGATGCCGAGCTTGACGCAGTTCTGGAACAGCGTCTGCAGGATCATGTGACCCGTGCGGTCGGCCGCGTAGCAGGCGCGGCGCACGGGCGCCTTGCCGTGGTCGCGGGTGTGGCCGCCGAAGCGGCGCTGGTCGATCTTGCCCTCGGGCGTGCGGTTGAACGGCAGGCCCATGTTCTCGAGGTCGATGACCGCGTCGATCGCCTCTTTCGCGAGGATCTCGGCCGCGTCCTGGTCGACGAGGTAGTCGCCGCCCTTGACGGTGTCGAAGGTGTGCCACTCCCACGAGTCCTCCTCGACGTTCGCGAGCGCCGCGGCCATGCCGCCCTGCGCCGCGCCCGTGTGCGAGCGGGTGGGGTAGAGCTTCGAGATGACGGCGGTCTTCGCGCCCGGGCCGGCCTCGATGGCCGCCCGCATGCCGGCGCCGCCGGCGCCGACGATCACGATGTCGTACTGGTGGTAGTGGACGCCGTCGACGATCTTCGTCTCGACGTGGGTCTCGCTGGTCACATGTCTCCTAGAGCGCGGCGCAGAAACTGGGGAGGAGGTCCGCCGGGGCACCGGCGGGGCACGGGTCGAACGTGAAGACGACGAGGGTGCCGAGCACGATGAGCACGGCGGCCGCTGCGAAGAGCGCGCCCTTCAGGACCTTCTGCACCGCACCGGGGTTCGTGTAGTCGTTCACGAGGGTGCGCATGCCGTTGGCGCCGTGGATGAGGGCGAGCCAGAGCATCAGCACGTCCCACCACTGCCAGAACGGGTCGGCCCACTTGCCGCCGACGAAGCCGAAGTCGATGGCGTGGATGCCGTCGCCGAGCATGAGGTTGGTGAAGAGGTGCCCGAAGATGAGCACGAGCAGCAGCACGCCGGAGGCGCGCATGTAGATCCAGCCCCACTTCTCCCAGTTGGCGCCGCCCTTTCGGGCCGGACGCGCCGGAGTGCGGGGTGCTTCGATGGTCGCAGTCATGTCAGTGAACCCCTCAGTGCCCGAACACGTTCATCAGGTGGCGCGGCGTGAACGCGAGCATCGTGATCACCCAGAGGGCGATGACGATCCAGAACAGCACCTTCTGGTGGCGCGTGGCCCAGGCCCAGAAGTCGACCAGGATGATGCGCAGGCCGTTGAACGCGTGGAACACGATCGCGCCGACGAGCGCGACCTCGCCGAGGCCCATGATCGGCGTCTGGTACGCGCCGATGACGGTGTTGTACGCCTCGGGGCTCACCCGCACGAGTGCCGTGTCGAGGATGTGCACGAGGAGGAAGAAGAAGATGGCGACACCCGTGATGCGGTGCAGCACCCATGACCACATACCCTCGTGGCCGCGATAGAGCGTGCCGCCCGGCTTCTGCTTCGCCGGCTTCTCGGGTGCGGTCAGGGTTCCTGCCGAGGTCTCTGGCATGAACAACCCTCCCTGGCTGTGTGAAACACGCCCTTGACAAGCGGGCGCAGGGGCACGACGGCCCGATCCGAGTCTAGACCCGGCTCGCTCGCCATGCAGGTGAGGGCACCCTTAGCCGATCGCCGCGACGGCGATCAGGTCGGTGGGATGCCTCGCCGCTATCCTGTTCGGATGCCGAACGAACCGCTCGAGGGCTTCTACACGATCATCCCCGCCGGGGGAGTGGGTTCGCGCCTCTGGCCGCTCTCCCGCGCCGACGCGCCGAAGTTCCTGCACGACCTCACCGGATCGGGGCAGACGCTCCTCAAGGACACCTGGGACCGCCTCGCACCGCTCTCGGGCGACCAGCGCATCATGATCGTCACCGGGCGCGCCCACCGCGGTGCCGTCGAGGAGCAGCTGCCCGACCTGGCCGACGCGAACATCGTGCTCGAGTCGGAGCCGCGCGACTCGACCGCGGCGATCGGCCTCGCGGCGGCGATCCTCGAGCGCCGCGAGCCCGGCGTCGTCATCGGCTCGTTCGCCGCCGACCACGTCATCTCGGGCGATGCCCTCTTCCAGGCGGCGGTCACCGAAGCCGTCACCGCGGCGCAGGCCGGCTACATCGCGACGATCGGCATCACCCCGACGGAGCCGGCGGTCGGCTTCGGCTACATCGAGTGCGGCAGCGCGCTCGACATCCCGGGCACCGAGCACGCCGAGGTCGTGTCGAGCTTCGTCGAGAAGCCCGACCTCACGACCGCGAAGCGCTACCTGGCCGGCGGCAAGCACCTCTGGAACGCGGGCATGTTCATCGCCCGCGCCGACCAGCTGCTCGCCGAGATCGAGCGCAACAAGCCCGAACTCCATGCCGGACTCGTCGAGCTCGCCGAGGCGTGGGACGACCCCGCGACCCGCGGCCCGGCGGTCGACCGCATCTGGCCGAGGCTCGAGAAGATCGCGATCGACTACTCGGTCGCCGAGCCCGCGGCCGCGGCGGGGCGTCTCGCCGTCATCCGCGGGCATTTCCAGTGGGACGACGTCGGCGACTTCGCCTCCCTCGCGAAACTCAACACCGCCGGCCGCTCGGGCGAGCTCGCGATCCTCGGCGAGCACGCCCGCGTGCTCGCCGACGCGTCGAGCGGCATCGTCGTGAGCCGCTCGAAGCGCGTCATCAGCCTCATCGGCGTGCGCGATATCGTCGTCGTCGACACCCCCGACGCGCTGCTGGTCACGACGAGCGAGCACGCCCAGCGCGTGAAGGCGGTCGTCGACGCACTGCGGCTCGGCGGCTCGAGCGACGTGCTCTGACCACGCACCACCTCACGGAAGAACGGGTATCAGGATGCCTCGGGCACAGCGTCTCCTCCTCGTCGCGGCGTCGGCCGCGGCATCCCTCGCCCTCGTCTCGTGCGCGACCGCGCCCGAGGCGAAGCCGACCGACGCGGCGAGCGAGGTCTGCGCGCGGATGGTGACGAACTCGGGCGGTCTCGAGGACCGTTCGTTCAACCAGTCGAGCTGGGAGGGCCTGCAGGCCGCCGAGCAGGAGTACGGCATCGACGCGAAGGCGATCGTCTCCACCGGTGAGACCGATCTCGCACCGAACGTCGCCCAGGCCGTCGACTCGGGCTGCGAGCTCATCGTGACGGTCGGCTGGGAGCTCGCCGAGGCGACGACCGACCAGGCGGCGAAGAACCCCGACCTCCACTTCGCGATCGTCGACGAGACGGTCGAGGGCGACAACATCAAGCCCGTCGTGTTCGACACGGCGCAGGCGTCGTTCCTCGCCGGCTACCTCGCGGCCGGCGTGTCCAAGACGGGCGTCGTCGCGACGTTCGGCGGCGGCAACCAGCCGCCCGTGACCCTCTTCATGGACGGCTTCGTCGACGGCGTCGCGAAGTACAACGAGGTGCACGGCACGAACGTGCGCGCGCTCGGCTGGGACAAGGCGAAGCAGGACGGCGCGTTCACGGGCGACTTCGAAGACGTCAACAAGGGCAAGACGCTCACCCAGGGCTTCATCGACCAGGGCGCCGACGTGATCCTGCCGGTGGCCGGCCAGGTGGGCGAGGGCGCGGCCGCGGCGGCGCTCGAGCACGACGGCGTCTCGGTGATCTGGGTCGACAGCGACGGCTACGAGACCCTCAACGCGCAGTTCCGCCCCGTCGTGCTCACGAGCGTGCTCAAGAACACGCAGGACGCGATGGTCGAGATCATGGGCGATGTCATCGACGACGAGTTCACGAACGAGCCCTACATCGGCACGCTCGAGAACGGCGGCGTCGAGATCGCGCCGTACCACGACCTCGCGCCGCTCGTCTCCGACGAGCTCGACGGCGAGATCGACGGCCTGCGGAAGGCCATCATCGCGGGCGACCTGGTCGTCGACTCGCCGAGCGCCCCGTCGCGCGGCTGAGCCGCAGGGACGCGTTCACCCCCGTTCGCGGGACAGGCCGCCTGCTCATATGAGCAGAATGTCGCGTATTCATAACCATTGGCCGATCGATGCGGCCGAGCCCATGGCGCACGACGAAACATTGGGTAACGTGACATCGATCAGCCCCGCGAAGGTCGGGGTCTTGCGTCTTTTGGAGGACACAGTGAAGGTCACGACCAAGAAGGCCGCGCTCGGCGGCCTCGCGCTGCTCGGCAGCAGCGCCCTGCTGCTCGCGGGCTGCGCATCCGCGCCCGAAGAGGCGGCCACCCCGACGGCCGAGGCGATCGAAGGCTTCCAGCCGTGCATGGTCTCCGACGCGGGCGGCTTCGACGACAAGTCCTTCAACCAGCTGGGCTACGAGGGCATCAACAAGGCCGCCGACGAGCTCGGCGTCAAGGCCATCACGGTCGAGTCGAAGGACGAGACCGAGTACGCCCCGAACCTCTCGAGCCTCGTCGACCAGGGCTGCTCGGTCATCACGACCGTCGGCTTCGCCCTCTCGGCGGCGACCGTCGAGTCGGCGCTCGCCAACCCCGACATCGAGTACATCATCATCGACGACGCGGCCGACAACGACTTCGACGGCAAGGTCGACGCCCCGAACATCAAGCCGATCCTCTTCGACACCGCCCAGGCCGCGTTCCTCGCGGGCTACGCGGGCGCCGACTTCTCGGAGACCGGCGTCGTCGGCACGTACGGCGGCATGAACTTCCCGACCGTGTCGATCTTCATGGACGGCTTCGCCCAGGGCGTCGACTACCACAACAAGGAGAAGGGCACCGACGTCAAGGTCGTCGGCTGGGACCGCGCCAAGCAAGACGGCTCCTTCACCGGCGGCTTCGAGGCCAACGACCAGGCCCGCCAGACCGCGCAGGCGCTCATCGACCAGAACATCGACGTGCTGCTGCCCGTCGGCGGCCCGATCTACCAGTCGGGTGCCGCGGCCGTGCGCGACTCGGGTCGTGACATCGCGATGATCGGCGTCGACGCCGACCTGACGCAGACCGACCCCTCGGTCGCCGACCTGATCCTCACCTCGATCCTCAAGGGCATCGACGTGGCGACCTACGACTCGGTGCTCGCCGCGGGCAAGGGCGACTTCGACGCCGCTCCCTACGTCGGCACGCTGGAGAACGAGGGCGTCGGCATCGCGCCGTTCCACGACTTCGAGTCGAAGGTGTCGCCTGAGCTCCAGGGCGAGCTCGACGACCTGAAGGCCGCCATCATCTCGGGCGACGTTCCGGTCGAGTCGTACCTCTCCGGCCAGGAGTAAGTCGACACCGCCAGATCGGGGAGGTCGGTTCGCCGGCCTCCCCGATCTGCGTTCCACCCGGTCGCGCGTCTTCGCGCCGACCGCAACATCTGAGCGACCCGCCATTCGGGTCGCCGACATCCGCGCACCATCTGCTGCAGATGCAGCGCGCTCACTAGGATTCAGAACATGAAGCTCGAACTTCGCGGTATCACGAAGCGGTTCGGCAGCCTGGTCGCGAACGACCATATCGACCTCACCGTGGAGGCCGGAGAGATCCACTGCCTGCTCGGCGAGAACGGTGCAGGCAAGTCGACGCTGATGAACGTGCTCTACGGCCTCTACCAGGCCGACGAGGGCGAGATCCTCCTCAACGACGAGGTGCAGCACTTCTCCGGGCCCGGCGACGCGATGGCGGCCGGCATCGGCATGGTGCACCAGCACTTCATGCTCATCCCCGTGTTCACGGTCGCCGAGAACGTCATGCTCGGCAACGAGGCGACCAGGGGCGGCGGATTCCTCGACCTCGACGCGGCCCGCCGAAGGGTCCGCGAGATCAGCGAGCGGTTCGGGTTCGACGTCGATCCCGACGCGCTCGTCGACGACCTGCCGGTCGGCGTGCAGCAGCGCGTCGAGATCATCAAGGCGCTCTCGCGCGACGCGAAGGTGCTCGTGTTCGACGAGCCCACCGCGGTGCTGACGCCCCAGGAGACCGACGAGCTCATGGAGATCATGCGCCAGCTCAAGGCCTCCGGCGCATCGATCGTCTTCATCACCCACAAGCTCCGCGAGGTGCGCGAGGTCGCCGACCGCATCACCGTCATCCGGCTCGGCAAGGTCGTCGGCGAGGCGTCGCCGACCGCGTCGAACACCGAGCTCGCGTCGCTCATGGTCGGCCGCGCCGTCGAGCTCACCGTGCAGAAGGACGCGCCGAAACTCGGCGAGCCCGCCCTCGTCGTCGAGGGGCTCACCGTCATCGACCACATCGGCCAGCTCGTCGTCAACGACGTGAGCTTCGAGGTGCGCAGGGGCGAGATCCTCGCCGTCGCGGGCGTGCAGGGCAACGGGCAGACCGAGCTCACCGAGGCGCTCGTCGGCCTGCAGCCGCGGGTGCGCGGGTCGATCACGCTCGAGGGCACCGAGCTCACGACCGAGAGCGTCCGCAAGATCCTCGACTCCGGCGTCGGGTTCGTCCCCGAAGACCGCAACGAAGACGGCCTCGTCGGCGAGTTCACGATCGCCGAGAACCTCATGCTCGACCGCTCCGACGGCGCGCCGTTCGTGAAGGCTGGCAACATCCAGCGCGGCCTCCTCGCCGAGTTCGCGCGCGACAAGGTCGAGGAGTTCGACGTCCGCACGCAGGGCATCGACGAGAAGGTGCGCCAGCTCTCGGGCGGCAACCAGCAGAAGGTCGTCCTCGCGCGCGAGCTCAGCCGCGACCTCAGCCTCCTCGTCGCCGCGCAGCCCACCCGCGGCGTCGACGTCGGCTCGATCGAGTTCATCCACAAGCGCATCGTCGAGACCCGCGACCGTGGCGTGCCCGTCGTCGTCGTCTCGACCGAGCTCGACGAGGTCGCCGCCCTCGCCGACCGGATCATGGTCATGTACCGCGGCAAGGTCGTCGGCATCGTGCCGGGCGACACCCCCCGCGACGTCCTCGGCCTCATGATGGCCGGCGAACAGCCTGCAGAAGGAGCCGCAGCATGAGCGACGAGGCCTCGACGAACACGACGAGCACGCCCCGCGACACGACGACCGTACCGGCCCAGGCGCCCGAGCCCTCGCGCTGGCACACGATGTGGCAGCAGATCGTCACGGGCAACGCCCTCATCTCGGTGCTCTCGGTCGTGCTCGCGCTCATCGTCGGCGCGATCATGATCGCGTTCACCGACGAAGAGGTGCAGCAGGCGAGCGTGTACTTCTTCGCCCGCCCCGGCGACACGTTCATCGCCGTCTGGAACTCGGTCTCGGGCGCCTACTCGGCACTCTTCCAGGGCTCGATCTACAACTTCCGGCGCGACAGCTTCGTCGACGGCATCAAGCCGCTCACCGACACGCTGACGTTCGCGACACCGCTCATCGCGGGCGGCCTCGGCGTCGCCCTCGCCTTCCGCGTCGGCATGTTCAACATCGGCGGCCGCGGCCAGATGCTGATCGCCGCGTCGGTCGCCGGCTGGCTCGCCTTCGGGTTCGACATGCCGTGGGGCATCCACATGCTCGTCGCCCTCATCGGCGGCCTTCTCGGCGGCGCCCTCTGGGGCGGCATCGCCGGCCTCCTGAAGGCGCGCACGGGTGCGCACGAGGTGATCGTCACGATCATGCTCAACTTCGTCGCGTTCTACCTCGTGTCCTGGATGCTGCGCACCCCCGGCCTCCTCCAGGCGCCGGGCTCGTCGAACCCGAAGACGCCGCCCATGAAGGAGACGGCGGTCTTCTTCGACCTGCTCGGGCCGAAGTACAACCTGCACTTCGGCTTCATCCTCGCGGTCGCGGCGACCGTGCTCGTCTGGTGGATCCTGTCGCGCTCGAGCCTCGGCTTCCGCTTCCGGGCGGTCGGTGAGAACCCGAACGCGGCGCGCGTCGCGGGCATCAACGTGCCGTCGATGTACGTCTACGCGATGCTCATCTCGGGCGCGCTGCTCGGCCTCGCCGGCGTCAGCCAGGTGCTCGGCACGGTGACCACCGGCTTCACGGCCGGCATCGACGCGGGCGTCGGCTTCGACGCCATCACGGTCGCCCTGCTCGGCCGCTCGACGCCGTGGGGCACGTTCCTCGCCGGCATCCTGTTCGGCGCCTTCAAGGCCGGCGGGTACTCGATGCAGGCCGCCGAGGGCGTGCCGATCGACATCGTGCTCGTCGTGCAGTCGCTCATCGTGCTCTTCATCGCGGCGCCGCCGCTCGTGCGCACGATCTTCCGCCTGCCCGACCCGACCCGCGCGCCGAAGAGACCCCGCCCGATCGTCACGAAGGAGGTGGCGGCGAAGTGAGCACCGTCACCGAGCACCACACGGTCGCACCCCAGCCCGACGCCCTCGCCAAGACGGTCGTCGTCAGCTGGAAGGCCCCGATCGCCTACGCGGTCTTCACGCTCGTCGCGCTCGCCCTCGCGGTGTTCGCACCGCGTGACGGCGACACCACCTACCGGCTGACCGCGTCCGACAAGGACGTGATCCAGGTCGCGAACATCACGGTGCCGGCGATGCCCGCGCTCTGGACGGTCGTGATCCTGCTCGCGGCGCTCACCGCCTATGCGGTGTGGTCGACGTCGGCCAAGCGCCGAGTGCCGCTCTGGATCACGGTGATCTTCGCCGTGCTCTTCCTGTTCGGCTTCCTCACGTGGGCGGGCGCCGGTGCGACGCTGCCGATGATCGGCCTGCTGTTCGGCTCGCTGAGCCTCGCCGTTCCGCTCATCTTCGGCTCGCTCGCGGGCGTCATGGGCGAGCGTGCGGGTGTCATCAACATCGCGATCGAGGGCCAGCTGCTCGCCGGCGCCTTCTCGTCGGCCGTCGTCGCCTCCGCGGTGGCGTCCGCCACGGGCTCGCCGTGGATCGGCCTCATCTCGGGCTCGGTCGGCGCGATGATCGCGGGCATGCTCGTCGGCATGGTGCTCGCGGCCTTCGCGATCAAGTACTTCGTCGACCAGGTCATCGTGGGTGTCGTGCTCAACGTGCTCGTCACGGGCCTCACGAGCTTCTTCTTCTCGCAGGTGCTCTCGAACAACGCGGCCGTGCTGAACTCGCCGCCGAGGTTCCCGCGCCTGCCGATCCCGCTGCTCAGCGACATCCCCGTCATCGGGCCGGTCTTCTTCCGCCAGACGGTGATCGTGTACATCATGTACATCGCGGTCGCCGCGGTCTACGTCGGGCTCTTCCACACCCGCTGGGGCCTTCGCCTCCGTGCGGTCGGCGAGCACCCGCAGGCCGCCGACACGGTGGGCATCAACGTGAACCGCACGCGGTTCTGGAACGTCGCCCTCGCGGGTGCGATCGCCGGCTTCGGCGGCACGTTCTTCACGATCGGCTCGGGCATCGCCTTCAACAAGGAGATGACCGCCGGAGCGGGCTTCATCGCCCTGGCCGCGGTGATCTTCGGTGGCTGGGACCCGATCCGGGCGACGCTCGCAGCGCTCCTGTTCGGCTTCGCGTCGAACCTGCAGAACACGCTCTCGGTGATCGGTTCGCCCGTGCCGAGCGAGTTCATGCTCATGCTGCCGTACGTCGTCACGATCATCGCGGTGGCCGGGCTCGTGGGCAAGGTCCGCGGACCGGCTGCGGCGGGCAAGCCCTACATCAAATCCTGACCGGATGCCTCGGGGCAGGCGCTGCCCCGAGGCATCCGTCACCCATCTCGAACGGGGGAGCAGCATGACCGCGACCGACGTGATCGACTGGGCCGACCTGCGCGAGCGTGCTCGCGAGGCCATGGCCAAGGCCTACGTGCCGTATTCGGAGTTCCCGGTGGGCGCCGCCGCGGTCGTCGACGACGGCCGCATCGTGAGCGGGTGCAACGTCGAGAACGCCTCCTACGGCGTGACGCTGTGCGCCGAGTGCTCGCTCGTGTCGGCGCTCGTGATGTCGGGCGGCGGCAAGCTCGTCGCCTTCACGTGCGTCGACGGGCACGGGGCGACGCTCATGCCGTGCGGCCGCTGCCGGCAACTGCTCTACGAGCACTCGGCCGAGGGCATGGTGCTCGACACCGTCTCCGGCTTCAAGACCATCGACGAGGTGCTGCCCGACGCGTTCGGCCCGCGGCAGCTCGCTGAATTCCGAGGAGAATCATGACCGACGCCGCCATCGAGCCGTTCGACGCCGTCGACCTCATCCGTGCCAAGCGCGACGGGCACGAGCTCGAGACGCCCGAGATCGACTGGCTCGTCGACGCCTACACCCGCGGCTACGTCGCCGACGAGCAGATGTCGGCCATGACCATGGCGATCTTCCTCAACGGCATGAGCCGACGCGAGATCCGCGACCTGACGATGGCGATGATCGCCTCGGGCGAGCGCATGGACTTCTCGGGGCTCGGCAAGCCCACGAGCGACAAGCACTCCACGGGCGGAGTCGGCGACAAGATCACGCTCCCGCTCATGCCGCTCGTCGCGACATTCGGCGTCGCCGTGCCGCAGCTCTCGGGCCGCGGCCTCGGGCACACGGGCGGCACGCTCGACAAGCTCGAGTCGATCCCGGGCTGGCGCGCCGACCTCACGAACGACGAGATGTTCGCGCAGCTGCGCGACGTCGGCGGCGTGATCTGCGCCGCGGGCGCCGGGCTCGCGCCGGCCGACAAGAAGCTCTACGCGCTCCGCGACATCACCGGCACGGTCGAGGCGATCCCGCTCATCGCCTCGTCGATCATGTCGAAGAAGATCGCCGAAGGCACGGGCGCGCTCGTGCTCGACGTGAAGTTCGGCTCGGGGGCGTTCCTGCAGGACATCGAGCGTTCGCGGGAGCTCGCCCGCACCATGGTCGAGCTCGGTGAGGACGCGGGGGTTGCCACGAGCGCACTCATCACCAACATGAACGTGCCGCTCGGCCTCACGATCGGCAACGCCAACGAGGTGCGCGAGTCGGTCGAGGTGCTCGCCGGCGGCGGCCCGGCCGACGTGCGCGAGCTCACGATCGCACTCGCGCGCGAGATGCTCGAGCTCGCGGGCCGCGACGGCGACGACGTCGAGGCCGCGCTCGACGACGGACGCGCGATGGACACGTGGCGCCGGTCGATCGAGGCGCAGGGCGGCGACCCCGACGCGCCGATGCCGGTCGCGAACGAGCAGCACGTCGTGACCGCCGACCGCGACGGCGTGCTCGTCGAACAGCAGGCGCTGCCGTTCGGCATCGCCGCGTGGCGACTCGGTGCCGGGCGCGCGCGCAAGGAGGATCCGGTGCACCACGCCGCGGGCATCGACCTGCACGCGAAGCCCGGCGACGTCGTGCGTGCGGGGCAGCCGCTGTTCACGCTGCACGCCGACGAGCCCGCCCGCTTCGAGCGAGCACTCGCGGCCGTCGAGGGCGCCTGGCGCATCGGCGACGCGGGCGACCCGATCGAAGACGGCGGGCCGCTCATCGCCGACCGCATCGGGCGCTGAGCGACCCGATGGCGGCGCCGGTGGGTGACGACGACCGCACGTCGGGCCGAGCGGGGGAGGACTCCCGACTGAGGCTGCGACGGCGGTTGGCGCCCTGGCTCACCGGCCTGCCGTACCTCGTGCTGGCCGTGATGTGGATCGGGTTCCTGTCGACGCTCGACGACCCTGCGGCCATGGGCTGGATCGCGATCATGTGGTGCTCGTGCCTCGTGCTGCTCCCGCTCGCGGTGGTCGGTGCGGTCTGGGCCCGCAGCGGCGGCGACCGGGGGACCATGTGGGGCGGGATCATCGCCGCCGTGATCTGCCTCCCCGGGTTCGTCATGGGCCTGTTCGCGCTGCCGTCCGTGATCGCGAGCATCGCCTGAGCGGTCGTCTCTGCGCCGCGACATGACGAATGTCATGCCCACGACGTGACAGCCGTGTGAGGGCCACGGCCGTCGTCGTCGCCACGATGGAGGCATGACCACGACAGCCTCAGCGCTCGACGAGCGCATCACGACCGTTCCGGCGGTCGCCGCGACCGGCATCGCGAAGAGCTTCGGCTCGGTGCGAGCCGTCGACCGGGTCGACCTCGAGATCCGCCAGGGCGAGATCGTCGCCTTCCTCGGGCCGAACGGCGCGGGCAAGACGACGACGATCGACCTGTTGCTCGGCCTCGCCCAGCCCGACGAGGGCCGGGTCGAGGTGTTCGGGCAGACGCCCCGCGGCGCGATCGCCCGCGGCTTCGTCTCGGCGGTGCTGCAGACCGGGGGCCTCCTCGGCGACCTCACCGTGCGCGAGACCCTCGCCCTCACCGCGAGCCTGTTCGCCGACACCCGTCCGGTCGCCGAGGTGCTCGACCGGGCCGGCATCGCCGAGATCGCGGATCGCCGGGTCAAGCTGTGCTCGGGCGGGCAGCAGCAGCGCCTCCGGTTCGCGATGGCGCTGCTCAGCGATCCGGGGCTGCTCATCCTCGACGAGCCGACGACGGGCATGGACGTCGAGGGGCGGCGAGCGTTCTGGGGAGCCATCCGTGCGGATGCGGCGAGGGGTCGCACCGTGCTGTTCGCCACGCACTACCTCGAAGAGGCCGACGAGTACGCCGACCGCATCGTGCTCATGAGCCGGGGTCGCATCGTCGCCGACGGCACGGCCGCCGAGATCAAGAACCTCGTCGCCGGACGCACCGTGCACGCGACCCTGCCCGGTGCCGACCAGGTCGCCCTGGCCGCGCTGCCGGGCGTCGAGCAGGTCGAGGTGCAGGGCGACCGGGTCGTCCTGCGCACCCGCGACTCCGATGCCGTCGCCCGGCACCTCCTCACCACCACCGACGCGCGCGATCTCGAGATCACGACGCAGAACCTCGAGAGCGTCTTCCTGGCGCTCACCGCCGAAGGAGCGAACTCATGAGCGGCACCACCCCCGACACCGCAGCCGGCGCACCCGCACGGGTCGCCCTCGAGCGCCGGGTGCCGCCGTTCGGCGGCTTCAACCTGACCTACCTCGGCATCGAGCTCATGCGCAAGCTCCGCAACCGGCGCACGCTCGTCTTCACGCTCGCCTTCCCCGTCGTGATGTTCTTCATCGTCGGCTACAACCTGCGCGACGTGCCGCTCACGTCCACCCCGATCGCCGACGGCGGGCCGTCGGTCGCGGCGTACATCATGGTGTCGATGGCGATGTACGGCGCGATGATGTCGGCCACGCAGACCGGTGCATCCGTCGCCGTCGAGCGCGCCCAGGGGTGGAGTCGCCAACTGCGGCTCACGCCGCTCAACCCGCTCGTCAACGTCCTCATCAAGATGATCGCGGGCATGCTCCTCGGGCTCGTCGCGGTCGTGGCGACGTTCGTCGCGGGAGCCTTCTCCGGCGTCCACCTGAGCGCCGGGCAGTGGATCGTCTCGGGCCTCGCCGGCTGGCTGCTCGCGGGCGCCGTGTTCACGACGCTCGGCCTGTTCATCGGCTATCTCGTGCCCGGCGAGAACGCCGCGCAGATCACGAGCCTCGTGATCGTGTTCCTCGCGTTCATCGGCGGACTCTTCTACCCGGTCGAGAGCATGCCCGACTTCCTGCAGGTCATCGCGAAGTTCACCCCCGTCTACGGCATCTCCGAGATCGCCCGTTCGCCGCTCACGGGCGACGCCCCCGACATCTGGGCGTTCGTGAACGCGGCGGTGTGGCTCGTGCTGTTCCTCGCAGGCACCGCGCAGGCGTTCCGCCGCGACACGGCCCGCGGATGAGCGAGCGAACCCGGCCGGGCGCCCGTACCGGGCGCCCGGCCGGCGTGCGCGCCCCTAGCATGGGAGCCATGTTCAGCGACGACCGCACCGTGCGCGGCGCTCGGCGCTGGCCGCTCCGGCCGGCGTGGGTCGTGCCGAACGAGGGCGGTGACCTGCGCGCCTCGCTGCGTTCGCGTGGGGCGGTCAGCTGGTACATCGGCGGCGGTCTCTCGCTCCTCTGGTTGTTCGCCCCGCTCCACGAGCTCGTGTTCGAGCCCGTGCCCGATCTCCTCGGGGCGGCGCACGCGGGCTGGTTCCTCGCCCTCGGCATCGGGCTCCTCGTCGTCTACGCCCTCGCCTTCCTCTGCTCCGCGCCCGTCGTGTGGGTGCTGCCGGGTCGCCTGCGGCCGCTCGTGCCGCTCGGGTTGTTCGCGCTGTCGTTCACGCTCGTGCCGTGGTACGGCTGGGGCGTGCGCGGCGTCTGGACCTACGTCGGCGTCGCCGTCGGCATGTGCGTGCTGCGCTGGCGGCCCACGATGATCGCCATCGTCGGGCTCGCCGTGCTCGCCTACCTGTTCGGGATCCCGCTCGCAGCCGCAGGAGGGCCCGACCTGTTCCTGCCCGCGATCATCCTGTCGATCTCGCTCATGATGGCGGCGTTCGCCCGCCAACTCGCGGCGATGAACGAGCTGCGGTCGGCCCAGGAGGAGCTGCAGGTGATGGCGGCGGATCGCGAACGCGGCCGCATCGCGCGCGACATGCACGACCTCCTCGGCCACTCGCTCACCGTCATCACGGTCAAGAGCGAGCTCGCCGGCCGGCTCGTCGATCTCGACCCCGACGGCGCCAAGCGGGAGATCGGCGAGATCGAGCAGCTCGCCCGCGGCGCGCTCGCCGACGTGCGGACGACCGTGTCCGGCTTCCGAGGCGCGAGCCTGGGCCGCGAGCTCTCCGCCGCGCGGGTGGCGTTGCAGGCGGCCGGAATCCGCGCGGAGCTGCCGAGCTCGGTCGACGTCGTCGACGAGTCGCACCGCGAACTCGCCGGATGGGTCGTACGCGAGGGCGTCACCAACGTCGTGCGCCACTCCGAGGCGTCCGTCTGCCGGGTCACGCTCGCCGGCCGCGCCGTCGAGATCGCAGACGACGGGGTCGGGCCGAGCACGGCTTCGCGCGACTCGACGGGGCTCGCGGGGCTCCGCGAGCGCGCCGAGGCCGCCGGCGCGGTCCTCACGGTCGGCCGCAGCGAGCTCGGCGGCTTCGGGTTGCGGGTGGCGTGGTGAGCGGGCCCGTCGGGGCGGGGACGCCGGATGGGACCGGCGACGCGGATGCCGCGACCGTGCGCCTCCTGATCGCCGACGACCAGGCCCTCGTGCGCGGGGCGCTGTCCGCCCTGCTGGGACTCGAGCCCGACATCGAGGTCGTCGCGGAGGTCGGGCGTGGCGACGAGGTCGTTCCGGCTGCGCGCGCCTCGCATCCCGACGTGTGCCTCGTCGACATCGAGATGCCCGGCATCGACGGCATCGAGGCGGCGCAGCGGCTCCGCGACGAGGTGCCCGCCTGCCGAGTCCTCATCGTGACGACCTTCGGTCGACCCGGCTACCTCAAGCGCGCGCTGCAGGCGGGGGCGGCGGGATTCATCGTGAAGGACACGCCGGCGGCGCAGCTCGCGGACGCCGTCCGACGGGTCGCCGGGGGCTTCCGAGTCGTCGACCCCGGGCTCGCCGCTGAGTCGCTCGCCCAGGGCGACTCGCCGCTGACCGAGCGCGAGACCGACGTGCTCGCGCTCGCCCGCACGGGCGGATCGATCTCCGACCTCGCCCGCATCCTGCACCTCTCGGAGGGCACGGTCCGCAACCACCTGTCGAGCGCGATCGGCAAGACCGGCGGGCGCAATCGCGCCGATGCCGCGCGCATCGCCGAGTCGAACGGATGGCTCTGACCGGTCGCGCGACGCCATCCTTCGAATTCGCCGAGACGTGGCGCGACGCCCGCCGCTATCGTTGTCTCGTGAACACGATTCCGACCGAGTACCGCCTCGAGGGCGACGGCACGAACATCCAGGCTCTGCCGAAGGTCTCGCTGCACGACCACCTCGACGGCGGGCTGCGTCCGCAGAGCCTCATCGAACTCGCCGACGAGATCGGGCTCGAGGTGCCCGCGTCCGACGCCGACTCGCTCGCGACGTGGTTCACCGACCAGTCGAACTCGGGCTCACTCGTCGAGTACCTGAAGACCTTCGACCTCACCACGGCCGTCATGCAGACGCGTGCCGGCCTCTCGCGCGTCGCGCGCGAGTTCGTGCAGGACCTCGCGGCCGACGGCGTCGTCTACGGCGAGATCCGCTGGGCCCCCGAGCAGCACCTCACGCGCGGACTCACGCTCGACGAAGCGGTCGAGGCCGTGCAGGAGGGGCTCGAGCAGGGGGCCGACGACGTACGGCACCAGAGCGGCCGCACGATCCGCACCGGCCAGCTCGTCACCGCGATGCGCCACGCCGACCGGGGTCTCGAGATCGCCGAGCTCGCCGTGCGGCACCGCGACCGCGGCGTCGTCGGGTTCGACATCGCCGGTGCCGAGGCCGGGTTCCCGGCGAGCCGGCACCGCACCGCGTTCGACTACCTCGCGAGCCAGTTCATGCCCGTCACGGTGCACGCGGGCGAGGCCGACGGCCTCGACTCCATCCGCGGAGCCCTCTTCGACGGACGCGCCCTCCGCCTCGGGCACGGCGTGCGACTCGCCGAAGACCTCGTGATCGAGCGTCAGGACGACGAGAACACCTACGTCTCGCTCGGTCCGGTCGCGCAGTGGGTGCGCGACCGCGAGATCGCCCTCGAGACGAGCCCCTCGTCGAACCTGCAGACCGGCGCCATCGCCGCCTGGGGCGACGAGCTCATCGACCACCCGTTCGACCTGCTCTACCAGCTGGGCTTCCGGGTGACCGTCAACACCGACAACCGCCTGCAGTCGGGCACGAGCCTCACGCGAGAGCTCGCACTGCTGAGCGACGCGTTCGGGTACGACCTCGACGACCTCGAGACCTTCCAGCTGAACGCCGCCGCCGCGGCGTTCCTGCCGCTCGACGACCGCGACGAACTCGCCGAGCTGATCCAGGACGGCTTCGACGAAGCCTGACGCGACCCCTGCGGCCGGATGCCTCGTGCCCCGGCCGCTCGGCCCGCCGCCCCGAACGGACCCGAGATGAACCTCCCCCCGCTGCCCGACGACGCCGTCGTCATCGGCGCGCACGCCGCCGACTGGCGTGCCGCCGTGCGCGAAGCCGGTCGCGCCCTCACCCGATCGGGGTCGACCAAGGCCGAGTACGCCGATCGAATGGTCGCCGTCATCGAGGAGTTCGGCGCGTACGTCGTCATCGCCCCCGGGCTGGCGCTCGCGCACGCGCGACCCGGACCCGACGTGCGTCGCGAGGGCATCGCGGTCGTGACGCTCGCCGAGCCGGTGCCGTTCGGCCACCCGCACAACGACCCCGTGCGGGTCGTCGTCGGGCTCGCGGTGTCGAACGCGGAGGAGCACGTCGCCTCGGTCGCGACGCTCGCCAACGTGTTCAACGACACGGGCGCGGTCAGCCGACTGGCGCACGCGGGCGATGCCGACGAGGTCCGCGGACTCCTCGGCCTCGAGGCGGCCGCGTGAAGATCATCGCCGTGTGCGGCGCCGGCATCGGCACCTCGGCGATCCTCAAGGTCAACGCCGAGCGCGCACTCGAACGACTCGAGCTGTCGGCCGACGTCGACGCGAGCGACCTCGCGGGCGTGGCGGTCGCGGCCGCCGACGCGCAGGTCATCCTCACGTCGACCGAGCTCGCCGACGCCGTGCGCGACGCGATCGGGCGAAGCTTCACCGAGGTCGTCGAGGTCGTGAACTACTTCGACGTCGACGAGATCACGCGCCTGCTCGAGCGTTCACTCGCCTGAGGCATCCGGCTCGGCGTCGACTCAGGCGACCAGCTCGCGCATGCCGGCCTCGAGCGCGTCGATCGTCGCCGTCGCTGCGGCGCGGCGCTCGGCGACGGAGCCCCGGTCGGCGACCGCGTCGAGGTAGACCTTGAGCTTCGGCTCGGTGCCGCTCGGGCGCACCATGACCCGCGAGCCGCCCTCGAGCACGATGCGCAGCACGTCGGACGGCGGCAGGTCGCCGAAGCCATCGGCGAGGTCTTCGATGCGTTCGACGCGGATGCCGCCCACCGAGGCCGGCGGTTCGGCGCGCAGGCGCGCCATGACGGTGCCGATGCGCGAGAGGTCGGTGACGCGGATCGACACCTGGCCCGACGCGTGGCAGCCGAACCGCTCGACGAAGTCGTCGAGGTGGTCGGCCACGGTCTTGCCCTCGGCCTTCAGCGACGCCGCGAGCGACAGGAACGCGACCGCGGCCGAGATGCCGTCCTTGTCGCGCACGACTTCGGGGTTGACGAGGTAGCCGAGCGCCTCCTCGAAGCCGAAGACGAGGCCTGGCGCACGGGAGATCCACTTGAATCCCGTGAGCGTCGCCTCGAAGTCGAGCCCGTAGGCGCGTGCGACGGCCTCGAGCCCGGGCGACGAGACGATCGAGCACGCCAGGGCCCCGTTCGGCCCGCCCTCGCCGGTCGCTGCATCGGCGGCGCGGCGCGCGGCGAGCCAGCCGAGCGTGAGGCCGACCTCGTTGCCCGTGAGGCGCCGGTAGCCGGCCCCGTCGGGCGCTGAGGGGTCGGGGACCGCGATCGCGAGCCGGTCGGCGTCGGGGTCGTTCGCGACGATGAGCTCGGCGTCTGCGGCGCGCGCGGCCTCGAACGAGAGGTCCATCGCCCCGGGCTCCTCGGGGTTCGGGAACGAGACCGTCGGGAACGCCGCGTCGGGCGCGATCTGCGCCTGGACGAGGGTCGGCGCATCGAAGCCGGCCGTCTCGAGCACCCGTGCCGCCGTCTCCCAGCCGACGCCGTGCATGGCCGTGTAGACGACGCGGGGCTGCGCGGCGGGCGCACCGGGCGCGGCGCTCGCGGCGGTTCGCCGCACGTACTCGTCGACGACCGACTCGGCCGCCGTCTCGAACTCGCCACGCGGTAGTGCGGGTACCGTCGTCGAGGCGGCGACGCGCAGGATGTGCTCGGCGATCTCGGCATCGGCCGGTGCGACGATCTGGGAGCCGTGGTCCTGCCCGCCGAGGTAGACCTTGTAGCCGTTGTCGTTCGGCGGGTTGTGCGAGGCCGTGACCATGACGCCCGCCGAGGTGTCGAGGTGGCGCACCGCGAACGCGAGCACGGGCGTCGGCAGCAGGCGCGGCAGCAGCACCGCGCGCACGCCGGCGCCGGCGAAGATCTCGGCCGAGTCCCGCGCGAACACGTCGGAGTTCTTGCGCCCGTCGTAGCCGATGACGACCGACGGCGTCGTGCCGGGCTCGGCCCGCTCGACGAGGTACGCGGCGAGGCCGGCGGCGGCCTGCGACACGAGTACGCGGTTCATGCGGTTCGGACCGGCGGCGATCTCGCCGCGCAGGCCCGCGGTGCCGAACGCGAGTCGCGAGTCGAACCGGTCGGCGAGGTCGGCGGCCGCCTCGGCGTCGCCGCCGCGCACGGCCTCGACGATCGCGGCCAGCTCGGTGCGCGTCTCGGCGTCGGGGTCCTGCGCGATCCAGGCCTCGGCGAGGGCGACGCGCTCGGCGTCGCGGGAGTCGAGTTCGTGCGACATCCGTCGTCCTTTCTGCGCCGCTCGCTGCGCTGGTCGAAGCGAGTCGCCGAAGCGGCGGGTCGGGCTCCCCTCGGCAGGCTCGGGGAGCGGTCCTTCTAGAGCGAGGCGACGATCTTCGCGAGCAGGGCGCTGATCACGGGCTCAGCGGCCTGGCCGGCCTCGATGACCTCCTGGTGGCTGAGCGGCGTCTGCTGGATGCCGGCGGCGAGGTTCGTGATGAGCGACATGCCGAGCACCTCCATGCCCGCCTGGCGCGCGGCGATCGCCTCGAGCGCGGTCGACATGCCGACGATGTGGCCGCCGATGGCCTTCGCCATCTGCACCTCGGCGGGCGTCTCATAGTGCGGCCCGGTGAACTGGCAGTACACGCCCTCGTCGAGGGTCGGGTCGATCGAGTGCGCCAGGTCGCGCAGGCGCTTCGAGTAGAGGTCGGTGAGGTCGACGAACGTCGCGCCCTCGAGCGGCGAGTCGGCCGTGAGGTTGATGTGGTCGCTGATGAGCACGGGTGTGCCGGGCTTCCACGTCTCCTTGATGCCGCCGGCGCCGTTGGTGAGGATCATGGTCTTCGCGCCCGTCGCGGCCGCGGTGCGCACCGAGTGCACGACCCGGCGCACGCCGTGCCGCTCGTAGTAGTGGGTGCGGGCGCCGATGACGAGGGCGCGCTTGCCGGTCGGCAGCAGCACCGAGCGCAGCGTGCCGACGTGCCCCTCGACGGCGGGCTTCGAGAAGCCGGGCACGTCGGTGGCCGCGATCGTGTGGGTCGTCTCGCCGATGAGCTCGGCGGCCTTGCCCCAGCCCGAGCCGAGCGTGAGGGCGATGTCGTGGTGCTCGACGCCGGTCAGGTCGGCGATCTGGTCCGCGGCCTCGCGGGCGATGGCGAACGGGTCGGCTGAGGGCGCGTCGAGCGGGTTGGCATCGTGCATCCCACCACTCTAGAGCGCGGGGGATGCTTCGGGCACGGCGCTGCTCATGTGCTGGCCGGGTACGCGGAACTGACAGAATATGAGCATGGCCTACGAGTTCGAGCGCACGCAACGGATCGCCGTCCTCGGAGGGGGACCCGGCGGCTACGAGGCGGCACTCGCCGCGGCCCAGCTCGGTGCGGAGGTCACCCTCATCGAGCGTGCGGGCGTCGGCGGCTCAGCCGTGCTCACCGACGTCGTGCCCTCGAAGTCGCTCATCGCCACCGCAGAGGCATCCAACGCCGTGAAGGAGGCGGCAGACCTCGGCGTGCAGTTCTACGCGAAGGGCGAGGCCGAGAAGGCCGTCAAGCCGCAGGTCGCGATCAACCTCGCCGCCGTGAACAAGCGGCTCCTCGGACTCGCCGCGCAGCAGTCGGAGGACATGCGCTCGAACCTCCTCGAGGCCGGCGTGCACCTCGTGCACGGCGAGGGTCGCCTCGACGGCCCCAACGCGGTGATCGTCTCGACGGCGAAGGGCGGCACCGACTTCGACCGCATCGAGGCCGACACGCTCGTGCTCTCGGTCGGCGCGTCGCCGCGCGTGCTGCCGACGGCGGTGCCCGACGGCGAGCGCATCCTGACCTGGACGCAGCTCTACTCGCTCCAGCAGGTGCCCGAGCACCTGATCGTCGTGGGATCCGGCGTCACCGGCGCCGAGTTCGCCTCGGCGTACCGGGCGCTCGGTGCGAAGGTCACGCTCATCTCGAGCCGCGACCAAGTGCTGCCCGGCGAAGATGCCGACGCGGCATCCGTCATCGAGAAGGTGTTCAAGCGCAACGGCATGAAGGTGCTGAACAAGTCGCGCGCCGAGTCGGTCGTGCGCGAGGGCGACGGCGTCGTCGCGACGCTCTCCGACGGGCGCGAGGTGCACGGTTCGCACTGCCTCATGGCGGTCGGCTCGGTGCCGAACACGCGCGACCTCGGGCTCGAGCAGGCGGGCGTGCAGCTCGCCGAGTCGGGGCACATCCGGGTGAACCGGGTGGCGCGCACCTCGATGCCGAACATCTACGCGGCCGGCGACTGCACGACGTTCCTGCCGCTCGCCTCGGTCGCCTCGATGCAGGGGCGCACGGCCGTGTTCCACGCGATGGGCGACGTCGTGAACCCGCCCGAGAACCGCAACATCACCTCGAACATCTTCACCCAGCCCGAGATCGCGACCGTCGGCTGGACCGAGAAGGAGATCGAGGAGGGCGTCGTGCCGGGCGTCGTCTACAAGCTGCCGCTGTCGTCGAACCCGCGCGCGAAGATGATGGGCATCCGCGAGGGCTTCGTGAAGCTCTTCGCCTCGAGCGGCTCCGGCTCGATCATCGGCGGCGTCATCGTCGCGCCGAAGGCCTCCGAGCTCATCTTCCCGCTCGCGCTCGCCGTCGAGCACCGGCTCACGGTCGATCAGTTCGCCGAAGCGTTCCCGGTGTACCCCTCGCTGTCGGGCTCGCTCACCGACGCCGCGCGAGCCATGCACATCGTGCGCTGAGTCCCTCGCCTGCCGAGCCGCACCGGCCGTCGCGCCGAGTCGTGTCGTCGCGTCGCGTCACGCCGCGCGGAGCCGCGCCCGCCTGGTGACGACGCCCGGGCGTACGCTGGGTCACACGCAGCGTCGCGGCCGCGGCGCGCCGACGGCTTGGGGGAGCGATGAACCTGCGCGTGAAATCGGTCGAGGCCTCGATCGCCGACTCGGTCGACGAGTCGAGGAGCCTCAAACGCTCGCTCGGCACCTGGGACCTCGCCCTCATGGGCATCGCGGTCGCGGTCGGCGCCGGCATCTTCTCGGTCGGGGCGCAGGCCGCCGCGAACTTCGCGGGGCCGAGCGTCATCCTCTCGTTCGTGCTCGCCGCCGTCACGTGCGGCCTCGCGATCATGTGCTACGCCGAGTTCGCCTCGACGGTGCCCGTCGCCGGCAGCGCCTACACCTTCACCTACGCGACGATGGGGGAGCTGCTCGCCTGGATCATCGGGTGGGACCTCATCCTCGAGATGTTCACCGCCGCTGCGGTGCTCGCGAAGTACTGGGGCGTGTACCTGTCGGAGGCGCTCCTCGCGTTCGGCGTGCCGTTCCCGGCGACGTTCTCGATCGGCGGCATCGAGGTGAGCTGGCCCGCCTTCCTCATCGTCGCGGTCTTCACGGTGCTGCTCGTCGCGGGCACGAAGCTCACCGCGCGCGTGGGCGCCGTGTTCACGCTCATCAAGGTCGCGATCGTGCTGTTCGTGATCGTCGTGGGCTTCTTCTTCGTGCAGGCGGCCAACTTCACGCCGTTCATCCCCGAGGCGGTGCCCACCGAGGGCGGGGCGGCGGATGCCTGGACGCAGTCGTTGTTCGCCTGGATGACGGGTGCGGCGCCGGCGCAGTACGGCGTGTTCGGCATGCTGGCCGCGGCATCCCTCGTGTTCTTCGCGTTCATCGGGTTCGACGTGGTCGCGACGAGCGCCGAGGAGGTGCGCGAGCCGCAGAAACGGCTGCCCCGGGGCATCTTCCTCGGGCTCGGCATCGTGACGCTGCTCTACGTGCTCGTCTCGATCGTGATGACGGGCATGGTGCCGTACACCGAGCTCGCGGCTGAAGAGAGCCCGTCGCTCGCGACCGCGTTCCGGCTCGTCGGCCAGGACTGGGCGTCGGCCGTCATCTCGCTCGGCGCGCTCGCTGGTCTCACGACCGTGATCATGGTGCTGCTGCTCGGCCTGTCGCGCATCGTGTTCGCGATGAGCCGCGACGGGCTGTTGCCGCGCTGGCTCTCGAAGACGACCGAGCACACGAAGACCCCGGCGCGCATCCAGATCATCGGCGGCACGGTCGTCGCCCTCGTCGCCGCGTTCACCGACGTCGGCCTCCTCGAGGAGATGATCAACATCGGCACGCTCTCGGCGTTCGTGCTCGTGTCGATCGGCGTGGTCGTGCTGCGCCGCACCCGGCCCGACCTCAAGCGCGGCTTCACGGTGCCGCTCTCGCCCGTGCTGCCGATCCTCTCGGCGGCGCTCTGCGTGTGGCTCATGCTCAACCTGACGACGCTCACCTGGGTGCGGTTCCTCGTGTGGCTCGTGCTCGGCGTCGTGATCTACCTGCTCTACGGCCGGCGCCGGTCCCGCCTCGCGGGCGAACGCGTGAGCGAGGTCGAACTGCCGACCGCTCAGGGCACCTGAGCCCGCGACCGCTTCGCCCGATCAGCCGCGAGCGCGGATCGCCGCGAGATGCTCGGGGCGCCGCGGCACGACGTGCGCGGCGTACTCGGGATGCTTCGGCAGCCAGGCGCGCACGTAGGGGCAGACCGGCACGATCGCGAAGCCGCGCGCGATCACGTCGTCGACGACCGTCCGCACGAGGAACGAGGCGAGCCCCTGGCCTGCGTAGCCGTCGTCGACGCCGGTGTGGATGAGCACCCGCTCGGTGCGGCCCGAATCGCCGAGGACGTCGACGTACTGCTCCTCGCCGATGACGGGGTCGGGTGCCGTGGACGCTCCCGACGCGGCATCCGCCTCGATCGAGTCGACGACCGCGGATGCCTCGTGATCGAGCAGCACGTAGCGCGACTCGGCCGGCCGGTCCTCGACGGTGAAGCGTTCTGCGGTCATCACCGGAGCCGCCCCTCCGCGTCCCGTGGCCTGACGGGATGCTCGCTCAGGATCGAGATGCGGTTGAAGAGGTTGATGGTCGCGGCGACCCATTCGGCGGCGACGAACTTGCGCTCGCCGAGCACCTGCCGTGCGGCGGCGAGGTCGGCCTGGGCGTCATCGGTCAACGGCAGGCGGGTCACGGCTTCCGCGACCGCGAGCACCGCCTCCTGCCGCGGCGAGTAGCGGTCGGTCTCGCGCCAGGCCGGCAGCAGGTCGAGCAGCTGCTGCGCGACGCCGGCCGCGCGGGCCTGCCTCGAGTGGAGGTCGAGGCAGAAGCCGCACCCGTTCAGCTGGGAGGCCCGGACCTTGATGAGCTCGATCTCCTCGGCGCCGAGGCCGAGCTCGGCCGCCTCGCGGGCGACGACGGCCGAGTAGTCCGAGGCGGCCTGCCATGACGCCGGACCGCACTTGTCGAGGTACGGACGCATCGGGCAGGCTCCTCTCCGAGAACGGCCGTGGCCGCGAAGGTGTCTACGCGTCGGCGATCGACAGCAGCAGGTGGCCGCTCGAGACGGTCGCGCCGGCCTCGGCGTTGATGCCGCCGACGACGCCGTCCTTGTGGGCGACGATGGGCTGCTCCATCTTCATCGCCTCGAGCACGAGCACGAGGTCGCCCTTGACGACCTTGTCGCCCTCGGCGACGGCGACCTTGACGACGGTCGCCTGCATGGGCGCCTTCACGGCGTCGCCGGTGCCGGTGTCGACGGCGTGCGAGCCGCTGCGGCGGCGCGGGGCGGGGCCGGCGGTGCGCGAGAGGGATGCTCCGCCCGCGAGTCGCTTCGGCAGGCTGACGTCGATGCGTCGGCCGGCGACCTCGACGACCACGTTCGTGCGCGCGGCGGGCCCCGTCGTCTCCTCGAGCTCGCCCGACCACGGCTCGATCGTGTTGTCGTACTCGGTCTCGATCCAGCGCGTGTACACCGAGAACGGCTCGTCGCCGGCCGGGGCGAAGGCGGGGTCGTCGACGATGTCGCGGTGGAAGGGCAGCACGGTCGGCAGCCCGGCGACCTCGAACTCGTCGAGGGCGCGGCGGGCGCGCTCGAGCGCGTCCTTGCGGTCGCGGCCGGTGACGATGAGCTTGGCGAGCAGCGAGTCGAAGGCGCCCGAGATCTCGTCGCCGCTCGTCACGCCCGAGTCGACGCGCACGCCGGGACCGCCCGGGAAGCGCAGCTGGTGGATCGGGCCCGGCGCGGGCAGGAAGTTGCGGCCCGGGTCTTCGCCGTTGATGCGGAACTCGAACGAGTGGCCGGTCGTCACAGGGTCGGGGTAGTCGAGCACGCCGCCCTCGGCGAGTCGGAACTGCTCGCGCACGAGGTCGAGGCCCGTGACCTCCTCGGACACGGGGTGCTCCACCTGCAGGCGCGTGTTCACCTCGAGGAACGAGACCGTGCCGTCCTGGCCGATGAGGAACTCGCAGGTGCCGGCGCCGACGTAGCCGACCTCCTTGAGGATCGCCTTGGAGGCGCTGTACAGCGCCTCGATCTGGGCATCGGTGAGGAACGGCGCGGGCGCCTCCTCGACGAGCTTCTGGTGCCGGCGCTGCAGCGAGCAGTCGCGCGTCGACACGACGACGACGTTGCCGTGCTGGTCGGCGAGGCACTGGGTCTCGACGTGGCGGGGCTTGTCGAGGTACTTCTCGACGAAGCACTCGCCCCGGCCGAACGCGGCGACCGCCTCGCGGGTGGCGGACTCGAACAGCTCGGGCACCTCGTCGCGGGTGCGAGCGACCTTGAGACCGCGGCCGCCGCCGCCGAACGCCGCCTTGATCGCGACGGGCAGGCCGTGCACGTCGACGAAGTCGAGCACCTCCGAGGCATCCGCCACGGGGTTGAGGGTGCCGGGCGCGAGCGGCGCGCCCACCTTCTCGGCCACGTGCCGGGCCGACACCTTGTCGCCGAGGCGTTCGATCGCCTCGGGCGACGGGCCGATCCAGATGAGGCCCGCGGCGATGACGGCGCGGGCGAAGTCGGGGTTCTCGGCGAGGAAGCCGTAGCCGGGGTGCACGGCGTCGGCACCCGAGCGACGGGCCACCGAGAGGATCTTGTCGATGACGAGGTACGTGTCGGCGCTCGTCGTGCCGTCGAGCGCGTAGGCCTCGTCGGCGAGCTTCACGTGACGGGCGTCGCGGTCCTGATCGGCGTACACGGCGACCGAGCCGAGGCCGGCGTCGCGTGCGGCGCGGATGACGCGGACGGCGATCTCTCCACGGTTGGCGATGAGGACCTTGGTGATGCGCGGCATGAACCCCAGCCTATTGCGCAGCGCCGTCAGGCCTTTGGGTGACCTCCACAAAATGATCGGAAGTCTCTTGCGGCAGTTGACAATCGACCCCCGGGTCAGGCGCCGCGGTTCCAGAGCGAGGTCCAGTCGACGCCGAGCTCTCGCACGAGGTCGCGCAGCGTCGACAGCGAGAGGCCGACGACGGTCGACGGATCGCCCTCGACGCGGCGGATGAACGGCCCGCCGAGCGAGTCGACCGTGAACGCGCCGGCGACGAGCAGCGGTTCGCCCGAGGCGATGTACGCGTCGATCTCGGACTCGTCGAGCGCGGCGAAGCGGACGGTCGCGACATCGGCCCGTCCGACCGCGCCGTTCGCGCGGCCGCCCCGGTGGTCGATGAGCCAATGGCCCGACCACAGGTCGCCGTGGCCGCCGTTCTGGGCGAGCCAGCGCGCCTTCGCGACCTCGGGCGTGTGCGGCTTGCCGTGGATCGCGCCGCCCGTGAGGAACGCCGAGTCGCCGCCGAGGATGAGCCCGTCGATCGGCTCGCCGCCCGGCTGGGCGCCCACGAGCGCCTCGGCCTTCGCGCGGGCGAGCAGCTGCACCATGTCGGGCGCCGCGAGCGGGCCGTCGATCGCCTCGCGTGCCGCTACGGCCGCCTCCTCGTCGACGCCGGGTGGCACCGCGATCGGCTCGATGCCCGCCGAGCGCAGCGTCTGCAGGCGGGCGGGCGACGTTGAGGCGAGGTAGAGGCGCATCCCTCCATCCTGCCCGCGGTCAGGCGGCTGTGGAATGCTCGGAGCATGGTGAACCCCGATCGTCGACGCAGCAACCGATCCCGCCGCCGCCCGGCGGGCTCCGCAGCTGCCGCGCCTCGCGTCCAGCGCCCCGCCCCGGCCGAACCCAGGCTCGACGGGCCGGTGCTCGAGCTCGACGTCGAACGGATCGCGCACGGCGGCGTCGCCGTCGCGCGACACGAGGGCCGGGTGGTCTTCGTCGCCGACGCGATTCCGGGCGAGCGGGTCAGGGCCCGCGTCACCGACGACTCGAAGGCGAAGTTCTGGCGCGCCGACACCCTCGAGGTGCTCGACGCCTCGCCCGACCGGCGCGAGCACCCCTGGGCCGAGGCGGGCGTCGACCGCGCGCCCGAGCTCCGCGCGGGCGGTGCCGAGTTCGGCCACATCGCGATGGCCCGCCAGCGCGCGCTGAAGGCCGAGGTGCTCGTCGACGCACTCGCGCGGTTCGGCGGCGTCGAGCGCGCCGTCGCCGTCGAGGCCGTCGACCCCGCCCTCGCGCCCGGCGCCGACGCCGAACAGGGCACCGGCTGGCGCACGCGCCTGCGGCTCCAGGTCGACGCCGAGGGCCGGGTCGGGCCGTACGCGTCGCGCAGTCATCGCGTCGTGCCGGTCGCGTCGGTGCCGCTCGCGGTACCCGAGCTCGCGCCGCTCGCCCCGCTCGACGAGCGGTTCGCCGGCGCCACGGCGGTCGATCTCGTCGCACCGTCGCTCGGCAACCCCTGGGTGGTCGTCGACACGGGCGAGTCCACGCGCGGCGGTCGTCAGCGCATCGAGGAGCAGGTCGGCGACCGGGTCTTCCGACTCGACCGGGGCGGCTTCTGGCAGGTGCACCGCGGCGCCGCGGCGACGCTGACCTCGGCTGTGCAGCAGGCCGTCGACGCCGAGCTGTTCGACCCGCGGGCGGCGAACCACGACCTCTACGGCGGAGTGGGCCTGCTCGCGGCGGCCGTCGGCGACCGCTTCGGCGAGACGGTGCGCATCACGAGCGTCGAGTCCGACGCGCGGGCGACCGAGCACGCCGGCGCGAACCTCGCCGACTGGGTCGGCGCCCGCGCGATCACCGGCCGGGTCGACCGCTACCTCGACGAGCTCGTCGCCACGGCCGCCGCGAGCCGCACCGAGCGCGACCGGCTGCACGCCGCGACCGTCGTGCTCGACCCGCCGCGTTCGGGCGCCGGTCGCGAGGTGGTCGACCGGCTCGCCGAACTCCGCCCCCGGCAGCTCGTGTACGTGGCGTGCGACCCCGTCGCGCTCGCCCGTGACGTGGGACTGCTGCGCGAACGCGGCTACGAGCTCGACGAGGTGCGCGCGTTCGACCTCTTCCCGAACACCCACCACGTCGAGGCGGTGGCGCGGCTGACGGTCGCCGGGTAGCGCACGCGCGCTCGACGCCGCCGGCCGGGGGACACCGACGTCGACCCTCGACGATGCCGGGACTGCGCCGCGCCCGACGCCGGCGCGCGGCATCCGTGATCGCAGCGGCATGTCGCGCCCGACGGCCGATCACGGCGGTCGTCGACCGCTATCGTTGAGTCCGAGCCCGCAACCGACGAGAAGGGGGACCTCGTGGCAGACGGCGCGCATCAGGCGACGGTCGCGATCGTCGACGACCACGAGGCCGTACGGCTCGGTCTGCGCGCCGCGTGCGAAACGGCGGGGTACGTCGTGGTCGCCGACACGGCCGACGTCGCGACCCTCATCCCCATCATCGACGGTCGCCCGTGCGACGTCGTCGTGCTCGACCTCTCGCTCGGCGACGGCACGAGCGTGACCGAGAACGTCCGTGCGGTGCTCCGCACCGGCAGCGCGGTGCTCGTGCACAGCATCGCCGACCGGGTCGCGGCGGTGCGCGAGTCGCTCGCCGCCGGGGCTGCGGGCGTCATTCCGAAGGCCTCGCCGATGTCGGCGGTCATCGCGTCGATCGCGACGGTCGCCGCGGGCGGCGTGCTCAACAACGTCGAGTGGGCGAGCGCGATCGAGGCCGACCGCGACTTCGCGAAGGCGCAGCTCGGCCGGCGCGAGCGCGACGTGCTCCACCTCTACGCCTCGGGACTCCCGCTCAAGGCCGTCGCCATCCAGCTCGGCATCGCCCACTCGACGGCGCGCGAGTACCTCGACCGCATCCGCGCGAAGTACGTCGAGGTCGGTCGTCCAGCCCCCACGAAGGTCGACCTGCTGCGTCGGGCGGTCGAAGACGGCATCCTGCCGGGCCTCGACGACGGCGGAGATGCCCGCTCCTGAATGGCGGGTGCCCCGCCTCGCGCGGCGCCGCGCCACCGTGACGAGGGCCCAGGTCGAGACGATCGTGGCCCGGGCGCTCGGGCTGTTCGGACTCGTGTTCGGCGCCCAGACGGTGCCGCTCGCGCTCGCGCAGGCCGATGCGCTCGGCCGGGGTTCCGGCGCCGCGCTCATGGCGGGCCTCTACGGGGCGATCGCCGCCCTCGCGGTGGCGACCGCCATGAAGTCCGCCGTGCGCGTGGCGTGCCTCGTCTTCGCCGGACTGTACGCCGTGGCCCTCATCGTGTGGCCGCTCCTCGTCGCCGACCCCGCAGCGCTCGACGGCGCGGCGCCGTGGCTCTACTACCTCTGCACCGTCGCGACGACGGCGGCCGTCGTCGCGCTGCCCCCGATCTGGGCGGCCGCGTACACGTTCGTGATCCCCGCCCTCTACGGCGTCATCCGGGTGACCCCGTCGGGCGGCGGCGCGCCGCCGCTGCTCGCCGTGCTCGACGCCGTCTACGCGATCGTGCTCGGCGTCGTGGTGCTCGCGATCGTCACGATGCTGCGCGAGGCCGCCGAGGCCGTCGACAACGCCCAGGAGGCGGCCCTCGAGCGCTACGACCTCGCGGCTCGCCAGCATGCGACCGAGGCCGAACGCGTCAAGGTCGACGCGCTGGTGCACGACTCGGTGCTGACGACGCTGCTGTCGGCGGCCGCGGCCACCACCCCGGGCGAGCAGCAGCTCGCGGCGCGGATGGCGCGCGATGCGTTGCACCGCCTCGACGAGGCGGGGGCGACGGGCCCGCGTGCGCTCGACCGGGTCGGGCTCGCCGTGCTCGTGCGGCGGTTGCGCGCCGCGCTCACGACGTTCACGACGCCGTTCACCGTGCGCGTCGTGAACGCGGCCGGCGTCGAGCTGCCGGTGGAGGCGATCGACGCCCTCTACACGGCGTCCGTGCAGGCCATGGTCAACAGCCTGCAGCACGCGGGCGAGCCCGGACGACGGGTACGCCGCGACATCCGGATCCGCGGTGTGCGAGCCGGCGGTTGCGTCATCGAGATCTCCGACAACGGCATCGGGTTCGACCCCGCCACGGTGCCGGCCGTGCGGCTCGGACTGCGGGTCTCGATCGAGGAACGCCTCTCGAACGTCGGCGGCAGCGCCGACATCGCCTCGCAACCGGGCCACGGCACGACCGTCACGCTCGCGTGGCCGGCGGGCGCGGGGCACGCGCCGCGCACCGACGCGGGCCGGCTCGGCGGGCCGTCGCCCGCCGACGGCGAGGAGGTCGACTCGTGATCACGATTCCCCGCTGGCTCCTGCTCGTCCTGGGCGCCCTCTTCTCCGCCTATCACGTGGTGCTCGGCATCTACTCGATCGGGATCCCCGCGTCGCCCTGGCCGGCGGCCGCGGCGCTCCTCCTCTACGCCGCCGCGACGGTCATGAGCCTGTGGCCGTCCCGCCGCATCCGCATGCCCGACTGGCTCGCCGCGTTCGACCTCGCGGTGAGCCTCGTCGTGCCGGTGCTCGTCACGGGCCAGCTCGACCCCGCCGTCGACAACGGCTACGCGACCTGGTACGTCGCCGCGGTCGGCACCCTCATGACGATCGCCGCGGCACGCCGCCGGCTGGTCACCGCGTGGCTCGGCGTCATCGCGCTCGCCGTGCAGACCGTCATCTGGGCCGGCCCGCTCGCTCTCGGCTCGCTCGGCGTCATCGGCAGCATCGTCTGGGTGGCGATCGCGCACATGCTGACGAGCGCGCTCGCGAGCGCCGGCCGCGAGACCCGGCGCTACGCGCAGGCCGAGCGCGAGGCGGCGGCGTGGCAGGCCGCGCAGGACGCGCACCTCTTCGAGGGTCGCATGCGCCTCGCGCACACGAACCGCGTCGCGGCGCCCATGCTGCGCCGCATCGCCGACCTCGACGGCCGGCTCAACGACGCGCAGCGAGCCGAGTGCCGCCTGCTCGAGGCGACGGTGCGCGACGAGATCCGGGGCCGGATGCTGCTCACCGACGCCGTCCGGGCCGAGGTGCAGCGCGCCCGCCAGCGGGGCATCGACGTCACGTTGCTCGACGAGGGCGGCATCGACGACCTCGACGAGGCGGCGCGCGACCGGGTGCTCTCGCAACTGGCCGAGGCCATCGCCGGGTCGACGGCCGATCGGATCATCGCCCGCACGGCCGCCGAGGGATCGCCGACCGCGGTGACCGTCGTCGGGCTCGTCGAGGGCGGCGATTCGGAGGCCGGTCTGGGGGACACCGACGACCTCGACGTGGAGCTCTGGCTCGAGATCCCGCGCGCCTGATCGCGGGCGGAGCAGGCGGCGGCGGAAGAACGCGGTCCGCAGCGGCCCGGCGACGAACGGGTCACGCCGTCGGTCCTGCCCCCGCGGGTGCGCTGCCGAACTGGATGCGGTCCGTCAGGACATGAAGGAGGGGACCCAGGACATGAAGGAGGGGGACCGATCCTCGATCGGTCCCCCTCAAGCCCGAGCCACGGCGACAACCCGAATATCGCCCTGGCTCGCCCCCAACAGGTCATCGGTTACCCGACCGATGACTGTGGCGGCTCCAGTGGAGCCTGCACATCAATAGTCCATGATCTGCAAGCCCGATACCAGTCAGCATTTCGGGGGACAGCCGTGTCCCCCTGCGAGGTGGGCACCGGATCGACCCGCGCGAGGGCGCGCGGGACTCCGCCGGCGCCTGCCGGACGAAACGGGGTACACGCGATCAGCGGAGCGAGCGCACCCAGCGACCCGGGCCGACCTCGACCGGCCGGCGGAACGCCGTCGTCGACCGCACCCACGGGTCGCGGCCCGGTTCGGCCTCGGCGGCGGAGGCGTCGACGGCCGCTTCGGCGTCGACCGCGGCGAGGAGCACCGCGGTGACCGCTGCGGCCTCCTCGTCGGTCACGCTGGTGAGGATGCGCAGGTCGACCGCGCGGGGGTCGCCCCCTGCCACGGTCCGCGCCGTGCCCGAGGCATCCATCTCGTCGTCGTTCATCGTCGCGCCCCTTACAGCGGGATGTTGCCGTGCTTCTTGGACGGCAGGCTCGCGCGCTTCGTGCGCAGGGCGCGCAGCGCCTTCACGACGGCGACCCGCGTGGCGGCCGGCTCGATCACGCCGTCGAGCTCGCCGCGCTCGGCGGCGAGGAACGGCGAGGCGACGTTGTACGTGTACTCGTTCGCGAGCTTCGTGCGCACGGCTGCGACGTCTTCACCCGCCTCCTCGGCGCGCTTGATCTCGCCGCGGTAGAGGATGTTCACGGCGCCCTGACCGCCCATGACGGCGATCTCGGCCGTGGGCCACGCGAGGTTGATGTCGGCACCGAGCTGCTTCGAGCCCATCACGATGTACGCGCCGCCGTAGGCCTTGCGCGTGATGACGGTGACGAGCGGCACCGTCGCCTCGGCGTACGCGTACAGCAGCTTCGCGCCGCGGCGGATGACGCCCGTCCACTCCTGGTCGGTGCCGGGCAGGTAGCCGGGAACGTCGACGAGCGTGAGGATCGGGATCGAGAACGCGTCGCAGAAGCGCACGAACCGCGATGCCTTCTCGCCCGCGGCGATGTTCAGGGTGCCGGCCATCTGCGACGGCTGGTTGGCGATGATGCCGACCGTGCGACCCTCGACGCGGGCGAAGCCGACGACGATGTTGGGTGCGTAGAGCGGCTGCACCTCGAGGAAGTCGCCGTGGTCGACGACGCCTTCGATGACCGAGTGCATGTCGTACGGCTGGTTCGGCGAGTCGGGGATGATCGTGTTCAGCCGCTTGTCGTCGTCGGTGATCTCGAGCTCCACCTCGGAGTCGTACACCGGCGCGTCGGTCATGTTGTTGTCGGGCAGGAACGACACGAGCGTGCGCGCGTAGTCGAGTGCGTCGGACTCGTCGCTCGCGAGGTAGTGCGCGACGCCCGAGACGGTGTTGTGCGTGAGCGCGCCGCCGAGCTCCTCCATGCCGACGTCTTCACCGGTGACGGTCTTGATGACGTCGGGACCGGTGACGAACATCTGGCTCGTCTTGTCGACCATGATCACGAAGTCGGTGAGGGCGGGGGAGTACACCGCTCCGCCCGCGGCAGGGCCGCAGATGATCGAGATCTGCGGGATGACGCCCGAGGCCTGCGTGTTGCGGCGGAAGATCTCGCCGTACTTGCCGAGGGCGACGACGCCCTCCTGGATGCGGGCGCCGCCCGAGTCGAGGATGCCGATGATCGGCACGCCGACCTTGATGGCGTGCTCCATGATCTTGATGATCTTCTCGCCGGCGACCTCGCCGAGCGAGCCGCCGAAGATCGTGAAGTCCTGCGAGTACACGGCGACCTGGCGACCGTGGATCGTGCCGGTGCCGATGACGACGGAGTCGCCGTAGGGGCGCTTCGCGTCCATGCCGAAGGCGTGGGTGCGGTGGCGCACGAACTCGTCGAACTCGACGAACGAGCCCGGGTCGAGGAGCTCGGCGATGCGCTCGCGCGCGGTCATCTTGCCCTTGGCGTGCTGCTTCTCGATCGCGGCCTCGCCCGACGCGGTCACCGCTTCGTGGTAGCGCTGCTTGAGGTCGGCGAGCTTGCCGGCGGTCGTGGAGAGGTCGGGGCCGTCAGTCGATTCGGTCACGTCGTTCACTCTACCGGCGGGCATCCGGGCGAGTTCGTTGACGGTTTCCTACAAATCCACTCGCGAGTTGCCCGACTATGCACAAAAGCGGTCGACTCGCGGCCCGGTCGGACCCGCGTGGCGGTCCGACCGGCGGGCCGTAGGGTGTGAGGCATGGAGTGGGAGCGATCGCGCGCGGCCGTGCCGCGCTTCGAGTTCCTCGCCGAGGCGGGGTCGACGAACGACGAGCTGCGCCGGGCGGCGACGAGCGAGGATGCAGCGGGCTGGCCGCACGGCTCGGTGATCGTCACCGACAACCAGACGAAGGGTCGTGGCCGGCTGGGCCGCACCTGGCTCGCACCGACCGGCAAGACGCTCGCGATCTCGCTCCTCCTGCGGCCTGCGCTCGGCGGGGGGAGAGCGTTCCCGCCCGACGCGTACGGCTGGATCCCGTTGATCGCCGGGGCGGCGATGACCGAGGCCGTGCGCAACGCCGTCGACGCCGCGGCGGCGCGTGTCGCGGCGACCGACCCCGAGCACGATGCCGACGACCGCTCGGGCGGGGTGTCGGTCGAGCTCAAGTGGCCGAACGACGTGCTCGTGTCCGACTACAAGATCTGCGGCATCCTCTCGGAGCTCGTGCCAGCGACGGAGGACGTGCCGGCCGCCGTCGTCGTCGGCGCGGGACTCAACCTGACCCTCGACGAGCACGACCTGCCGACGCTCACGTCGACCTCGCTGCTGCTCGCGACGGGCGTCAGGCCCGACGGCGACGCCGTGCTCGCCGACTACCTGACGCGCTTCCTCGCGATGTTCGACGACTTCTGTCGCGCCGGCGCCGACGCGGCCGCCGCCTCGATCGACCGGCGCGTCACCGAGCTCTGCGGCACCATCGGCGCCGAGGTGCGCGTCGAGCTCCCGGGCGACCGCGAGCTCCTCGGCCGTGCCGAGCGGCTCGACGCCGACGGGCGACTCGTGGTCATCGACCGCGAGAACGGCGAGCCCTGGTCTGTCGCCGCCGGCGACGTGACCCACCTGCGCTATTAATGGGCGTATGACGAGAGCCGACGCGCCGATGACGGCTGCGCCGACGGCTCCGCCAGAGCGGGTCGTCGCGCGGGTGCGCCGCCACGCCCGCGTGCTCGTCCTGCCGGTGCTCGTGCTCCTCGTCGTCGCCGCGGGCGCCGGCTACGCCGTCGGCTTCGTCGACGAATCATGGCAGCTGCTCGCCGTCGGCGCCGGTGCGCTCCTCGTGGTCGTGCTCGGCTGCCTGCTGCCGTACCTCGCGTGGCTCACCAGTCGCACGACGATCACGACGAGGCGCATCATCATGCGCCACGGGGTCTTCGTCCGCGTGCGCAACGAGGTCGCGCACGCGCGGGTGCGCGAGGTGACCGTGCGCAAGTCGCCCGGCCAGAGCATGTTCAACTCGGGCGATGTCTTCGTCGACATCGGTCAGGAGAAGCCGGTCGTGCTGCGCGACCTGCCGAAGCCGCAGCTCGTGCAGTCGGCGCTGCACGAGCTCATGGAGGCCGCGCATCGCGGGCCGTACGGGCACCCGCACGGGGCGCCCGCGCCGCTCGACGGCGACACCGTGGCGTGGGGCGGTCGCTGAGCGCGTAATGTAGTCGGGCGCATCCCGCGCGCCCCCGAGCGCGAGACGCACGATGAGCGCGATCCGCTCGATGAAGGGTTCTGACTTGGCCGACGAATGCATCCACGGTTTCGACGACGGGCTCTGCGCCATCTGCTTCCCGCCGAAGCAGGCCGAACCCGTGACGACCGCTCCCGTGCGCGGCTCGACGCGTGAGAACGCGCGCACCGCGACGTACTCGACCCGCACGGCCACGGCCGACGCGGGCCGCCCCTCCCGCCCGGCGCCCTCGGCCCGCCCCCTGACCGCGCCGCCCGTCGACGTGGGGGCGATGCGCATCTATCACGTGACGCACATCGACAACCTCGCGCGCATCCTCGGCGCGGGTGCGATCGTGCCCGACGCCGGCGGGGCGAATCCGGCGGTCGACCTCGCGGCCCCGGCGGTTCGCGCGTTCCGTCGCACCGCCGCGGTGCCCGGCACCGACGCGGTGCTCGCGGACTACGTGCCGTTCCTGCTCACCCCCGACGCGCTCGTCTGGGACGCCGTGCGCACGGCCACCCCGGATCCGCGTCTCAGCGCGGAAGCGGTCGAGCGGCCCGCCGCCGACCACGTCATGCTCGTCGGCTCGGTCGCGGCGGCCAGGGGTGCGTCGACCGCGTCCGGCGCGATCGCCGCGAGCGCCATGGATGCCTCGCTGCCAGGTTCGGCCGTGGTCGTCGAGTGGCCCGACGTCGAGCGGTTGCTGCGCCGACTCGCCCACGACGACGAGTCGGCCCGGCTCGCGACGGCCGAGCTGCTCGTCCGCGGCGACGTGCCGCTCGAGCGCATCGCGCTCATCGCCGTCGCGAACGAGAAGGTGCGCGACCGGGTGCGTGCGGCGCTCGCCGCGGTGGGAGTGCGCGCCCGCGTGGCGGTCTACCCGCCGTGGTTCCTGCCGGCGGCCGTCGACGAGGGCTGAGGCGGCTCCTCGAAGATGGCCCGCTGGGCCTCTTCGACGCGGTCGACCTGCGAGAGCCCGTCTGAGCGATGGTGCCCGTAGACCCAGTACCGGTAGAGCACGAAGCGGAACGCCGTGCCGAGCCCGAGCCCGATGACGTTCGACGAGATGTTGTCGGCGACGAGGTTCGTGAGTCCGAGTGCGTGATGGCTGATCCAGAGGCACCCGAGCGAGATCGCCATGCCGCCCAGCGAGACGATCACGTACTCGGCGAACTCGCGCAGGTAGTTGCGACGACGATGCTTGCGGAAGGTCCAGTACCGGTTGCCGAGCCAGTTGAACACGATCGCGACGCTCGTCGAGATGGTCTTCGCGCCGATCGCCGACTGCGCCCAGCCGTCGGCGCCGAACATGCCGAGTCGCAGGGCGTTGAAGAGCGCCACGTCGATCACGAGGCCGATGAGGCCGACCACGCCGAACTTCAGGGCGTAGGCGATGAGCCCGTGCCAGGCACGGGCGGCGAGACCCTGCTGGCGATCGGGAGCGACGGTGGTCACCGGCACATCCTATTCCCCGAGCCCTAGACTGAACTGGGCGTCGACCGGCGCCGAGGCGATGAGAACTGGGGTGCACGGAGTGCGGGTCGGAGTGATCGGCGGCGGACAGCTGGCCCGGATGATGATTCCTGCGGCGATCGAGCTCGGCGTCGAGATCCGGGTGCTCGCCGAGCAGCCCGGCATGTCGGCCGAGATCGCCGCCGATCGGGTGGGCGACTACACCGACACGGCGACCGTGCTCGAGTTCGCGAAGACCGTCGACGTCGTCACGTTCGACCACGAGCACGTGCCGCAGGACGTGCTGCGGGCGATGGTCGACGCGGGCGTGCCGGTGCATCCCGGTCCCGACGCCCTGCGGTTCGCGCAAGACAAGCTGCTCATGCGCGAGCGCCTCTCCGAGCTCGGCCTGCCCGTGCCCGACTGGGCGCGCGTCGAGACCGTCGACGAGCTCGACGCGTTCATCGCCGCCCACGGCGGAGCGGCCGTCGTGAAGACGCCGCGCGGCGGGTACGACGGCAAGGGCGTGCGGGTCGTGCGCAGCGCCGGCGAGGTCGCCGAGTGGTTCTCGACGATCGTCGAGGACGGCCGGCAGGGCGCACTCCTCGTCGAGGAGCTCGTCGACTTCCGACGTGAGCTCGCGCAGCTCGTCGCCCGTCGTCCGAGCGGCGAGATCGTCGCGTGGCCCGTCGTCGAGACGGTGCAGGTCGGCGGGGTCTGCAGCGAGGTCATCGCCCCCGCGCCGCGTTCGGCCGGCCGGCTCGCCGACGTCGCGGCCGACGTCGCCGTCACGATCGCCGAGGGGCTCGGAGTCACGGGCGTGCTCGCGGTCGAGCTCTTCGAGACGACCGACGACCGCATCCTCGTGAACGAGCTCGCGATGCGCCCGCACAACAGCGGGCACTGGTCGATGGACGGCGCGACGACGGGGCAGTTCGAGCAGCACCTGCGCGCCGTGCTCGACCTGCCGCTCGGCGCGACGGGCAGCCGCGACGAGTGGTCGGTCATGGTCAACGTGCTCGGCGGTCCCGCCGAGGGCGTGCTCACCGACCGCTACGCCGAGGCGCTCGCGGGGCACCCGACCGTCAAGGTGCACAACTACGGCAAGGCGCCGCGTCCCGGTCGCAAGATCGGCCATGTGACGGCGACGGGCGACGATCTCGACGCCGTCGTGTACGAGGCGCGGGCCGCCGCCGCGTTCTTCCAGGACTGAGGCGCCACCGTCGGTCGGGTCGGCGCGCAGGTGTCGTTGCGGGGATCTCCCAGCGCCCGGCCGTACACTCGATCAAGTGACTGAGACGAACAGCAGCCCGCTCGTCGGCGTCGTGATGGGGTCGGACTCCGACTGGAACGTCATGCGCGACGCGTCGGCGGTCCTCGACGAGTTCGGCGTCGCCCACGAGGTCGAGGTCGTCTCGGCGCACCGCACGCCCGAGAAGATGATCGCCTACGGCAAGGAGGCGGCCGCGCGCGGTCTCAGGGTGATCATCGCGGGCGCCGGCGGCGCAGCGCACCTGCCGGGCATGCTCGCCTCCGTCACGACCCTGCCCGTGATCGGCGTCCCCGTGCCGCTCGCGAAGCTCGACGGCCTCGACTCCCTGCTCTCGATCGTGCAGATGCCCGGCGGCATCCCCGTCGCGACCATGGCCATCGGCGGTGCGAAGAACGCCGGCCTCTACGCGGTACGCGTGCTCGGGGCATCCAACCCGGCCCTGCAGGCCGCCCTCGACACCTACGCGCGCGATCTCGCGGCCCTCGTCGAGGAGAAGAACGAGCGGCTGAAGCAGTCTCGATGAGCGTCGCAGCAAGCCCCATCCGCTATCCGGATGTCGCCTCGCGCACCGTGATGACCCGCCGCGGGTGGTGGCTCGTGGTGCTCAACTTCCTCATCCCCGGCGCCCCGCAGGTGCTCGCCGGCAACCGCCGGCTCGGCCGTTTCGGGCTCGGCGCGACGATGGTGTTCTGGGTGCTCGCGATCCTCACCGTGCTCGGATGGTTCCTGTGGCGGCCGTTGCTGTTCACGATCGCGACCACGACGTGGACGCTGTGGCTCATCGCCGTCATGCTCGTCTTCTACGCCGTGCTGTGGGTCGTGCTCACGCTCGACACGCTGCGGCTCGTGCGCATCGTCAAGACGGCTCCGTCGGCTCGCGGCTGGATCGCCGGCCTCACGACGCTGGTCATGATCGTGCTGTCGGGGGCCGCCGCGTACGGTGCGTACTTCTCGTTCACCGCGAGCGGCGTCATCTCGTCGATGTTCGTGGCCGGCCCCAGCCTGCCGCCCGACGAGAACAACCGCTACAACATCCTGCTGCTCGGCGGCGACTCCGGTCCCGACCGGGAGGGCATGCGGCCCGACAGCATGTCGATCGTGTCGATCGACGCCGACACCGGCGAGGCCGTCACGATCGGACTGCCGCGCGACCTCGAATACTTCCCGTTCCCCGACGGCTCGCCGCTCGCCGAGGTGTATCCCGAGGGTTACGGTGCGATCGACGGCTGCGAGGTCGACGTCTGCCAGCTCAACTCGGTCTACACCGAGGTCGAGCTGAAGAGCCCCGAGATGTACCCCGACGCGGTCGCACGCGGCTCCGAGCCCGGCATCGAGGGCATGCGCGACGCGGCCGAGGGCATCACCGGCCTCGACATCCAGTACTACGCGCTCATCGACATGCAGGGCTTCGAGGCGCTCATCAACGCGCTCGGCGGCGTCGACATCGACGTCGAGACCCGCATCCCCATCGGCGGCGACGAGGACAACAACGGCGTCGACGGCTGGATCGAACCGGGCAAGCAGCACCTCGACGGCTACCACGCGCTCTGGTACGGCCGGGCGCGCTACGGCGTCGCCGGCGGCGACTACGAGCGGATGGCGCGCCAGCGCGTGCTGCAGGAGGCGATCCTGCGCCAGTTCACGCCCGCCAATGTGCTCGCGAAGTTCCAGGAGGTCGCCGCGGCCGGCGCCGACACCGTGAAGACCGACCTCCCGCAGGGGAGCCTCGGCTACTTCGTGAACCTCGGCATGAAGACCAAGGAACAGCCGATGCAGCACGTCGAGCTCACGCCCGACAACGGCATCGACCCGACCGACCCCGACTACGAGTACATCCGCCAGCTCGTGCACGACGCGGTCGTGCCGCCCGCGACCGAGGAGCCGGCCGAGTAGATCGGGCGGGGGAGGCCGGCCGACGGCGGTCGTCGGCGTGTGCGGGTCGTGGCGAGACGGATGCCTCGGGGCCGACGCCGTCAGATCTCGGCGTGGAGCGCCCAGACGCGCTCCGCCGAGTCGCGCCAGCTGAACGCGTGGGCGCGGTCGGAGCCGGCGACCGAGAGACGCTCGGCGAGGTCGGCGTCGCCGGCCACGTCGGAGATCGCGGCGGCCAGCCGCTCGGCGTAGCCTGCGCCGCCCTCGCCGACCTCGACCTGACGGCCCGCCTCGGCCGAGACCTCGACGTAGGCCGGGGTGTCGGAGTGGATCACGGGGACGCCGAGGTGGAACGCCTCGATGAGCGACGTGCCCGAACCCTCGTCGTGGCTCGGCGCGACGTAGGCCGTCGCACCGGAGAGGACGGTCGCGAGGTCGGCCGGATCGGCGATTTCGAGCGCACGCACCCGGCCGGGGGCGACACCGGCCTCCTCGGCGACCGTCGCGAGGTGCAGTTCGCCCCAGTTCTCGGGCCCGAGCACCACGAGCGGCAGGTCGGGGCCGCCCTGCGAGCCGAGCGCGGCGAGCACGTCGACGACGCCGTTGCGGGGGTCGAGGGAGCCGGTCGTGACGAGGTAGTCGGCGGGGAGGGCGAACCGTGCCGCCCGGTCCGCCGCGTCGCGGGGCATCTTCAGCCCGAGACGCGGTGCCGTGCCGATGACGCGCACTCGGTCGCCGAAATCGGCGACCATCGAGAGCCGTTCGGCCAGCGCGTGCGTGGGAACGACGACGGCGTCGGCGTGCTTGCGGGCGCGCTTCAGCATGCCCTTGTGCCACGCCACGCTCGTGGACGTGAGCGACTCGGGGTGGGTCCACGCGAGCAGGTCGTGCACCGTGACGACCGTCTGGTCGCCCGCCGTGCGGTCATGACGTCGCAGGGGGGCGAAGAGCCCGGGAGCGTGCACCATGCCGCCGCCGGGTGAGGTCGTGAGCCCGAACTGCCAGGCCGCGGCGAGCTCGCGACGCGCGAGACTCGTCTTGTAGAGCCCGGACAGGCCGGGGAACCGATCGGTGAGCCGGTCGTAGTCGGCCGGCGGCGACGACGAGACGACGCCCTCGACCTGACAACCGGGCGGGGTCGCCGCGATGAGCGACTCGGTGAGCGCCTCGGTGTAGCGGCCGAGCGCACCGGGCACCGGCGCGACCACTTGGTCGACGATCATCCGAAGCGTCGTGGGCATGCCCCTCCTTCGAGCGTCACAGGCGACCCTCCAATCTATCGCGCGCCTTTCCGAGAATCCGGCGAGAGCCGCATGCTGTGGAAAGCCCGTGCGCCCGGACAGGGCAAGATAGTCAGGGAGCCCGTCGCGAGCCACGGGCCCGTCAGCCGAGATCAGCGAGAGTCGATGAGTCCGTCACCAGTGCCCCCACGCGTCGTCGCCGTCGTCGTCGCCTACAACCGGGCGGCCCTCCTCGCCGAGGTGCTCGGCGCGCTCGCGGCCCAGCAGTTGCCGCTCGCGAAGGTCGTCGTCGTCGACAACGCGTCGACCGACGACTCCGCCGAGGTCGCCCGCGCTGCCGGCGATCTCGTCGACCTCGTCTCGCTGCCGCGGAACACGGGCGGCGCCGGCGGGTTCGCCGCGGGCATGGCGGTCGCGCTCGCCGATCACGACCCCGACTGGCTCTGGCTCATGGACGACGACACGGTGCCGACCGCCTCGGCGCTCGCCGAGCTCGTCGGCGCGGTCGACGGCACCGACCTCGTCGCCGCGGGCTCGCGCGTCGTCTGGCACGACGGCACCGAGCATCCGATGAACACGCCCCGCGAGAAGCCCTTCGTCGACCGCGACGAGCGCATCGCCGCGGCGCGCCGCGGAGGCATCCCGATTCGCAGCACCTCGTTCGTCTCGATGCTCGTGCGCGCCGACGTCGTGCGCGAGATCGGGCTGCCGATCGCCGACTACTTCATCTGGAACGACGACTTCGAATACTCCACCCGCGTGCTGCGCGGCCGACGTGGCGTGCACGTGCCGTCGTCGGTCGTCGTGCACAAGACCAGGGTGCTCGGGGCGACCGACGCCGACCCCGGTCCGCGGTTCTACTACGAGGTGCGCAACAAGCTCTGGATGTTCCGTCGCTCGTCGAGCCTGTCGGCGGGGGAGAAGCTCGTCTACGGCGCGTCGAGCGTCCGCCGATGGATCCGCACGTTCACGCGGTCGGACGACCGTGCCGTGCTCCGCGACGGCTGGAAGCGCGGCTACCGCGACGGCACTCGCACGAGGCCCCGCCCCAACGCGATGTCGCTCGACGGACTCGGGCGGGCGACCGACGCCGTGCGCCTGGTGGAACCGACGTGAGCGCGCCGTTCTCGCTGCTCATGCCGGTCTACCGCGGCGACGACGCCGCGCACTTCGCGAAGGCCTTCACCTCGACGGTCGGCGAGCAGACGGTGCGGCCGGCCCAGGTCGTGCTCGTGCAGGACGGACCCGTCGACGACGAACTGTCGGCGGCGATCGACCGCGTCGTCGACGAGAGCCCGGTGCCGGTCACGCACCACGCCCTCGACGAGAACGTCGGGCTCGCGCGTGCGCTCGACCTCGGACTGACGCTGTGCGAGCACGAGATCGTGGCCCGCATGGACGCCGACGACATCTCCCTGCCCGAGCGCTTCGCCAAGCAGCTCCCGGTGATCGAGGGCGGCGCCGACCTCGTCGGCACCGGCATGTTCGAGTTCCTCGACGACGGCGGGGCGATCGTCGCGCGCCGGACACCGCGCACCGGCCACGACGAGATCTCGCGCTATGCGCGGTTCCACGATCCGTTCAGCCACCCGACCGTGATGTACCGGCGCACCGCCGTCGAACGGGCCGGCGGGTACCAGCCCCTCGGGCTCATGGAGGACTACTGGTTGTTCGCGAGGATGATCGACACCGGAGCATCCGTCGAGAACCTCGCCGACCCGCTCGTCATGTACCGCGTCGGCGCGGGCGCCTACGCCCGCCGAGGCGGGCGCGCCCAGTGGCGCAGCGAGCTCGAGCTGCAGCGCGCGCTGCGCCGCATCCGGTTCACGAGCCGCTGGGAGTACGTGCGCAACGTCACCGTGCGCGGCGTGTACCGGTTCGTGCCGGAGCGGGTGCGGAAGGTCGCCTATCGCAGGCTGATCGCGCGCGGGGGCACGGCGGCCTGAGGCGCCGCGTCAGCGGCCGCCGTCCGCGATCTCGTCGAGCACCCGGGCGAGCGCCGAAGCCGACGCCGACTCCGACGCGTGATCGCGCGCCCAGCGATTGCCCCTGACCGCCTGGTCGCGCATGCGTCGGGGGTCGTCGAGCAATGCCGAGACCTGCTCGTAGATGTGCTCGTGCGGGGTGACCAGCCAGGCGCCGGTGGCCTCGGACCCGAGATCGGGCTCGAGCCGGGGATCGGCACTGCAGAGCATGGCGGCACCGCGGGCCATCGCCTCGATGCCGAAGACACCCGGCACGTATGCGTAGAACTGGTTGAGCACGATGTGGGCCTCGTCGATCGCGGCGAGCACCTCGGTGTTCGAGGCGTTCGTGAGCTCGCGGTACTCGACGTTCGGGCGCTCGGCGCAGATGCGGTTCATCGCCTCACGCACGAGCGCCGTGCCCTTCACCGTCGGGTTCGACGGCGCGTGCAGGACCACGATGCGCTCGGGGGCGTCGAATCGCGAGAAGTCGTCCGTGAAGTTCGCGTCGGGATGGAAGTAGAGGAAGGGGTGAGTCCGACGCGTGAGGTAGGACGTCTGGTCGACCGACATCGAGAAGATCGCGTCGGAGAATTCGTCGGCCACTGCTGCCCGCCGGCGGACCGGTTCCTCGTACTGGTCCGTGAGGAGCTCGGGCCGTGCCTCGGCGAGCTTGGAGCCGACGTTCGGCCGGCCCGTGCGGTCGGCGAGCTCGCACATGAGCCGGAGCGATCGGATGTCGGTGCCCGTGAAGTACGTGACGAGCCGCTTGCCGCGGCGCTTCAGGAACGCGAACTCGAACCGTCGCTCGTCATCGACGATGTCGAGGAACCCGGCGCGACCGACGTACACGAAACCGCGGGCGCGGCGCAGCAGCCACGCGAACACGATCGCTCCGCCGTAGAGCCGACGGAACCGTCCCCATCGGCCCTCGTCGTCGCGGATGACGACGTCGTAGTCGACGTCGTAGAACGGGTGCGGCTGCTGCACGACGCTCACCGATCCGGGAATGGCGTCGGCCAGGTGCCGAGTGACCGACGCGACCTCCTCGACGCCGACGACCCAGTCGACCTTGCGGCGGAACCAGCCGACGGGGGCGAACAGTGCGTACGCCACCGTCGTCAGGCGCCGCTGGTGTCGCGTGAGCGCGCTCGTCATCGCCCGCGGGACTCCGCGATGCTCGCGACGAGGGCGTCGCGCACGAGTTCGAGATCACGTTCGTCGAGCTGCTCGTACAGGGGGAGCGTGAGCGCCTGCCGGTGCGCCCTGGTCGAGTTCGGCAGCAGTGCGTCGCCGATACCGAACCGATCGCGGAAGTAGGGCTGCAGGTGCATGCCGTAGGTGCCGAGCGTGGTCTCGACGTCGCGGCGCGCCATCGACCTGATCACCTCGTCGCGGTCGATCCCCTGGTCGAGCAGGACGACGTACGACTGGTACGTCGGTTCGATGCCCTCGGGTACGACGGGCACCCGAGCGCCCTCGACGTCGGCGAGCAGGCCGTCCAGTACGCGGGCGCGGGCCCGCCGCTGCTCGACGATGCCGTCGAGGCGCGACATCTGCACGACGCCGATCGCGGCATGCACGTCGCTCAACCGGTAGTTGTACCCGGCGTCGACGAACTCCATGTAGAGCTCGCCCCGCACGGCGCCGTGGGCACGGAGAACGCGCAGCCGGTCGGCGAGCTCGGGATCCGACGTCGTGATCATGCCGCCCTCGCCGGTCGTGATGACCTTGCGCGGATGGAACGAGTAGACGCCGGCGGTGCCCAGCGATCCCGCCTGCCGGCCGCGGTAGCTGCCGGCGAGCGCGCACGCCGCGTCTTCGAGGACGGGCAGCCCGTGGGCGGCCGCCACGGCGTTGATCGCGTCCATGTCGGCGCAGAGCCCGAACGCGTGCACCGGCATGATCGCCTTGGTGCGCGGCGTGATCGCGGCCTCGATGAGCGTCGCGTCGATGTTGAAGGTGTCGAGGTCGATGTCGACGAACACGGGCGTCGCGCCCGTCTCCACGACGGCGTTCGCCGTCGCCGGGAAACTGAAGTCGGGAATGACCACCTCGTCGCCCGGACCGACCCCCAGTGCGTGCAGTGCGAGGTGGAGTCCGGTCGTCGCCGAGCTCGTCGCGAACGCGTAGGCCACGCCGGCCTTCGCAGCGACGAGACGCTCGAACTCGGCGGTGCGCGGGCCCTGGGTCAGATATCCGCTCGCCAGCACCTCCGCGACGGCCGCGGCCTCCTCGACGCCGAGCACCGGGACGTTCAGCCTCATGCAAGGACTCCGCGGTACCAGTCGATCGTGCTGGCCAGCGCGTCGTCGGAGAGCGGCGTCGGCGCGTGGCCGAGGATTCCGGTCAGCTTCGTGACGTCGGCGCAGTGGCGGCGAACGTCGCCGGGGCGCTCGTCGGTGTGGACGACGGGGTGGTCGGGGCGGTCCATGATGGCGAGGATGCGGCGGACGAGGTCGTTCACCGACGTCTCCACTCCGGTCGCGACGTTGAGGACCTGCCCGCGGCAGCGAGGCTCGTCGTGGATGCGGGCGATCAGGTCGGCGGTCTCCTTGACGTACGTGAAGTCGCGCGTCTGCTCGCCGTCGCCGAAGATCTCGATCGGCCGGTCCTCGAGCACGCGCCGGACCACGATCGGGATGATGCCCGCGTAGCTTCCGGGGTTCTGGCGGGGTCCGATGTTGTTGAACGGCCGGATGACGGTCGCGTCGATGCCGAACGTCTGCACGTACGACTCGATGATGTGGTCGGCGGCCGACTTGCTCGCGGCGTACGGCGTGATCGCGTCGTGCGGGTGCTGCTCGTCCATCGGGACGTATCGCGCCGAGCCGTAGGCCTCAGAGCTCGACACGTGCACGAGACGCTCGATCAGGCCCCGGCGGACGATCTCGCAGAACGTCGTCGCGATGCCGACGTTGGTCTGCACGGTCCACGCCGGGAACGTGAGCGAGGTCGGCAGCGGGATGACGGCGAGGTCGAACACGACGTCGACCTCGTTGCGCTCGACCACGTCCTGCATCGCGGCCAGGTCGGCGGCATCGAGCCGGACGACCTCGATGTCGGGCCGGGCGATGACGGCGTCGCGGAGATTGTCCTCGTTGCCGAGGAAGAAGTTGTCGACGACCGTGATCTTGCTCGGCTCGTCGCGGATGAGCCGATCGACGAGATGGCTTCCGATGAAGCCGGCTCCGCCCGTGACGAGGACTGACTTGGATCGAACGGACATCGACATCCCAACGCGTAGAGTTCTGGAAGGAACGGGCGACGGCCCGCGCCAACACCTTAGCAACGCCACCCGAGGAGTACCCGCGATGTCCGAGGCCGGCCAGGCGGCACCGTTCGATCACGGCGTCCCCGCGAACCCGTTCAACCCCCATGCGTGGCTCGTCGGCGATCCCGTGGTGGGCGCCGGTACGTGGATCGGCGCCTTCACGGTCATCGACGGCAGCGGCGGGCTCGAGATCGGCGAAGGATGCGACATCTCGTCGGGCGTCCACATCTACACGCACTCGACGGTCGCGCGGTGCGTCAGCGAACGGCGTGCGGGCATCGAGCGGGCCCGTTCCACGATCGGCTCGAACGTCTACGTCGGCGCGAATGCGACCATCCTGATGGGAGTGGCGATCGGCCATCACTCGGTGGTCGCCGCGGGAGCAGTCGTGACCGAAGGCACGATCGCACCCCCGTACAGCCTGCTCGTCGGCGTCCCGGCGCGGGTGATCGAGGGTGGTGCGTCGAAGTACGCGGCGTCCGCCGACACTCCGTAGCGGGTCTGGTGCATGGCACGCGCCTCCCTACAATGGGGTGGAGCGGAGCCGCTCTGCACGCGATTCCGCCGAGCACGCGCTCGGAGACGGTTGGGGGACCATGCGATCGCTACTGAGGGGGGTTCTCGCGACCCTGGCCGGGCTCGCAATCATCGTGGCCGGCGTGATCTCGCCGATCGGGCAGACCGGGGCGTCAGCGGCGACCGGCAAGGACTTCAACCCGGGCAACATCATCTCGGACGACGTCTTCTACAACTCGAAGACGATGACGGTCGACCAGGTCCAGGCGTTCCTCAACGCCAAGGTCCCCATCTGTCGCGAGGGATACACCTGCCTCAAGAGCTATGTCGAGACGACGAGGTCGCAGCCCGCCAGGTCGGAGGGCTGCAGCGCGTATGCCGGCCAGACCGAGTCGGCCGCACGGATCATCTACAAGGTCGCGACCGCCTGCGGGATCAACCCGAGGGCACTGATCGTCCTGCTCGAGAAGGAGCAGGGACTCGTGACCGACACCTGGCCCACCGCGCGCCAGTATCGCTCGGCCACGGGCTACGGCTGCCCGGACACCGCCGATTGCGACGTCAACTACTACGGCTTCTTCAACCAGCTCTACAACGCCGCGTGGCAGTTCAAGAAGTATCGTGCCCGGCCGGCCGACCGCGCATACCAGGCGGGCCGCTACAACACGATCCTCTGGCACCCGAACAGCGCGTGCGGGAGCTCTCAGGTGTACATCCAGAACCAGGCGACCGCGGGCCTCTACCTGTACACGCCGTACCGGCCGAACCAGGCTGCGCTCGACAACCTCTACGGCACGGGGAACGACTGCTCGTCGTACGGCAACCGGAACTTCTGGCGTATGTTCACCGACTGGTTCGGTTCGACGACGATCCAGGTGCACCCGCTGCTCGTCGCCGCTTGGACGAAGAACGGCGGCGCGACCGGGACGAGGCTGGGGCCGCCGCTCGCGAACGCCGTGTCCCTCTCGGGCGGCGGGCTCATGCAGCGATTCAAGTACGGCGAGCTCGTCTACCGCTCCGACCTGGGGGCGTTCCGGACCGCCGCTTCGATCTCGAAGTACTACTACTCGAAGGGCGGCGTGACGAGCGGCCTCGGGTACCCCGTCAGCGACGTCGCCGGTGCCGATGCCATCGAGCACACGCAGTCGTTCGAGTTCGGCTACGTGAGCTGGAAGCCGACGAGCGGGATCGCGGTCCGCGGCGGTTATCGGGTCTCCGGTGCGTTCCTCACGAACTGGAAGGCCCTCAAGTCCTGGTCGGGTGTGCTCGGCTACCCGACCTCGAACGTCGTCAGCCACGGCAGTGGATGGACCTCGCAGCGCTTCGAGAAGGGCCGCCTGCTCTACAGCGGCTCGGTCATGTACTGGATGCCGACGAAGATGTGGGACTACTGGACGGCGCACGGCGGGTTGACCGGCTCCATCGGCGCGCCGACGACATCGCCGAAGGGGTCGGCCACGACCTCGTGGACGCAGCGGTTCGTCTATGCCCAGCTCACGCAGTCGAGCGCGGGCGTCGTGACGCAGTACGGCGGTGCGTCGGTCTCAGGCACCTGGAGGACGAACTGGTTCGCCCTCGGCGGCCCGAGCGGTCTCCTGGGCTACGCGGTCGCCGGCGTCGTCGACGAGGGCTCCGGCTGGTCGTCGCAGCGGTTCGAGAAGGGCCGCCTGCTCTACAGCGGCAAGGCCATGTACTGGTTGCCGGGCAAGATCTGGGACGCCTGGAAGGCGGCAGGCGGCGTGAAGGCGCCGATCGGAACACCGACCACGTCGCCCGCAGGGTCGTGGTCGAAGGGGTGGACGCAGCAGTTCAGGTGGGGCGCGATGTCGGTCGACGCGGCTGGAACGGTGAAGAGCCGGGGCGGCGCGAAGGTATCGGGTGTCTACTTCACGAACTGGTCCGCCCTCGGCGGCGGTGGCGGCGTGCTCGGCTATGCGGTCGCCGGCGTGGTCGACGAGGGATCGGGCTGGTCGTCGCAACGCTTCGAGCGGGGGCGCCTGCTGTACAGCGGCACCGTCATGTACTGGCTGCCGAACGCCATCTGGGACGCCTGGAAGTCGGCCGGCGGCCTCAAGGCGCCGGTCGGGCCGCCGGTGAAGTCTCCGACCGGATCGTGGTCGACCGGATGGACCCAGCAGTTCTCGAACGGCTACCTCGCGGTCGACGCGGCCGGCAAGGTGCGGAGCGGCGCCAAGGTCTCAGGGGTCTACCTCACGAATTGGACGGCGCTCGGCGGCGGAAGCGGTGTGCTCGGCTTCGCGGTCGCAGGGGTGGTCGACGAGGGGTCGGGCTGGTCGTCGCAGCAGTTCGAGCGGGGACGGCTGCTGTACAGCGGCAAGGTCATGTACTGGCTGCCCGGCAGGATCTGGGATGCATGGAAGGCCGCAGGGGGGCTGAAGGCCCCGGTCGGAGTGCCCGCGAAGTCGCCGACCGGCTCGTGGTCGAAGGGGTGGACGCAGCAGTTCACGAAGGGGTCCATGCGGGTCGACTCGGCTGGAAAGGTGACCACGACACTGGGGTGACCGGCCCCGCGTCGGGTGCGGCCGCGGACGCCGCACCGATCGGTCAGGCGCTCACCGGTAAGCTGTGCGGGTGTCAGTCCTCATCACCGGCGGCGCCGGGTACATCGGCGCACACATCGTCCGGCTGCTGGTCGATCGGGGCGACCGCGTGGTCGTGGTCGACGATCTCTCGAGCGGCGACGCTTCGCGGCTCTCCGGAGCCACCCTCGTGCGAATCGATCTCGCCGGCGACGGCGCACGTGAACGGCTCGGCTCGGCGATCCGCGACCACGGGGTGACGAGCGTCGTGCATCTGGCCGCCCGCAAGAACGCGGCCGAATCCGTCACCGATCCGGCCGGCTACTACCGTGACAACGTCGGTGGCCTGGCCGCCGTCATCGGCGCCTGCGCCGACACCGGTGTGCGTCGTCTCGTGTTCTCGTCGTCGGCAGCCGTCTACGGCACCCCTGCTGTCCCGCGGGTCGACGAGGCCGCACCCACGCAGCCCATCAACCCGTACGGCGAGTCGAAACTCGTCGGCGAGTGGCTCGTGCGAGATGCCGCGACCGCTCACGGCATCGACGCGATCAGTCTCCGGTACTTCAACGTCGCCGGCGCCGGCTGGCCCGACCTGGGCGACCCGTTCCCGCTCAATCTCATCACGATCGCCATCGACCGGGTTCGCAGGGGCCTCGCGCCGAGCGTCTTCGGCGCCGACTTCGACACCCCTGACGGAACGGGCGTGCGCGACTACGTCCATGTCATGGACCTCGCTGAAGCGCATCTCGCTGCCCTCGATGCGCTGGCGTCGAGGCAGCAGGCGGACTCGCCGGCTGGAGCGCAGGTCTTCAACGTCGGCACGGGCGAGGGGGCGAGCGTCCTCGAGGTGCTCGACCGGCTGCGCGCTGCGTCGGGCATCCGATTCGAGGTGCAGGTGGGGCCGCGTCGGCCGGGTGACCCAGCTGCGGTCGTCGCCGATCCGGCGATGATCGCCCAGCAGCTCGGCTGGCGTGCGACGCGGACGCTCGACGACATGGTGTCGAGCGCGTGGCAGGCGGAGCGACCGGAACCCACGGCGTCGCTCGCATGAGCTGGTTCGAATTCGTGCCGCCCGTCGGGGTGGCCATCGCGGTGATGTTCGGGCCGGGACTCGCGCTCGGGCTCGCGGCGGGTGCTCGACGACTGACCCTGTGGGCGATCGCACCGGCGATCACGGTCGCGTTCCTGTCGCTCGTCGCCATCGTGTTCGGCCGGGCGGGCATCAACTGGGGTCCGCTCCCCGTCGCCGTCGCACTCGCGGTCGTCGCGGTCCCGATCGCGGTCGTCCGGCAGGTCATGCGACGCCGCTTCGGACGGCCCGATCGGCCGGAGTCGGTGTTGAGCGCATGGACCGTCGCCGGTCTCGGCATCGCAGCCGTGCTCATCAGCTCTCAGCTCATCATCGGGCTCCAGGCGCCCGACCGAATCTCGCAGACGTTCGACGCCTACTTCCACCTCAACGGAATCCGCTACATCATCGAGACGGGCAGCGCGTCGTCGTTCGACATCCAGGGTCTCGTGCTGCCGGCGGGCCAGCGGCCGTTCTACCCCGCGGGCTGGCATGCGGTCGCCTCGCTCGTCGCCGTCACGGGTGTCGGAAGCATCCCCGTCGCGGTGAACGCGGTGAGCATCGTGATCGCGGCGCTCGTCTGGCCGGCCGGATGCCTCCTGCTCATGCGCTCGCTGATGCCGAGGAGCCGCACGGCGGCACTCGCGACCGGCGTACTCGCCGCGGCGTTCCCGGCCTTCCCCATCATGATGCTCACGTTCGGCGTGCTCTACCCGTACTGCCTCGCGCTCGCGATGCTGCCCGCCGCGCTGGGGCTCGGATTCGCGATCGGTCAGGCGAGGAGCCTGCACGGCAGCGGCATCCTCTTCCGGAGCCTGCTGCTCGTGCTCGCGCTGCTCGGCATCGCCTTCGCCCAGCCCGCCGGAGCGTTCGGGTGGGCGGCGATGACGCTGCCGCTCGTACTGTGGCGCGCGGTGCCCGCCATTGCGAGACTCGACGGCGCCCGTCGCGTCATCTGGTGGCTCGTGCTCGCCATCGGCCTGGTCGGGTTCGCAGCCGCATGGGTCTGGTTCGGACGCATCGGCGAGAACACCCCCTGGATCGCCTACACCAACCTGCTCGGTGCGCTGGGGGAGGCGCTGTTCCACGGATTCAAGGCGTCGTTCCCGTCGATCATCGCGTGCGTGCTCGCGCTGATCGGCGTCTTCGACCTCGTCCGACGTCGCGAGAAGCTCTGGTTCGTCGGCACCTGGGCGGTGACGATCGTGTTGTTCGTCGTCGCAGCCGGAGGCCCGTCCTGGAAGCTTCGCGCACTCGTCGACGGCATCTTCTATCGCGATCCGCCGCGGCTGAGCGCCCTGCTCGTGATCACCGCGGTGCCGATGGCCGTGTTCGGAACGGTCGCTCTCTGGCGTCTCGTGCAGGCCAGGCTCGAGCGTCGGCAACGCATCGAGCCGGGCTCGGCTGCTGCACGGACCCTGGCTGCGGCATCCCTCGTCGTACTGGCGATCGCCACCCAGGCGAGCCCCGCCATGTGGACGCAACTCGGCCTCACCATGCGCGCCTACACGGATGCGGAAGACGCCCCGATCCTCTCCGGCAGCGAGCGACGGCTCATCGAGCGGATGCCCGAGCACGTCCCTGCTGACGCCCTCGTCGCAGGCAACCCCTGGACCGGTACCCCGTTCGCGTACGCCCTCACGGGCATCCACATGATGAACCCGCACTTCAACTCGTACCTGTACCCCGAGGCCCGACTCATCAACGAGCACCTCGCCGATGCGCTCGAGGATCCCGCGGTGTGCGAGGCGGTGCGATCGACCGGGGTGTCGTACGTGCTCGACTTCGGCGGCTACTTCAAGGATGCGGGCGAGACGGGACTCGAGATCGACGGGACGACGCCGTTCCGCGGGCTGCGAGACCTCGCCGAGGCGGGGGTCGCCGAGGAAGTCGACCGCGAGGGCGACGCCGTGCTGTACCGGATCACGGCCTGCGACTGATCGTCAGTCGTGCCGGGCGTCGTTCGCCGGCTGCGTCGAAGCCGGCTGCGCCGTCGCCGTCGGTTCGGCGTCCGGTGCGGCGCCTTCGGCGACCGAGTCGCCGCGCGCGTCCTCCGTCTCGGCCTGGGTGAGGGCGATCTGTCGTGCGAGCAGCGTGATGCGTCGATTGACCTGGACGTTGCGTCGGTACGTCGTCGCCACGAACACCAGGAAGGCGAGGATGAGCGCGTAGAGCATCAGGTCGGCACCACGGCCGACGCCGATGGTGTTCGCGATCCAGCTCAGCCATTGCGGGAAGAGGATCGAGGCGATCGCCACGACCACGAACGCCGCCATGAAGAGGCGTCGGAGCGCGAGGTGGCTGTCGCCCGCCGTGGGCCGGGCGAGGAACAGGCCGATCAGGATGACACCGACGACGAGGAGGATCTGGATCCACATGGCGCTACCTCACCAGCAGGTCGACGAGGATGTTGACCGAGTTCAGGAGGGACTGGCCCTTCGATTTCGAGTAGTCGGTGTACAGGACCTCGACCGGGAACTCCCGCCACGGGAGCTTGGTTCGACCCAGCTTGAGCACGATCTCCGAGGCATGTGCCATGCGGTCCTGCTCGAGGTGGATCTGCGCCGCGGCGTCGCTGCGGATGACGCGGAGGCCGTTGTGGGCATCGGTGAGCTTGAGCCCGGTGGTGAGGTTGGTCACCTTCACGGCGGTCTTCAGCACGATGCGCTTCAGCACGCCGGGGTTGGTGCGGTCGTCGAGGAACCGCGACCCGAACACGATCGCGACGTCGTCCTGCTTCGCGAGGTCGAGCATCAGCATCGCGTCCTCGATGCGGTGCTGGCCGTCGGCGTCGAAGGTGACGAGGAACCTCGCACCGGGCTGCCTCACGGCATACTCGAAGCCGGTCTGCAGGGCAGCGCCCTGGCCGAGGTTCACGGGATGACGGACGACGCGGGCGCCCGCGGCCTCGGCGGCCGCTATCGAGCCGTCGGTGCTGCCGTCGTCGATGCAGACGATGTGCGCGAAGTGCTCACGGAGCTCGGTGACGACACGGCCGATGACGGTCTCCTCGTTGTAGAGGGGGATCACGATCCAGGTGTCGTCGGAGTGCCGCCGGGCGTCGGTGCGGGCGGAACTGTCCATCAGGCCATTCTTGCAGAACACGGTAGGCTGTCTGCGCAGCCGCGGCTGCCCGGACCGCATGAGGAGCACAGATTGTCAACACCTTCGAGCGCCCGCATCGTCGACTCCGCAGATGTCTCGCCCGAAGCGACCATCGGTGACGGCAGCTCGGTGTGGCACCTCGCCCAGGTGCGCGAGCAGGCCGTGCTCGGCGAGAACTGCGTGATCGGCCGCGGCGCATACATCGGCACGGGCGTTCGACTCGGCGACAACTGCAAGGTGCAGAACTACGCACTCGTCTACGAGCCCGCGTCGCTCGCCGACGGCGTGTTCATCGGACCTGCCGTCGTGCTCACGAACGACACGTACCCGCGGGCGGTGAACCCCGACGGAACGCTGAAGAGCGCCCACGACTGGGAGCCCGTCGGCGTGACGATCCGCGAGGGAGCCTCGGTGGGCGCCCGGGCGGTCTGCGTGGCACCGGTTACGATCGGTGCCTGGTCGACGATCGCTGCCGGCGCCGTCGTCACCAAGGACGTCCCCGACTTCGCGTTGATGGCCGGCGTGCCCGCCCGACGCCTCGGGTGGGTCGGCAAGGCCGGTCAACGGCTCGTGGCCGACGGAGAGATCTGGCGCTGTCCCGCGACGGGCGCCGAGTACGTCGAGACCGATGGGGTCTTGAGAGAGATGAGTGAGAACGCATGACCGAGTCGTTCATTCCGCCCGCGAAGCCGATCATCGGCGACGACGAACGAGCCGCCGTCGACCGGGTGCTGCAGTCCGGCATGGTGGCCCAGGGCCCCGAGGTCGCCGCCTTCGAGCGCGAGTTCGCCGAGACGCTCGTCGACGGTCGCGAATCGGTCGCCGTGAACTCGGGCACGTCCGGGTTGCACCTCGGGCTGCTCGCCGCAGGCATCGGACCGGGCGACGAGGTCATCGTGCCGTCGTTCACGTTCGCGGCGACGGCCAACTCGGTCGCGCTCACGGGGGCGACTCCCGTCTTCGCCGACATCGAACCGGCTCAGTTCACGCTCGACCCCGCGTCGGTCGAAGCCGCCGTCACCGAGCGCACGAAGGCCATCATGCCCGTGCACCTCTACGGTCACCCGGCGCACATGGACGAGCTGCAGGCGGTCGCCGACCGCCATGGTCTGGCGCTCTTCGAAGACGCCGCGCAGGCGCACGGCGCCTCGCTCGGCGGACGCAAGGTCGGCACGTTCGGCCGGTTCGCGATGTTCAGCCTGTATCCGACGAAGAACATGACGAGCGGTGAGGGCGGCATGGTGACGTGCGAGACCTCCGAGCTCGTGCGCAACGTCAAACTGCTGCGCAACCAGGGCATGGAGGCGCAGTACCAGAACGAGGTCGTCGGCTTCAACGCCCGCATGACCGACATCCACGCTGCGATCGGCCGCGTGCAGCTGACGAAGGTCGGCGGCTGGACCGAGACCCGGCAGGCCAACGCGGCCTTCCTCGACCGCGAACTGCGCGGTGTCGTCGTGCCGCCCGTGGCCGACGGCGCGGTGCACGTCTACCACCAGTACACGATTCGCGTGCCCGAAGACCGCGACGGCTTCGTGGCGGCCCTCAAGAACGAGTACGCGGTCGGCAGCGGCGTCTACTACCCCGTGCCGAACCACCGTCTCGCGTCGCTCGCGCACTTCGCACCCGGGCTGCACCTGGCCGAGACCGAACGGGCTGCCGCCGAGGTCGTGTCGCTGCCCGTGCACCCCTCGCTCTCGCAGCGCGACCTCGAGCGCATCGTCGAGGCCGTGAACGCCGTCGCCGGGGCGGGCGCCTGATGGCCGGGCTGCGCGCCGGCCTCATCGGCGTCGGCATGATGGGGCGCCACCACGCCCGGGTGCTGCGCGAGCTGCCCGGCGTCGACCTGGTCGCGATCGCCGACCCGGGCGGCGATCCGCACGGCGTCGCCGGTGACCTCGAGGTGCTGCCCGACGTCGAGTCGATGATCGCGGTCGGCATCGACCTCGCGGTCGTCGCGATCCCGACCCGGTTCCACTACGACGCCGCGATGAAGCTCGCCGACGCCGGGGTGCACACCCTCGTCGAGAAGCCGATCGCTCAGACCGTCGAACAGGGCCGCGAGATGGCCGATGCCTTCGCCGCTCGGGGGCTCGTCGGCGCCGTCGGCCACATCGAGCGGTTCAACCCGGCTCTCCAGGAGCTGCGTCGGCGCATCGCGGCCGGAGACCTCGGTGAGGTCTACCAGATCGCCACGCGACGACAGGGCCCATTCCCCGCACGGATCGCCGACGTCGGCGTCGTCAAGGACCTCGGTTCGCACGACGTGGACCTGACCGCATGGGTCGCCCAGAGCGAGTACGCCTCGATCTCAGCGCAGACGCTCCACAAGAGCGGCCGCGAGTACGAGGACATGGTGCTCGCGACCGGCCGCCTGCGCAACGGGGTGCTCGTGAATCACGTCGTCAACTGGCTGAGCCCGATGAAGGAGCGCGTCACGATCGTCACCGGCGAGCTCGGCGCGTTCGTGGCCGATACCTCGACCGGCGACCTCACGCTCTTCCGCAACGGCACCGTGGCCACCGAGTGGGAGACGGTCTCGGCCTTCCGAGGTGTCAGCGAAGGCGACATGACGCGGTTCGCGTTCGCAAAGCGCGAGCCGTTGCGCGTCGAGCACGAGGCGTTCCGCGACGCCGTGCTCGGCGAGCGGCACGACGTGGTGACCATGGAGGAAGGGCTGCGAACCCTGGTCGTCGTGGAGGGCGCGATCTCCTCCGCCGCGACGGGTTCCGTCGTCGAGTTCTGACTACGATGCGCGTCACGATCGCCACGCGGATCTTCACGCCCGAGCCGGCTGCGGCCGCGTTCCGGCTCGCTGCACTCGCCGACGGTCTCCGCGAGCGGAACCACGACGTGACGGTGCTCACGTCCGCGGCGCCGGCCGGTCTGACGGACGGTGTCGACGACCAGACGGGTCCGACGGTCCGGCGAGCACCGGTCCTGCGTGACCGTCGCGGACAGATCCGCGGCTACCTCCAGTACCTCAGCTTCGACGTGCCACTCGTCTTCCGGCTGCTGTTCGGACGCCGGAGCGATGTCGTCGTGTCCGAGCCGCCTCCCACCACGGGGGCCGTCGTGCGGCTCGTCTGCGCCGTCCGCCGGTGTCCGTACGTGTACTACGCCGCCGACATCTGGTCGGATGCCGCGCAGTCGGCGGGTACCCCCGGATGGATCGTCGCGGGCGTCCGCGCGCTCGAACGCTGGGCACTTCGAGGCGCTGCCGCGGTCGTCGCGGTCAGCGACGGAGTCGCGGACCGGGTACGCGACCTCACGCGCCGTGACGTCGTGACGGTCGTGCGCAACGGGATCGACACGAGCGTGTTCGCGCCCGGCGCCGAGCCACCCGCCGGGCCCCCCACGATCGTCTACGCGGGAACCACGTCGGAGTGGCAAGGCGCGGATGTCTTCATCCGCGCCATGCCGGGCGTGCTCGAGCAGGTTCCCGATGCCAGGCTGATCTACCTCGGTCAGGGCACCGCCTGGGAACACCTGCGCGAACTCGCCGAGCGCACCGCGCCCGAATCGATCGAGTTCCGCGGCCCCGTCCCGCCGGCCGCAGCGGCGGACATCCTCGCCGGAGCGCGCATCGGCGCGGTGAGCCTGAGGCCCGGACAGGGCTACGACTTCGCGGTACCGACGAAGATCTTCGCCACGATCGCCTGCGGCACGCCCGTGCTCTTCGCCGGCCAGGGCGCGTCGGTCGAGGTGATCACGCCCGAGCTCGGCCGGAGCGTCGACTGGGATGCGGCATCCGTCGCCGTCGCGATCACCGAGATGCTCATCGCGCCGGACCGACCGGAGGAGCGCACCGCACGCGCACGATGGGCTGCGGCGCACGCGTCGCTCGCAGCGACCGGACGTGCCGCCGCAGCCGTCGTCGAATCGGCGGCACGCCGCCCGCGCCAATCCGAATCCGAAGGGATCCACCGCTCATGAGACAGGTGCTGTCGGCCTACCGGAGCATGCTGCCGCTCCTGCCCACCGGCGCCCGGCGATTCCTGTGGGTCTACGTCGTCATCTCGAGCGCGCTCGCGGTGCTCGACATCGCCGCGCTCATGCTGCTCGCGGTCTCGTTGACCGGCATGGTGCAGGGCAAGCCGCTGCAACTGCCGTTCATCGGCGCCATCGAGCCCGACTCGACGATCTGGTTGCTCGTCGTCGTGTGCTCGCTCATCGTCGTGAAATCGATCCTCGCGGCGGGGCTGCAATGGATCGCGACGCGACGGTTCGCCGCGTACGAACTGCGGATCGGCGATCAGTTGTTCGACGCGTACATCACGGCACCGTGGACCGAGCGGCTGCGCCGCAACACCGCCCAGCTCGTCCGGCTCGCCGATGTCGGCATCGCGGCGATCATCGGCGGCTTCCTCATCCCGCTGATCACGCTGCCCTCGATGCTCGCGACCTTCGTCGCCGTCGTGGTCGTCCTCGTGGTGAGCCAGCCGATGACCGCCGCGATCACACTCGTGTACCTGGGGCTGATCGCGTTGCTGCTGTACTGGCTCGTCTCCCGCCGGGCCACCGTCGCCGGACGGGTGAACCGCGACTACTCCTTCAAGGTGGCCGAGCTCATGACCGATATGGTCTCGGCGCTGAAGGAGATCACACTCCGCGGTTCGGCCCGTTCCGTCGCGGAGGTCGTGCACGACAATCGCATCCACACCACTCGGGCCCGCGCGAACCTCAGCTTCCTCGGAGCGGTGCCGCGCTTCGTGTTCGACGCGGCGCTCGTCGGCGGCTTCCTGTTGATCGGCGGTTTCGCGTGGCTCATCGGCGGACCCGCCGAGGCGTTCTCGGCGATCGCCCTGTTCGGCGTCGCGGGCTTCCGACTCGTGCCGTCCCTGACGGGATTCCAGTCGGTGGTGACTCAGACCCAGGCGAGCGTGCCGATCGTGACCGCGGTGATCCGCGACATCCGTGACGCCGAGGGGCACACGCTCGCCGCGGAGGAGCTCGGCAGGCAGCCGCTGGGGTCTGCACCGAAGCGGCTCGAGTTGCGCGACGTCGCCTTCACCTATCCGGGCACGAGCCTCGAAGCCGTGCACGCGATCGACCTCGACGTCCCGCTCGGCAGCAGCCTCGGTCTGGTCGGCTCATCGGGCGCCGGGAAGTCCACGCTCGTCGATGTGCTCCTCGGCCTGCTGACACCCACTCGGGGCAGCGTGACCATCGACGGCACTCCGCTGCACGACGTGCTTCGGGACTGGCGCTCCCGCGTCGGCTATGTGCCGCAGGAGGTCGCGCTGTTCGCCGGCTCGGTGGCGCAGAACGTCGCGCTCACCTGGACCACGGACTTCGACGAGGACCGCGTCAGGCGCGCGCTCGAGCGTGCACAGCTGCTCGAGGTGATCGAGTCGAGGCCGGGCGGCATCCACGCCCCGGTCGGCGATCGCGGCATGTCGCTGTCCGGCGGGCAGCGTCAGCGGCTCGGCATCGCGCGTGCGCTCTACGACGACCCGCTCGTGCTCGTGATGGACGAGGCGACGAGCGCGCTCGACACGAAGACCGAGTCCGAAGTGGCCCGTGCCATTCGTGAACTGCACGGGTCGGTCACGGTCATCGCGATCGCGCATCGACTCTCGACGATCCGCGAGAGCGATCAGGTGTGCTTCATGCGCGACGGGACCATCGTCGCATCGGGCACGTTCGACGAGGTCGTGCGCGACGAGCCCGACTTCGCGGAGCAGGCGGCGCTCGCCGGCCTCACCGAGGACGACCGATGACGTGGCTGGAACGGGCCGGGTAGTCGCATGCTTCCACGTGGCCTCACTGCGGTCGCCGGCCGACTGACCAGACTGGTGCCCGAACCGCTGCTCGCCCGAATCCTTCCGGGCCGGCTGCGCTACGACCCGGCGTCGCTGGCGGTCGCCGTACCTCCCGAAACCCCGATCCGCCTGTTCGTCGGGCCGGTGAACTTCGCCGGCCAGGGGTGGCAGTGGGCGCGCGCCGCCGAGCGGCTGCCCGGCGTGGGTGCGGTCAGCATGGCCTATCGCATCGGCACGGAGTTCGGCTATCCCGTCGACGTGGAGGTTCCCGCCTCTGCGTACGTCTTCTCGAAGAGTTGGCAGAGGGCCCAGCGCGAGGCGGTCACCGGCGGCTTCAGCCATGTGATCGTCGAGGCCGAACGCCATCTCTTCGGACGCGTCTACGACCAGACCGTCGAGCAGCAGGTGCGGGAGCTCCTCGCTTCGGATGTCCGGGTGGCGATGCTCTCGCATGGCAGCGACCTCCGGTTGCCGAGTCGTCATGCGGCCACGCATCCGGATTCACCGTTCCAGCCCGACTGGGATCAGACCGCCGTGTTCGAACGCCAGGCTGCCGACAATCTCGCACTGCTCGAGCGCCTGGGACTGCCGGTCTTCGTCTCGACCCTCGGACTCCTCAGCGACATGCCGTCGGCCGACTGGCTGCCCGTCGTCATCGACGTCGAAGCCTGGAGCGGCGGCGAGCCCCCCATGCTTCGGGCGCGTCCCGTCGTGGCGCATGCGCCGAGCAACGGTCGTATCAAGGGTTCGGACCTCATCGACCCCGCGCTCTCGCGTCTGCATGGCGAAGGGTTGATCGAGTATCGACGGGTCACCGGCGTCCCGGCCGCGGAGATGCCGGAGCTCTACCGCAGCGCCGACATCGTGCTCGACCAGTTCAGGCTCGGCGACTACGGCGTCGCCGCGTGCGAGGCGCTCGCGGCCGGCCGGGTCGTCGTCGGACACGTCGCCGACCCGGTGCGCTCGGCGGTCTCCGCTCGAACCGGCCTCGAGCTGCCGGTCGTCGAATCGGCAGGAGCCGACGTCGAGCGGGTGCTCCGGCGACTCGTCGCTGATCCCGATGGGGCCAGGGCTGTCGCCGCACGTGGGCCGGCATTCGTGCGCGAAGTCCACGATGGACGGTTCTCGGCCGATGCGATGAGCCGCTTCCTCGGCACGGTTCGGGATGACGATGGCTGAGACGACACCGGAGATGCGAGAGACGCCCACGATCGACGTCGTCATCGCGGTTCACGACGCGAGTCGTCCGGTGACCCGGGCGATCGCCTCCGTGCTGCACGACGGTGTGGACGGGGTTCGGGTCATCGTGGTGTGCCACGGCGTTTCCGCCGATGCCTTCGACCGGACGGCGTTCGCCGACGAAGCCGTGGACTGGCGCGAATACTCCGACGGCATACGATCACCGGCCGGCCCGTTCGATCATGGGCTCAGCGTCGCGACGGCCGATTACGTCGCGATCATGGGGTCCGACGACTTCCTCGAGCATGGGGCGGTTGCGGCTGCCTCCGCCCGTCTCGGCGCTGACGCACCCGATGCGCTCGTGCTGCCGTTGCGGCATCAGTCGGGGGAGGCGGTGCGCACACCGCTGGCGCGGCGTGGGCGAGTCCGGCGACTCGATCCGGTGCGAGATCGCCTGGCGTACCGCACCGCACCGCTCGCCCTCCTGCGACGCCGCCTCATCGATGAGCTCGAGCTGTCGCTGACCCCGGGCCTCGCCTCCGGCGAGGACATCGACTTCTCGTCGCGACTGTGGTTCTCCGGTGCTCGCGTCGACTTCCACCCGGCTGACCCCGCGTATGTCATCGGTGCCGACGCGGCGACTCGCGTGACTGCGGCGCCCATGCCGGCGGCGACCGAACTCGAAGCCGTGCGGATGCTCCTGGCGAGCGAGTGGATCCGCGGCTTGACCGTCCCGAAAGCCCGCAGCCTCGTCATCAAGCTCATTCGGATCCACATACTCGGCCCGATCCTCCGACGAGCGGAATCCGATGAGCTGTCGCCCTCGGATGTCGAGGCATACAGCGAGGTCGCTCGTGCTGCGGTTGCCCTGGCTCCGGGCGCGGTGCGTCCGTTCGCCCGCGTCGACCGCGACCTCGTCGATGTGCTCGCATCGGGTTCTGCGTCTGCAGCCGCTGTGCTCGACATCGCACGCGTCCGACCTGCCGCAGGGCGCTTCGCCCGCCTCGTCCCGCGCAACATCTTCGCCACTCTCGATCGCGAGGGAGCGGTCCGACGATTCCTCCGGTACCGGACGTGGCCGTGAGCGCCCTCCCGCCATCAGAAACCATGAAGAACGGATCCACCGCATGAACGACCATCGGCCGCCACGCAAGCACGTGCTGATCCTGTCGTTCTCACCGATCGCCGGTGATGCGCGGGTGCTCAAACAGGTGGACCTGTTGCGCCGTGAATACGACGTGACGACGTGCGGCATCGGCGAGTTCGACCGCGAGGGCCTCGAGCACATCCGCATCCCCGACGGCCTCGCCGCCCGTGAACTCGACGGAAGGCGCATCACCCTGCGGCAGTATCGCGCAGCCTACCGACGGATTCCCGCGGTCGAGTGGACCAGACGGGCCCTCGCCGGCCGAACCTTCGACGTCGTCCTCGCGAATGACGTCGAATCGGTTCCGGTCGCATTGGAACTGCGCCCGGCCGACGGCGTCCATGCGGACCTCCACGAGTACGTCTCCCGCCTGCACGAGGAGAATCCTGCCTGGAACAGGCGGATCCGCCCCTTCTGGGAATGGGTGTGCCGGCGCTACGTCGCGAGGGCATCGTCGTGGACGACCGTGAGCGACGGGCTCGCGCGAGAGTACGAGCGGGAGTTCGGGTTCCGCCCCGAGGTCGTCACGAACGCGGCGCCGTACGCGGCACTCTCGCCCCAACCCGTCGCGTCGCCGGTTCGCCTCGTGCATTCGGGCGTCTGTCTGCGCAATCGCAACCTCATCGCGCTCATCGACGCAGTCGACCGGTCGTCCGCCGCCCTCACGCTCGACCTCTACCTGACCCCGAATGATCCGGCTCATCTCGCGGAGCTCCGTGCCCGCGCCGCCGACGTCGAGGGCGTCGAGGTGCGCGACCCCGTTCCCTACGCCGACCTGGTCGCGACGTTGAACGCCTACGACGTCGGAGTCTTCGCGGGACCTCCCGTCAACTTCAACGCCGAATGGGCGCTGCCGAACAAGCTCTTCGACTTCATCCAGGCCCGCCTCGGGATCATCGTGGGGCCGTCGGTCGAGATGGCCGCGTACGTCGACCGGTACGGGCTCGGACGCGTGACGTCGGACTTCGACGCCGACGCGCTCGCGGCGACCTTCGACACCGTGACCGCTGCCGACGTCGCGGCTTGGAAGGGCAAGTCGGATGCGGCGGCCGAACCGCTGTCCGCCGAGCGGCAGAGCGCGCCCTGGGCGACCGCGATCCGTCGACTGACGGGAGCGTCGGCATGAGCGGCCGCGGCGACGAAGCGCGTTCAGCAGGGCGCCGACCGACGCTGTTGATCCTCTCGTTCTCGGACATCTCCGCAGATGCTCGGGTGCTGAAGCAGGTCGAGCACTTCTCGACGTCGTACGAGGTCACGACGTGCGGGTACGGGCCGTCGCCGTCGCCGGACGTGACGCACATCGAGGTGCCGGGAGACCGGGTCATCTGGCGGTACGACCGAGCGGCCCTCCTCCTGCGGCGGTATCGTCACGCGTACTGGACGAGCCCGGCGATCGAATGGACGGCCGGTGCGCTGTCGGACATGCGGTTCGACGTCGTCCTCGCGAACGACGTCGACGCCGTGGGGCTCGCCCTCTCGCTGCACCCGACACACGGGGTGCACGCGGATCTGCACGAGTATGCACCGCGTCAGAAGGAGGAGCTTCCTCGCTGGCGGTGGTTCGTCGCTCCGTTCATCGCCTGGATGTGCCGTACGTTCGTCGCCCACGCCCAGTCATGGACGACGGTGAGCGGAGGGCTCGCTCGCGAGTACCGACGCGTATTCGGGTTCGACGCGCAGGTCGTGACGAACGCCTCACCGTACCTGTCGCTCTCGCCGACACCCGTGGAGGACCCCATCCGGCTGGTCCATTCGGGTGCCTGCCTGCGCAACCGGCACCTGATGACCCTGATCGACGGAGTCGAGGTCGCTTCGCGAGCGGTGACGCTCGATCTCTACCTGACCCCCAACGACCCGGCCTACCTCGCCGAGCTGCGCTCGAGGGCGGCCGGGGTCCCGGGCGTGCGGGTGCACGATCCCCTGCCCTATGCAGAGCTCGTACGAGCCCTGAACGGCTACGACGTCGGGGTCTTCGTGCTCCCGCCCGTCAACTTCAACTACGAGTGGGCGCTGCCGAACAAGCTCTTCGATTTCGTGCAGGCCCGCCTCGCGGTGCTGGTGGGGCCCTCGGCCGAGATGGCGGCGTACGTCCGCGAGTACGGGCTGGGGTCGATCACCGACGACTTCAGCGCAGCGGCTCTCGGGCGGGCCATCGACGAGCTGGACGTCGATTCCGTCACCGGTTTCAAGCGGCGAGCGGATGCATCGGCTGTCTCGCTGTCGGCCGAGGCTCAGGTGGCGATCTGGGACCGGGCGCTCACCGCGCTCACCGAGTCGCGGCCGGGCTGAGCTCGCTGTCGACCGCCGCCCGTCGTGCGCGTCGTTCGTCCCAGGTCCGCCGCAGGAGGCGTTCGCAGGGGCGTTCGACGAGGTAGTGCAGGGCTGCGGCGACCCCGAGCGATACCACGAGCAGAGCAGCGTACCAGGCGAGGTTCGCCCAGCTCGGCGCGCGAGCGCCGACGACGGCGAGAACGCCGTAGATGACCGTCGCGTGCACGAGGTAGAACGCGTACGACCACTCGCCGAGGAGTACCAGGACGCGCTTGCGCAGCAGCGAGAATCGGCCGCGCAGGTCGCGCCACGCCACGGCCGCGATCGTCAGCGCGCAGAGCGCGATGATCCATTCGTTCGCGCTCAGCACGACGAAGCGCACGAATCCGTTGTCGGGAGCGACGCGCGGGGCGATGACGACGAATCCGAGGAACGCGGCACTCGCGAGATAACACCAGATGGGCGCGATGCGGACTCGCCATCCCATCAGGATCGCGCGGGCGAGACCCATCCCGATCACGAACTCCGAGAGTCGGATCACGGGCCACGGCAGGCCGGCCCACCAGGAACCCGGCTCGAGGATGACCGAGATGCGGAAGGCGAGGGCCGCCGCGAAGACTGCAGCGGTGATGAGCAGCGCGCCGCGCGCGCGCACGAGGTTGAAGATGCGGTTGATCGCCGGGTGCAGCGCGTAGAAGAACGCCTCGCACGTCAACGTCCACGCCGCGGGGTTGCCGGAGAACAGGATCGTCGGGTCGCGCCACCAGCCCTGGATGAGCACGACGGAGAGCAGCAGGATGCCGAGGTCGAAGGGTTTGACCCACCAGTCCTCGGGCGATGGCGCGAAGCTGTAGAACACCGGTATCGCGAGGAACAGGGCGACGAGGGCGGAGGGATAGATGCGCGCGAACCGACGCCACCAGAAGGTCGGCGCGTCGACCGATGCCCGGGCCGACCAGGTCAGCACGAAACCCGAGAGGACGAAGAAGAACGTCACACCGTAGGCGCCGTAGCTCAGCGCGCCGTGGATCGGCAGTGGCGCCAGGTTGCTCATGTGGTGGGCGAAGACCGCGAAAGCGGCCCACCATCGCAGGCCGGTCAGCGAGTCGAGCCGGATGGGACGGACGACCGGCGAGAGCCCGACGGGTCCGTCAGCCATGGGACTCGAGGAGCAGTCGGACGACGCGCTCGGCGGCGCGCCCGTCGCCGTACGGTGTCGCATCGGTCGGTCGTGGCGCCGCTCGTCGTACGGCATCGGTGATCGCCTGCGGATCGGTCGCGAGCGTGTTCCAGCCGAGGTCGACGGTCTCGACCCATTCGGTCTCGGTTCGCACGGTGACGCAGGGAACGCGGAGGAGGAACGCCTCCTTCTGGAGGCCACCCGAGTCGGTGACCACGCTGCGAGACGCGAGGACGGCCGAGATCAGGTCGGGATAGGCGAGCGGGGCGTGGGCGATGAGCGAGCCCTGCCCCAGGTCGAGCGCGTGCTCGGCCGCCGTCGCCACGAGTCGAGGATGGGCGAGCAGCACGACCGGCAGGTCGAGCGAGGCGAGCGCTCCGAGGATCGATCGCAGGATCGCAGGGTCGTCGGTGTTCTCGGCGCGGTGGATGGTCGCGACGTGGAAGGCGCCGGGTGTCAGACCGAGTTCTTCGACGAGTCTCGACGGCGAGCCCGCGACGCGATCGCGAACCTGGTGGAGGACATCGGTCATGACGTCGCCCACGAGCACCGAGCGGTCGCTCAGCCCCTCGCTCGCGAGATGCGACATCGCCACCTCGGTCGGTGCCAGGCAGAGGTCGGCGGCATGATCGGTGAGCACGCGGTTGTGCTCCTCCGGCATGCGCCGATTGAACGATCGGAGGCCCGCCTCGAGGTGGGCGAGGGGACGATGCAGTTTCACCGCGCTCACCGCAGCAGCCAGGGTGGAGTTCGTGTCGCCGTAGGCGAGCACCCAGTCGGGGGAGTGCTCGTCGAACACGGCATCGAGTGCGCCGAGCATCGCGCCCGTCTGCACGCCGTGGCCACCCGAACCGACGCCGAGGTGCACGTCGGGCGTCGGGATGCCGAGGTCCTCGAAGAAGACGTCCGAGAGCATCGGGTCGTAGTGCTGGCCGGTGTGCACGATGACATGGTCGATGTTCGCGGCGGCAGCGGCGGCAGCGATGGGGGCGAGCTTCACGAACTGCGGGCGAGCACCCACCACACTGACGACCTTCACGTGCAGAGATTCTAGGTCAGGAAGCTGCCGATCACCGCGACGCCCGGCGCCTCGGCGCTGATAGCGTCGGAGCGTGCTGCCCTCCACCCCAGCGGTCGACGTCGTGATCGCCGTGCATGATCCACGGCGGCGGATCGAGCGTGCGGTGCGGTCGGTGCTCACCTCGATCGCCGTCGCGCGGGCCGTCGTGGTCTGTCACAACACGCCGGTCTCGGGAATCGCGGAGCGGCTCGGCGAGCTCGTCGACGATCCCCGCGTGATCCTCGACGGATTGCGCGACGACATTCCGAGTCCGGCAGGACCCTTCAACCTCGGCCTGGACCGGGCGCAGGCGCCGTACTTCGCCATCATGGGTTCGGACGATGAGCTCGCCGACGGCGCGATCGACGAGTGGCTCCGCGTGGCCGAGCGCGACCGCGCCGACGTCGTGATCCCGGCACTTCGCTACGCGGGCGGCCGGCGTGTCCCGACGCCGCCGACGCGACCGTTGCGGACCACCGGGCTCGACGCGGTTCGCGATCGCCTCGCCTATCGGACCGCTCCGCTCGGCCTGATCGGACGCGAGCGGTTCGGTTCGCTGCGGTTCACCGAGGGCCTCGTGACCGGCGAGGACCTCGAGTACTCGACCCGGTTGTGGTTCTCGGGCGCACGGATCGCTCGGGTGCGGTCCGGGGCCGAGTACCTGATCCACGACGATGCCGAACGGGTCACGTTCACGAAGCGCCCGGTCGCCGTCGAGCTCCGAGCGGTCACGGCACTGCTGGAGAACGACTGGGTGCGAGGGCTGACGGCGGTCGAGCGCGTCGCCATCGCCGTCAAGCTGTGGCGGCTTCCGATCTTCGGCACGGCGCACTACCGGGCCGGTGCCTGGACCCCGGCGGATCGCGAATCGCTCAGCGAGGTCGGCCGAGCCGTCGGACTGCTGGCCCCGGCGGCGTCGGAGGTGCTCTCCCGGGCGGATCATGCGCTCGTCGCGGCCATCCTCGACCCCTCGGTGCCCGACGATGAGCTCGACCGGCGGTCGCGAGCCCGACGCCGGTTCGCGACGCCGTCGGCGCTGCTGCCGAGGCGACTCGGTCGGGTTGCGGCGCGGGAAGCGCCGATCCGCTTCGCCGCGGCGACGTGGTTCGCCGGGCGGGCGTGATCGCCCGACGGCCGACGGCGGAGTTCCGGGTGGTCGCGCCAAGATAGACTCGAATTCATGCGTATCGCCGTCGTGGCCCTCGGAAAGATCGGCCTCCCTCTTGCTGTGCAGTTCGCCGATCAGGGCCACGAGGTCATCGGCGTCGACGTCAACCAGGCCGTCGTCGATCTGGTGAACGCCGGCACCGAGCCGTTCCCCGGTGAGGCCCACCTGCAGGAGAAGCTCGCCGAGCTCGTGCCGGCAGGGCGCCTGCGCGCCACCACCGACTACGCCGAGGCCGTTCCCGGGGCGGATGCCGTCGTCATCGTCGTGCCGCTGTTCGTGAACGACGAGACCTGGGAGCCCGACTTCGGCTGGATGGACGCCGCGACGCGCTCGCTCGCCGAGCACCTCACGCCCGGCACGCTCGTCTCGTACGAGACGACCCTCCCCGTCGGCACCACGCGCGGCCGCTGGAAGCCGATGATCGAGCAGGTGTCGGGCCTCACCGAGGGCACTGACTTCCACCTCGTGTTCTCGCCCGAGCGGGTGCTCACCGGACGCGTCTTCGAAGATCTCCGCAAGTACCCGAAGCTCGTGGGCGCGCTGGGCGCAGAGGGCACGCGCCGCGCGGTCGAGTTCTACGAGGCGGTGCTCGAGTTCGACGAGCGTCCCGACCTCGCCCGCGCCAACGGCGTGTGGGACATGGGTTCGCCCGAGGCATCCGAGATGGCGAAGCTGGCCGAGACCACGTACCGCGACGTCAACATCGGCCTCGCCAACCAGTTCGCCCTCTACGCCGACGAGGTCGGCGTCGACGTGTACGCCGTCATCGAGGCGTGCAACTCGCAGCCCTTCAGCCACATCCACCGGCCGGGGATCGCGGTCGGTGGACACTGCATCCCGGTGTACCCGCGCCTGTACCTGTCGACCGACCGCGACGCCGAGATCGTGCGCACGGCTCGAACCCTCAACGCCTCGATGCCCGAACGCCTCGTCGCGCAGGCCGCCGGCGTGCTCGGCGACCTCGGCGGGCTCACCGCCGTGGTGCTCGGCGCCGCCTACCGCGGCGGCGTGAAGGAGACCGCGTTCTCGGGCGTCTTCGCGACGGTCGACGCACTCGAGTCGCGCGGCGCGAAGGTGCTCGTGCACGACCCGCTCTACACCGACGACGAGCTCGCACGCTTCGGCTGGGCGCCCTACCACTTGGGCGAGACCGCCGACCTCGTGATCGTGCAGGCCGATCACGCCGACTACAAGACCCTCGGGTCGGGCGACGTGCCCGGCGCCCGCCTCGTCGTCGACGGTCGCAACGTCACTTCGGCCGCGAACTGGGTCGGCACGCCCCGGCTCGTCATCGGAAGTGGAGGTGTCCGATGACCGATCTCGTCGTCGTCGGCTCAGGATTCTTCGGACTCACCATCGCGGAGCGCGCCGCGAACGAATTCGGCCTGCGCGTGCAGGTCATCGATCGTCGCGACCACATCGGCGGCAACGCCTACAGCGAGGACGACCCCACGACCGGCATCGAGGTCCACCGCTACGGCGCGCACCTCTTCCACACCTCGAACGAGAAGGTGTGGGAGTACGTCAACCGGTTCACGAAGTTCACGAACTACGTGCACAAGGTGTACACGAACCACAACGGCGTCGTGTACCCGCTGCCGGTGAACCTCGGCACGATCAACCAGTTCTTCGGTGCCGCGTACTCACCCGACGAGGCGCGGGCGCTCATCGCCTCGCAGGCCGGCGAGTTCGACACGAAGTCGGCGGCCAACCTCGAGGAGAAGGCGATCTCGCTCATCGGGCGCCCGCTGTACGAGGCATTCATCCGCGACTACACCGCGAAGCAGTGGCAGACCGACCCGACCGAGCTCCCGGCCGAGGTCATCAGCCGCCTTCCGGTGCGGTACAACTACGACAACCGCTACTTCAACGACACCCACGAGGGCCTGCCGGTCGACGGCTACACCGCGTGGATCGAGCGCATGGCCGACCACCCGAAGATCGACGTCCAGCTGTCGACCGACTTCTTCGATGCATCCCAGCCGATCAACAAGTCGGCGGTCGTCGGCAATGTGCCGGTCGTCTACACCGGCCCGGTCGACCGCTACTTCGACTCGTCGGCGGGCCACCTCAGCTGGCGCACGCTCGATTTCGAGCGCGAGGTCGTGCCGGTCGGCGACTTCCAGGGCACCTCGGTCATGAACTACGCGGATGCCTCGGTGCCGTACACCCGCATCCACGAGTTCCGCCACTTCCACCCCGAGCGCGAGTACACCGCCGACCAGACCATCATCATGCGCGAGTTCTCGCGCTTCGCGGAGCACGGCGACGAGCCGTACTACCCGGTGAACACGCCTGAAGACCGCGCGGCGCTGCTCGCCTACCGCGACCTCCAAGACGGGGAGCCCGACGTCTACTTCGGCGGCCGGCTGGGCACCTACCAGTACCTCGACATGCACATGGCGATCGGTTCGGCGCTCAGCATGTTCCAGAACAAGCTGGTCGAGCGCTTCGCGCGCTGACGCCGCAACTGCGACGGCCCCGGGGCGGATGCCTCGGGGCCGTCGCTGTCGTCGCCGCTACTTCTTCGTGGTGAAGTGCGGCACCCACTGTTCGGGTGAGGTGATCTCGGGCAGGGCGGCCCGGTACTCGCGGGCGAGCTCGGGCCAGCGCTTGCGCAGTTCGCGGTGCAGGCGACGGCTCTCGCGCAGCAGCCGGCGGAACGTCTTCGGGTCGCGCGTGTAGCGGACCTTGCCCGAGCCGTCGGCGGTCGAGACGAGGGCGCTGTCGAAGTGCGGCAGGCGGAACCAGGTGCCGTCGCGCTTGGCGAGCTCGACCTGCGGTTCGGCGACGTTCTTCGGTGCGGGGCGTGTGAACCACTGGCGTACCGTCATCTGCACGGTGAACAGCACGAGGGGGATGCCGCGCGGGCCCTTGGGCCCGGCCGTCGTCGCCGGCACCGGGTAGACGCGCTTGCCCTCGACCGTCATCGGGATCTCCGACTCGTGACGCAGCACGGTCTTCTCGGGGAAGTCGGCAGCGGCGGCACGGAGTTCGCCGAGAATGGTCGCCATGCCCTGTTGCATGTGCGCCGGCCCCGAGAGGATGTCGCGCAGCGCACGGTGGCGCAGCGTCACGGGGTAGTACTGCATCGAGAGCAGGTGCTTGAGGTCCCACCGCTCGCTGTCGCGGGCGAGCAGGCCGCCGTTCGGGTAAGGGGAGTGCAGGAGGCCCGCGACGATGCGGTTGCGGGCGTGGAAGTACGCCTGCCAGTCGATCGAATCGTCCTTGTCGAGCCACGACACGTGCCAGAGCGCCATGCCCGGCAGGGTGACGGTGGGGTAGCCCGCGTCGCGGGCGCGCAGGCAGTACTCCGCGTCGTCCCACTTGATGAACGCGGGCAGCGACAGGCCGATCGAGCGGATCACCTCGGTCGGGATGAGGCAGAACCACCAGCCGTTGTAGTCCGCGTCCATCCGGGCGTGCATCCACCGGGTCTGGCGCAGGTTCGAGAAGCGGAAGTCGTGCGGGACCTCGTCGTGGGGCTGCGCGTGCCAGACGAAGGGCTTGAGGTCGACCGTCTCGGCGAAGGCGTGGAGGACCGGGCGGTTGAGCAGGTCGAACATGTGGCCGCCGACGACGACGGGGCGCGTCGTGTGCCGCGCGAACCGCACGGCACGTGCGATGCTCTCGGGCTCGACGGTGACGTCGTCGTCGAGCAGGATGAGGAAGTCGCTCTCGCCGGCATCGAGGGTCTCCGCCATCGAGCGGGCGAATCCGCCCGAGCCGCCGAGGTTCGGCTGCTCGATCATGGTCAGGGTGTCGCCGAGCCGCGCGGCGACCGCTTCGAAGCCGGGCTCGTCGACCACGCGCTGGTTGCCCTGGTCGACGATGTAGATGCGGTCGATGACCTCGCGCACGGTCTCGTCGCCCGCGAGCGCTTCGAGCGTGCTCACGCAGTAGTCGGGCTTGTTGAAGGTCGTCGTGCCGATCGAGGCGCCGCCCTTGCGCACCTCGGGCGCATCCGTCAGCCAGCGTCCGTCGGCGACGACCACCTCGGCGTCGCCGGCGACGATGTCGAACCAGTACCAGCCGCCGTCGCCGAACGTGACGATGGGCAGCTCGATCTCGTGGCGGACCGTGCCCGAGAACGGTTCGGAGGCGACGCGCTGGGGCACGCCCTGAGCCGTGGAGCGGTACACGAGCAGCGTGCCCTCGCCTGACGTCTCGACCGAGAGGCGCACGCGCTCGACGTTCGTCCACTGCTGCCAGTAGGAGGCGGGGAACGCGTTGAAGTAGCTCGCGAACGAGACCCGCTCGCCGGATGAGACACGGAACCGGTCGCGGCCGAGCACATCGTCGAGGTGGGCCCGGTCGCTCACCCGGACCTCGCGGTCGCCGACCTTCGCCCAGACATCGGCGTCGACGTACAGGGAGATGACGTCGGGGTCGGCGTCCTGCGGGAAGACGACGCGTTGGATCTCGTTCCAGGTAGCGCTCACGCTGCGGTGCTCCGTGTGGTTCTCGTGGGAATCGCGCCGCGGCCCCCGGCGCGACTACGAGCCTACTGGTTCGATTCGGCGAAGTCTGGGAGCCAGCGTGACGAGCTGCACGCCGAGCACGCAGAGCTCTGCGACCGCGAGCCCCCAGGCGACACCGGGGGCGCCGATCCAGAGGAGCAGCGGGTACATGAGGAGCGTGCCGACGACGGCGCCGACGATCGTCGACGTCGCGAGTGCTCGGGTGAGGCCGAAGGCTGTGAGGCACGCGAACCCCGTGAGCTGCGAGGCCAGGATCGCGGCGAGGTTGACGGCCATGGGTACGGCGAGGGCGAGCGGGATGACGAGAGTGCCGCCCGAGAGCAGGTCGCCGATCCACGGGCCCGCGATCGCGTAGACGAGTCCACCGAGACCGCCGAGGCCGAGCGCGACGAGGGTGACGCGCCGCGCACGGGCCGCCTGAACCTCGGGCACCGGGTTCGGCACCCAGCCCTGGGCGATCTGCACGATCGGTCGCGTCGAGTAGAGGGCGAGGCGCACGATGCGCTCGGCGAGGGCGTAGACGGCGGTCGCCTGCGGGAGGAACAGATCGATGAGCACGATCGGCACGTTGACGTACACGGCGGCCGTCGCGGACATCGCGACCGGGCTCGCCTGACCGGCGAGATTGCGCACGGCCCGGACCGGCGAGATTCCGAACCGCCAGCCGCGGTATCTGGAGAGGATGTTCCAGTTCGCGACGACCGCGGACATGACGACGCCGACGAGCTGCAGGGCCGCGAAGGCGATGACGTCGCCGGTCGCGATGAGCACGATCGCCCCGACCACGGTGCCGGCGATGCGGGGGAGCGTGTCGATGAGCAGGAATCGGATGGGGCTCGCCTCACCCACGTAGAACCACCCCGCGCCGAGCGCCACGAGCACCCCGCTGGCCACCGTGAGCGCCGCGAGCAGCGCATCGCCGTCGACGATCACGACGGCGATGACGATCGCGATCGGCACGATCACGAGGCAGAGCCACACCCGGCTGAGGAGGGAGTCGAAGTAGTACGCGCCGCGGTCGGCGTCGGGGCGGCTCGCGACCTCGGTCGGACCGACGACCCCCCAGCCGTAGACGGCGAACACGAAGGCGAACCCGGCGACGGCCTGGGCCACCGCGATCGTCGCCCACGAGTCGGCGCCGGCCGCGACGATGATCGCAGGGATGACCGCGAGGCTGACGACGCCGGAGATCGCGACCGACAGGCCGTAGCCGCCGGCGTAGCGCAGCGCAGTCTTCGTCTTCACGCGTGCGCCTCCATGCGTCTCGGGTTCGGGCGGTCGGCGCCCGGTGGACTCGCGCGCATTCCCGCTATTCTCCCTCACGGATGCACCCGGTGTGAACAGGATGGGGATGAGCGGAATCGACGCGTTCGCATAGACTCAGGTGCATCCCCTGGCCAATCGTCCGCCGACCGAAGGAAGCGTGTTCGTGACTCTCTTCCGACGCGGTGCCAGGCGTGCATCGCTCCGGGCCGGCCGGCGGGGACTGTCGATCCGGTTCGACTCGCCGGCGATCGGCCGGATGGTCGATGTGGAGATCGACGGCCGCAAGCTCTGGAGCACGCCGGTGCCCGAGGCGGCAGGCCGGGCCGCACACGTCTCCTGGCCGACGGTACTGCACACGCACCTCCACGGCACCGGAACGATCGTTCTGCGCGATCAGCGCAACGGGCTCGCGCTCGCGGAAGGGCGCTACTCGTGGCCGGCGAAACCGGGTGCGGTTGGCCTGGCCGAGCTCGTCGCGGCCGGCCAGGTCATCGACAAGTGGGGCAAGCTGACGGACGCCCCGTCGGATGCGCTCCATCGGCGGCTGATGCTCTCGATGCGTGAGGTGCTCGACGACCTCGTCGGGCTGGGCTACACCGCGGCGATCACGGGCGGCACGCTGCTCGGCGCGATCCGCGAGGGACGCATCCTCGCGCACGACGACGACATCGACCTGCTCGTCTACCTCGGGGAGGCGGCGCCGCCCGACGTGTCGATCGCGTCGTACGAGCTCGAGCGCGTCATTCGCGCTCGCGGACACGAGGTGCTGCGGCACAGCGACGCCCATCTGCAGGTGATGTTCGACGACGAGACGTCGCCGAGTCCGACCTCGTCGGCCGTGCACGTCGATCTCTTCCTCGGCTTCCATGACCGCGGTGTCTACAATCAGCCCATCGCCGTACGCGGCGCCTTCGCACCCGCATCACTGCTGCCGCTCGGCGAGGTGACGCTCGAAGGTGTCTCGGTGCCGTCGGTCGCCGACGGCGACGCCTGGCTGGAGCTCTGCTACGGCACGGGCTGGCGAACACCCGATCCGTCGTTCCGCTTCCGGACGCCGTCGTCGACTCGCCGTCGCTTCGAGAACTGGTTCGGCGTCTACGACCTCAACCGCGACTTCTGGGAGCGCCACACCACGCTCGGGCGTTCGCGCCACTGGCACGGCGATGTCGAACGTCTGCTCGCCGCGACGAAACCCGGAGATCGGGTCATCGATCTCGGATGCGGAGACGGAGAACTCGCGGAGATGCTCGCACGGGCCGGCCGTGAGGTGATCGCGGTCGACTACACGCGAGCCGCGCTCGCCAGGGCGTCGGCCCGTGAGGGACTCGTCGTGCAGCGCCTGAATCTCGCCGACCGCCGCGCGGTGCTCGAGTTCATCGCCGACGAACTCGCCGTCGGCGGCAGCCGGCACGTCCTGCTGTCGAACGTGCTCCACACGCTGACGCGCGAGGCCCGGGCGAACACGTTCCTGCTGCTGCGCGCTCTGCTCGACGGCGGCTCGGTGGCGCTCGCCTCGTTCTCGGTGAACGCGTCGTTCGTCTACGATCACGACCGCCCCGACACGTGGCATCTGCCGCTCAAGTGGTTGCGCGAGGAGGCATCGGCATTCGGCATCGAATGCGCGGTCGAGGCGCATCAGGTCCGGGGGACCGCCGCCGGACCGCGCATGGTCGCGACGACGAGGCTCTACAGTACGAAGGTGGCCGCGTCGGTGGCCCGGGAGGAGGCACGGTGAACCGGATCGAGGCGGCACTGCGCAAGCTCAAGCACCGGGGCCCCGCGGTTCCCGAGTCGGCAGAGATCGCGCGCCTGCAGGGCGAGATCGATGCGCTTCGCGCCGAGATCGACGAGCTGCGAGTCGACTCCCGACGAATCGCCGAGCTCTACGACCTCGTGTTCGAGCGCCTGCGCGAGGACGGCGGCCGCGCACACGGCTGACCTGCTCTTCATCTGCGGGCTTCTCCCGGTGACCGAGGGGCGTCGACGCCGACCAGGACGGCGAACCCTCCCTCAGTGCCCTGCCGCCTCCGCAACCTGCACATCGACGACCTGACCGGTGAGACCGGAGGCGAGCACCCGGAGGGCGACCACTGCGACATGCTCGGGGTCGAGCAACGTGTGGGCAGGCTCTTCGCCGAAGGCTTTCGTGCGCATGGGCGTACGCGTGCGCTGCGGGTTCAGGCAGTTCACTCGAACGCCGATGTCAGCCCACTCATCGGCCAAGGCCTGCGTGAGGTTGACGACGCCCGCCTTGGTCGCCGAGTACATGCTGTACCCGGCACGCCCGCGGGTGTACGAACTCGAGGTGAACAGCAGCAATTGGCCGCCCGACGCCTCGAGGTGGGAGAACGCCTCCTGCGCGATCACCGCGGGCGCCAGCAGATTGGTCTCGACGGTCGCGCGCAGCATTTCCTTCGACGTCGTCGCGAGGTGGTTGACCTCCAGGAGTCCGGCAGTCACGACCACCGCATCGATCGGTCCCGCCGAACGCGCATCGGCAAGAGCCGCTGCCACGTCGTCGCGTGCGGTGACGTCGGTCCCCGTTGCGGAGCGACTGTACCCGTGCACGACCGCTCCTGCCGACGCGGCATGCTCGGCGATGCTCGCGCCGATGCCGTAGCTCGAGCCGAAGATGACGATCGACTTGCCGGCGAGATCGAGCTCCTCGGAGTTGCTCGCGGAGCCGGTGAGCGTCGTCGTCTGCAGTTGGAAGATCTTGTCCGCGATGTGGATGTCGAGCGGCTCGGTGATCTTCATGTTCTCCGGCGCACCGTCGATGACCTTGATCGGAACCGTGGGCAGGTATTTGAAGATCACGCCGCAGTCATCCGTCGCCGCGAACTCGGCGTCCTCCGCGGCGAGCTCGTACGCTCGGCGAATGACCGAGAGCCTGAAAGCCTGCGGTGTCTGCCCACGACGCAGACGCGAGCGTGGCGGTATTCCCGTGATGGTCGATCGCTCATCGACCTCGATGATCGTGTCGGCCGATGGAATGGCCGTGTCGACGGCGTCGAACTCGTCCAAGGCGTTGACGCAGTCCTCGATGATTCGTTCGTCGAGGAACGGACGCACGGCGTCGTGGAAGAGCACCTTCGTCTCGCCATGGGGAGGCAGCGCGTCGAGCGCGAGGCGCGTGGAGTCGTTGCGGGTATCCCCGCCAGGGAGCACGGCGGAGACCTTCGAGAACCGCGAATCGGTCATCAGGTGGTCGAGCTCGTGGAGCGAGGCCTCGTTCATCATGACGAGTACTTCATCGATGAGCGGACTCGCCTCGAGCGCCTCGAGCGTGTGCTCGACGATCGCCTTGCCGGCGATGCGAATGAGTTGCTTCGGCATGCCGAGGCCCACGCGCTCGCCGATGCCCCCTGCGAGCACGACGGCGATGGTCGCGCTCATCGAGAGGCCTTCAGCGCTGCGATCGCCTCGGGCATCGTCCCGTCGTAGATGACCTCGCCCTTGCTCAGGACGATGCCGCGGTTGCAGATCTCGGAGGCCGTGTGCAGGTCGTGAGTGACGATGAAGAGGGTCTTGCCCGCGGCGACGAGTTCGCGGATCTTCGCATTGCACTTCTCGCGGAAGGGCGCGTCACCGACCGCGAGCACCTCGTCGACGAGGAGGATGTCGAGTTCGGTGTGGATGGCCACCGCGAACGCAAGTCGCACGAACATGCCCGAGGAGTAGTGCTTGACCTCGGTGTCGATGAAGTCGCCGATCTCGCTGAATGCGAGGATGTCGTCGAAGCGAGCGTCGATCTCCTCCTTGGACATGCCGAGGATGGCGGCATTCAGGTAGACGTTCTCCCGGCCGGAGAGATCGGGGTGGAACCCGGCACCCACCTCGATGAGCCCGGCCACTCGGCCGCGTGTGAGGACACGGCCGGCGTCCGGCCGGAGGACTCCGGAGACGAGCTTCAGGAGCGTGGACTTGCCGGACCCGTTGTAGCCGATGAGCGCGATCGCCTCACCCTCGCCGACCGTGAGGCTGACGTCGTTGATGGCATCGAACGACGTGGCCGTCCGTCGGCGACGGGCGCGGGCGACCAGCGTCTCCTTGAAGGAATGGGTGTGCCGCAGCGTGTATGTCTTCTTCACGCCCTCGATGACGATCCGCGGCAGGTCGAGCTCAGAGTTCTTGAGCAAAGCGCCCCTCCAACCGACGGAAGACGAGCTGGCCGATGATCAGGGTCACCACGGCGACACCGAGGGAGATCAGCGCGAACAGCAGCAGGTGCTCGGGGCGATCGGCGGTCTCGGAAGTCGTCGGGAACCAGAACGCCGAATGGAACAGTTCGACGGCCGAGGTCAGCGGATTGAGCATGTAGATGTCGTAGAGCCATCCGGGCAGCTTCGCCTGCACCATGCTGAACGAGTACAGCACGGGCGAGGTGTACGTCGCGAACATCAGGATGAGCTCGACGACGTTCTGCGAGTCCCGATACGAGACGTTGATCGAGCCGAAGAACAGGCCGAGTCCCGTCGCGATGAGCACCACGATGAGCATCGCGAGCAGTGCGCCCGCGATCTGCACCACGGTCGGCACCCAGCCGGCGATGAGGCAGACCACGATGAGGATCGTCAGCTGCGGCAGGAAGTGCACGAACGCGATGAACACGTCCGCGATCGGGAAGAGTTCGCGCGGCAGGTAGATCTTCTTGACGAGCGCCTTGTTGTTGACGATCGACTTCGTCGCGTTGCCGAACGCCTCGTTGAAGAGGTTGACGACGACGATTCCCGAGAACAGATAGATGGGGAATCCCTCGATGCCGCGATTCAGGCCGAGGAAGACGCCCATGACCATGTAGTAGATGAGGAACTGGGCTGTCGGCTTGACGTACGACCATGCCCAGCCGAGCACCGAGCCGTGGTACCGGGTCAGGATGCCCTTGCGGACGAGGAGCCGGAGCAGGTACCGGTACCCGAAGACGTCGAGGATGCCGCGGCTGGTTCCGGGTATGGAGAACGCCGACAGATCGACGGAATCGGACTTGGACATCCCGACGATTCTATTCGCCCGAATCCCGCAAGAACGCCCAGCGCCCGACCGAGCGGCTCAGCTTCGCTTGAGCGCGTCGCGCCAGCTCATGTCGCGGGCAGCCTTGACCGCGCAGATGACCACGAGCATCCATCCGCCCTCGTAGAGGGCGAAGCTCTCGGCGGCGCTCGTCACGGTGACCGCGACGAGCACGAGCGCCGGCCACAGGTAGACGACGCTGCGGCGGTTGGAGGCGAGCAGCCACGAGCGAACGAGGGCGACGCCGATGAGTGCGGCGAACGCGAGCACGCCGATCACGCCGATCTGGAAGTAGGCGTCGAGGTAGGCGTTGAGCGCCGACTCGTGGGCTCGGCCGACACCGGCTTCGAGCCACGTGTACGGCGGAGCATCCGGCCACTTGCCGACCCAGCCCCAGCCCTGCAGGGGATTGAGGCTCAGATAGCGCGAGAGCTCGCGCCAGAGGTCGAGGCGCACGTCGAACTCGGCCCTCGCGTCGAGCAGTTCGATGATGCGGATCCGGAAGATCCACCCCGCGACGAGCGCTGCCGCCACGAGCAGGAGGAGGCCGAGCTGCCAGCGCCACCGATTCTGTTCGGCGACGCGGCGCAGACCGTAGAGGGCGGCGAGTGCGAGGAGGGCGGCACCGAGCGCGATCCAGGTCGTCGGCGAGCCTGCGAAGACGATCGAGAGCGCCGCGAGCGAGATCGAGAAGATCGTGCGCGTTCGCGTCACGATGTGCGTACGCCACTCGACGATGAACGTGATGAGCGCGACGAGCGCGACGAAGCCGAGCAGGTTGCGCGACCCGAAGATGCCCTGGATCGGCCCGAGCAACGCGATGTTCCCCTCGATGCCGAGGAATCCGATGGGCTGGTCGACGAGGATGCCCGAGAACACCTCGAGGGCGAGCGAGACGCCGAGCAGCAGCCGGAACACGTCGCCGAACGCGCGGACGATCTGGATCGTGTCGCGCATGAGGGCGATGTAGATGCCCAGCACCGCGTAGGCGACGAGGTACGCGACCCGCACCGCCGAGGCGAGCGGGGCGTTGCTCCAGAGCACCGATGCCGCGCTCCAGCCGACGAAGATGAGGATCGTGAGCGGCAGGATGCCGTACCACTCGATCGCCCGCCAACGCGTCACGAGCGAGGCGGCGCAGAGGACGAGCAGCCCGCCGAGCGCCGCGAGCAGCCCGGGCCAGCCGATGAGCGAACGCACCGCGTGCGTCGAGAACGCGAGCCCGATCGCGATGAGCGCGAGCGCCTGGGCGAATCGCGCCGAGCCCGTGAACTCGCGCACCGCGCCCCAGTTCAAGCGCGATCCTCGCCGGTCGAGGAGGAGCGCAGCGACGTCTCGAAACCCGCACCCGACGGATAACTCCGCTCGTCATGCCCCGCCCGGAGCGGCTCCGGCGCCCACTGCCGGCGCTTGGTCGCCCACGCGACCGCGACGAGCAGCGCCCACCCGCTCTCGACGAGCAGGCGGCTCTCGGCGAGGCTCTGCCCGATGAGCGCGACCATCAGGAGCAGCGGGAGCAGGGCGGCAGCCGAATAGGGGAGTGCTCGGCCCGTGGCATCCATCGGCCGGTCGACGGCGAGGAACCACGACCGCCAGAGTGCCCCGATGACGATGGCGGCGAACGCGAGCAGGCCGACGACGCCGAGCTGCATCCAGACGTCGAGCCAGGCGTTGTGCGCCTGCAGGTAGACGACGCCCTTGCGCACCGCGAGATCGGTGAACGGTTCGACGAACGGGTTCCAATACCCGACCCAGCCCCAGCCGAACCACGGGCGTTCGCCGATCATGCCGATGACCGAGTTCCAGATGTCGAGCCGGCCCGTGAGGTCGTCGCCCTTGCCGAACAGTTCGAGGAGGCGACCCCAGAACACCACGAGCAGGGTCACGGATGCCACGAGCACGCCGCCGGCCGTCCAGTAGACGCCGCGCCGGCGGTCAGGACCGACGCGACGCGCCCAGAGCGCGAACCCGAGGGCGACGGCCACGACGGCGGCGACGAGGATCACCGTCGCCGACCGAGTCAGCGCGAACGTCGCCGCGGCGACGACGAGCCAGAACACACCGCTCGCGCGCCGCATGGTGCCGGTGGCGACGAGCGTGCCGAAGACGGCGAGGCCGAGCAGCGCCGCCATCGCGAGCAGGTTGCGGCTCGCGACGATGCCTTCGACCGGTCCACCGTGGAAGAGCAGCGCGCGCGACCAGTAGAACGCCATCGGCAGCTTCTCGGCGCTGGCGTCGAAGTCGGGGAAGTTCGGCAGCAGCGGCTGGCGGACGACGACGGCGACCCAGAGCTCGAACAGCAGTGAGAGGCCGAGCACCCATTTGAGGGCAGCACTGAGCGCCCGCACGAACTGCGGCCAGCTGAGGCACAGCACGAGGGCGACGCCGACGAACGTCGTCGCGAGCGTGAGCGCGACCCCGAGCGCGGATGCACCGGGGTAGAACGACCACGCGATCGAGAGCGTCGCGATCACGAGGAAGACGAGCGTCGACTTCGGCACCCGACGCCACACCCACGTCGGTCGCGTCGTCGCGACGAGCCAGATGCCGCCGACGATGACGAGCGCCGCGACGATGCCGAAGCCCCACCACCCCAGCAGATTGCGCCAGAACTGGCCGGCGAGGAGGGTGAAGAGCGCGAACGTCGCGTACGCGCCCGTGAGCGCGTTGCGACGTGCGGGAGTCATGGCGTCAAGGCTACCGGGCCGGATGCCGCAGAATGGACTGGATTTACCTGAAGGAGAAACGTGAAGCTCTCAGTGATCGGTTGCGGCTACCTCGGTGCGGTGCACGCTGCCGCGATGGCGAAGCTCGGGCACGAGGTGGTCGGCGTCGACACCGATCCTGCGAAGGTTGCGAAACTTGCCGCAGGCGAGGCGCCGTTCCACGAGCCGGGACTCCCCGAACTGCTCATCGAAGGCGTCGAGAGCGGGCGCCTCCGCTTCACGACGGACATCACCGAGGCGGCGGGCTCGGAGGTGCACTTCCTCGCGGTCGGGACCCCGCAGCTCGCGGACGCCGATGGTGCGGACCTCCGATTCGTCCACAGCGCCATCGACGCGCTCCGACCGGTGCTGACCCCCGGCGCGCTCGTCGCAGGCAAGAGCACCGTGCCGGTCGGCACGGCCGCCGCGCTCGCCGAGCGGATCGCCGATACGGGTGCGGCACTCGCATGGAACCCGGAGTTCCTCCGCGAAGGCTTTGCCGTCGCCGATACCCTCACGCCCGACCGCATCGTGTACGGGGTCACCGACGATGCCCATGCCGAGGTCCTGGACGCGGTCTATCGGGTCGCGCTCGACGCAGGCACCCCCAGGATCGTCACCGACCTGGCGACCGCCGAACTCGTGAAGACCGCGGCGAACGCCTTCCTCGCCACGAAGATCAGCTTCATCAACGCGATGGCCGAGATCGCCGAGGTCACGGGTGCGGATGTGACGACCCTCGCGGACGCGATCGGACACGACGCGCGAATCGGCCGGAGGTTTCTCAACGCCGGTATCGGATTCGGCGGCGGCTGCCTGCCGAAGGACATCCGCGCGTTCACCGCGCGAGCCGAAGAGCTGGGTCGCGCAGAGTCGGTCGCATTCCTCCGTCAGGTGGATGCGATCAACCTTCGGCGACGTGAACGAGTGATCGACCTCGCGGTCGAGTTGCTCGGCGGGTCCGTCTTCCAGAAGCGCATCGCGGTGCTCGGCCTCACGTTCAAGCCGGACTCCGACGACATCCGCGACTCTCCGGCGCTCGACGTCGCCGCCCGACTGCACGGTCTCGGCGCGGATGTGGTCGCCACCGACCCGTTCGGCATCGAGAACTCTCGGGCGAAGCATCCGCAGCTCGAGTACGTCCACGACACCGAGGAAGCGCTTCGCGGAGCGGAGCTCGCCGTCCTCGTGACTGAGTGGGGCGAGTACCGCGCCCTCGATCCCGTGCACGTCGATGCGCTCATGGCTGCGCCCCGCATCATCGACGGACGCAATGTCCTCGATCCCTCGACGTGGAAGTCGGCCGGGTTCGACTACCACGGCCTCGGTCGCCGCTGAATCAGCCGGTGACCGCCTCGATCCGCTCGATCAGGTACGGCGCCATCGTCTTCATGTACGTGCCGGAGATGTGGCCGGCGGCGTCGCGGTAGACGATGACATCGCCGATGACCATGGGGCATTCCGTCTCCGTGCAATAGAAGTCGGTCATGTCGACCACATCGACACCGGCCTGCGCCGCGGCCTCGAGTTGCACGTCGGTGGGTTGGGTCGCCTCCGAGCGCGACGTGGTGCATTCGGAGAGATCGGCGCCGACTCGTGAGAGGCAGGCGAACGCCGTCTCGGGGACGGTCGGCACGGCGCTGACGACGACGACCTCGGCACCCGTCGATGCGACCTCGGCCCACCGTGTGCTGAAGGACTCGGGCGACGCATCCGCGATCGCCCACCTCGCGGCGGTGGTGATCACCAGGTCGTAGTCGCCGTCGACGAGTCGTTGCTGGATCTCGTCCGCCACCGCATCGCAGTCGCTGCCGTCGGATTGGTCCCGCCATTGGCACCCGAATCCCGTGTAGGTGTCGAGGGACCAGTCGAGAGCCTCGGCTCGATCGAGGAATGCCGGGAGCATGGCGGCGGCGTGGCTGTCGCCGACGAGGGCGACCTTCATCGCGTCGGGCTCCTCGGAGCCGAAGGTGCAGGTCTTGAGCGGACCGCCCTTCTGACGCCAGCACGAGTATCCACCCGCCGTGTCGTCAGGCAACTGGTCGAGCGTCGGTGCGACGTCGTCCGCGGTCACTCCCTCGTCGACGGAGCAGGTGACGTCGGCCCCGGGAGCCGCTTCCGCCCCGAAGCACGCACCCGCGGACGGCGGGGGAGTCGAGGCAGCGGGGGGCGGTGTCGCGAGCCGCGCGGCGCCGAGCCCAGCGACGGCGACCAATGCCATGACGGCGACCGCTGCGACGATCGGGCCGCGACGGTCCGGCTTCGCACCGGGGGCCTTCGGGAGCAGCCACGTCGAACGACGGACGGGCTCCTCGACGAAATGGTAGGACAGCACCGAGACGACGGCTGTGATCGCGAGCGCGAGCACGTAGTAGCGCCTCGACTCGAGGGGGACGAACGCGGCAAGCAGCACGATGACCGGGAAATGCCAGAGGTAGAGCGAGTACGAGACGGCACCGACATACGTGCTCACCCGGTTCGTGATCGGCCAGAGGGCGCGGTCGTACGTCCGACCGCCGATCCCGATCCCGGCGGCGATCACGGCTGCAGTGGAGAGAACCGGAAGCGCCGCCGTCGGGGCGGGGAACGGCGAGGTCGCATCGATGAGGAACACGCTCGCGATGAGACCCGCGACGCCCAGCCAGGCGAGCACCACGCGGAAGGCGAAGGGGATCGACCAGCGCCCTAGCGACACGGCGGCCAGGAGCGCACCCACTCCGAGCTCCCAGGCGCGTGTGAACGTGGAGAAGTACGCAGCGGTGGGGTTCGTGGCGGTCTCGACCATCGCCCAGCCGAATGACGCCACGACGAGGATCGCGAAGACGGCGGTGACGGCGACCCGCGCGATACGCGCGGCGTGCCAGCGCCTGATCGCGTAGACGAAGACGACCATCGTGAGGAGCGGCCAGACGAAGTAGAACTGCTCCTCCACCGAGAGCGACCAGTAGTGCTGAAGCGGCGAGGGGAGCTGACCGAGCTGGAAGTAGTCCGTGCCGACCGCCATCGACCGCCAGTTGGCGCCGAAGAAGAATGCCCAGACGCCGTCGACGGCGATCGACATGGCCCGACCATAGGGGAGGACCAAGGCGGAGATCGCGACCGTCACGACGATGGTGACCGTCGCCGCCGGCGCGATTCGCCGGATGCGACGGCGGTAGAACCCCGACAACGACAGGCGTCCGGTTCGATCGAGCTCTCGGAGGATGTGGGAGGTGATCAGGTAGCCGGAGATGACGAAGAACACGTCGACGCCGACGAACCCACCACTCGGCCAATGGAAGAGATGATCGAGGATCACGACGACGACGGCGAAGGCACGGAGGCCCTGGATGTCGGCACGGAATCCCTGACGTGGCTGTGCGGCACGAGACGGTGCGGCGACACCCGCGTCAGCCTGTAACGTCATCTCGGTCCTTTCGTGCCCCGGTGGCCGGGATCGTGTTCATCGACATGCAAGTATCCCTCATCGGTTCACGGGAGCCGATTCGACCCGGCTCACGGACCGACCGCGGCATGTCGGCGGGCGGCGAATGGGGTACGATCATGCCTGCTCAGCCGACATGAAAGAACACATCCCCCAATGAAGGTTTTCGTCCAGATCCCGTGCCTCAACGAAGAGGCGACTCTCCCTGCGGTACTCGCTTCGATTCCCCGAGAGATCGACGGCGTCGACGAAGTAGTCATCCTCGTCATCGACGACGGTTCGAGCGATCGTACCGTCGAGGTGGCTCGGGAGCTCGGGATCACCCACTTCGTGCGGCACACGCGGAACATGGGGTTGGCGCGATCGTTCGCCGACGGTGTCAGCTACGCGCTCGCGAACGGTGCCGACATCGTCGTCAACACCGATGGCGACAACCAGTACCCGTCGGAACGCATTCCCGCGCTCATCGAGCCGATCCGGCAGGGCGTCGCCGACATCGTCGTCGGCGACCGCCAGACCTCGACGATCGCCCACTTCTCACCCTTGAAGCGTCTGCTCCAGCGGTTCGGCAGCTGGGTGGTCAATCGAGCCGCCGGAACCGATATTCCGGATGCCGCGAGCGGGTTCCGGGCGTACTCGCGCGAGGCGCTCATCCGCCTGAACGTCGTGACGACGTTCAGCTACTGCATGGAGACGATCATCCAGGCGGGACACAAGCGGCTCAAGCTGGCGAGTGTTCCCATCACGACGAACGCGAAGACGCGTGAGTCTCGCCTCTTCCGCTCGATGTGGCAGCACGTCGGCGAGTCGGGTCGGGCGATCGTCCGAAGCTACCTGATGTTCCGTCCGCTCGCGTTCCTCGTACCCCTCGGCCTGGTGTTGACCGTCCTCTCGCTGATCCCGTTCGTGCGCTACCTCGTGTTGTGGTCGTCGGGGGCCGCAGGCGACCACATCCAGTCGCTCATCCTCGGCTCCGCGCTGCTCGTCGGTGGACTGCTGACGTTCGCGCTCGGTTTCCTCGCGGATCTGATGCGGATCAACCGGATCCTGCTCGAGGATTCACTGGAGCGCACGAAGCGCATGCAATTCGGTCCCGCAGTCGGGGTGCCCAATCCCGACGCGGTGGCGGTCTCACGCGCCGACGCCGCCTGAGAACGGCGTCGAAGTCCGGCCGTGTCCTGTCGCGGCGGATGCGGATACGCTCTCCTGATGTCGAACTATCTGTTCCTCGTGCACGACGATGCCACGGAAGCCCCCGTGAACACGTGGATTCAGCGCCACGCCGCCGGAACGGACATCGCTCGGGCGGAACTCGGCCGTGGCCGGCATCTCGTCGTCATCAGCAAGGACGTGATGCGCTCCACTCGCGCCGGCATCTTCTTCCGCGGAACGCTGGTCGCACCCGACGATGACGCCATGGTCTTCGGCGTCGAGGGCTGGCTCGCCGCGCCCCGTCGAATCCGCAGCGACCCGGGTGCGCACGGGGGAACGTACCTCGTCGCTACGTGGGGCCGACGGCACCTCACGATCGACAGAGACGTCTTCGGCGGTGCGCGACTTCTGCAGACGACGGGAGCCGGATTCGCGGCGGCCTCCGACTCACTGCTCGTGCTCGCCAGCCTCCGCCGCGCACTCGGCATCGGCGTGGCTCCGCACCGAGAGGCGCTGCTCGCGAGGACGGCGCTGAACGCCGTCGCCGGTCAGACCGTCTCCACCGACACGATCGTCGCCGACATCGGTCATGTTCCGGCGGGTCAGGGACTACGCCTCGACCGGCTCGAGTGGCGGCTCACCGGGACCGCCATCGGGCGACGCGTCACCTCCGGCCGCCTCGACGGCATCGCGACCGTCCGCGCCGGCGCCCGAGACATCGGTCGCACGGTGGCGACGCTCGCCGACATCGACGGCTGGACTCCGAACCTCGACCTGTCAGGCGGGTACGACTCACGTTTGGTGCTCGCCGCCGTCGTGGCCACCGGAACGAACGAACGATATACGACCAGGACCGTCGATCACGGCCCCCGGTACGCCGGCGACTACCGAGTCGGCGTCAGCCTCGCGAGACGATTCGGCATCCGTCGTGAGCGTGACCGCCTGCCGCCCACGACCGAGGAGGCGGAGGATCAGCTCACCCTCTGGTCCGCAACGCTTCTCGGCGCGTACGACGCGTACGGGCCGGCGCGCACCACGCGCGCGCACAGCCATCGCTTCGGGCTCACCGGGCTCGGTGCCGAGATCCACAAAGGTCAGTGGGGATGGAGAACCATCCCGCAGCTGCTCGATCTTGCGGTGAAGGGCGGACCCGCTCGCGAAGCGCTCGCCGCGCAACTCGACAAGGGCGTGGCGAGCATCGGCGCCGATCCGGCGCTCCGCGATGCATCCGAGCTCTACTATCTCGGTTACCGAAACGGCGTCCACGGTTCGGCCGGCCACATCGGCGTCGAGATGACGACTGTGCACCCGGTCATGCAGTTGCATCTCGCTCGACTGGCGCACACGCCCGCCGAGGGTCGGCGGCGGCGGCCCGGGGTCGCATTCCGGGGTTCCGCTGCAGGTATCGCCGACCACACGATCCTTCTCGCTCCGGACGTCGCGGCCCACGAATACGACGATCCGGCGAGGAACCTCGACCGCTCGTACATCGCCGAGCGCCTTCGGGTGCTCGGCGGCCCGCTCGGCGGCGTCGAGCCGCTGACCGTGTACGGTCGCCCGGATTCCGTCGTCGACGGGCCCTCAGACCTGTCCATGTCGATCGCGCGGGACCTCGATCTCGTCGGACCCATCGCCGCCGAGCCCATCCTCGCCAGAGCGGAGCGTGCGCTCGAGCTTCTCGATGACCTCGAGTTGCGAACCGCGTATGAGGCGACGTTCGACAACGCGCGATGGCGGGTCGAGCGGCAGGGCGATCTCCGACTCGCACATCTCAGCCCGGCACGCATGAGCATGCTCGAAGTGTTCCGCCTCGCGTCCTGAGGGAGCCACGTCAGCGGCATCCGGATGCGCGGCACGCGACAGGCTCGAAGGAGCGGCGGCGACCATCGTGAGCCACATGACATCCGGAGCGGGGCTGCACCCGGCGCCTCGAGCCGCGCTCCTGCGCGGAACGTGCCTGCACGGTGCGCGGCTCCGTTCGTGCAGAGTCGCGACCGTGACGGCGAGGATGCGGACCAGGATTGACGCCGCGAGGGGGATGACTCGTCCGCCGATCGCTCCGCTCGATTCCGGTGCGGGAGCGAACTCGCCGGACCGATCGCGGCCGACCGGCGGCGACCGTCAAGCCGGGTTGCCGACCGAGGACGTCCTCACCAGGTCAGCGATGAGGTCCGCCTGCTTGAGCGAGCGAGCCTTCACCTCAGGCAGGTGCTCGGCCAGGTGGGCGCGAACCTCCGGCTCCGCCTCCACCAGCGATCCGAATCGGGCCCAGACCGATTCCTCGGTCGCGTCGGCGCTTCCGATCGCCCAATCCTGAAGCTCGAACATCTCGAGGACTTCCTCGTACTTGTGGCTCCAGCCGATGACGAGGGTCGGCACCCCCATCGAGAGGCTCGAGATCATCGCGTGGAACCTGCTGGTCACGAAGAAGGCGCACATGCCGATGAGGAAGCGCAGCTCCTGCGACGTCAGTTCGTCGGCGACGAAATGCACGTTCGGCGACTCGCCGATCCGCGTGACGATCTCCCGGCAGAGGGGAAGGTCGTTGTTGTGCGTCTTCTCGGTGCCGGTTCGTGCACTGTGCGGCAGAACGAGGACGTCGTAACCGGCGTCGACCATGCGTCGCGCCAATCCCGCCATCATCGCGACGTAGTCGCCGCCGCGGGCTTCGACCTTCTTCTGGAGCACGACACTCGGGGAGATGCCGACGAGCCGGCGCTCGCCCGACAGTCCTTCGAGGTCGATCCGCCCCGCGAGCGAGGACCGCTCGTCGCCCCGGAGCTCGAGCGAGAAGGCGTAGTCCGCCCCCGGAAAGGTGTTCGTCAACCCGAGCCCGTCGGCGAAGCGCTGGGTGATGGCACCTCGCGTCACGATCGTGTCGACCTTGGGCAGGAAGGTCTTCGACGCCCAACGGTTGATCGGGTTCTTGAACGGGCCGATCGCCTGCGCGCACTTGAACACCGGTGTCTTCGTGTTGAAGGCCGGAAGGATGGATGCGACGTTGTAGAGCAGGAACTTCTCACGACCGTCGGTGAAGGTGATTCCGCCCTGATCGAGCAGTACGTCGGCGTTCGCCAACGCACGGATGGCGCGCGACCGTCGCTGGATCGTCGAGCGCAGCGGCGGCAGAATCCGGTGCAACAGGGCGAGCGAGTTGATGCCGACGCCGAGCTGGATCGGATCTGCGGGGACGATCTCGAGGTTCGGGTACGTGTTCAGCGCTGCATCCCGATCGGGATACATGCTGAGCAGGGTGAACCGTGCGTCCGGCAGGCGTGCGCCGAGCGTGTCGATGGCGCTCTCGAGCATCGCTGCTGCACCCTTGTTGCCTGAGAGCGCGGAACCGATGATCACGATGGAGGTCATTGCGGGCTGAGGCCTTTCTTGCGGTCGATGAGGCGGAGGATTCCGTAGAGCGCGGCGACGAGCGCGTCGGCCGCGGTGGCGAACAGCCGGCTGAGCAGCGCGAGCACCACCGCTTGGGCGGTCGGCATGTACTGGGAGGCGATCAGCACGATCACAGCCTCCCGCACGCCCAGGCCCGAGGGGACGAAGAACGCGAGGATGCCGATCGCGCCTGCCAGTACGTATGCCGACGCGAGCGGGAGCCACGTGTTCGGCGCCAGGTCGAGCACCGATGCGCCGACGAACAGGAATCCGATTCCGTTCAACGCTCGGGGAACGAAGAACTCGAGTTGGAGCAGGAGGCCCTGCCGCGAACTCAGGAAGTACTCCGCAGGGACCTCGCGCTTCAACGTGCGACGAATCAGCTGCGAGACGATCCAGTGGAACCACCTGGGGTTCGCGATCACGACGAACGGGATGAGCACGAGGAGGGGCAGGAGCAGCGAGGTCGCGTTGTCGACGAAGATCTGCGAGCCGAGCGAGGCGAGCAGGATCGCCACGGAGGGAACGATCGATGCGGTCAGCAGGAAGGCGTTCTCGTAGACGAACGTGATCGCGACGAGCGACTTGCTGATGCCGCGCCCGTGCGCCCACACGAGCTTGTTCGCGACCGAGCCCACCTGGCCGGGAACGTACTTGAGGATCCACGACAGGCACTGGACGGCGACCACCTCGAGCACCCGCACCCGTGTCGTGGTCAGCATCCGCAGCATCTGCCACCAGAGGAGTCCCGAGAGCGGGACGGCGACGGCGAACAGCACGATCGCGCCGACGCTCCAGGCGTTGAACTGGATGTCGAGCTCGACGACCTGCTCCCAGTTGGCGGCGAGGGCGGACGCGAAGAAGTACCCGACGATCGCGATGATCGCGATCGATGCGGTCCAGCGGACGACGGTCCTGCTACGCCGAGACCACCGCGCCATCATCCAGCGACGTTGTACGAGCGGAAGGTGTCGAGTTCCTTCTTCTGCGAGTAGGCGACGACGCCATCAGGATCTGCGTACCCGACTGCGATGAGCATCACGACGCGGTCGGGCATGCCGAGCTTGAGCGTCTTCTGCATACGTGACTCGAGCGGCTCGAAGTCGGGCCAGTTGATGACGCTGGAACTCAGGCCGAGCGTTTCGAGTGCGAACATGAACGACATCGATGCCAGCGCCGCGTCGACGTAGATCGCGTGACGGTCGCGGGGGCTGAAGTACGAGTCGAGCTTGCCGATGACCACGATGATCGTGGGGATGTTCTCGGCGTAACCTGCGGCGCCGAAGGGGATCGCCGAGACGGTCCGCACCAGCTCCGGGTCGTCGAACACGCGGAACTCGTACGGCATGCGGTTGCAGGCCGTCGGTGCCTGCCGCGCCACCATGAACGCCTGGTCGATGAGCTCTCTCGGCACGGGACGCTGCTCGAACCACCGCACCGATCGGCGGCGGTGCGCGAGCGTGAGGAGATCGTCGTACGAGACCTCCGAGTCGGGACTCGTGACCCGCGAGTACGGTCGCCGCTCACCGGTCGTCGGCAGGCTCAGGCCGGCGAACGCGGCGCGCGCCGCGTCGATGGTCGGGTTGGGCTCGGAGATCGAGTTGAAGTACGTCGCCAGGACGTCGTGCGCCCAGGAGATCTCGCCGGGGTCGATACCTGCATCGTCGAGGGAGCACTGGGCGTGCGCCTTCGTGTAGAACTCGATCGTCTCGCCGATGTAGTCGGTGGCGAAGACCGCACGGCGCGGTCGCATGAGCAGTGCCTTCTCGAGGCGGTGCACGTTCCGGCGGAGTTCGACCCTGGTGCGGCGCGTCGAGGACCGCTTGTTGCGGTAGTAGTCACGCCGGCCCCGAAGCACCGCCGACTGTTCGCGGTTGAACGTGAGGAACGCGAAGAAATAGAGGATGTGCGTGAGGATCCGGCTCGATCCGAAGGTCTCGAGCACCACGGTGTTCGCGAATTCGTACGCCTTGCGGATCCACGGGACGGCGAGGAGCGCATAGACGAGACGCTTGACGCGATTCAACATTGGTGTGCTTTCGGGAGGGAGGGACGGGACAAGACGACGTACAGCCTAACTGCGATCAGGCGCGGCGATCGCCTCGAGCTGAGCGGTCGATCCAGCCGGGGCCCCCGCATCGCTTCGCCCCCGGTCGGAGCCTGCGCCGAGCGTCGGCTCGGAGTCGGACCCCATCTCGAGGCGGAACTCGCGCACGGTGAACACCGCCACGATCAGAATCGATCCCGCAAGGAGCAGGAAACACGACATCGATGCGGCATAGGGGAGCGGCGACCAGGCGAAGAGCGCTCGGAAGTGCTCCATCAGGTCGTGAGCTGCGGGCGCCCAACTGTTGACGACGGCGGTCCACGAGCGCCAGGCGGTGAGCGCGAGCCCACCGGCGGTTACGACCAGCATCCCGATCATCTGCGCGCGGCGCGGCAGAAGCCACCCGAGCGAGAGTGCGACGACCGTGGTCATCCCGATGATCGCGCAGTAGAGGTAGCGTCCCTGCACGCCGGCCGGATAGCCGGTGCTCATCGTGATGCGGATGGTCGAGTACAGCAGGCTCGCGAGGGTGAGCGCGAAGGGTGTGAGCATGACGATCACGTTGAGCGCCCCTCCGCGTGGCCTCGACGGGGTCGGCACGATCAGTGCGACCACGACGACCAGGACGGCGACCACGCTGAGCGCCAGGAAGGGCCAGAGTGCAGGATCCTCGCTCCCGGAGGAATCGAACCCGGCCCAGTAACGGGTGAAGAACACCCGGACGAACTGGTCGAGGTAGATCGTCAGTGCGTCCACCAGGGGAAGCGGACCGTCCGGGAGGGGAGCCGCGGTGCCCGCCGGCTGCAGCGTTCCGTAAAGGAGCAGGTTGCGCACCCACCACCATCCGCCGAGCATGGCGACGCAACCGGCAACGGTCGCTGCGATGATGCCCGATCGGACGGCGCGCGTGCGGACGATGGTCACCAGGTAGGCGAGCGCAACGGCGAGCGCCACCGGAATCGCGAAGGCCTTCGACATGAGCGCCACGGCGAGGGCGAGACCGATCCATGTTGCGGTTCGCAGTCGCAGATCGCCGCTCAGAACGCACCCGGCACCGAGGAGCGCCCAGGACGAGGCCGCGGTGAGGAGATTGTCGTTGTTCACCGTGCCGCCGATCGACGCGAGCCCGGGCAGCAGCGCGGTGGAAGCCGCGGCGATCACGATCACCGGTCGCGAACCGCCCAGACGGCGCGCGAGCGCGGCGGCCAGGAGCGGGAGGGGCGCCATGATGAGCACGGACAGGCCTCTCATCAACCAGACTTCGAGGTCCGCCGGAGTCTCCGACGGAACCCAATCGTGCAGTTGGCCGAGGACGATGTAGTACAGCGGCGGGTGCTGCGTCATCTGATTGATCGTCTTGCCGCTCACGAGCTCCTCGCTGGTGAGGTCGGCGAACGAAGGCCGATCCTGTCGGGAAGCGGCATTGCCGGCGTCGCGTTCGTCGGCCGAGACGGCGTCATGGCTGCGCATGACGCTCAGCATCATCGGCATCTCTTTGAAGCCCGGCCATTCGTGGAACTCAGCCCAGTACAGGGCAGCGGCGACGTGCTTGTGCTCGTCGGGGGAGTTGTAGGTCGCCTTCGTGATCGACCAGGCCAGCATCGATGCCACGAACAGGCCGCACAGCATCCACACGACCACGGGCAGGCCGGCGAACAGCGGCGGGTAACGGCGCTGAGGAGCGGGCGGCCTGGGATCTGCATCGGTCGAGGCACGGGTCACCAGTGCATCGTAGGGCCTCGCCGACCGACCGACGAATCTCGCCCGCCGGCCCGTGTGCGAGCCTCGCCGACTTCCGCGCCGGTTCAGTCTGCGCGGGATACGATGTCCGACTATGCGCACGCTTCATCGAGTTCTCGTGTTCCCCGCGTGGGGCGACAACCCCTACCTGAACCTCATGAGCCTCGCCCCGCGAGCGAGTGGCTACGAGTTCCGAGGCGCAACCCTGTTCGAGTCGCTGCTGAAAATGGCCGGTGAACTCGAGCCGAACGACGTGCTGCACCTGCACTGGACCGCGCCGATCCTCCAGCGTGCGGCGACCGAGGCCGAGGCCGAAGCGGGACTGGCCCGATTCAGGGAGCTCCTCGATGGGCTCCGCGACCGCTCGATCCGCGTGATCTGGACCGTGCACAACCAGCTCCCGCACGAACTCGCCTATCGCGATGCCGAAATCGCCCTGTATCGTCTGCTCGCCGAGCGCGCCGACGCCATCCACGTGATGTCACCGTCGACGGCCGCGGTGCTCGCCGGCATCTGCGAGTTGCCGTCGGACCGGATCAGGCAGATTCCCCATCCGAGCTATCTCGGGGTGTACGGCGTGCCGCCGTCGAGGAGCGAGGCGCGCCGCGCCCTCGGGGTCGAGCAGCTCGCGCCGACGGTGTTGTTCCTCGGTCAGATGCGCCCCTACAAGGGGCTCGGCACCCTGCTCGGAGCACTGCGGCTGCTGTCCGAGGAAGGCCGGCCGTTGCCGACGCTTCTGCTCGCGGGCGCAGCCACTCCCGAGGTGCGCGCAGAGATCGAGTCCCTCATTCCCGAAGGCCTCGATGTCGTGTCGAAGTTCGAATTCGTTCCGGACGGAGAGGTCAGCACCTGGTTCGCCGCTGCCGACCTCGCGGTCTTCCCATACACGGCCATCCTCAATTCGGGGAGTGTGCATCTCTCCGCGGCATTCGGGGTGCCCGCCATGCTGCCGAACGAAGCGCACTTGGTGGAGCAGTTCGGCGATGAGCCCTGGGTCGGATTCTTCGATGTCGAGGATTCGGTCTGCTCGATGGCCGACGAGATCTCCCGTCGTCTTGCCGATCTCGGCGGAGCCGACCACGACGAGCGGTTCGGCGGGTTCAACGAGGCCATCTCGCCGTGGCGGATCTCGGTGAAGTACTCCGCCCTGCTCGACGAGGTCACGGCGGCGACCGCCTAGCGGCCCTTCGTCACCGCTGCACGAAGCGCGTGGTACGTGCGCTTCGCCCCGCGGACGGTCCAGTGGGGACGGCGCTCGATCCACATGCCGCCCTCACCGCTTCGTCCGACGTCGAAACGGGCGAGGCGGTCATATGGCGTCGCGAACGCGACGTCGCGGGGAAACGAGACGAGCGTGCTCACGTCGTCTTCACCGTGCGCCACGAGGTGCAGCCGCACGCCGGTCGGCAGGCTCGTCGATCGGGTGGTCGCCGTGGTCCAGGCCGCGCCGTGCCCGTCGCCGTCGGAATCGTGCGTCACGACGACCGCGAAGCGCCGATCGGTCGCGTTGTCGCGGAACGCGAGCTCGACCGTGTCCGCGTGGGCGAGACCCGAGATCGTGACGGCACCTCGTTCCACCGTGACCGTCGTGATGCGATGGGCGGCGGCTCGGCTCGCCCGCAGGCGGTCGAGGAGCGCGCCGTCGTCGAGTTGCGTCGATCCGTCGAGCTCGGGCACCCGGCGGAGCGGTCGCCACGGATCGGTCTGCGAAGCGTGCTCCGCCGACCTGATCAGAACGACGAGTTCGTCGTCGTCGTCCGGACTGCCGAGGCGGATCTGCTCGGTGATGAGCGGTGTGAGCATCCGGACCGCTTCTTGGGCGGTCGCCTGGTCGCCGCGCATCCGAAGCCGGTCGAGGACGAGGTTCCAGAGCCCGACGTGATCGGGCCTGTGCAGTGGGTGCGGCTCGGTGACGCGGACGAGGGCGGAGGCGGCGTCGAGCTCGCCGCTTCGTGCCAGCTCGAAGACCGCACGTCGGATCCGGCTGAGTCGATTGAATCGGAACGACGGGAGCCCGTCCATGATCGTGGTGAGCACCTGAGCTATGGCGTCGTCGTGCGAGGTGTCTCGATCGGCTTCGGCGAGGTGGTCGCGAAGGTGTTTCCAGCCATCGGCCTCGTAGAACACGCCGGCGTACGTGGAGCTGAGTCCGGCGTCCGAGGCCAGTGTGATCAGCGTCGCGCAGGCCGACTCCTGTTCGAGGTACGCGAGCAGGGAACCAGCTGACGCCGCGCGCGCGGTCATCGACGAGGCGCCGGGGCGTTCTCGATAGAGGTACACGACGTCGTCGATCACGTCGATGCGATCCGCGGCGAGGTAGCTCGTGAGCATCGGGACGATGTCGTTGGAACGAGGCGTCTCCGGGAACTCGACGTCGATGCCCTCCCAGAACTCGCGTCGGAACACCTTGTTCCAGACCGCGCGTCCACGGATGAGCGACGGATGCTCGGCGACGGCGACTGAACGGCGTGGCTCCGAATAGGCCGGCCACCCGCTCGTGGGCCGCCACGTCGTCGTCGGGGAGAACTTCAAGTAGTCGCCGAACGCGATGTCCGAGCCCGTCGATTCAAGTGATTCGACCAGAGCGCGATAGGCGGTCGGAGGTACGAGGTCATCGGCGTCGCAGAATGCGAGGTAGCGCCCCCGCGCGAGGCGCATCGCCGTGTTGCGGGCTGCCGCTCCGCCCACCTCCGTCGCCTCGATGATCCGCACCCTCGAATCGTCGCGGGCGATGTCGGTCAGGAACTCGAGCGTTCCGTCCATGGAGTGATCGTCGACGACGATGATCTCGAGTTCTTCGAGCTCCTGATCGAGGAGCGACTGCACCGTCTCGCCGATCCACGGCCTGACGTCGTGGGTGGGGACGACCACGCTGAGCAGGGGAGGATCGGATGCCTCCCCGTACGTCGTCCGCCTGCCGAGCGCTTCGGTCGGCTCAGTGTTCGTCATCGATCGAGTTTCCTCCGTGAAGCAGGACGGCCACCGGACGCGTGGTCGTTCGGGTCGACGAGATCCTATCCGAGCGACGACGTCCTACCGCGCGGAGAACGGGAGACGGCGCCTCGCGGCGCGTGCGCCGCGGCGTGCGGCACGGACGAGCCAGGTGGCCCGTCGTTCGATGAGGACCCCGCGGTCGTCGAAGTGCAGCAGGAATCGGTCGAACGGACTGTACTCAGGTGTTCGAGCCGCGAACCGGATGCTCATGACGCGACCGTTCTCCCGGTTCAGGAGCACCGGCCGGAGTGCGCGTGCGGGAGGGACTCGGCCCGCCGAGATGCGCCCGCGTACGATCGGTCGGTCGTCCGCTCGGCCGGCGCCTTCGCGAACGGGGCGAAGTGCAACCACGAGACCCGTCGACTCGTCGAAGAGCGCCGGTACATCCGATGCGTCGCCGTCGCTGCGCAGCGTCAGCGTGATGGAACCTCCGGATTCGAGCACGACGAGTTCGGCGTCCCTCCGGCGGGACTCGGTGAGCTCACGGCGGATCGACGTCTCGGAGGCCTCGAGTGCGTCGGCGACCTCGGGCACCGGCTGCAGGAGGCTCCGGCGGCCCGGCGGGATGGAACGCACCAGCCCGATGACGGCGTCATCGTCGGTCGCCGAGCCCTGAACGACTTCCCTGGCGATGGCATCGGTCAGACGACTTGCGAAGAACGCGTCGGCGAGGAGGTCGACGCCGTCCACGGCCGGGCCGTCGACGATCCGCTGCCAGCTCGCCAGCCTCCGCGACGACGAAGACTCGTCTCCGCTGAACAGGATGGCGACCGCGGCCGCGAGCTCCATCTTGCCGAGGTGTACGAGATCGAAGACGGCCCGCTTCGCGCGGGCGCGGAGAAGGGTGCGGTCCGCGGCAACGGTATCGAGGAGTTGGCGGACGAGCATCGCGATCTCGTCGTCGCGAGTCTCGTCGCGTTGCGGCGATCGCAGGTATCGCGTGAGGTGGACCCAACCGTCGCGATCGAGGATCAGGGTCGCGTAGACCTCGCTGAGCTCGGGGGAACCGGCCGCGGCGATCATCCGGGCGCACGCGAGCTCCTGGGTCAGGTAGCTCAGGAGGGAGGCGGCCGACTCAGCGCGAGCCGTCATCGAGCTGGAACCCGGGCGCTCGCGATAGAGGTACACGACGTCTGGGAGGACATCGATGGAATCTGCCGCGAGGTACGACATGACCATCGGAACGATGTCGTTCGAGCGCGGTACATCCGGGAATCGGGCCGATATCCCATTCCAGAAGGACCGACGGAACACCTTGTTCCAGCACGGCCGTCCGTTCAACAGCGACGGCTCGTCGGTCAGCCGGATACCCTGTCGGTCTTCGCGATACGCGGCCCAGTTCGCAGTGGGCGACCAGGTGCGCGTGGGTGAGAACTTCACATAGTCGCCGAACGCGATGTCGGAACCGGATCGTTCGAGGCTGTCCACCAGCTTGCGGTAGGCGTCGGGAGCGACGAGGTCGTCGCCGTCGCAGAAGGCGAGGTATCGCCCTCGCGCATGATCGGCTCCGACGTTTCGCGCAGTGCCGCCGCCCCTCGTGACCGAATCGACGAAGCGGACCCTCGGGTCGTCGGCGGCGATGCGACGAATGACTTCCTGCGTGCCGTCGGTCGAGTGGTCGTCGACCACGATCACCTCGAGATCGACCTGCTGGCTGAGCACGGACTCGAGGGTCTCGCCGAGCCATGGAAGCACGTTGTGCGCCGGGATCACTACGGAGAGCAGGGGCTCTTCGAATGGTCGGTCATCCTGCGTGCGCTGCAAGCCGGTCGCGGCGAGCTCCTCGCTGGTGAGACCGTCGAGTGGGGGATTGCGCAGGCTGAGCATCTCCAGACGACCGAGCGCAGCGTCGGTCTCGGGCGCGGATCCGCCTGCAAGCCCCTCGCGCAGGCGGTCGCGTTGTGCGGCCGCGTCTTCGCGCATCGCCAGGTACGTCGGGTGTCCCACCGGGACCGGAGACGCAGAGCCGGTCCAGAGATCGATCGGGAACGTATCCAGGAGGAGGTCGAGGTCGACGTCCGGCGGTTGGATGGGCCCGAGCGAGCGTGCCTCGTCGATCGTTCGTGCGAACACGACGTCGGGTCGTCCCGTTCCCGCGTAGTAGTCGAGGTACTTGAAGACGCTCTCGGACTCCGGGGCGATCGGTCGCGACGGTACGCCGAGGGCATCCGCCACCACGAGGGCGTGCAGCGAGGTACCCGTCACGAACTCGCTCGACGCGATGTCGGCGATGATCTCCCGAGGGGCTCCGATCGGCGATCGGGTGGCCTCGGGCGGGAACCGGTCCGATTCGTTGAGATTCGGGACGACGAGGATCGATCGGTTCTTCGACGTCGTCAGCCGCTCGAGGTCCGGCCACAGCCGGGCCAGCAGCAGTGCGGGGTCGCCGAAGACCTCGGGAGCCTGGATGCCGCGCGCGGTCAGCACGGCGCGGGTGAGCGGGCCGCGTACCGCGCGAACGTCCAATGACGGCGGAAGCGGCTGGGTCGCGATCTTGCCGTTGACCCCCGACCCCCAGACGACGTCGCCGGCCGCGGCGAAATGCATGACGGACCCCACCGTGAGCGCACGTCGGCTCTTCGAGGGGGTGAGGCGCACCCGCTCGAGCTCGACGATCCGACGCGCGATCATCGGTCCGAGGAGATCGCCGAAGTTCGAGACCGGTGCGAGCCCACCGTGTTCGTCGGCGCGAATGGGGTTCCAACGCACGCATCGCACGCCGAGCACGCGCTCTTCCAGGTCGCTCGTCACTCGTGACATCCTATGCGGGCGAGTCCTCGCGACCGGATCCCGTCGAGCCCGTTGGTAGTTTGGGACGACCCCCGACGAGAGGAGCATCACGGATGTTTGTAGCGATCGACAACACCCCACGGGACTACGCCTGGGGCTCGCTCAGCGCGATCGCCGACCACCGCGGACGGACCGCGTCGGGACGCCCCGAGGCGGAGCTCTGGCTCGGAGCGCATGCCGGTTCGCCTGCGAAGATCGTCGACGGGGCCGTCGGTCACGCCGATCTCGCCGGATGGATCGCGGCCGACCCGGTCGCGGCGCTGGGGCCCGATCTCGCGGCGAGTGGCGCGCGCCTGCCGTTCCTCCTCAAGCTGCTCGCCGCAGCGGCTCCGCTCTCACTGCAGGCGCACCCGACGCCCGCGCAGGCCCGCGCCGGCTTCGCCCGCGAGGAGGCCGAGGGCCTCGCGCTCGGCGCTTACGACCGCAACTACAAGGACGAGTTCCACAAGCCCGAGCTCATCGTCGCGATGAGCGACACCTTCGACGCACTTTCGGGCTTCCGTCCCCTCGACGAGGTGCGCGCCGTGCTCGCCGTGCTGCGCGCTGCCGATGCGACCTCGGCCGCCCCGCAGCCCGGCGCCCTCGACCTGCTCGAGACGCACCTGTCCGATCCCGAGCCGCTGCGCACGACGGTCGAGTGGTTGCTGCGCGACGGGCGAGGTGGCGACTCGGGCGAGGCGAGCTGGGTGGTCGAGCGGGTCACGACGCTCGCAGCATCGGCAGAGGCCGCGGCGTCGCCGTATGTCCTCTCGTTCGAGACCGTCCGCGCACTCGCGGAGGAGTATCCGGGGATCCGGGCATCGTCATCTCGCTGCTGCTCAACCGGGTGCGGTTGCGGGCGGGGGAATCGCTCTACCTCGCCGCGGGCAACATCCACGCCTACCTCGACGGGCTCGGCATCGAGCTCATGGCCGCGAGCGACAACGTGTTGCGCGGCGGACTCACGCCCAAGCACATCGACGTCGCCGAACTCGTCGACGTGCTCGACTTCACTCCCGGCGCGCCGCCGCTGCTCGAGCCCGAACGTTCGGGTGCGGGCATCGAGACGTTCCGACCCGACGTGCCGGATTTCGTACTGCACCGGCTCGATGCGGTCGCGGCGGCAGCGGACGGTTCAGCCGGCGCAGAGGCCCCTGACCCTGCTGTGCCGCTCGAGGGGCCGGCGATCGTCATCGCCGATCGCGGCTCCGTTGCGCTTCGAGGTGCGCTCGGCGACGCACGCCTCGAGCGAGGCGAGGCCGTCTACGTCACACCCGAAGAGCGGGCGATCGAGGTGTCCGGCCCAGGCGTCGCCTGGATCGCGACCGTCGGCCACCGCGGGTGATCGGCGCGGGCATGCTCCGAGCAGTCGCCTCGCGTGCTCGCGGCAGTGCGCTTCATGCGAGAGGCCGTGCGGCCGCGCGTGCGGTGTCAGACGCCGATCGAGTATCGGGCTGGGTCGACCTCGTCGTTCCCGTGCACGACGTCGGCAGGCTGATCGACGCGACGCTCCGTTCCGTGCTCTCTCAAGACCACTGGCAGGTCCGGCTCCTGGTCGTCGACGACGCGTCGACGGACGACACCGCGGCGCGGGTCGTCAAGTGGGCCGCACGCGACTCGCGCGTGCAGCTCGAGCGGGTCGCATTCCACGATGTCAATGCGACGCGCAATCATGCGCTCGAGCTCACGCGGGCCGACTACGTCGGGTTCCTGGACGGCGACGACCTCCTCCGCCCCGGTGCGCTGCGCGATCTCGTCGCCAGCCTCGAGGAGTCGGGCTCCGACTTCGCGGTCGGCGGATACGACCGCCTGCAGGGGCGTCGTCGGACTCCGCCCGCCTTCTGGGTCGACGAGGCCCACGAGTCGCCACGACGGGCCGTCTCTGCGGAGCAGTTCCCGTTGATCATGGTGAACGCGGTCCAATGGACCAAGCTCTACCGACGCGAGTTCTGGACGCGAGCGGACCTGCGCTTTCCCGAGGGCGGCCACTTCCAGGACCAGATCGTGAGCGCGCGCGCCTACGCGCGTGCACGCACCATCGACGTGCTGACGCGGAAGATCGTGGACTGGAGGGTCCGTTCCGACGGCAGCTCGATGACGCAGCAGGGCATCCGGCCCGGACAGGTGCGCGATCGATTCGCCACCGCGCTCGCGGCCCTGCAGGTGCTCGCCGCCGAATCGACTGAAGCCGTCCGGCGTGCGCGGATCGCCCAGTTCCTGGCGAACGACGCCGCCGTGGCAACGGCCGAACTGCCGAACATGGATGACGAGGCGTTTGCGAACCTTCGATCGGGGCTCACGGACCTCGCTGCGTTGGCCGACGACGAGATCTGGCGCGAAGTCCCTGCCGAGTCGAAGGTGCTGTACGAGTTCGTCCTTCGCGATGACCGCGCGCGGGCGCGGGACTACATCGACCGAGGTGGCCTGGAGTCGCTCCGCCATCCCCTCATCGAACTCGACGGTGAGCGGTACATCGCGCTGCCGTTCTGGCAGGACCCCGAAGCATCCGTGCCGGTCGACCGCTTCCTTGCGGCGCCTCGTGAGCTGCGTGCCTATGCGGCCGCGCGCATGCCGAGGAAGCGTCGGTGGTCGCGGTCCGGCTCGACGTGACCGATGCGATCGGGTGGGCCGCTCGATCGCGCTATGCGGGCAGCGTACGGATGAGCCGTGCGGGCACGCCGCCCACGAGCGCGTCTTCGGGTACGTCGGAAGTCACGACGGCGCCGGCGGCGACGATTGCGCCCGGCCCGATCGTGACCCCGCCGACGACGAGCACACCCGCGCCGATCCACGCACCGTCGCCCACGGTGATCGGATCGTTGCGGCCGGCGCCGGCCCGCTTCCGGTGGCTGCCGATCTCGTGGGTGTCGGTCACGAGCCGCACGAACGGCCCGAAATTGACCCGATCGCCGATCCTGGTGCCCGGCCGAGCGTAGAAGTCGCGATTGATGAACACGTCATCTCCGATCTCGACTGGGCCGAGGATTTCGCCCCCGCGGTAGATCGTCACTCGATCGCCGATGCGAACGTCGCCGTTGAGCTGAACACGGGGGTCGATCTTGCAGTCTTCGCCGATGTCGGTGGTCACCAGAACATTGTGCCAGCCGGGTGGGCATCGGAGATCGTGGCGCCACGACAGGACGCGACGAACCCATCCGGTCTACGAGGCCACGCGCACCCCGAACAGCCGTCGATAGGCGGTCGGCGTCGTCTGCAGCACCTTGACGAAGTGGTGGCGCATGACCGCGGCGGTGCCGAAGCCCGTCTCGCGCGCGATCTCCTCGAGGTTGAGGTCGCTCTCCTCCAGCAGTTGCTGCGCGCGCAGCAGACGCTGCCGGTTGAGCCAGGCGTTCGGCGTCGTGCCGGTCTCGGCGCGGAACCTGCGCGCGAACGTTCGCGGTGACATGAGCGCCTTGCGCGACAGCAGGTCGACCGTGAGGTCTTCGTCGAGGTGCTCGAGCATCCACGCGGTGATGGTCGCGAACGAGTCGCTCCGGCACTCGGTTACGGGGGTCTGGATGAACTGCGACTGACCGCCGTCGCGCTGCGGCGGCACGACCATGCGGCGGGCGATGATGTTCGCCGCGCTCGCGCCGAGCTCGGTGCGCACGATGTGCAGGGCGGCGTCGATGCCCGCGGCGGTGCCGGCACCGGTGACGACCTTGCCGTCCTGCACGAAGAGCACGTCGGGGTCGACCTCGGTGTCGGGGAAGTCCGCGGCGAGGCGGTCGGTGTACATCCAGTGCGTGGTGGCGCGGCGGCCGTCGAGCACCCCTGCCTTGCCGAGCATGAAGGCGCCCGAGCAGACGCTCAGCACCCAGGCGCCCCGTGCCACGGCGTCGCGCAGCAACTCGGCGATGCGCTCGTCGACGGGCTGGTCGATGAGCGCGGCCGGGACGGCGACGAGGTCGGCGGTGCGTGCGAAGTCGAGGCCCTCGTGCACGACGAGATCGAAGCCGAGCTTCGTGGAGACGGTGCCGGGGTCGGCAGCGACGACATGGAAGTCGAAGACGGGGCCGCCGTGCTCGGACCGGTCGATGCCGAAGACCTCGCAGATCACGCCGAACTCGAACGGCGCCATCTGCGGGACGGCCAGGCAGGCGATGGAGTGGAGCACGGGGAACCTCCGAGCGGCGAAACGCTGCCGGTTGGCAGGAATGAGTGGATCTGTGTCAACACTGCCACTGTCGGCAGGATCTCGCAATACATAGATTTACTGCCATGTCACTCGTCATCCTCTTCCTGCTTGCAGCGCTCGCCCTGTGGGGCGTCGTCGCGACTCTCGTCCGCCTCGACTTCGACGGCTACGGCCGGCCCGAGATCCGCGACCGCAACCGGCACGTCGAGCACCTCGGGGAGCTCTGAGGGCGCAGCGGTTTCGAGACGCTCGCTGCGCCCGCTCCTCGACCCACCGGTACCATCGTGGGGGCGCCGGAGACACCGCCGCCGGAGAGGCGGAACATGAGCTGGTTGGTCACCGGGGGAGCAGGCTACATCGGTGCGCACGTCGTGCGGGCGTTCCAGGCGAAGGGCATCGACACGGTCGTCGTCGACGACCTCTCGTCCGGACGGCGCGGATTCGTCGCCGACGGCACCTCGTTCGTGCAGGGCTCGATCCTCGACGGCCGCCTGCTCGAGTCGACCTTCGACCGCTACGACGTCCGCGGCGTCGTGCACCTCGCCGGCTTCAAGTACGCGGGGGTCTCCGTCCAGCGGCCGCTCCACACCTACCAGCAGAACGTGACGGGCACGACGACGCTGCTCGCCGCCATGGAGTCGAAGGACGTCGCGCGCATCGTCTTCTCCTCGAGCGCGGCCGTCTACGGCACGCCCGACGTCGACCTCGTGACCGAGGCCACCCCGAAGCATCCCGAATCGCCCTACGGCGAGTCGAAGCTCATCGGCGAGTGGCTGCTCGCCGACCAGGGCCGCGCGACCGGGCTCGCGCACACGAGCCTGCGCTACTTCAACGTCGTCGGCTCGGGCACGCCCGAGATCTTCGACCCGAGCCCGCACAACCTGTTCCCGCTCGTGTTCGACGCCCTCCTCGACGGGCGCGCGCCGAAGGTCTTCGGCGACGACTACCCGACGCCCGACGGCACCTGCGTGCGCGACTACATCCACGTCGCCGACCTCGCCGAGGCGCACGTCGTCGCCGCGCAGCGGCTCGATGCCGGTGAGTCGGTCGAGCCGGTGTACAACCTCGGCTCGGGCGACGGCGTCTCGGTGGGCGAGATCATGCGCGCCGTCGCCGACGTGACCGGCATCGCGTTCGCGCCCGAGGTCGCGCCGCGCCGCGCCGGCGATCCCGCACGCATCGTCGCCTCGGGCGAGCTCGCCGCACGCGACCTCGACTGGAAGATGCGATACACGCTCGACGAGATGGTGCGCACCGCGTGGGAGGCGCGTCGGGCCGCCGGCTGACCCGCCGCTTCATAACGTCTGCCCAACGCCACCGGCGTGTCGCGAGCGGCGTGAAGCCTCGATCGGTGATTGAGGGTTTACGATCCGCGACTTGACGCGCGGGAATTACACGGGTGTAATTGTTGATGACACACCCTCCGGGTGGTCGGTACAACTGGGTGGGAGACGATATGGCTAGTCCTGAATATCGTTCTGGAGTACCTGACGATTGGTTCGTCGATCCGGTCAGGCTGGGAGTTCCCGGTGTGCGCCCGGTCGTCGACGACGACAATCAGTTGGCGTGGCAGAGCGACGCATTGTGCGCGCAGACCGATCCCGAAGCGTTCTTCCCTGAGAAGGGCGGATCGACGAGGGATGCGAAGAAGATCTGCACCGGGTGCGAGGTTCGCGCCGAATGCCTCGAATACGCGCTCGGCAACGACGAGCGGTTCGGCATCTGGGGCGGACTCTCCGAGCGCGAGCGGCGCAAGCTGCGCAAGCGAGCGGTGTGAGTGGCGGGGTCTGCTTCGGCAGGCCCCGCACTCGTCTTCGCGCTCGTCCCGTGCCCGGTTTCGAAACGCGCCCGGAGCGGTCTCCCGACCAGCGGCCCGAGCCGCTTAGGCTGACTGCGATGTTCCCCAGAGTCACCGCCGTCCTCGTCGTGCATCACGGCGGCGACCACCTCCGTCAGACCCTCGAGGCGATCCGCGCACAGGAGCGCGCGCCCGATGCGCTCGTCGTCGTGCTCACCGAGGCCGATGTCGTCGCCCGCGAGCAGATCGCGAAGATCTCGCCCACGCATCTCGTCGACCTCTCGCAGCGGCTCTCGTTCGGCGAGGCCGTGCGGGCCGCCGACCGTGTGCTCGGCGACCCCTCGTCCGACGGCGATGCCCTCTGGCTGCTCGCGGAGGACAGCGCCCCCGCCCCCGATGCCCTCGCGCAGCTCGTGGCCACCTTCGAGACGGCCCGATCCGTCGCCGTCGCCGGGCCGAAGCTCGTCGCATGGAACGAACCCGACCGCATCGCCCGATTCGGCCGGTCGGTCACCCGGCTCGGCCGGAGTGTCACCCTCGTCGCCGACGAGCTCGACCAGGGCCAGCACGACGGCATGAGCGACGTGCTCGGCCTCGATCCGGCCGCCATCCTGGTGCGTCACAGCGTGTGGCGCAGCCTCGGCGGATTCGACCCGGGTCTGCCCACCGTCGACGACGCGCTCGACCTCTCGATCAGGGCGCGGCTCGCCGGGCATCGCGTCGAGGTGGTGCCCGCGGCGAAGGTCCGCTTCGCGGGAGCCGGCGTCGCCGGACCCGAGACCGGTCCGAAGGCGAGCACGACGCGGCGACGGGTGCGGGCCACCCGCGCGGCGCAGCTGCATCGTCGTCTCGTGTACGCTCCCGTCGTCGCGGTACCGCTGCACTGGCTCACCTTCCTGCCGCTCGCGGTGCTGCGGTCGATCCGGCTGCTGCTCGTGAAGGCGCCCGGCGCCATCCCCGGAGAGTTCGCCGCGGCGGTCACGACGATGTTCTCGGGCGCCCGGGTGCCACGAGCCCGCCGCACCCTCAAGGCAGCCCGCACGGTCGGCTGGTCGGCGATCGCGCCGCTGCGCATGCAGCCCGACGAGATGCGCCGCCGCCGTCAGCATGCGGCCGAGGCGCGCCGCGAACGCGCGCGCGGACGCAAGCACGAACTGCAGTTCCTCGGCACGGGCGGCGGCTGGGTGCTGCTCGTCTCGGTCGTGGCGTCGGTCGCCCTGTTCTCCTGGCTCCTCGGCGCCGGCGGCGTGAGCGGCGGAGGACTCGAACCGCTCTCGAGCGGTCTCGACGTGCTCTGGCGCAACGCCGCCTACGGGTGGCGCGACATCGGCCCGGGGTTCATGGGCGGCGCCGACCCGTTCGCGGGAGCGCTCGCCGTGCTCGGCTCGGTGACGTTCTGGGCGCCCTCGCTGTCGCTGCTGCTGCTCTGGCTCCTCGCGATTCCGGCGGCCGCCCTCGGCGCATGGTTCACCGCCTCGCGCCTCACCGAGCGAGGGTCGCTGCGCGCGGTCGCCGCGTTCGCATGGGCGTTCGCCCCACCGTTCCTCATCGCCCTCGGCGACGGCCGCCCGGGCGCCGTGCTCGCCCACGTGCTGCTCGCGTGGCTCGCGTTCGCCGCGTTCGGTGCGGCCACCTCGTGGGCGGCCGCCGCGACCGCGTCGCTGCTCTTCGCCGCCGTGATCGCGGCGGCGCCGAGCCTCACGCCGGCCCTCCTCGTCGCCTGGATCGTCGCCCTCGCGGTGAGCGGACGCGCCGCGGTCAGGCTCATCGGCCTGCCGATCCCCGCGATCGTGCTCGCCGCGCCGCTCGTCATCGGCCAGTTGGACCGAGGCAACCCGCTCGGCCTCCTCGCCGACCCGGGGCTTACGACCGAGAGCACCGTCCCGTCCGTGTGGCAGCTCGCGGTCGGCCTGCCCGACGGGTCGTGGGGTGACTGGAGCGGCTTCTTCGCGACGACGAACGTCGACTTCCGCGTCGCCCTCAGCGCCCTGGTCCTGCCGCTCGTCGTCGTCGCCCTGACCGCGGTGCTCGCACCCCGGTTCCGCTCGGCGCTGCTCGCGCTCGGCGTCGCCGTGCTCGGGTTCGCGACCGCCGTGCTCGCGACCCACCTCGCACTCTCGAGCTCGGGCGCGACCGCGGTGCCGCTCTGGTCGGGCGCCGGCCTCAGCCTCGCCTGGCTCGGGCTCGTGCTGGCCGCGGTGCTGGCGCTCGACGCGCTCCGGCGCGGCCGCGCGCTCGTCGCCTGGGTCGTGCTCGCCGCGCTCGTCGCGGCCGTCGCGCCGACGGGACTCGCGCTCGCGACCGGCAGCGTGGCGGTGCGCCCCGCGGCCGAGCGCACGCTGCCGGCGTTCGTCGGCGCCGAGGCCGAGAACGATCCTCGCGTGACGACCCTGCGCATGACGCCCGATGCCGACGGCAGCCTGCGTACGACGCTCGAGCGGGGATCGGGCACCACGCTCGACGAGCAGTCCACGCTCGACGCGACCGCGCTGACCCTCTCCGCCGACGAGCGTCAGCTCGCCGAGATCGCCGGCAACCTCGCGTCGCGGAGCGGGTACGACCCCGAGGCCGCCGTGAAGGAGTTCGGCGCATCGTTCGTGCTGCTCGACGACCCCGACGTCGACGACCGCGCCGCGGTCGCGACCGCCGAACGTGCGCACACGGCGCTCGACGGCAACGCCGCGCTCGTGGCCGTCGGCGAGACCGATTTCGGCACCCTGTGGCGGTTCACGGCGGCCGAACCGGATGCTGCCGCCGCACAGATCCCCGCAGCAGCGAGCAGTTGGCTCGTCGGCGCCGTCGCAGCCGTGCAACTCATCGTCCTCGGTGCGACGCTGCTGCTCTCGATCCCGACCGGCGCCGGCCGCGAAGCCGATCGCAGTCCGCAGCGCCGTCCTGCGCGGCGTCCGTTCGGACGCCGCACGCCGAAGGCCGAGGTGGTGCCGGCGCCGTCCGAGGCCGCCTCCGCGGTGCCCGAGACGGGCGCGCCGGCTTCGGCCGGTGACGACGCTCCGTCCGCCTCCGCCGAACCGGAGGCGTCTCCGGAGGTCGGCGTCGCCGACACGACCGCACCGGCACCAGTGGCATCCCCAGTGCCGTCGGCCGAGGGCAAGTCCGATGCTGCAGCCGAACCCACGACCTCCGCCACGGCATCGGCCGCACCGCCCGTCGATACGACCGAACCACCGGCGGAGACGACCGAACACCAGACCGACGCGACCGAGGGAGACGACGATGGCCGCTGAGCGCAACCTCCGACGCCGCCTCGTGCGGGCCGGCGCACGCGGACTCGCCGTCGTGATCGCGGCGGCCGTCGCGGTCGGGGTCCTGGCCGCCGCCGCACTCGTGCCCTGGCCCGAGCACCGGGTCACCCCGCCGTCGATCGTCGTCAAGCCGGCCGAGACGGGTCAGCTGCGCGTGTGCCCGGGCCCGCTGCTCTCGCTCGGCGACGACCCCGATGCGGCGACCACGGCCGTCTCGGTCGGGTCGACCTCCGTGACGCACGGGGCGGTGCCGAGCGACGCCGAGATCACCGAGACCGCCCTCGCGGCCCCCGAGAACCCGCGGGCCGAGCAAGACGGCACGCCGCTCGCACTGACGACCGAACCCGGCGCCGTCGAGGCGGGCATGCTCGCCGGGGCACAGGGGCAGTCGGTCTCCCGCGACAGCATCGCCGGCTATGCGACGGCCGCATGCGACGAGGCCGTCGCAGAGGCCTGGCTCGTGGGCGGGGCGACCGACGTCGGCCGCTCGGGCCTCGTGCTGCTGTCGAACCCGACCGCCGTCGCCGCGACGGTCGACGTGCGGGTCATCGGCGAGAACGGTGCGGTCGACGCACCGTCGGGGCTCGGCATCACCGTACCCGCGGGCGAGCAGCGCGTCGTCTCGCTCGCCGGCCTCGCACCGAACCTCGCCTCGCCCGTCGTGCACGTCACGAGCACGGGCGGCGGCATCGCCGCCACGCTCGAGCACACCGTCGTCGAGGGCCTCACCCCCGCCGGCGTCGAACTCGTCGGGCCGACGGCGACGCCCGCGCCCACCCAGATCATCCCGGGAGTCACGGTGCCCGTCGACGGCGGCGTCGAGGCGACCGACGACCACGCCGAGGGAGACTCGTTCCCGGCCGTGCGGCTGCTCGCAACCGGTGACGACACCGTCGACGTCTCGATCGACGTCGCCTCAGAGTCGGGCGGTCGCGGTTCGAGCATCGACGCCACCCTCGAACCCGGGATCGTGAGCGATGTGCCGCTCGGCGACCTCGATGCGGGGGAGTACACCATCACGCTCGACGCCGACGGGCCGATCGTCGCGGGCGCGCGGGCGACGACGGGCACGCCGCAGGCGCAGACCGGACCGGGCGGAGACGATCGAAACGCCTCCGTCGACCTCGCCTGGACGGCGGCGACGCTGCCGCTCCTCGACACCGCCGTGATCGCGGTGCCGCGCGGACCGAACCCCGTGCTGCATCTCGCCAACCCGGGGGACGACGAGGTCGAGGCGACCGTCACCCTCGACGGAGACGAGCACGAGGTGAGCATCGCTCCCGGCGCCACCGAAGCCGTCGAGGTCGATGCGCGAGGCGTCGTCGAACTCGCCGGAGTCGCTGGAGTGCACGCGACGGTGGCGTATTCGGGTGAGCGTGCGCTCTCATCGTTCGCGGTGCGTCCGCCGGGGCCGCTCGACTCGCCGCTGCGGGTGTACCCGCACTGACCCGGTCGGTCGCGGTTCAGAAGTGGCGGTAGCGCCCGGGCGCGAGCTCCCAGGGGTCGCGCCCGAGGAAGTCGGCGATCGCGCGGAACACGCAGCTCTCGACGAGCAGCTTCTCGTCTTTGTCCTCGCCCTCCTGCACGCGCAGGAATCGGACGATCGGCAGCCGGAAGAACACGATGCGGCGTTCGTCGTGGTACACCTTCCACCGGTCGATGTGATCGTCGTGGATCGCCTCGGCGGGAGCCTGGGCGACCTCGAAGACCACGCCCTCGAGCTCGGGCCACAGACCGCGGAGGTACGACACCGTGGTTGCGATCGTGAGCTCGAACTCGTCGAGCCGGTTCGTGAGCATCGGCAGGTGGGGGCCGGTCACCGGTGAGCGCATGCCGCGCCCGTGTCGATCGCGGGCCGACCGCCTCGGAGAGCGCGGCACGGCGACACGACGAGAGCGGGGCATACCCTCCATCGTAATGGCGGCGGTCGTCGCTACTCTTGATCTGCCATGAGACGTTGTTCGCGCACCGCATGCGCCGCCGAGGCGGTCGCGACCCTGACGTTCGACTACGCCGAATCGATGGCCGTCCTCGGTCCGCTCGCGATCGTTCGGGAGCCGCACGGGTACGACCTCTGCGCCCGGCATGCCGAGCGCACCTCGGCGCCGGTCGGCTGGCAGATCGTGCGGCATGCCTCGCTCGGTGAGGTAGGTTTCAAGGCATGAATCCCGCTGCAACGTCCGGCGCTCGCGCGCGCCTCGAAGCGATCGTGAAGGCCTACGACGTCCGCGGAATCGTCGGCGACGGGCTCACCGCCGAGACCGTCGAGGCGCTCGGCGCCGCCTTCGTCGACGAGGTCGGTGCGGCCGGCGGCAGGGTCGTGGTCGGGCACGACATGCGCGACTCGTCGCCGCCGTTCGCGACGGCCTTCGCGCGTGGCGCTGCGGCGCGCGGCGCCGACGTCGTGTCGATCGGGCTCTGCTCGACCGACGAGAGCTACTTCGCCTCGGGCTCGCTCGACGCTCCCGCGGCGATGTTCACCGCGAGCCACAACCCCGCCGCCTACAACGGCATCAAGTTCTCGCGAGCGGGTGCCCAGGGCATCTCGCTCGACACCGGGCTCGCGGCGATCCGCGATCGCGCCGCCGACTACCTCGAGGGCGGCATCCCCGCCGTCGAGGCCCCCGGCACCGTCACCGAGGCCGACGTGCTCGCCGACTACGCCGCCTACCTGCGATCGCTCGTCGACCTGTCGGCGATCCGCCCGCTCAAGATCGTCGTCGATGCGGGCAACGGCATGGGCGGCCTCACGGTGCCGGCCGTGCTCGGCGAGGCCGCCGGCCTTCCCGCGCTGCCGCTCGAGATCGTGCCCCTCTACTTCGAGCTCGACGGCAGCTTCCCGAACCACGAGGCGAACCCGCTCGAGCCCGCCAACCTCGTCGACCTGCAGCGCGCGGTCGTCGAGCACGGCGCCGACCTGGGTCTCGCGTTCGACGGCGACGCCGACCGCTGCTTCGTCGTCGACGAGCAGGGCGGCGCGGTCAGCCCCTCGGCGGTCGCGGCGATCGTCGCCCTCCGCGAGATCGCGCGCGTCACCGCCGCCGGCGAGACCGACGTCAACGTCATCCACAACCTCATCACGTCGCGCTTCGTGCCCGAGACGATCGAGGCGGCCGGGGCGAACCCCGTGCGCACGCGGGTCGGTCACTCGCTCATCAAGGATCAGATGAAGGCCACGAAGGCGGTCTTCGGCGGCGAGCACTCGGCGCACTACTACTTCCGCGACTTCTGGGGTGCCGACAACGGCATGCTCGCGGCCATGCACGTGCTCGCCGAGTTCGGTGCGCAGCAGGCGCCGCTCTCCGAGGTCGCGGCGCGGTTCACGCCGTACTCGCTCTCGGGCGAGATCAACTCGGTCGTCGACGACGTGCCGGCCGCCTACACGCGCGTCGTCGAGGCCTTCACCGGCCGCGGCGAGTTCGACGAGCTCGACGGACTGACCGTCGACGGCGTCACGGCGGGCGACGAGCCGTTCTGGTGGTTCAACGTGCGCCCTTCGAACACCGAGCCCCTCCTGCGGCTCAACGTCGAGGGCGCCGACGAGCCGACGATGGCCGCCATCCGCGACGAGGTGCTCGCGCTCATCAGGGCCGCGTAGCGCGAGCGGGGTCGGAGGTCACCCGTCGACCGACCCGCCGGCGAGCCTGCGAGAATGGTCGGCATGAGCATCGAGCCCGCCACCATCGCCCTCCCGTTCAAGGTCGCCGACCTGTCGCTCGCCGAGGCGGGGCGACACCAGCTGCGGCTCGCCGAGAACGAGATGCCCGGCCTCATGGCCCTCCGCGCCGAGTTCGGCGAGCAGAAGCCGCTCGCGGGTGCGCGCATCGCGGGCAGCCTGCACATGACCGTGCAGACCGCCGTGCTCATCGAGACGCTCGTCGCGCTCGGCGCGCAGGTGCGCTGGGCGAGCTGCAACATCTTCTCCACGCAGGACGAAGCCGCCGCGGCGGTCGTCGTGGGGCCAGACGGCACGGTCGACGAACCCAAGGGCGTGCCGGTCTACGCGTGGAAGGGCGAGACCCTCGACGAGTACTGGTGGTGCACCGACCGCATCTTCGACTGGAGTGCCGAGGCCGCGGCAGCGGGCGCCGACTGGGTCGGCCCGAACATGATCCTCGACGACGGCGGCGACGCGACCCTGCTCGTGCACAGGGGGCGCGACTTCGAGGCCGAGGGCGCCGTGCCCGAGGCATCCGCCGGCGACAGCCACGAGTACCGCGTGGTCCTCGACACGCTGCGCCGCTCGCTCGAGCTGAGCCCCGACCGCTGGACCCGCATCGCGGACGAGATCAAGGGCGTGACCGAGGAGACGACGACGGGCGTGCACCGGCTCTACGAACTGCACGCGGCCGGCGAACTGCTCTTCCCGGCGATCAACGTCAACGACTCGGTCACGAAGTCGAAGTTCGACAACAAGTACGGCATCCGCCACTCGCTGCCCGACGGGCTCAACCGCGCCACCGACGTGCTCATGGGCGGCAAGGTCGCGTTCGTCGTCGGCTACGGGGACGTCGGCAAGGGCGCGGCCGAGGCGCTGCGCGGCCAGGGTGCGCGCGTGATCGTGAGCGAGGTCGACCCCATCTGCGCACTGCAGGCGGCGATGGACGGCTACCAGGTCGCGCGCGTCGAAGACGTCGTCGGCGAGGTCGACATCTTCGTCACCTGCACCGGCAACAAGGACGTCATCCGCCTCGAGCACATGCTCGCGATGAAGCACCAGGCGATCGTCGCGAACGTCGGCCACTTCGACAACGAGATCGACATGGCCGCGCTCGAGTCGCTCGCGGGCGCCGAGAAGGTCGAGATCAAGCCGCAGGTGCACGAGTGGCGCCTGCCGTCGGGCCGCTCCATCCTCGTGCTGAGCGAGGGGCGCCTGATGAACCTCGGCAACGCGACCGGTCACCCCTCGTTCGTGATGTCGAACTCGTTCGCGAACCAGGTGCTCGCCCAGATCGAGCTGTGGACGCGCCCCGACGCGTACCCGACGGGCGTGTACGTGCTGCCGAAGCACCTCGACGAGAAGGTCGCGCGCCTGCACCTCGACTCGCTCGGTGTGCAGCTCACCACATTGAGCCCCGAGCAGGCCGCCTACATCGGCGTCTCGATCGAGGGGCCCTACAAGGTCGACCACTACCGCTACTGATCAACGCGGGGCGGATGCCTCGTCGCGGTCGTCAGCGCTCGGGGAACCCGGTCGGCCGCGACGTGAGCACGGGTGCGAGCGCGTCCATGCGCGCCTGCTCGAGCTCGAGTGCGGCCGCGTCGCGTTCGCGGCGGAGCGCGGTCACCCCGGCGAGGAACAACTCGGGCGGCGCCGCCGGTACCGGTGACACGTACGGGGCGACCTCTGCGGCGAGCGACGCCGCCACCCGGGCGCGGCTGGAGGGCACGAGGTGCTCGACGTTCGCAAAGAACGACGCGACGCGACGCGCGAGCGGGTCGGGCAGGCGTGCCACGTCGGCCGTCGTCGCCCACGCCGCGAGCGGCACGGGCACGCCGAACGCGTTCGAGGGCGGCGCCGGCACCCGCTCGACCTGCGAGTGCGTGCCCGCGAGGATGTCGCCGAGCCGCTTCGACGACGGATTGAGGAAGCCGACGAGGAGTGCGAGTCCGCCGAACGTCATGTAGATCTCGACCACGCCGACGAGCGCTCGGATGAACGCGTGCCGGAACCCGCTCGCGCCGCCGTCGTCGCGCACCACCCGCAGTCCGAGTGCGAGCTTGCCGAGCGACTTGCCGTGCGCGGCGGTCTCGACGGCGGTCGGCACGATGACGATGACGGTCACGATGCCGGCGACCATCGCGGCACGCAGCGCGGCCTCGTCGACGCCGAGGCTCGAGACGAGCCACAGCAGTCCGAGGATCAGCACGATGCTCACGAGCACGTCGATCGCGGCACCGCCCGCGCGCATGAGCACGCTCGCAGGGCGCACGTCGAGCGAGACGGCTTCGCCCGTGAGCACGCCGTCGGCGTCGAAGCGGGCGACCCGGACGGCCGTGCCCGACGGGGTCGCGGCGGTCGGGGAGGCCATGGGTAGTATTCAAGCAGATGGACCTCGAAGCCCTGGCCGCAGCCCGCCACGACGACTGGCAGCGGCTCGACGCGCTCGCGCGCGGCTCGCGCCTCTCGGGTCCCGAGACCGACGAGCTCATCGAGCGCTATCAGGCGGCGGCATCAGATCTCTCGCTCGTGAAGTCGACCGCAGGATCGACCGCGCTCGGCGACCGGCTCTCGCTGAGCCTGTCCCGGTCGCGCCTGCGGTTCACCGCGGCCCCCGAGAATCCGTTGCGCCGGCTCGGACGGTTCGTCGCACTCGACCTGCCGGCGGCGCTCTACCGGTTGCGCTGGCTCACGCTCGCCGTCGCCCTCGCGACGTTCGTGATCGCTGCACTCTACGCGTGGTGGATCATGGGCGACCCACGTGTGCTCGCGTCGCTCGGATCCGAGCGCGAGCTGCGCCAGATCGCGGAAGAGGGGTTCGTCGCCTACTACTCCGAGCACCCGGCCGGGTCGTTCGCGGGCTCCGTCTGGACGAACAACGCCTGGATCGCCGCGCAGTGCGTCGCGTTCGGCATCCTCGGCGTCTGGGTGCCGTGGGTGGTCATGCAGAACGCGCAGAACCTCGGCGTCAACGCGGCCGTCATGTTCACCTACGACGAGGCCGACACGTTCTTCCTCTACATCGCGCCGCACGGGCTGCTCGAGCTCACGTGCATCTTCATCGCGGCCGCCGCCGGCCTGCGCATCTTCTGGGCGTGGGTCGCCCCCGGCCCGCGTCCGCGCGGCGTGGCGCTCGCCGAAGACGCACGCGCCCTGTTCACGGTCGCGATCGGGCTCGTGTTCTTCCTGCTCGTCGCCGGCCTCATCGAGGGGTTCGTGACGCCCGCGCCGTGGCCGTGGGCCGTGAAGATCGGCATCGGCGCCGCCGCGCTCGCGGGGCTCCTCGTCTACATGCTCGTGGTCGGCCGCCGGGCGGCCCGAGCGGGCGTCACCGGCGACCTCGGCGAGTTCGACGCCGGCGCAACGCGCATCGTCGCGGGGTAGCCTCCGGGGTCGGAGGTCACGGCCCGGGCGGCCGGCGGTCGGCGACGTGCCACCGCTCCGCGTGTCGGATCGGAACCCTGCGGAAGAGGGCCCGACACGACGAAGGCGGATGCCTCGCCCGCACGCCGAACGGCGTGGGGAGCGGCATCCGCCTTCGCGGGTGCGCGGCCGGTGGGAGCCGGCCGCACGGGCTCACTTGGTGAGCTGGGCGGGGCGGTCGAAGAGCGCCTTGTAGATGACGCCGGCGAGCAGCGCACCGACGATCGGCGCGACGATCGACGCCCAGAGCTGGCTGAGCGCGACCGGGCCGCCGAAGATCGCGGTCGCGATCGAGCGGGCCGGGTTGAACGAGCCGTTCGACACGTTCCCCGCGACGAGCACGAGCACCGTGAGGGTGAGGCCGATCGCGAGCGGGGCGAGGTTCGACGCGGCGCGGCCGGCCGAGGTGACGCCGAGGATCACGAAGAGGAACACCGCGGTCGCGACGATCTCGGCGATGAGGAAGGACACGAGGCCGAACCCGCCGGGCGAGAGCTCGTCGTAGCCCGTCGAGACGCTCTGGAAGATCGCCATGTCGAACTTCGGTCCGGTCGAGAGGATGCCGAGCAGGACGACCGAGCCGAGGATGCCGCCGACGATCTGGGCGACGATGTAGCCGAGCGTGTCCTTCCACGCGAAGCGGCCGGCGATCGCGAGACCGAGGGTCACCGCCGGGTTGAAGTGGCCGCCCGAGATGGGGCCGAACGCGTAGATGCCGACGAGCACGGCGAGGCCGAGCGCGAAGGCGACACCGAGCAGGCCCGTGCCGGCCGACGAGAAGATCGCGGCGCCGATGACGCCGAAGACGAGGATGAACGTGCCGAGGAGTTCGGCGGTGAGCTTCTGGCCGGTCGACGGGCCGGCGACGGCTGGCGCCGGGGCGGACGTCTGTGCGGGGGCTGTGTCGGACATGTGACTGCCTTTCGGTGGAGACCGGAATCGTGGGTTCGAACGATCGGTGGACGCGGCGCACGGCCTCGACGGCGCCTCCGAGAGCGTAGCGACCCGAGCGGGCGGGGCGCGTGAACCTCGTGCGAATGTCTCGAAACGAGTCGCCGTGCGACGCGGGATCACTGCCGGTCGGTGACGTGTCCCGTCGGCGGTGCCGACCGGTGCCGGCCGGTGCGGACCGGCGCGGTTCAGAGTCGCCCCGACGCCTTCAGGTCGAGGTATCGGTCGGCGAGGGCGGGCGGCAGCTCGAGCGGCGACGCCGAGACCGTCTGCCCGCCGAGGCGGCGGATCGCGGCGGCGACGCGTTCGCCGTCGTCGAGACCGCGCTGTGCAGCACCGGCCCGGTACACCGCGTCGAGGTCGTCGCGATCACGGGTCGCGTCGATGAGCGCCGGGTCGGCGACCGATGCGACGATGACCGTGTGCCGCCCGGTGAGCTGCGGCAGCATCGAGAGCAGGCCGCGGGCGCTGCCGGGGGAGTCGGCGGCCGTGAGCAGCACGACGAGGGCCCGGCGGCTCGTCACCTGTCGCACGAGGCCCGGCACGAGCGACCAGTCCGCCTCGAGGAGCTCGGCGTCGATGCCCGCCATCGTGTCGACCATGCGGGCGAGCAGGTCGGCCCCGGTCGCGCCGTGCACGCGGCCTCGCAGCCGGCGGTCGGTCGCGAGGAAGTCGACGCGGTCACCGGCGTGCGTGGCGAGGGCGGCGAGCAGCAGGGATGCCTCGTAGGCGGTGTCGAGCCGCGGTTCGTCGGCGATCCTCGCGGCGGCCGTGCGGGAGGTGTCGGCGACGATCACGATGCGCCGGTCGCGCTCGGGGCGCCACGTGCGCACCATGAGCCTGGCGTTGCCGGGCACCTCGGGGTCGATGTGGCGGGCCGTCGCACGCCAGTCGATCGAGCGCACGTCGTCGCCGCGCACGTACTCGCGGATCGAGTCGAACTCGGTGCCCTGGCCGCGGATGAGCAGGGGCGTGCGTCCGTCGAGCTCGCGCAGTCGCGTGAGCCGCGAGGGCAGGTGCACCCGCGAGTGGAACGGCGGCAGCACCCGCACCCGTCCCGGGGCGGCGAGCGTCGCCTGCCGCGCCCAGAGCCCGAGCGGACCGTGCGAGCGGATGGTCACCTGCTCGGTGCGCCGGTCGCCGCGGCGCACGGGCACGAGGTGCAGCGTCAGCCGTCGACGCTCGCCCGGGGGCACGTCGAGCCGGGTGCGGTTCGGCCCGTCGACGCCGGCCGACGGCTCCCAGCCGTCGCGCACGATCGCCCGCAGGCGGCGCGGCCCGAGGTTCTGCACGATGAGCACCGATGCGACCGGCTCGCCGAGCCGCACCCGTTCGGGCAGTTCGCGTACGAAGGCGACCCGTCGTGGCGATGCGGCGATCGAGAGGTCGACCGCCCCGGCGCCGACCGCGACGAGCAGCCAGCCCACGAGCGCGAGCCAGGCCTCGAGGGCGCCGCTGAGCCCGGCGGCGACCACGGGGATCGCGCCGAGCGCGACGAGCACGGCGAAGCGGCCGGTCAGCGCCATGGGGTTCGCCTCCTCGAGACCGGAGTCATCGTGCCACGTGCAGTGCTCAGAGCGGCACCTGCACCTGCTGCACGATGCCGCGCAGCACCTGGTCGACCGACACGCCCTCGAGCTCGGCCTCTGGGCGCAGCTGCACGCGGTGCCGCCAGACCGGCAGCAGCATCGCCTGCAGGTGATCGGGAGTGAGCGAGTCGTGGCCGGTGAGCCAGGCCCAGGCCTTCGCTGCGGCGAGGAGACCGGTCGTTCCGCGCGGGCTCACCCCGAGCCGCATCGACGGGCTGCGCCGGGTCGCCCGGGCGAGGTCGACGAGGTAGGCGAGCACGTCGTCGGAGACGCGCACCGCCGCTGCAGCGGCTCGCGCCCGCGCGAGTTCGGCGGCGCCGAGCACGGGCTCGACTCCGGCTGCGGCGAGATCGTGCGGGTCGAACCCGTCGGCGTGGCGGCGCAGCAGCGAGATCTCGGCATCGCGCTCGGGCACGTCGAGCACGAGCTTCAGCAGGAAGCGGTCGAGCTGCGCCTCGGGCAGCGCGTACGTGCCCTCGTATTCGATCGGGTTCTGCGTCGCCGCGACCATGAACGGATCGGGCAGCGGGCGGGTGACGCCGTCGGCGGAGACCTGCCGTTCCTCCATCGCCTCGAGGAGCGCCGACTGCGTCTTCGGCGGCGTGCGGTTGATCTCGTCGGCGAGCAGGATGTTCGTGAACACCGGCCCTTCGCGGAACGCGAACTCGCCGGTGCGGGGGTCGTACGCGAGCGAGCCCGTCACGTCGCCCGGCATGAGGTCGGGCGTGAACTGCAGGCGTCGCGTGTCGAGCCGCAGGGTTCGGCTGAGCGTGCGCACGAGCAGCGTCTTCGCAACGCCGGGCACGCCCTCGAGCAGCACGTGCCCGCGCGTGAGGAGCGCGATGATGAGGCCGGTGACGGCGCCCTCCTGGCCGACGACGGCCTTGCCGACCTCGGTGCGCACGCGGCCCAGCGCGGCGCGCAGCTCGGCGTCGGGGCCCGCGGGGGCGGTCGTGGGCGCCGTGCCGGGCGCAGCTGGCGCCGGGCCGGGGCCGGTCGCCGAGGGTGCCGGCGTCGTCGGCACGGCGGCCGCGGGTGGCGGCTCCGTGCCGCCGGGCCTCGGGTCGTTCGCGATCGGGTCGGTCATGGTCGCCTTCCTGGTCGGGTCTCGGGTGAGAGTGTGGCACGGACGTCGTCCTCGAGCTCGGTCAGCTCGCCCGCGAGCCGCACGAGCTCGGCGTCGCCGCCCGGAACATCGTCGACGAGCAGCCGTCGCACAGCGACGGGATCCCGCCCCGTGGTCGCGGCGGCCGCCTCGGCGAGTTGCTCGACGTCGAGCCCTCGTGGCAACCGGAGGGTCTCCGCGAGCCGGCCGATCGTGCCGATGCGCAACTGGTCGAGGGCGTGCGCCCGTGCGGCGTTGCGTGCGTAGAGCCGGGCGCGCCCCTCGCTCGTCTCGCCGGCCGGCACGTGCACCGGGAGGTTCTCGGCGACGAGCGGGCCGAATCGGCGGCCTTGCCAGATGCCGGTGACGATGGTGACGACGACGGCGAGGGCGAGCACCGGCGAGACCCAGCCGGGCGTGAGCTCGGCGATGGTCGGCGCCGCCTCGGTCTCGGCGTCGGTCGGGCCGGGCAGGTACCAGACGAGACGATCGGATGCCCCGGTCAGTCCGACCGCGAGCGCTGCATTGCCGCGCTCGGTGATGCGGCCGTTCTCGAACGATGTAGTGGCTCCGACGAGCGCGACCTCGCCGCCGCGCGACTCGCCGGTCACCACCGCGTACCCGTGGTCGCCGTCGCGGAAGCAGCCCAGCCAGCCATCGGCCGCGGCATCCTCGTCGACGTTGAAGAGCCGTTGGTCGTCGGAGAGTGAACCTGCGCGCACGGCGGTGGGCACGTCGCACGCGACGTCGTCGATGGGCCCACCCGCGACGCCCGCGAGGCGGACGCCCGGCGCGAGCGACTCGAGCGCCGTGAAGTCGGGCGCGACGACGACGAGACGGTCGGCGTAGAGGCCGAGCTTCGAGTACCGGTCGGTCGAGAGCACTCCGAGCTCGTCGTAGACGAGCACCGTTGCCCCGGTCTTCGCCTCCTCGAGTGCACGTTCGTAGGTCGCCGCGACGGTCGTCTCGACGCCGTGGCCGGCGAGTACCGCGACGAGCGCCTTCGCCCCCTCGGGTGCAGGGTTCTCGGCACCGAGTCGCGGTCCTCCGCCGCGGGCGGTGCCGCCGATCAGCGCGATCGCGAGCACGCCGAGCACGACCAGCGCGGCGAAGACGATCCAGATCCGTCGACGACGGAGCGTCGCGCGGATGGTGGGCGTGACCGCCGGTGCCGCGGTGGTCGCGGACCCGCCGACGACCGACGCCGGGGGAGCGCTCATCGGACGGCCTCCGCCTCGACGTCGGGGGCGCCGGCCGGGCGTGCGTCGACGATGCGCTGCTCGAGCCGGGTGAGCTCGTCGTAGACGACGACGTCGCCCGTGCCGCCCGAGTACCGCACGTCGTCGAAGGCCGCCGCCGCTGTGGCCAGCGAATCCCGTTCCGAGGGGAACGGGCGGGCCGCGGCAACCGCGAACCCCCTGGCCGTCGTGCCCGGATGCACCTGCACGAGTTCGCGGTCGACGACCCCGCGCACGAGTGCGCGGAATCGCTCCTCGATCGCGAGCGGCCAGTCGCCGACCCGGGCGGCGGTCTCGGCAGCCGCGCGGATCGCAGCGAGATCGCGGACATCGTGGTCGTCGAAGAGCGGCACGGCCGAGCGTCGGGCCCGCCGCAGGCGCGGCGCGCCGAAGACGAGGAACGCGACGACGACCAGTGCGACCACGACGAGCACGACGATAAGCGTGACGATCGGTCCGGGCACGCCGCCGGCCCCACGGAAGAGATCGGCGATCCAGTCGCCGACCGCCTGCATCGCGAGATCGAAGGCCGTCGGCTTGGCGTTCTGGTACTCGGGCTTCAGCAGTTCGTCCTCGAGCCACCGACGCGCCTCGGGCGCGTCGGGGTCGAGCGGGGGCACGGCGCGCACGATCAGCGGGGCGTCCACGTCTCGCCGCCGGTCGCGTCGGGCACCGGGCCGGGGGCAGCCCAGGTCGCCGCGGCCGGCGGCGGCGCGTACGGGTCGCCAACCGGGCGACCGGCGTCGCGCTCTTCGACGTGCCGGGTGAGCTCGAGGTCGAGGCCCTCGCGTCGCATGCGCAGGTCGATGTAGATGACGGCGACGAGCGCCGACTGCACGACCGACGTGATCGCCCCGATCACGATCGTGAGGACGACCGTGATCACGAGCGTGGCGATCGTGATCCCGATCGCGGCGCCGCTGCCCGTCGGGTCGATGACGGCCGCGATCATCGTGCCGACCAGCGACACCGGCTGCGTGACCACCTGCCCGGCGAACGAGAGGATGACGGCCACGAGCAGCAGCGTGCCGAAGGTCCGCCAGAAGAAGCCGGCGGTGAGACGCCACGAGCGGCGCACGGCCTCGCCGATGCCGGCGTGCTCGAGCACGATCGCGCTCGGCACGACCGCGAGCTTGGTCATGAGCCAGGCGGCGAGCGCGACGAACCCGAGCGAACCAACGAGGCCGATGATGATCGCTGCGACGGCTCCGGCGGGTCCGCCGGCGACGGCCGTACCGGCGACGGCCGCGAGCGCGATCACCGCGACGAAGCCGACGACGCCGACGAGCAGCGCGCCCGTGATGATCGCGGTCCAGCCGAGCAGCGGGCCGATCCGACGGGCGGCGCGCCGCCAGAGCGCACCGAAGGCGAGCCGCTCACCGAGGGTGCCGGTGGCGACCTCGACCACCATGACGCCCTGCAGGAACGCGCTCGCGACGAGCGAGACGGCGATCGGCACCAGCATGAGCAGGAGGAGGGCGCCGATGCCGCCGGCGGCGACCGCATCGACGTCGTCGGTCGTCGCGCTCTCGATGCGGCCGAAGATGAGCACCATGAACGGCACGAACACCGCGAGCGTCGCCACGGTCGTGACGAGCTGCACGACGAGCCCCGATCCGAATGTCGCCGCGGGATTGCGCCGGAGCGTCTGGAAGGGCGCCCACAGGAGCGTGCCGAAACCGAGGGGCCGCAAGGGCAGGAGCCCCGGCTTCGGCGGCGGTGCCCAGCCGGGCGTCGGCTGCGAGCCGCCGACGGGCGGCGGGTACTGCGCGGTGCCGGGGGAGGCGGGTGGCGGGTACTGCGCGGTGCCGGGGGAGGCGGGCGGCGGGTACTGCACGGTGCCGGGGTAGGCGGGCGGCGGATACTGCGCGGGGCCGGGAGATGTGGGCGGGGGATACCCGCCAGCGGAGGGCACGTCGTTCGACGGGCCGGTTGGCGCAGCGCCGTTCGCGCCACCGGGCGCCTGCCAGTCCTGGTCCGACACGTCTCCGCGCTCCTTCCGGCGTGCTGACCCCCATGCTCGCACATTCGGCCGCTGCGCACGCCCGACCGGTTACGCTGGGGAAACCGGATTCCGCCGAGCCATCGGCTGCTGACAGGAACGAACGGGATGACTCCACGCGTACTCGTCGTCGACGACGACACGGCCCTCGCCGAGATGATCGGCATCGTGCTGCGCACCGAGGGCTTCGAGCCCGTCTTCTGCGCCGACGGGGCCGCCGCGCTCGCCGCGTTCCGCGAGCACAAGCCCGACCTGGTGCTGCTCGATCTCATGCTCCCCGGCATGGACGGCATCGAAGTGTGCGGGCGCATCCGCGCCGAGTCGGGCACGCCGATCATCATGCTCACCGCCAAGAGCGACACGGCCGACGTCGTCAAGGGCCTCGAGACCGGCGCCGACGACTACATGGTGAAGCCGTTCAACCCGAAGGAACTGGTGGCCCGCATCCGCACGCGGCTGCGACCCGCGCCCGAACCGGCCTCGGCCACGTTGCCGATCGGCGACCTCGTCATCGACGCCGCGGGGCACGAGGTGCGGCGCGGCGATGCGCGCATCAACCTCACCCCGCTCGAGTTCGACCTGCTGCTCACGCTCGCCTCGAAGCCGCAGCAGGTGTTCACCCGCGAGATGCTGCTCGAACAGGTCTGGGGCTACCACTACAAGGCCGACACGCGGCTCGTGAACGTGCACGTGCAGCGCCTGCGCGCGAAGGTCGAGCACGACCCCGACAACCCGCGAATCGTGATGACGGTCCGGGGTGTCGGCTACCGCGCCGGCGCGACCACCTGAGGCCGGCGAGGGCCGATGACGCAGGCCGAAGCCGCGGCGACGCCGTTCGCCGGATCGTGGCGCGAGCAGCCCCGGCGTCTCGCGGCGCTGTGGCGACGGTCGCTGCAGTTCCGGACGGTCGCGATCACGCTCGCCCTGTCGTCGCTCGCGATCTTCGTGATCGGCCTCTACATCTCGTTCAGCGTCGCGTCGGGTCTGTTCCAGAACCAGCTCGATGCGGCGCTCGGCGCCTCGAACAAGGCGACCACCGCGGCGCAGCAGGTGCTCAACGCCTCCGACGCGAGCGACCGTGCGTCGCTGCAGGCGCTCATGAGCTCGACCGTTCGCACGGTGACGTCGGTGTCGGGGTCGAACCTCATCGCCTACTTCCGCGTCGACGACGAGCAGGACCGGGCGGCTCCGCCCGACCGCGGCGATCCCGCACTCACGAGGGTGATCACGGATGAGCTGAAGCAACGGGTCAAGGACAATCCCGAGGGCCAGTTCTGGCAGTCGGTCGAGTTCGAGACCGAGGCCGGGGGCGGGGACCCGGGCGTCGTCGTCGGATCGACCATCACGGTTCCCCAGGCCGGCCGCTACGGCCTGTACATCGGTTACGACTTCGCCGACGCGCAGGAGACGCTCGCATTCATGCAGACGGTCGGCACGATCGGCGCCATCGCCCTGATCGCCCTGCTCAGCGCGATCACGCTGCTCGTCGTGCGCTGGGTGATCGAGCCGATCCGCACGGCAGCCGCGACGAGTCGCCGGCTCGCGGCGGGCGACCTCGGCGTGCGCATGCCGTCGAAGGGCGAGGACGAGCTCGCGACCCTCGCGGCGTCGTTCAACGGCATGGCCGACAGCCTGCAGGCGCGCATCCGCGAACTCGCCGAGCTCTCGGTCATGCAGCAGCGCTTCGTCTCCGACGTCTCGCACGAGCTGCGCACGCCGCTCACGACGATCCGCCTCGCCGGCGATGTGCTGTACGGGCAACGTGAGGACTTCGCCGGACCGACGTCCCGCACCGTCGAGCTGCTGCACACGCAGACCGACCGCTTCGAGACGCTCCTCGCCGACCTGCTCGAGATCAGTCGCTACGACGCCGGCTCGGTCGAGCTCGCGACCGAGCCGACGAACCTCGTGCATCTCGCCGGCGACGCGATCGAGTCGATGCACGAGCTCGCCCGTGAACGCGGTTCGGAGCTCCGGCTGGTCGCGCCCGGCGGACATCTCGACGCCGACGTCGACCCCCGCCGGATCCGCCGTATCGTGCGCAACCTGCTCGGAAACGCGATCGAGCACGGCGAAGGCCGCCCGATCGTCGTCGCCGTCGACAGCAACGAGTCGGCGATCGCGCTCTCCGTGCGCGACTACGGGCTCGGCATGACCGAGGAGGAGAGCGCTCGCGTGTTCGACCGGTTCTGGCGTGCCGACCCCAGCCGCACCCGCACCATCGGCGGCACCGGGCTCGGCCTCGCGATCTCCCTCGAGGACGCGGTCTCGCACGGTGGCATGCTCGACGTGTGGTCGCGGCCCGGCGTCGGCAGTGTCTTCCGGCTGACGCTCCCGCGCACGCGTGACGTCGAGGCCGTCGTGTCGCCCCTGCCTCTCGAGCCAGACGACGTCGGTGCCGTCGGCCCGCCGCCGACGGGCGTCGTCGCCGCGATCGACCTGGATGCCTCGGAGGGAGGTCGGCCCGATGCGTAGACGCCCGCTCGCGGCATCCCTCGCCGTGCTGGTCGCAGCCCTCCTGACCGGCTGCGTCGCCCTACCCACGTCGGGGCCCGTCGGCGTCGGCCACCCCGACCCGGTCGAGGAGTCGCTGGAGCTCGACACCTTCGTGCGTTCGCCGCAGCCGGGCGATTCCCCGGAGGACATCGTGCAGGGGTTCATCGATGCAGCGGCGAGCCCTCGCGGCAACTACGCGGCGGCGCAGCAGTATCTGACCGAAGAGTTCCAAGACGAATGGCGTCCTGACGCGCGCGCGACGATCGACGTGCGCGCCGACCGGGTGTTCGAAGCGCCGAAGACGCTCTCCGACGACGCGACCGAGACGCAGGTCCAGGTCGCCACGACGCCGGTTGCGGCGCTCACGGACGTCGGACAGTACGAACAGCCCGAGTCGACCGCTGAGGCGAAGCTGCCCTACCGTCTCGTCACGGTGGACGGCGAGTGGCGGATTGCCGAGGCGCCGCAGGGCCTCCTCGTCGACGAGCTCACGTTCGGAGAGGTGTACCGCTCGTACGAGCTGTACTTCTACTCGCTCGACTATCGCTACCTGGTGCCCGATCTGCGCTGGTTCGCGCGGACCGACGCCGTACAGACGAACGTGGTCCGCGCGCTGCTGGGCGGGCCGGGCGACTGGCTCGCGGCCGGCGTCGCGACGGCGTTCCCCGAAGGCACGGCGCTCGAACAGAGTTCGGTGCCGATTGCGAACGGCACGGCGAGCGTCGACCTCTCGGGGGCGCAGTTCGACGACACCCGCACACTGCAGCGCATGCAGGCGCAGCTCGACGAGAGCCTCGTCGGACAGGTGCGCAACGTCGATTCGGTCGCGCTCTCGATCGACGGCGCGGCGCAGGATCCTCCGCCCCTTGCCGATCCGCCGATCCAGAACCCCGCCGTCGATCCGCGGCCGGTCGTCTACGACGGCGAGACGTTCGGATACCTGGCCGCGTCGAACGATGAGGTCCAGCCCATCGAGGGCGTCTCGGAGCAGGTCGCGGCCCTCGCGCCGACCGGCGCCGCAGTCGGTGCCGGGGGCACGTCCGTCGCGGTACGCAGTGAGATCGGCGTCTCGATCGTGCGGTCGGGAGACGACCCGGTCACCCTCGATCCCCGTGCGGGGTCGTCGCTGATCGTGCCGGCCATCGACCCGCAGGGGGTCGTCTGGTCGGTGCCGACGGCGGCGCCCGGCGAACTCGTCGCCTACCCGCCCGAGGGCGACCCGATCCCGATGGCCGTGCCGTGGATCGGATCGACGATCTCGTCGCTGGAGGTCTCCCGCGACGGCACCCGCATCATCGCCCTGCTGGGCGACGGCACGCGCGCGAGATTCGTGGCTGCGTCGATCGAACGCGATGCGGACGGCGTTCCGATCGGCCTCGGAAAGGTCGCGCTCGCCCTCACGAGCGTGTCGGGCGCTCCACGCGACGTCGCCTGGCTCGATGCGAACCGGGTCGCGGCACTCGTCGAGATGCCGGGCGGCGACACACGGGTGCTCGTGCAGGAGATCGGGGGTGTTCCCGATGACGAGGCCGGGCCTGCGGACGGCAGGATGCTCGATGCCGGCAACGGCGAACGCAGCCTGCGCGTGCTCACGGCCGAGGGGGCGCTCGAGGTCCCGAGCGGCGTGACGTGGCAGGAGCGGGCGAGCGGCTTCTCGTTCGTCTCGGTGCAGATGCCGGGCTGATCCGACCCGTCCTCCCCAGCCCGTGTTCGATGGGCACGTGCGCGTGGTACGCAGGCATCGACTGCGCGGTCGGCGCCGCTGCGCGAGCCTTGGTGCATGGCGGATCGACTCGGCGCCCTCGACAGGCTCGGCGCAATGGGCGCGCTCCGCGCGCTCGCTCGCGACGCGGTGCTCGACGCGCTCGCGGTGCTCGCGCCCGTCACGTGCGCCGGATGCGGCGGGCACGACCGCGCCGTGTGCGACGGGTGTCGGTCGGCGCTCGCGGCAGTGCCGCGCGTCGTGCATCGCGACGGCCCCGACGGCCGGTTCGCCGTGCATGCGGCACTCGAATACGCGGGCGTCGCGGCAGCGGCGATCGGCGCCTTCAAGGACGGCGGTCGCACCGATGCGGCCTCCGTGCTCGCGGCGTCGCTCGGCGCTGCGATCGGTGCGGCGCTCGCGATGAGCCGGCTCGGACCCGTCCCGGTCGAACTCGCCGTCGTGCCGTCGACCGCCCGGGCGATGCGGGAGCGCGGCTACGCCCCGGTCGAGCTGCTGCTCGCCCGCAGCCGTCTGCGGCCGGCCCGGGTCCTGCGCCTCGCACGCGAGCGCGTCGACCAGGCGGGGCTCGGCGTCGACGCCCGTCGTGCGAACGCCGCGGGCGGACTCGTCGCCGTCGCGCCGCTCGCCGGGCGACGGTTCCTGCTCGTCGACGACATCGTGACCACCGGTTCGACGCTGGCCGACGCGGCACGTGCACTGCACGCGGCGGGCGCGTCCACGGCCGGCGCCGCAGTGCTCGCGGAGACTCCGCTGCGGCGTGCTTCGGCTCTCGGCGAACTCGACGGAAACACTCCGTGACTTTGCCCGGCGGGCGGGCTACGGTGGCAGGACAGGCGTGGTCGATCCACCCTTCAGAACCGGGTGACACGCCGGTGAACGGAGGTCGTCATGGAACTGAACATCGTCGGACGAAACCTGGGGATCACGGACCGCTTCCGCGCGTACGCGACGGAGAAGTCCGAGAAGGTCACGCACTTGACCGACCGGGCCATCTCCCTCGACGTGAAGCTCAGCCGTCACAACGAGAAGAACGGCAACCCGGGTCTCGACCGCGTGGAGCTCACCCTCTTCGGCAAGGGGCCCGTCGTGCGGGCCGAGGCCGACGGCACCGACAAGTACGCGGCGTTCGACGTCGCTCTCGGTCGCCTGCTCGAGCGGATCCGGCGCGCGAAGGACCGCCGGAAGGTGCATCGAGGCGGCAACCACCGCCATACGTCGCTCCGCGAGGCGACCGATGCCGGGTTCTCGGGCGTGGGGGTGCAGGCCGCAGGCGTCGACGTGCTCGAACAGGTGCGCACGGGCAGCATCCCCGTCGTCGACACGACCGACGAGATGGGCGACGACGAGGTCTACACGCCCGTCGTGATCCGGCGCAAGGTGTTCGCGTCGACGCCCATGACGGTCGACGAGGCGCTCTACTTCATGGAGCTCGTCGGCCACGACTTCTACCTGTTCATCGACTCCGAGACGAGTCGGCCGAGCGTCGTGTACCGCCGCAAGGGCTGGGACTACGGCGTCATCGGGCTCGACGAGAACGGCGAGGGTGCGATCGACACCCCGGTGACGAGCGGACGGGAGCCCGTGGCATCCTGATCTGAACACGGTCTCGAACGGCCCCGCCACCGCATCAGCCGATGCGGTGGCGGGGCCGCTCAGGTTGCGGCCCACTAGCATGGCTATGATGACCGCTGCAGAGGCGGCAGCAGGCACCGCGGCCACCCGAGGCCGCGGGTCCCGTGGCGCAGCGCCCGAGCGGGCAGCACCCATGAAGTACAGGAGAGAACATTCGTGGCTTCGATTCTTGAAAAGGTCCTCCGCGTCGGCGAGGGCCGAACCCTCAGGCGGCTCGAGAACTACGCCTCGGCGATCAATGCGCTCGAAGAGGGCTTCCAGGCGCTCAGCGACGACGAGCTGAAGCACGAGACCGTCGAGCTGCGCGAGCGCTACGCGAACGGCGAGTCGCTCGACGACCTCCTGCCCGAGGCCTTCGCCGCCGTCCGCGAGGCGAGCCGTCGCACGCTCGGCCTGCGTCACTTCGACGTGCAGCTCATGGGCGGCGCGGCGCTGCACCTCGGCAACATCGCCGAGATGAAGACCGGTGAGGGCAAGACCCTCGTCGCGACCACCGCGGCGTACCTCAACGCGCTCACGAGCCGTGGCGTGCACATCGTCACGGTCAACGACTTCCTCGCCTCCTACCAGTCCGAGCTCATGGGTCGCGTCTTCCGCGCCCTCGGCATGACGACCGGATGCATCGTGGCCGGCCAGACCCCGCAGGTGCGCCGCGAGCAGTACGCGGCCGACGTCACCTACGGCACGAACAACGAGTTCGGCTTCGACTACCTGCGCGACAACATGGCGTGGCAGGCCTCTGACATGGTGCAGCGCGGCCACCACTTCGCGATCGTCGACGAGGTCGACTCGATCCTCATCGACGAGGCCCGCACCCCGCTCATCATCTCGGGCCCCGCATCGGGCGAGGCGAACCGCTGGTTCGCCGAGTTCGCGCGCCTCGCGACCCGCCTCGTCGCAGGCGAGGACTACGAGGTCGACGAGAAGAAGCGCACCGTCGGCGTGCTCGAGCCCGGCATCGAGAAGGTCGAAGACTACCTGGGCATCGAGAACCTGTACGAGTCGGCGAACACGCCGCTCATCTCGTTCCTCAACAACTCGATCAAGGCCAACGCGCTGTTCAAGCGCGACAAGGACTACGTGGTCATGAACGGCGAGGTGCTCATCGTCGACGAGCACACCGGCCGCATCCTCGTCGGGCGCCGCTACAACGAGGGCATCCACCAGGCGATCGAGGCGAAGGAGGGCGTGCAGGTCAAGGCCGAGAACCAGACGCTCGCGACCGTCACGCTGCAGAACTACTTCCGTCTCTACGACAAGCTGTCGGGCATGACCGGTACCGCCGAGACCGAGGCGGCCGAGTTCATGTCGACGTACAAGCTGGGTGTCGTGCCCATCCCGACGAACAAGCCGATGCAGCGCATCGACCAGCCCGACCTCGTCTACAAGAACGAAGAGGCCAAGTTCGCCCAGGTGGTGGAGGACATCGTCGAGCGGCACAAGAAGGGCCAGCCCGTGCTCGTCGGCACGACGAGCGTCGAGAAGAGCGAGTACCTCTCGCGCCTGCTCGCGAAGAAGGGCGTGCGCCACGAGGTGCTGAACGCGAAGAACCACGCTCGCGAGGCCGCGATCGTCGCCCAGGCCGGCCGCTACGGCGCCGTCACGGTCGCGACGAACATGGCGGGCCGCGGTACCGACATCATGCTCGGCGGCAACGCCGAGTTCCTCGCGGTGCAGCAGATGCACGAGAAGGGGCTCTCGCCGACCGAGACGCCCGACGAGTACGAAGCCGCGTGGGACGAGGTGTTCGAGGCCATCAAGGGCGAGGTCTCGATCGAGGGCGAGAAGGTGCTCGCCGCCGGCGGGCTCTACGTGCTCGGCACCGAGCGTCACGAGTCGCGTCGCATCGACAACCAGCTGCGTGGTCGCTCGGGGCGTCAGGGCGACCCGGGCGAGAGCCGCTTCTACCTCTCGCTCACCGATGACCTCATGCGCCTGTTCAACGCGGGCGCCGCCGAGAGCCTCATGTCGCGCGGCGTGCCCGACGACGTCGCGATCGAGTCGAAGGTCGTCACCCGCGCGATCCGCTCGGCGCAGTCGCAGGTCGAGGCCCGTAACGCCGAGATCCGCAAGAACGTGCTCAAGTACGACGACGTGCTGAACCGCCAGCGCGAGGCGATCTACTCCGACCGCCGCCACATCCTCGAGGGCGACGACCTGCACGAGCGCACCCAGAAGTTCCTCGACGACGTGATCGACGAGGTGCTCGACCAGCACACGGCCGAGGGCAACCCCGACGAGTGGGACTTCGACGCGCTGTGGGCCGAGCTGAAGACGCTCTACCCGATCGGCATCACGATCGACGAGGTCGTCGCCGAGGCCGGTGAGAAGGGTCGCGTGAACCGCGAGTTCGTGCGGCGTGAGATCATCTCCGACGCGAAGCTCGCCTACCAGCGCCGCGAGCAGCAGCTCGGCAGCCCCGCCATGCGCGAACTCGAGCGCCGCGTCGTGCTCTCGGTGATCGACCGCCGCTGGCGCGACCATCTCTACGAGATGGACTACCTGAAGGACGGCATCGGCCTCCGGGCGATGGCCCAGCGCGACCCCCTCGTCGAGTACCAGCGCGAGGGCTACGCGATGTTCCAGCAGATGATGGGCTCGATCCGCGAGGAGACGGTCGGGTTCCTCTTCAACCTCGAGGTCGAGGTGGCTCCGCAGGCCGGTGCCGGCGAGGCGACGATCGAGGCGAAGGGGCTCGCGCGCGAGTCGACCCCCGACGAGAAGCTCAGCTACACCGCTCCGAGCGACTCGGGCGGCGTCGAGGTGCGCAACCAGCGCGGCCAGGTGCAGCAGGCGGCGACCCAGCGCGCACGTCGTGCCGTCGCCGAGAGCCAGGCGCCGCAGCAGGCGGTCGAGGGCGGCGAGCGCGGTGCGTTCGGTCAGCGTTCCGGCGGCGAGGCGCCGCAGAACCGCGCCGAGCGTCGCGCTCAGGAGCGCAAGGGCCGCTGAGCACGGCATGACCGTACCGGTCGTCGCCGTCTCGTCGGGGAGGCTGCGCGGCACCCGCATCGGCGGGGTCGCGCGCTTCCTGGGCGTGCCATACGCAGCGGCGCCCTTCGGCGATCGTCGGTTCTCGGCGCCGCAGCCGCACCCCGGCTGGCCCGGCGAACGGGATGCCTCGAGCCCGGGTGCGACCTCGCCGCAGGCGCCGTACGGCGGCGGTCTCGAGCACGTGCTGCCCTCGATCGAGATCGCCGGCGACGAGATCCTCAACCTGAACGTGTGGGCGCCCGACTCGGCGATGTCCGACGCCGAGACCGGCGGGGCAGGTGCCGGCCTGCCCGTCATGGTGTGGGTGCACGGCGGGGCGCTGTCGCGCGGCGCGAACGCGCTCGACAGCTACGACGGCACGCCCTTCGCGCGCGACGGGGTCGTCTTCGTCTCGGTGAACTACCGGGTCGGGTCCGAGGGGTTCTCGGTGCTCGACGACGCCCCACTGAATCTCGGCCTCCTCGACGTGATCGCCGCGCTCCGCTGGACCCGGCGCGAGATCGCGCAGTTCGGCGGTGACCCGGCCCGCGTGACCGTCGCGGGACAGTCGGCCGGTGCGTCGCTCATCGCGGCGGTGCTCGCCCACCCCGAGGCATCCGGGCTCGTCGACCGCGCGATCCTGCAGAGCGGACCGCTCGCCGCCCGGCCTCGCGAGCAGGCCGCGCGGATCACCCGTCTGATCGCGAAGGACCTCGGGGTGGCTCCGACCCGCGAGGCGTTCTCGTCGATCGCTCCCGACGCGCTCGTCGCGGCGCAGTTGCGCGTCACCGCGGGTACGACGCCCGTGACGGGCGGCCCCGGCTTCGCCCTCGCGATCGGCGAGGGACTGCCCGATCCCGAGCAGGCGCTCGTCGACGGCGCGGCCGACGCGGTGCCGGTGCTCATCGGATGCACGGCCGAGGAGGCGCGGCTCTGGCTGGAGCCGACCGGGCTCGTCGATCGGATCGGCCGACGGCACCTGCTCGGCGCGAGGATCGCGTTCCGGATCCGGTCGCGCACGATGCGGCGCTACCGCGAGAACCGGCCCGACCTCCGGCGAGGCGACCTGTTCGGCGTGCTCGCCACCGACCTGCTGCTGCGACTGCCGATCAACCGATGGGCCGACGCGCGGCTGGGCCGCGGCGCCGCGACGTGGGTGTACGAGTTCGCCTGGCGAAGTCCCCGGCTCGGGCTCGGCGCCGCGCACTGCATGGACCTTCCTGCCGTGTTCGACCGGCTCGACGCGCCCGACGCGGTCGCGCTGACGGGTGGAGCGGCCCCCGCGTCGCTCGCCGCGGAGATGCACGGGGCATGGGTGGCGTTCTGCCGTGGTGGCGACCCGGGTTGGGAGCCGTGGAACCGCTTGCGCCCAGTGCGCACGTTCGACACCGAGACGCGCACCGTGTTCGCGCCACGGGAGGATGAACGCGCCTCCTGGGGCTGACGCCCGCCGCTCAGTCGGCCGGCCGTCGGGTCAGAGCACCCCGATGGCGCTCGCACGCCAGCGCTGGTCGTGGCCTTCGAGGCGGATCGCGACCGCTCGCGATCGTGCCCGCTGATGCACGATGACGACCGCCTCGACGACGCCGTCGTGGGGCTCGCACAGATGCACCCGGCCGAGTGAGAAGGCGGGCCGCTGTGCGGACTGGCCCTTGACCCGGCGGGCGCGGGCGGCGAGCACGACCCGCTTCGAGAGGTTGCGATACACCTCGTCGGTGACCCATCGCGCCAACTGCTCGAGGTCACGGGCACCGGCGAGCGCCTCGATCACGCAGTGCGTGAGGTTGCGCAGCAGTTGCTCGGGATCGGGCAACTCGTCGCGCCGTGAGGGCTGTCGCCCGAAGTACTCGTCTTCGTCGTCGAGGTGGCGGGCTGCGGCGCCCTGCACGGCCGTCGTTCGGGCGGCGGCATCGCGTACGGTCATCTTCGCTCCAGTAGGGCTGGCGGTCGCGAGCCTCGCAGCATCGCGACGGGAATCACCCCCGCTCGGGGGTTTCGGGGATTCCTCAAGCGAATGTAAGCAGACCTGTCGAAGGTGTCAAGAGAATTCTCCGACTGTGGAGAACTCCGATCGTCGTCTCGCGGATCGAGGTACCGTCGCGGGTATGCGCTGGGACCAGCTGTTCTCGGACCTCGAGAGCCAGATCGATCGGGAGATGCTCGACGAGCAGCGCGCCCTCGAGCTCGAGGAGGAGCGGCTGCGGCTCGGCCGGCTCACCCTGCGCGACCGCATCGCCGCACTCGCTCGTGCGGGGGAGTCCGCGACCGAGGCACTCGTGCGCATCGAACTGCAGGGCGGATTGCTCATCGGCGTGCGCCCGCTCGCGTTCGGTCGCGACTGGTTGAGTGCGGAGACCGTCCACTACGGCCGACCGTCCGCACAGGTGGTGGTGCCGTTCGCCGCGATCGCCGCGATCCTGCCCGGTCGCGAACAGCTCGAGCCGAGCCTCGTCGCCGTGCCCGAGGCATCCGTGCGCCTGGCCGAGCGGATCGGGCTGCCCTTCGTCCTGCGCGATCTCTCGCGGCGGAGGACGGCGGTGCAGCTCACGACGATCGACGGCATCGTGCACGGCACGATCGACCGCGTCGCCCGAGACCACCTCGATCTCGCGCTGCACGACCCGGGCACCCCGCGGCGCGAGCACGACGTGCACGGCTACCGGATCGTGCCGCTCGCGCGGCTGCTGCTCGTGCGCTTCGGCTGAGACCCCGCGCGAGGGCGGGTCAGTCGACCGGGCGGATGGGGCCGGTGCGCACCCCGGAGAGCTCGGTGATGTTCGCGTACTCGCCTTCGTTCCACGCGACGTCGACCCGGGTCTCTTCGTACTGCAGTTCGATCCACACCTCGAGCTGCGCGCGTTCGATGCGCCACGGACCCGAGCTGCCCACACGGATCGCGGGGAGCTCGCCGCTGCGGATGAGCGCGTCGACCGCCGCCACGTCGACGGCGAGGATCTCGGCCGCGTCGGCGATGGTGAGGAAGCGGCCGATGTCGCCGGCCGAACCAGGAGGGGTCATGTCTCGATTATCGACCCCTCGCCAGGGCCTCGTGCGGCACGGGGGCGGTTGTGGATAACTTCGGGACGATCTTCGCGGATCGGGTGACGATGGACTCCGGCATCACGCGCCGACGAGAGGAGACGAGACCACATGACCGGTCGAAGCCGTCGCGAACGGGGTGCGGTCCGCATCGATCCCAGGCTGCTCATCGGAATCGTGCTCGTCGCTGCGTCGACGGTCGGCGTGTGGGCGCTCGTCGACGGGCTCGACGACACCGTCGACGTGTACACGGCACGCGAGACGCTGACCCCCGGCACGGTGCTCGAGCTCGACCGGCTCGACGTCGCATCGGTTCGGCTCGGTGCAGCAGAGGCGAACTACCTGCGCGTCGACGAGACCGACGACGGGCTCGTGGTCACCGACACCGTGCGCAAGGGCGAGCTGGTTCCGGCCGCGTCCGTCGGCGAGTCCGACGACACCGGCCTCTCGGTGGTCGTCGTGCCGAGCCGGGGTGCACTCGCGAGCGGGCTCGATGCGGGCTCGCGCGTCGACGTCTGGTCAGCCAGGGCGACCGAACGCGGCGGCTTCGAGGCGCCGAAGGTGCTCGTCGCCGATGCGGAGATCGCCGGCATCGTCGACGAGGAGGGCATGGTGTCGTCGAACGGGGCATCGGTCGAGGTCCTCGTGCCGAGCGACCGGGTGGCGGCCGTGCTCGAGGCCCTCGCGACGGGTGACGCGATCGACCTCGTGGCCGCCGGGGCGGGCGACTGACGTGGCCAGGCTCGCACTCGCGCTCGACGCCGCGACCGAAGACCGGCTGCTGGCCGACCTGGTCGAACACGGTCACACGGTGGTCGCGCGCCTCGTCGGCTGGCGCGACCTCGTCGACAGCCTCGACGTGCTCGCCCCCGAGGTCGTCGTCGTGGGCGCCGGCCGCGGCACGTTGAGCGCCGAGCTGCTGAACGCCTGCGACGAACGCGGCATCCGTCTCATCGCCGTCGCGACCGATGACGCCGAGCGCGCGACGGCTGCCACGCTCGGCGTGCACGAGATCGCCGGCCGCGGCGCCGGCTGGGGCGAGATCGAAGCGCTCCTCGCCGGGGTCGCCGCGCTTCCGTCGCGGCTCGATGCCGGCTCGACGACGAGACCCGAGGCGGCGGTGATCGCCGTCTGGGGGCCCGCCGGTGCGCCCGGTCGGACGACGGTGGCGGTCAACATCGCGGCCGAGCTCGCCGCGGCGGGGCACCGCGTCGCGCTCGTCGACGCCGACCCGTACGGCGGCGCCGTCGCCCCTGCGCTCGGACTGCTCGACGAGACTCCCGGGTTCGCCGCGGCGTGCCGGCTCGCGGGCGCCGGGTCGCTCGATCGCGCCGAGCTCGAACGCATCGCCCAGCGCTACACGTCGCCGCGGGCGTCGTTCGACGTCTACTCGGGGCTCGTCGGCGCCAACCGGTGGCCCGAGCTCGCGCACGAGCGGGTGACCTCGGCGCTCGAGACGATGCGGGGGCAGTTCGAGTACCTCGTGATCGACACCGGGTTCAGCCTCGAGCGCGACGAAGAGCTCACGAGCGATCAGTTCGCACCGAGGCGCAACGCCGCGACCTTTGCCGCGCTGGAGTCGGCGGACCGCATCGTGGCCGTCGGCCTCGCCGACCCGGTCGGGCTCTCGCGGCTCCTCCGCGGGCACGGGGACCTCGCGACGCTCGTCGACCCCGAGCGCATCGACGTCATCGTGAACCGGGTGCGCCAGAGCGCCCTCGGCATCGACGCCCACGCCCAGGTGCGGCAGACGCTGCACCGGTTCGCCGGCATCGACGCCGCCACCCTCCTGCCGCACGACGGCCGGGCAGCCGATGCCGCGATCCTCGGTGCCCGCACGCTCCGCGACGCCGCCGGCCGGGCGCCCTTGCGCGCGGCGCTGCGCGACTACGTCCTGCGTGCGATCCTGCCCGAGCCGGCGCCGCGCCGCCGTGGATTCACGCTGCCCGTGCTCCGACGGGCCGAGGCCTGACTCGACCGGTCGAGCCGGGCGTCTGCTCGTGCGCCTTCCGTGCGCCCGCTCGCGCGTCCTCCGCGCGTCATCCGGCCGCGGGGCCGGGTCGACTCCGCGCCGCGGAGTGCATGGCGGCGAGGCATCCGCGCACTACGCTGGGTCTGTGTCGACCCTCAGTGATCTCGTCCTCGCCCAGGGCCGCAGCAGTCAGGCCGACGTCGACTGGCTGCACATGCTCGTCGGCGACCTGCAGCTGCTCGCCGACCTCGCGTTCGCCGACATCGTGCTCTGGGTGCCGTCGGGCGACGACGGATTCGTCGCCGTCGCGCACTCGCGTCCGTCGAGCGCCGCGACGCTCTTCTACCGCGACTTCGTCGGTCAGGAGATCAAGCCCCAGTGGCGCGACCTCGTGACGGCGGCCTTCTCGACCGCGTCGATCGTCGACTCGTCGGCGCCCGACTGGTACGAGGAGATGCCGACGCGCGTGCGGGCCGTGCCCGTGATGCGACGGCTCACCGAGAGCGGCACCGCACTCGCGCCCGAGCCGGTCGCGGTCATCACGCGCCACACGAACCTCGGTGCGACGCGAACGCCGAGCCGGCAGGAGCTCACGTTCAACGAGTGCGCCGAAGAACTCTTCCAGATGATCGCCTCGGGCGACTTCCCCGACCTCGGTGCGCCGACCGGGCCCCGCCGCGGCGCGCCGCGCGCCTCCGACGGGCTCATCCGGCTCGACGTCGACGGCGTGACGACGTTCGCGAGCCCGAACGCGCTCTCGGCGTTCAACCGCATGGGCTTCGACGACGAGCTCGAGGGCGAGTCGCTCGCCGAGGTGACGACCGGTCTCCTCGGCGGCAAGCTCGTCGTCGACGAGTCGCTCCCGCTCGTGGTCACCGGCCGGGCGCCGTGGCGCACCGACGTCGAGTCGCGCGGGGTGACGGTGTCGCTGCGGGCGATCCCGATCCGCCGACGGGGCGAGCGGATCGGCGCGATCGTGCTCACGCGCGACGTCACCGAGCTGCGCCACCAGGAGCAGGAGCTCATCACGAAGGACGCGACGATCCGCGAGATCCACCACCGCGTCAAGAACAACCTGCAGACGGTCGCGTCGCTGCTGCGCATCCAGGCGCGCCGCACCCACTCCGACGAGGCGCGCGACGCCCTCACCCAGGCGATGCGACGGGTCGGCGCGATCGCCGTCGTGCACGACACGCTGTCGACGGGACTCAGCCAGAACGTCGACTTCGACGAGGTGTTCGACCGTGCGCTCCTGCTCGTCGCCGAGGTCGCCTCGGCGCACAACACGACGGCGCACCCCAAGCGTCAGGGCTCGTTCGGCGTGCTGCCGAGCGAATACGCGACGCCGCTCGCGCTCGCGCTCACCGAGCTCGTCACGAACGCGGTCGAGCACGGCCTCGCGGGGCAGGAGGGCGACGTCGAGATCATCGCGAACCGCTCCGACACGATGCTCACCGTGCAGGTGCGCGACACCGGTGCCGGGCTGCCCGAGGGCAAGGTCGGCGAGGGGCTCGGCACCCAGATCGTGCGCACGCTCATCCAGGGCGAGCTCGGCGGCACGATCGATTGGCACACGGTCGTGGGTCGCGGTACCGAGGTGACGATCGACGTTCCGCTGCGCTGGATCGCCCAGGCGTAGCGACGGGAGCGCGTCGGACCGACGCGCTCCTCCGACCGTCGCCGAAGCGCTCGCGCGACGGAGTGCTCGCGCTGGAGCCAGGTTTTCGCGCGGGCGCCACGAACGATCGTGGTCCTGGCGTCAGCAGGTGATTCCAGCGTGCTTTCGAGGATGCGACGCGGCGGGCGCGCCGCCGGCGCGCGGCGCGGGGATCAGCCCGCGCGGCGGGCGCGAGCGGCGCGACGCTTGAGGGCGCGGCGCTCGTCCTCGCTCAGGCCGCCCCAGACGCCCGAGTCCTGGCCGGTCTCGAGGGCGTACTGCAGGCAGATCTCCGTGACGGTGCAACGTGCGCAGACCGCCTTGGCCTTCTCGATCTGGTCGACGGCGGGGCCGGTGTTGCCGACCGGGAAGAAGAGTTCCGGGTCTGCGGTGAGGCAGGCGGCCTTGTCGCGCCAATCCATGGAGATGCTCCTTGCGGGTGTTCGTTCGCAGACGCGCGCGTGATTGCGCGTGCCCATTCGGGCTGCTGCAGGGGGAAAGTCGAATCTCGGGAAGTAGGATCATGACTGATCGGCTCACCACCCTGTGAGCATCAATTCGACCTTGTAAATGGTCGCATAGCCCCGACTCCGAATCAATAGCCATGTATGGGATAACGCTGTGAATCGACGTGACGAACGACCCGACGGCCCCGACGATCGCGGGCCTGCGGCATCCGATTCGTCGGCCGGCGGCGGCGCCCGCAGCGCCCTCGTCGTCGTGAGCGTGCTGCTGTTCGGCGAGGCCGTGCTCGTCACCGTCCTGCTGGGCTGGCTCCTGATCGACCTCTTCTCGCTCGAGCCCTCCTCGATGGCGACGGCGGTGGCGCTCACGGTGCTCGTCGCGGTCGGCGCCATCTGGGTGTGGGCCGTGGCGGTCGCCTCGCTGCGCCGTGCGCCGTGGTCGCGCGCAGCGGCGATCGTCTGGCAGATCCTGCAGATCTCGGTCGCCGTCGGCGCGTTCCAGGGACTGTTCGCGCGGCCCGATGTGGGCTGGCTGCTGCTCGTGCCGGCCGTCACCGTCATCGGGCTGCTGCTGTGGACGCCCGTGCGCATCGCCTACTCGCGGCCCGAGGACCGCCCGCTCGAGGAGGCGCCGCCGGGCGCCTGAGCGCACGCGAGAGCCCGGCAGCACGAGGCGGCCGGGCTCAGGCGGGTGGATCAGGTGCTCAGGCGGCGTCGAGACCGAGCTCGCGACGCACGCGGGCGACGTGACCCGTCGCCTTCACGTTGTACATCGCGCGCTCGATGCGGCCCTCCTCGTCGATGATGAAGGTCGAGCGGATCGAGCCCACGACGATCTTGCCGTAGAGCGACTTCTCGCCCCAGACGCCGTACCGCTGCTGCACGGCGAGGTCGGGGTCGGCGAGCAGGGTGAAGTTCAGGCGGTCGCGCTCAGCGAACCGGGCGAGCTTGTCGACGTCGTCCTTGGAGACGCCGAGCACGCGGATGCCGGCGCTCTTGAACGAGTTGAGGCTGTCGCGGAAGTCGCACGCCTCGGTCGTGCAGCCCGGGGTCATCGCCTCGGGGTAGAAGTAGAGGACGACCTTCGAACCGCGCAGCGACGAGAGCGTGACGGGGTCGCCGTGCTGGTCGTCGAGCGTGAAGTCGGGGGCGAGGTCGCCGGGGCTGAGTCGTGCATCGGTCATGCGTTCCATCGTAGGCAGGCCGCGAGGCGCGGATGCCGCCCCATGGGTGCCGCTCGTCCCGTATTCGGCGCCGGCCGGGCGTGTCAGGCGAACGTCTCGAGCAGGCGTTGCAGGGAGTCGAGGCGTGCCCGGCCGGTCTCGCCGAGGTCGCCGGCGTCGACGGCCTCGTTGATCGCGCAGTCGGGGGCGTCGGGCAGGTGGGTGCAGCCGCGCGGGCAGTCCTCCGCGATGCGGGCGAGGTCGGTGAACGCGCCGAGGATGTTCGCGGGGTCGACGTGACCGAGCCCGAACGACCGCACACCCGGGGTGTCGATCGCCCAACCGTGCCGTCCGTCGTGCTCGATGCGCAGCGACACGGTCGACGACGACGTGTGGCGGCCGCGCCCCGTGACGACATTCACGTGGCCGGTCGCCCGGTCGGCACCCGGCACGAGCGCGTTCACGAGCGTCGACTTGCCGACCCCCGAGTGGCCGACGAACACCGTGCGGTGGCCGACGAGGGCGTCGGCGATCTCGTCGATCGGCATCGCATCGGTGCGGGAGCGGAACACCGGCAGGTCGAGCCCCGCGAAGTTCGCGAGGAACTCGGCCGGGTCGGCGAGATCGGTCTTCGTCATGCAGAGCAGCGGCCGGATGCCCGCGTCGAACGCGGCGACGAGGTAGCGGTCGATGAGCCGGATGCGCGGCTCGGGATTCGCCGCGGCGACCACGATGAGCATCTGGTCGGCGTTCGCGACGATCACCCGCTCGACCTCGTCGGTGTCGTCGGCGCTGCGGCGCAGCAGGGTCGAGCGTTCCTGCACGCGGACGATGCGTGCGAGGGTGCCCTCGTCGCCCGTGACGTCGCCCACGAGGTCGACGCGGTCACCCGTCACGACCGACTTGCGGCGGAGCTCGGACGCGCGAGCTGCGGTGATCGCGCGCTCGTCGGCCTCGCCCTCGTCGACGAGCACCGAGTACCGCCCCCGGTCGACGCCGAGCACGGTTCCGGTCACGGCGTCGGCGTGCTCCGGTCGCACCTTCGTGCGCGGGCGGGAGCCGCGCCGGTTCGGGCGCACCCGCACGTCGGACTCGTCGAACTCGGGCTCGTCGTCGTCATCGTCGTCGGTGCTCCACCAGGTCATGCCAGCAGCTGCTCCCAGAGTCGGGTGAACTGCGGCAGGGTCTTCGAGGTCGAGCCGATGTCGTCGACGACGACGTCGTCGACCGCGAGGCCCACGATCGCACCCGTCGTCGCCATGCGATGGTCGGCGTAGGCGTGCCACACCCCGCCGTGGAGGTCGGTCGGCTCGATGCGCAGGCCGTCGTCGAGCTCGGTGACCCGGCCGCCGAGCCCGTTGAGCTCGGCGGCGAGGGCCGCGAGCCGGTCGGTCTCGTGGTGGCGGATGTGCCCGATCCCGGTGAACGTCGACGGGCCGTCGGCGAAGGCGGCGAGCGCGACGAGGTTCGGGACGAGCTCACCCGCCTCGGAGAGGTCGAGATCGACGCCGCGGATGCCGCGGCCCGAGCCTGCCCCGGTCGCCGGCGTCGGTGCGTGAACGGTGAGCCGATCGCCGTCGCGCTCGACGCGTGCGCCGAACTGCGGGAGCAGTTCGGCCAGCTGCGCGCCGACCTGGGTCGTCTCGGCCGGCCAGCCCGTGATCGTGACGGAGCCGCCCGCGACGAGTGCGGCGACGAGGAAGGGGGCGGCGTTCGAGAGGTCGGGCTCGATGTCGACGTCGACCGCGCGGATCGGACCGGGGGAGACGCGCCAGCGCCCGGTCTCGGGCGTCTCGACGACGACATCGCGTGCGGCGAGGGTCGCGATCGTCATCTCGATGTGCGGCAGGCTCGGCAGGCGGTCGCCGACGTGGCGGAGGTCGAGTCCCTCCTCGAACCTGGCGGCCGAGAGCAGGAGGCCGGAGACGAACTGGCTCGACGCCGACGCGTCGATCTCGAGCGCGCCCCCCGACACCCGGCCCGTGCCGTGCACCGTGAACGGCAGCGTGCCGCGCCGGTCGTCGTCGAGGTCGACGCCGAGCCCCTTGAGCCCGTCGATCACACCCGACATGGGGCGCTTGCGGGCGTACTCGTCGCCGTCGAAGGTGGTCGGGCCGAGCGCGAGCGCTGCGACCGCGGGCAGGAACCGCATGACGGTACCGGCGAGGCCGCAGTCGATCGTGGTCGAGCCGACGAGCTCGTCGGCGGGGGTCACGCGCAGGTCGTCGCCGAAGCCCCCGTGGCCCGGCACCCGCTCGAAGCCGGTGCCGAGCGCGCGCAGGCCCTCGACCATCAGCTCGCTGTCGCGCGACCAGAGCGGGGCGCGCAGCGTCGACGGGCCGTCGGCGAGGGCAGCGAGCACGAGCTCGCGATTCGTGAGCGACTTCGAGCCCGGCAGCGAGAGCGACGCTGCGAGCGGGCCCGCCGCGCGCGGCGCGCGCCACGAGGCATCCGTCTCGGTCTGTTTCATGTCGCCGTACGGGTCGAACTCGGGCTCGGAATACCTCGAAATCTGCATCGGTTATCAACAGTAGCGTCGGCGGCTCGGACGAGCGCGACGCGGAAGGAGATGGTGCGCGTGTCGCTTGAGGTGCTCGAGCGCCCGACCGGGCGAGTGGTCGATCGTGGCGTGGAGGTCGACGATCTAGGATTGCTCGTGATGACTGCCGACGAGATCGACCAGGCGCCGACCGACGAGACCCCCGAAGAGAGCCGACCGCTCGGCGAACTCTTCGAAGAACAGGCGCTGCCGTTCCTCGACCAGCTCTACGCGGCCGCGCTGCGCATGACGAAGAACCCGGCCGACGCGCAAGACCTGGTGCAGGAGACCTTCGTGAAGGCGTACGCCGCCTTCGCCCAGTTCAAGCAGGGCACGAACCTCAAGGCGTGGCTCTACCGCATCCTGACGAACACCTTCATCAACAGCTACCGCAAGAAGCAGCGCGAGCCCTATCAGGGCACGATCGACGAGCTCGAGGACTGGCAGCTCGGAGGCGCCGAGTCGACGACCGCGCGGTCGAGCCGTTCGGCCGAGGCCGAGGCCATCGACCACCTGCCCGACAGCGCCGTGAAGGACGCACTGCAGGCGCTGCCCGAGGACTTCCGCCTCGCGGTCTACTTCGCCGACGTCGAGGGCTTCTCCTACCAGGAGATCGCCGACATGATGAACACCCCCATCGGGACCGTGATGAGTCGCCTGCACCGTGGCCGGCGACTGCTGCGCGAGTCCCTCGCCGACTACGCCCGCGAACAGGGGTTCGCCGCGGCCGAGAAGGCGCCGAAACCCGCGAGGAGCACGAAATGACCGACTGCGGCTGCGAGAAGGCCCGCGCCGAACTCGAGGAGTTCCTGCACAACGAGCTGCAGGCCGCCGACGCGGTCGACATCCGCGAGCACGTCGAGAACTGCGCCGACTGCCAGGCCGAGCTGCGCGTGGGCGTCGCGATCACCGAGGTCGTGCAGCGCGCCTGCCGTGAGAGCGCCCCCGACGAGCTGCGCGTGCAGGTGCTCACGAAGATCCGGCTGTACCAGTCGACCCACACGGTGACCGTCGCCGAGTAGTCGGCCGATTCAACCGTTCGTTCGATGCGGGGCGTCGTCCGGCACTCGTAACGTCGGACTGTGATCGAAACTCCTGCCCGTCGTCGCGTGCCCACGTGGCTGCGCGTCCTCATCCCCGCCGTCCTCATCCTCGTCTGGTTCGCCGCGTTCGGCGGGGGCGGTGCGTCGTTCGGTCAGCTGAGCAAGCTGTCGGTCAACGACCAGAGCCAGTTCCTGCCCGCCTCCGCCGAGGCGACCGAGGTCCAGGCGCTGCAGGAGGATTTCCGCGACACCGAGACGATCCCGGCGATCGTCGTCGTCGCCACCGACGACGGCGCGAAGCTCGACGACGCGCAGCTCGCCGCGATCGACGACCTCCGATCGGCGTTCGGCGACGTGACCGGCGTCGTCGGCGACGAGATCTCGCCCGCGATCGCCTCCGACGACGGCGAGGCGGTCGAGGTCGTCGTGCCGATCGAGTCGGGCGACGGGGCCGAGCGCGCGGCGGACGTCGTCGGCGACCTCCGTGCCGCGATCGACGACGCCCCGATCGAGGGGGCGACCGTCGCGGTCGCCGGCCCGGCCGGCTTCAGCGCCGACATCGCGGGCGCCTTCAGCGGCATCGACGGGCTGCTGCTCGCGGTCGCCCTCGCCGCGGTGTTCGTCATCCTCATCGTCGTCTACCGCTCGCCGCTGCTGCCGCTCATCGTGCTCTTCACGAGCATGTCGGCACTCTGCGCCGCCGTGCTCACGGTCGTCGCGCTCGCCTCGGCCGACGTGATCGTGCTGTCGGGCCAGACCCAGGGCATCCTCTTCATCCTCGTGATCGGCGCAGCGACCGACTACGCGCTGCTCTACATCTCCCGCTACCGCGAGACCCTCGCGCGCTACGAACGCAAGTGGGATGCGACGTGGGCCGCGCTGCGCGGATCGTGGGAGCCGATCGTGGCGAGCGGCGGCACCGTCATCGTCGGTCTCCTGATCCTGCTCGTGAGCGAGCTGAACTCGAACAAGACGCTCGGACCGATCGCGGCGATCGGCATCGTGTTCGCGCTCCTGGCGGCGCTCACGCTCCTGCCGGCGCTGCTGCTCTGGGCGGGGCGCGCGGCGTTCTGGCCGCGCAAGGTCGCGCACATCGGCGACGCGGGCGCCGCGGTCGCACCGGCTCATGCGAAGCACGCGGACGGCGTGCTGCACGGAGCGTCCGCCCCCGACGAGGCCGACCTGCCCGACCGCGGACTGTGGGCGGGCGTCGGCCGCCTGGTCTCGCGGCGGCCGCGCACGGTGTGGATCGTCTCGGTGCTCGCGCTCGCCGGCATGTCGCTCGGCCTCGCCCAGCTCGACGCCGACGGCGTGCCCTCGAGCGAGTTCGTGCTCGGCGAGTCGCAGGCGCGCGACGGGCAGGCGATGATCGGCGAGCACTTCCCCGCCGGATCGGGCACGCCCGCCATCGTCGTCGGCCCCGAGGACGACCTGCAGCGGATGGCCGACGTCGCGCTCGCCACGGCGGGCGTCGACTCGGTCTCGGTCGTCTCCGCCGACTCGCCGTCGGGTTCGGCACCGGTCACCGCCGACGGGGTGCAGGCCTTCGGCCCGCCCGGAACCCCCGCGCCCGCGCCCACCGTCGTCGACGGCGACGTGCTGTTGCAGGCGACCCTCTCCGACCCGTCGGACTCGCTCGAGGCCGAGGCGACCGTGGCCGAACTCCGCACCGCGCTCGACGAGGTCGGCACCGACGTGCTGGTCGGCGGGCAGACGGCTGTCGCGCTCGACACGAACGACGCGGCGATCGCCGACCGCAACCTCGTGATCCCGCTCGTGCTCGCCGCGATCCTCGTGATCCTCATGCTGCTGCTGCGCTCGATCGTTGCACCGCTCATCCTCATCGGCAGCGTCGTGCTCTCGTTCACGGCGGCGCTCGGCGTCTCCGCGCTCGTGTTCGAGCACGTCTTCCACTTCCCGGGAGCCGACCCGTCGGTGCCGCTGTTCGGATTCGTCTTCCTCGTGGCGCTCGGCGTCGACTACAACATCTTCCTCATGACGCGCGTGCGCGAGGAGTCGATGCGGTTCGGCACCCGGCCCGGCATCATCCGCGGCCTGCGGCTGACGGGCGGAGTCATCACCTCGGCCGGGCTCGTGCTCGCCGCGACGTTCGCCGCGCTCGGGGTGCTGCCGATCCTCTTCCTCGTGCAGATCTCGTTCATCGTCGCGTTCGGCGTGCTGCTCGACACGTTCCTCGTGCGCACCCTGCTCGTGCCCGCCCTGGCCTACGACATCGGCCGGGGCATCTGGTGGCCGAGCCGGCTCGCGCGCGCGGGCCGGCCCGAGTAGGCCGAGAACGACGAAGCGGGATGCCTCGGAGGAGGCATCCCGCTTCGTCGTCGACGATCAGCGACTACAGGGTGGTCGCCCGTCGCACCAGCTCGGCCTGCTCGGCCGCGTGACGCTTGGCCGAACCGGTCGCGGGCGAGGCCGCGGCCTGGCGCGCGACGACCTGCACCGGGCGCGGCCCGAGCTTGTTCGTCTCGATGATGAAGTACGGCCAGGCGCCCTGGTTCTCGGGCTCGTCCTGCGCCCACATGAGCTCGGCGTCGGGGTACGAGTCGACGATGCCCTTGAGCTCGACCGCGGGCAGCGGGTAGAGCTGCTCGACGCGCACGACCGCGACCTCGGTGTTCTGCTGCTTCTCGAGCTCGCTCACGAGGTCGTAGTAGATCTTGCCCGACACGAAGACGACCCGCTTGACCGCGGAGCGGTCGGCGATGCGCGCGTCGTCGATGACCGGCTCGAACTTGCCCTGCGTGAAGTCCTCGACCGAGCTCGTCGCGCCGCGCAGACGAAGCATCGCCTTCGGCGTGAAGACCACGAGGGGCTTGCGCGGCCGGGCGTACGCCTGCCGGCGCAGCAGGTGGAAGTACGAGGCGGGCGTCGAGGGCCGTGCGACCGTCATGTTGTTCTCGGCGCACAGCTGGAGGTAGCGCTCGATGCGGGCACTCGAGTGGTCGGGTCCCTGGCCTTCGTAGCCGTGGGGGAGCAGCAGCACGACGCTCGAGCGCTGGCCCCACTTCTGCTCGGCCGACGAGATGAACTCGTCGATGATGGTCTGCGCGCCGTTCGCGAAGTCGCCGAACTGCGCCTCCCACAGCACGAGCGCGTCGGCGCGCTCGACCGAGTAGCCGTACTCGAAGCCCATCGCAGCGTACTCGCTCAGCAGCGAGTCGTAGATCCAGAAGCGGGCCTGGTTCTCGGCGAGGTTCTGCAGCGGCAGCCACTCCTGGCCGTTCACGCGGTCGTGGAGCACCGCGTGGCGCTGCACGAACGTGCCGCGGCGGGCGTCCTGGCCGGCGAAGCGCACGGGCGTGCCCTCGACGAGCAGCGAGCCCAGGGCGAGCAGCTCGCCGAAGCCCCAGTCGATGCCGCCGTTGCGGCTCATGTCGAAGCGCTTCTGCAGCAGCTGCTGAATCTTCGGGTGCACCGTGAAGCCGGCCGGCTTGTTGTTGAACGCGTCGCCGATCGCGTGCACGACCTCGAGCGAGACGCCCGTGGTCTCGAGCTCGCCCGTGGCGGGCTCGGGCGGGTGCACCTGGGCGGTCGCGCCGACCACGTCGATCGCACCGGTCTGCACGGCGTGCGTCTCGGCGAAGGCGCGCTCCATGCGGTCCTGGAAGTCGCGGTGCGCCTCTTCGTACTCGGCCTCGGTGATGTCGCCGCGACCGACGAGCGCCTCGGTGTAGAGCTTGCGGACGCTGCGCTTGGCCTCGATGAGGTTGTACATGAGCGGCTGCGTCATCGACGGGTCGTCGCCCTCGTTGTGACCGCGACGGCGGTAGCAGACGAGGTCGATGACGACGTCGCGCTTGAACTCCTGGCGGTAGCGGAACGCGAGCTCGGCGACCCGGACGACGGCCTCGGGGTCGTCGCCGTTCACGTGGAAGATCGGCGCCTGGATGGTCTTCGCCACGTCGGTCGAGTAGATCGACGAACGGGCGTCGCCCGGCACGGTGGTGAAGCCGACCTGGTTGTTGATGTTCACGTGGATCGTGCCGCCCGTGCGGTAGGCGCGCAGCTGCGACATCTGCATCGTCTCGACGACGATGCCCTGGCCCGACATGGCGGCGTCGCCGTGCACGAGGATGGGCAGGGTCGAGAAGGTGCCGATGGGCTTGCGGTCCTGCTTGGCGCGCACGATGCCCTCGAGCACGCCGTCGACGGCCTCGAGGTGCGACGGGTTCGCCGCGAGCGAGACGGGCACCTGGTGGCCGTCGTCGGCGGTGAAGGTGCCCTCGGTGCCGAGGTGGTACTTCACGTCGCCCGACCCGTGCGCCGACGCGGTGCCCTCGAACTCGCGGAACACCTGGCCGTACGTCTTGCCGGCGATGTTCGTGAGCACGTTGAGGCGACCGCGGTGCGCCATGCCGATGGCGACCTCGTCGAGGCCCTCCTTCGCGGCGCCCTGCAGGATCTCGTCGAGGAGCGCGATGACCGACTCGCCGCCCTCGAGGCTGAATCGCTTCTGGCCGACGTACTTGGTCTGCAGGAAGGTCTCGAACGCCTCGGCCTCGTTGAGCTTGCGCAGGATGCGCATCTGCTCGTCGTGGGTGGGCTTCTCGTAGGGGCGCTCGACCTCGTTCTGGATCCACTGCCGCTGCACCGGGTCCTGGATGTGCATGTACTCGATGCCGATGGTGCGGCAGTACGAGTCGCGCAGCACCCCGAGGATGTCGCGCAGCAGCGCCTTGCGCTTGTCGCCGAACCCGCCCGTGACGAACTCGCGGTCGAGGTCCCAGAAGGTGAGGCCGTGGGTCGCGATGTCGAGGTCGGGGTGCGAGCGCTGCACGTACTCGAGCGGGTCGGTGTCGGCCATCATGTGGCCGCGCACGCGGAACGAGTTGATGAGCTCCTGCACGCGGGCGGTCTTGTCGATCGCGCTCGCGACGTCGACCGCGATGTCGGGTGCCCAGCGGATGGGCTCGTACGGCAGGCGGAGCGCCGCGAAGATGTCCTCGTAGAAGCTGCGCTGCCCGATGAGCAGCTCGTGCACCTTCTTCAGGAACTCACCCGAACCCGCACCCTGGATGACGCGGTGGTCGTAGGTCGAGGTGAGCGTGATCGTCTTGCCGATGGCGAGGTTCGCGAGCGTCTTCTCGCTCGCGCCCTGGAACTCGGCCGGGTACTCGAGGGCGCCGGCGCCGATGATGCAGCCCTGGCCCTTCATGAGGCGCGGCACCGAGTGCACCGTGCCGATGCCGCCCGGGTTCGTGAGCGAGATCGTCGCGCCCGAGAAGTCGTCGGCCTTGAGCTTGTTGCCGCGGGCGCGCGAGACGAGGTCTTCGTAGGCGCTCAGGTACTCGTTGAACGTCATCGTCTCGGCGCGCTTGATCGCCGGCACGAGCAGCGCCCGGGTGCCGTCGGGCTTCGGGAGGTCGATCGCGATGCCGAGGCCGATGTGCGCGGGCTTCACGAGGCTCGGCTTGCCGTCGACCTCGGAGTAGAAGACGTTCTGGCTCGGGAACTCCTTGAGCGCCTGGATGAGCGCCCACCCGATGAGGTGGGTGAAGCTGATCTTGCCGCCGCGGGTGCGCCGCAGGTGGTTGTTGATCACGATGCGGTTGTCGATCATGAGCTTCGCCGGCACGGTGCGCACGCTCGTCGCGGTCGGCACCGTGAGCGACGCGTCCATGTTCGCGGCGAGGGTCTTCGGCATGCCCTTGAGGGTGACGACCTCGTCCTCCTGGGGGGCCTCGGCGACCACCGGCTGCGGGCTCGTGACCGGGACGTCGGCGGGCACCGGCTGCGTGCGGGGCGCGACCGAGGTCGTGCGGGCGGCGGGCGTCTGGCCGATCACGGGGATCGGCGCGGTCGCCGGGGCCGGCTGGGCGGGTGCGTCGGCGGCCGGCTGAGCGGTTGCGTCGGCGGCCGGCTGCGCCGGTGCGGCGGGTGCCTGCTGCTCGGCGACCGCGGGTTGCGCGGCCGCTGCCGGTGCGGATGCCTCGGCGGCGACGGTCGCGTCGCCGTTCGTCGCCGCTCCGCCGTCGGTCTGCACGCGGTGGTACTGCTCGAGCACCGCCCGCCAGGTCTGGTCGACCGAATCGGGGTCGGCGAGGTACTTCTCGTACATCTCGTCGACGAGCCATTCATTGGCTCCGAATTCGCCCGACGCCGTCTCGTCGGCTCCCGCCCCGGTCAATTGGCTCGACACAGCCTCTCGCCCACTCTCTCCGTTGATGCTGGTTAGCGGAGATCGACCCGGCCGCGCACGCGAACGTGGCCGATCACCCACACAAGCCTAAACCCCGCGCGCGGCGCCCGGCGCACCCTTGCGCGCGCCGCCTACGCTTGCAACATGGAGTTCTACCGAACGGCGCCGACGCACGACCTCACCTACTCCGACGTGTTCCTCGTCCCGAGCCGCTCGGGGGTCACCAGCAGGCTCGACGTGTCGCTCGCGCCCGACGACGGGTCGGGGGCATCCGTGCCGATCGTGTCGGCCAACATGAACTCGATCACGGGGCCGCGCCTGGCCGCGACGCTCGCCCGACGCGGCGGCATCGGCGTGCTGCCGCAGGACCTGCACCTGCAGGACCTGGCCGAGTCGATCCGGTGGGTGAAGGCGCAGTCGCCCGCGTTCGACACGCCGCACTCGTTCAGCCCCGAGACGACCGTGGCCGAGGCGCTCGAGCAGATTCCGCCCGTCGACGGCCACGGCATCGTGCTGCACGACGCGAAGGGCGACTACGCGGGATGCCTCGTGGCGACGCGGCTCGCGAGCGCGCTGCCCGACGCGCGGCTCGGCGACCTCGTGCACGGCGGCATCCCGTCGCTCGACGCCGACGACGTCGACACCCCGCGGCGTGCGTTCGACCTCATGGTCGAGGCCGACCTCGAGTTCGCCCCGGTGCTCGCGCACGGCAGGGTCGTCGGCACGCTCAGCCGCCGCAGTGCGCTGCGCGGCACGATCTACGCGCCGAACGTCGACGCCGACGGGCGGCTGCGGGTCGCCGCGGCGGTCGGCATCAACGGCGATGTCGCGGCCAAGGCGACGGCGCTCGCCGCGGCGGGCGTCGACATGCTCGTCGTCGACACCGCCCACGGGCACCAGGAGGGCATGGTGCGTGCCGTCTCGATCGTGCGCGACCTCGACCTCGGGCTGCCGATCGTCGCCGGCAACATCGTCACCGAGGCCGCCGTCGCGGACCTCGTCGAGGCCGGCGCGGACGTGCTCAAGGTCGGCGTCGGCCCCGGCGCCATGTGCACCACGCGCATGATGACGGCGGTCGGCCGCCCGCAGTTCTCGGCTGTGCTCGAGACCGCCGAGGCCGCGCGCGAGCTCGGCGCCAGGGTCTGGGCCGACGGCGGCGTGCGGTACCCCCGCGACGTCGCACTCGCGCTCGCCGCGGGCGCCTCGTCGGTCATGATCGGATCGTGGTTCGCCGGCACGATCGAGGCCCCCGGCACGCTCCGCCGCGACACCTCGGGCCGGCTCTTCAAGGAGAGCTGGGGCATGGCCTCGACCAAGGCCGTGCGCGAGCGGTTCGACCGCCTCTCGCCCTACGAGCTCGCCCGCAAGGAGCTCTTCGCCGAGGGCATCTCGTCGTCGTCGATCTACCTCGACCCGCTGCGGCCGTCGCTCGAGGACCTGCTCGACATGATCACCTCGGGCGTGCGCAGCTCGTTCACGTACGCGGGGGCTCGCTCGCTCGACGAGTTCCGCGAGCGGGCGCTCGTCGGCATCCAGTCGGCGGCCGGCTACGAGGAGGGCAAGGCGCTGCCGGTCAGCTGGTAGGCCGCGCCGATATACTGGATCGACCATGGACGATCCTCCTTCTGCGAATACGCCCGGCCATAGACCCTCGCCCGTGACCGCTCGGGGAGGTTGCGTTGTCTGAGTGGATACTCCTCGGCATCGGAATCCTCCTCACGATCGGCACGGGCTTGTTCGTTGCGAGCGAGTTCGCGCTCGTCAACCTCGACCGCGCCGATCTCGAGGCGCGGCGCGAACGGGGTGAGACCCGGCTCGGCATGACGATCGCCGCGCTCAAGATCACCTCGACGCACCTCTCGAGCGCGCAGCTCGGCATCACGCTGACCACGCTGCTCACCGGCTACACGATGGAGCCGGCGATCTCGTCGCTGCTCGCCGGGCCGCTCACCGCCGCCGGCCTGCCCGAGGCGCTCGTGCGGCCGGTGGGAGCGACCACGGCGGTCGTCGTGGCGACGCTCCTCTCGATGGTGCTCGGCGAGCTCGTGCCGAAGAACTTCGCCCTCGCCCTGCCGATCGCCACCGCGAAGCTCGTGATCCCGTTCCAGGCGGCGTTCACGTGGGTCTTCCGCCCGGCGATCGGCCTGCTCAACGGCAGCGCGAACGCGCTGCTGCGCTCGTTCGGCATCGAGCCGAAGGAGGAGCTCTCGGGTGCCCGCTCGGCCGAGGAGCTCTCGTCGCTCGTACGGCGCTCGGCGAGCGCCGGCCTCCTCGAGGCCGACACCGCGACGCTGCTCGGCCGCACGCTGCGGTTCGCCGACCACGATGCATCCGACGTCATGACGCCGCGGCCTCGGGTGGCCGCGGTGCAGCGGCTCGAGCCCGCCGAGGCGGTGCTCGAGCTCGCGAGGCAGACGGGCTTCTCGCGCTTCCCGGTGTACGACGAGAACCTCGACGACGTCGTCGGCGTCGTGCACGTCAAGCAGGCGGTCGCCGTGCCCCGCGAGCGACGCGGCGAGGTGCCCGCGTCGGCGCTGCAGTCCGACGCGCTGCGCGTGCCCGAGACGATCAAGCTCGACGCGCTGCTCGGCGAGCTGCGCGGGCGCGGCTTCCAGATGGCGGTCGTCGTCGACGAGTACGGCGGCACCGCCGGCGTCGCGACGCTCGAAGACCTGGTCGAGGAGCTCGTCGGCGAGGTCGCCGACGAGCATGACCGCACCCGCGCCGGCATCGTGCGTCGGGGCGACGTCGTGAGCTTCCCCGCCATCCTGCGCCCCGACGAGCTCGAGGAGCGCACGGGCATCCGGGTGCCCGAGAACGGCGACTACGAGACCGTCGCCGGGTTCGTGATGGCCGAACTCGGGCGACTGCCCGTGGTCGGCGACGAGGTGGCGATCGACGAGGGCACCCTCGTCGTGCAACGGCTCGACGGCCGCCGCATCGACCGGCTGCGCTTCGTGCCGACACCCCTGCCCGCCCATGCCGACGAGGAGGCCGACCGATGAGCGACTGGGCCGGAATCGCGTGGCTCGTGGTGCTGCTCATCGCGAACGCGTTCTTCGTGGGCGCGGAGTTCGCGGTCATCTCGGCGCGACGATCGCAGATCGAACCGCTCGCCGAGCAGGGCCGGCGCAGCGCGAAGACCGCACTCTGGGCGATGGAGCACGCGACCCTCATGCTCGCGATGAGCCAGCTGGGCATCACGGTCTGCTCGCTGCTCATCCTGAACGTGTCCGAACCGGCGATCCACCACCTGCTCGAGGTGCCGCTGCACCTCACCGGCTGGTCGGAGGAGGTCGTCGCGACGGTCGCGTTCATCGTGACCCTCGTGCTCGTGTCGTACCTGCACGTCGTGTTCGGCGAGATGGTGCCGAAGAACCTCTCGTTCTCGGTACCCGACAAGGCCGTGCTGCTGCTCGCGCCGCCGCTCGTGTTCCTCGCGCGCATCTTCAAGCCGATCATCGTCGCCCTCAACGCGACGGCGAACGGCGTGCTGCGGCTGTTCAGGGTCGAGCCCAAGAACGAGGCGAACTCGACCTTCACGCTCGAGGAGGTGCAGACGATCGTCCACCAGTCGCGCCGCGAGGGCGTGCTCGACGACGCGAGCGGCACCCTGACGGCCGCGTTCGAGTTCACCGCGAAGCGGGTGAAGGATGTCGCCGTTCCGGTGTCGGCGCTCGTGAGCCTGCCGCCGGCCGCGACGCCCGCCGACGTCGAGCGCGCGGTCGCCCGTCGCGGCTTCTCGCGCTATCCGATCCTCGACGACGACGGCGAGCCCGACGGCTACGTGCACCTGAAGGACGTGATCGACCTCGACGACGACGAGTTCGACGACCCCATCCCGGCCAAGCGCGTGCGGCGGCTCGTGTCGATCTTCGACGGCACCGACCTCGAGGACGCGCTCGCGACGATGCGCCGGCTCGGCACGCACGTGGCGCGCACCTTCGAGGAGGACGGCAAGACGAGCGGCGTGATCTTCCTCGAGGACATCATCGAGGAGCTCGTCGGCGAGGTGCAGGACGCGACCCGGCGAGGGTAGACGCGATCGGGGGACGGCGGTCCGGAGGACGGCGGCGTAGAATTCTGTCGACCCGAGGAACTCGAGGAATCATCATGTTCGAAAAGCTCATGGCGTGCGCCGTCCTCCCCGCCGCCGACATCGACCGGGCGCGGGGCTGGTGGCACGACGTGCTCGGCCGCGACCCGGTGTACGAGGAGACCGAGGGCGGGATGCTGTTCTACGACGTCGGCGGCACCGGCGTCATGGTGTACCGCACCGACTACGCCGGCACCGCGCAGAACACCGCGTTCAACCTCTTCACCGACGACCTCGACCGCGACATGACGGCCCTTCGCACGCACGGGGTCGTGTTCCACGACTACGACCTGCCCGGGCTCACCACGGTCGACGGCGTGGCCGAACTCGGCGACGAGCGCAGCGCCTGGTTCAGCGACAGCGAGGGCAACATCTGGGCGATCGGTCAGATGTCGGGCGAGTCGGCGGAACGCATGGCTCGCATGCGGTCGGGCTCCGCGGGGTAGCCGCCCGACCGCTCGTCACCACTCGCCGTCGTTGTGCTCGGGCCTCGCCCGCAGGTACTGCGGCGGCCACATCGCCGTGCCGGCGTCGAGTTCGTGCGCGGCCCGCATCGCGAAATGCGGGTCGCGCATCATCGCCTTCCCGAACATCACCGCGTCGGCACGCCCCTCCGAGACGAGCGCCTCGGCGTGGCGGGCATCGGTGATGCGGCCGACCGCCGACACCGGGGCGCCCGCGTGCTCGCCGACGTACTCGGCGAAGTGCGCCTGATAGCCCGGGGCGACCGGGATGTCGGCGGCGGCGACGAGCCCGCCCGTCGAGATGTCGAAGAAGTCGGCGCCCGCCTCGACCGCCCAGGCCGTGACGGTCGCGGTCTGCTCCTCGTCCCAACCGCCCGGCGTCCAGTCGGTCGCGGAGAAGCGCACGAACAGGGGCATCGCCTCGCCGATCTCCGCGCGGACGGCGCGCACCACGTCGAGCAGCAGGCGGGCCCGGTTCTCGAGCGGACCGCCCCACGCGTCCGTCCGCCGGTTCGACAGCGGTGAGAGGAACTGGTGCACGAGGTAGCCGTGGGCGGCGTGCACCTCGACCAGGTCGAACCCGGCCTGCACCGCCCGTGCGGCGGCGCTGCGGAAGTCGTCGACGACCCGGGCGATGCCCGCCTCGTCGAGCGCGATCGGCTCGCGGAGCCCGTCGAACGCGAGCGCCGAGGCGGACACCGTCGGCCAGCCGCCCTCGTCGAGCGGCTGCGAACCCGGTCGGCGCATCGGCTCGGGCCAGACGGACGCCTTGCGTCCGGCGTGCGCGAGCTGGAGACCCGCGGCAGCGCCCTGCGAGCGGATGAAACGGGTGATGCGCGACCACCCCTCGACGTGCTCGTCACCCCAGATGCCCGTGTCGTGATCGGAGATGCGGCCCTCTGGACTCACCGCGGTCGCCTCCGCCATGACCAGCCCCGCACCGCCGGCCGCCATCGCCCCGAGGTGCACGAGGTGCCAGTCGTTCGGCACGCCGTCGCGCGCCGTGACCGAGTACTGGCAGAGCGGCGGCACCCACACCCGGTTGCGGATCTCGAGCCCGCGGATCGTGATCGGACGGAACAGCGCGGGCGCCTCGGGGGCGCTCACACGAGGCTCCTGAGCCACTGCTCGAGCCCTGCGGCATCCGTGAACACATGCCCCTCGCCGCCGACCGCGCGCGCACCGTCGACGTTCTCCGCCTTGTTGTCGACGAAGAGCAGGTCGGATGCCGCGATGCCGAGTTCGCCGATGACATGTTCGTAGATCGCCGGATCGGGCTTCACGAGGCGCAGCTCGCCGCTCACGAACACACGCTCGAAGAGCGGCGCGAACGAGCCGTGCCGCAGCCAGCCCGAGTAGTCGGCGCCCGCGTTCGACAGGAGGGCGAGGCGGGTGCCGCCCGCGGCGAGGGCATGCACGACGCCGAGCGTCGACGGGTCGACCGACAGCCAGCCGCGGTGGTCGATCGCCCACAGTAGGTGCACGTCGATCGGCGACCACTCGGTGCCGAGATCGCGCGCCACGGCGTGCCAGTAGTCGGCGATCGACGTCGTGCCCTGATCGAGGCCATCGCGGTGCGCCCAGTACGCCGACCAGAAGCCGGTGACGGCCTCGTGGTCGGCGCTGTCGACGCCGGCTCGGTCGACGAGCGCAGCCCGATCGGCGTCGCTCGGTTCGCGGGAGATGACCTCGCCGTAGTCGAACACGACGACGCGAGGCGAGAGGCTGATCGGGGCGAGGGCTGTCGCAGGCATGATCGTCCAACCTATCGTTGGAGCATGGGCACCGAGTGGCAGGACTGGACGGCCGCCGACGCGGCCAGCTGGGTGCGTGCACCCGGCATCGACGACGACAAGTACACGCGCGGCGTGCTGGGCGTCATCACCGGATCGAGCGACTACCCGGGCGCCGCCGTGCTCGGGGTCGAGGCCGCCACCCGAGCGGGCGTCGGCATGGTGCGCTACACCGGCCCGCGCGGCGTTCGCGCCGCCGTGCTGCTGCGACGCCCCGAGACCGTGACCGTCGCCGGGCGGGTGCAGGCGTGGCTCGTCGGCTCGGGCATCGACCCCGGCCGACGGTCGTTCGTGCTGTCGGGCGACCTCCAGCACGCGCTCGCCTCGCGGGTGCCCGTCGTGCTCGACGCGGGGGCGCTCGATCTCGTCGGCACGCACACCGCGCCCACCGTCATCACGCCGCACGCGCGCGAGCTCGCGAACCTGCTCACCTCGCGCGAGGTCGACACCACGGTCGAGGAGGTGCGCGCGGACCCGTCCGGCTGGACCGAGCGCGCTGCCCGCGAACTCGGCGTGGCGGTGCTGCTGAAGGGGGCGGTCACCCGCATCGCCGACCCGGCCGGAGCCCGGTACGCCGTGACGGCGCCGACGCACTGGCTGGCCTCGGCCGGCACCGGTGACGTGCTCGGCGGCATCCTCGGCGCGCTCGTCGCGACCCACCACGCCGAGCTCGCCGTCGACGCGGGCGCGATCACGAAGCTCGCGGCGACCGCCGCCTGGATCCACGGCGAGGCCGCCCGGCGCGCGAGCGCTGCGGTCGGCGACGGGCCGATCGCGGCGCTCGAGATCGCGGCGGCCGTCCCCGCCGTCGTCGGCGACCTGATCGCCGCGCAGTAGGGCGCGCGATGCGCCCGCGCGGCGCGGTGCGCCCGTGTTGCGCGGTACGGTGCCCGCTCAGGCGAGGAAGCGCGCGAGGAACTCGCGCGTGCGGGCCTCCCGTGGGGCGCCGAAGAACTCGGCCGGGGGAGCGGACTCGATGATGCGACCGCCGTCGAGGAACACCACCCGGTCGGCGACCTCGCGCGCGAAGGCCATCTCGTGCGTCGCCATCACGATCGTCGTGCCGCCCTCGGCGAGCGAGCGCACCAGCGAGAGCACCTCGCCGACGAGTTCGGGGTCGAGCGCGCTCGTCACCTCGTCGAGGAGGAGCAGCTCGGGCCCCGTCGCGATCGCCCGCACGATCGCGGCCCGCTGCTGCTGGCCGCCCGACAACCGGTCGGGGAACGACCTCGCGTGCTCGGCCAGACCGATCGAGGCGAGCAGCTCGAGTGCGCGGCGTTCGGCGTCGCGCCGCGGCATCCGGTGCACGAGCCTCGAGGCGAGCGCGACGTTGTCGAGCACGCTGAGGTGCGGGAACAGGTTGTAGTGCTGGAAGACCACCCCGATGCGGGCGCGCACGGCGTCGGCGTCGACGCGCGGGTCGCTCACGTCGTCGCCCCGCAGCCGGATGACCCCGTCGTCGATCGGCTCGAGCAGGTTGATCGTGCGCAGCAGCGTCGACTTCCCCGACCCGCTCGCGCCCAGCAGGGCGACGACCTCGTGCGGGGCGACGTCGAGGTCGATGCCGTCGAGCACGACCTTGTCGTCATAGGCGCGGCGCACGCCGCGCAGGCTCAGCACGGTGCGGTCGGTCGCGGGGATGCCCGCCGGACCGGCGTCCACAGTCGGGCCGTCCGTCTCCGCGCTCATACGATGCTGCCGATCTGCTCGCGCGAGCGCATGCGCGCCGTGACCCAGTCGGTCAACCGGATCGTCGGCCAGGCGAGCAGCACGAACAGGAGCCCCGCGACGACGTAGGGGGTGTAGTTGAAGTAGTGCGCCGTCTCGATCTGCGCGGCGCGCACGGCGTCGATCGCACCGAGCACCGAGATGAGCCCGACGTCCTTCTGCATGGCCACGAAGTCGTTCATGAGCGCGGGCGTCACCTTGCGCAGCGCCTGCGGCAGCACCACGCGGCGCATCGTCTGGCCGTGGCTGAGCCCGAGTGCGCGGGCGGCGAGCCGCTGCGAGGGATGCACCGCCTCGATGCCCGCCCGGAACACCTCGGCGACGTACGCCGAATAGGTGAGGATGAGCGCGATCGTGCCCCACACGGCGACCGGAACGCGCGGGAAGAAGTCGAGCCCCGGCACGCCGTAGCCGACCAGGTAGAGCACGATGAGGAGCGGCACTCCGCGGAACAGGTCGGTGTAGCCGGCCGCGAGCGCTCGCAGCGGGAAGAACACCGGGCCGCGGAGCGTGCGCATGGTCGCGAGCAGGAGCGCGAACAGTACGACGCCGATCGATGCGGCGACGAGCACCTGGATGTTGAGCCAGAGCCCGTCGAGGATGCGGGGGAACGAGGCGATCGCGACATCGAGGTCGAAGAACGACTGCCGCACCGCCTCCCAGCCGGGCGAACCGATCAGGGCCCACGCGATGAGCACGGCGAACACGACGGTCGAGATCGCGCTGAGGAGCACCGATCGACGGGTCTGGCGGCGCCGGAACCGGCGACGGTCGAGCTCGAGCTCGCTCGGCTGCCAGGCCGTCGCGCCAGCAGCGCCCGCGGGGGCGGTGGAGCTGGGGGTGGTCATGACGGCAACGCTAGCGGCACGTGACGGCGATACCGCGCGTCAGCGGCACCTTCGCCCGGCGACTCACTCGAGCACGGGCGCCGTGTCGTCGCCCCCGAGCCACTCGGCCGCGAGGTCGTCGAGCGTGCCGTTCTCGCGGAGCGCGTCGACGGCGGCCGTGACGTCGGCGGTGAGCGGCGAGTCCTTCGCGAGCACGATGCCGAACTCGTCGCCGCCCGACGAGGTCTCGGGCAGCTGGCCGATGATCTCGCCGCCGTCGAGCTCGGCGCCCGTCAGGTAGAAGGCGGTCGGCAGGTCGACGACGATCGCGTCGACGGTGCCGCTCTGCAGGGCGAGTTTCGCGTCGTCGTTCGTGTTGAAGACCTGGGGACCGAGCGACGGGTCGATGATCTGCTCGACGGCGTCGAAGCTCGTCGTGCCGGTCTGGGCGCCGATGCGCAGCGGCTTGAGGTCGGCGATCGACGAAGCGCCCGAGGCGGGCGAGCCCTCGACCGTGATGACGACCTGCGTCGTCGCGTAGTACGGCGACGAGAAGTCGACGTTCTCGGCGCGCTCGTCGGTGATCGAGAACTGCTGCAGGTTGAGGTCGAAGTCCTTCGGGCCGGGCGCGATCGCCTGGTCGAACGTGGTGCGCACCCACACGACGTCCTCCTTCGCGTACCCGAGCTCGTCCGCGACGGCGTAGGCGACCGCCGCCTCGAACCCCTTGCCGCTCTCGGGGGCGTCGTCGAGCACCCAGGGGAAGTAGGCCGGTTCGCCGGTGCCGATCGTGAGCTTGCCCGGGGTGACGTGGCCGTCGCCCGCGTCGTCGCCACCGCCCGAACCCGCTGGGGCGCAACCGGCGAGCACGAGGGCCGCCGCACCGGCGAGGGCGATCGCCGCGAACGTTCGCGCGATGGCGCGGTCGGGCGCGCGTCGTGCGTGCGTGCGCTGCGAGGGCGTGCGTCGAGTCATGAGAACCTCCGGGTGGTCGCTGGCTCCAGCATGGCCGAAACCTCCGACGTCGCGCATCGGCGTGGCGCATTGTGACGCTCGGCTAGGCTCGTCGTCGTGACCGGGGGAGACGAGCGCGAGACGTCCGAGCTCGCCGCCGGCCCGCGGCCCCGCCGCGCCGCCCTCCGCCGATGGCTCGGGGGTCGCGCCGCCCTCTGGACGGCGTTCGTCGTCGTGCACGGCCTCGTGGTGTGGCTCAACCTCGAGGCGCCGGGCCTGCCGATGGGCGATGTCACCGGGGTGTACCGGATCTGGGCCGAGAACGCCGCACACGGTTGGCTCCGCATGGGCATCGACGCGCCGTGGGTGTACCCGATCCTCGCGTTCGCGCCCATGGCGGCCGCCCTCGTCTTCGGTCAGGCGTACGTCGCCCAGACCTGGCTCGCGATCGTGGTGCTGCTCGATGCGATCGCGTTCTCGATCCTGATCGGGCGGGCGACGCTCTCACGGCCTCGGCGCCTGGCCGCGTGGTGGTGGCTCGCGTTCATCGCCCTGCTCGGCCCGATCGCGCTCGGCCGCATCGACGCGATCACGGTGCCGTTCGCGATCACCGGCCTCCTGTGGGCCGCCGGACGCCCGCGCGTCGCGGCGACCCTGCTCACGATCGGCGCCTGGGTCAAGGTGTGGCCGGCGGCCCTCATCGCAGCCCTCGTCATCGCCGCGCGTCGACGCCTCGAGGTCGTCACGGTCGCGGTCGTGCTCAGCATCGGCATCCTCGGCGTGAGCCTGCTCGCGGGATCGGGGATGAACGCGATCGGGTTCATCGCCGAGCAGGCGGGTCGCGGCCTGCAGATCGAGGCACCGGCCGCGGTGTTCTGGCTCTGGCAGATCGTCGCGGGCTCGAGATCCGTCAGGATCGTGTACGACCGCGACATCCTGACCTTCCAGATCGCAGGGCCCGGAGCGGATGCCGCCGCCGCGGTCACGACCCCGCTCATGATCGTCGGGGTGCTCGTCGTCGTCGTGCTCGGCGTGCGCGCCGCACGACGCGGGGCACCCATCGGGCGGCTGCTGGCGCCGCTCTCGCTCGCGTTCGTCGTCGTGCTCATGCTCGCGAACAAGGTCGGCTCGCCGCAGTTCGTGACCTGGCTCGCCGCGCCCGTCGTGCTCGGCCTCGTGCTGCGACCGGCGCGGTTCCTCGTGCCCGCGGCGCTCGCCGCCGCGGTCGCCCTGTTCACGCAGATCATCTACCCGTACTGGTACGGGTGGCTCCTGATCGCCAACCCGGCGTTCGTGTTCCTGCTGACCGTCAAGGTCGCACTGCTCGTGGCCCTCCTCGCCTGGGCGCTACGAGCGGTGTGGCAGGCTGGGTCGCGACGGAACGAGGCGGCGCCGCACGGCGGAGACGTCGGTCGCCGCCGGACGGAAGGGTGAACATGCTGGTCGCATTCTCGGTCGCACCGAGCGGAACGGGCCGTGACGACGGATCGGTGCACGACGCCGTCGCCGCGGCGGTGAGGATCGTGCGGGAGTCCGGGCTGCCCAACCGCACGACGTCGATGTTCACCGAGATCGAGGGTCCCGACTGGGACACCGTGATGGACGTCGTCAAGCGCGCGACCGAGGCCGTCGGCGCGTACGGGTCGCGGGTGTCGCTCGTGCTGAAGGCCGACATCCGCCCGGGCTACACGGGTGAGATCGACGGCAAGCTCGAGCGGCTCGAGGCCGAGCTCGAGGGCTGAGCTCGGAGGCCGAGCCTCCCGGCGGTGCTGGCCGTCCTGATCTCGACACTGTGCTGCGCGCCCGTTCGGGCGACGGGTTGTCGAATCGATTCGACTCGTGAGAGAATCGCTCGGTGACCCCAGCTTCCTCCGGGCCGACGACGTTGTCGCCGGCCCGTATCCGTTTCGCGCTCCTGGCGCTCGCCCTCGGCGGCTTCGGCATCGGCTCGACCGAGTTCGTCGCGATGGGCCTGCTGCCCGACCTCGCGCTCGACCTGCTGCCCGACGTGCACGCCGAGTCGGCCGACGCCGCGAACGCGACCGCCGGCTGGATCATCTCCGCCTACGCGCTCGGCGTCGTCGTCGGCGCACCCACGATCGCCGCGGTCGCCGCGCGCTGGCCGCGCAAGCGACTTCTGCTCGCCCTCGTCGCGGCGTTCACGATCGGCACCGTCGCCTCGGCGCTGCTGCCGTCGTTCGGTCTCGTGCTCGTGGCCAGATTCCTGTCGGCGCTCCCGCACGGCGCGTACTTCGGCATCGCATCGCTCGTCGCCGCAAGCCTCATGGGGCCGGGCAAGCGGGGACGCGGCGTGGCGCTCGTGCTGTCGGGGCTCACGATCGCCAACGTCGTCGGGGTGCCGGCGATCACCTGGCTCGGGCAGGCGACGAGCTGGCGCGTCGCCTACCTCGCGGTCGCCGGGATCTTCGCGCTCACCTTCGTGGCCGTCGCGGCCGCCGTGCCGTGGCAGCCGGGCGACCCCGGCGCGAGCGTGCGCCGTGAGCTCGGCGCGTTCAGCCGCCCGCAGGTGTGGTTCGCGATCGCCATCGGCGCGATCGGGTTCGGCGGCTTCTTCGCGATGTACAGCTACATCGCGCCGCTCGCGACCGAGGTCACCGGGCTCGCCACCGCGGCCGTCCCGCTCGTGCTCGTCGCGACCGGTCTCGGCATGACGGCCGGCAACCTCGTCGGCGGGCGACTCGCCGACTGGAGCGTGCGGCGCACCATGTACCTGGCGTTCGCGGCGCTCGCCGCGTCGCTCGCGCTGCTCGCCCTCACCGCGCAGTTCACCGCCGGACTGTTCATCGGCGCGTTCCTCATCGGGGCGACCTCGTCGGCCCTCGCGCCGACGATCCAGACCCGGCTCATGGACGTCGCCCGCGACAGCCAGTCGATCGCCGCGGCGCTCAACCACTCGGCGCTGAACATCGGCAACAGCCTGGGAGCGCTCCTCGGCGGCACGGTCATCGCGGCGGGGTTCGGCTATGTCGCGCCGATCTGGGTGGGCCTCGTGCTCACGATCGCCGGCATCGCGCTCGCGGTGTGCAGCTTCGCGCTCGACCGTGCCGCCCGCAACCGGGGCGTGCACGTGCCGTACGCGACGGGCGCCGTGCCGGCCGTCGAGGGGTGACCGGGCGGCCGAGGCGTGCGGGGAACGTCCGCCCGAGGCATCCGGAATCGATGCCCTGCGAGCGTCAGTCGGACTGGAGCAGGATGCCGTCGGCGATCGCCCGCTTGCGCAGCGCGACCTTCGTGCCGACGTCGTAGCCGGCCGCGCGGTACTTCTCGCGGATGCGCTTGAGGTAGCTCTTGGCCGTCTCCTCGGAGATGCCGAGCTGGAACGCCACGGCCTTCACCGGCTGGCCCGCACCGTAGAGCGCCATGACGCGTCGCTCCTGCGCCGACAGCTTCGGCACCGTGCCGTCGTCGAGCAGCGCCGCCTCGAGCTCGGGGGTGAGGTACGACTGACCGAGCATGGCCGAGCGGATCGCCTCGATGATCGACTCGACGGGCTCGGACTTCACGAGGTACCCCATCGCCCCGGCGCTGAGCGCTTCGCGCACGACCGACGGCTCGGAGTAGTTGCTCATGAGCATCGTCTGCACCTCGGCGGACTTCAGCATCGAGAGCTTGAGCGAGATGGGGATGTTGTCGCGCAGGTCGAGGTCGAGCAGCACCACGTCGACGGGGAAGTCGGGGTGGGCGAGCAGTTCGGACCAGGAGGGCACGGCGGCGACGAGCTCGATCTCGGCCGAGGCGCCACGCAACCACTCGGTGAGGGCACCGAGCAGCATTCGATGATCGTCGACGATCGCCAGTCGGATCGGCGGAGCAGTGTCGGGCATTCAGCTTCCCCTCGGACGGGCCGCGGCTGCGGCCGACGCACTCGCCGGAACGGTCGGGTCCGTCCGGCACTCGATGTCGATGCGGAAGGCATCGGGCCCCCCGACGACATCGTGTGTTCCGACCTTACCGATAGCGTCCCAAGTTGCGGCGTCGAGACGTCGGCGTGCGACGCCGTCGACCTCGATGCCGATGTGGACCACGGGCGACGGTCGGGCTGACTCGGCGCCGTCGTGCGGCGCGCCTGCGGCGGCATCGGTCTCGTCGTCGTCGGCGTCGAGCGACGTGACGGTGACCGAGATCGCCGTCGCCGGGCCCTTGCGCCGCTCGCCGCCGAGCAGCCACAGCGCGAGCAGCAGGTTGTCGCGCTGCGCCTTGCCGAGGTTGCCGGCTGCACCCTCGGGATCGTCGACGACGACGCGTTCGCTCAGGTACGCCGACTCGGTCACGGCGTGTCGGAGCCAGGTGTCGGTGCGCCCCTCGATGAGGCGTGCGCGCAGGGCAGCGGCGAGCCGGCCGGCACGTTCGGCGGCCTCGGCGGGGAGGGGGATCGCGATGCGGCCCGAGCCGACGTCGTCGAGCAGGGTCTCGGCGTCGAAGTCGAGTTGCGCGAGCTCTTCGGACGCGCGCATGCCGACCGGCGACGGCTGCGTCGCCACCGTGCTCTGCACGAGCGACAGGTCGAGCTCGCGCACGACGAGGCGGCGGAATCCCCGGATGGTCACGACCGCCAGGATGAGCGGCAGCACGGCCGCCGCCGCCACGGCGAGTCCGGTGACCGTGTACGGTCCGGCCGACGGCGCCTGCAGGAGCGCGGCGATCGCGAGCACGGCGCCGTCGGCGATCGCGACCGCGAGGGGGATGCGCGTGCCGCGGATCGCGGCGACCGGCATGAGCACCGCGCCGACCGCTGCCGCCGCCGTCGGCGTGACGCCGAGGTGCAGCAGGCCCCAGGTCGCCGAGACGTCGAGCCAGACGGGTACCGCGAGCGCGACGAGGAGCAGGGCGTAGAGCACGTCGGGCAGCGGCTGCATGCTCGAGAAGACGCGAGAGACGACGCCGATGCCGATGATGACGGCGATCGCGATCCAGGCCGGCCATGGGCCGGGGCCGGGTGGGAAGAGCGGCATGATCACGATGGTGCGCGCCAGCAGCCAGACGATGACGACCCCGCCGGCGACCGTGATGCCGGTCGCGAGCCGGCGACCGCCGTGGCGATCGCGCACATCGGCGACGGCCCGCGCGGCGCGCGCGGTTCGGGCGGGCCGGCGGAATCCGTTGGCGCCGGTCTGCTCGAGCGTCTTGATGCTCATGGCTTGGGCACCTCGAGCATCACGGTCGTTCCCGAACCCGGCGACGAGAAGACCCGGGCGCGACCGCCCACGGTCTGCAGTCGGCCGACGACGGACTCGGCGTAGCCGAGGCGCGCCCTGTCGACCGTCTCGGGTTCGAAGCCGTGCCCGGCGTCGGTCACCATCGCGCGCACGGTGCGGTCGTCGTCGCTGACCGTGACGTCGGCCTCGTTCACGCCCGAGTGGCGCCGCACGTTCTCGAGGCACTCGCCGAGCGCGCCGAGCAGGGCGTCGAGGGTCTCGCGCGGCAGCGCGAGCTGACCGACCCCGTGCCAGTTGACGTCGAGCCCCATGCGGGCGAACCGCTGCCGCACCGACTCGAACGTCGTCGAGAGCAGGTCCTCGTCGGAGTCGGGGGAGAAGATCGCGTTCGAGGCGTTGTCGAGCGGCGCACCGAGCCGCAGCTGCTTGAGCAGCCGGGCGTCGTCGCCCGCCTGCTGGCGGAGCGCCGCGGCGCCGACGCCGACTCCCGAATGGGCGAGCAGGCTCAGGGTCGCCAGCACGGTGTCGTGCAGCACTCGCGCGTCCTGGCGCTGGCGGGCCTCCGCCTCGCTCGCGATGCGTTCGGCCTGGTGCGCGCGACCGACCTCGTCGATGCGGGCCGCCGCGCCGGCGATGCCGTGGTCGAGCGCGAGTCCGATCGACGCGGCGACCGACCACCCCGCGATCGTCGCGATGATGATCGTCGGCGTCGGATGCCCGGTCGCGACGATGGCGACGGCGACCACGAGCGAGATCGCCGCGAGCGAGCCGACGAGGGGCACGCCGTTCGGCCGCACGACGAGGGTGACCGCGACCGACGGCGCGGCCGCGGCGGTCGTGAGCGACATCGCGGCGAGCGCAGCCGGGTCGACGGACTCGGCCGACCCGAGGACGGCCAGCGTCGCGAGCGCCGTCGCGACGGCACCGAGGGCGGCGGGGATGCTGCCGTGCATCGTGTGCACGACGACGAGCACGGCGGTGCCGAGGCCGAGGAGCACCACGACGCCGGTCTCGAGCGCGCCCGCGCTGCCGGGGACGGCCATGCACGCGAGAGCGCCGAGCGCACCGGAGAGCCCGGCGATCCTCGCGATGCGCCGCAGGAGCCGATCGCGCTCCTTGTGGATGCGCTTCATGTCACCCCCTCGGCATGACCGACGGGCGCGAGCGGGCACCCGTCATTTCGAACACTAGCCCAGTCGGGCCGATGTGGCACGGCTCACGCGGCGAGCAGCCGTGCGAGCTCCGTGCCGACGACGTCGCGTTCGATGAGGAACGCGTCGTGCCCGAAGTCGCTGGAGACGACGACGGGCGCCGGCCCGTGCACGCTGTGCGCGAGGCCCGCGGCCACCTCGACCTGGCCCGCGAGGGGGAAGTAGCGGTCGCTGTCGATGCCGAGCACGAGGCTCTTGGCCTGCACCATGCCGAGCGCGGCGGCGACACCGCCGCGACCGCGACCGATATCGTGCGAGTTCATCGACTCGGTGAGCACGATGTAGCTGTTCGCGTCGAACCGGCGGGTGAACTTGTTGCCGTGGAAGTCGAGGTACGACTCGACCGCGAACCGGCCCTCGCCGCCGAGCGGGTCGAGCTCGGACTGCCAGCTGCGCTCGAATCGGTCGTTGAGCTCGGCCGCGGTGCGGTAGTTGAGCATCGCCATGCGGCGTGCGAGCGCGAGGCCGCGCGTGGGGCCCTCGCCGTCGGCGGCGTCGTAGAAGGCGCCGGCGCGGAAGGCCGGGTCGGTGCGGATCGCCTCGATCTGCACCGAGTTGAGCGCGATCTGGTCGGCGGTCGTCGCGGCGGGTGCGGCGAGCACGGCGATGCGTTCGACCGCCTCGGGGGCCTCGATCGCCCATTCGAGCACGTGCATGGCGCCCATCGATCCGCCGATCACGGCCGCGAAGCGTTCGATGCCGATCGCGCGGGCGAACGCGATCTGCGCGCGCACCTGGTCGCGGATCGTGAGGAAGGGGAATCGCGCACCCCACTCCACCCGGTCGGGCGCGAGCGAGGCCGGACCGGTCGAACCCTGGCAGCCGCCGACGACGTTGGGAGCGACGACGAACCAGCGATCGGTGTCGACCGCGAGACCGGGCCCGACGACGCCCGCCCACCAGCCCGAGCTCGCGTGGCCCTCGCCCGCGTCGCCGAGCACATGACTGTCGCCGGTGAGCGCGTGCAGCACGAGCACGGCGTTGTCGCGTGCGGGCGACAGCGTGCCCCACTGCTCGTAGGCGATGCGGACGCCGGGCAGCGTCGCGCCCGACTCGAGTGGCAGGTCGCCGATGCCGACGAAACGGCGGTCGCCCACCGGGTCGCCCTCGCGCCACGCGCCCGTCGCGGGTGCCCGCCCGAGCAACGCGAGCGCGCCCGCCTCGGGCACGAATCCCGCGGGAACCACGTCGGCGGTCGTCTGCCAGTCCATGCCTTCGATTCTCCCAACTCGGTCGGACGCGCCGGTCATTGTTACGTCGCCATCCGTGGGTTGCCGGTGCTCGGAGACGACGAAGGCGGATGCCTCGGGCCGACGTCGACCCGAGGCATCCGCCCCGTCGTTCAGTGCCTCAGACGCGCAGCGCGTCGGTCGCCGCACGGGCGGCCGCAAGGCCGGCCTCGAGGTCGGCCTTGAGGTCGTCGATGTTCTCGATGCCGACCGACAGGCGCACGAGGCCCGGCGTGACGCCGCTCGTGAGCTGCTGCTCGGGGGTGAGCTGCGAGTGCGTCGTCGACGCGGGGTGGATGACGAGCGAGCGAACGTCGCCGATGTTCGCGAGGTGGCTGAATAGCGACAGGCTGTCGACGAGCGCGCGGCCGGCGTCGACGCCGCCCTTGAGCTCGAACGAGAGCACCGCGCCGACGCCCTTGGGGGCGTACTTGTTCGCCGCCGCGTACCACGGGCTCGAGGGCAGCCCCGAGTAGTTGACGCTCGCGACCTCGGGGTGGTTGTCGAGCCACTCCGCGATTTCCTGTGCGTTCTGCACGTGACGCTCGATGCGCAGCGACAGGGTCTCGACGCCCTGCAGCAGGTTCCACGCGCTCTGCGGCGCGATCGCCGAGCCGAGGTCGCGCAGCAGCTGCACGCGGGCCTTGATGATGTAGGCGAGGCCGTCGCCGACCGCCGTCGTGTAGCTCGCGCCGTGGTACGACGGGTCGGGCTCGGTGAGGCCGGGGAACTTCTCGACGTTCTTCGACCACTCGAACTTGCCGCCGTCGACGATGACGCCGCCGATGGTCGTGCCGTGACCGCCGAGGAACTTCGTGACCGAGTGGATGACGATATCGGCACCGTGCTCGAACGGCCGGATGAGGTAGGGGGTCGCGATCGTGTTGTCGACGATGAGCGGGAGACCGGCCTCGTGCGCGACGCCCGAGACGAGCTCGATGTCGAGGATGTTGATCTTCGGGTTGCCGATCGTCTCGCCGAAGAAGAGCTTCGTGTTCGGGCGCACGGCGCGGCGCCACTCGTCGGCGTCGTCCTGGTTCTCGACGAAGGTGACCTCGATGCCGAGCTTCGCGAGCGTGTACTTGAAGAGGTTGTACGTGCCGCCGTAGATCGACGACGACGAGACGATGTGGTCGCCCGCCTCGGCGATGTTGAGCACGGCGAACGTCGACGCGGCCTGGCCGCTCGAGAGCACGAGCGCCGCGGTGCCGCCCTCGAGCGCGGCGAGGCGCTGCTCGAGCACGTCCTGCGTCGGGTTCTGGATGCGCGTGTAGATGTTGCCGAACTCGGCGAGCGCGAAGAGGTTCTGCGCGTGCTCGGCGTTGTCGAACACGTACGACGTGGTCTGGTAGATCGGCGTCGCGCGGGCCTTCGTGACGGGGTCGGGGGCAGCGCCCGAGTGGACCTGCTTGGTCTCGAAGCGCCAGTCGGCGTTGCTGGTCATGGTGTCTCCTCGGAAGTCGGGTGCGCGGCCTGCGTCCGTCGGTGGTGCGGTCGCGGTGTCCGAGTCACGTTAGGCGGGCACCGCGGCAGGGGCAACGGATGCCGCAACACGGCGTCACGACTCCGCAGGTTGAGGAGGAGCGCAGCGACGTCTCGAAACCCGCGCGTTCCAAGCGGTGCGAGGGAACCCTGTGGTCGATGCTGCTCTGGGTCGTTGCTGGCTCGGGAACCATTGCCGCTACCGTACGAATACGGTGAGTGGAGCAGCTTTCGGAATCGAGGAATCGCCTGATGACCGTTCAACTTGGTCGTTACGTTCCGCCGAAACGAGGCTGGGCTGCTGAGCTTCTTCTGCTCGGGGCTGTCGGCGGGCTCGTGCTTGGGGCGGTTTTCGGTTTGCTCCACGCGCTCGTCCTCACCGATGCGGCGACGCGCCAAGGCCCTGGGATCGTGTTCTTCTTCGCTGTCGGCGGAGCCTTCGCCGGCGTCTTCATCGGTGCTGCCGTGGTGAGCTTCGGTGCGCTGTTTCGCATCGTGGTGGGGCAATTCGTGCGGGCAGCGTGGATCGAGGCGGTCACTGTCGGCCTTGGGAGCGCGATGGGTTCGCTCGCCGTCTACTACCTGATGCCCTGGGGGTATCCGATGAACGCGTGGCTGTACCTCGCGCTCTTCGTCGTCGTGCCAGCCGTCCTCTGCGGCATGCATACTCTCTGGGCGCGGCTCCAGCCTGCTGGCTGACCGTCACCGTGTGCGTTCGACTGGTTCAGCATGATGACGGTCGGCAGAAAGTCGAGCCAAGCAGCAGCGGTGATTCGTCTCGTGTTCGGCGTTGATGCCACTACCGGCGCTCGGGATCCGGCGGCAGCACGATCGTGCCCGTCGCGGTCGACGGCTCGGGCCGGAACAGCCACCTCGCGCGCGGCTCGACGAGTGGGCGGAACACGCGCCTGACGGGCTTCAGGGACAGTACGATCGCGATGCCGACGCAGAAGACGATCATCGCCGGCAGCACCCAGAACGGCTGGTCGCCGGCGAGGATGCCCGTCTCGCGGAACGGGTACAGCACGAACGGGTGCAGCAGGTAGATGTACATGGTCGCCCGGCCGAACGGGGTGAACCAGTGCGACCCGCGCGGCATGAGGGTGAGGAACGCGACCGCGAGCACCATCGCCGACAGCAGGAGCACGAGTCGGATGGCGCCCGACCACGGCTCGTCGTAGCCGATCGCCTGGTACGACTCGTCGTAGAGCATGAAGCGGCGCAGCTTCAGGTCGCGCAGCGTCTCGATCGTCATCGGCATGACCGCGAGCACCACCGCGAAGAGGGCGATCGCGCCCGCGCGCCAGCGCCACGCGACCGCGGTGCGCAGCTCGAGCCATCGGCCGGTGACCTGCCACTGCCTGAGCTTCCAGCCGAACACGAAGAACGGCAGCATGCCGAACGTGCGCGTGAGCGCGAAGGTCGAGTCGATCGCCTCCGAGTAGCCGGCGCCGATCGAGATGACGATCGCGATGAGCAACGGGTAGCGCAGCAGCACGAGGTAGGGCAGCACGATGCGCCAGACGGCGAGGGCGATGAGGAACCAGAGGGTCCACGACGCGGTCGTGAAGTCGATCACGAGCTCGCCGCCCAGCGCCCACTTGATGACGGTCCAGATGGTCTCGAAGATGAAGTACGGGAAGACGATGTCGGTGAGGATCTGGCGCAGCGCTCGCGCGTTCGGCGGCCCCGACTTCGCGAAGTACCCGCTGACGACGACGAACACGGCCACGTGGAACGAGTAGATGAAGAGGTAGACGCTGTAGGCGGCGTCGTCCTCGCCGATGAGCGGCAGGATGCCGTGGCCGACGACGACGAGCGTGATGGCGATCCAGCGGGCGTTGTCCCACAGCGGCACCCGCTTGCGGGTCGGCCGGGGGTGGTCGATCCTCGTGTGCATCACTCCATTCAACCGCACGGTGCTCTGACCGAACGGTCGGAACCGGGCAGAATGGGCGCATGGTGACACTTCGAGCGGTCGTGACGGGTGCGAGTTCGGGCATCGGCGCGGCCACGGTGCGCGCGTTGCGGGCAGCAGGATGGGACGTCGTGGGCGTCGCCCGCCGTGAGGAGCGCCTGCGCGCGCTCGAGGCCGAGACCGGAGCATCCGTCTTCGTCGCCGACCTCACGCAGCAGGCCGACGTCGACGCCCTGCGCGACCACCTGGCTGCCACCGGCGGCATCCACCTGCTCGTCAACAATGCGGGCGGCGCGAAGGGGCTCGACTCGGTCGAGGCGAGCGAGATCGACGACTGGGCGTGGATGTTCGAGGTCAACGTGCTCGCGCTCAAGCGCGTGACGAGTGCGCTGCTGCCGCTGCTGCGCCGGGGAGCCGTCGAGCGGGGGGTCGCCGACATCGTGAACATCACGTCCATCGCGGGCCACACCGCGTACGTCGGCGGCGGCGGGTACAACGCCGCGAAGTTCGCGGCGCACGCACTCACCGAGGTGCTGCGGCTCGAGCTCAACGGCGAGCCGCTGCGCGTCATCGAGGTCGCCCCTGGTCTCGTCAAGACCGACGAGTTCGCGCTCGTGCGCTTCGGCGGCGATCGCGCCCGTGCCGACGCGGTGTACGAGAACGTGCCCGAGCCGCTCGTCGCCGAGGACATCGCCGGCGTCGTCGTCGACGCCGTGCAGAAGCCGCGGCACGTCGATCTCGACCTCATCGTCGTGAAACCCGTCGCCCAGGCCGCGCCGTACCGGCTGACGAAGGGGCCGCTCGCCGTTCGCGGGACGGACGGGCCGTGAGCGCGTCGGCGACGAAGCCGAAGACCGGGGCGGATGCCCCGACCGGACGACGCGATCGCTGGGAGGCGCGCACGTCGACACCGCTCATGGTGCTCGGTGTCGTGTTCCTGTTCGTCTACGCCGTGCTCGTGCTCGACGAGCGCACGCCGCACTGGCTGAACGTCGTGCTCGCGTGCCTCATGATCGCGACCTGGGCCGCGTTCCTCCTCGACTTCGTCATCCGCGTCCTGCTGACCCCGAAGGGGCGGCGGGTGCGGTTCGTGTTCACGCGGCCGCTCGACCTGCTGTCGGTGTTCCTGCCGGTCTTCCGCGCGCTGCGCGTCGTCAACCTGCTGCACAACGTCGCGTTCTTCCGTGGGCACAGCGGCGAGGCGTTCCGGGCCAGGGTCGTCATCTCGGCGCTCGCATACGCGGTCGTGTTCGTCTTCTTCATCGCGCTCGCGACGCTGCACGTCGAACGCGACGCCCCCGGCGCGAACATCACGAGCTTCGGTGACGCGATCTGGTGGGCCTGCGTGACGGTGGCGACCGTCGGGTACGGCGACACCTACCCGGTGACCGGGCTCGGCCGTTGCTACGGCGTGCTGCTTATGATCGGCGGCATCGCGATCATCGGCACGGCGTCGGCGACCGTCGTCTCCCTCTTCAATGACCGGCTCGGCCGCATGCGGCACGAGGCCGAGACGACGGGGGAGATGAGCACGATGGCCCGCCAGCCCGCGCTCGACCTCGACCCGCTCGACGTCGACTCCGAGATCGACGACGAGATCGAGGAGGGGCTGAACCGGCCCCAGCCCGGCGACCTGCCACCCGACGGCGGCGACGCGCCGACACGCTGACGGGCCCGGCCCGTTACGCTTTCCAGATGACGTTCGATGCGAATGACGCCGGTCTCGGCAAGCCCGAGATCCGCCGCGAGATCCTCAGCTGGGACCAGTTCGGAGAGGCGGCCCGCGGGCTCGCCGCGGAGGTCCTCGAGTCGGGCTTCAAGCCCGATGTCGTGATCGCGATCGCGCGCGGCGGACTGCTGCTCGCCGGGGCGATCTCGTACGCGCTCGGCACCAAGCAGTGCGGGTCGATCAACGTCGAGTTCTACACCGACATCGAGCAGGTGCTGCCCGAGCCGATCGTGCACCCGCCGATGCTCGACGCGCCCGCGCTCGCTGGGCTCACGGTGCTGCTCGTCGACGACGTCTCCGACTCGGGGCGCACCCTCGCGAAGGTGCTCGAGCTCCTCACCGAGGTCGGCGCCGAGGTGCGCACGGCCACCCTCTACACGAAGTCCCGCACCATCCTCGTGCCCGACTACAGCTATCGCGACACCGACGACTGGATCGTCTTCCCGTGGTCGGCGCTTCCGCCCGTCACCGTCTCAGCGGCAGCCGGCTCCGAGGGCACCGCGTGAGCGTGCACCTCGTCGGAGGCGGCTGGCCCGCCGCCGGCGACCTCGCGGTCTTCGGCCGGTTCGTCGACGAGGCGACCCGACGGGCTACGGCGGCCGGACGATCGGAGCCGCGCGTCGCGGTCGTCGCCGTGCGCGACGGCGACGCCGCTGCACATGCTGCGAAGCTCGTCGAGGTGGCGTCCGTGGCCGGTGCCGTCGACCCGGTCGTCATCGCCGTCGAGCACGGCGGCGAGGTGCCCCAGGCGGCCTTCGCCGACGTCGACGGCGTGATCGTCGGCGGCGGGAACGCCCCCGCGTACCGCGCTGCCCTCGAGCCGCGGTTCGGCGAACTGCGACGACTCGTCGCCGCGGGCACGCCGTACCTCGGCTTCTCGGCGGGTGCGATGATCGCCGCCGAGCGTGCACTGATCGGCGGACGCGCGATCGGCGGTGTCGTCGTGTCGCCCGAGATGGGCGACCAGGGCCTCGACGAGGTCACGGTCGCACCCGGCATCGGCCTCGTCGACGTCACGATCGACGTGCACGTCGCGCAGTGGGGCGCGCTCTCGCGGCTCGTCGCCGCGGTCGAGGCGGGCATCGCCGAGGGCGGCCTGGGCATCGACGAGGAGACGGTGCTCATCGTCGGCGAGGGCGGCCTCGAGGTGCAGGGTCGCGGCAGCGTCTGGCGGGTGCTGCCCGCCGAGCACGGTGTCGTCGTGTCGACGATCGGCGCGTGACGGTGGCGCCCGAGGTTCGCAGCGGCAGTATCCATCTCGTCGGCGGCGGTGCGCTGACCGTGGCGGATGCCCCGTTGTACGCGCCGTTCGTCGCCGAGGCCGCCGCACGCGGCCGAGCGGCGGGCCGCGCCCGCCCGCGCATCGCCGTGATCTCCGTGCACCCGGCGAACCCGACCCCGGCCGGCGTGCTCGTCGACGTCCTCGCCGCCGCAGGCGAGTTCGATCCCCGCGTGACCGCCGTGCGCGGCGGCGAGGAGGTCGGGCTCGCAGCCCTCGCCGAGGTCGACGGCATCGTCGTCGGCGGCGGCATCGTCGAAGAGGTGCGCGACGGCCTCGAGCCCCTGTTCGACGAGATCCGCCGGCAGGTCGCCGACGGCGTGCCGTATCTCGGCGTCTCGGCCGGAGCGATGATCGCCGCCGAGGGAGCACTCGGTGGCGGATCGCGTGTCGACGGCATCGTCGTCTCGCCCGAGGACCCCGACGAGCCGGGCGAGGAGCTCGAGATCGGAGGGGGCATCGGGCTCGTCGACGTCGCCGTCGAGGCGCACGTGGCCCAGCGCGGCACGCTCTCGCGTCTTGTCGCCGCCGTGGAGTCGGGTCTCATCGGGGGTGCGCTCGGCATCGACGAGCGCACCGTGCTCGTCGTGGGCGAGGGCGGGCTGAGGGTCGAGGGGTCGGGCAGCGTCTGGCAGGTGCTCCCCGGCGAGCGCGGCGTCGCCGTCGCGACGGTGGGCGCATGATGCCCGCCAAGAGCCTCGACGAACTCGCCGCCGCAGGGCTCATCGATCCGGCGTGGGCCGGAGCGCTTGCTCCGGTCGGTCCGCGCATCGCGGCGATGGGCGACTTCCTCCGCGCAGAGACGGCCGCCGGGCGCGGCTACCTGCCCGCCGGCGACCGGGTGCTGCGCGCGTTCGGCGCACCGCTCGACGACGTGCGCGTGCTCATCGTCGGGCAGGACCCGTACCCGACGCCGGGGCATCCGATCGGCCTCTCGTTCGCGGTCGACCCGCACGTGCGACCGGTGCCCCGAAGCCTCCAGAACATCTACCGCGAGCTGCACGACGACCTCGGCGTCACGCCGCCCGCCCACGGCGACCTCACGCATTGGAGCCGCAACGGCGTCATGCTGCTCAACCGCGTGCTCACGGTGCGCCCCGGTGAGGCGGCTTCGCACCGCGGCAAGGGTTGGGAGGAGGTCACGGACCACGCGATCCGGTCGCTCGTGAATCGCGGCACTCCGCTCGTCGCGATCCTCTGGGGCCGCGACGCGCAGGGCCTGAAGCCCCTGCTCGGCGACACCCCCGTGATCGAGTCGGTGCACCCGAGCCCGCTGTCGGCGTCGCGCGGGTTCTTCGGCTCGCGCCCGTTCAGCCGGGCCAACGCGCTGCTCGAGGCGCAGGGCGCGGCGCCCGTCGACTGGAGCCTGCCCGCCTGAGCGCGCCCCGAGGGTGCGTGACCGATCGAGTCGGCGGAGATCGGCCAGGATCGGCGCAAACTGGACGATCTGTGCCCGTTCGATTCCTTCGTCGCGGGATGCTCGGCCACGCGGCATCCCGAAACCTGCCCGCAATCTCGCCGACGTAGGCTGACCGCATGCTCGAAGAGGAATACCAGGAGCGGCGTGTACTGCCGCGCCACCTGCGCAAGCCCGTGCCGGTCGAGGCGCCGTTCGAGTACACGCTGCGCGACGCGGTCGCCGCCGACCTGCCGGGTGTTCGCGAGATCTACAACCACTACGTCGCGAACTCGACCGTCACCTTCGACGAAGATCCCATGACCCTCGCGGAGTGGCGGGCGAAGTTCGCGCAGCTCGCTGATCTCGGCATGCCGTTCATCGTCGCCGAGTCGCCGTCGGGGCAGTTGCTCGGCTACGCCCTCGTCGCGCCGTGGAAGCCGAAGCGCGCCTACCGGTTCACCGTCGAGGACTCGATCTACCTCGGTCCGGCGGCGACCGGCAAGGGCCTCGGGCGGGTGCTGCTCGGCGAGCTCATCGACCGGTCGAAGGCGGCCGGCATCAAGGAGATCATCGCGGTCATCGCCGACCAGGGCGCCGAGGGCTCGCTCGTGCTGCACGAGCGCTACGGCTTCACCGAGATCGGGCGGATGGGCCGGGTCGGGTTCAAGTTCGACCGCTGGCTCGGCACGATCCTGATGCAGCGATCGCTGAAATAGGGGGCGGATGCTGCGGGCCGCGCGGACGCCGTCGGTCAGAGGTTCAGCACGAGTTCGGCCGACTCGGCGACGAGCAGGCCCGCGCAGGCGAGCACGCCCGTCGCGATGAGCAGGCCCGGGTGCGCCAGCCCGATCACGACGCGTCGTCGCCGGGGTCGCGTCGCGAGCAGGCGGGCCGGGATGCCGGTCTCCTCGGGCGCTTCGCGCCAGCCGCGGATTCGGGCCAGGAACCACGCGCAGCGTGCGATGAACGCGCCCCACAGCACGACCGCCACGATCGGCACGACGCCGGCGAGCAGCTCGAAGCCGATGCCGGCCACCTCGTCCTCGCGGCCCTCGGCGGCGAGCTGGATCGACGTCGAGATCGTCGCGCCGAGCACGATCGACGCGCACCAGGCGACGAACGCGAGCACGAGCGTCACGTATCGCACGAAGAAGTGGCCGAACACCGACGAGTGCTGGTCGAGACGGCGGCGCGGCGTCGCCGCGAGCACGATGATCGTCGCGATGAGGCTCGGCGCGATGAGCAGCGCCAGGAGCACCGCCCAGGTGAGCTCGAACCGAGCGGTCGTCGCCGTCGCGGCCAGTGCCACGAGTACGACGACGGCCCACCCCGCGCCCCAGCGAAGCGGATGCCGCGTGATCGATGCTGCGACCGCGCCGGTCGCACGCCGCAACCACGACGGCTGCGCCCCCGCTCGTGCGTGCATGCCGCCACCCTAGTGCGAGCCGGGTCCGGTGCCTCGCACCGCGCCGTCGGGACCGCGCCGTCGGGACTGCGCCGTCGGAGCCGCGCCGTCTGGACGGCGTCGTCGGCACCGCGCCGTAGGCTCGGGGCATGACCGAGCTGCACGAGCACACCGCACTCGACCAGTACCGGCTGCTGCAGTCGGGCGACGTGTCGCCGACGGAGCTCGCCCGCCACTATCTCGAGCGCATCGATCGGCTGAACCCGGTGGTCGGTGCGTTCGCGACCGTGACGGCCGAACTCGCCCTCGAACGCGCGGGCGTCGTCGAACGCGAGGTGCCGCGGGCGCGCCCGCTCTGGGGTCTGCCGCTCGGCGACAAAGACCTGCAGCTGCGCGCGGGAGTGCCGGCCGCGTTCGGTTCCCGCGCGTTCGCGGGCTTCGTGCCCGACGAGTCCGACGAGCTGGTGCGTGCGGTCGACGACGCCGGCGCGGTGAGCCTCGGCAAGACGGCGACGCCCGAGTTCGGCATGCCGTCGTATACCGAGGGGCTGGCCTTCCCGCCGGTGCGAAACCCGTGGAACCTCGACCTCGGCGCTGGCGGCTCGAGCGGGGGAGCGGCCGCGGCCGTCGCATCCGGCATGCTGCCCTTCGCGCCCGGTTCCGACGGCGGCGGCTCCATCAGGATCCCCGCGGCGTCGTGCGGGCTCGTCGGCCTCAAGCCGTCGCGCGGACGCGTGCCCGGCGGACCGGGCATCGCGAGCCTCGCGGGGCTCGGCGTGGCCGGCCCGATCGCGCGCACGGTCGCCGACGCGGCACTGCTGCTCGACGGGCTCATCGCGCCCGTCGGCTACCCGGCGGCGCACCGGTACGCGCTGCGGGCACCCGGCGACGACGGGCCGTTCCTCGGTGCGGCGATCCGCGGGGAGGGCCGGTTCCAGCTCGGGGTGATCACCGATTCGCCGTGGGATGACGCCTACGAGATCTCGATCGAACCGTCGGCGCGCGCCGCGCTCGACGGTGCGGTCGCGGTGCTCGATGCCAGGGGCCACGGCATCGAGGTCGTTCCTCCCGCTCCCGAGCCGGGGTACGCCGAGGCGTTCCGCACGGTGTGGCAGGCCGGCGCCGCGACGATCCCCGTCGACGGCGAACGCGAGGCGCTGCTCGAACCGCTCACGCGCTGGCTCGTCGAGCGAGGCCGCTCCGTGCCCGCGCGACAGCTCGCCGAGGCGCTCAGCTGGCTCACGGGCTACGAGGAGCGCGTCATCCGCCGGTTCGCGTCGTACGACGCGGTGATCAGCCCGGCGCTCGCGCTGACGCCCCGCCCGGTGGGCTGGTACGACGCCGACGACGGCGAGCGCAACTTCGCCCAGCAGGTGCAGTTCACGCCGTTCACGTCGTTCGTGAACGTGTCGGGCCTGCCCGCGATCACGGTTCCCGTCGCCGAGACCGACGACGGCGTGCCGCTCGGCGTGCAGCTCATCGGCCGGCCCGGGGGCGAGGCCGTGCTCTTCTCGCTCGCCGCGCAGCTCGAACGTCGGGTCGGGCGCAGCACGCGGCATCCCGGGCTGTGGTGATGCGCGTTGCGACGATGGCCGGGCGCGAGCATGTCGGGGATGCATCGACCCGATGCGTCACGGGAATTTGACGGGGTTAGGTAAGCCTCACCTATAGTGGAGGCATGCTCGGTCTCGACCTCACGATCTCGTACAACGGCACGCCCGTCGTGCACGGTGCGGAGCTCCACCTCGAGCCGGGCAAGGTGACGGCGCTCGTCGGCCCGAACGGTAGCGGCAAGTCGACCCTGCTTCGCGCGCTCGCACGGCTGCACCAGCCCGACTCGGGTCGCGTGCTGCTCGCCGGTGGCGAGACGCACACGGTCTCGGCCGGTTCGCCCGTCTCGGCCGCCGAGCTCGCCGAACAGGGCGTCGACGCCGCGACCCTCAGCGCACGCGAGTTCGCGCGGCGCGTCACGCTGCTGGCCCAGAGCCGGCCGACGCCCGGCGGGCTCACCGTGCGCGAGCTCGTCGAGTTCGGACGCCACCCGCACCGCGGCCGCTTCATCGCGGGCGACGCGGGCGGTGCGGCGATCGTCGACCGAGCCATGGAGCTCACGGGCGTGCGGGGCCTCGCTGCGAATGCCGTCGACGAGCTCTCGGGCGGACAGCTGCAGCGCGTCTGGCTCGCCGCATGCCTCGCGCAGGACACGGGCGTGCTGCTGCTCGACGAGCCGACCACCTACCTCGACCTGCGCTACCAGGTCGAGCTCCTCGACCTCATCCGCGAACTCGCCGACGAACACGGCGTCACCATCGGCGTCGTGCTGCACGACCTCGACCAGGCCGCCGCGATCGCCGACCGCATCGTGCTGCTCGAGTCCGGTCGCGTGCGAGCCGTCGGCACACCCGCCGAGGTGCTCGTGAGCGACGTCCTCAGCTCGGCCTACGGCATCCGCGTCGACGTCGACGTCGACGAACGCGGCTGCATCACCACGTGCCCCATCGGCCGCTACAACACCCGGCAGCGCGCCCCGCGGCTCGCCATCGCCTGACCCCACGTCTCGACGACCCACCCCACCCATCACCATGCGTGGCGCCGCTGTGCCCGCGCGCCCGGAAACAAGGAAGCCCCCGCCATGACCTCTGCCAAGAAGACCCCCGCGATCGCGCTCGGCGCCGTCGCCGCGGCATCCCTGCTGCTGCTCACCGGTTGCGGAACGACCGAGACGCCCGACGCGGCGACCGACGGCGCCGCGGGTGCCGTCACCGTCACCGACGACCGCGGCGAAGAGGTCGCGCTCGACGCCCCCGCGAAGGACGTCGTCGCCCTCGAGTGGAACACCGCCGAGAACCTCGTCGCGCTCGGCGTCATGCCGACGGGCGTCGCCGACGTCGCCGGCTACACCGCGTGGGTGCAGTCGGAGCCGCTCGACGAGGGCGTGACCGACGTCGGCATGCGCGGCGAGCCCTCGGTCGACGCCATCGCGGGCCTCGCGCCCGACCTCGTCGTCACGACGAGCGACCTGCCCGACACCGTCGTCTCGCAGATCGAGGAGTTCGCCCCCGTGCTCGTCGTGCGCGGCGCCGACGCCTCGGACCCGATCGGCCAGATGGAGGAGAACCTCGAACGCATCGCGACGCTGACCGGCACCGAAGACGAGGGCGAGGCGCTCCTCGACGGGTTCCACGCCAAGGTCGACGAGGGCAAGGCCGCGCTCGCCGACGCGGGCCTCGCGGGCGAGCCGTTCATGATGAGCGACTCGTGGGCCTCGGGCGGCCAGGTGTCGATCCGTCCCTTCGCCGAAGGCGCCCTGCTCACCGCCGTCACCGAGGAGCTGGGCCTCGAGAACGCCTGGACGGGTGAGGGCGACGCCGACTACGGCCTCGGCTCGACCGACGTCGAAGGCCTCACCGGCCTCGGCGACCTCGAGTTCCTGTACATCACGAACGGCGACGCCGACGCGTACGCGGTCGACCTCGCCGACAACGCCGTGTGGAAGAGCCTGCCGTTCGTCGCCTCGGGCAACGTGCACCGCCTGCCCGACGGCATCTGGATGTTCGGCGGGCCCTCGTCGATGAACGACTACATCGATGCGGTCGTCGACACCCTCGCGAACTGAGTCGGTCGTGACGTCGAGCGCCTCGAGCGCACCGGCCGGGTCGGCCGCACCGGCCGGGTCGGCCTCGCCGACCGGGCCGGGCCCGGCCGGAGGCGTCCCGCGCCTCCGGCTCGGAGCCGTCGCGCTCATCGCGCTCGGCGTCGTCATCGTCGCGCTGCTCGCGGCGGTGCACGTCACGCAGGGCTCTGCCGATGTCGGACTCCCCGAGCTGCTCGGGCTCGTCACGGGCGGCACCGACGACCAGGCCACCGCGGTCTTCGTCGCCTCGCGCGTGCCCCGGCTCGCCGCGGGCGTCGTCGTCGGCGTCGCGCTCGGCGTGGCCGGGCTCATCCTCCAGAGCGTGTCGCGCAACGTGCTCGCGTCGCCCGACACGCTCGCCGTCAACGCCGGCTCGTACCTCGCGGTCGTCGTCGTCGCATCGTTCGGCATCGCGCTGCCCGTCGTCGGGGGAGGCGCCGTCGCATTCATCGGCGGTCTCGCCGCCGCGGGCCTCGTGCTCGCGCTGTCCTCGGCCGGCGGTCGCGGCAGCGGCACGGCGAGGCTCGTGCTCGCGGGCTCGGCCATCGCACTCGCGCTCACCGCGCTCACGACCATGCTGCTGCTGCTGTTCCCCGAGCGCACCACCGGGCTCTACGCGTGGAGCAACGGCACCCTCGCGCAGACCGGCATCGGCCCCGCCGCGCAGCTCGCACCGGTCGTGGCCGTCGCGATCGCCGTGCTTTGCTTCTTCGCCCGGCAGCTCGACCTCGTCGCGCTCGGCGACGACACCGCGACCGTGCTGGGCGTCGACGTGCGCCGCACCCGCCTCGTCGGCGTCGTCATCGCCGTGCTGCTGTCGGCGGTCGCCGTCACGCTCACCGGGCCGATCGGCTTCGTCGGCCTCGCCGCCCCGGCGATCGTGCGGCTGATCGCCGTGCGCGTACCGGGCATGCAGAAGCACGTGCTGCTCATCCCCGCCGCGGCGATCATGGGCGTCATCGTCGTGCTCGGTGCCGACGTGCTGCTGCGTCTGGCGTTCGGCGGGCAGGCCGCCGTCGAGGTGCCGACGGGCGTCGTGACCACGATCTTCGGCGCGGTGTTCCTCGTGGCGCTCGCGCTGCGCTCGCGCGCGACGAGCGAGGCGGCGACCGGGTTCGTCATCGGTGCCGGGCTCTCGCGCCGGGGCCGCATCGCCGTGATCGTCGCGGAGGCCGCCGCCGTCGTCGCGGTCGGCTTCGTCTCGCTGCTGCTCGGCGACGCGAAGCTGCTCGGCGGCGACGTGCTCAACTGGATCACCGGCCAGGCCGGTCCCCTCGTGGAGTTCGTCATGAACACCCGGGCGCCTCGCGTCGTCGCGGCGATCCTCGCGGGTGCCGCGCTCGCGGTGGCGGGCACGGTCGTGCAGGCCGTGTCGCGAAACCCGCTCGCCGAGCCCGCGATCCTCGGCGTCACGGGTGGCGCCGGCGTCGGAGCCGTGCTCGTCATCACCTTCGTACCGCTCGCCGGATTCGCCGCGATCACCGCGGGCGGACTCGTGGGTGCGGCGGCAGCAGCGGCGATCGTCTTCGGACTGACGTTGCGCGGCGGGCTCGCGTCGAGCCGCCTCATCCTCGTCGGCCTCGGCGTCTCGGCGGCAGCCGGGGCGATCACCGCGATGCTCATCATCGCGACCGACCCGTACAACGCGGCGAAGGCGCTCACCTGGATGTCGGGCTCGACGTACGGCCGCACCTTCCCGCAGCTCATCCCGTTACTCGTGGTGCTCATGGTGTCGCTGCCGGTGCTGGCCTCGATGCGACGCGAACTCGACCTGCTCGCGTTCGACGACGACACGCCCCGGGTCCTCGGCATCCGGCTCGGCCCGGCCCGCCTGTGGTTGCTCGTCATCTCCGTTGCCCTCACCGCGACCGCCGTGTCGGCCGTCGGCGTGATCGGGTTCGTCGGCCTCGTCGCTCCGCACGCCGCCCGCGCGCTCGTCGGTGGACGGCACGCGCTCGTGCTGCCGCTCGCGGCACTGCTCGGCGCACTGCTCGTGACCGTCGCCGACACGATCGGTCGCACCGTGATCGCCCCGGGGCAGTTGCCCGCGGGCCTCGTGACCGCCGTCGTCGGCGCCCCGTACTTCGTCTGGCTGCTCTGGCGGGCACGCCGAACCGCCTGACCGCGCGAGGCGCTGGCCGGGCGACGCACCCGACGCCACGGTCGCTGGTCGCATACCCGTTCGCCCGAACCGAACCTGAATCACCGACAGGAGCCCTCATGGCCAAGCCCGGATACCGCGCCTTCGAGACCACCGTCGGCGAGGTGCGCCGGCTGACGCCCCACTTCGTGCGGGTCGTGTTCCGCGGCGACGACCTCCGCGAGGTCGGCTGGGACGGTCCCGACCAGCGCATCAAGGTCGTGCTGCCGCTCGAGCGTGACGGGGGCGACCTCGGCGCCGACGGCCCGGCCGCCATCGACGGTCTCGACGATTCCGACAGCGGGTACGCGCACTTCCCTCGCACCGGCGACGACTGGTTCGGCGCGTGGCGCGCCCTGCCCGACGCGACCCGCAACCCGATCCGCACCTACACGATCCGAGACGCGCGCCCCGAGTCGGGCGAGCTCGAGGTCGACTTCGTCGCGCACGGCGACAGCGGCCCCGCGTCGCGCTGGATCGCCCGCGCCGCGATCGGCGACCGCATGCTCCTGATCGCCCCGGATGCCACGTCCGAGGCGCCCGCGGGCGGCTGGGAGTGGCATCCCGGCGATGCGCGGACGCTCCTCATCGCGGGCGACGAGACCGCGGTGCCGGCGATCTCCGTGATCCTCGGGCAGCTCCCCGCCGACGCGCGCGGCGCCGCGTTCCTCGAGGTGCCCGACACGACCGACCGACTCGAACTGCGGGCGCCGGAGGGGGTCGAGGTCCACTGGATCGCGCGGAGCGAGCAGGGCGAACAGCGCGGTGCCGACCCCTCGCGGGCCGATGGCGAGCCTGCCTACGGCACCCGCCTGGTCGAGGCCGTCACCGCCTGGGCCGATCGACGACTCGGTGGGGATGCCTCGGCCGAGGCATCCGCGCTGCCCGAGATCGGCGACGACGAGATCCTCTGGGAGGTGCCCGACGCGACGACCGGTGGCGGCTTCTACGCCTGGCTCGCGGGCGAGGCGGGCGCCATCACGACCCTGCGTCGCCACCTCGTGAAGGAGCTCGGCGTCGACCGTCGCCGGGTCGCCTTCATGGGGTACTGGAAGCTCGGTCGCGCCGAGGGGTGACCGGCGCCTGCGGGCGAGCGGGGTGTCGCCCGCGCGGCAGGTAGCCGCCCGCCTCGAGACCGGCTTCGATCTCGAACCGGTTGCGCAGCGGGTCGCGGCCGGCGATCAGGTACAGGACCGGCAGCAGCATGCCGTACTTCAACCATTGCTGCTTGTGCACCGCCTCATGGCCGAGCACCCGGTCGCCGTCGTTCGAGCCGGTCAGGTAGCATCCGCCGACGCACGAGCCGCCGCGTCCGAAGGTCCACTTCGGCATGCCGGTGAACACGATGAGGCCCGCACGGTAGGTGATCGGACCGGTGCTCCAGAGGAAGCCCCAGACGAAGCCCACGAGCGTCGCCCACGCGTAGCCGACGCGGCTGACGGGGGAATCGGTGAGCCGGATGCGGAGTGTGCGGGTCCGGGCGAGCGGCGGAGCGCCGTTCGCATTGGCGGTCGTCGCGTCGGCGGCCGTCTCGCGCGCCCGGCTCACGCGCGGTCGCCCGAGGTCAGCGCGCCGACCAGGCGCAGGATCGTCGGCAGGTCGTCGACCGCCGCCTCGGGGTTGGCCGGCGTGAACCCGGCGATCGCCGCCCCCGCGAGCGGGAAGCGCGCGGCGACCGCACGCAGCAGGCTCACGAGTTCGGCGGCGCCGATGCCGAACGGCATCGGGTACGAGAGCCCCGCGAGCGCCGACGGGTCGAGCACGTCGAGGTCGACGTGCACGAACACGCGGGACGCGCCGGTCGCCTCGAGCTCGGCGATGACGGCCGTCGGGTCGGAGAGGTCCTCGACCGTGAGCACCGAGACGCCGTGCTCGTCGATGAACCGTCGCTCCTCGTCGTCGATCGCGCGCACCCCGCCGAGCACGAGCCGCGCGGGTGCGACGCGCGTCGCCTCATCGAGCGCGAGCCCGGGAGCGCCCTCGCCCGTGATCGCACGCAGCGTCATGCCGCCGAAGCCGCCCGACGGAGAGGTCTCGGGCGTGTTCAGGTCGGGGTGCGCGTCGAGCCAGAGCACGGCGAGGTCGCCCTCCGCGACCCGGACCGCGTGCGCGACCGCGGCCACCGACGTGCCGCAGTCGCCGCCGATGGTGAGCGCCCAGTCGGGCACCCGCTCGAGCGCCTCGGCGGCGGCGTCGCGCACGCGCACGATCGTGCTGTAGCGGTGCACGCCCGTGCCGAGCGACTCGCCCGCCTCGACGGGGACGTCGACCGTGACGGTCGCGGAGCTCGGCAGGTCGCCCAGGATGGCTGCGGCACCGTCGGCGAGGCTCATCGCCCGCGCGGACACCGAGCCCTGCCACAGGGGAACGACGACGAAGGTGGCTGGCATGCCTCCCAGTATCGCGCGCTGCGACCCGGCGCGGCACGCTGCGCCCAGAACTCGTGCACGCCGTGGGCGAACCACCGGACGGGACGGCCCGTGCCGCCGGCCGCGAACGACGAAGCGGATGCCCCGGGTCGACCCCGGCGCATCCGCTTCAGGTCGTTCGCCGGTTCGTCAGCCGCCGATGGCGCCCTGCGACCCGCCGGCCTTGAGCGCGGCGAGGCGCGCGTCGACCTCGGTCAGCTCGCCGAGGTCGTCGAGCTCGTTGAACTGCGCGTCGAGGCTCGACGCGGCGAGCTCGGCCTGGCCGCGAACGACCGCCTCCTCGCGCCGGATCTTGTCCTCGAAGCGGCCGATGTCGCTCGTCGGGTCGAGGATGTCGATCGACTTGACCGCGTCCTGCACCTGCTTCTGCGCCTGCGCCGTCTTCGCTCGGGCGACGAGCTCGGAGCGCTTGTTCTGCAGCTGGACGAGCTTCTCCTTCATGCCGTTGAGGCCCGCCTTGAGCTTGTCGACGACCTCGGTCTGAGCGGCGATCTGCGGCTCGGCGGCCTTCGCCTCGTTCTCGGACGAGATCTGGCGGCTGAGCGCGACCTTCGCGAGGTTGTCGAACTTGTCGGCGCCTGCCGCGTCGCCGGCGGCGCGCAGCTCGTCGCCCTTGCGGCTCGCCGCGACGGCCTTCTCGCCCCACTCACGGGCTGCTTCGACGTCTTCGCGGTGGTCGTCCTCGAGGAGACGCAGGTTGCCGATCGTCTCGGCGATGGCGGCTTCGGCGTCGGCGATCGAGTTGGTGTAGTCGCGCACCATCTGGTCGAGCATGAGCTGCGGGTCTTCCGCCTGGTCGATGAGCGCGTTGATGTTGGCTCGCACGAGTTGCGAGATCCGTCCGAAGATGGACTGCTTTGCCATGGTTACTCCCTCGTTCGTGGGCTGGATTCGGTCAGGTGGGGCCTGGACGGCCGTCGGGGTGGTGAGCCGTGCTCGGCGGGTTCTCGTGGTTCAGAAGCGACCTCCGCTTCCGCGGCGACCGCTCGAGCCCGAGCCGCCGAACCCGCCGCCGAAGCCTCGCGACCGACCCGATCCGCCGAAGCCGCCGAACCCGCCGCCGGAGCGGCCGGAACCCCCGAACCCGCCGAGGCCCCCGAACCCGCCCGAACTGCGAGAACCGCCGCCCATCGAGCCGCCGATGATGCCGCCGATGACGGCTGCGAGGAGTTCGCCGCCGTCGACGCCGAAGTCGCCGACGCCCGTGTTCGAGTCGCCGACGTCCTGCTGGGCGAGCGTCATGGCCGCCGCTGCGAGGCGAGCGGCCTGCTCGGCGCTCTGCAGCGCGCCGGCCGGATCGGTCGCGGCGGTCTGCTCGGCCTGCACGATGAGACGGCCGGCCTCGGCGAGCCGGGTGCGCGCCTCGGCGCCGATCACTCCGCGCCGCGCGATCATGTAGTCCTCGGCGGACTGCGCCTGGGCCTTGGCCGACTGCAGGGTGCGCTGCAGCTGCGCGGCGAGCTTCGCCGCGGCCGCCGCGGCGTCGCGAGCGCCCTGGATGGCGGCGTCGATCTCGGCATCGGCGCTCGTGAACCGCGCTTGGAGTTCGAGCGGATCGCGGCCGTTCGCCGCGATCGCGGTGCGCAGGGCGGATGCCTCGGCGGCGACCCGATCGGCGACGGCCACGGCATCGGGGCCGAGTGCGCGCGCCGCCTCGACGTCGCCGTCGAGCTCGTCGACGCCGGCGGCGACGGCGCGGTCGGCCGCGGCCAGTTCGGTCGCCAACCGGTCGACCGCGGCGGCGAGCAGCTCCACCTGGTCGACCGCGGCTTCGGCCGTGCGGATGCCGAGCGCGGCGGGCCCGGTCTCGCCCCGGCCGAGTGCGGCCTGCGCCTCGGTGAGCGTGGTGCGGGCGAATGCCGCTCTGGCCTCGGCCTGCGCCGGGTTGTCGGCGATCGGGGCGAGCGCCGACGGGACGTAGACGGCCTGGAGCTCAGCGAGACGGGCGGCCGCCGGCGCGATCGCGGCGGCGGCCGCGGTCGCCTCGGCGTCGACACGGGCGAGGGCCTCGGGTGCGTGTCGCTCGACGTCGCGCAGCGCGTCGAACTGCTCGACCTGCGCGTCGAGCAGCTCGTCGGCCTCGCCCGCGAGCCGCGCGATGTCCTGGTACCAGGCGCGGCGCTCGTCGTCGGTGTCGGGGTCGACGTCGTCGAGTCGCTGCTGCACGGCGAAGGCCTCGCCGAGCTTCGCCTTCGCATGGTCGAGCGCGGCGCGGAAGTCGGCGGTCGCGGCCTCGCCGAACGAGGCCACCGCGAAGCCGAGCTCCTCCTCGCTCGACTTCACCGCGTCGTCGGCCTGCACGAGGGCGCTGCCCGCCCGGCGGCGCAGGTCGTCGAGCGACGGAGCAGGCGGCGCCGGCGGCGCGGGCGCCGCCGAGGGTGCGGTGCCGCCCGCAGCACGGCGCCTCCGTCGACGGAGGATGAACCAGACGATCAGCACGGCGGCGGCGCCGAGCACGAGGACCCAGATGGCGCCCGTCCGCGACGGGCTCCCGCCGGTGTCGGTCCCGGGGCCCGACTCGTCACCCGGAACGACCGCTCCGTCGTCGGCGTTCGCATCGGCGATCGCCGACGCGCCGGCGATCGCCGCACCGGCCCAGTCTTCGTCACGAAGCTCGGGTTCGATGACCTGCGTCGAGATGCGCTGCAGGTCGGCGTCGCTGAGTGCGGCGTCGCTCGCCGCCGAGAGGTAGTACTGCCGGCCGTCGACCGCGACCGCGAGCAGGTAGTCCTCGGTGCCGAGCCCGTTGTCGATCGCCGTCTGCTCGGCCCAGGCCTGCGCCGACGCCGGGTTCGTGAACTCGCCGACGTAGGCGACGAACAACTGGCGGCCGCTGCGGTCGGCGATGTCGCCGAGCGCGCTCTCGACGTCGTCGAGCTGGTCGCCGAGCACCCCAGCCGCGTCGACGACGGGGGAGGAGCCGAACGAGACGGGATCCTCAGCCCAGGCGACGCCCGCGCCCGAGACGGCGAACAGCGCTCCCGCGACCATCGCGACGATCACGGACCATGTGCGCTTCGAACGCATGCACCAGCGCCTTCCCCGTTACAGACGAACGAGTCCGAGTCTATGGGGGTGCGTGGCCGGTCGTCCACGGGCGTCGCCTCAGCGCGCAGCGCTCGCCGGGTCGTCGCTCAGCGGTGCCGAAACGCGTTCGAGCGGGGAGCCGGACTCGGCTCGACCCGCTCGATCACAACGTGCCCCCGGAGGGATTCGAACCCCCGACCTACGGTACCGGAAACCGGCGCTCTATCCCCTGAGCTACGGAGGCGCACAGTTGAAAACCCTACCATCATCCGGGGTGCGTCGATGTCGCACGAGCACCCCGGGAACGCCCGAACCGGCGCCGCGACTCAGGGCAGGGCGAGCCGGGCGACGGTGCCCAGCAGGTCCTCTCGCACCTTCGCGGTCACGAACGCGGTCGCGCCCTGCAGCACGGCGTCGCCGTCGACATGGGTCGCCACCACTTCGGGATACCAACGGCTCAGGCGTCGGATGTCGCGCTCGACCGCTTCGGCGAGACGGGCGCCGCCGACCGCGGCCGTCGGCCCGGCGAGCACGAGCAGCCCGGGATCGAGCATCGCGAGCACCGGCAGTGCGATGTGCGCGATGCGCTCGCCGAGCTCGTCGACGATCGCGTCGAGCGCATCACTGTCGGCGATGCCCGCGAGCAGGTCGTGGAAGTCGTCGTGCTCCACCCCGTGCGCCGCGGCCAGCCGACGCAGCCCGATCGCGCCCACGAGGTCGCCGCTCGTCGTCGCCCGGGCGTCGAGTTCGCGCGCCTCGGCCGAGAGCGGCAGGAAGCCGATCTCGCCCGCGCCGCCGAAGGTGCCCCGGTAGAGGTCGCCGGCGATGTCGAACGAGGCGCCGAGGCCGTTGCCGAGCCACAGCAGCACGAACACGTCGCGCCCTTCGCCGGCGCCCGTCTCGCGTTCGGCGACGGCGGCGAGGTTCACGTCGTTCTCGATGTAGACGGTGACGCCGAGCGCCTGCTCGAGCGTGGCGCGCAGGCCCGTCGTCGGCCACCCGGGGAGCGTCTCGCTGAACAGCGTGCCCTCGCCGCCCGGGTCGATGTACCCGGCGGTGCCGATGCCGACGGTGTGCACGGCGGCGGGGTCGGTGCCGGCGGCCGCGCTCGCCTCCTCGATCGCTCGACGCACCTCGTCGACGGCCGAACGCTCGGCGACCTCGCGTGGGAGCTGGATCGTGACGAGCGGGCGGTCGCTGCCCGCCGCGTCGACGACTCGCGCGCGCAGCTCGAACGCGTCGATCGCGATCGCGACGCCGAGTGGTCGATCGATGCGGGCGGCGTAGAGCACCGCGTTGCGCCCGGGGCTGCCGGCGACCTGGCCGCGTTCCTCGACGACGCCGGCGGCGATGAGCCGGGTCATCATCATCGAGGCGGTCGGCTTCGAGACGCCGACGAGCTCGCAGATGCGGTTGCGCGTCAGCGGGCCGTGGTCGAGCAGGGCCGAGAGCCCGACCCGATCGTTGACCGCTCCGAGCCAGGACGGCGTGCCCTGCGCCTGCCTCGTCGGTCCGGCCATCAGGCGGCCTCGAGGTTCGCGACGATCGCGCTCACGAGCGACTGGGCGTCGCCGGGCTCGACGAGCTCGGTCGAGGCGACCACGATCCAGTACTCGCCCGTGAACACCTGGGCTTCGCCGGTCTCGCCCGAGCGCTCGAAGTAGCCTTCGACATCGGGCGGGGTGCCATAGGTCGGCACCGGATTCGACCCGAGCGCCGCATCGTTCTTCCTGGCCTCGAGCGCCGCCTCGGGCGGGGTCGCGACCGCGTACTCGATGAGCGCCCCGTTGGTCTGGTTGACGAGACCGCACGCGGTGCCGGCCTCGTCGGTCACCCCGACGACGCCTGCGGCCGCGGGTGCGTAGCCGGGCGCCGCGCTGTAGTTCGGGTTGAACGCGTACACCTGATCGGGCGTCAGCAGCACGTCGCACGCGACCTCGAAGGGCGTCGCGGGCTCTTCGGTCGGCGTCGGTGCCGGCGAGTCGCTCCCGCCCGGGGCGGGCGCCTCGGTGCCGGCGGTCGGCGTGGCCGAGCCGGTCGGCTCCGGTGCATCGGCGGCGCAGCCGGTGAGCGCGAGCGCGACCGCGGCGATCGCGGCCGCGAGGCCGATCGGGCGCTGGCGGAGCAGGTGGGGGGAGCGCGGCATGTGACGAACCTTATCAATGAGCCGGATAGGATTTGCGGGTGACTCCAGCCGATCTCTCCAGCGCCCTGTACGACCTCGTCCTCGCCTTGGTCGAGCGACGTCGTGCTGCCGGTGCCGAGGTCGAACTGCGGCTCGAACCCGGCGATGTCGTGCTCGAGCGTCCGAAGCTCCGCGAGCACGGCGACTGGGCCTCGTCGATCGCCCTGCGCATCGCGAAGCCGCTCGGCATGAACCCCCGCGAGGTCGCGGGCGAGCTCGCCCCTGCGCTCGCCGGCATCGACGGCGTGGCGAGCGCCGAGATCGCCGGTCCCGGCTTCATCAACATCCGGCTCGACGCCGCCGCTGCGGGCGCACTCGCCAAGACCATCGTCGACGAGGGCGACGCCTACGGCCGCAGCGACGCGCTCACCGGTTCGGTCATCAACCTCGAGTTCGTCTCGGCGAACCCCACCGGTCCGCTGCACATCGGCCACACCCGCTGGGCCGCGCTCGGCGACTCGATCAGCCGCGTGCTGCGCGCCGCGGGTGCCGTGGTGGCGAACGAGTACTACATCAACGACGCCGGCAACCAGATGCAGATCTTCGGCGCCTCGGTGCTGGCCGCGGCGAAGGGCGAGCCGACCCCCGAGGGCGGCTACCCGGGCAGCTACATCGCCGACCTCGCCACGCGGGTGCTCGAGCGGGAGCCGAAGCTCGCGGAGCTCGAGCACGACGTCGCCCTGCACACGGCGACCGAGATCGCGTACGAGCTGCAGCTCGCCGAGATCAAGGCCTCGCTCGAGCGCTTCAACGTGCACTTCGACGTCTGGACGAGCGAGCGTCGCCTGCACGCGAAGGGCGACGACGGGCTCAGCGACATCGACACGGCGCTGTCGCGGCTTCGCGCCCAGGGTCACGTCTACGACGCCGACGACGCGGTCTGGGTGAAGACGACCGACTTCGGCGACGACAAGGACCGGGTGTTCGTGCGGGGCAACGGCGTGCCGACGTACTTCGCGGCCGACTCCGCGCTGTACCTCGACAAGGGCGACCGCGGCTTCAAGCACAAGATCTACCTGCTCGGCGCCGACCACCACGGCTACGTGCACCGCCTCAAGGCGCTCGCCGGCGCCGCCGGCGACGACCCCGAGCGCGACATCGAGATCCTCATCGGCCAGCTCGTCTCGGTGAACGGCGCGCGGCTCTCGAAGCGCGCGGGCAACATCATCGAGCTCGACGACCTGCAGGCCTGGCTCGGCACCGACGCGCTCCGCTACACGCTCGCGCGGTACCCGGCCGACTCGCCGCTCACGATCGACCCCGAGATCCTGCAGCGTCGCGGCAACGACAACCCCGTGTTCTACGTGCAGTACGCGCACGCCCGCACCGCTGCCGTCGCGCGCAACGCCGCCGACTCCGGCGTCGGCCGTTCGACGTTCGCGCCCGAGCTGCTCGAGCACGAGACCGAGTCGGCGCTCCTCGGCGCCCTCCAGGAGTTCCCGCGCGTCGTGGCCCAGGCGGCCGAGCTGCGCGAGCCCCATCGGGTCGCGCGGTATCTCGAGGAGCTCGCGGGCCTCTTCCACCGCTGGTACGACAACTGCCGTGTCCTGCCGCTCGGTGACGAGCCCGTCGGCGACCTGCACCGCACCCGACTGTGGCTGAACGACGCGACCGGCCAGGTGATCCGCAACGGTCTCGACCTGCTCGGCGTGTCCGCGCCCGAGCGCATGTAGTACTCCGCATCCGATCGAGGGGGCACCGATGAGCGACGAACAGCCGACCGTTCCGCAGCCGAACGACGCGCAGCCGACCGGTGCGCAGCCGACCGTGCCGCTCGACGTCGACGGTCAGCCCACCCTCCGGCTCGACGTCGACGGGCGACCGCCAGCCGATCCGGGCATCGAACCGGATGCCGCGACCGCGGTCCCCGCGCCCCGCAAGCGGCTCGGTAGCGGCGCGAAGATCGGCATCATCGTCGGCGCCGTGGTCGTCGGGCTCGTCGCGATCGCGGTGACCGTCGACGTGATCGCCCGCGGTGTGGCCGAGCAGCGCGTCGCCGACGAGATCGCGAAGAGCCTGCCCGAGCAGGTGCAGGGCGATGTCGACGTGACGATCGGCGGGTTCTCGGTCATCGCGCAGTACCTCTCGGGCACGATGGACGAGGTCTCGCTCAGCGCGCCCGACCTCTCGGTCGACGGTGCTCCGCTCGACGTGCAGGTCACGCTCCAGCAGGTCCCCGTCGATCTCGACCAGCCGGTCGGCCACCTCGCGGCGACCGTGTCGGCCGACGAGGCATCCCTCAACCAGCTCGTCACGGTGCCCGGAGCGACGGGCACCGTGACCCTCGGCGACGGCACCGTCGGCTACGAGGGCAGCGTCGAGGTGTTCGGGTTCCCGGTCGGCTACCAGGTGACTGCGAAGCCCACGGCTGCGGGCGACCGCATCCTGCTCGAACCGGTCGGGGTCGAGGTCGGCGCCGGTGGCGGTTCGATCGATGTCTCGGGCATCGTCAGCCGCCTGCTGGGCGACGACCCGGTGCCGGTGTGCGTCGCCGAGCACCTGCCCGAGGGCATCGGCGTGACGGCCGTCGCCGTCGCGCCGGGTGCGGTGCGGGTCGAGCTCGAAGGCGACGACGTCGTGCTCGGTGCCGACGCGATGAGCCGCACGGGCAGCTGCGGGTAGGTGCAGCCGACCCGTCGATTCGGCTGGGCACCGGCCCCTCGGTAGACTCGCGGATAGTCCGACCCACAAGGTCGGCACGCATCAGGCTTCAGGGACCGATCCGGGTTCGCTCGCCGCGAGCGACCGTCGAATCGATCTCTCCTGTGAGGTTCCCCGTGGCATCCGTCTCTCACGACCCCGGCGCGCAGTCCGCGCCGGCCGACGCCGACGCGCTCGCGCCGCAGGTCTGGCCGGCCGGCGCCCGTCGCGACGAAGCGGGTCGCATCGAGATCGGCGGCCTCGACGCGGTCGCGCTCGCCGGGCGCTTCGGCACCCCGCTCTACGTCGTCGACGAGGCCGACGCGCGAGCGCGGGCACGCCGCACGCGGCTCGCGTTCGAGTCCGCGGCGCACGCGGCCGGCACCGATGTGACCGTCTATTACGCGGGCAAGGCCTTCCTCTCGGGCGAGGTCGTGCGCTGGGTCACCGGTGAGGGGCTCGCGGTCGACGTGTGCACGGGCGGGGAACTCGCGGTGGCGCTCGCCGCCGGCGCCGAACCCGCTCGGATCGGCTTCCACGGCAACAACAAGTCGCTCGCCGAGATCGCCCGTGCGGTCGAGGTCGGCGTCGGTGCGCTCATCATCGACAGCGAGGTCGAGATCGAGCGCGTCGCCGAGGCGGCCGCCCGGGCCGGCCGACGCCAGCGGGTGCGGCTGCGGGTGAACAGCGGGGTGCACGCCTCCACGCACGAGTTCCTCGCCACCTCGCACGAAGACCAGAAGTTCGGCGTGCCGCTCGAGCGCGCGGTCGAGCTCGGCAACCGCATCCGCGCGCACGCCTCGCTCGAGTTCCTGGGCCTGCACTGCCACATCGGCTCGCAGATCTTCGACGCCGAGGGCTTCGCCGAGTCGGCCTCGCGGCTGCTCGCCGCCCACGCGGCGCTCGCCGCCGTCGAACCGCTGCCCGAGCTCAACCTCGGCGGCGGGTTCGGCATCGCCTACACGTCTGCCGACACCCCGCAGCCGATCGAGGAGATCGCCGACGGCATCGTCTCGGCGGTCGTCGAGGGATGCCGCGACCGGGGCATCCCGATCCCGAGGCTCGCGTTCGAGCCCGGTCGCTCGATCATCGGCCCCGCGGGCGTCACCCTGTACACCGTCGGCACGGTGAAGCCGGTTCCCGTCGAGGGCGGCACCCGCCGCTACGTGAGCGTCGACGGCGGCATGAGCGACAACGCCCGCACGGCGCTCTACGGCGCCGACTACACGGCGCGCGTCGCGAACCGCGCCTCTGCGGCGGAGCCCGCGCTCAGCCGCGTGGTCGGCAAGCACTGCGAATCGGGCGACATCGTGGTCGACGTCGAGCACCTGCCCGCCGACACCGCGCCCGGCGACCTCCTCGCCGTCGCCGCGACGGGCGCGTACTGCTGGTCGCTCGCCTCGAACTACAACCACGTGCCCCGTCCGCCCGTCGTCGCCGTGCGCGACGGCGAGGCGCGCGTCATCGTGCGCGGCGAGTCGATCGACGACCTGCTCGCGCGCGATCTCGGGCTCGGAGCATCCGAAGCCGCATCCGAACCGGATGCCGCAACCGCCGTCGACGACGCGACCGGCACGCCCGCCGCAACCCGCACCACCACCGAAGGGAACCCCGCATGATCGAGTACCGGTCCATCCGAGTCGGACTGCTCGGGGCGGGGTCGGTCGGCTCCCAGGTCGCGCGGCTCCTGCTCGAGCACGCCGACGAGCTCGCCCAGCGGGTCGGCGCGCGCCTCGACCTCGTCGGCATCGCCGTGCGCAACCTCGACGCGAAGCGCGACACCGACCTGCCGGCCGAGCTGCTGACGACCGACGCCGAGTCGCTCATCCTCGGGTCGGATGTCGTCATCGAACTCATGGGCGGCATCGAGCCGGCGCGCACGCTCGTGCTGCAGGCGATCGCCTCGGGCGCCGACGTCGTGACCGGCAACAAGGCGCTGCTCGCCTCGCACGGCCCCGAGCTCTACGCCGCCGCCGAGCAGGTCGGGGCGCAGCTCTCGTACGAGGCGGCCGTGGCCGGCGCCATCCCGATCATCCGGCCGCTGCGCGAGTCGCTCGCGGGCGACCGTGTGGAGCGCATCCTCGGCATCGTCAACGGCACCACGAACTTCATCCTCGACCGCATGGACCAGACCGGCGCCTCGCTCGAGGACGCACTCGCGACGGCGACCGAGCTCGGCTACGCCGAGGCCGACCCGACGGCCGACATCGGCGGCTACGACGCCGCGCAGAAGGCGGCGATCCTCGCAAGCCTCGCGTTCCACACGAGCGTGCCGGTCGACGCGGTGCACCGCGAGGGCATCACCGAGGTGACGGCCGCCCAGGTCGAGTCGGCGCGCCGGGCCGGCTACGTGGTCAAGCTCCTCGCCATCTGCGAGCGGCTCATCGACGGCGAGACCGGCGACGAGGGCGTCTCGGCGCGGGTCTATCCGGCGCTCGTGCCGCGCAGCCACCCGCTGGCCGCGGTCCACGGTGCGAACAACGCCGTGTTCGTCGAGGCGTCGGCTGCCGGCCCGCTCATGTTCTACGGTGCCGGCGCCGGGGGAGTGCAGACCGCCTCCGCCGTGCTCGGCGACCTCGTCGCGATCGCGCGTCGCCGCGTCTCCGGCGGTCCCGGCACGGCCGAGTCCACCCACGCCGAGCTGCCGCTGCTGCCGATCGGTCGCATCACCACCCGGTACGCGATCACCCTCGAGGTGACCGACGAGCCCGGCGTGCTCGAGCAGGTCGCCCGCACGTTCGCCGAACACGGCGTCTCGGTCGAGCAGCTGCAGCAGAGCGTGCCCGAGGGCTCGCGCAGCGCGACCCTCGTGATCGGCACCCACGAGGCGACCGAGTCGGCGCTCGCCGACACGGTCGCGTCGCTCGCCGCGAGCCCGGTCGTCGCATCCGTCGCATCCGTCCTCCGAGTCGAAGGAGCCCAGTGAACAGCCTGAACCCGACGCCCGCACCCAAGCCCGGCTCGCGCCAGTGGCGTGGCGTCATCCGCGAGTACGCCGACCGGCTCGACGTGACCGAGGCGACCCCCGTCGTGACCCTCGGCGAGGGCGGCACGCCGCTGCTGCCCGCGCCTGCGCTGTCGCGGCGCACGGGTGCCGACGTGTGGGTCAAGTTCGAGGGCATGAACCCCACCGGCTCCTTCAAGGACCGGGGCATGACCATGGCCGTCACGAAGGCGGTCGAGCACGGTGCGAAGGTCGTCATCTGCGCCTCCACCGGCAACACCTCGGCCTCGGCGGCCGCGTACGCCACCCACGCGGGCATCGGCGCGGCCGTGCTCCTGCCCGAGGGCAAGGTCGCGATGGGCAAGCTGAGCCAGGCCATCGCGCACGACGCGAAGCTCATCCAGGTGCAGGGCACGTTCGACGACTGCCTCGACATCGCCCGCGAGCTCTCCGCGAACTACCCCGTGCACCTCGTGAACTCGGTCAACAACGACCGCATCGAGGGCCAGAAGACGGCGGCGTTCGAGGTCGTCGAGGTGCTCGGCGACGCTCCCGACCTCCACTTCGTGCCGGTCGGCAACGCCGGCAACTACACGGCGTACACGCGCGGTTACCGCGAGGACATCGCGGCCGGCAACGCGACCCGGATGCCGCGCATGTTCGGCTTCCAGGCGGCGGGCTCCGCGCCCATCGTGCGCGGCGAGCCCGTGCGCGACCCCGACACGATCGCGAGCGCCATCCGCATCGGCAACCCCGCGTCGTGGGAGCTCGCACTCCAGGCGCGCGACGAGACCGACGGGTACTTCGGCGCGATCGAGGACGCGGCGATCCTCGAGGCGCAGCGCATCCTCTCGGCCGAGGTCGGCATCTTCGTCGAGCCGGCCTCCGCGATCTCGGTCGCCGGTCTCCTCGAGCGCTCGGCCGCCGGAGCCGTGCCGCAGGGCGCCCGCGTGGTGCTCACCGTGACCGGGCACGGCCTGAAGGACCCGCAGTGGGCACTCCGCACGGCCGACGGCTCGGAGGTCCAGCCGACCGTCGTGCCCGTCGACACGGCCGAGGTCGCCGCAGCGCTGGGACTCGCCTCATGACCGGCACGCTCGTCGCCGAGGCGACCACCCCGCTCGCCGGGCGCACCGTCGACGTCAAGGTGCCCGCCACCTCGGCGAACCTCGGCCCCGGCTTCGACACGCTCGGACTCGCGCTCGCGGTCTACGACGAGCTCGAGATCTCGGCGACCGACCGCGGCGTCGAGGTCGAGGTGCACGGCGTCGGCGAGGGCGAGGTGCCGCTCGACGCGTCGCACCTCGTGGTGCGCTCGATCGCGCACGCCTTCGAGCGCGCGGGCGTGCCGCTGCCCGGCCTTCGGCTCGTGGCGCACAATGCGATCCCGCACGGCCGCGGGCTGGGCTCGTCGGGTGCCGCGATCGTCGCGGGCGTCATCGCCGCGAAGGGTCTGCTCGAGGGCGTCGTCGAGTTCTCGGCCGACGACCTGCTCGAGCTCGCGACCGAGCTCGAGGGACACCCCGACAACGTCGCGCCCGCGCTCTTCGGCGGACTCACGATCGCGTGGGTCACGCCCGAGGGGCCACGGCACAAGAAGCTCATCGTGCACCGGGGCGTCTCGCCGCTCGTGCTCGTGCCCGAGCACGAGATGTCGACGGCGCTCGCGCGTTCGCTGCAGCCCGAGCAGGTTCCCCACGAGGATGCCGTGTTCAACGTGTCGCGCTCGGCGCTGCTCGTGGCGGCGCTCATCCAGAGCCCCGAACTGCTCTTCCAGGCGACCGAGGACAAGCTGCACCAGCACTACCGCGCCGCGGCCATGCCCGAGACCGACCGGCTCATCCGCGCGCTGCGCGAGGCGGGGCATCCGGCCGTCGTGTCGGGCGCCGGCCCGTCGATCCTCGTGCTCGCGAACGACCCGAGCACGCGCGCCGAGGCGATCGCCCTCGTCGAGCGCGAAGCCGACACCGCGTGGCAGTCGCTGCCGCTCGCCGTCGACTTCAAGGGCGCGACGGTCTCACCGGCCTGATCGCGGCGGTCCGGGATTCCGCGACACGAGGTTCTCCACAGCGGTGCGTCGCGTGACCGAGCGCGGGGAAGCACAGTGCTAGACTGACTCCGCACCCGGCGGGTGAAGCGGCTGATACGTCAGACCCGACACCGCTCACGAGCCGCATCGTGCACTTCCCGGCAATCTCTTGCTTTCGCACTTGCGCAGTCTGCGCCGCGCGCGCCGACCTCGCTCGAGGCTGCGATCAACTCTCCTGCCGTGCAACCACTTGCGCCAGGGGAAAGGAAAACACCCAGTGACCAACGCATCCGATCACGCAGCACGCGTGGCGAACGGCGCCCCCCTGACCGGTCTCAAGGTCGCCGAGCTCCAGGAGCTCGCGGCCTCGCTCGGCATCGTGGGCGCATCCAAGCTCCGCAAGGGCGAGCTCGTCGAGGCGATCACCGCGCGTCAGGCCGAGGGCGACGCCGCCCCCACGCTCGACGTCGACGGCATCGAGGCGTCCGCGACCGAGGCCGCTGCCCCGGTCGCCGAGGCAGCGACCGAGGCACCCGCGGCGGAGGCTCCCGCAGCCGACGCTCCCGCGGCCGAGGCCGCTTCGGCTCCGGTCGAGCAGGCGACGACGGCCGAGCCCGCCGCGGGCGAGGCATCCGCACCGCGTCGCGGCCGTCAGCCCCGTCGGGCGACGAGCGCGACCACCGCGGCCGCGCAGCACGTGAACGGCGGCGGCGCCGGCGTGGGGCTCGTGCCCCCGACCAACGACGACGAGGCCCGTGAGGCGGCTCGCGCCGCCGTGCGCGAAGAGCTCGCCGCCGCGACCGGCGAGCCGGCCCGCGAGGGCGCCCGTGCCGAGACGGCCGAGGGTGAGCAGCCCGCCGAGGAGCCCCGTCAGGGCGGCCGCCGCAACCGCGGCCGTCGCGGCGGCGGCGACCGCAGCGAGCGCGCCGAGCGCGGTGAGCGGGCCGAGCGCGGCGACGACGCCCAGAAGGGCGGTCGCCAGAACGGCAACGGCCAGAACCAGAACGGCCAGAACCAGAACGGCCAGAACCAGAACGGCAAGGGCGACGAGTCGCGCAAGGGCGACGAGAAGCAGGCCGACCGCCAGGGCGACGCCGACAAGGCCAAGCAGGGCGAGAAGGCCCAGGGCGGCCAGAACCAGAACCAGGCCGACAAGAACCAGGCCGACAAGCAGGAGGGCGAGGGCGGCCGTCGCAGCCGCTACCGCGACCGCAAGCGCCGCGGCCAGGGCGGTGCCGGCGACGAGCTCGAGCCCGAGATCCTCGACGACGACGTGCTCATCCCCATCGCGGGCATCCTCGACGTGCTCGACAACTACGCGTTCGTGCGCACGACCGGCTACCTGCCCGGCCCGAGCGACGTCTACGTCTCGCTCGGCCAGGTGAAGAAGTACCACCTGCGCAAGGGCGACGCGGTCGTCGGCGCGATCAAGCAGCCTCGCGACGGCGAGCAGTCGAGCCGCCAGAAGTACAACGCGCTCGTCAAGGTCGACTCGGTCAACGGACAGTCGGTCGACGAGGCCGCCGCGCGCGTCGACTTCCAGAAGCTGACCCCGCTCTACCCGCAGGAGCGCCTGCGCCTCGAGACCGAGCCCACCAAGCTCACGCAGCGCATCATCGACCTCGTCGCCCCGATCGGCAAGGGCCAGCGCGGCCTCATCGTCGCGCCCCCGAAGGCCGGCAAGACGATCGTGCTGCAGCAGATCGCGAACGCGATCTCGCAGAACAACCCCGAGGTGCACCTCATGGTCGTGCTCGTCGACGAGCGGCCCGAAGAGGTCACCGACATGCAGCGCACGGTGAAGGGTGAGGTCATCGCCTCGACGTTCGACCGTCCGGCCGAAGACCACACGACGGTCGCCGAGCTCGCGATCGAGCGCGCGAAGCGCCTCGTCGAGCTCGGCCACGACGTCGTCGTGCTGCTCGACTCGATCACGCGCCTCGGCCGCGCGTACAACCTGGCCGCGCCGGCCTCGGGTCGCATCCTCTCGGGCGGCGTCGACGCGTCGGCGCTCTACCCGCCGAAGCGGTTCTTCGGTGCGGCGCGCAACATCGAGAACGGCGGCTCGCTGACCATCCTCGCGACCGCGCTCGTCGAGACCGGCTCGAAGATGGACGAGGTCATCTTCGAGGAGTTCAAGGGCACCGGCAACAGCGAGCTGCGCCTCTCGCGCCAGCTCGCCGACAAGCGCATCTTCCCGGCCGTCGACGTGAACGCGTCGTCGACCCGTCGCGAGGAGATGCTGCTCAGCCCCGACGAGGTCAAGATCACGTGGAAGCTGCGTCGCGCCCTCGCCGGGCTCGACCAGCAGCCCGCGCTCGAGGCCGTGCTGGGCCGCCTGAAGGAGACCCAGTCGAACGCCGAGTTCCTGCTGCTCATGCAGAAGTCGATGCCGGTCGCCGGCCACGGCAACTCGCACGGGCACGAGACCGACCACCGCTGAGGCATCCGTGTTCGAATCGGTTCAGCCGCTGCTCGACGAGCACGCGCAGCTGCAGGAGGAGCTCGCCGACCCGGCGCTGCACGCCGACGCTGCGCGGGCGAAGAAGGTCAACCGGCGCTACGCCGAGCTGAGCCGGATCGTCGCGGCGAACCAGGCGTGGCACCAGGCGCAGGACGACCTCGAGGCCGCGCGCGAGCTCGCGAAGGAGGACGACGCCTTCGCCGAGGAGGTGCCCGCCCTCGAGGAGGGGCTGGCGCAGGCGCAGGAGAAGCTCCGGCGCCTGCTGATCCCGCGCGACCCCGACGACGGCCGTGACGTCATCATGGAGATCAAGGGCGGCGAAGGGGGCGCGGAGAGCGCCCTCTTCGCGGCCGACCTCCTCCGCATGTACATCCAGTACGCGCAGTCGAAAGGCTGGAAGACCGAGCTCCTCGAACGCAACGAGTCCGACCTCGGCGGCTACAAGGACGTGCAGGTCGCGATCAAGTCGAACGCGACCGACCCCGCGCAGGGCGTGTGGGCGCACCTCAAGTACGAGGGCGGCGTGCACCGCGTGCAGCGCGTCCCCGTCACCGAGACCCAGGGCCGCATCCACACGTCGACCACGGGCGTGCTCGTCTTCCCCGAGGTCGACGAGCCCGAAGAGGTCGACATCAACCAGAACGACCTCAAGATCGACGTGTATCGCTCGTCGGGCCCCGGCGGCCAGTCGGTGAACACGACCGACTCGGCGGTGCGCATCACCCACCTGCCGACGGGCATCGTGGTCTCGATGCAGAACGAGAAGTCGCAGCTGCAGAACCGCGAGGCGGCGATGCGAGTGCTCCGCGCCCGCATCCTCGCGCGCCAGCAGGAGGAGCTCGCCGCGGCCGCCTCCGACGCACGCAAGTCGCAGATCCGGTCGATGGACCGCTCGGAGCGCATCCGCACGTACAACTTCCCCGAGAACCGCATCGCCGACCACCGCACGGGCTACAAGGCGTACAACCTCGACCAGGTCATGAACGGCGCGCTCGAGCCGCTCATCGAGTCGGCGATCCAGGCCGACGAGGAGGCGCGGCTCGCCGACCTCGGCGGCGAGTAGGCGCGACGTCCGACCGCACGGCGGTCGACCAGCACGACGCGGATGCCCCGTGGCCGGCCGGCCACGGGGCATCCGTCGTCTGCGGGCTCAGATGTGCCAGTCGTGCACGCCGCGGGCGGCGTCGGCCGTCGCGTGCGAGAGCGGCCGCACGGTCGCGGGCACGCCGACGACGAGCGAGTGCGGGGGAGCGCCGCGGGTGACCACGGCGTTCGCGCCGACCGCGCTCCACGCGCCGATCGTGATGTCGCCGAGGATCTTCGCCCCGGCGCCGACGGTGACCCCGTCGTCGAGGGTCGGGTGGCGTTTCGTGCCCGGCGGGGTGTTGCGCGGCGCCTTCCCGCCGAGGGTGACGCCGTGATACAGCATGACGTCGTCGCCGACGACGGCCGTCTCGCCGATCACGACGCCCATGCCGTGGTCGATGAAGAAGCGCCGGCCGATCGTGGCGCCGGGGTGGATCTCGATGCCCGTGAGGAATCGCGCGAACTGCGAGATGAGCCGGGCGGGGAACCGCCAGCCCGCCACCCACAGCCGATGCGTGAGGCGGTAGGTCCAGATGGCGTGCAGGCCCGAGTACACGAGGAAGACCTCGAGGCCGCTCCGTGCCGCGGGGTCGTGCGCACGGGCGGTCGCGAGGTCTTCTCTCAGGCGCGAACTGATCGTCACGCGATCAGTCAAGCAGACCCTCGTACAGGACGGTCGACAGATACCGCTCGCCGTAGCTCGCGACGATCACCACGATGGTCTTGCCGGCGTTCTCGGGGCGCTTGGCGAGCTCGAGGGCGGCGTAGACGGTGGCGCCCGACGAGATGCCGCCGAGGATGCCCTCCTCCTGGCCGAGACGACGCGCCGTCTCGACGGCCTGGTCGATGTTGACGTCGAGCACCTCGTCGTAGACGGTGCGGTCGAGCACGTCGGGCACGAAGTTCGCGCCGATGCCCTGGATCTTGTGCGGGCCGGGTGCGCCGCCGTTGAGGATCGGCGACTCGGCGGGCTCGACGGCGACGACCTCGACCGAGGGCTTCCGCTCCTTGAGCACCTGGCCGACGCCCGAGATGGTGCCGCCAGTGCCGATGCCGGCGACGAAGATGTCGACGCCGCCGTCGGTGTCGGCCCAGACCTCCTCGGCCGTCGTGCGGCGGTGGATCTCGACGTTGGCCTGGTTCTCGAACTGGCGGGCGAGGATCGCACCGGGGGTCGCTGCGGCGATCTCCTCGGCCTTCGCGACCGCGCCCTTCATGCCCTCGGATCCGGGCGTGAGCACGAGCTCGGCACCGTAGGCCTTGAGCAGCGACTTGCGCTCCTTCGACATCGTCTCGGGCATCGCGAGGATGACCTTGTACCCGCGAGCCGCGCCGATCGCGGCGAGGGCGATGCCCGTGTTGCCGCTCGTGCCCTCGACGATCGTGCCGCCGGGCTTCAGCTCGCCCGAGGCCTCGGCCGCGTCGACGATGCCGACGCCGAGCCGGTCCTTCACGCTCGCGGAGGGGTTGTAGAACTCGAGCTTCGCGAGCACGGTCGCGCCGGCGCCGTCGGCGAGTCGGTTGAGGCGGACCAACGGGGTGCGGCCGAACGCCTGCGTGATGTTGTCGTAGATCTGAGCCATGGTCGGGCCTTTCTCGATGGGCGTCGCGGGTGTGCCCAGCCTATGGGCGCGGCCCCGGCCGCGCGCGTGCGTTACATTCCATTGCGTGGATGCACCCGTCGAACAGCCAGGACGACCGCTGCGCGCGGTGCGCGACGAGACGACGGCGACGCTCGCCGCGGCCGGCGTGCCCGACCCCGAGGTCGACGCCGAGCTGCTGATCGGCCATGTGCTCGGCCTCAGCCGCGGCGGCGTGCAGGCGCGCCTCGTGGTCGGCGGCCTCATCGACGATGCGGATGCCGCGGCGCTGGCGTCGCTCGTCGCGCGTCGTGCCCGCCGCGAGCCGCTGCAGCACCTCACCGGGCGTGCCGCGTTCCGTTCGCTCGACCTCGCGGTCGGGCCGGGCGTGTTCGTGCCGCGACCTGAGACCGAGGGGGTCGCGCAGATCGCGATCGACGCGCTGCGCGCCGTCGCCGAGCCCGAGCCGATCGGCATCGACCTCGGCTCGGGTTCGGGCGCCATCGCGCTCGCCCTCGCGACCGAGGTGCCGCACGCGCGGGTCTGGGCGGTCGAGAAGTCGCCCGAGGCGTTCGTCTGGACCCGCCGCAACGTCGAGGAGGTGGCCGCGCCCAACCTCGAGCTCGTCTTCGGCGATCTCGCCGACGCGCTGCCCGAGCTCGACGGGAAGGTGTCGGTCGTCGTCTCGAATCCGCCGTACATCCCGCTCGGCGCGATCCCGCGCGACCCGGAGGTGCGGCTGCACGACCCCGAGACGGCGCTCTACGGCGGCGACGACGGGCTCGACGTCGTGCGCGTGCTCTCCCGGCGCGCGCTCGCGCTGCTGCGACCGGGTGGGGTGCTCGTGATCGAACACGGCGAGGCGCAGTCGGCCGACATCGCGACGCTGCTCGCGGCCGACGGCTGGCGTGCGATCGACCACCACCGCGACCTCACGGGCCGCGATCGGGCGACGACCGCCGTGCGCTGAGCGGGTGCGATCGCGCGTCGGCTACTTCGCGCGTTCGGCCTTCTCGCGAGCCGCCTTCTCGCGTTCGAGTGCGTGCTTGATCGCCTCGCGCTCTCGCTTCTGCGCCTCCCGGAGCGCCTTCTGCGCTTCGCGCACGCCCTTCTCCGCCTCGCGCCTGGCCTTCGCGGCGTCGCGCACGCGCGGGTCGCGGGGGAGCTCGAGCTGCGGCGGCAGCTCGGGCTCGCGCTCGGTCGCAACGGGCGAGCCGGGCCCTCCGTCGCGCTCGACGTGGTGTGCGATGCCGTCGAGGATGCGTTCGAGGCCGAACGCGAAGTCGTCGTCGACGTCGGTCCCGTCGGCCTGGGTGCCGGGCTCGGCGACGTAGCCGCCGGCCGCGAGCAACGGGCTGAGGTACGGGAAGCGTTCGGGGGTGACGAGCTCGGTGAGCGCCTCGAAGTAGTTCTCGCCCGTGACGTCGGCCGGGTCGGCCGCGGTCGCGGCCGCGGCGCCGAGGTCGCGTTCCTGCGCGCTCGTCGCCCGGGCGTAGCTCGTGAGGAGCAGCAGGGCCGACATCTTCTCGCCGTCGGTGAGGGGGAGGTCGCGGACCTCGCGCAGGAACCAGTCGACGAGCAGGAGGCTGTTCGGCGTGATCGGCGCGCCTGAGACCGGGATGTCGACGAGCCACGGGTGCTCCCGGTAGGCGCCGCGCACGGCGAGCACCCATGCGCGCACGCCGTCGCGCCACGCGCGCTCGACGGCGTCGTCGGGCACGGGCGGCACGAACGCGCCCTCCTGCATGAGCAGGATGAGGTCGTCCTTGCTCGTGACGTACCGGTAGAGCGACATCGTCGTGAACCCGAGCGACCCCGCCACGCGGCTCATCGACACGGCTCCGAGCCCCTCGGCGTCGGCGATCTCGATCGCGGCGTCGACGATGCGCTCGATCGAGAGCTCGCGCTTCGGACCGCGTTGCGGATGGGCTGCGACGCCCCAGGCCAGGGCGACGCCGCGGGGGAGTTCGGGGTCGGTTCGCGCGTCGCTCATTCGGCTCCGTTCGGATCGGCGGGTTGACCTCAGTCTAGAACTGTGTATTACTTAAACAACAGTGGATTACATAAACAGTTTGCGACGTACGCGGAACGCGGACGAGCATCCCGATCGACAGGAGCACGACATGCAACTCGCCATCGACGCACGCGGCCTCCGCAAGGCGTTCGGCCGCACCGAGGTGCTCGCGGGGCTCGACCTCGCGGTCCCCGCTGGCAGCGTCTTCGCGCTGCTCGGACCGAACGGCGCGGGCAAGACGACGACCATCAACATCCTCACGACGCTCGTGAAGCCCGACGGCGGCACGGTCCGGGTCCTCGGCCACGACGTCGCCCGCGAACCGGGGGAGGTGCAGCAGCGCATCGCCCTGACGGGGCAGGCCGCAGCCGTCGACGAGGCGCTCACCGCTCGCGAGAACCTCGTCATGATGGGGCGGCTCTCTGGTCTGTCGAGGCGCGACGCCCGACGACGCGCGGCCGAGCTCGTCGCGCGGTTCGACCTCGAGCAGGCCGCCGACCGGCGGCTCGGCACCTACTCGGGCGGCATGCGGCGCCGACTCGACCTCGCGCTGAGCCTCGTCGTGCCCGTGCCCGTTCTGTTCCTCGACGAGCCGACCACGGGCCTCGACACCCGGAGCAGGCAGGACCTCTGGGCGGTGATCCGCTCGCTCGCCGAGGCGGGTACGACGATCTTCCTCACGACGCAGTACCTCGAGGAGGCCGACCGGCTCGCCGATCGCATCGCCGTCCTCGACGGCGGCCGCGTCGCCGCGGAGGGCACCGCCGACGAGCTGAAGGCGCGCGTCGGCGGCGACGTCGTCGAGCTCCGCGACGCCGACGGGGTGCTGCTGCGCGAACTGCCCACCGACGGCAGCGTGCACGGACTGCGTGCGGCGATCGACGAACTCGACCGCAGCGCCCACGACGGGGTCGACGGCCGTCAGGTCACGATCCGCAGGCCGAGCCTCGACGACGTCTTCCTCGCCATCACGGGCGGCGGCCGCGACCCCCGCGACGCCGACCGCGAGGCATCCGCCCCCGAACTCATCGCCACGAACTGATCGGAGCCTTCGAATGACCACGCTCACCGCACCGCCCGCCGTCGTCGCACGCGACGACCTGCGTCGCCCGCGCCTGCGCGGCTTCGCCGCCGAACGGGTGTTCATCACCCGCAGCTTCATCCACACGATCCGCGACGTCGACACCATGATGATGGCGGTGCTGCTGCCGACGATGCTCATGCTGATGTTCACGTACATCTTCGGCAACGCCATCGATCCGTCGGGCGGGTACGTCGACTACGTCGTGCCGGGCATCATCCTGCTGTGCGCGGGCTTCGGCGCCTCATCGACCGCGATCTCGGTGTCCCGCGACATGACGACGGGCATCATCGACCGGTTCCGCACCATGCCGCTGCGCAGCGGAGCCGTGCTCACGGGGCACGTCGCCGTGAGCCTCGTGCGCAACCTCATCGCCACGGCGATCGTGATCGGCGTCGCCCTGCTCGTCGGGTTCCGGCCGTCGGCCACGCCACTCGAGTGGGTCGGCGCGTTCGGCATGGTGGCGCTGTACATCCTGACCATCACCTACCTGTTCGCCGCGATCGGCCTCGCCGCCCCCTCGCCGGAGGCTGCGAGCGGCTACGGCTTCATCCTGCTGTTCCTGCCGTATGTGTCGAGCGCGTTCGTGCCCGTCGACACGATGCCCGAATGGCTGCAGTGGCTCGCCGAGAACCAGCCCATCACGCCTGTCATCGAGACGATCCGGTCGCTGCTCATGGGCACCCCGAAAGGCGACTCGGGCTGGTGGGCGGTCGGCTGGTGCGTCGCCATCATCGCCATCGCGGCGGCCTGGGGCGCGTGGCTCTTCCGTCGCAAGGCGGGTCGCCGCTGAGCCGGGTGCCGAACGGCGCGGATGCCGCGGGCGCACGTCGCCCGCGGCATCCGGCCGTCTCCCGCCGCTGGTCTAGAATCGGCTGGTCATGACTGCCACCTACGACTGCTCGGTCGACTCCCAGCTGCTCACCGGCATGCGACTCGCGCGCGGCGCGATCGGTCGCGGCGAACTCGTCGTGCTGCCGACCGACACGGTCTACGGCGTCGCCGCCGACGCGTTCAACGCGAAGGCCGTGGCCCGGCTGCTCGAGGCGAAAGGGCGTGAGCGCACGTCGCCGCCGCCCGTGCTCATCCCGGGCCTGCCGACGCTCGACGCCCTCGCGACCGAGGTGCCGTCGGCCGTGCGCGACCTCGTCGCGGAGTTCTGGCCGGGCGGTCTCACGGTGATCCTGCGCGCGCAGCCGTCGCTGCAGTGGGACCTCGGCGAGACCCGCGGCACGGTTGCACTGCGCATGCCCGCGAATCCGGTCGCGCTCGAGCTCCTCGCCGAGACGGGTCCGCTCGCGGTCTCGTCGGCGAACCTGTCGGGAATGCCGTCGGCGAAGACCGCCGACAGCGCGCTCGAGATGCTCGGCGAGTCGGTCGCCGTCTACCTCGACGGCGGTGCCGCCGGCACCGGGTACGAGGCGATCGGCGAGCGACCGGGCGACACCTCGTCGACGATCGTCGACGCGACCGGGCTCACCGAGTCGGGCGGCGTGCTGCGCATCGTGCGTGCGGGGGTCATCTCACGCGAGCGCATCGCCGCGGTCGTGGGGGAGGAGCTGCTCGCTCCCGCGGGAGGCGAGCCCGAGGCATCCGCGACGGTCGACGACGCGCCCGCTCGCACCGGCGAGCCGGCCGACGAAGCGGTCGACGAAGCGGGTCCCGCCGCCTCATGACCCTCTTCCTGTCGCTCGCGCTGCTCGCCGCGCTCGTCACGTTCGGCGGGTCGATCCTCGTCTGGAAGCTGAGCCACAAGTACCGGCTCTACCCCAAGATCCGCGAGCGCGACGTGCACACCCGGCCGACGCCGCGGCTCGGCGGCATCGCGATGTTCATCGGCATCCTCGTCGCGATCGCGGCCGCGGCGTTCGTGTCGTCGCTCGGCATCCAGCGGTTCGCGAACGTCGCGATCATCTTCCAGAACCCCGCCCAGATGCTCGCGATCCTCGGGGCCGCCCTGCTCATCGTGCTCATCGGCGTCGCCGACGACATCTGGGACCTCGACTGGACGACGAAGCTCGCCGGCCAGTTCATCGCCGCGGGCCTCGTCGCCTGGCAGGGCGTCACGATCGTGTCGCTGCCGATCGCGGGCATCACGCTCATCCCGTCGTGGCTGAGTGCGACGCTCACGGTGTTCGTCATCGTGCTCGTGATGAACGCCGTCAACTTCATCGACGGGCTCGACGGCCTCGTCGCCGGCGTCTCGCTCATCGCCAACGGCGTGTTCTTCCTCTACACGTACCTGCTCGTGCAGCAGACCTCGCCGCTCAACTACTTCAACCTCGCGTCGCTCCTCGCCGTCGTCATCGTGGGCGCGTGCGCGGGCTTCCTGCCGCTCAACTGGCACCCCGCGAAGCTCTTCATGGGCGACGCCGGCGCCCTGCTCATCGGCCTGCTCATGGCGACCTCGGCGATCGCGGTCACCGGGCAGATCAACCCGCGCGGCGTCGGGTTCAGCGAGCTGTTCGCCGCGTTCATGCCGATCATCCTGCCGTTCGTGGTGCTCATCATCCCCCTGCTCGACTTCGGCATGGCGGTCATCCGCCGCCTGCGTGCAGGGAAGTCGCCGTTCGCCGCCGACCGCAAGCACCTGCACCACCGCCTGCTCGACATGGGTCATTCGCACCTCAACGCCGTGCTCATCCTGTACGGCTGGACGGCCGTCGCCTCGGTGGGGTGCCTGCTCACCTACGTGCTGCCCGTCTACTTCCACCTGAGCACCTGGTGGGCGTTCGTGTTCCTCGGCGTCGGATTCCTCGCCTGCACGATCATCACGCTCGCCCCGCTCGGCCGGCGCAAGCGGCTCACCGTCGCCGCGGAGGAGCGTCCGCCGTCGGCGACCCACGTCGACGCATCGGCCGACCTGCCCGATGTCGCGGTCGACGAACTCGCAGGTTCGCCCTCGGTAGAATCGGGCGACCCCCCGACCGGAGCGCGATGACCGCACGCCCCGGATCGGCCGACCGCACCCCCGACCCGGGGACTGGAGCACGATGAGCGACGCACGCCCCGAACCCGCCGACCGCACCCCCACCTCGAACCCCGTGCTGAAGCGCGCACTCGCGTGGGGAGGGGCGCTCGCGGGCGTCATCCTCGTCGTGAGCGCCGTGCTCGGCTACGTCTTCGCCGGGCTCCCCGGCCTGTGGGGCGGCATCGTCGGCACGCTCATGGCGGTGCTGTTCATGGGCATCACGGCCGGCACCATCCTCCTGGCCAACCGCTTCGCGGGCAGCGACCTGTTCGTCGGCATCTTCTTCGGCATCGTGCTCGGGGGCTGGCTGCTGAAGTTCGTGCTCTTCATCGTGCTCGTGTTCGTGCTGCGGGATGCCGCGTGGCTCGACCCGATGGTGGTGTTCCTGAGCCTCGTGGCGGGCGTCATCGCCTCGCTCGTGGTCGACGTGCTCGTCGTCGCGAAGTCGCGCCTGCCCTACGCCAGCGACGTCACGCTGCCCAAGGCTCCCGAAGACGACTGAACCTCAGCCGAACGACCTTCGATCTCGAATTCGTCTGCTCGTAGAAGTCTTGCTAGAGTAATGGCGATCCCCCACGGTTTTCGCAGGGCTCCGGCCTGTGCGAAACCCGTTTCCGATGTTCGTCGTCGCGAGAGCCCCTGCTCCACGCCCCGAAACAGGAGAGAGCCCTGCTAGCACACGCTCTGAACCAGCTGGTTCTGACCGCCGCCGACGAAGGCGGATTCCACGGGCCCAGTCTCGACGAGTTCTTCCCCGAAGTCTTCCTCTTCGAGGGCACGCCGTTCGCGATCAACCGCGTCATGATGGTCCGCATCATCGCCATCATCGCGCTGCTCGTGATCTTCTGGCTCGGCACGCGTCGCATGCGGGTCGTTCCCGGTCGCTTCCAGAGCCTCGTCGAGATGGGTCTCGACCTGGTGCGCGTGAACATCGCCGACGACCTGCTCGGCAAGAAGGACGGCAAGCGGTTCCTGCCGATCCTCACGACGATGTTCTTCATGATCCTGTTCATGAACCTGACGGGCATCTTCCCGGGTCTGAACATCGCCGGCACCTCGGTCATCGGCGTGCCGTTCGTGCTCGCCGCGATCTCGTACGTGACCTTCATCTACGCGGGTGTGAAGAAGAGCCCCGCGAACTTCTTCAAGAACGCGCTGTTCCCCGCTGGCGTGCCCTGGCCCGTCTACTTCATCGTGACGCCGATCGAGTTCATCTCGACCTTCATCATCCGCCCGGTGACGCTGACGCTCCGACTGCTCATGAACATGCTCGTGGGCCACATGCTGCTCGTGCTGTGCTTCTCGGCGACCTGGTTCTTCCTGTTCACCGCGCCCGGCCTGTTCAAGCTCATGGGTGTCGGCACGTTCGCCTTCGGGTTCGCCTTCACGGTGTTCGAGATCCTCGTCGCGGTGCTCCAGGCGTACGTCTTCACCGTGCTGACGGCGGTCTACATCCAGCTCGCCGTCGCCGAAGAGCACTGATCGCACGACTCGGGCATCCCCGCCCACAACTCCACCACAACGAAAGGTAAACAACGTGGACGCAACGACCGTTCTCGCTGAGATCAACGGACACATCGCCTCGGTCGGTTACGGCCTCGCAGCCATCGGCCCGGCCATCGGCGTGGGCATCGTCGTCGGCAAGACGATCGAGGGCGTCGCCCGCCAGCCCGAGCTCGCCGGCCGCCTGCAGGTCCTGATGTGGATCGGTATCGCCTTCACCGAGGCGCTCGCCTTCGTCGGCATCGCCGTCGCCTTCATCCCGTTCCCGTAAACCCTCCAGCCCCGCGAGGAGTCAACACATGCTTCACTCTGTAGTGAGCGCCGCGGAGGAGAGTACGCGAAACCCGCTGATCCCCGAGGTCTACGACCTCGTGTGGTCCGGCGTCATCTTCGTCATCCTCCTCCTCTTCTTCTGGAAGTACGTGCTCCCGCGCGTCCAGAAGATGCTCGACGAGCGTGCCGAGGCCATCGAGGGCAACATCGCGAAGGCCGATGAGGCGCAGCGCAAGGCCGAGGCGGCACTCGAGGAGTACACCGCCCAGCTCGCCGACGCGCGCACCGAGGCGGGCCGCATCCGCGAGACCGCCCGCGAGGACGGCAAGAAGATCGTCGCCGAGGCCAAGGACACGGCTGTGGCCGAGGCCTCGCGGGTCACCGCGAGCGCGCAGGCGCAGATCGAGGCGGAGCGCCAGTCGGCACTCGTCTCGCTCCGCTCCGAGGTGGGCACCCTCGCCATCGACCTCGCGTCGGGCGTCATCGGCGAGTCGCTCTCCGACGACGCGAAGGCGACCGCCGTCGTCGACCGCTTCCTCGCCGACCTGGAGGCCTCCGAGGCCGCCGCCGGGGGGAAGAAGTAATCCATGGGTAGCGCTACGAGAGGGGCCCTGGCCGGGACGCGAGCTGCGCTCGCGGAGCTCGGCCGGGCCGAACTTCCCGTCGCCGAGGGGCTCCTCGCCGCCGGCCGCGTGATCGGTGCGTCGTCGCAGTTGCGCACGGCGCTGACCGACGCGGAGGCCGACGCCGCCCAGAAGCGCACGCTCATCGAGCGGGTCTTCGGGTCGCAGCTGCCGGCCGCATCGGTGTCGCTGCTCGTCGCAGCGGCCTCGAGCCGCTGGTCGTCGGGCGACGACTTCCTGGCGGGCATCGAAGACCTCGGTTACCGCGTCGCGACCGATTCCGCGGCGGAGGGCGTCGACATCGACGCCGAGCTCTTCGCGTTCGACCGGGCGGTCGCCTCCGACGCCGAGCTCGAGCTCGCGCTCGGCTCCAAGCTGAGCGCAGCCGAGGCGAAGACGAAGCTCGTCGACCGCCTGCTCGACGGCAAGGCGGCACCGCAGACCGTCGCGATCGTGCGCCACCTCGTGCAGCAGCCCCGCGGCCGTCGCATCGGCGAGGCGCTCCGGCACGCGGCATCCGTCGTCGCCGACCAGCGCGGTTTCGACGTGGCGACCGTGACGACCGCGGTCGCACTCTCGGCCGAGCAGCTCGGCCGTCTCGAGAAGGGGCTCGCGGCTCAGGCCGGGCGTCCGATCCGTTTCGACACGATCGTCGACCCCACCCTCATCGGCGGGGTCCGCATCCAGATCGGCGACGACGTCATCGACGGCAGCGTCGCCAGCCGCCTCGGCTCGCTGAGGCAGAAGCTTGCCGGCTGACGCCGGTTGACACCACGACCGGCGTGCAGCGCCGCCACACAGAGAAGCTGAAACCGGCGCCGACGAGGCCCGGCCCAGAAAAGGAAATGGCAATGGCAGAACTCTCCATCAGCCCCGACGAGATCCGTTCGGCTCTCTCGGAGTTCGTCTCGTCGTACGAGCCGGGCCAGGCGCAGAAGACCGAGGTCGGGTACGTCACCGACGCCGCCGACGGCATCGCTCACGTTGGCGGCCTCCCGTCGGTCATGGCGAACGAGCTCGTCCGCTTCGCGGACGGCACCCTCGGTCTCGCCCTGAACCTCGAAGAAGACGAGATCGGCGTCGTCGTGCTCGGCGAGTTCACCGGCATCGAAGAGGGCATGGAGGTGACCCGCACGGGCGAGGTCCTCTCGGTCCCCGTGGGCGAGGGCTACCTCGGCCGCGTCGTCGACCCGCTCGGCAACCCGATCGACGGACTCGGCGAGATCACCGGCATCGAGGGTCGTCGCGCCCTCGAGCTCCAGGCTCCCGGCGTCATGCAGCGCAAGAGCGTGCACGAGCCGCTCCAGACCGGCATCAAGGCGATCGACGCGATGATCCCGGTCGGCCGCGGCCAGCGCCAGCTCATCATCGGCGACCGCCAGACCGGCAAGACCGCGATCGCGATCGACACGATCATCAACCAGAAGGCGAACTGGGAGTCGGGCGACCCGTCGAAGCAGGTTCGCTGCATCTACGTCGCGATCGGCCAGAAGGGCTCGACCATCGCCTCGGTGAAGGGCGCCCTCGAAGACGCCGGCGCGATGGAGTACACCACGATCGTCGCCGCGCCGGCCTCCGACCCGGCGGGCTTCAAGTACCTCGCGCCGTACACCGGCTCGGCCATCGGCCAGCACTGGATGTACGACTCGAAGCACGTCCTCATCATCTTCGACGACCTGTCGAAGCAGGCCGAGGCCTACCGTGCCGTGTCGCTCCTCCTCCGTCGCCCGCCGGGCCGCGAGGCGTACCCCGGCGACGTCTTCTACCTGCACTCGCGCCTCCTCGAGCGTTGCGCGAAGCTCTCCGACGAGCTCGGTGCGGGTTCGATGACCGGTCTGCCGATCATCGAGACCAAGGCGAACGACGTCTCGGCGTACATCCCGACCAACGTGATCTCGATCACCGACGGCCAGATCTTCCTCCAGTCCGACCTCTTCAACGCGAACCAGCGTCCGGCCGTCGACGTCGGCATCTCGGTCTCGCGAGTCGGTGGCGACGCGCAGGTCAAGTCGATCAAGTCGGTCTCGGGCACGCTGAAGCTCGAGCTCGCCCAGTACCGCTCGCTCGAGGCGTTCGCGATGTTCGCGTCCGACCTCGACGCCGCGAGCCGTCGCCAGCTCGCCCGTGGTGCGCGTCTCACCGAGCTGCTGAAGCAGCCGCAGTACTCGCCGTACCCCGTCGAGGACCAGGTCGTCTCGATCTGGGCCGGCACCAAGGGCCACCTCGACGAGGTGCCGGTGGAGGACATCCTGCGCTTCGAGGCCGAGTTCCTCGACTACCTGCGCCGCAACACCGATGTGCTCGACGTGCTGCGCGCGACCAACAAGCTCGAGGACGAGACCATCTCGAAGCTCGAGTCCTCGGTCGCGACGTTCAAGAACGAGTTCCAGACCGGCGAGGGCAAGCCGCTCGCCTCGGTCGGGTCGGAGCAGTTCGAGGCCATCGCCGCCGAAGACGTCAACCAGGAGAAGATCGTCAAGGGTCGCCGCTAGGCGCCGGGCGACTCACCGGGCATAGGGATACAGGAGAGACATGGGAGCGCAACTTCGGGTCTACCGGCAGAAGATCAAGTCTGCCCAGACGACGAAGAAGATCACCAAGGCGATGGAGCTCATCGCCGCCTCGCGCATCCAGAAGGCGCAGGCGAGGGTGGCGGCTTCGACGCCGTACTCGCGGGCGATCACCCGTGCCGTCTCGGCCGTGGCGACGTACTCGAACGTCGACCACGTGCTGACGACCGAGCCCGAGAAGATCGAGCGCGCGGCGATCGTGATCCTCACGAGCGACCGCGGCCTCGCCGGTGCGTTCAACTCGCAGGTCCTGCGTGAGGCGGAGGAGCTCGCCGAGCTGCTCCGCTCGCAGGGCAAGGAGGTCGTGTACTTCCTCGTCGGACGCAAGGCGGTCGGGTACTTCCAGTTCCGCCACCGCGAGTTCGAGCAGCAGTGGGTCGGGCAGAGCGAGAACCCCGAGTTCGAGCTCGCCAAGGAGATCGCCGACGCGGTGCTCGAGTCGTTCCTGCGCGACGCCGCCGACGGCGGCGTCGACGAGATCCACGTCGTCTACAACACCTTCGTCAGCATGATGACGCAGACCCCCACGGTCGTGCGCCTCCTGCCGCTCGAGGTCGTCGAAGGCGTCGAAGAGCCCGACTCGACCGTGCAGCCCCTGTACGAGTTCGAGCCCGACGTCGAGACCGTGCTCGACGGCCTGCTGCCGGTGTACATCGAGAGCCGCATCTTCAACGCGCTCCTGCAGTCGGCCGCCGCCAAGCACGCGGCGACGCAGAAGGCGATGAAGTCGGCGTCCGACAATGCCGACAAGCTCATCACCGACTACACCCGCCTGGCGAACAACGCGCGCCAGGCCGAGATCACGCAGCAGATCTCCGAGATCGTGGGCGGCGCGGACGCGCTCGTCGCCGCCAAGTAGCAAATCCAGAAAGAGTGAGCAGAATGACTGACACCATCGACATGGTCGCTGACCAGGCCGTCGCCGTCGGCCGCATCGCCCGAGTGACCGGCCCCGTCGTCGACATCGAGTTCCCGCACGACTCGATCCCCGAGATCTACAACGCGCTCCAGACCGACGTCACCATCGGCGGCGAGACCACGACGCTGAACCTCGAGGTCGCGCAGCACCTCGGCGACGACCTCGTGCGCGCCATCGCCCTGAAGCCGACCGACGGACTCGTCCGCGGCCAGGAGGTGCGCGACACCGGTGCCCCGATCTCGGTGCCCGTCGGCGACGTCACCAAGGGCAAGGTCTTCAACGTCATGGGCGAGGTGCTGAACCTCGAGCCCGGCGAGACGATCGAGGTTACCGAGCGCTGGCCGATCCACCGCAAGCCCCCGGCCTTCGACCAGCTCGAGTCGAAGACGCAGCTCTTCGAGACCGGCATCAAGTCGATCGACCTCCTCACGCCGTACGTGCAGGGTGGAAAGATCGGTCTGTTCGGTGGTGCGGGCGTCGGCAAGACCGTCCTCATCCAGGAGATGATCCAGCGCGTCGCGCAGGACCACGGCGGTGTGTCGGTGTTCGCCGGTGTCGGCGAGCGCACCCGTGAGGGCAACGACCTCATCCACGAGATGGAGGAGGCGGGCGTCTTCGACAAGACCGCCCTCGTCTTCGGCCAGATGGACGAGCCGCCGGGGACGCGTCTGCGCGTCGCCCTCTCGGCTCTGACGATGGCGGAGTACTTCCGTGACGTGCAGAAGCAGGACGTGCTGCTCTTCATCGACAACATCTTCCGCTTCACGCAGGCCGGTTCCGAGGTGTCGACGCTGCTCGGCCGCATGCCCTCCGCGGTGGGCTACCAGCCGAACCTCGCCGACGAGATGGGCATCCTGCAGGAGCGCATCACCTCGACGCGCGGTCACTCGATCACGTCGCTGCAGGCGATCTACGTGCCCGCCGACGACTACACCGACCCGGCGCCGGCCACGACGTTCGCGCACCTCGACGCGACCACCGAGCTCTCGCGTGAGATCGCCTCGAAGGGTCTGTACCCCGCGATCGACCCGCTGACCTCGACGTCGCGAATCATGGACCCCCGTTACCTGGGTGCCGACCACTACCGCGTCGCGACGACGGTCAAGCAGATCCTCCAGAAGAACAAGGAGCTGCAGGAGATCATCGCCATCCTCGGTGTCGACGAGCTCTCGGAAGAGGACAAGATCACCGTGGCCCGCGCGCGCCGCATCCAGCAGTTCCTTTCGCAGAACACCTACATGGCGAAGAAGTTCACGGGTGTCGAGGGTTCGACCGTGCCGCTGAAGGACACGATCGAGTCGTTCGACGCCATCGCCCGGGGTGACTTCGACCACGTCGCCGAGCAGGCGTTCTTCAACGTCGGCCCGATCACCGACGTCGAAGAGAAGTGGGCGCAGATCCAGAAGGAGAACGGCTGAGCATGGCCGCCCTCAATGTGAGCGTCGTCTCGGCCGACCGCGAAGTGTGGTCGGGCGAGGCCGCCATGGTGGTCGCGAAGACCGTCGAAGGCGAGATCGGCATCCTCCCCGGTCACGAGCCGATGCTCGCGATCCTGGCGAGCGGCGAGGTGCGGGTCACCCTGCCGGGCGGTGAGAAGGTCACCGCTTCCGCCGAGGACGGCTTCCTCTCGGTCCAGTCCGATCAGGTGCAGGTCGTCGCGTCCCGCGCCGACCTCGCCTGAGGGGGAACGGATGCCGGGGGAGCAGCCGTTCGACCGCCAGTTCGGTGACCTGAGCGTCACCCAGCTCATCGTCATGGCGGGGCTGCCGGGCGCGGGCAAGTCGACGATCGCACAGATCGTCGGCGCCCGGCTCGGCGCCACCGTCGTGTCCGTCGACCCGATCGAATCGGCGATCCTGAAGGCCGGGATCGATGCCGACCAGCCCACGGGTCTGGCGGCGTACCTCGTCGCCGAGGAGATCGCCGAGAAGGAGCTCGCCTCCGGCCGGACCGTGATCGTCGACGCCGTGAACGCCGCGGAGGCCGCTCGCCTGCAGTGGCGCGATCTGGCCGCACGCACCGATGCGAAGCTCCGTGTGATCGAGGTCGTCTGCTCGGACGAGGCGCTGCACCGCTCCCGGCTCGAGAAGCGCGAGCGGGGGCTGCCGCACCTCGAGGAGACGACGTGGCGCGCGGTCGAGCAGAGCCTGGAAGGCTATGCGGCGTGGACCGGTCCGTCGTCGGCCCTGCCTCGCGTCACGATCGACAGCGTCGAATCGCTCGGGACGAACGTCGACGCGGCCCTCGCCTTCATCGGCTCGTAGTGCTGCTCCTGCTCCCGCCGTCGGAGACGAAGCGCGACGGCGGTTCGGGCGCGCCGCTCTCACTCGACGCGCTGTCGTTCGAAGAGCTCAGCGCGCCGCGGGCGCAGCTGACGCGTGCCGTCGTCGATCTCGCGGGCGACCACGACGCGATGATGCGCGCGCTGAAGCTCGGCCCGCGCCAGGCACTCGAGGTGGCACGCAACCGCGACCTCGCGACGTCGGCGACCATGCCCGCGATCGATCGCTACACGGGCGTGCTGTACGACGCGCTCGACGCCCCGTCACTGGACGAGTCGGCGCGCGGGTTCGGCGCCCGCACCGTCGTCGTCCACTCGGCGCTCTTCGGGCTGGTGGGCGCACTCGACCCGCTTCCCGCGTACCGACTCTCGCATGACTCTCGGGTGCCGGGCCTGCGCCTCAAGGCGTTCTGGCGCGAGCCGCTGGCGCTCGTACTCGATCGGACGCCGGGCCTCATCGTCGATCTCCGCTCCGAGGGCTACGCCGAGTTGGGCCCGGCGCCTACGAGACCCGACAGCGTCTACGTGCGCGTCGTTTCGATCGACGGCACGGGGCGCAAGCGTGCGCTCAACCACTTCAACAAGCAGGCCAAGGGGCGATTCACGCGCGCCGTGCTCGAGCAGCGTCCCGAGGCGGACACGGTCGAGGAGCTGCTCGACTGGGCCGCCGGTGCGGGCTTCGCGATGCAGCTCGGCGAGGATCGCGGTGCGAGTCTGCCGCGCGAGGTCGAGCTCGTCGCCTGAACGGCTGACCGACCCGCGTCGGGGGACAGGGACGGGGCCGGGCACCTCGGGCGGCCTGGCCGCCTCTTCGTGACGGCCCACTGGACCCGGCCGAAGGCGACCGGGTCCAGCGGACTCTGGCGGTGAGCTCAGCGCTCGCGCTCAGAGCTCGCGCTCAGAGCTCGATCGAGCCGAACCTCAGTTGCCGTACAGGGCGACGGCACCCGCACGGTCGGTGTTCGTCATCGACAGGTCGTCGGACGAGCCGTTGCACTGGGGGTAGTGCATGATCGACGCCGAGTCGTAGGGCGTCAGCGGGCGCCAGTTGTTGTCCTCGAAGCACGTGCCCGACTCCGGGCGGGTGTGCTCGTGACGGAAGCCCAGGGTGTGGCCGAGCTCGTGCCCGAGGATGTTGCTCGGCGTCCACGAGCCCGACGACCAGATCGAGTCGTCGACGAGCACGTTCTGCTGACGGTCGGGCGAGCTCGGGAAGAACGCGCGGGCGATGTACTGCGACGTCTGCACGGGCTCGACCGAGAAGAGGACGTTCTTGTTGCGCGTCGTGCACGAGCCGTCGGCGCTCGGCACGTACACGAAGTCGATCTTCGACGAGGCGGCCTCCCACAGGGCGGCACCGCCGGCCATGGCGGCGACGACGTCGTCGTGACGCGTGCCGAACTTCGTGCTGACGCAGTACGTGAGGTTGCCGACCTGCGAGGTCGACCACTTGTCGTCGGCGCCGTTGACGGTGTTGACGATGAGACCGTCGGTCGGCGTCTGCGGCCCGACGAGCACGTCGTAGAACGACCGCAGGTCGCTCTGGCCGGAGATCAGTTCGTCACCGTTGACGACATAGCCGCCGTCGACGTCTCGATACGTCGACGCCGCGAACTCCTGGTACGAGGGAACGCTCGAGTCGTCGTCGAGCGGGCTTGCGCCGGCAGCCGGGATGACCGTGCCGACGGTGAACGCGGCAGCCGCGGTGGCGGCGAGCGCGAGTGTTCTCGTGAATCGCATGCAGTGCTCCTTCTGAGTGAGCGATCACCGCTCACCGGATCGGCGAGCGGACTCGGATCCGCGGGGCGAGCGTCGTTGCCCGTCCCGTCGTCCCCCGAAGTGGGCTCAACGTAGCCTGCGCGAATCGGCGGTGTCAAGAGTTCCGAGTCGCGCATTCTGCGCACTGTGCGAGGCGCTCAGGCAGCGCTATGATGCATCGCGCGGTGACACCCGGCGACGTGATCGTCGACCATGCCCGACGCCTGCATGAGCGCGTACATCGTGGTCGGGCCGACGAAGCGGAATCCTCGCCGCCTGAGGTCGCGACTCATCGCGGTCGACTCGACGGTGACGGCCGGCACGTCGGCGAACGATGCGGGCGCGCCCGTGCGCGCGGGCGGCGCGAAACTCCACAGCAGCTGGTCGAGCGGAACGTCGAGGGCGAGTACGGCTCGCGCATTGGCGATCGTGGCCTCGATCTTGCCGCGATGGCGGATGATGCGGGCATCACCGAGCAGGCGCTCGACGTCGTGCTCCGTCATCGCGGCGACGCGCTCGGCGTCGAATCCGTGGAACACCTCGCGGAACGCCGGGCGCCGCCGCAGGATCGTGATCCACGACAGCCCCGCCTGGAACCCCTCGAGACACACCTTCTCGAAGAGCCGCACGGGATCGTGCTGCGGCGTGCCCCACTCCTCGTCGTGATAGCGACGGTACTCGGGATCGGTGGCGCCCCATGCGCAGCGGGCGAGCCCGTCGTCGCCGAGGACGACGTCGGGGCGGGGGATCACGCTCACGCTGCGAAACCGATGCGCTCGTGCCCGAGGAGCCAGAGCTTCGTGGGGATGCCCTCGCCGCCCGAGTAGCCGGTGAGGCGGCCGTCGGAGGCGAGCACGCGGTGGCAGCCGACGAGGATCGGCACCGGGTTCGCCCCGACCGCTCCGCCGATCGCCCGCGCGGCGCCGGGTCGACCGACCGCAGCGGCGAGCGAGCCGTACGAGGTGGCCTCGCCCCAGCCGAGGCGCGACAGTTCGCGCCAGACGGACTCCTGGAACGGCGTGCCGTGCCAGCGGACGGGGACGTCGAATCCGGTCCGGGTGCCGGCGAAGTACTCGTCGAGTTCGGTTCGCGCCCGCTCGAGCACGGGATTGGTGCGTTCGGGCTCGCCGTCGTGAGGGAGGACGCCGTCGCGTTCGATCGTCAGCGCGAGGACGGCGGAGTCGTCGGCGACGACCTCGAGACGGCCGATCGGGCTGTCGAGGCGGATGAGGTACTCGGTGGTCATGTGTTCGAGCGTAGCCGCGGCATCCCGCATCGGTTCGCGGGAATCGGACATGTGGGAACGCCCACCCGATGCCGGGCCTGTGGAGGACGGGTGGCGCCTTCGCCGTCCACAGGCGGGGTGTCGCACGCGATCGGTCCACAGGAGCGGCCGCTCCGTCGAGACGCGCCAGTCTCGGGACATGACCACCATCATCCGCGCCGGATCGGCGCAAGAGTTCCTCGCCCTCGTGCCGACCCTCGCGGGATTCCATCCGTCGCGATCGCTCGTCTGCGTCGCGTTCGACGGGCGTCGCACGGTCGGAGTGCTGCGCCACGACCTGCCGCGTCGGGCACGCGATCGCAGCGCACTCGTCTCGGCGATCGTCTCGACGCTCTGCCGCATGCCGGGGGTCGATGCGATCGCGCCCGTCGCGTACTGCGACGAGACCTTCGCCCAGCACGGCGATGCACCTGAGCGGCGACTCGTCGACCTGCTCTGCCGTCGCGCGAGCGAAGCCGGATTCGGCATCCGCGACGCGCTCTGCCGGGCGGCCGACGGCTGGGGGTCGTATCTCGACGACGACCTTCCTGCTGGCGGGCGGCCGCTCGCCGACCTGGTCGAGCCGCGCGTTGCGGGGCTCGCCCCCGATCGACCCGCGGAGTCGTCGACCTCGTGGGCGCACCTCCCCGAGGTCGACGAACGTCGTGCTCGGGCGATCCGGCGGGAGCTGCGGCGGATCGAGCGGGCGGGCGTCGGGGACGCCGTCTTCCGCGCGCTCGGCGACGACGTCGACCCGGTCGAACTCGTCGAGCGGTTGCTCGAGAACGACGAGCCCTCGATGCTGCGGCGGGCCTGGTTCCTGCACCTCGCCGCGCGGCCGGTGTTCCGCGACGGCATGATGCTGCAGTTCGCGTTCGGCCCGGTCGTCGGTGCGGCCGCCCACGAGGATGCGGTCGATCTCGCCGAACGAGCCGAGGCGCAGGGCGAATCGGTCGACGCGCTCGTGCGGCGCGAGTTCGCCGCCCACGACGGCGAGCTCGGGGTGAGCGAGTTCCTCTCCCGGCTCCTGCTGGGCCGGACGACCCTGCGACCCGAGCCCGACCGGATCGAACGTGCGCTCGACATCGTGCGGGCGATCATCGCTGATGCCCCGCCCGGCATCCGTGCGGGCTCGATCTGCATCGCGGCCTGGTTGTGCTGGGCGCTCGGGCGCGGATCGGCCGCAGGGGCGCTGCTCGACCTCGTCGAGACCGAGGAGCCGCATCACACCATGGCCGCCCTGCTGCAGCAGTACTTCGGCGGCGGTGCGCTGCCCGACTGGGCCTTCATCCGACCGGATGCGGCACCGGGTCGATGATCGCCGGGGACGACGAACCCGGTGGCGGCTCGGACGAGCCTCCACCGGGTTCGGGATCGCACCGCGCGATCAGAGGCGGTTGGACGCCTCGGTGAGCACGCTCCGGAGGATCTGCTCGATCTCCTGGAACTCGGGCACGCCGATCGTGAGCGGCGGCGAGAGCTGGATCACGGGGTCGCCGCGGTCGTCGGCGCGGCAGTACAGGCCCGCGTCGAACAGCGCCGTCGAGAGGAAGCCGCGGAGCAGGCGCTCCGACTCGTCCTCGTTGAACGTCTCGCGCGTCGCCTTGTCCTTCACGAGCTCGACGGCGAAGAAGTAGCCGGCACCGCGCACGTCGCCGACGATCGGCAGGTCGCTGAGCTTCTCGAGCTCTGCACGGAACAGCGGCGAGTTCTCGCGCACGTGCTCGAGCAGGTGCTCCTCCTCGAAGATGTCGAGGTTCTCGAGCGCGACGGCCGCCGAGACCGGGTGACCGGCCCAGGTGTAGCCGTGGTAGAAGGTCGTGTCGCCCTTCGAGAACGGCTCGTAGATGCGCTCGTTGATGATCGTCGCACCCATGGGGGCGTAGCCCGAGGTCATCGCCTTGGCGCACGTGATCATGTCGGGCACGTAGCCGTACTCGTCGCACGCGAACATGTGGCCGATGCGGCCGAACGCGCAGATGACCTCGTCGGAGACGAGCAGCACGTCGTACTTGTCGCAGATCTCGCGCACTCGCTGGAAGTAGCCGGGGGGCGGCGGGAAGCAGCCGCCCGAGTTCTGCACCGGCTCGAGGAAGACGGCCGCGACGGTGTCGGGGTCCTCCATGAGGATCTGCTCCTCGATGCGGTTCGCCGCCCAGATGCCGAACGCCTCTTCGCTCTCGGTCGGCGCGCCCATGTCGGCGGCGCGGTAGAAGTTGGTGTTCGGCACGCGGAGGCCGCCGGGGGTGATCGGCTCGAACGGCGCCTTGATGGGCAGGCCGGTCACGGCGAGCGCACCCTGCGGGGTGCCGTGGTATGCGAGGGCGCGCGAGATGACCTTGTACTTGGTCGGCTTGCCCATGAGCTTCCAGTAGTTCTTCGCGAGCTTGTAGGCGGTCTCGACCGCCTCGCCGCCACCGGTGGAGAAGAACACGTGGTTGAGGTCGCCGGGCGCGTAGTCGGCGAGACGGTCGGCGAGCTCGATCGCCTTCGGGTGCGCGTACGACCAGATCGGGAAGAACGCGAGCTCCTCCGCCTGCTTCGCACCCGCCTGGGCGAGGCGCTTGCGGCCGTGGCCGGCGTTGACGACGAAGAGTCCGGCGAGGCCGTCGATGTAGCTCTTGCCGTTGATGTCGAAGACGCGGTGGCCCTCGCCACGGGTGATGATCGGCACGCCCGAGGTCTCCATCGTGGACTGCCGGGCGAAGTGCATCCAGAGATGGTCCTTCGCCTGTTGCTGCAGTGCAGCGTTGTCGTAGACCGTGTCGGTCATGATCTTCCCTTCTTAGCGAGTGCCCCAGTTGTAGAACTGCTTCTGGAGCTTGAGGTAGACGAACGTCTCGGTCGCGTGCACGCCCTCGAGGCTGCGGATGCGCGCGTTCAACAGGGAGATCAGCTCCTCGTCGTTCTCGCACACCACCTCGGCGAGCAGGTCGAAGCTGCCCGCGGTGAGCACGACGTAGTCGATCTCGGGGATGTCGGCCAGCTGCTCGGCGAGCACCCGCGTGTCGCCCGACGCGCGGATGCCGATCATCGCCTGCCGGGTGAAGCCGAGCTGCATCGGGTCGGTGACCGCGACGATCTGCATGACCCCCGACTCGGTGAGCCGTTGCACGCGCTGCCGCACGGCGGCCTCGCTGAGACCGACCGCCTTGCCGATGTCGGCGTACGACCGGCGGCCATCGGCCTGCAGCTGCTCGATGATCGCCTTCGACACCTCGTCGAGCTGCACGGGTCGATGCCCGTTGGAACGACCTGCGTTCGTCATGGCTCGATTGTGACAGTGAAGGATGCCGCTGGCAAGTGATTCCGCAGGATCAAGAGCCATTCGCAACTGATTCCATGGTCAGTCTCCCGATTCGCTGAGCATTTCGTGTTCCGCCCACTCATGGAAGACTGGGGGGATGCCACGTGGGACGGTGTCGAGCCATGCGGTCCCGGGCGCCGTCGCCTGGGACGCGATCGTCGGCGAGCGGTTCATCGCGATCCTCTCGGCGCCCGCGCCCGACGAGGTCGTCGCGGCGCTCGCCGGTCTCGCGGGCGACCACGAGCTCGCCCTCGAACGGCTCATCGAGCAGATCCCGGCGCGGCTCGACGTCGACGACCGGGACTTCGCACTCGTCTGGTGGCCGGGCGACGAGCCGGCCGAGGTGACGGCCGTCGCACGCGGAGGTGCGGTCGTCGATCTCGAGTCGCCCGGGGGGAGCCGCCGGTTCGACGCCCGCGGCATCAGACCCTGGCACCTCGCCGAGTTCCACGACGTGTCCGGAGTGCGACTCACCGGCGGAGCATCCCCCCTCGGATCGATCACGGGGGGAGCGCTCGTCGAACACGCCCGCGCGCGCCTTCGCGCCTCCGCCGTGGAATGGCGACCCGGGGTCTCGTCGGCCGACGCGGACACGATCTACGCGGCTCCGGCCGCGGCCCTCGACGCCGACACGGTGCGTGCCCTGCCCGACCCGACCGCCGGGCCAGGGGCCGACGAGGTCCCGCCGCCGGCGCCGCTGCCGTGGGTCAGGGTCGCGGGCGGCGAGCCGTTCGCACCCGAGGGGTCGGTGCTCATCGGCCGACGGCCGGGAGCACCGCGGATTCCCGGTGCGCACGGTGCGCCGCGCCTGATCGCCGTCGACTCGCCCGGCCGCATCGTCTCGTCCACCCATCTCGAGCTGCGGGTCGAGGGCGCGCGGCTCGTCGCGAGTGACCTGCGGTCGACCAACGGCACGACCGTCGTCGGACCGCGGGCCCCGCGCAGGCTGCGCGCGGGGGAGTCGATCGTCGTCGTGCCGGGAATGAGCCTCGATCTCGGAGACGGTACGATCGTCGAGATCCTCCAACCCCCGGGAGTCGATCACCCGACGCGAGACAGGCCGGACACGTGACGCAGATAGGCAACGGCAACGCGCGCCATCGGATCGCGCTGCCCGACGGCACCGAGATCACGCTCGCCTGGGCCGCCATCACCGACACCGGCCTGCGGCGCGAGGTCAACGAAGACAGCTTCGTCGCGCAGGCACCGGTGTTCGCCGTCGCCGACGGCATGGGCGGCCACGCGGCCGGCGACTTCGCGAGCGCCGCCGTCGTGACCCGGCTCGCCGAGCACGGCGGCAAGGCGGTCATCGGCACCGCAGAGATCGACGCGTCCCTGCATCGCGCGGTGCAGGACATGGGGCGGGGCGCCGGCGTCACCGACGAGGGCAGCGGCACCACGGTCACGGGCGCAGCGCTCGGCATGATCTCCGACGAACCCGCGTGGATCGTGTTCAACATCGGCGACTCGCGCGTCTACCGGCTCGTCGGCGGGGTGCTCGAGCAGCTCACCGTCGACCACTCGATCGTGCAGGAGCTCGTCGACGCCGGACAGATCACGCGCGAGGAGGCCGACACCCACCCGCACTCGAACGTCATCACCCGCGCCGTCGGATTCCACGAGCCGCCGATCCCCGACTACCGGGCGATCGCGGTCGAAGAGGGGATGCGCCTGCTCGTCTGCTCCGACGGCCTGACGAAGGAGCTGACGTCGTACGGCATCCGGCACTTCCTCGTCGCGAACCCCAAGGCCGACAAGGCCGCGAACCAGCTCGTCGATGCAGCGCTCGGCAACGGCGGTCGCGACAACGTGACGGTCGTCGTCGTCGACGTCGTGAAGGTCGTGCCGCCCGAACCGGAGTCGACCGACCACGACGACGACGCCGGCGAGACCGCGAGGGCCTGAAGCCCCGTTCGCAGCCGGTCGGCGCGACCTACAATGGGGGTCAGCGGGCCTGATGTCGGCACCGAACCCTGCCGCTCGTCCCGATGAGCACCGCCCGACGAGCGTCGGGCCCGAGGAGCGCAGGGAGGATCGTGTCGCGACGACTGCCGTCCACCCCGCCGACCCTGCCCGGCTTCGAGTTCATCCGAGTGCTCGGTTCGGGCGGCTTCGCCGACGTGTTCCTGTACGAGCAGAACATGCCGCGCCGGCTCGTCGCCGTGAAGGTGCTGCTCGCGGGAGTCGTGAACGACGACCTCCGGCAGATGTTCCAGGCCGAGGCGAACCTCATGGCCCAGCTCAGCTCCCACCCGTCGATCCTCACGGTGTACCAGGCGAGCGTCGCCGCCGACGGACGCCCGTACCTCGTCATGGAGTACTGCTCGGCGTCGATCGGACAGCGCTACCGTGCGGTGCAGCTGCCGCTCGGGGAGGTGCTCTCCATCGGCGTGCGCATCGCGAGCGCCGTCGAGACGGCGCATCGTTCGGGAGTGCTCCACCGCGACATCAAGCCGTCGAACATCCTCACGACCGCCTACGGACACCCCGTGCTGAGCGACTTCGGCATCGCGGCCACGCTCGGACAGGCGGAGCGCACGGAGGCGGTGGGGCTCTCGGTTCCGTGGTCGGCACCCGAGGTCCTGCGTGACGAGACGAGCGGAACCGTGGCGAGCGAGGTCTGGGCGCTCGGCGCCACGGTGTACTCGCTGCTCGCCGGCCGCAGTCCGTTCGAGGTGCCGGGCGGCGACAACTCGCCGCAGGCGCTCACGGCGCGCATCGGCAAGGCGAAGCTCGCGCCGACGGGTCGCATCGACGTGCCCGCGAGCCTCGAGGCGGTGCTCGCGAGGTCGATGGCGAAGCAGCCGAAGGCGCGACAGTCCGGGGCGCTCGAGTTCATCCGCGACCTCCAGGCCGTCGAGGAGGAGTTGGGGCTGCCCCAGACGCCGATCGAAGTCGCCATGGACGACTGGGCCCTCGCGACGGCCGTCGACCTCGACGAACGCACCCGCGTGAGCCCGGCCCGCTCCGGACTCGACGCCGGACGCCGTCGTCGGCGATCGCACGCACGCGTCCCGGCGGCGTCGACGGCGGCCGACACGACCGCCGGGCGAACTCGTTCGGCCCCGCCGACCGCGCGCCGGCTCGCATGGGGGGTCGCCGTCGCGGCCGTGCTCCTCGTCGCGCTCGTCGGCGCGGGCATCGTCACCGTCCTCCAGAACACCCGGACCATCCCCGTGGTCACCGACCTGCGCGGCGCCGCCCAGGGCACCGAGGTCACGTTCGACTGGAGCGATCCCGGCATCCGCTCGGGCGACGCCTATCTCGTCTGGATCGACGGCGAGGCCGCGCCGATCCAGCGCGAGACGAGCCTCTCGGTCGACGCCGGCAGTCGTGACCGCGTGTGCGCCAGCGTGACGGTCACCCGCGACGGGCGACCCGGTACGCCGAGCACCGAGCGTTGCGTCGACGTCGAAGGTGTCGGGTGATGCGATTCGCGATTCCCCGCAGACACCGGTCCGCGCTGATCTCCGCGGCGGCGATCACCGCCGTCGTCGGCGTCGTCGCCACGATCGCCGTGACGAGCGGTGGCTACGCGGCACAGCGGGTCGAGCTCGGGGATGCCGCGGTCTGGGTCGCGAACGAGCGGCTGCAGTCGGTCGGTCGGGCGTCGACGGCCGCGTTCGAGCTCAACTCGATCGTCGAGACCGGCGGCGGATCGACGATCGTCCAGCGCGGGTCGACCGTGCTCGTGCTCGACGCCGACCGATCGAGCGCAGGCATCCTCGACGCCGCGGACTCGACCCTCACCGACACCGTGCCGGTGCCGCCCGACACGTCCCTGCTGGCGCTCGCCGGCGACCGGGTCGTCGTCGCCGCCCGCGGTGAGATCTGGACGAGTGCGATCAGCGAGTTCGCCGACTTCGACGCCAGCGAGGAGTCGGCGCTCAGCTTCGGTGCGAACGCCGTCGTCTCGGTGGCGCCGTCCGGGCTCGTGTTCGCCTACAGCCCCTCGACGGGTGACCTCTCGGAGGTCTCCGCCTCCGACGACGACCAGGTCGTCGCGAGTTGGGCGCTCGAGCCGTTCCCCGCCGGCGACGAGGTGCAGGTCGCCTCGGTCGGCGGGCGCTGGGCCGTGTTCGACGCCGATGAGCGCCGGCTCGAGCTCGACGGCCGCCGCGTCGACCTCTCGAGCCGGATCGGTGCGAACGACGTGCCGCGGCTGCAGGCTCCGGCCGACGGCGGGCACGAGGTGTGGGTCGCTCATCGCGGAGGACTGCTCGCGGTGGACCTCGACAGCGGGGCGGTCCGCTCCGCCGTGTCCGGCGTCGACGGCAGGCCCGCCGCTCCCGTCATGCACGACGGGTGCGTCTACGCCGCCTGGTCGGGAGGATCGGCCTGGCGCTCCTGCGGCGGATCGGCCACGCCGGTGACGCTCGACGGCGCGGCGGGCGACGGGCTCCGGTTCGCGGAGAACGGTCGCGCGATCGTGCTCAACGACCCGGCCAGCGGGCGCACCTGGGCGGCCGACGACCGTTTCCGGCGTATCGACGACTGGCAGCGCCTCATGCGGACCGAGCGCGACGACGCGGAGGTCGAGCGCAACGACCCCGACAGCGACCCCGAGATCGAGAAGCGCCGCACCCCGCCGGTCGCGAAGGACGACGCCTTCGGCGCACGACCGGGGCGGACGACGGTGCTGCCGGTGCTGCTCAACGACTACGACCCGAACGGCGACGTGCTCGCGATCGCCGGCGTCGAGGGCGAACTGCCCGACTGGGCGCGGCTCGACGTGATCTCCGCTGGGCAGCAGCTCCAGCTGACCCTCGGTGAGGACGCGTCCGGTCCACTGCGGTTCGCCTACGTGGTCGACGACGGCCACGGAGGGTCGAGCCGGGCCGCCGTCGCCGTCGAGCTGCGCGCGGCCGACGCGAACTCGCCTCCCGAGCAGCGCCGGTCGATCAGCGCGGATGCGGCCGACGGCGGGCGGGTCTCGACGCCGGTGCTCGGCGACTGGGTGGATCCCGACGGCGACCCGATCTTCCTCCGACGCGCCACGACCGCCGAACCCGACCGGGTGTCCTCGACGGCCGACGGTACCGTCGGCTTCATCGAACGGGGCGGCACCGGCGACGAGCGGAAGGTCCAACTCGTCGTCTCGGACGGTCGCGACGAGACCGAGGGCGTCCTCGAGATCGACGTGCATCCCGCCGACGCGGTGCCGCTCGAGGCCGAGCCGTTCATCGCGGTCGCGACCGCGGGCCGTGAGATCGTCGTCGACCCGCTGCGTCACGTGCACGGCGGCGCCGGCCGGGTGCGCTTGAGCGCCGTCCCCGCGAAGGCCGACGTCCGGATCGCCGTCGACTACGGCGGCGGAACCTTCCGCTTCACGAGCGACGTCGTCGGCACGCACTACCTCGAGTACACGGTCACCGACGGCTCGACGCCCGTGACGAGCATGGTCCGCGTCGACGTCCAGGCCCCGCCCGACCGCGACACGACGCCGATCACCGTGCCGCACACCGCGTTCCTCCGCGTCGGGCAGCCCACCGACGTCGATGTGCTCGCGACCGACATCGATCCGACCGGCGGCGTGCTCGTCGTGACCGAGGCCGACGTCGACGGCGACGACCGCGGGCGGCTCGAGGTCGAGGCCGTCGACCACGGACTGCTGCGCGTCACCCTCACGGCCCCGCTCGAGGCCGGGTCGACGACGTTCGACTACCGCGTGAGCAACGGTCTCGCCGAGGCGGTCGGCGAGGTCACCGTCGTCGAGGTGCCCGACCCCGAGCAGGCGCAGGCACCGGTGGTGGTCGCCGACGCGATCTCGATGCGCACCGGAGACGTCATCGACATCCCCGTGCTCGCGAACGACGAGCAGCCCGACGGGCTCCCGATCGAGCTCGCGTCCGAGCTCGTCGAGAAGCCCCGTGCCGGCCTGCTCTTCGCCTCGGGTGAGCGACTGCGCTATTTCGCGCCCGAGCAGACGGGTGAGTATCGGGCGCGCTATCAGGCGGTGACCGAGGACGGCCAGACCGCCGAGGGCGACGTCACGATCTCCGTCTCCGACGCCGACCCCGACACGAATGCCGACCCCGTGCCCGAGACGGTGACCGCACGCGTCATCGCGGGCGAGAACGTCCGCATACCGATTCCGCTGACCGGGGTCGACCCCGACGGCGACTCGGTGCAACTGCTCGGCCCGCAGTCGAACCCCGAGCGCGGCACCGTCGAGGCGACCGGTCCCGACTGGCTGGAGTACCGGGCGAGCGACTACGCGGCCGGCACCGACGAGTTCGCCTATTCGGTCATCGATGCGCTCGGCGCGCGCGCCGAAGGCACCGTCCGCGTCGGCATCGCCCCACGGGTCGCCCGCCCCGAGCCTCCGCTCGCGGTCGACGACCTCGTGACGGTTCGCCCCGACCGCACGGTCACCGTGCGGGTGCTCGCCAACGACTCGGATCCCGCGGGCGGCCGGTTGCGCATCACGTCGGCCGAGGCCGCCGACGGCGCCGACGTCCGGGTCGTCGACGACCGCCTCGAGATCGACGTGCCGGAGGGCGAGGGCCGGTACGGCGTCTCCTACGAGATCGAGAACGAGACCTACGGCCGCGCCACGGCATGGGTCTACATCGATGCGCTCGCCGACGCGCCGCTCGCCCGCCCCGAGGCATCCGACACGGTGCTCGGACTCACCGACATCGTCGGCGAGACGTCCGTCGTCGTTCCCGTGCTCGACAACGTCTACCTCGCCGACGGCGACGTCGACGAGGCGGGTGTCGACCTCGTCGACGGATACCGCAGCGGTGCGGAGGTGCTGCGCGACGGCACGATCAGGGTCGACGTCGAGGACCGACGCCGCGTCGTGCCGTTCGTCGTGAGCCATCCCGACGACGCCGAGCTGGTCGCCTACGCCTTCATCTGGGTGCCGGGCCGCGACGACGCCCTGCCGCAGCTCCGAGCGGACGCCCCCGATGTCGAGGTCGCCAGCGGAGAGGTGATCCAGCTCGAGCTCGCCGACTTCGTGATCGCCGCGTCGGGTCGGCCGGTGCACATCACCGACGAGGCGAGCGTGCTCGCCTCGCACGGCGACGGGAGTTCGCTCGTCGTCGATCGCGACACGTTGCGGTTCCGCAGCGAGCCAGGATACGACGGACCCGCGTCGATCTCGTTCACCGCGACCGACGGCGATGGGCCCGACGACCCGTCTGCGCGCACGGGCACGATCGTTATCCCGATCACGGTGCGATCGAACGACGACGAACCGCCCGCGTTCACCGGGACCCTGATCGAGTTCGAGCCGGGGCAGACGAAGCCGATCGACCTGCGCCGCCTCACGATCCCCGATGCGTCGACCGCGCAGTCCGAGCGCACCTACCGGGTGATGCAGCCCGACGCGGAGGGCTTCGACGTCGCCCTCGACGGCGACGAGCTCACCATCACCGCCCGTGCCGACACGCCCGTCGGCGCGAGATCGGCGGTCGTCATCGGCGTCGCCGACGAAGCGGGCAAGGGGTCGGGCGGCCGCATCGAGCTGAGGGTCGTCCCCTCGACGAAACCCCTCGCCCGTCCGATCGACGATGCGGCGATCGCGAAACGCGGACAGACGACGCGGATCGACGTGCTCGCCAACGACGAGGCGACGAATCCGTTCCCGGAGACGCCGCTCAGGGTCGTCGCGGTCGACCTCGACGACGTCGGCGAGGGCATCTCGGTCACGCCGAGCGAAGACCGGTCGACCCTCACGGTGACGGCCGCCGCCGGCGCGCCGCCGGTGAACACGACGGTCCGCTACCAGGTCGAGGATGCCACGGGGGAGGCGTCGCGCAGGGCCTGGGGTGCGGTGACGATCTCGGTGCAGGACCGGCCCGAACCCGTCATCGGCCCCGTCGTGACCGGGTTCGGCGACGGCACGCTGGACCTGGCGTTCGGTGCGGGCGCGTTCAACAACTCGCCCATCACGGGCTACGAGATCGCACTCGTCGATCCGGCGACCGGCGACGCGCTCTCGACGGCGATGTGCGCCGCGACCGCGTGCACGGTCGCGACGCCCGGCAACGGCCAGGCGAACGCGGTCGACGTGCGGATCAGAGCGCGGAACGGCATCGGGTACTCCGACGCGCAGGTCGCACCGGGACCCGTCTGGTCCGACGTCATCCCGCCGCCGCCCGCCGGACTCGGCGCGCTCCCGCTCGACGGGCGGCTCGGCATCGTCTGGAAGCCCGTCGGCACGGGGTCGGGCAGTGCCGTGCATTCGTACGTCGTCACGGTCGCCGGCGTCGCGACGGAGGTGACCGCCGCGTCGGCGTGCACCGCCGGTCAATGCCGCGTCGACTCGCAGGCGATCGCGAACGGAAGCCGCGTGCCCGTGAGCGTGAGCGCGCGCAACGAGGCCTATCCGGCTCTCGCCGTGTGGACCGACGCCGAGACCGCCGGAACGCCGTTCGGCCCGCCCGTCGCCGGCGCGATCGAGGTCGTGGGCGATGCGTCGGCCGGCGCGGCGACGGTCACCTGGGCGCCGTTCGGGGCGAACGGCGACCCCGTCGCGGGCTACTTCGTGCAGCGGCTCGTCGACGGCGCCACGGGGGTGCCGAGCGGAGCGCAGGCGTGCCAGGTCACCACGCCCGCCCCGGGCAGCGTGGTCCCGCCGTCGTCGGGCGGCACGGTCGCGGAGACGATCCGCGTCGGACCGGAGACGTCCAGCCTGCGATTCACGGGCACGGCGGCCGACTCGACCAAGTACTCCTTCGTGGTGTGGGGCTACAACCGCGCCGGCTGCACGCACACGGACGTCGCCGGCGTCGTCGTGCGCCCCGGACCGGGAGCCGTCGACGGCGTCACGAGCGAGATGGCGTGGAACGGCCCCGAGATCTGGGACCGGTACATCGACGACGTCGACGTCTCCGCATCACGGATCGAGATCGTCGGCGTCGACGACCAGGGCACCCAGATCCCCGGCACGAAGCGGGAGTTCCGCGGATCGGGTTGGCTCAGGGACCTCTTGAGCGAGCGCTTCGACTACGGCGAGACTGGTCGGTTCCAGGTGCGCGGATGCACCGTGTGGGGCAGTTGCGGGCGCTGGTCCGACGTGCTGCCGGGCGGTGAGTCGCCGACCCTCACCTTCGCGCTGCCGAGCCGGCAGTGGGACGACCGTCGATCGACCTGGTCGTGGACCGACGAACCCGACAACTCGGGCCTTCCGGTCGAGTTCAGCTGCGGCGTCGACGGCGACCCGACCGGACGCCCCGCGCAGACCCCGACGAGCTGCGAGATCACCGGGGCCGGCCCCGGCGACCGGGTCTGGTTGGATGTCAGGATCGCCGGCGTGAGCGCACGATACGAGGCCAAGGGCAAGGAGACGCAATGACGATGACCCCCGATGAGGCCGCCGCATTCGCGGCGACGCTCGACCGACTCGTCGGCGCCGTCGAAGAGGTGCTGCTCGGCAAGAACCGCGTCGTCCGCCTCGCGTTCACCGCGCTGCTCAGCGAGGGACACCTGCTCCTCGACGACGTGCCCGGCACCGGCAAGACCTCCCTCGCCCGGGCCATGGCCCAGTCGGTCTCGGGCACGAGCAACCGCGTGCAGTTCACGCCCGACCTGCTGCCCGGCGACATCACGGGCGTCACCGTGTACGACCAGCGCGAGGGCGTCTTCGAGTTCCACCCCGGACCGGTGTTCGCGAACATCGTGCTCGCCGACGAGATCAACCGTGCGAGCCCGAAGACCCAGTCGGCACTCCTCGAGGTGATGGAGGAGGGGCAGGTCACCGTCGACGGGCAGACCCACCCCGTCGGACACCCCTTCATGGTCATCGCGACCCAGAACCCCGTCGAGCAGGCCGGCACCTATCGCCTGCCCGAGGCGCAGCTCGACCGGTTCCTCATGCGCACCTCGATCGGCTACCCCGACCACGCGTCGACCATCAGGATCCTCGAAGGCGCCGACCAGCGCGCGCACGACCATCGCGTCGACCCGGTCATCGGTGCCGACGAGGTCGTGCAGCTGGCGGCACTCGCGCGCACCGTCTACGTCGATCCGACCATCCACGACTACGTGTCCCGGCTCGTCGACGCGACGCGCACGGCGCGCGAGGTGCGACTCGGCGTGAGTGTACGCGGTGCGCTCGCGCTGATCCGCACGGCCAAGACGCACGCCGCCGGCCGCGGTCGCCACTACGTCGTGCCCGACGACGTCAAGGCGCTCGCCGAGCCCGTGCTCGCGCATCGCCTCATCCTCGACCCCGAGGCGGAGTTCGACGGGGTCACGACGTCGAACCTCGTCGCCCAGGTGCTCATCGAGACGCCGCCCCCCTCGACCAAGCAGGCCGTGTGACCCTTTCCGCGACGCGAACCACGATCCCCGAGGAGGCCAGGAGACAGGGCCTGCTCGCGGTCGTCATCGCGCGCGCGGTGCGCGGGGGCAATGCGATCGCGCTCGCCGCGATGCGGTGGACGCGGGCGGTGAGCGGCGTGGTGACGCCGCTCGGCTGGTCGGTCGCCGCGGCGGCGATCGCCGCGCTCGCGGTGGGCTACGGGTGGGGGCTGGTCGAGGTCATCGTGCTCGGCTGGGCGTTCGCCGTGCTCTTCGCGGTCTCGGCGCTGTGGCTCGTCGGCCGCGGCGCCGGCGAGGTGCACCTCTCGCTGCCGTCGCCGCGGGTCGTCGTTGGCGATCATGCGGAGGCCAGACTCCTCGCGAGCAATCGCGGGCCGCGACGGTTCGGCGGAGTCCAGCTCGAAGTGCCGGTCGGTGCACGGCTCGTCGAGCGCGTGCTACCCGGCCTGCCGAGGGGCGGCTCGATCGAGGCCGAGCTGCACATCCCGACCGACCGTCGCGGCGTCGTTTCGATCGGTCCGGCGCGCACCGTACGCGCCGACCCGATCGGGCTCATGCGCCGTGAGATCGTGTGGTCGGAGACCGTCGAGATGCGGGTGCAACCGCGCACGGTCGCCGTCTCGGCGCTCAGCACGGGATTCATCCGCGACCTCGAGGGGTCGCCGACCCGCGACCTCACGACGAGCGACATCGCCTTCCACGCGCTGCGCGAGTACCTGCCGGGCGACGACCGCCGCTACATCCACTGGCGCTCGAGCGCGAAGACCGGCACGTTCATGGTGCGCCAGTTCGAGGAGTCGCGCCGGAGCCGGATGATGGTGCTGCTCGACCTCGACCCCGGCGCCTACGTCGACGACGCGGAGTTCGAGCTCGCGGTGGGCGCGGCCGCCTCCGTGGGCGCGCGCGCCATCCGCGACGCGCGGAGCGTCGCGTTCGTCGTCTCCGGCCACCGCACCGGCCGGACCGGCGCGATGCGCGAGCTGCCGACCGTGTCGCGAGACCGCCTCGTCGACGCGCTCTGCGTCGTCGAGCGTGACGACCGGGCTGCGCCGATGCCAGAGGTCGCGCGCACCGCGGCCGAGACGCTCCACGGGCTGTCGCTCGTCTTCCTCGTGACGGGTTCGGCACGCGGAGTCGCGCCCCTGCGCTCGGCCGCGAGCCGGGTGCCGCCCGGCATCGAGGTGGTGGCGGTGCAGTGCTCGCCCGAGTCGCAGCCGACCGCGCGCACGGTCGGCGGGCTCACCGTGTTCGGCATCGGCTACCTCGAAGACCTGCGCGCGATGCTCGCGAGATCGGCCTCGATCGCATGAGCGCGCGTCTCGGGCTCGGACCTCGCCGCGGATGGTCGGTCGCGCTCAGCGTCGCGCTCGTCGTGTCGATGCTCGCAGCGGCGATGATTCCCTGGTGGCCCGTGTACGAGAGCCCGGCGTTCTTCGTCGCCGCCGGGACGGCGATCGTCGCCGGCTGCGGGATCGGACTCGCAGGTGCCCGGTGGTCGTGGCCGACGTGGGTCGTCGCGGTGGCGGTCGCCGGCGCGTACGTCGTGCTCGGTGTGCCCGCCGCGGTGCCGGATCGAGCCCTCTTCGGGGTGCTGCCGACGCCGGACGGCCTCGTCGAACTCGTCGCCGGTGCGGCGCTCTCGTGGAAGCAGCTCGTCACGATCGCGGTGCCCGTGGGTTCCTACCAGGCGCTGCTCGTGCCGCCGTTCCTCACCGGGCTGGTCGCCGCGACCGCCGCCACGACGATCGCACTGCGCACGCCGCGCCCCGCTGCCGCCGTGCTGCCGCCCGCGGTCCTCCTGCTCGCCGGAATCACGCTCGGGGTGGTCCACGACGACTTCGCCCTCGAAGCCGGGCTCGCGTTCTTCGCGACCGCGGTCGCCTGGTTCGTGCGGATCGCGATCGCTGGGCGTCGGGCGATCTCCGGCGGACGACCGGTCGAGGCGACGCTCGCCGATGCACGACGCGTGCTCGGAGCATCCATCATCGTCGCCGTCGCCCTCGTCGGTGCGACCGCGGCGGCGTTCGCGCTGCCGTCGCCGGCGCGCAACGTCGTCCGAGCCGGCCTGCAACCGCCTTTCGAACCGAACGAGCACGACAGCCCGCTCGCGGGATTCCGGACCGCCTTCGACCCCGAGGTCGACGACGACCCGATGCTCGAGGTGCGCGGGCTGCCCGACGGCGCCGGGCTCGCGATCGCGGTGCTCGACACGTACGACGGAATCGTCTACTCGGTCGGCGGGTCCGACGGGGCCGGCCCGTCGGGCAGCTTCAGCCGGGTGCCCTTCCGGCTCGACCAGCCCGCCGATGCCGGTGAGACGGTGCGCATCGACGTCAGCGTCGAGGGCTACCGCGACGTCTGGGTGCCGGGCATCGGCAAGCTCGAGCGGATCGAGTTCGGCGGCCCGCGCGCCGACCGGCTCGGGGAGTCGTACTTCTACAACGACGTCACGGGCACGGGCGCCGTCGTCGGCGGGCTCCGGTCGGGCGACCGGTACCTCGCGGTGTCCGTCGTGCCGACCCCGCCGACCGACCTCGCGTCGATCGAGCCCGGCACGAGCGTGCTGCCGCCGCTCCCCGAACTCCCGGCGCGCCTCGGAGACGTGCTCGAGGAGTGGGCGCCGCCGGGGGACCCGCCCGGCGAACGCCTCTCGAAGGTCATCGCCGGATTCCACGAGTACGGCTTCGTGAGTCACGGGCTCGACGGCGAGGAGCCGAGCCGCTCGGGGCACGCGCTCGACCGCATCGACGAGCTCATGACCGATCAGCCCATGATCGGCGACGGCGAGCAGTACGCCGTCGCCGCCGCCCTCATGGCGCGCGTCATCGGGTTTCCGGCGCGGGTCGTGGTGGGCTACCTGCCGGGCCACGACACCGAGCGGGATGCCTCGACGGGCGCCGTGCGCTTCACGAGCGCCGACCGTCAGGCATGGATCGAGGTGCAGGCGTCCGACGGAACGTGGCTGCAGGTCGACCCGAATCCGCAGCCGCGTCCGATCCCGAAGCGCGAGCCCGAACGTCCGAAGGTCGTCTCGCGCCCCGAGTCGGTGCTGCCCCCGCCGGCCGAGCGAACACCGCTCGTCGACGACGAGCCCGGACCGGGATCGACGCCGGACGACGGCGGGGACGGCGACGACTGGTTGCAGGCGGTGCTCGGCGGACTCGAGGTGGCCGGGATCGCGCTCGTCGGCATCGTCGCCGTGTGCAGCCCCTTCGTCGCGATCGTCGTGGCGAAGCAGCGCCGTCGTCGGGTGCGTCGTCGTGCGCCCACGGCCGTCGAGCGGATCGAGGGCGGGTGGCTCGAGTTCGCCGACTCGGCGGCCGACCACGGGTACGCCATCGTGCCGACCGCGACGCGAGCCGAGCAGGCGGCGATCGTCGGCGGACTCGCGCCGCTCGTGCTCGCCGCGGTCGTCGACCGCGCCGTCTACGCGCCGGGCGGACCGGGCGACGGCGACGATCACCGGGTGTGGGAGACGGTCGACGAACTCCGTCGCCGCCTGGGCGTATCGCGGAGCGCCCGGGATCGCCTGCGGGCGGCGATCTCGCTCAACTCGCTCGGCGGGTACGCTGTGAGCCGGAGAGGAGCCCGTTCGTGAACTGCCGGATCTGCGGTGCCGAACTGCCAGCCGACGCGATGTTCTGCGGCGAGTGCGGCAGTTCGACGAGTGCGACCCCCGAGTCGCGACGCCGACCCGACCCCCGCCCCGGGGACACGACACGGGTCGACCGCCTCCCGCGCGCGTCGCAGCGCAACAGCGGTGTGATCAGCGTGCCGGTCGACGGGTTCCGCGCCGCCGAGCCGATCGTCGACCCGCCGTCCGCCGACCCTCGAGCCACGGGCGCAGGAGTCTCCGAGGTCGGGGCCGCCTCCGCCGTCGCATCCGCCGCGGATGCCGGCGAGGTGCCGGACGTCGGTGCGGCGCCGCTCGTGGGCGGCGTCGCCGTCCAACCCGCGCGCCCGCAGTTCTCGCTGCGGTTCAGCACCGGGGAGACCCGCACGGTGTTCGGATCGGGACTCATCGGTCGCAAGCCCATGCCGCAGCCAGGCGAACGATTCGACCACCTCGTGCAGATCGCCGACCACACCCTCTCGGTGTCGAAGACCCACCTCGAGTTCGGTGAGCACGAGGGCGGGCTCTGGGTCGCCGATCGGTTCTCGAGCAACGGCACGGTCGTCAGACGTCCCGATGACGGGGCGTTGCGGTGCGAGCCGGGCCGACGCTACCTCGTGCCGCGGGGCAGCCGCGTCGAGATGGCCGAGCAGTACTTCTCGGTCGACTGACGGCGTCCTCGGTCGATTGCGGGCCCGACCCGTCCTCCACAGGTCCGCATCCCGCCGGTCGACGCACCTCGGAGGCGGTCTCGAGTGTCGCGGCATCGTGCTCGTGGTCGTATCGATGAGTGGACCAGACCGAGCTCGCCGTACCCGGCCATGAGGCCCTGCCCGCCGTGCACCTGCCGCTGCGCCTGCCGCCGGTGCCGTCCGAACCCGAGCGACCCGGCTTCCCGCTGCTCGCCGCCGCGGCGCCCGTGGCCGGCGCGCTCGCACTGTGGGCGGTCACGGGGTCGATGTACTCCCTCATGTTCGCCGCGCTCGGCCCGCTCGTGGCCGTGGCGTCCGTGCTCGACGCGCGGCGGCAGGGGCGACGCCGACGGCATCGCGCGGAACAGGCGCGCGCTGCGCAACTGGCCGAGCTCGAGGCCGAGATCCTCGCCAGGCATGACGAGGAGCGACGTGCGGCATGGCGCGCCGAGCCCTCTCCGGCCGCCCTCGTCGCTGGCGCGGCGCGGCCGGCCTGGACGGGTGACGGCCCGGGGCGGGTGGTGATCGGCAGGGGCATCGTCGCCAGCCGGGTGCGGGTCGAGGGCACGATCGCCGACGCCCGCGATCGGGCTGTGCTCGAGAGCGCCGCGCGACTCGTCGGTGCACCCGTCGTGGCCGACCCGGCGCACGGTCTCGCCTTCGTCGGTCCGCTCGAACTGGCCAGGGCGGCCGCGCGGGCCGCCCTCATCGCCTGGGCCCATCGGGTCGATCCCGCGGTCGCGGTCGTCGAGCTCCCGCAGTCGTCCGAGTGGGCCTGGGCGGCGCGGCTCCCGCACGCCGCGGGCCACGCGCGACGTTCAGAGCCCGGCCTGCGGCGCGGGGAACGGCCGGAAGCGAGCGCGGCCACCGCGCTCGTGCGACTGATCGACTCCATGGCCGATCCCGCCCAGGCGAACGCCGGCGGGCACGCGACGTCGCGAATCGTCGTGGCGAGCGAGGCGCGGTCGCTGCCGCCTGGAATCGGCGCCGTGGTGCGCCTGCTGGGCCCCGGCCGCGCACTCGTCGAGGCCGCGGGCGCGGCGCCGGCGAGCATCGAGCCCGTGCTCGTGTCGCGCGCTGCGGCGAACGGCTGGTGCACGTCGGCCGCCGAACTCGCCGAGCGCCTCGGCGGAGACGCGCCCGCACCGCTGCCCGAGCGGGTCGCCCTCGCCGAACTCCCGCCGCCGTCCGGCGAACGACGCGACCCCGAGCGAGGCAGCCTCGCCGTCGCGGTCGGGCGTGCGGCGAGCGGACCGCTCGAGCTCGATCTCGTCCGCCACGGCCCGCACGCGATCGTCGGAGGCACGACGGGCAGCGGCAAGAGCGAGTTCCTGCTGGCATGGCTGACCGCGCTCGCACGGGCCTACACGCCGCTCGAGGTGTCGTTCCTGCTGGTCGACTTCAAGGGCGGTGCGGCGTTCGAACCCATCCGCGACCTGCCGCACGTCACCGGCATCGTGACGGATCTCGACGGGTCGGAGGCGCGACGCGCGGTCGAGAGCCTCCGCGCCGAGCTGCGGCATCGGGAGTCGGTGCTCGCCCGGGCGGGCGCGCGCGACGTGCGCGAGCTGACCGGCTCCGTCGAGCTCGCGCGGCTCGTGATCGTCGTCGACGAGTTCCAGGCGATGATCGAGCAGTTCGCCGAACTCGGAGCGGTGATCGCCGACATCGCCGCCCGCGGCCGCTCGCTCGGCGTGCACCTCGTGCTCGCTTCGCAGCGGCCCAACGGCGTCGTACGCGAGCAGGTCACCGCGAACTGCGCGATCCGGGTCTCGCTCCGCGTCATGCAGCGGGCCGACAGCCTCGCGGTCGTCGGCGTCGACGCCGCGGCGTCGATCCCGCCCGACCTGCCGGGTCGCGGCGTGATCGACCGGGGCGACGGCGACCCGGTGCTCTTCCAGTCGGCCGTCGCCGACCAGGCGGCGGTGCTGGGCGCGAAGGTCGCCGCGGCCGGCCGGCCACGGGCACGCCGTCCGTGGCTCGACCCGCTGCCCGCACTGCTCACGGGCGCCGACCTCGACGCGTTCGTCGCTTCGTCGTCGGCGGCGGCAGCATCGGCAGGCGAGCCGGGCGACGGCCTCGCGTTCGGCCTCGTCGACCTGCCCGCCGAGCAGCGCCGCAGCGTCGCCGAGTGGCGACCGGGTGCCGACGGCAATCTGCTCGTCGCGGGGATGCCCGGCAGCGGACGATCGACCGTGCTCGCCACCATCGCACGTTCGGCGGCCCGCCGATACGGTTCCGGCTCAGTCGCTCGACTCGGCGGTCCGCGCAGCGAGGTCTGGGACGCGCTCGCCGCGTTCACGAACAGACTCGGAAGACCCGACGAAGCGAACGGCCTGCCGCGCCTGATCGTGATCGACGACCTCGACCGTCGATTCGTCGACTGGCCCGACGATTACCGGGCCGCGGCGATCGAGCGGCTCGCCCGACTGCTGCGCGAGGGACGCGCGCACGGCGTCGCCGTCGTGGCGTCGGCGGTGCAGTGGCTCGGCGTTCCGCACGAGTTGCGCGACGCCTTCGGGTCGCGGCTCCTGCTGCGGCATCCGACCCGGCCCGACCTGCTCCAGGGCGGGGGAGCGGGCGAACTCTGGCGTGCCGACGACGGCCCCGGTGCGGGGCAGTGGCGCGGCCACCGCGTACAGTGCGCGCTGACGGCCGGAGTCGCCGAGGAGGCCGGCGCGATCACCTCGACGGGCGGCGTCGGCGAGCGGGCCGCGCGTGACGGCGCACCGGAGCTCGACCTCGCACGCTCCGGCTCCTACGCCGTCGTGACCATCGACCCGGTGGGCGACGCCGAGACGTTCGCCCGGCTGGGCGCGACGGTGATCGCCGTGGCACCGGGCGTACCCGTGGCACCGGGCGCGGTTGCGGTGTCGCGGAGTGACGACGAAGCGGCGGAAGCCCAGGACCGGCCGATCGCGTATGTCGGGGGCGCCGACGGGTGGGCCGCGAACTGGTCGCTCGCGGCGGGGATCCGCGAGCGCGCCACCGTCCTGGTGCGCGGTGCCGCCGCGGAGTATCGCGCGCTCGTGGGCGACCGGGCACTCCCGCCGCTGCTCGACGAGGGTTCCCGTCAGGGATGGGCGAGATCGCCCGGTTCGCCTGCGCGCAGGATCACGTGGTTCGATGCCGGCGCGCAACCGAATCCGCGGTCGAAATCGTGATCGGGTACTGATTCCGTGCACATCGTTCTCAGAAGTTAACGATTCGGACACCATGTACTGCCGAATCGGCATCGCCTGTGTCAGGATCGTCCCACCCCGTATGCGCTTGCAATGAATGGAGTCCCCCCGTGAGCCCTCGGCCCCTGCCCCAAGACCCGATGATCCGCTCGCTGATCGCCCAGGCGCGCAACTCGCAGCTGAGTCGTCGCACCCTTCTCGCCGGCGCCGGAGCCGGCGCCACCGCCCTCACCCTCGCCGCCTGCTCGACCGGCGGCGGAAAGGCCAAGCCCACGGCCGCCGCCGACAAGTCGGCGACCGACAAGACGCTCAACTGGGCGAACTGGGCCGCGTACATCGACGAAGACGACGCGGGCAACTACCCCACCCTGCAGGCCTTCACCGAGCAGACCGGCATCGAGGTCAACTACGACGTCGCGGTCGACGACAACAACACCTATTACGGCAAGGTGAAGGACCAGCTCGCGCTCGGCCAGGACATCGGTGCCGACACCGCGGTGCTCACCGACTGGATGGCCGCCCGCTGGGTGCGCCTCGGCTACACCCAGGCGCTGAACCACGACAACCTGCCGAACCTCGCGAACCTCAACCCCGCGCTCCGCGACCCCGACTTCGACAAGGGTCGCAAGTTCACCGTGCCGTGGCAGGGCGGCTTCGCCGGCATCGCCTGGAACAAGGAGGCGATCCCCGGAGGCCTCTCGAGCGTGTCCGACCTGTGGGACTCGTCGCTCAAGGGCCGGGTCGGCGTGCTCAGCGAGATGCGCGACACGATGGGCTGCATCATGCTCGAGAACGGCACCGACATCGCGGGTGACTGGGGCGACGACGAGTACACCGCCGCCATCGACATCCTGCGCGAGCAGGTCGAGAACGGCCAGGTCCGCAACATCAAGGGCAACTCGTACCTCGAAGACCTGAAGAGCGAAGACACGCTCGCGGCGATCGTGTGGTCGGGCGACATCACCGTCATCAACGCCGAAGCCGGCGACAAGTGGGAGTTCGCCCTGCCGTCGGCCGGCGGCACGCTGTGGAACGACAACTTCCTCGTGCCGATCGGCTCCCCGCGCAAGACCAACGCCGAGACCCTCATCAACTACTACTACGAGCCCGAGGTCGCCGCCGAGGTCGCCGCATGGGTGAACTACATCACGCCGGTCGTCGGTGCGAAGGAGGCCGCCGCTGCGATCGACCCCGACCTCGCCGAGAACCAGCTCATCTTCCCGAACGAGGAGACGCTGCAGCAGGCGCACATCTTCCGCTCGCTCTCGGGTGCCGAGGAGCAGAAGTACCAGGCGCAGTTCCAGAGCATCCTGCTGGGTTCGTGACGATGGCGATCAGAGAATTCGCCGAACGCGGCGCCGACCTCGAGCTCGTCGGCATCCAGAAGCGGTTCCCCGGCTTCACCGCCATCGAGGACCTCGACCTGAAGATCCCGGCCGGCTCGTTCTTCGCCCTGCTCGGCCCGTCGGGCTGCGGCAAGACGACGACGCTGCGCCTCGTCGCCGGGCTCGAAGAGCCGACCAAGGGTCGCATCCTCATCGGCGGCAGCGACGTCACGAGCACGCGGGCGCATGAGCGCCCCGTGAACACGGTGTTCCAGAGCTACGCGCTCTTCCCGCACATGACGATCATCGAGAACGTCGCCTTCGGCCTCAAGCGCCGCAAGATCGGCGACGCGATGGTCAAGGCGCACGAGGCACTCAAGCTCGTCGAGCTCGACCACGTGGCCCAGCGCAAGCCGCAGCAGCTCTCCGGCGGCCAGCAGCAGCGCGTCGCCCTCGCCCGCGCCATCGTGAACCGTCCTGCTCTGCTGCTGCTCGACGAGCCGCTCGGCGCGCTCGACCTGAAGCTGCGCCGCCAGATGCAGCTCGAGCTGAAGACCATCCAAGAAGAGGTCGGCCTCACCTTCCTGCACGTGACCCACGACCAGGAGGAGGCCATGACCATGGCCGACACGGTCGCGGTCATGAACAAGGGTGCGATCGAGCAGATGGGCGCACCCGAAGAACTCTACGAGCTGCCGCGCACGGCGTTCGTCGCGAACTTCCTCGGCCAGTCCAACCTGTTCACCGGCAACGTCGTCTCGACGACGGCCGACGCGATCACGGTCGAAGCCGCCGGTGCGCGCATCATCGTGCCGACCGCGCGTGCGCAGCGCCACCAGGGCGAGGTCACCGTCGGCGTCCGTCCCGAGAAGGTCTCGTTGCACACCGAGGCGCCGATCGCCGACGCGAACCGCAACGTGCTGGGCGCCGGGCGCGTCGTCGACGTGTCGTTCTCCGGTGTGAGCACCCAGTACCTCATCGAGCTCCCCGGCCAGGGCATCGTCACCGTGTTCGCGCAGAACATCGGCTTCGGTCCGGTCGCCGGGCTCGGCAGCGAGGTCTGGGTGAGCTGGGCCGTCGAGCACGGCTTCGGCCTCGAGGACACGCCAGACGAGACCCGTTTCCAGGACGACGCGTCGACGACGTCACTGGCGGCGCTGCATCGCGAGGCGCTCGTCTCGGAGCTCGAGGAGCACTGACATGGCCTTCGCAGCGTTCTCGACCGCCGAGGCGCAGCCGCAGGCCCAGCGAAAGCGCAGCCCCATCGCGCTGCTGCTGCTGCTGCCCGGCATCGCCTACCTCGTGCTCTTCTTCCTCACGCCGCTCGTCTCGCTCGTGCTCACCTCGCTCCAGGCGCCGAGCGAGTTCGGCGACATCGGCGTGTACGACTACGCGTTCAACTGGCAGAACTACGTCGACGTCGTCAACCAGTACTGGCCGCACATCGTGCGCTCCTTCGGCTACGCGCTCGTCGCGACGGTCGCGGCGCTCGTGATCAGCTACCCGCTGGCGTACTTCATCGGCGTCAAGGCGCGCCGCTGGCCGCTCCTGCAGAGCCTCATGCTCGTGCTCGTGATCGCCCCGTTCTTCATCAGCTTCCTGCTGCGCACCCTCGCGTGGAAGCAGATCCTGTCGGACGAGTCGTTCATCATCACGTCGCTCAAGGCGCTCTCGCTGATGGCCCCCGACGCGCACTTCACGGGCACGCCCTTCGCGGTCATCTTCGGTCTGACCTACAACTTCATCCCGTTCATGACGCTGCCGCTCTACACGACGCTCGAACGCCTCGACCTGCGCTACCTCGAGGCCGGCAGCGACCTGTACGCGAGCCCGTTCCAGGTGTTCCGCAAGGTCACCATCCCGCTGTCGATGCCCGGCATCGTGGCGGGCACGCTGCTCACGTTCATCCCCGCCGCGGGCGACTACGTGAACGCGAGCCGCGACTTCCTCGGCGGGCCCGACACGCAGATGATGGGCAACGTGATCGAGGCGAACTTCCTCGTGCTGCTCAACTACCCGGCGGCCGCGGCGCTGTCGATCATCCTCATGGCGGCGATCCTCGTGCTCGTCGGCATCTACGTGAAGCGCTCGGGAACGGAGGACCTGCTGTGAGCGGAGAAGTCCAGGCGGCCGCCGTCCTCGGCGGACTCGGCGAGAACGAGCAGCTCGATGCGAACAAGCCCGCCGGCGGGCGGGTGCGCCCGCGCCGGCTCGGCCTCGGCGACTGGCTGCTGCCCGTCTACACGGTGCTCGCGTTCATCTTCCTGCTGATCCCGATCGCGTACACCTTCGTGTTCAGCTTCAACGACTCGATCAAGTCGAACATCTCGTGGCGCGGATTCACCCTCGACAAGTGGCTGAACGTCTGCAACGTCGAGGGCGGTGCGGTCTGCGAGGCGTTCGCGAACAGCATCATCATCGGCATCGTGGCGACCGTGGTCGCGACGGTGCTCGGCACGATGATCGCGATCGCCATCGTGCGCTACCGGTTCCGGGCGCGGTCGGCGATCAGCCTGCTGCTGTTCCTGCCGATGGCGACCCCCGAGGTCGTGCTCGGCGCGGGACTCGCCGCGCAGTTCCTCGCGGCGGGCGTCGCGAAGGACATGACGACGATCATCCTGGCGCACACGATGTTCTGCATCAGCTTCGTCGTGGTGACGGTGAAGGCGCGCGTGGCGAGCCTCGATCCGGCGCTCGAGGAGGCTGGCCGCGACCTCTACGGCTCACCGGCCCAGGTGTTCTGGCGGGTGACCTTCCCGCTGCTGATGCCCGGCATCGCTGCGGCGGCGCTGCTGTCGTTCGCGTTGAGCTTCGACGACTTCATCATCACGAACTTCAACTCCGGTTCGACGTCGACGTTCCCGAAGTACATCTACATCTCGGCGGCGCGCGGCATCCCGGCCGAGGCGAACGTCATCGCGTCGGCGGTGTTCATCGTCGCCCTCGTGCTCGTCGTGGGCGCGCAGGTGTCGCGGGCGGCACGACAGAAGCGGCTCGCGAAGCTGGGCTGAACGACGGCCTCCGGCCCGAACGAGGATGCCCCGGCGAGATCGCTCTCGCCGGGGCATCCTCGTTCTCGGCATCGGCGGGGCGAGCACTCGCCCGCGCCCGCCGTGCCTCAGACGGTCGCGCGGATCTCGCCGACGCGACGGTCACCGCCCATGATCCAGAGATCGAGCTCGGTCTGCATCTCGTCGATCGCGGCGTCGTCGAGGGCGCCGGCGGCGGCGAGCAGTCGCAGGCCGATGATCGTCGATGCGCGGTTCGAGCCGTCGAGCACCTTGACCGTCGTCGTCGTGCCGTCGGGCGCCGACATGATCATGACGCCCTCGGCGCCGAACTTGGCGAAGACGCCGAGCCGTTCGATCGCGACCGTGTCGGGCTGACCCGGACCGGCGACGGCCCAGCCGTGCTCGCGGGCGGCCGCGGTGAGGGCCGCCGACTCCCGGTAGAGCGCGAACGGCGAGCCGGCCTGCGCGGTCGTGATCTTGTGCACCCCGCGCGCGAGCCCCGTGAGGCTCACGGCGTGCACCGGCGCACCGCAGCCGTCGATCGCGGTCGCCGCGGGGCGTTCGCCCGTGAGGCGCTCGAGCACGTCGAGGATGCGCTTCTGCAGCGGGTGCTCAGGGTCGAGGTAGCCGTCGAGCGGCCACTCGTTGGCCGCGCACGCGAGCAGCATGGCGGCGTGCTTGCCCGAGCACGTCATATACGCGCGGCGCTTGGGGGCGTCGCGGCGGACGAGCTCATCGCGGGCGGCGCGATCGACCGGCAGCGCGGGCGGGCAGCCGAGCGATGACTCGGGGATGCCGGCTCGGGCGAGCAGGCCCTCGACGAGTGCGACGTGCGCGGCGGTGCCGGAGTGGCTCGCCATCGCGATCGCCGCGTCCTCGCCGCGCAGCGTGACACCCGAGGTCATCACGGCGACGGCCTGGAACGGCTTCAGCGCCGAGCGGGGGAAGACCGGGGTCGCGACGTCGCCGAGCGTGCGCACGACCTCGCCCTCGGGGGAGAGCACGACGGCGGAACCCGCGTGCCTGGACTCGATGAAACCACTGCGTTCGACCACGGCGAGCTGGACGGAATCTGCGACGGAGAAGGTGCCGGACACGGGTTCAGCCGAGGGCCGCGAGGCCGTCGTCGAGCACACCGAGGGCGTCCTCGATGAGCGCGTCGCTCATGGCGAGGCTCGGCAGGAATCGCAGGACGTTGCCGTAGGTGCCCGCGCTGAGCAGGAGCACCCCGTGCTGGGCGGCGTACGCGACGAGCTCGCCGACCGCCTGGGCGTTCGGCGTCTTCGTCGTGTCACGGGTACCGGGCTGGACGAGTTCGATCGCGATCATCGCCCCCTTGCCGCGGATGTCGCCGATGACGTCGTACCGCGCACGCAGTCGTTCGAGACCGGCCGTCAGGGTCGCGCCGATGCGGCGGCCCTCGGCGAGCAGATCGTTCTGCTCGATCGCCTCGAACACGGCGATCGCCGCGGCGCAGGCGACGGGGTTGCCGCCGAACGTGCCGCCGAGCCCGCCGGGGTGCGAGGCGTCCATGATCTCGGCGCGGCCGGTGACGGCGGCGAGCGGCAGGCCGCCCGCGATGCCCTTCGCGCTGAGCACGAGGTCGGGCTCCCAGTCGAAGTGCTCGCTCGCGTAGTAGCGGCCGGTGCGGGCCATGCCCGACTGGATCTCGTCGGCGATCATGACGACGCCGTGCTCGGTGCACCAGGCCTGCAGCATCGGCAGGAATCCGTCGGCCGGAACCATGAATCCGCCCTCGCCCTGGATCGGCTCGACGACGAGGCACGCGAGGTCCTCGGCACCGACGACCTTCTCGAGGTAGGCGATCGTGCGCGCGGCGGCGTCGGCGCCCGACAGCCCGTCGCGGTACGGGTACGAGCTGGGGGCGTGGTAGACGTCGCCCGCGAACGGCCCGAAGCCGGCGCCGTACGGCATCGCCTTGTAGTTCATGGCCATCGTGAGGTTCGTGCGGCCGTGGTAGGCGTGGTCGAGCACGGCGACGGCGCGCCGGCCCGTGTGCTTGCGCGCGATCTTGACGCCGTTCTCGACGGCCTCGGCGCCCGAGTTCACGAGCACCGTCTTCTTCGCCCAGTTGCCGGGCGTGTGCTCGGCGAGCAGCTCGGCGACGCGCACGTACTCCTCGTAGGGGGTCACGGTGAAGAGCGTGTGGATGACGTCCTGCAGCTGTGCGGCGGCCGCCGCGACGACGGAGGTCTCGGTGTGCCCGATGGTCGTGACGCCGATGCCGGCGCCGAAGTCGACGAACCGGTTGCCGTCGACGTCGACGAGGATCGCGCCGTTCGCGCGCTCGATGAAGACGGGCAGGGCGCTCGAGACGCCGGCCGAGACGACGCTCTCGCGTCGGGCCTGGAGCTCCTGCGACTTGGGGCCGGGGACGGCGGTGACGATCTTGCGCTCCTGCGGCACGGTGTACACCGGTGCGACGGTCTGGGCGGGCGCGTTCTGGGCTTCGATTGGCGAGTCGGTCATGGTGCCTCCACCATATCGCCGCGGCCACCGCCCGGCGGGGGAGAATCGGATGACGGAGAGGGGACGACATGCTCGGACGGCACGAGTACGAGGTCGAGGTCGAGTGGCAGGGCGACCGGGGCAGCGGCACGAGCGGCTACCGCGCGTACAGCAGGCGGCACGTCGTGCGGGCGGCGGGCAAGGCGCATGAGCTCGAGGGGTCGAGCGACCGCGTGTTCCACGGCGACGCCGAGCGCTGGAACCCAGAGGACCTGCTCATCGCGGCGCTCAGCCAGTGCCACATGCTCTCGTACCTGCACGTCGCGACGAACCACGGCGTGATCGTGCGCGGATACACCGACTCGGCGGTCGGCACGATGCAGGAGGACGGCCGAGGCGGCGGCGCGTTCACCGAGGTGGTCTTGCGCCCCCGGGTCGTGGTGGCGGATGCCTCGATGCTGGGTCTCGCGGAACGGCTTCACGCCGAGGCATCCGAGAAGTGCTTCATCGCCGCATCCGTCGCGTTCCCGGTGCGCCACGAGCCGACGGTGAGCGTCGCCGAGGACTGAGGGGCAGCACCTGCGAGGGCACTGTCGCCCCGCTACTCCACGGGTGCCGGCGGCCGGGTCGGCAGCGCCGGGCCGGGCGGGCACGCGTGTCCGCCGACGAGGCGGGAGCACTCCGGCAGGAAGCCGGGGTACCGCTCGGCCTCGGGGTCGCCGAACCAGCGGTGCCACAGGCGCCAGAAGTTGAGGTTGCCGAACGCCGAGCAGTCGTCGCCCGTCTCGGGATCGGCGAGGGTCGCCTCGCTCGGCTGGTACGGCGTGTAGTTGTAGAGGTTCGCGGTCGCCTGGTTGCGGATGCCGACCTTCGTTCCTCCGCACGCCGAGTCGGGGTTGAAGGCGACCTGCACCTTGCCGATGCGGTACTGGCGCTTGGGCTGCTCGGTGTACTGACGGAACTGCCATGCGGCGTTGTACACCTGGTTGAAGAACCCGAAGTACTCCTGGTCGCAGTCGGCCGTGTCGGGGCATCCGTAGCCCGTCGCCCGCAGGTAGCCGTCGGCGCTCGGGCGCGTGAGCAGCGACTGCTCCTTCTGCAGGAGCACGAGCAGCGTGCGCGGACTGATGCCGCACGCGGTCGCGACCTTGGCGATGATCGACGACGCCCGCTCGCGGTACTCGCCGTCGTAGGCGGCGCAGTGCGCGCCGCCGACCGCGGGCTGCGAGGTCGTCGTCTGGCGGTAGTCGGCCAGGCAGGGCACGTCGTCCTGCGGGCGGCAGTCGATGCCGTCGAGGAACGTCTGGATCTCGCCGACCGACATCGACGAGCTGTCGTAGAACGCGTCGTCGCTCACGATGTATCCGGGGTCGAACCCGGTCGTCGCGTCGGGGATGTCATACTCGGGCGTCGGCGTCGCACGACTCGCCGCCCCACCGTCCCAGGGCTCGACGGCGGCCGTGTCGGGAGCGCACGCGGCGAGCCCGAGCAGCGCGACCGCGGCGACGGCGACGAGCCGCGCGGTGCGCGCGATGCCGGCGTTGGTCTTCGGCGGGGTCACCGGAGCGACGATACCCGGTGCCGGCGCCTTCAGGCTGGAAGACCGCCCGGGTGAGCTGGGAGAACGCTCGAGCAGGGCTGGGAGAACGGCGACGAGGCGGTGGTCGTCGAGCGCCTCACATCCGCTCGCGCGGAACGACCTTGTCGGCGAGCTTGGCGAGGGTGCCCTGCGGCGGCGCCTCGTTGTAGACGCCCGCGAGCTCCTGCCCGCTGAGCGCGTGGATGGCGGCCATGATCTCGTCGGTGGCCTGACGGCGCGCGCGGCCGCTCGTCGCGGCGCCGTGTCGGGACACGTCGATGGGAGCGCCGAACTTCACCGTGACCGGGCGCACGCGGGGGAGCTTCGCGCCGACGGGCTGGATCTCCTGGGTGCCGATGAGCCCGACGGGCACGACCGTGGCGCCCGTCATGAGTGCGAGCCAGGCGACGCCCGTGCGTCCCCGGTAGAGGCGCCCGTCGAGCGACCGCGTGCCCTCGGGATAGAGCGCGAACGCGTTGCCGCCCTCCAGGATGCCGCGACCCGCGTCGAGCGCCTCCTGGGCCTGCGACCCGGCGCCGCGTTCGACCGGCACGGCACCGATCGCGCCGAAGAACGTGCGCGAGAGCCACCCCGAGAAGCCGGTGCCGGTGAAGTACGTCGACTTGGCGAGGAACTGCACGGGCCTGGGCGAAGCGAGCGGGATCACGACGCTGTCGACGAACGACAGGTGGTTCGACGCGAGGATGACCGGCCCCGAAGCGGGAACGTGCTCGGCACCGAGGATCTTCGGACGGTAGACGAGCCTGACGAGCGGCTTCAGGATGCCCCGGAAGATCCGGTAGGCGGGACCCTGTCTGACCTGCTTGACCGACGGCGCACTCACCATCCGACCCTAAGGTCGCCGATATGCGACGAGCGGCATATGGCTGCGGGGCGTTCCGAAGGGCTCCCAGTGGGCGCGGGCGGCCGAGCGGCGGACGCCGAGCAGGCCCAGAGCAGGCGCCGAACCGGTCGCATGCGGGAGAATCGGCTCATGGAACCGATCGGCGACGGTGAGCTCATCGAGCTCGCAGGCGGCGACACGCGCGTGCTCGTCGCGACGCGCGGCCGTCGGGGCCCGGCGCCCGACGCCGTGCTCAGGCGGCTCGTCGCGCACGGTTCGGGCGTGCCCGCCGACGACGTCGAGCTCGTGCACCGGTGCGAGGTCTGCGGGAACCGTCACGGGCGGCCCTCGGTCGGATATCCGACGACGCCGACGGGCGCCCCGTGGTTCGTCGATGCCGGGGCCGCCGGCGACGTCGTGGTCGCCGCCGCCGCCACGAGCCGGCGCGTCGGCGTCGGCATCGAGCCCGCCGGCGACGACGTTCGCGAATCGGTCGACGAAGCGGCGCTGCACCCGAGCGAGCGCGCCGGACTGGCGCTCCTCGACGCCCCCGAGCGGGCCCGGGCCCGGGCCGTCCTCTGGGCGCGCAAGGCCGCGTTGCTGCGTGCGATGGGGCACACGGGCTTCGTCGAACCGTCGACCCTCGCCCTCACCTTGCCGGGCGACGACGGCGGCGTCGGCCGCATCGAGCACACCGTGCCCGAGTTCGGGCCGGGCTGGCGGGGTGTGCGGTTCCACGACCTCGCCGTTCCCGAACCGGTGGTCGCGTCGGTCGCCGTGCTCGTCTGATCGGATCCGGTGTCCCGGCGCCTCGTCGTCACCGGGCGATCCCGACGGTCGCGTCCTAGGGTGGACTCGTGCGCAGCGTCATCGTTCTCGGCTCATCAGGCTCCATCGGCGTCCAGGCCCTCGACGTGATCAGGGCGAACCCCCGACGGTTCGAACTCGTGGGCCTCGGCGTCGGCTCGAATCGCACGCTGCTCGCCGAGCAGGCCGCCGAGTTCGGCGTCGAGCACACGGCCGTCGGCATCGACGAAGCCGTACAGCTCGTGCGCGACGTCGACGCCGACGTGGTGCTCAACGGCATCACGGGCTCCGTCGGCCTCGGCCCGACCCTCGCCACGCTCGAACGTGGCACGACCCTGGCGCTCGCGAACAAGGAGTCGCTCATCGTCGGCGGCGACCTGGTCACCCGGCTGGCGAAGCCCGGCCAGATCGTGCCCGTCGACTCCGAACACTCGGCGATCGCGCAAGCGCTGCGCTCGGGCACCGACGACGAGGTGCGCCGGCTCGTGCTCACCGCGTCGGGCGGCCCGTTCCGCGGTCGCAGCCGCGAGTCGCTCACGGGCGTGACCCCGGCCGAGGCGCTCGCGCACCCGACCTGGGACATGGGTCTCGTCATCACCACGAACTCGGCGACCCTCGTGAACAAGGGCCTCGAGGTCATCGAGGCGCACCTGCTCTTCGACGTCGACTACGACCGCATCGACGTCGTCGTGCACCCGCAGTCGATGATCCACTCGATGGTCGAGTTCGTCGACGGCTCGACGATCGCGCAGGCCTCGCCGCCCGACATGCGCCTGCCGATCTCGCTGGGCCTCGACTGGCCGAACCGGGTCGCGGCCGCCGGCCGTCCGATCGACTGGACGAAGGCGCAGAGCTGGACGTTCGAGCCGCTCGACGAGAACGCCTTCCCCGCGATCCGGCTCGCGAAGCAGGTCGGCCGCGCCGGCGGCGAGTACCCCGCCGTCTTCAACGCCGCGAACGAGCAGGCGGTCGCCGCGTTCCACGCGGGGCGCATCGGGTTCCCGGGCATCGTCGACACGGTGCGCGAGGTGGTCGAGCACCACGAGGCATCCGGACCGGTGACCCTCGAGTCGCTCGGGGCCGCCGAATCGGCAGCCCGACGCGCCGCCGATGCTCGCATCGCGCGCTCAGCGGATCGATAGCCCGCGCCCAGCACGCTCCGAGCCGTCGGCAGTACGCTGTCGACCGTGGATTCCGTGCTCGCGTTCGTCATCGGCGTCGCCATCATCGTCGTCGGCCTCGCCCTGTCGATCGGCCTGCACGAGATCGGGCACCTGATACCCGCGAAGCTCTTCGGCGTCAAGGTGACGCAGTACATGATCGGCTTCGGACCGACCGTCTGGTCGCGCCGCAAGGGCGAGACCGAATACGGCGTGAAGGCCATCCCGCTCGGCGGCTACATCTCGATGATCGGCATGTTCCCGCCCGGTAAGAAGGGCGCCGTCGGATCCGACTCGACGGGCTTCTTCCGCGGCCTCGTGCAGGACGCGCGGGACTCGAGCGCCGAGTCGATCACCCCGGGTGACGAAGAGCGCGCGTTCTACCGGCTGCCGGTGTGGAAGCGCATCGTCGTCATGTTCGGCGGCCCGTTCATGAACCTCGTGCTCGCGACCGTGCTCTTCGGCGTGCTGCTCATGGGCTTCGGCGTCAGCCAGGCCTCGACGACGGTCGGCACCGTCTCGGCGTGCGCGCTGCCCGCGACGAGCGAACGCCAGACCTGCGAACCCGGCGACCCGAAGGCACCCGGTGCCGCCGCGGGCATCAAGCCCGGCGACCGCATCGTCGAGGTCGCCGGCGAGCCGATCGACTCGTGGTCGCAGTCGACGACGATCATCCGCGAGCACCCGGGCGACGCCATCCCGGTCGTCGTCGAGCGCGACGGGGCGAAGGTCGTGCTCACCGTCACCCCGATGCTCAGCACCCAGTACGCGATCGGCGACAACGGCCAGATCGTCAAGGATGCCGCGGGCGAACCGGTCACGGTCGACGTCGGGTTCGTCGGCATCGGCGCGGCGAGCGAGACCGTGCAGCAGCCGATCACGGCGGTGCTGCCGGCCGTCGGTGACCAGATGAACGCCGTCGCCGGCGTCATCTTCAACCTGCCGCAGCGCATGGTCGACGTGGCGCAGGCCGCGTTCGGCCCCGAGGAGCGCGACCCGAACGGACCCATGTCGGTCGTCGGCGTCGGCCGGGTGGCCGGCGAGGTCGCGGCGCTCGACAATGTCGCCGTGGTCGACAAGGCCGCCTGGATGGTCGGCATCCTCGCCGCGCTCAACGTCATGCTCTTCGTGTTCAACATGATCCCGCTGCTGCCCCTCGACGGCGGCCACATCGCGGGCGCGCTCTTCGAGGGCATCCGGCGCGGGTTCGCGAAGCTCTTCAAGCGGCCCGACCCCGGCCCCGTCGACCTCGCGAAGCTCATGCCGGTCACGCTCGCCGTGGTCGTCGTCTTCGGTGCGATGAGCGCCCTGCTCATCTACGCCGACATCGTGAAGCCCGTCTCGCTGTTCTGATGCCGGCCGGCGCCCGCCGCGGGCGCCCGCCCACCCCGATGCGACGGCGACGGGGCGTCGGCGCCGGTACCGGTTGACGTGCGTACTCCCGAGGGAGTAGCCGATGAGCCGCCTGGCGGCCGATGCCCGGGCGGAGCAGCGGCGATACGATCGGGCCGTGCCCGAATCGCGCAGCCCCGAGACGTGGAACGGCCGGCCGCCGTGGGCGGGCGGCGGGCCGCCGTGGGCGGGACCCGAGCGCCGCCCGCCCGCCGGCTTCGTGCTCTGGGCGCCCGTCGTCATCAGCCTGCTCGTGCAGCTGCCGGCCGCGATCGGCATCGCGTTCTGGCTGCACCTCGAGCCGTGGCAGGCGGCCGCGCAGATCGCGCTCGCCCTCGCCGGCCCGTTCGCCCTGCTCGCCTCGCGGCGGCTCCCGGGACCCACGGTCGCCTTCGTGAGCCTCGCGGCGCTCGCCGACCTGCTGTTCACCCCCGACGCCGGACCGCCGTACCTGGCGCTCGCGTTCGCGATCGTGCTCGCGGTCGCCCGCGGTGCGGTGGTCTGGGCGGCCGTCTCGGTGGTGACGGCCTGGGCGGCTGCGCTCGCGCTCGGGTCGATGCTCGGGCTCTCGTGGCATCCGTTCCGCATCGCCGTCACGACACTCGCGCTCGCCGCCTGCTTCGGCATCGGATGGTTCGTGCGTTCGCGGCGCACGAGGATGGCGGCGTATCGGGCCGAGGCGGCGCGACGACGGCAGACCGCCGAGGAGCGCGAACGCGTGCGCATCGCGCGCGAGCTCCACGACGTGATCGGACACGCGCTCTCGCAGATCAACGTGCAGGCGAGCGTCGGCCTGCACCTCATGGACCGCGACGCCGAACAGGCCCGCACGGCGCTGGTGAACATCAAGGAGACCTCGAAGACCGCGCTCGACGAGGTGCGGAGCGTCCTCGGTGTCATCCGCGACGGGGACGCGCCGCTCGTGCCGCAGGCCGAGCTCGCCGAGCTGCCCCGCCTCGTACAGGGCCTCACGACCCCCGGATTCGCCGTCGAACTCGACGACCGGCTCGCCGAGCCGCCCGGTCGCGCGGTGCAGTTCGCGGCGTACCGCATCGCGCAGGAAGCGCTCACGAACGTCGTCCGTCACGCCCGAGCCCGTCGAGCGGTCGTCGTGCTCGAGCGCGACGACGGCCGGCTCGTCGTGACCGTCGACGACGACGGGACGGGCGCTGGCGGCGCCGACGGACGTGGCGACGAGGGTCGCGGCATCCTCGGCATGCGGGAACGGGCGGCGCTGCTCGGCGGCTCCGTCGAGCTCGGTGCGAGCCCGCTCGGCGGCACCCGGGTGCGTGCCGAACTGCCCTGGGGAGGTGCGGCATGACCATCACGGTCGCCCTCGCCGACGATCAGCTGCTCGTGCGCGCCGGGTTCCGGGCGCTCCTCGACGCCGAACCCGATCTCGAGGTCGTGGGCGAGGCCTCGACGGGGGAGGAGCTCCTCGCTCTCGTGCGCGCGTCGCCTGTCGACGTCGTGCTCATGGACATTCGGATGCCGGGCGGCGACGGGCTGTGGGCGACCGAGCAGATCGCGGCCGATTCTGCCCTAGCGGGCGTGCGCGTCGTGATCGTCACGACCTTCGAGCTCGACGAGTACGTGGCCCGCGCGGTGCGCGCGGGCGCGAGCGGCTTCCTCGTGAAGGACACCGAGCCGGCCGACCTCATCCGTGCGGTGCGGGTCGTGGCCGCCGGGGAGGCGCTGCTGTCGCCGGGGGTCACCAAGCGACTGCTCGAGCGCTTCGCGACGGGCCTGCGCGATGCCGACGAGGCATCCCTCTCGGTGCTCACCGACCGGGAGCGCGAGGTGCTGCGCCTCGTCGGCCAGGGCCTCACGAACGACGAGATCGCCGAGCGGCTCGTGCTGAGCCCGCTCACGGCGAAGACGCACGTCTCGCGCATCATGCAGAAGCTGCACGCGCGCGACCGGGTGCAGCTCGTGGTCGTCGCGTACGAGACCGGGCTCGTCGCACCCGGCTGGCAGGAGTAGTCGCAGGGCGGCACCGGCCGTGGGCGCCCCTGCTCCCCGGGGAGCAGTCGAAGTGTCTCCGCCGGGCGGATTCGCCCGGGAGCCCGTCTCGCGAGACTCGAATCGACGGTCGAGACGCGACCGCACGAATCAACCGGAGCAACTCATGTTCACGACCCTCGCCGCCACCGCGGCCACCCACGTCGGCCCCTGGGCCGCCGGCTTCGGGTGGATGTTCTTCCTCATCCCGATCTTCTGGATCCTCGTCATCGGGCTCGTCATCTTCCTCGTGAGCCGCAACCGTCGCCGCTACTGGGCGCAGGCCGAGGCGGGCGGATACGGTCCGCCGTGGGCGCGCGGCGCCCGCAGCGCCGAGCAGACGCTCGCCGAGCGGTTCGCCCAGGGCGACATCGACGAGACCGAGTACCGTGCGCGCCTCGAGGTGCTGCGCGCGAACCGGCCGGGCGCCTGAGCCGACACGACGGGGATGTCGCGACCTCGCGTCGCGGCATCCCCGTCGTCGTGCGCGTCGCGTGCGCTCCCCGGGGAGCCGGCGTTCCTCAGCCCAGGATCTCGTCGAGAGCCGCCTTCTGGTGCCGATGGCCGACGGTCTCGTAGCCGACGACGACCACGATCGGGGCGAGTGCCGTGATCACGATGCCGACCGGCAGGCTCGCGCCGACGGAGACCGCGACGACCGCGAGCGCGAGGACGGCGATGCTGCCGAGGAAGAGCCCGATGTGGAAGGTGTCGAACCGGCCCATCAAGAACGTGTACAGCGTGAACAGTGCCGTGAGGAAGATCGCGACCGGCACGACGACGGTCAGGACCGCGGCCACGTCGTCGATGTGCGCCTCGCCGACGATGGCGTTCGCCGCGACGTGGAGGCCGGCCCCGGTGGCCGCGAGCGAGCCGAACACGATCATGTGCCCGTAGCCCCACACATACGAGCGATCGCGGAACCGGGCGAGGAGCTTGCCCGAGGGCATCGTGAAGTACGTCCACCACAGGCCGAAGGCGAGCATCGTGCCGCCGAGGGCGACCAGGCCCGCGTCGAGCGACCACTCGTGCGCCTCCTCGACGACGGCGGAGATGGCGAGGATCGTGCCGAGCACGACCTCGCCGAGCGTGATGATCACGAGCAGGCCGTAACGCTCGGCGATGTGGTGCGGGTGCCACGGCGTCTTGCCGCCACCGCGCTCGGCGAGCGGGGGCACGAGCATCTCGCAGATGCCGAGGAAGAGCCAGATCCACAGAGTGAGCGCGAACGGCAGGTTGACGATGATGAGCACGATCCAGGCGACCTGCACGATGGCGAGGTAGCCCGCATAGCGCAGCGCGGTGCGGCGCGCGGTCGGGTCGTGCCGCGCGACGCGAAGCCACAGGGCGATCGTCGACAGGCGCATGATGACGTAGCCGGCGATGATGACCCCGTTGTCGACGTGCACCCCGCCCTCGACCGACTGGAAGAACGCGGGCATGCCGAGCGCCATGACGAGCACGCCGACCATCTGCACCATCGTCGCGACGCGCACGTAGACGTCGTCGTTGTCGTACGCGCTCGCGAGCCACGTGTAGTTGATCCACGCCCAGCAGATCGCGAACACGGCGAGCGAGAACGCGATGATCGCCGACGAGAAGTGCCCGAGCTCGAGCAGGTGCGCCGCCTGCGTGCCGGCCTGGCTGAACGCGACGACGAACGTGAGGTCGAAGAGCAGCTCGAGCGGCGTCGAGGCGCGATGCTGCTCCGACGGGTCGCGGCCGACCATCCGGCGCAGCCGGTGGTCGAGCGGGGGATGGGCGGGCGTCGTCATGCGCATATCGTCGCACGGCGGTCGGTGGTCCGGTGGCGCACAGCCGGTGGTCGAGTCGCGTGCGGGTCTCGATACGCTCCTTCGTCGCTTCTCGACCACCGGAGTGGGTCCGTCGTTACTCGACCACCGGAGTGGGTCCGTCGCGCCGGTCGATCAGCGGCTGAGCAGGAGCGCCTCGCCCTGACCGCCGCCGCCGCAGAGCGCGACCGCGGCGGTGCCGCCGCCGCGGCGGGAGAGCTCGAGGGCCGCGTGCAGCGCCAGGCGCGCTCCGGATGCGCCGATCGGGTGGCCGAGTGCGATCGCGCCGCCGTGGACGTTGACGCGCTCGAGGTCGAGGTCGAGGTCGCGCGCCGACTGCAGCGACACGGCCGCGAAGGCCTCGTTGATCTCCACGAGGTCGAGGTCGGAGGCGGCGACGCCGCCCTTCTCGAGGGCCGCGGCGATCGCGTTCGAGGGCTGCGAGTGCAGCGAGTTGTCGGGGCCGGCGACCTGGCCGGCGGCGCCGATGAGGGCGAGCCACGGCAGGCCGCGCGACTCGGCCCACTCGCGGCTCGCGACGACGACCGCAGCCGCGCCGTCGGAGAGCGGCGACGAGTTGCCGGCCGTGATCGTGCCCTCGGCGGCGAACGCCGGGCGGAGCTTCGCGAGCACCTCGACCGTCGAGTCGGGGCGCACGCCCTGGTCTTCGCCCACGACGACCGGGTCGCCCTTGCGCTGGGGGATCTCGACGGCGACGATCTCGTCGGCGAAGAGGCCGTCGGCCTGCGCGGCGCCTGCGCGCGCGTGCGAGGCCGCGGCGATCTCGTCCTGCTCGGTGCGACCGATGCCGTAGCGCCCGTTGACCCGCTCGGTCGAGGCGCCCATCGACTCGTGGTCGAACGCGTCGGTGAGGCCGTCGTGCGCGGCGTGGTCGACCATCACCCAGTCGCCGTAGGTCTTGCCCGCACGCGACCCCGGCAGCAGGTGCGGGGCGTTCGTCATCGACTCCTGACCGCCGGCGACGACGACGTCGGCCTCGCCGAGGCGGATCAGCCGCGCCGCATCCGTGATCGCGACGAGCCCCGACAGGCAGACCTTGTTCACCGTGGTCGCCGGCACGCGCCACGGGATGCCGGCGGCGACCGCCGACTGCTTCGCGGGGTTCTGGCCGGCGCCGGCCTGCAGCACCTGTCCCATGATGACGGCGTCGACGTCGTCGGGCGAGACGCCCGAACGCTCGAGGGCGCCGCGGATGGCGGCCGTGCCGAGCTCGACCGCGGACTGCGCGGCGAGGTTGCCGTTGATGCGGGCGAACGGGGTGCGGGCGCCGGCGATGATGACGACGTCGGGCGTGCTCATGGTGTGGTGACTCCTTCGTCAGCAGGTGGGGTGTGCTTCCAGTCTAGGTTCCGCGGGAGGGTGGACGGCCTCCGCGCCGATGTGCAGAAGTGCACATCGAGCCTGCGAATCTCGGCATCGACGGTGCACGCGTGCGCATCGAATACTGGGAGGCGATCACGGGCCGTGCACGTCGCCGGACCCACCACCACAGCCGTTCACCGTTGAGAGGCATACACACATGCGGGTTACGAAGACGTATCTCGCGACGGCCGTCATCGCCGCCGCGTCCATCGCCCTGGTCGGGTGCGCACCGACCACCAGCGCGGGCGGAGGCGATGCGTCGGGCGACGCGGCCCCCGTGAAGGTCGCGATGATCACGAGCCAGTCTGGACCGCTCGCGGCCTACGGCGAGGCCTACACCGCCGGCTTCGAGGCCGGCCTCGACTACGCCACCGACGGCACGGGCGCGGTCGACGGGCGCGAGCTCGACATCGAGTGGCTCGACGACCAGGGCAACCCCGACACCGCCGTCTCGCTCGCCAAGGACGTCATCGGCCAGGGCACGCAGATCATCGCCGGCACGGTCGTGTCGGGCATCGCGACCGCGCTCGCCGAGCAGGCCGAGCAGAACAAGGTCCTCTACATCTCGGGTCCGGCCGCCGCCGACGCGATCACCGGCGCCAACGACTACACCTTCCGCTCGGGCCGCCAGACGTACCAGGACGTCGCGACCGCCGGCACCTTCATCGGCGACCCGGCCGGCAAGAAGGTGGTCGTGTTCGCGCAGGACAACGCCTTCGGCCAGGGCAACCTCGCCGGCGTGCAGGCCGTGCTCGGCGGACAGGGCGCGACGGTCGAGGGCGTGCTCGTCGCCGAGGACGCGACCGAGTTCACCCCGTTCGCCCAGCAGCTGATCGCCGCCTCGCCCGACCTCGTGTTCGTCGCGTGGGCCGGTGCCTCGTCGGGTGCGATGTGGACCGCGCTCGCCCAGCAGGGCGTGTTCGACGCCGTGCCGGTCGTGACGGGTCTCGGCGACGTCGCCACCTACGGCGCCTACGGGGACGCCTCGGGCGACATCTCGTTCCTCAACCACTACTTCGCGGGTGCTGCGGGCACCGACGTCGAAGCGGCGATGATCGAGCACCTCGACGAAGCGGGCGCGACGCCCGACCTGTTCTCGCCCGACGGATTCGTCGCGGCGCAGATGCTCGTGCAGGCCGTGCGCGAGGGCGGCGACTCGGTCGACGGCATGGTCGACGCGCTCGAGGGCTGGACGTTCGACTCGGTCAAGGGCGAGGTCACCGTCCGTGAGGAGGACCACGCCATGATCCAGCCGATGTACCAGGCGAAGCTCGTGCAGGACGGCGACGCCTGGGTGCCCGAACTCGTCGACACGGTCGACGCCGAGACGGTCGCGCCGCCCGTCGCGGGCGAGTGACCCGATGGCGAGCGACCACCTGATGCTCGCCCTCGAGGGGATCGGGCTCCGCATCGGCGGGGCCCGGATCCTCGGGGGCGTCTCGCTCGAGGTGCCCGCCGGGCAGATGCTCGGCGTGATCGGGCCGAACGGTGCCGGCAAGACGACCCTCTTCAACGTCGTCTCGGGCGTCGTGCGACCGACCGCCGGCCGGGTGCTGCTCGACGGCGTCGACGTCACCCGCGAACCGATCCACCGGCGCGCGACAGCGGGCCTCGGCCGCACCTTCCAGACCTCGAGCCTGTTCCCCGAGCTCAGCGTGCTCGAGAACGTGCGGCTCGCCGCTCAGGCCCGCCTCGGCGGGGCCACGAGCCTCGTGCGCATCCCGCGGGCGGGCGATGAGGCGACCAGACGCGCCCTCGACTGCCTCGAGGAGGTCGGTCTCGCACACCGCGCCGACGCCGCGGCATCCGGCCTCGCGCACGGCGAGAAGCGCAAGGTCGAGATCGCGATGCTCATCGCGCAGGACCCGAAGGTGATCCTCCTCGACGAGCCGATGGCGGGCGTCGCCTCGGGCGACGTGCCCGCGCTCACCGAGGTCATCCGCGGGCTCCACCGCGGCGGACGCACCGTGCTCATGGTGGAGCACCACATGGAGGTCGTGCTCGGCCTCGTCGACCGCGTCGCGGTCATGCACCACGGCGAGCTGCTCGCCGTCGACACCCCGGAGGCCGTCATGGCGAACCCCACCGTGCAGTCCGCGTACCTCGGGGAGGCGATGTGACCGAGCCGATCCTCGCCCTCAGCCGTCTCAGCGGGCGCATCGCCGGTCAGCAGGTGATCGAGGACGTGAGCTTCGAGGTGCCGGCGACGGGCGTCACGGCCCTGCTCGGCCGCAACGGCGTCGGCAAGACCTCGACGGTCAAGTCGATCCTCGGCCTCATCGAGCGCACGGGCGAGGTGCGGCTCGCGGGCGAGCGCATCGACGCCCTGCCCACGCACCGCATCGTGCAGCGCGGCGTCGGCTACGTGCCAGAGGACCGCGAGGTGTTCGGCGGACTCACCGTCGCCGAGAACCTCCGGCTCGCCGAACGCGACGCAGCCCCGCGACGCGAGCTCGTCGCGCAGCTCTTCCCCGATCTCGTCGAGCGCCGCGCGCAGCGGGCGGGCACGCTCTCGGGCGGACAGCAGCAGATGGTGTCGCTCGCTCGCGCGCTCGTGAACGACAACCGGCTGCTGCTCGTCGACGAACCGACGAAGGGCCTCGCCCCCCGCATCGTCGATGAGGTCGCCGCAGCCCTCGCCACCGCCGCCGAGACCGTGCCGATCCTGCTCGTCGAGCAGAACCTGCACGTCATCCGCCGCCTCGCCGAGCGGGTCGTCGTGCTCTCGGGCGGTCGAGTCGTGCACACCGGCGCGGCGGTCGACTTCCTGGATGACGAAGCGCTCGTGCAGCGCCACCTCGGCGTGCACGACGCGAGCGAGGCCGCCTGATGAGCACGGTCGTCCTCCTCCTCATCACCGGGCTCGGCCTCGGAGCGCTCTACTTCCTCGTCGCGAGCGGGCTCTCGCTCATCTACGGGCTCATGGGCGTGCTCAACTTCGCGCACGGTGCCTTCCTCACGATCTCGGCGTTCCTCGGCTGGGAGGCCGGGCGTCGCGTCTCCGACGGCACCTGGTGGGGGCTCGCGATCTCGGCCCTCGTCGGCATGGCGGTGGGCGCACTCGTCGCCGCGCTCACCGAGTACTTCCTGATCCGGCGGCTGTACGAACGGCACATCGAGCAGGCGCTCGTCACCGTCGGCCTGTCGCTCGCCGCCGTCGCCCTCTTCGAGGGCATCTGGGGCACCGACCCGATCTACACGGCGAAGCCCGAGTGGCTCACCCAGACGACCGAGATCCTCGGGGCGAAGATCCCGAACGACCGGTTCCTGCTCATCGCGTGCGCCCTCGTGGTGCTCGGCGGCATCGTGCTGTTCCTGCATCGCACCCGGTACGGGCTCATCATCCGCGCCGGCGTCGAGAACCGGCAGATGGTGTCGGCCCTCGGCATCGACGTGCGCCGCTCGTTCACGCTCGTCTTCGCCATCGGCGGGGCGGCCGCGGGCCTCGGCGGCGTGCTCGCCTCGGTCTATTACGGCTACGTGTCGGCGCACCTCGGCAGCGTGCTGCTCATCTTCGCCTTCATCGTGACCGTCATCGGCGGGCTCGGCTCGCTCACGGGCGCGGCCGTGGCCTCGGTGCTCGTCGCCGTGCTGCAGCAGTTCGCCAACTTCTACCTCGGCGGCACGGGCGACCTCGTGGTCGTCGTCGCGCTCGCCGCGGTGCTGCTCGTCCGTCCGCGCGGACTCATGGGGAAGGTCGCATGATGTCGTGGAAGAACCTCCGCCCCGTCGTCGTCGGCGTCGCCGTCGTCGCCGTGCTCGCGATCCTGCCGTTGCTCGCCATCGACGTGCCGGGCGTCCTGCCCGGACCCACCTACACGCCGGGCACGCTGCAACTGCTCGCGTACGCGATGCTCATCGCCGCGCTCGCGCTCGGCTACCGCATGATGTTCGGGCTCGCGGGCCTGCTGTCGTTCGGGCATGCGCTCTTCTTCGCGGCCGGCGCGTACGGCCTCGGCATGACGCTCGACGCGTTCGCGCCGCCGTCGTGGCCGCGCGACGCGATCTTCGTCGTGTCGATCCTCATCACGCTCGTCGGCGGGCTCGTGCTCGCCATGACGGTCGGCGCGCTCGCGCTGCGGGTCACGGGCATCTCGTTCGCGATGGTGACCCTCGCGTTCGCCCAGGCGGGCTCGGTGCTCATCCGCCGCAACCCGGGCGGTGCGACGGGCGGCGACGAGGGGCTGCCGCTCGACATCGACAACGTGCCCGGTGCGTTCGTCGGCGTCGTCAACACCCGCAACCTCTACTGGCTCGCGCTCGCCGTGCTCGTTCTCGTGTACCTCGTGGTGCTGTGGGTCGAGCAGAGCCGAGCCGGTCACGTGGCTGCGGCGACCCGCGAGAACGAGCTGCGCGTGCGCGTGCTCGGACTGCGGCCGTACACCGTCAAGCTCCTGGTCTTCGCGGTCGCCTCGGTGCTCGCCGTGGTCGTCGGCATGGCCTACCTGCTGCTGCAGTCGGGCGCGGCGCCGCGCATCGCCACGGCGGACTTCACGCTGACGCTGCTCGTCATCGTCGTGCTCGGCGGGGTCGGACACCGGTGGGGCGCGATCGTCGGCGGCATCGTCTACACGCTGCTCGACCAACGGCTCACCGCGCTCGCCGGCTCCGACTTCATCGCGGGGCTCCCCGCGGTGCTGCGGGTGCCGCTCAGCGAGCCGCTGTTCATCCTCGGCACGCTCTTCATCCTCGTGGTGATGTTCCTTCCCGGCGGCATCGCCGGCATCCCCGACCGCATCCGGTCGGGTCGCAGGAGCCATCCCGCGGAGCCCGAGACGGCGACCGATGCGTGAGCCCGGGGCATCCCACTCGATTCATGACGCCGCGCGGGGGCGCGGTCCCGAAGGAGGAAACGTGACCGATCTGACCGGGCGACGTGCCGTCGTCACCGGGGGAGCGAGCGGCATCGGCGCGGCCTGCGCGCGTGCGTTCGCGGGCGCCGGCGCGCACGTCGTGATCGCCGACCTCGACGGCTCCGCCGCGGCGGCGCTCGCAGCCGAGCTCGGCGGCGAGGCGTGGGCGGTCGACCTGGCCGACACCGCGGCGCTCGCCGAGCTCTCGCTCGACGCCGACATCCTCGTGAACAACGCCGGCATCCAGCACGTGCGACCGATCGAGGAGTTCGAGCCCGAGCGGTTCGCCTTCATCCTGCGGCTCATGCTCGAGTCGCCGTTCCTGCTCATCCGTGCGGCGCTGCCCGGCATGTACGCGCGCGGGTTCGGGCGCGTGCTCAACGTGTCGAGCGTGCACGGGCTGCGCGCGTCGCCGTTCAAGTCGGCCTACGTCGCCGCGAAGCACGGGCTCGAGGGACTGTCGAAGGTCACCGCGCTCGAGGGCGGTCCGCACGGCGTGACGTCGAACTGCATCGACCCCGGCTACGTGCGCACGCCGCTCGTCGAGAAGCAGATCGCCGACCAGGCGCGGCTGCACGGCATCACCGAGGCGGAGGTGCTGCCGAGGATCATGCTCACCGAGTCGGCCGTCAAGCGCCTCGTCGAGCCCGCCGAGGTCGCGAGCCTCGCCCTCTGGCTCGCCGGACCCGACGCCGGTATGGTGACGGGCGGCAGCTACACCATGGACGGCGGATGGAGCGCACGATGACGAGCACCCCGTTCACCGCGCCGGTCGACGGCGGCGCGATCGCCGGCGGGCAGTGGCATGCGGATGCACCGGGGCTGCCGGTGCTCGCCGTGCACGGCATCACCGCGAGTCACCGGGCGTGGGACCTCCTCGCCGACGGCCTGCCCGAACGGCGCGTCATCGCCCCCGACCTGCGGGGGCGCGGGCGCAGCAACCGGCTGCCCGCGCCGTACGGCCTCGACCAGCACGCCGACGACCTGGCGGCGGTGCTCGACGCGCTCGGTGTCGAGCGGGCCTTCGTGGTCGGGCACTCGATGGGTGCATTCGTCACCGTGCGCTTCGCCGAGCGGCATCCCGACCGGGTCGCCGGAATCGTCCTCGTCGACGGCGGTCTGCCCATCCCGGCACCGCACGGCATCGCGCCAGAGGACCTGCCGGCGCTGCTGCTCGGACCCGCGCTCGAGCGCCTCGCGATGACGTTCCCCGACCGGTCGGCCTATGCCGGCTTCTGGCGGGCGCATCCGGCACTCGGCCCGTACTGGAACGACGCGATCGCCGACTACGTGGACTACGACCTCGTCGGCGAGGCGCCCGAACTGCGCAGCTCGGCGAATGCCGACGCGGTCGCCGTGAACGCGCTCGAGCTCGACGGATCGGCCGGCTACGCGGCGGCGCTCGCCGCGCTGCCCGGCCCCGTCGACTTCTTCCGCGCCCCGCGCGGCCTGCAAGATGGCGCGCCACTGTACGCCGAAGCGCTCGTCGCGGCCGAATCGGCGCGGATGCCGCAACTCGTCGTCCACGAGGTCGACGACGTCAACCACTACACGATCCTCATGACGGCCCCGGGCACCGGTAGCGTGATCGATGTGATCCGCACCCGCATCCAGGCCGCGGAGACACAGGAAGGTGCATCGTGACACTCGACAAAGTCGTCGGGTCCGCCCAAGAAGCGGTCTCCGACATCCCCTCAGGAGCAAGTCTCGCCGTCGGCGGGTTCGGGCTCTGCGGCATCCCGATGGTGCTGATCCAGGCCCTGCTGGACGCAGGGGTCGACGGGCTCTCCGTCGTCTCGAACAACTGCGGCGTCGACGACTGGGGGCTCGGCGTGCTGCTCGCGAAGCAGCGCATCGCCAAGATGACCTCCTCGTACGTCGGCGAGAACAAGGAGTTCGAGCGCCAGTACCTGTCGGGCGAGCTCGAGCTCGAGCTCACCCCGCAGGGCACGCTCGCCGAGAAGCTGCGTGCCGGAGGCAGCGGCATCGCCGCGTTCTTCACGCAGACGGGCGTCGGCACGCAGGTCGCCGAGGGAGGCCTGCCGCGCCGCTACCACGCCGACGGAACGATCGCCGTGGCGAGCCCCGCCAAGCCCGTGCAGACGTTCGAGGTCGCCGGCGAACCGCGGGAGTTCGTGCTCGAGGAGGCGATCACGACCGACTTCTCGCTCGTGCACGCGCTGAAGGCCGACCGGTTCGGCAACCTCGTGTTCGACAAGTCGGCACGCAACTTCTCGCCGCTCGCGGCCATGGCCGGGCGCGTCTGCATCGCCCAGGTCGAGGAGCTCGTCGAGCCCGGCGACCTCGACCCCGACGCCGTGCACCTGCCCGGCGTGTACGTCGACCGCGTGGTCGTCGTCGGACCCGACATCGAGAAGCGCATCGAGCGCCGTACCGTGCGAGAGGTGAACTGAGATGGCCCTGACCCGCCTCGAGATGGCGGCCCGCGCCGCCCGCGAACTCAGCGACGGATCGTACGTCAACCTCGGCATCGGCCTGCCGACCCTCGTGCCGAACTACGTGCCCGAGGGCACGACGATCCTGCTGCAGTCGGAGAACGGCATCCTCGGCGTCGGGCCGTACCCGACCGAGGACGCGGTCGATCCCGACCTGATCAACGCCGGCAAGGAGACGGTCACCGTGCTGCCCGGCGCCGCGTACTTCGACTCGGCCCTCAGCTTCGGCATGATCCGGGGCGGCAAGATCGACGCCGCGATCCTCGGTGCGATGCAGGTGTCGGCCGCGGGCGACCTCGCGAACTGGATGATCCCCGGCAAGATGGTGAAGGGTCCCGGCGGCGCGATGGACCTCGTGCACGGCGCCCGTCGCCGCATCGTGCTCATGGAGCACGTCGCGAAGGACGGCTCGCCGAAGATCGTGGACGAATGCTCGCTGCCGCTCACGGGCAAGGGGGTCGTCGACCGCATCATCACCGACCTCGCGGTCATCGACGTCACGCCCGACGGGCTCGTGCTCGTCGAGTGCGCGCCGGGCGTCACGGTCGACGAGGTCGTCGCCGCGACCGAGCCGCCGCTCGACACGTCCGCGGTCGGGTAGTCGTGGTCGGCACGATCCTGCCGGGCATCCTCGCCCGGCAGGTCGAGACGTCGCGCCTGCGCGCCGGGGTGCTCGAGCGGCCCGCCGCCCCGGCGGCTCCCGGATCACCGCCCGCCGAGACCGTGGTGTTCGTGCACGGCAACGTCTCGTCGTCGCTGTTCTGGCAGCCGGTCATGCTCGCGCTGCCCGAGTCGCTGCACGCGGTCGCGATCGACCTGCGCGGGTTCGGCGACAGCGAGGCGCTGCCGGTCGATGCGACCCGCGGGGTGCGCGACTTCTCCGACGACGTCGCCTCGGTCGTCGACGAGCTCGGGCTCGGCGCGGTGCACCTCGTCGGCTGGAGCATGGGCGGCGGCGTCGCGATGCAGCTGCTCATCGATCGCCCCGAGCTCGTCGCGAGCCTCACGCTGCAGTCCACCGTGTCGCCGTACGGATTCGGCGGCACCCGTCTCGACGGGTCGCTGCTCTCCGACGATGGGGCCGGCACGGGCGGTGGTGGAGCGAATCCCGACTTCGTCGCGCGGCTCGCCTCGGACGACCGCACCGAGGAAGCGCCCACTTCGCCGCTCGCGGTGTACCGGTCGAGCTACGTGGCACCCGGCTTCACCTCCGAGCACGAGGCGATCTGGGTCGAATCGATGCTGACGACCGCGACGGGCGTCGACAACTACCCGGGGGATGCCTCGGGGTCGGCGAACTGGCCCGGCTTCGCGCCCGGCGGACGGGGCGTGCTGAACACGATGGCCCCGACGTGGTTCGACACTTCGGGCATCGTCGACGTCGTGCCGAAGCCGCGCGTGCTGTGGATCCACGGCGCGCAGGACGCGATCGTCGGCGACGCCTCGTTCTTCGACCTCAACCAGCTCGGCAAGGCCGGCGTGATCCCGGGCTGGCCGGGCGACGACGTCGCGCCGCCGCAGCCGATGGTGTCGCAGACCCGGGCTGTGCTCGCTCGGTACGCCGAACGCGGCGGGATGGTGACCGAGGTCGAGCTCGAGGGCTGCGGGCACTCGCCGCACCTCGAGCGGCCGGCGGAGTTCCTCGCGGCCCTCGTCACGCTGATCGGGTGAAACGGAGGAACGTTACCGAATCGTGCTGAGGCGGTACTCCCGCCGCGGCGGAGTCCGACGACAGAATTGCGCAAACGGCTCGGCACGATTCGGAGGAACACATGTCGATCGCTCGCGGGGCAGGCGCACTCGTCGGTCTGGCTCTGGTCGGGGCACTGCTCACCGCCTGCGTGACCGCGACGACCGCGGAACCCTCCGTGTCGACGCTTCCGTCGAGCCCACCCGCAGCACCGGATGCACCTTCGCCGACGCCGGCGATCGATCCGATCGACACCGTCGAGACGATCGTCGTGCGCCCCGAGACGATCGAGCTCCGCGACGACACCGGAGCCGTCGTGCTCGAGCTCGACTACCTCGAGGACGTGCCCGAGGCGATCGCGACGATAGAACGCGTGATCGGCATCGCGCCGGTCAGCGAAGAGCATCCGGCCAGCAACCACCACCCGCCGAGCACGGTCCACCGCTGGGGCGGTCTCGAGATCTGGGAGCAGCGCTACGTCGACTACCAGGCGACGGGCAGTGACTACGTCTACCGGTGGTCGGAGTTCGCCGATCACGAGCGCACACTGGCGCGGCCGGCGTTCAAGGCGGTGCTCATCGGTCCTGACGCTGACGACATCGCGCTCACGACCGACGACGGCATCGTCGCGGGATCCGCGTGGGTCGACCTCGAGGCGACGCCCGAACTGCAGATCAACCCGAGCGGATGCTCGGGGCCCTACCTCGACTACACGGTGCATGAGGAGATATGGCCCGATGGCACGGTGCACGACAAGCGATACGCTGTCGACTTCACGGAGAGTGAAGACGGCACGAGCATCGCCTGGGTTCGAGCACCGGTGCCGATCCACGAAGACGGCTGCGCCTGAGCCGACTCGCGTTCGCGGCGAGCACCCGGCCCGGCGCAACTAGACTGGCCTCGTGCCTGCAGTGAATCTCGGAATGCCCAAAGTCCCTGAGGTCCTGGCCCCCCGACGCAAGTCGCGCCAGATCAAGGTGGGCAAGGTGCTCGTCGGCGGCAACGCCCAGGTGAGCGTGCAGTCGATGACCACGACGCCGACGACGAACATCAACGCCACACTCCAGCAGATCGCCGAGCTCACCGCGTCGGGCTGCGACATCGTGCGCGTCGCCGTGCCGAGCCGCGACGACGCCGAGGCGCTGCCGATCATCGCGAAGAAGAGCCAGATCCCGGTCATCGCCGACATCCACTTCCAGCCGAACTACGTGTTCGCCGCGATCGACGCCGGCTGCGCCGCGGTGCGCGTCAACCCCGGCAACATCCGCAAGTTCGACGACCGCGTCGGCGAGATCGCCGCGCGCGCGAAGGCCGCCGGCGTCTCGCTGCGCATCGGCGTCAACGCCGGCTCGCTCGACCCCCGCCTGCTCGAGAAGTACGGCAAGGCGACCCCCGAGGCGCTCGTCGAGTCCGCCGTGTGGGAGGCCTCGCTCTTCGAGGAGCACGACTTCCACGACTTCAAGATCTCGGTCAAGCACAACGACCCGATCGTCATGGTGAAGGCGTACCGCATGCTCGCCGAACGGGGCGACTGGCCCCTGCACCTCGGCGTCACCGAGGCGGGCCCCGCATTCCAGGGCACGATCAAGTCGGCGACGGCGTTCGGCATCCTCCTCGGCGAGGGCATCGGCGACACGATCCGCGTCTCGCTGTCGGCCCCGCCCGTCGAGGAGGTCAAGGTCGGTCTCCAGATCCTGCAGTCGCTGAACCTGCGCGAACGCAAGCTCGAGATCGTGTCGTGCCCGTCGTGCGGTCGTGCGCAGGTCGACGTCTACACGCTCGCGAACGACGTGACCGAGGGGCTCAAGCACGTGACCGTGCCGCTCCGCGTCGCGGTGATGGGCTGCGTCGTGAACGGCCCCGGCGAGGCCCGTGAGGCCGACCTCGGCGTCGCGAGCGGCAACGGCAAGGGCCAGATCTTCGTCAAGGGCGAGGTCATCAAGACCGTGCCCGAGGCCGAGATCGTCGAGACCCTCATCGCCGAGGCGCAGCGCATCGCCGACGAGATGGGCACCGACGCGCCGGTCGGCGCGCCGACCGTCGTCACCCCCTGACGATCACGTCGCGCTGAACCGCACCGTGCCGGTCGCGATGTCGGCGGCTTCGAGGAGCACGTCGATCGTGCCCCCGGCGACCGCACCGGGCGGTGCCGGACAGGTCGCCGTCACCGCGGGCGTCTCGAGCTGGAACGCGACGCGTTCGCCCCTGTGCTCGAGCACCGTCGCCGTGAACCGCTCGCCGACGCGGTCGGCGAGCAGCGCGGCCTCGACCCGGGCGATCGCCTCGGCGCCGAGCCGGCCGGACCGCTGCTCGGAGGCGGCCATGATCGACGGCAGGTCGCCGAGCGACGACCTCGCCCAGGCGGGCACCTCGCGCCCCGCGACGACCGCCTCGCAGACAACGAGCCCCCACCGGTCGACGAGCCGACGGATCGGCGCCGTCACGTGGGCGTACGGCGCGGCGAGCGCCGCCTGCGTCGTCTCGGCGGGCGGTTCACCGTCGAACGCGGCGTAGCCGGCGCCCCTGAACAGCCCGCTCGCAGCCTGCAGCACCGCGAGCACGACGGGATCGGCGCGGTCGAGGCGGCGGAGGTACTCGCCGTACGACTCGCCCGCGGGCCACGGCCGGTCGAGTGCTTCGGTCTGACGGCGGAAGGCCGCGAGCCGCGCCTCGTCGGGCTCGGGCATCGTGCGGAGGATGCCGACGCGGGCGTGGAGCATGATCGACGCGGCCGCCATGCCCGTCAGGAGCGAGAGCTGTGCGTTCCAGTCCTCGACCGGTAGCGGCGTACGGCGTTCGAGGTCGTAGCCGCCGTTGCTGCGCACGATCTCCTCGTCGGGCGTGTTGAGGCTCGCGCCGCCGCGGAGGCGCTCCTGCTCGATGCGGGCCCGCCCGATCTCGCCGAGCAGGGCGATGGGGGACTCGTCGTCGCCGTGCTCGATGAGGGCCTGCGCTCCCGGATAGTCGAATCGGGCACGCGATCGCACGAGCGCACGCTCGAGCGTCGTCGACTCGAGGGTGCCGTCTGCGGCGAGCTCGAACCGCCAGACGTACGCGCTCCGATCGACGTCGGGGAGCAGCGACGCGCGGTCGTCGCCGATGACCGGCGGATGCAGCGGCACTCGCCCGTCGGGCGCGTAGAGCGTCTGCCCGCGGTCGCGGGCGGCACGATCGATCGCGCCGCCCGGGCGGACGAACGCCGGAACGTCGGCGATCGCATAGTGCACGAGGTAGCCGTCGCCGCGCCTCGCAAGATGCATCGCCTGGTCGAGGTCGGTCGAGTCGGCCGGGTCGATCGTCGCGAACGGCACGTCGCGCAGGTCCTGCGCAGGAGGATCGGGCCGGGTGGCCACCGCCTCGGCGACGACGTCCGGGGCGAACCCGTCGGGCAGTCCCATCGACGCCCGCAGCGCGGCGAGGGAGGCGGCCAGCTCGCTCTGCGCGACGGACGGGGCGAGATGCGGTCGGCGGGCGGGCATGCGCCCAGCCTACGAGTCGTTGCCCGAGCCGAGCACGCGCGAGAGGTGTCGCAGCACGGCCTCGCCCCAGTCAGCCATCTCGTCGTCGGTCGCCTGCGCGAGGCATCCCCACCAGGTGCAGGCGCGGTTGACCGCGTGCGTGGTCTCGGCCGCCGCGACGAGCGCCGCCCATGCTGCGTCGTCATCGTCGGGCGCGATCGGCGACCAGGCCGTTCGGAACGCGGCCATCGACGACGCCGGATCGAGCCCGTTGTGCTCCATCACGGCGATCGGCACGAGCACCGCCTCGATCGGGTGAGCCCACTGCGCGTCGCCGAAGTCGAAGATCCGCAGCGAGTCGTCGGCGCCGGTCGCGAACACGTTGCCGGGGTGCAGGTCGCCGTGCTGGAGGGCCGGGGGCATCGGGCTCGATGCGAGCGTGGCCGCGGCTCGCTCGACGCGGCCGGCGGCGGCGCCCAGTGCGTCGGCGGTCGCCGGGTCGGGTGAAGCGGGATGCTCCGCCGGGAGCCCGAGCACGACCTCGAGCAGTTCGGCGAAACGCGCCGGCACGGTCGCGGGCGAGCAGTCGGGCACCCCCGCGGCGAGCACCTCGGCCGAGCGGCCGGCCAACCGTCGCTGGAGCCCCGCCCACTCGCCGATGACCCGCGTCCAGTCGCCCTCGCGCGGTCGGTGCCGGTCGGCCATCGTCGGCCCGCGATCGGCGGTGAGCATCCAGCCCCGAGCGGGGTCGGCGGCGACCGGCACGTCGACGTCGTCGGGCGCGAGCTCGGCGAGCAGCGACTGCAGCACGGGCTCGAACGCCTGGGCGCGGCAGTTCGCCTTGAACCAGAAGCGTTCGACGCCGGCCGGTCCTTCGGCGTCGACGACGAGCTGCGTCGACCACGGGCGCACGCGAGGCTGCTCGGTTCGTGCGACGGAACGACCGCGGGCGGTCAGCGCATCACCGATCCAGGCCTCCGCGTCCACGCGCCACGCCTCGGAGGTGACCTCGACGGAGAACGGCGTGCTCGACTCACCCATGCGAGCACCCTAGGGCAGGAGGCATCCCCGTGTCGTCAGTAGAATCGTCGGGTGCCCACACGCCTTTCGAACTTCTTCCTCCGCACCCTCCGTGAAGACCCGGCCGACGCCGAGGTCACGAGCCACAAGCTGCTCGTGCGCGCCGGCTACATCCGGCGGACCGCGCCGGGGATCTTCACGTGGCTGCCGCTGGGCCTCAGGGTGAAGGCGAAGATCGAGCGTATCGTGCGCGACGAGATGGAGGCAGCCGGCGCACACGAGGTGCACTTCCCGGCGCTGCTGCCGCGCGAGCCCTATGAACTGTCCGGCCGGTGGGAGTCCTACGGCGATGGCATCTTCCGCCTGCAGGACCGCAAGGAAGCCGACTATCTCCTCGCCCCGACGCACGAGGAGATGTTCACGCTGCTCGTGAAGGATCTGTATTCCTCGTACAAGGACCTTCCGCTCACGATCTTCCAGATCCAGGACAAGTACCGCGACGAGGCGCGTCCACGAGCCGGTCTTCTCCGCGGCCGCGAGTTCACCATGAAGGACGCGTATTCGTTCGATGTCAGCGACGAAGGGCTGGATGCCTCGTACCAGGCGCAACGCGACGCCTACGAGCGCATCTTCACGCGGCTCGGTCTCGAGTACGTCATCGTCACCGCCGACAACGGCCTGATGGGCGGAGCGCGCAGCGAAGAATTCCTGCACCCGACGCCCGTCGGCGAGGACACCTTCGTGCGGTCGGCGGGCGGCTACGCCGCGAACGTCGAGGCGTTCGAGACGCTCGCACCCGAACCGCTCCCGATCGAGGGGCAGCCCGCCGCGCGCATCTTCGATTCGCCGAACACGCCGACCATCCTGAGCCTCGTCGACCACGTCAACGACCACGAGACCCGCACCGACCGCCCGTGGCACGCGGCCGACACACTGAAGTGCGTCGTCCTCGCGCTCACCCACCTCGACGGCAACCGCGAGCTCGTCGTCGTCGGCATGCCCGGCGACCGCGAGGTCGAGATGAAGCGCGCCGAGGTGGCGTTCGCTCCGGCCGAGGTCGAGGCCGCCACCGAGTCCGACTTCGCGAAGCACCCTGGGCTCGTCAAGGGTTACATCGGGCCGTGGTCGCCCGAGGGGCCCGTGCTCGGCGAGGAGTCGGCGACCGGCATCCGGTTCCTCGTCGACCCGCGCGTCGTCGACGGCACCGCCTGGGTGACCGGAGCCAACCGGCACGAGCAGCACGTGCTCTCGCTCGTCGCGGGCCGCGACTTCACGGCCGACGGTGTGATCGACATCGCCGACGTGCGCGAGGGCGACCCCGCACCCGACGGCTCGGGCCCCGTGGAGCTCGCGCGCGGCATGGAGATCGGCCACGTCTTCCAGCTCGGACGATTCTTCGCGGAGACCCTCGGGCTCAAGGTGCTCGACGAGAACGGCAAGCTCGCAACCGTGACGATGGGTTCGTACGGCATCGGCGTCACCCGCATCCTCGCGATCATCGCCGAGCTGCACAACGACGACAAGGGCCTCATCTGGCCCGAGTCGGTCGCTCCGTTCGACGTGCACGTACTCGCCACGGGCAAGGACCAGGCGGCGTTCGATGCCGCCGAGCGCATCGTCGCCGACCTCGAGGCATCGGGTCGCGACGTGCTCTACGACGATCGACCCAAGCTCTCGCCCGGCGTGAAGTTCGCCGACGCCGAACTCATCGGCGTGCCGAAGATCGTGATCGCGGGTCGTGGCGTCGCCGACGGCGTCGTCGAGGTCTGGGACCGCGCGACGGGCGAGCGCACGCAGGTGCCGATCGACGGCGTCGTCGCGGCGCTCGGCGCCTGACGCGAGTACGCGGTCGAAACGGCCGGGCGCCTGTGCGCCCGGCCGTTCGCTTTCACCGACCGGTTCAGCGTGACGCGTCGGCGAGCAGGCTGCGCAATTCGGCGGCGGTCGCCTCCGACTCGGCGATGAGCGCGGCCAGTCGGGCGCTGAGCTCTGCGGGGGAGGCCCCGAGGGCCGGGGAAGCGGACTGGTCGGACGCGGTGGCCGGCGGCAGGCCGTGGCCGGAAGCCGTGCCGCTGCTGCCGGCCGTCGCCCCCGCGGTGACGGCGCCGGAGGTCGCACCGGCCGCGACGCCGGTGGCCGCGGCGTCAGCGACGGTGGTCGTCGGAGCACCCGACGTCGGCGCGCCGGCCGCAGCTGGTGCGTCCGTCGCCGAGGGGGCGCCGGTCGTGGACGGCGCACCCGTCGCGCCGGTGTCCGCGGCGACGTCGGTCGCGACGTCCGCGGCCACGTCGGCGGCCTCCTGCGCCTGCTGCTGCGGGCCGAGGAAGAGGTTCGCCAGGTATCCGGTGAAGGTGCCGAAGATGCCGACGCCCACGACGATGATGACGGCGCCGATCAGGCGCCCGAGGTTCGTGACGGGGTACTGGTCGCCGTAGCCGACGGTCGAGATCGTGACGATCGTGTACCAGAGCGCGTCGGACGCCGTCGTGATGTTGGCGCCCTCGGCGTCCTCCTCGACGGCGAGGATCGTGATGCTGCCGAACTGCAGCACGAGCACGCCGAGCAGCAGCAGCGTCATGAGCGTGCTGTTGGCGCGGTCGTGGATGAGCGTGTTCCAGATCGTGCGCGGCCCGAGCTCGCGCAGCAGGCGGAAGACACGGAGCAGGCGGAAGATGCGGAGCACCTTCAACTGCGCGAACGGCAGGCTCGCGAGCAGGTCGGCCCAACCGAAGCCGCGGAAGAAGTACCGCGACGCCGACGGGGCCGTCGTGATGCGGTAGATGAAGTCGCACAGGAAGATCAGGCTGAACAGCGCGTTCATCGCCGAGAGCACGACCTGCAGCGCCCGATCGTCGCGCATGACGTACACGAGCACGAGGTTCAGGATCGAGAGGATCGACAGGATGCCGATGAAGATCTCGTACGCGGTGTTCTTGAGCTCTGAACGCACCTTCTTGCGTGTCCTGGCCATGTGCGGACCCTTCGCCTCGTGCGGCCCGATCGGCCGTCTGCTCACGATTCTGCAGGATGCGACGGGCTCGACGCGGCACGGCATGCGAGGCTTGGCACATGAGCATCGCCGATCCCGCGCCCGCCGAGCCGGCGCACGAGCCAGACGACCTCGCGGCGAAGATCGAGGCGCTGCTCGACGAGGCGGGCGTGCACGGAAACCGCAGTCTGGTGCGCCGCATCGTCACGAGCGGCCTCGGCCTCGGCGTCGACGGCACCGACCGGCTCGACCTCAAGATCTCGGCGGCCGCGCTCGAGGAGATGCGCAACGCGTTCCGGTTGTTCGCACCGTTCGACGGCGTGCCGAAGGTGACCGTCTTCGGATCGGCCCGCACGCAGCCGCGCGATCCGCTGTACCGGCGCGCCGAGGCGGTCGCCGCATCGCTCGCGGGCGACGGGTGGATGGTCGTCACCGGTGCCGGCCCCGGCATCATGCAGGCCGCGGCGCACGGCGCCGGCCCCGAACGGGCGATCGGGATCTCCATCCGGCTGCCGTTCGAGGAACGCCCGAGCGAGGTGTTCGACGTCGACCCGAACCTCGTGTCGATGAAGTACTTCTTCACCCGCAAGCTCATGCTCATGAAGGAGTCCCGCGGCTTCGTGTGCCTGCCCGGCGGCTTCGGCACCCTCGACGAGACGTTCGAGCTGCTGACCCTGCAGCAGACGGGCAAGGCCGAGCCCGTGCCGATCGTGCTGCTCGACGCGCCCGGCGGCGGGTACTGGCAGGGCCTGCGCCGCTACGTCGAGGAGCAGCTCGTGCCGCTCGGCATGATCGCACCCGACGACCTCGACCGCGTGCTCATCACCGACACGGTCGACGCGGCCGTCGCGGAGATCACCGGCTTCTGGCGCAACTACGACTCGCTGCGCTGGGTGGGCGACCGACTCGTGCTGCGACTGAACGCCGAGCCCACCGCAGCCGAGGTCGACGAGCTCAACGAGCGTTTCGGCTCGCTCTGCACGACCGGCCGCATCGAGCCGACGGGTCCGCTCGGTCCCGAGCGGACCGACGGCGACGAGCTCGATCACCCGCGGCTCGTGCTCACCCTCGACCCGCACAAGGTCGGCGAGCTGCACCGGCTCATCCGGGCGATCAACGCGCTCGACTCGGCGCCCGATCAGGCGACGCCGCCGACCGTCGTGGGGGAGTAGCCGGGTTCGGCGGCCCGCGACCGGAGTGGCGCGTCGCCCCCGAACGCACCGTTGTCCCGACGGTCACCTCCCGTTCACCGACCGGTCCTCTCGGCGTCGCACGGCGGCGCGACGCTCGACGCATCGTCGCCGAGTCGCGACCACCGTCGAGAGTGAGGAAGCCCGTGACGCTGACCGAGGGCGCACCGCGCCGAACCCTGCCGATCGTCGACCACGCGCGCGGCAAGCGCTCGCCGGTGACGTGTCGCCTCAAGTGCGCCGACGCGTGCCTCGGGCCCGAGTGCAACACGTCGGGCAACCCCGAGTTCCGCTCGCTCGCCTCTGCGGCGCTCAGCCGCCGGGCGCTGCTCGGCCTCGGCGCCGCCGGCGCGCTCGCGATCGCGGCGGGCGGCGCGCTCCGCCCCGACGCCGCGCAGGCTGCGACACGAGCGGGCGGAGGCACGGCCGCGGCATCCGGCCTGCCCTTCGAACCCATCGAACCGGTCTCGCACCTCGTCGACGAGTTCACCGTGCCGACGGGGTACCGCTGGCAGGCGCTCGTGCGCTGGGGCGACCCGATCTTCCCCGACGCGCCGGGCTTCGACCTCGCGAACCAGACCGCTAAGGCGCAGGCGCGCCAGTTCGGCTACAACAACGACTATCTCGACGTCATCGCCGACCGGGGCGGACTCACGGGCGTGCTCGTCGCGAACCACGAGTACGTGAACCCCGGCATCATGTTCCCGCCGTCGAGCGACCCGGCCGAGCTCCGCCGTCGTGGCGAGATCTACAAGGCCGCACAGGGCATGTCGGTCGTCGAGGTCGAGCGCGACCGCGTCGGCGGCCCGTGGCGCATCGTCACGGGCGGCGCCCGCAACCGGCGCATCACGGTCGAGACCGAGTTCGAGTTCACGGGGCCCGCCGCGGGCTCGGCGCTGCTGCAGACCGTGGGCGACCCGACGGGCACCGTGGTGCACGGCACCCTCGGCAACTGCGCCGGCGGCACGACGCCGTGGGGCACGGTGCTGAGCGGCGAGGAGAACTTCAACGGCTACTTCCGCGCCGCACCCGACACCGCCGCCCGCAAGCGCTACGGTTTCGCCGACGCGGCGACCTCGACCGGCTGGGAGACGTGGGACCCGCGCTTCGACGGTGCCGCGCCGGGCTACGAGAACGAGTCGAACCGCTTCGGGTACATCGTCGAGATCGACCCGCAGGACCCGACCTCGACGCCCGTCAAGCACACGGCGCTGGGCCGCTTCAAGCACGAGGGCGCCAACGTGCGCATCGCCGCCGACGGGCGAGCCGTCGCGTACATGGGCGACGACGAGCGCGGCGACTACCTGTACAAGTTCGTCTCGAAGCACAAGTTCAACCCGAAGGACAACCCGGGCGCGCGCAAGCAGAACCGCCGCCTGCTCAGCGAGGGCGACCTGTTCGTCGCCCGGTTCAGCGGCAACTCGCCGGCCGCCGAGATCGACGGCACCGGCAAGCTGCCCGCTGACGGCGCGTTCGACGGCTCGGGCCGGTGGATCGCCCTCACCCGCAAGGGCGAGAGCGTCGTGCCCGGCATGTCGCTCGAGGAGGTGCTCGTCAACACGCGACTGGCCGCCGATCTCGTCGGCGCGACGAAGATGGACCGCTGCGAGGACGTCGAGCCGCACCCGACCAGCGGCCGGGTCTACATCGCGTGCACGAACAACACCCAGCGCGGCACGGCGGGCAAGCCTCCGGTCGACGAGCCGAACCCGCGGGCCACGAACCGCGACGGCCACGTCATCGAGCTGACCGAGGTCGCGGGCCAGTCGGGCGAGCGCTTCGCCTGGAGCATCCTGCTGCTCTGCGGCGACCCCGCCTCGATCACGCAGACGTACTTCGCGGGCTACCCGAAGGACCAGGTCTCGCCGATCTCGTGCCCCGACAACGTCGCGTTCGACACCGAGGGCAACCTGTGGATCTCGACCGACGGCGCGCCGTCGACGATCCGCAGGAACGACGGCCTCTTCAAGGTGCCGCTCGAGGGGCCCGAGCGCGGGCACGTGCAGCAGTTCCTCTCGGTGCCGCGGGAGGCGGAGACCTGCGGCCCCGTGGTGCGCGCCGAGGAGGGCGTCGTGTTCGTCGCGGTGCAGCACCCCGGCGAGGAGGGCTCGTTCGCGGCGCCGAGTTCGCTGTTCCCCGACTACGGCTCGACGGCCGCCGGCGCGGTCGCCGCGCCGAGGCCGTCGGTCGTGCAGGTCTGGCGCGGCTGACCCGCGCCGGTCCCGTCGCGCTGGGGGGTGCGACGTGAGAGGCGGATGCCGCGCGGTGGGGGCCGCGCGGCATCCGTGTCGTTCGGGATCAGTGCGCGCGGGCGCGAGCCGCGGCGACCCGCTCGAGCAACGTGCACGCGGCGGCCGCGGCATCGACGCTGCGGATCCGCGCGCCGATTCCGGCGGCCGCCGCTCGCATCGCCTCGTCGGTGAGTGCGCGTGTCACCGCGCCCGCGATGCGATCGGCGCTCGCGGTCTTCGGCAGCCGGATGCCGGCGCCGGCGGCCTCGACGGCCGATGCCACCATCGGCTGGTCGACGAACGGGTGCATCGGCAGGGCGACGACCGGCACATCGTGCGCGAGGGCGCGGAGGGTCGTCGAGTGTCCGCCGTGCCCGATCAGCACCGCGGTCCGCGACAGCACCTCGCCGTGGTCGGCGCGGTCGACGAGTTCGACGTTCGACGGCAGGTCGAGCGGCCGGTCGAGCTCGAGCCCGCCGAGCGTGATGAGACCGCGGACCGGCAGCGCGCCGAGCGCCGTCGCGATGCGCTGGTACGCGGCGGACTGCCCCGGCAGCCAGGTGCTGCTGAGACTCGCGACGACGAGCGGCGGCCGTGCGGGGTCGCGTTCGGCAGGACGGCCCGTCTCCACGGCCCCCGTCCAGTCGAATGCGGATGCCTCGTGCCCGGAGCGTGCGGCGGGGTCGAGTGCCGCGTCGCTCGCGACGATGCGTGCCGCGGCGGCCCGCCACGCTCGCGACGGTGCCGTTCCGCGCAGCCCGGCGACGGCGCCGACGGGGCCGCGGGCGTACCCGCCCAGCCAGTACGCGAGGAGCGTGTGGAACAGCACGACGTCGGGCACGCCGGCCGCCCGTGACGCACGACCGCAACCCGCCATGAGGCAGTCGACGAGCGAGGCGTCGGCCCCGAGCCCGGCGAGGCGCTCGCCGACTTCGCGTTCGACGGCGGGGGAGGAGGCGAGCCGCGTGTAGGCGCGCAGCATCCCGACCGCACCGTGCGGCTCGACGGCGGTCCAGTCGCGCAACGACTCGAGCTCGACGAACGGCAGTCCGGCGGCCGTCACTCGCTCCCGCAGTCGCTCGTGGGCGAGCACGTGCGCGGTGTGGCCGCGTCGCGCGAGCTCGGCGGCGATCGTGAGCGCGGGCGGCACGTTGCCGCCCGCATCGACGGTGACGATGGCGAAGGTGCCCATGCCGGTGCCTCCTCGGGTCGGGTTTCAGATGCGCTCGACGACGGCGTCGACGAGCCGGAGCATGCGGCGGCGGACATCGGTGCGACCGAGGCCGCGGTCGCGTCGCCAGAGCTTCCAGGTGAAGAGGTCGGTCGCGGCGACGAGCAGGTCGACGGTCTCGTCGCGGTCGGCCGGGGCGCACGCCTCGAGGGCTCGGGCGAAGGTGCGCTCGACCCAGTCACGGTGCAGCGCGCGGCCCGCCGTCGTGACGCGCATGGCGACGGGCTCCCACGCCTCCTGCCCGAGCAGCAGCAGCGTGCCGTCGCCGCGTCGCTCGTAGTGGTCGAGCAGGACGTCGATCGAGCCGGGCACATCGTCGGGGTCGGCGGGCCGTTCGGCGAGCACGTCGGCCCGGCCGTGGGCTTCGGCGGCCGAGAACAGCCCGTCGCGCGAGCCGAAGATGCGGAGCACGGTCTGCACCGAGACGCCCGCGCGTTCGGCGACGGCGGGCAGGGTGCAGGCGGCCAGGGGCAGCTCGCCCGCGAGCGCGATGGTCGCCTCGAGGATGCTGCTGCGGGTCTGCGCGGCCCCGTCGGCGCGGGCCCGCATGGTGTAACTGCGCTTCTCTTTCATCTCAACGTCCATTAACGCCGAATCGCGATTCCATGTCAATACCAATTGACGCGAAAATGCCCGAGCCGCGGGTGACGCTCGCTCGCGGCATCCGATACGCTTGAATGTCCGCTCCGAGGGGTAGCGGCCTGAGAGCTGAATAGAGGAGGCCGGCGATGGATATCGACCTCAGCATGCTTCGCATGGTGGAGCGCGAGAAAGAGATCCCGTTCGACGAACTGGTGCAGATCATCGAGCAGGCGATCCTGATGGCCTACCTCAAGCACCAGAACCCGAACCAGCACGGGCATTCGAACCCGAACGGCGCCCGTGCCGAACTCGACCGCAAGACGGGGCACGTGACGATCTTCGTGCCCGAGGTCGACGACGAGGGCAACGTCATCGGCGAGGCCGACGACACCCCGAACGACTTCGGTCGCATCGCGGCCTTCGCGGCCAAGCAGGTCATCATGCAGCGTCTGCGCGACATCGCCGACGACGCGGTGCTCGGCGAGTTCCGCGGGCGCGAGGGCGACATCGTGGCGGGCGTCATCCAGCAGGGCCCGAACCCGAAGATGGTGCACATCGACCTCGGCACGGTCGAGGCGATCCTGCCGCCCGAGGAGCAGGTGCCCGGCGAGGAGTACCCGCACGGGCAGCGCATCCGCGTCTACGTCACGAGCGTCGCGAAGGGCGCGAAGGGGCCGTCGATCACCGTGTCGCGCACCCACCCCGCGCTCGTGCGCAAGCTCTTCGCGCTCGAGGTGCCCGAGATCGCGTCGGGCGTCGTCGAGATCGTCTCGCTCGCCCGCGAGGCGGGGCACCGCACCAAGATCGCGGTGCGCGCGAACCAGCCCGGCGTCAACGCCAAGGGCGCTGCGATCGGCGAGCTCGGCCAGCGCGTGCGCGCGGTCACCGCCGAGCTCGGCGCCGAGAAGATCGACATCGTCGACTGGTCCGACGACCTGGCGACGTTCGTCGCGTCGGCGCTCTCGCCCGCGAAGGTGACGAGCGCGTACGTGATCGACGAGCAGACGCGCGCCGTGCGCGCGCTCGTGCCCGACTACCAGCTCTCGCTCGCGATCGGCAAGGAGGGGCAGAACGCCCGCCTCGCCGCCAAGCTCACGGGGGCCAAGATCGACATCCAGCCCGACTCGATCCTCGAGCAGGGCTGAGCCGGCACGAGCCGGACTTCGAGCCCGGTCGGCGGCGGCGTCGGCGGGGCATGAGCGCAGAGTGTAAGATGGAACCCGTCAGAACGTGCATCGGATGCCGTTCGCGCGCCCCGCGATCCTCGCTTCTGAGGGTCGTTCTCCAAGAATCCCAGGTGACCGCAGATGATGCGGCCGTGCTTCCGGGGAGGGGTGCGTGGTTGCATCCGACGCTCGAGTGCTATCAGCTCGCGGTCCGGCGCCGTGCATTCGCACGGGCGCTCCGCGTCCGCGGCGAGGTCAGCACGACCAACGTAGAGAACAGGCTGAACGGCTAGTGATCACCAATGAGTGACAAGTAATGAGCGGCTCGAAATGAGTCCCGTCCGCCATTGATGGTCTGCCCCTGTCCGGGTGCAGGCCCGGAACAGGAGAGAAGTGGCTGCCAAACCACGCGTACACGAGATCGCATCCGAACTCGGTGTCGACAGCAAGATCGCCCTTGAGAAGCTCAAGGAGATGGGCGAGTACGTCAAGGGACCGTCGTCCTCGATCGAACCCCCCGTCGCGCGTCGCCTGAAGGCGGCGCTCGAGGCCGACGGCGCCGCCAAGGGCGCCGCCGCCGCGGCACCTGCCGCGCCCGCGAAGGCCGCGGTGAAGCCCGGCCCCAAGCCCGGCCCCAAGCCGCCGGCAGCGCCGGCGCCCGCCGCGCCCGCTCCGGCCGACGCGCCGCTCACGGTCGCCGAGCGTCAGGCCCAGGCCGAGGAGAAGGCCGCGCACGCCGCCGCCGAGAAGGCCGCGGCCGAGCAGGCCGCCGCCGAGAGCACGCCCGCCCCGGCGAAGTCCGGCGACGCGGTGAAGCCCGGCGGTGCACCGAAGCCCGGCGCCCCGCGCCCCGCTCCCAAGCCCGGCGGCGCCGCCCCGCGTCCCGGCAACAACCCGTTCTCGAGCTCGCAGGGCATGGGCCAGCGTCCCGCCCAGCCGCGCCCGGGCAACAACCCGTTCTCGAGCTCGCAGGGCATGGGCCAGCGCCCCTCGCCCGGCAACATCCCGCGTCCGCAGGCGCCGCGTCCCGGTTCGCCCCGTATCGGCGCTCCGCGTCCGGCCGGTGCCGGTGGTCGTCCCGGCGGCTTCCAGCGCCCCGGCGGCGGCGGCGCAGGCGCACGTCCCGGTGGAGCCGGCGGTGCCGGCGGTGCCGGCGGCGGCTTCCAGCGCCCCGGCGGCGGCTTCGGCGGCCCGCGTCCCGCGGGCGGCGGCGGTCGTGGTCGTGGTCCCGGCGGCGGTACGGCCGGTGCGTTCGGCCGTGGCGGCGGCAAGTCGAAGTCGCGCAAGTCGAAGCGGACGAAGCGGGCCGAATTCGAGATGCGGGAGGCCCCGTCGCTGGGCGGCGTGAGCGTCCCCCGCGGCGACGGCAACACCGTCATCCGCCTGCGTCGCGGCTCGTCGATCTCCGACTTCGCCGACAAGATCGACGCGAACCCCGGTTCGCTCGTCACGGTCCTGTTCCACCTCGGTGAGATGGCGACCGCGACCGAGTCGCTCGACGAGGCCACCTTCGAGGTGCTCGGTGCTGAGCTCGGGTACAAGATCCAGGTCGTCTCCCCTGAGGACGAGGACCGCGAGCTGCTCGAGGGCTTCGACATCGACCTCGACCAGGAGCTCGAGGACGAGACCGACGAAGACCTCGCGCAGCGTCCTCCGGTCGTCACCGTCATGGGTCACGTCGACCACGGTAAGACCCGACTCCTCGACGCGATCCGCAACGCGAACGTCGTCGCGGGCGAGGCCGGCGGCATCACCCAGCACATCGGTGCGTACCAGGTGCACACCGCGCACGAGGGCATCGACCGCGCGATCACCTTCATCGACACCCCGGGTCACGAGGCGTTCACCGCCATGCGTGCCCGTGGTGCGCAGGTGACCGACATCGCGATCCTCGTGGTCGCGGCCGACGACGGCATCATGCCGCAGACGATCGAGGCGCTGAACCACGCCCAGTCGGCGAACGTGCCGATCGTGGTCGCGGTGAACAAGATCGACAAGCCCGACGCCAACCCGGCGAAGGTCCGTCAGCAGCTCACCGAGTTCGGCCTCGTCGCCGAGGAGTACGGCGGCGACGTCATGTTCGTCGACGTCTCGGCTCGCGAGGGCACCGGCATCCAGGACCTGCTCGACGCGGTGCTCCTGACCGCCGACGCCGGGCTCGACCTGCGCGCGAACCCGAACAAGGCGGCACGTGGTGTCGCGATCGAGGCGAAGCTCGACAAGGGCCGCGGCGCCGTGGCGACCGTGCTCATCCAGTCGGGCACGCTCAAGGTCGGCGACGCGATCGTCGCGGGCACGGCTTACGGCCGCGTGCGCGCCATGGCCGACGAGAACGGCGACCCGGTGACGGCCGCGACCCCGTCGCGTCCGGTGCAGGTGCAGGGCCTCTCGAGCGTTCCGCGCGCCGGCGACACGTTCCTCGTCACCGACGAGGACCGCACCGCCCGCCAGATCGCCGAGAAGCGCGAGGCCGCCGAGCGCAACGCGCAGCTGGCGAAGGCCCGCAAGCGCATCTCGCTCGAGGACTTCACCCGTGCGCTCGAAGAGGGCAAGGTCGAGGCGCTCAACCTCATCATCAAGGGCGACGTGTCGGGTGCCGTGGAGGCGCTCGAGGAGTCGCTCATGAAGATCGAGGTCGACGACTCGGTGCAGCTGCGCATCCTCCACCGCGGTGTGGGTGCGATCACCGAGAGCGACATCGACCTCGCCACGATCGACAACGCGATCGTGATCGGGTTCAACGTGCGTCCCGACGTCAAGGCGCGCGAGCGCGCCGCCCGCGAGGGTGTCGACGTGCGCTTCTACTCGGTCATCTACAACGCGATCGACGACATCGAGAACTCGCTCAAGGGCATGCTCAAGCCCGAGTACGAAGAGGTCCAGTCGGGTGTCGCCGAGATCCGCGAGGTGTTCCGTTCCTCGAAGTTCGGCAACATCGCCGGTGTCATCGTGCGCAGCGGCACCATCACGCGCAACGCGAAGGCACGCGTCATCCGCGACGGCGTCGTCATCGCCGACAACCTCGCGATCGAGTCGCTGCGCCGGTTCAAGGACGACGTCACCGAGGTCCGCACGGACTTCGAGGCGGGCATCGGCCTCGGCAAGTACAACGACATCCAGGTCGGCGACGAGATCGAGACCATCGAGATGCGCGAGAAGCCTCGCGTCTGAACCGAACGACCCGGGGCGGTTCTCCGCCCCGGGTTCCGCTCGGACTGAACACAGGAGACAGTCATGGCTGATCCGGCACGGGCCAGGAAGATGGCCGACCGCATCAAGGAGATCGTCGCGCGTCGTCTCGACAAGGGTCTCCGCGACCCGCGTCTCGGTTTCGTGACGATCACCGATGTGCGCGTCACGGGCGACCTGCAGCACGCGAGCATCTTCTACACGGTGTACGGCACCGACGAGGAGCGTCGCGACTCGGCGCTCGCGTTGAAGGCCGCGACCGGGATGCTCCGGAGCGAGGTCGGCCGCAACATCACGGCGCGGCTCACCCCGAGCCTCGAGTTCATCGCGGATGCGATCCCCGAGAACGCCGAGCACATCGAGGAGCTGCTGCGCGAGGCACGCACCCGCGACGAGGCGACGACCGCGCTGGCGGCGAACGCCGCGTACGCGGGCGAAGCCGATCCGTACGTGAAGCCGCGCGAGTTCGACGAGGAGTCCGACGACGACCTCGACGAGGCCGACGCGCGCTGAGCCGCACCGGCACCTCGCTGATCGCACTGAACCGCCCCTCCCTCCGAGGGGCGGTTCAGTGCGTTCGGCGTCCGTCGAGCCCGAGGAGGGCTCCCTGCACCTCGGCGGCCCGCGCACGGAGGGCGGCGATGAACGCGAGCACGGTCGGCTGGCGCAGCGCCTCGGGCCGGCAGACGAGCCAGTAGGGCAGACGTTCCTCGACCTCGTCGGGGAACAGGCGCACGAGGTCGTCGTGGCGGTCGGCGAGGAAGGCGGGCAGCAGCCCGAAGCCGGCGCCGGCGCGGGTGGCGTCGACCTGCACGTAGACGTTCGTGCTCGACACCGTGTCGCGCATGCCGTGCGTCGGTCGGCGCGCCTCGTCGAGTGCGTCGACCTGCAGCATCGACTCGATGAAGTAGATGAGCGGTTCGCCGGCGAGATCGTGCGGGGCGACGGGCGTGCCGTGCGCGGCGAGGTAGTCGCGGCTCGCGTACAGGCCGAGCACGTAGTCGGCGAGGTGGATCGCCTCCGCCTTGTGCACGTGCGGCTTGCCGACGACCACCTCGAGGTCGATGCCGACGCGCTGCTGGGTCGCGCGCCGCTGGGCTGCGACGATCTCGAGGGTCACGCCCGGATGCTCGCGGCGCACGGCGACGATCGCGGGCGACGCGATGAATCCGCTGAACCCGTCGGTCGCCGATAGCCGGACCACGCCCGTGAGCGTCGTGCCGCCGGGTCGCAGCCCGTGCATCGCCTGCTCGACCGCTTCGGCGGAGGCGACGGCGTGCTCGCCGAGCGGCGTGAGCATCCAGCCCGAGGCGCTGCGGGCGAGCACCCGGCCGCCGAGGGCGTTCTCGAGGGCGTCGATCCGCCGTGCGACCGTCGTGTGGTTGAGTCCGAGTTCGGCCGCGGCGAGCGTGTAGCGCCCGGCCCGGGCGACCGCGAGCAGCACGAGCAGGTCGTCGGGGCTCGGTGCCGGGCGCGGGTCGGAGGCGAGCGTCATCCCAGCATGCTCGCACAGTCGGCGCGTGCCTGCCGCTGGGACCGCCGTGGTCGTTCCGGTCGCATCAGCCTCCGCCGCGGCCTCGTCGCGTCGGTTCCCCGCCCGATCGCGTCACGCGTCGGGCAGGGCGAGGCCGCCGTCGTCGGCCGCCACGGCGAGCCCGTCGGCCACGAGCCCGGCGATGGCGCGCTCGAGCTGCGCGCCGTCGGCCCACACGCCGTCGAGTTCGGTGCGGGCAACCGGACGGTGGGCGGCGCGGAGCTCGCGCATGACGAGGCCCCGCACCTGCCGGTCGGACCCCTCGAAGCGGGCCTGCTTCGCCTTCCGCGGGCCGTCGTAGGCGGGGTAGCCCGCGGCACGCCAGGCGCAGTGATCGCTGATCGGACATGCGTCGCACCGCGGCGTCCTGGCGACGCAGACCGTCGCTCCGAGTTCCATCGCGGCCGCGTTGAACGCCCGGGCCGAGGCAACCGTTTCGGGCAGGAGCGCAGTCATGGCGGGCAGGTCGCGCGCCGGCGACGGGGGAGCGGGCTCGGCCTGGCCGTCGACCGCACGGGCGATCACGCGTCGTGTGTTCGTGTCGACGACGGGCACGCGCACGCCGTAGGCGAACGCGGCGACCGCACGCGCCGTGTACGGGCCGACGCCCTGCAGGGCGAGCAGCGCGTCGACGTCGCGCGGCACCTCGCCACCGTGCCGTTCGACGATCTCGGTCGCCGCCCGGTGCAGCCAGAGCGCGCGGCGCGGGTAGCCGAGCCGGTCCCAGGCGCGCACGGCCTCCGACGCGGGTTCGCGGGCGAGGCTCGCGGGCGTCGGCCAGCGGGCGATCCACGCCTCCCAGCGGGGCACGACGCGGTCGACCTGCGTCTGCTGCAGCATGAACTCGCTCACGAGCACCGCCCATGGCGACACGTCGGCGGCCCGCCACGGCAGCGGCCGCGCGGCGTCGGCGAACCAGTCGACGAGCACCTCGGCGATCGGGTCTGCTTGCTCACGGGGCATCCGACCAGCGTACGACGGCCGGCGCCCGACCTCGGATGCCGCGGAGCTATGCTCGCTCGTATGCGGATCGTCACGACGCCCAGGATCGCGTTCCTCCGCGAGCTCGGATCCGAGATCGCGGGCCGATACGGACGAGGCCGCATGATCGTGGCCGTCGACGGGCCCGTGCAGAGCGGCAAGACCGCGCTCGCCGACGACCTCGGCGCCGTGCTCGAAGAGCGTGGCCTCTCGGTGTTCCGTGCTCGCATGGAGGGGTTCCACCGGTCGCGCGCCGCGCAGGACGCGTTCGGCGACGACACCGCCGAGCGGTACTACCGCTACGGCTTCGACGAGTCGGCGCTCAGGCGGGTGCTCGTCGAGCCGTTCCGCATGGGCGGCTCGACCGCGTTCGTGACGCGGGTGCTCGACCCGGCGCGCGATGCGTGGGTCGAGCCGAAGTGGATCAGCGGTCCCGCCGATGCGATCCTCGTGCTCGACGGACGCTTCGTGCTGCGCGAGCGTCTCGACGAGCTCTGGGACTACCGCATCGCGGTCGACGGCGAGCCCGTCGACGCGGCGGACCGGCTCGCGTACGCCGACCGCGACCCGCGCTCGGTCGCCGATGCGGTGGTCGACCTCGCCGACCCGGAACGGCCGGTCAGGCGCCGATAACGAGCCGCGGGCGGGCGCTGCGGCGTGTACCCCGTCCCAAGTACCCCTTCTTCGGGGGACATCTGTGCGAAACGGGTGCGTGAGGGCTGGCGTGTCCCCCTCTTTGCGGACATAATGAGGTGATTGCCCAAGCCCCCGGCAGGCAGCGAAACCCGACGCATTACCCGTACCACCCGAATCACCCGAACATCTCGCAGAGATCGACGCGATCACCCGGTCGCGTCGATCGTCGCTGCGCGATCGACCCGACCCGCGCGTATCCGACGCGCGTTCTCGGATCGATCGCGCAACGACCGCGCGCGCTTCGCCGCGCCACCGCGCGTTCGACCTCCGGTTTCGTCGCCCCCGCTGGGCCGAACCCAGGAGACAACCCGAATGAGCAAGCTCGGCGTCCATACGACGCACGATGCCCACGGCGACTTCCGCGCGCGGAAGCGCCTCAGTCAGAACCCGGTGCGCCGTCTCGCGGCGGCCGTCGCAGCCCTCGCGCTCGGCGCGGGCCTCGCACTCGTCGGCGTCGCGGCACCTGCCTCGGCGCACCACAACACGATCACGCCGTCGGTCGTCTGCGACACCGACGGCACGCCGTCGATCACGTGGACGGTGTCCAACTCCGAGAAGGACAAGGACGAGACGATCACCGCCTCGAGCAACCCCGGGGTCGTCCCCGTCGGGTCTGCGATCAAGAAGGGCAAGAGCGAGTCGTTCGTCCAGGCCGACGTCGAGCCGGGCACGTACTCGCTCCAGCTCAAGGCCCTCTGGAGCTCGAGCGGCGCGACGAGCACCGACTCGGGCAGCATCACCATCACCGACGAGCAGTGCGACAGCGTGCCCACCGTCAAGAAGATCACGTTCTGTCACGCCACCCACAGCGAGACCAACCCGTTCGTGAAGATCACCACCTCGGTCAACGCGTTCTTCCGCTCGGGTCACGACAAGCACCAGGACCTCGAGGACATCTACCCGACGTTCAGCTACGAGAAGCACGGCAAGACCTACACGGTCGAGGGACGCGGCGACCAGAGCCTCCTCGAGTACGAGGACTGCATCAAGCCCGCGCCCGAGGAGATCGAGGTCGAGGGCGTTCCCAGCCTGTTCGACGTGTGCGGTCCCGCCAACGAGCGCCTCACCCTCCCCGAGGACACGAAGTTCATCGACTGGAGCTCGACCCGCGACGGCAACGTGATCACGGTCACGGCGACCGCCAAGGCCGGCTACGTCTTCAAGCCCGGCTCGACGTTCAGCTGGACGTTCACGGTGAACGACGACGCCTGCCCGCCGGTCGTCGTGCCCGTCGGCGGCGAGCCGACCTTCGCCGACACCTGCGGCGTCGACAACGAGGAACTGAGCGTTCCGTCCGACACCGACTTCGTCGACTGGAACGACTCGCGCGCGGGTGACGTGATCACGGTCACGGCGACCGCCAAGGACGGCTACGCCTTCGAGCCCGGTGCGAAGACCGTGTGGACCTTCACGGTGAACGACGGCGACTGCATCATCGACGTGGTCGGCGTGCCGAGCTTCCAGGACACCTGCGGCCCGGAGAACGAGCAGCTCACCGTCCCGGAGGACACCGACTTCATCGACTGGAACGACTCGCGCACCGGCGACGTGATCACGGTCACCGCCACCGCGAAGGACGGCTATGCGTTCGCCGAGGGTGCGACGACCGAATGGAAGTTCGACGTCGACGACGAGGACTGCCTCATCGAGGTCGTCGGCGCCCCGACGTTCGAGGACGTCTGCGGCCCCGACAACGAGCGGCTCACCGTGCCGGAGGACACCGACACGATCGACTGGAACTCGACCGAGGAGAACGGCGTGATCACGGTCACGGCGACGGCGAAGGCCGGCTCGAAGTTCCCCGAGGGCGCGACGGTCACCTGGACCTACACGGTCGACGACAGCGACTGCGTCGTCGAGCTCGAGGGCGCCCCGACGTTCAGCGACGTCTGCGGCCCTGACAACGAGCAGCTGACCGTGCCGGCCGACACCGACACGATCGACTGGGCCCAGGCCGAGCAGGCCGGCATCATCACCGTCACCGCGACGGCGAAGCCCGGCTACACCTTCGAGCAGGGCGACGTCGTGACGTGGACCTACACGCTCGACGACGAGGCCTGCGCCGAGCCGAGCCTCGACGGCTCGGTCGCGACCGGCACCTGCATCGCCGATGCGCCGTGGATCTTCTACGACATCACCCTGACCGACCCCGACCAGCAGGCGACGAGCCACGACGCCTCGCTCGTGCTGAGCGACGGCACCAACACCGAGACGATCGCGCTCGGAACGATCGGCGACTCGGGCAAGCTCTCCGGCCACGTCCTGTGGCCCGGTGCGTCGGTCGATGACGAGGGCAACGCGAACGGTTGGCCGGGCTGGAAGCAGCTCGACGACGGCACCTGGGTCGAGACCGACGGCAACTTCGCCTGGACCCGTGCGCTCACGAGCGCCGAGCTCATCGTGAACCCCGAGCTGAAGGTCGCGCTGGCGTACCCGCCGGCCACGCCCGACTGCATCGCAGCGCCGCCCGTCGACCCGGAGAACCCCACCGAGCCGACCGATCCGGCCACCCCGGCCGCGTCGGGCAGCCAGGATCTCGCCGAGACCGGCTTCGCCGGCACTTCGATCGCCATCGCGGCGGGCGTGATCGTGCTCGCGGGCATCGCCTTCGTGGTGGTCGCGCGCCTGCGTCGCAAGAAGGCCTGAGGCCGTCGCGGCGCTGACGCAGCGCACTGAACGAAGGGGGTCCGGTTCGCCGGGCCCCCTTCGTCGCGTTCGCAGACGGCGGGCACCCCGGGCGGCACTCGCCGCTGCATCCCGATCGACCCGGCGCCTGAGTAGGACCAGCGGGACGGACGGGTGCTGCGGTGTCAGGCCGGCACGGCCGCGAGCACGCGCTCGTCGGACAGCGGGGTGCCGCCAGCCGCCTCCACCTCGTGCACGAGCGCGGTGATCGCCCGGCTGACCGGTGCGTCGAGTCCCGCCGCGGCCGCTTCGCGCACGACCGCGCCGTTGAGGAAGTCGATCTCGGTCGGCTGGCCGCGTCGCACGCTCTGCTGGGTCGAACCGAGGTTCGGCACGTTCCCCATCCGCACGCGCATGAGCCAGGGGAGCACCTGCCCGATCGCGAGCGGCAGCCGGGCGAAGAGTCGCAGGCGACGGTCGCCGAGTCCCTGCAGCGAGCCGAACCGCACCCCGCGGGCGATGCCGACGCGCACCGTCTCGCGCATCGACGCGGCGACGACGCGGCGGAGCCGACGGTCGTCGATCACGTCCTGCACGCTGCGCCCCACGATCGCGGGCACGGCGTTGACCATGTTCACGACGAGCTTCGTCCACTGCGCACCGCGGAAGCCCGGGATCGCCACGACCGGCACGGCGTCGGACAGGATGCGGGCGATGCGCACCGACTCGGCATCGGGTTCGCCGTCGCCGCGACCGAGATAGCTCGTCGCGGGCGTCGTGACCCGGACCACGCCCGGTTCGGTGTAGTTCGCGGCGATGATCGAGAGCAGGCCGACGCAGCGCGATCCGGGCAGCAACCGCTCCGCCGTCGCGACGCCGTCGAGGCCGTTCTGCACGACGACCACCGGCACGCCGTCGACGAGCGGGGCGTTCGCGTCGATCGCGGCCGCCGCATCCTGCGCCTTCGTGCACACGAGCACGAGGTCGGGTCGCACCGCGAGCGTTTCGCCGGCGGCGACGTGCGCGTGCGCTTCGCCGTACCCGCCGCTCAGCCGGATCCCGTGCTCGCGGATCGCCGCGAGGCCTCCGCCGCGGGCCGTCACCTCGACCTCGTGCCCCGCCCGCGTGAGCAGTGCCGCGAACGTGCCGCCGAGCGCGCCTGCGCCGATGATGCCGATCCTCACGGCATCCAGCGTAGGGCCGCGCGACTGTTAGCCTGTACGGCGTGAACAGCGGCATCCTCCTCGTCGACAAGCCGCAGGGAATCACGAGCCACGATGTCGTCGCGCGCATGCGCCGCCTCGCCGGCACCCGCAAGATCGGGCACGCGGGCACCCTCGATCCGATGGCCACGGGCCTGCTCGTGCTCGGCGTCGAGAGCGCCACCCGCCTGCTGCACTACCTCGTCGGCCTCGACAAGGAGTACTTCGCGACCGTACGGCTCGGCTTCGGCACCACGACCGACGACGCCGAGGGGGAGCCGGTGCCGCGGTCGTCAGAGGGCGACGACGCCGTCGCTGCGCTCGCCGGCGCGGCGGCTTCGGGCGACGACGCGGTGCTGCGCGAGGCCATGCGTGCGTTCACGGGCGAGATCGACCAGGTGCCGAGCTCGGTGAGCGCGGTCAAGATCGACGGCAAACGGGCCTACCAGCGCGTTCGCGACGGCGAGACCGTCGAGATCACGCCGCGCCGGGTCACCGTCTCTGCTTACGAACTGCTCGCGATACGGCCGGGCGACGAGGGATGCCTCGACCTCGACGTCCGCGTCGAGTGCTCGTCGGGCACCTACGTGCGGGCGCTCGCGCGCGACCTCGGCGCGTCGCTCGGCACCGCCGCCCACCTGACCGCGCTCCGCCGCAGCCGCATCGGCCGGTTCGGCGTCGACGAGGCGGGTGAGCTCGACGGCTTCGACGTCGGTGCGCGGCTGATCGCGCCGGCCGACGCCGCCCGTCGCACGCTGCCCGTCATCGAGGTCACCGAGGCCGAGGCCGTCGATCTCGGCCATGGCAAGCGCATCGCGGCGGGCGACGCACGCCCCGTGGCATCCACGCCCGCCGAAGCCGGCGACGATGCGGATGCCGCAGCCCGCGACCGCCCCGGCGCCGACGCGGTCGCCGCGATCGCCCCGGGCGACCGGCTCGTCGCGATCGTCGAGCGCAAGGGCTCGCAGTGGAAGGTCGTCACCGGATTCCCGCAGGAGGAGCGAGCATGATCGAGTGGTTCACCTGGGTGCAGCTGGCCGTCGCGGTCGCAGCCGGACTGCTCTGCCTCGTGCTCGGGCTCGCCGGACGGAAGCCCAGCGACCTGACGCTCGGCTCGGTGGTCGTCGTCGAGGTGCTGCTGATCGTGCAGGTCGTGGTCGCGATCGTCGCGCCCGCCGTCGGCAACGTCCCCACCGGGAGCGGGCTCGAGTTCTGGGTGTACCTCGTCGCCGCCGCACTCGTGCCGCCCGCCGCCGCCTTCTGGGCGCTGCTCGAACCCAACCGCTGGTCGACCGTCGTACTCGGCGTCGCCGCCCTCGCGGTCGCGGTCATGGTGTACCGCATGTACCAGATCTGGACCGTGCAGGGCGCCTGAGCGCCGGTACGCCCGCCGCCCGAAGCGTCTGAGAGAATCGAACGTCATGGAACGACTGCAGAGCGCCCCCGCATCGACCCGAGAAGCCGGTGCCCGACCGGCCCGCATGAGCGGCATCGGGCGTGTGCTCGTCGCGGTGTACGGCGTGCTCGCGCTGGCCGCGCTCGGCCGGTCGTTCGTGCAGATCGTCTCGAAGTTCGACGAGGCGCCGCTCGCCTATGCGCTGTCGGCCCTTGCCGCCGCGGTGTACGTCGTCGCCACGATCGCGCTCGTGCGACCCGGTCGTGCTTGGTACCGCGTCGCCTGGGTGACGCTCGTCTTCGAGCTCACGGGCGTGCTCGTCATCGGCACCCTCAGCGTCATCGACCCGGCGCTCTTCCCGCACGACACCGTGTGGTCGTGGTTCGGCCGGGGGTACCTGTTCATCCCGCTCGTGCTGCCCGTGCTCGGCATGTGGTGGCTGGCGAAGCATCGCCCGGCCGGTGACGCGGGCGACGCCGATGGCGCCGACGCGGCCGATGGTGCCGGGGTGGCGCGCGAGGCGGGCGCCGAGTGAAGACGTACAAGGGACTCGAGGCGGTGCCGAACGGCTACGGGCCGTCGGCCGTCACGATCGGCAAGTTCGACGGCGTGCACCGCGGTCATCGCGAGATCATCTCCCGCCTGCGCGGCCTCGCCGAGTCCGACGGCCTCACGACCACGGTGGTCACGTTCGACCGCAACCCGCTCGCACTGCTCGCGCCCGACAAGTGCCCCGAATCGCTCGTCAGCAATCGGCAGAAGCTCGAGCTGCTCGCGACGACGGGCATCGACGCCACCGTGCTGCTGCCGTTCGACCGCGCCCTCGCGTCGGTTCCCGCGACCGAGTTCGTCGAGCGGGTGCTCGTCGACACGCTGCACGCGAAGGCTGTGCTCGTCGGCCGTGACTTCCGGTACGGCGCACGCGGTGCGGGCGACGTCGCACTCCTCGCCGACCTCGGCGCCACGTTCGGCTTCACGGTCGAGGTCGTCGACGACGTCGCCCCCGAGGGGGAGCGACGTGTCTCCTCGAGCTGGGTGCGCGAACTCCTCGCCGACGGCGACGTACGGCACGCGACCGAACTGCTCGGGCACACGCCGACCGTGTCGGGCCTCGTCGTGCACGGTGCGGCCCGTGGGCGCGAGCTCGGGTTCCCGACGGCGAACCTCTCGCCCGAGTCCGAGGGGCTGATCCCCTCGGACGGCGTGTATGCGGGCTGGTTGACCGACGCCGGCACCCGGTACCCCGCGGCGATCTCGGTCGGCGACAACCCGACCTTCGAGGGCGTGCCCAAGAAGCAGGTCGAGGCCTACGTGCTCGATCGCGAGCTCGACCTGTACGACCACGTCGTCGACGTCGAGTTCGTCGATCGCATCCGCGGCATGGTCGCGTTCACGACGATTCCCGCCCTCATCGACACCATCCGCGACGACGTCGAGCGCACCCGCGTCATCCTCGGCCTGTGACGAGCGGCACGCGGCCGCTGTGGGCCGGTCGGGCGCTCGCGCTCGTCGGCATCGCGCTCGTCGCGTTCAACCTGCGCACTGGCGTCGCCTCGCTGTCGCCGATCATCTCGCGCGTCGAGCACGACATCGCGCTCGACCCCGCGGTCGTCGGTCTCGTCGGCATGCTGCCGCCGTTGTGCTTCGCCGCGTTCGGCATCGCGACGCCGCCGCTCGCGAAGCGGTTCGGCCTCGAGCCGCTCCTCGTCGGCGCGCTGCTCGCGCTCACGGCGGGGCTCGCTTGGCGGGGCCTCGCCGACTCGGCACTCGCCCTCGTCGCGGCGGGGGTCGTGATCTTCGCGACGACCGGCATCGGCAACGTGCTGCTGCCACCGCTCGTGAAGCGGTACTTCCCCGACCGGATCGGCCTCGTGACGACGATCTACGTGACGGCGATGTCGATCAGCACGTTCATCCCGCCGCTCGTCGCGGTCCCGGTCGCGGATGCCGCAGGCTGGCGCGTCTCGATCGGCGCGTGGGCGTTCGTGGCGGTCGTCTCGGTGATCCCGTGGATCGCGCTGCTCGTGCACCCGAAGCGCGGCGCCGGCGTCGAACTGCCCGAGGAGCCGGCGTCGGGCGGCGTCAGGCGGATGCTGCGCTCCTCGGTCGCCTGGTCGCTCGCCGTGATCTTCATCGTGAGCTCGTTCAACGCCTATTCGGCCTTCGCCTGGCTGCCGCGGGTGCTCGTCGACATCGCCGGGGTCTCGCCCGCCCAGGCCGGCGCCCTGCTCTCGCTGTACGCGGCGATGGGACTGCCGGCGGGAATCCTCGTGCCGATCGTCGCCGCCCGGTACGGCCGGGTGCGACTGCTCGTCGCGGTCTCGATGACGGCGTTCGTGCTCGGCTACCTCGGGCTGCTGTTCGTGCCGGAGACGGCGACCTGGCTCTGGGTGGCGCTCGCCGGCATCGGCCCGCTCATGTTCCCGCTCGCGCTCGTGCTCATCAACCTGCGCTCGCGCACGCATGCCGGGGCGGTCGCGCTCTCGGGCTTCGTGCAGTCCGTCGGGTACCTCGTCGCCGCGGCCGGTCCACTCGTCGTCGGCTTCGTGCACGCCGCGACGGGCGGTTGGACGGTGCCGATCCTGATCCTGCTGGCGTCGATCGTGCCGGGTGCGATCGCGGGCGTCGTCGCGGCCCGGCCGCGCTACGTCGAGGATCACACCGCCTGACGTACCCCGCGGACGGGGGACTCCCGAGGCCGGACCTGCGCCGCTATCATCCGGATGCCATGGAGCTCCTGACACTCGCCGCCGAGGCGGCCGGCCCCGCGAAGTCGCCGAACCTGTGGGGCGCGCTGGGCTGCGCGCTGGCCTATTCGGGGGCGTTGTTCGCGACGATCGACGCGTTCGCCGACCTGCTGCTCGCGCGCGGAGACACCCTCGGCGGTCGGCTGAGCCCCGCACTGCGGCTGAAGGCCGGTTCGAAGGTCGCCGCCGCGGGCATCACGGTCGTCTCGGCGGGCGTCGTGCTCGCGCTCGACGCGAACTGGTTCGCGTTCACGACGCTCACGATCGCGTTCGTCGTGCTCGTCGGACTCGCAGCGCTCGTGCTCGTGCGCCAGCGCGCGCACGCGCGCATCCTCGCCGCCGAGTTCGTCCCGGTCGGCGGAGGTCAGCAGACACCGCGGGTCGACGGCGCCTGACCGGATCGGGTCGGGCCGCGGGAGCCCGAGGTGCCGGTCGAGTCCGAGATCAGACGACGAGATCGGGGCGGTGCACGAGTGCGGCCGCGCCGATGAGCGGACCCTCGTCGGAGAGGCCCGACGGCACGATCTCGACACGGGTCGCGAACGAGAACGCCGTGCGTTCGGCGACCGCGGCGCGCGCGTGGTCGAACAGCACGGGGGAGACCCGCGAGAACCCGCCGCCGATCGCGACGAGATCGAGGTCGAGCAGGTTGGTCGCCGAGGCGATGGCCTGGCCGATCGCGCGGCCCGAGCGTTCGACGGCGGCGATCGCGATCGCGTCGCCGGCCGCGTGAGCGCGGGCGAGATCTTCGCCGGTGGTGCCCTCGAACCCCTGCGCGCGGGCCCAGGCCACGGTGCGGGGGCCGGAGGCGATCGCCTCGAGGCAACCCCGACCGCCGCACGAGCAGCGGTCGTCGAAGCCGCCGACCTCGATGTGGCCGATGTGTCCGCCGTTGCCGGTCGGGCTCGCGACGGCGCGCCCGCCGATGACGATGCCGCCGCCGACGCCCGTGGAGACGACCATGCCGAGCAGGTTCTCGGCGTCCCGGCCGGCGCCGATCCAGTGCTCGGCGAGGGCGATGCAGAGGCCGTCGATGCGAAGGGTGACAGGAACGCCCGGGGCGGCCTCGACGAGGAGGTCGCGCAGCGGGTGCTCGCGCCAGGCGGGGACGTTGAGCGGCGAGACGCGGCCGGTCGCGACGTCGATGGGGCCGGCCGATCCCGCGCCGACGCCGATCAGCTCAGCGTCCGCCGGAAGGGCGGCCAGCGCGGCGGTCGCGACCGCGCGCACGGCCTCGTCGAGCTCGTCGGCCGAGGCGGTCGGCCCGGTGGGGCGGCGGTGGCGGGAGTCGGGCACGAGTCGGCCGAGCTCGTCGACGAGGGCGGCTTCGACCTTGGTACCGCCGAAGTCGACGGCGAGCGCGAGGGGCGTGGGCATTGCACCAGCATAGGCGCGCAGCATCCGCGGCCTGAATGCTCATATGAGCAGGAATGCCCGCGAGTGTTGCCGACGCGCATCGCGCTGCCTACGCTGGAGGCGAGGCGGACGGAGGCGCATGGACGAGATCGACGAACTCCTCTCGATCAGGGCGGCCGAGCTCTACTACGAGGAGAACAAGACGCAAGACGAGATCGGGCAGGCGCTGAACCTCACCCGGTGGAAGGTCGGTCGTCTCCTCGCGCAGGCGAAGCATCGCGGGTTCATCCGCATCGAGATCGTGCACCCGCGCGCCCGGCGACTGCCGATCGAGCGTCGGTTGCGCGACGAGCGCGGCCTCGACGACGCGATCGTCGTGTCGTCGGCCGGCGTCGCGTCGTTCGAAGAGCTGCAGGCGCGCACCGCGCAGGCGGCCGCCGACTACCTCACGGCCCTCCGTCCGGTGCCGCGCACCCTCGGCGTGAGCTGGGGACGCACGCTCTTCGAGATCTCGCAGCACCTGCGCAACGGCTGGGCGACCGGCGTGAACGTCGTGCAGATCAACGGCGGCGTCAGCCTCAATCGCCGGGCGGGCACCGCTGCGGCGACGGCCGTCTCGATCGCACAGAAGGGCGGCGGCCAGGCCACCCTGCTGCCGAGCCCTGCGATCCTCGAACGACTCGAGACGAAAGAGGCGATCGAGTCCGACCGCGTCGTCGCCGGCGTCATCGAGCTCGCCCGCTCAGCCGACGCGTACCTCTTCAGCGCCGGCGCGGCCGACCACAACTCGGTGCACGTCGAGAGCGGCTACCTCTCGCCGACCGACGTCGACCTGCTCGTCGCCAAGGGGGCGGTCGGCGATGTGGTGGGCCGCTACATCGACTCCGACGGCAACATCGTCGACCCGGCGCTCGACGCGCGCACGGTCGGGCTCACGCTCGACGAGTTGCGCGCGGCCCGGCTCGCGGTCGCCGTCGTGGCCGGCCCGACCAAGCACGCGGTCGCCGATGCGGTCGTGCGCAGCGGCCTCTGCTCGGTGCTCGTCACCGACGAGGCGACCGCCCTCCACCTCCTCGACGGCTGACGTCGTCGTGCGTCCCGCGGCCCATGTCCTCGGCCAGGCCGCTCCTGAAACTCGAAACCCGCAGCACCCAGCTCGCAACTCGCAACGAAAGCCAGGTCACCCCATGTCAGCACCGGTCAACACCGGCACCGCGCTCGTCACCGCGCGCGAGCGTGCGCTCGCCGTGCTCGGCGGCGAACCCGACGACCAGACCCTCGGCCGCTACCTCCACGGCATCCCGGGCGTCGACGCCGTCGGCCTCGAACAGCGCGCGGCCGGGCTCGGCACGCGCTCGATCAAGACCACCTCGAAGCGCTGGGCGCTCGACAAGATCATCGCCCTCATCGACCTCACGACGCTCGAGGGTGCCGACACCCCCGGCAAGGTGCGCTCGCTCGTCGCCAAGGCGATGAACCCCGACCCCGCCGACCCCTCGGTGCCCCGCGTCGCCGCCGTGTGCGTCTACGGCGACATGGTGCCGTTCGCGATCGATGCCCTCGGCGCCGCGCACGGCGACCCAGACGACGGCCTCATCTCGGTCGCCGCGGTCGCGACCGCGTTCCCCTCGGGCCGCTCCTCGCTCGAGATCAAGCTCGCCGACACCGCCGAAGCGGTCGCGGCGGGTGCCGACGAGATCGACATGGTGATCGACCGCGGCGCGTTCCTCGCAGGCCGCTACGGCGAGGTGTTCGACCAGATCGCCGCCGTGAAGGAGGCGTGTCGTCGCGCCGACGGCACGAGCGCGAGCCTCAAGGTCATCCTCGAGACCGGCGAGCTCGTGACCTACGACAACGTGCGCCGGGCCTCGTGGCTCGCGATCCTCGCGGGCGGCGACTTCATCAAGACCTCGACCGGCAAGGTGCAGCCCGCGGCCACGCTGCCGGTGACGCTCCTCATGCTCGAGGTCGTGCGCGACTGGTACCGGCTCACCGGCCACCGGGTGGGCGTGAAGCCCGCGGGCGGCATCCGCTCGTCGAAGGACGCGATCAAGTACCTCGTCACGGTCGCCGAGACCGTCGGCGAGGAGTGGCTCGTGCCCCACCTGTTCCGCTTCGGCGCGTCGAGCCTCCTCAACGACGTGCTGCTGCAGCGGCAGAAGATGACGACCGGGCACTACTCGGGCGCCGACTACGTGACGATCGACTGACCGGATCTCGAAACGGCCCTGGCGGGCCCACTCGATCACCGAAAGAGACTGAACATGAGCTTCCTCGATTACGCGCCGGCCCCAGAGTCGCGCGCCATCCTCAACCTCCGCGACAGCTACGGGCTCTTCATCGACGGCCGGTTCGTCGATGGTCGCGGCACCCCGTTCCAGACCATCTCGCCCTCGAGCGAGGAGCGCATCGCGATGATCGCGAACGCGAACGAGGCCGACATCGACGACGCGGTCGCCGCCGCCCGTCGGGCGTACGACCGCGTGTGGTCGAAGATGAGCGGCCGCGACCGCGGCAAGTACCTCTTCCGCATCGCCCGCCTCGTGCAGGAGCGCGCCCGCGAGCTCGCCGTCGCCGAGTCGCTCGACAACGGCAAGCCGATCAAGGAGTCGCGCGACGTCGATGTGCCGCTCGTCGCCGCGTGGTTCTTCTACTACGCGGGCTGGGCGGACAAGCTCGACCATGCCGGCCTCGGCGCCGACCCGCGCTCGCTCGGCGTCGCCGCACAGGTCATCCCGTGGAACTTCCCGCTGCTCATGCTCGCGTGGAAGATCGCGCCCGCGCTCGCCGCGGGCAACACGGTCGTGCTGAAGCCCGCAGAGACGACGCCGCTCACGGCGCTCATCTTCGCCGAGATCCTGCAGCAGGCCGACCTGCCCCCGGGCGTCGTGAACATCGTCACGGGCGCGGGCGACACCGGTGCGGCGCTCGTCGCCCACGAGGGCGTCGACAAGGTCGCCTTCACGGGTTCGACCGCGGTCGGTCGGGCGATCGCGAAGCAGATCGCGGGCACCGACAAGCGCGCGACCCTCGAGCTCGGCGGCAAGGCCGCGAACATCGTCTTCGACGACGCGCCGATCGACCAGGCGATCGAGGGCATCGTCAACGGCATCTTCTTCAACCAGGGTCACGTGTGCTGCGCCGGCAGCCGACTGCTCGTGCAGGAGAACATCCACGACGAGGTCGTCGAGCGGCTGAAGACCCGCCTCTCGATCCTCCGCCTCGGCGACCCGCTCGACAAGAACACCGACATCGGCGCGATCAACTCGCGCGAGCAGCTCGACCGCATTCGCATGCTGAGCGACGCAGGTGTCGAAGAGGGTGCCGAGCGCTGGAGCGCGCCGTGCGAGATCCCCGAGAACGGCTTCTGGTACGCGCCGACGATCTTCACGAACGTGCAGACGTCGAGCCGCATCGCCCGCGAGGAGATCTTCGGCCCGGTGCTGTCGGTGCTCACCTTCCGCACGCCGCAGGAGGCGATCGCGAAGGCGAACAACACCCCGTACGGCCTGTCCGCCGGCATCTGGACCGACAAGGGCAGCCGCATCCTCGCCGTCGCCGACCAGCTGCGCGCGGGCGTGATCTGGGCGAACACGTTCAACCGGTTCGACCCGAGCTCGCCGTTCGGCGGCTACAAGGAGTCGGGCTACGGCCGGGAGGGCGGCCGCCACGGCCTCGCCGCGTACCTGTCGCCGGCACCCATCGGGCGCTCGGCCGCGCAGGTCACGGCCGGTCGTTCGGGCGCGCAGCGCCCCATCGAGGCCGCGGATGCCTCGGCCGGGGCATCCGCGTCGAAGCCGAAGGCGCGCACCCGACGAGCGGGCGCCGCGAAGAAGGGAGCCGCGAAGTGAGCCGCCTCGCCGTGCCGAAGACGTACAAGCTCTACATCGGCGGCGCGTTCCCGCGCAGCGAGTCGGGGCGCACCTACGAGGTCGTCGCCGCCGACGGCAGCTTCCTCGCGAACGCCGCGAAGGCCTCGCGCAAGGACGCACGCGACGCGGTCGTCGCCGCACGGGCCGGGGTGTCCGGCTGGGCCGGTGCGACCGCGTACAACCGCGGCCAGGTGCTTTACCGCATCGCCGAGGTGCTCGAAGGGCGTCGTGCGCAGTTCGTCGCCGAGATCGAGGAGTCCGAGGGCGTCTCGCGCGCCGTCGCGACTGCCCAGGTCGACGAGGCGATCGATCGCTGGGTCTGGTACGCGGGCTGGGCCGACAAGTTCGCCCAGGTCGCGGGCAACGCGAACCCGGTCGCCGGGCCGTACTTCAACATCTCGGTGCCCGAGCCGAGCGGGGTCATCGCGATCATCGCTCCGCAGGACTCGTCGCTCGTCGGCTTCGTGTCGGCGCTTGCGCCGGCGCTCGTCGCCGGCAACTCGGTCGTGATCGTCGCGAGCGAGCGATACCCGCGGTCGGCGATCTCGCTCGCCGAGGTGCTCGCCACGAGCGACGTGCCGAAGGGCGTCGTGAACGTGCTCACCGGTTCGCCCGCCGAGATCGCCCCGTGGCTCGCGAGCCACGCCGACGTCAACGCGATCGACCTGGTCGGTGCGGGCGCGCTCGACTGGGTCTCGCTCGAGATCGACGCGGCCGACACGCTCAAGCGCGTGCTGCGTCCCGAGAACGGCCCCGACGCTGCGGCGCCCGCGCTCGGCCGCATCACCGCGTTCACCGAGACGAAGACGGTCTGGCACACGAAGAGCCTGCGGTAGGCGCCGGCCGATGTCAGGTCGCAACGGCGCGTCCGACGAGCGAGGGCGTCTCGTCGCCGATCCGTTCGAGTACCGCGTCGCGAAAGACGGCGCGGTGCTCGTCTCGCGCGGCGGACGCGTCGTGACGACCGTCGGCGGTTCGGCCGCCGCGCGACTCGTCGCGGGCCTCTCGCGTGCCGAGGCGGACCGCGACGAGCTCGCGGCACAGCATCTGCTCGCCCGGGTGACCGGCAACTACCGGCGCGGCAACGAGCGGCGGTGACCGGAGTGTCGAGGGCGTCGATGTCGTTGCGCCGACTCGCCGGTCGCACGTGGGCGTCGGCCGCCGGCGCGGTGGCGATCCTGCTGACGACTCCGCTGCTGAGCGGTTGCGTCGAGAGCGCGTCGTGCGTACCTCGAGGCGGCCGAAGGCGCATCGGGCACGTGGCGGACCATCACCGCTCTGCAAGGGGCGGTGCCGCTGCGGGCGGCGGCTGCGCGCTCGCCGACGGGGGCCACCGTCTACCCGGTACTTCGTTCTCGTTCTCGTTCGTCGGCGAGTCGTGTCGGTGAGGTGGTCGATCTTCGCCAGGTGCCGGTCGGGTCGAGCCAGTGGGGTGCTCTTACCTCGGGGACGCCGTGTCGCATGCGGATGGTCCAGCCGGAGGTGTCGATGGTGCGGTGGTGGAACCAGCAGAGCAGGACCCCGTTGTCGGTGTGGGTGGCGCCGTCGTCGCGGTCGGGGATGACGTGGTGGATCTCGGCCCAGGCGGCGGGGATGGTGCAGCCGGGGATGACGCAGTTGCCGTCGCGGAGCGTGATCGCGCGGCGTTGGTGCGGCGTGAAGCATCGTTCAGGTGAGCCGAGTCGGATGATGCGACTCGCGTCGTCGAAGACGACGGTCTGGACGCCGCCAGTGCACATCATGTGCCGGGCAGCGCGGAGCGAGATCGGCGCATCGACGCCGTCGGCGTGGGCTGCGCCGTGTCCGGTGGCGAGGTCGGCGCTGCGCACGCTGACGAGCACGGTCGGCGCGGCGCCGCCGATCGAGGGGTGTTCTCCGGAGCGGGCGGCGGTGTCGATGATCGCGGCGAGCACGTCGTGGCGTTGCTGGGCGGGCGTACGCGTCTCGGCTTGGGTCGCGAGATCTTCGCGTTCGGCATCGGTGAGGAAGCCGCCGCCCGCGCGGGGTGCGAGGTGCGCGTCGAAGAGGCGGCGGAGTTTGGCGGCGACCTCGGGCATGAGTTCGCCGGTGAGGGTGATGAGGCCGTCGCGGGTGCGGCCGAGGCGGAGGCCGCGTTTGCGCATGGCGCGTTCGTCGTCGGGTTCGGGGCAGTCTTGGTCGAGGTAGAGGGCCCAGGCGCGGGCTTGGACGGTGAGTTCGTCGGCGGTGCACCGGACGGGTGCGGCGTCGCCGTGGCCCTGCGCGGCGTCGACGAGTTCACGTTCGGCGATGTCGAGCTTCACGGGGTCGGCGACGGGTCGCGTGCGGCCGAGCTCGCGGACGACCATCGCAGCGGCGTCGAGCCCGACCGCACCCGCGGCGAGTGCGGAGGCGATGTGCGGGTACTCGGGCGGCAACGTCTCACCGGTGTGGCCGACTCTCGGTCGGGTGGCTTGGCCGACGGCGACTCGGCGTCGGGCTTCGGCCCCGGATACCTGAGTGACGCGTTCGAGCAGTTCGGCGGCTGACCGGCAGCCCTTCGTCGCGGAGAGTCGTTCGGCGCCGTGGTTGCGGTCGCTGCGTTCGGCGATCTCGCCCGCGAACCGGGCCCGCCCGGCATCGACCAGCCGGCCGAAGCGTTCGAGCGCGGCGGTCGCGAGGAGCAGGTCGTCATCGCGAAGCGCTGCGGGCCGGGTTGCGGCGAAGGCGTCGGCGAGCAGTACCTCGAGGTGTTCGAGTGCTGCCGCCAGGTCTGCCATGAACCCATTCCAGCACCACCCACCGACGTTCCGGTCCGGCCGAAACGCGCCGTTGACCAGCGATTTTCTGGCGACTCGTCCTCCACAAGCCGACCCCAAGCCGAGTTGTCCACAGGCGGGTTTCGAAACGTCGCTGCGCTCCTCCTCGACCCGCGGCCGGCCGGGTTCGAGGCGTCGCTGCGCTCCTCCTCAACCCGCGAGCGGTCGTCGCCCGTGGCATCCGCGTCGATGCCGGCCGGTTCCCCGAAAAATGGTAACGAAACGATAACGCCGGTGCTAAGGTTTCCTGCACCGGCGCGCGACGGAGCGCGATCGGTGGAAAGGCCCGAACCCGTGACGCACGCCTCGCGTGCGGTCGCCCCGACGACCGCACGTCGGCGGCCGAGTGCCGCCGCACCCGCGACCCCCGCCCGATTCCGACCCCTTGCCGTGTTCGCCCGCCCGCCCCGACGTGCGGTTCGAGCCACCCTCGCCGCGATCGCCGTCGCCCTCGTCGCGACCGTGCTGTTCATCGCGCAGACGCCGCCCACGGTCTACGCGATCGACGTGTTCGGCGCCCTTCGCGCACCCGGTGAGCCGGCTTTCACCGTCGGACACCGCGGCGATCGCGCGACGGCCCCCGAGAACACGATGCCCTCGCTCGAGCTCGCGATGGACGAGCTCGAGTTCGTCGAGACCGACGTGCAGCTCACCCGCGACGGGGTGCCGGTGCTCTTCCATGACGCGACGCTCGAGCGCGTCGCCGGCGTCGATCGCAGCGTCGACGAACTCGATCTCGACGAGCTCGAGCGGCTCGACGTCGGTGCCTGGTATGCGCCGGAGTACGCGGGCGAGAGGGTCCCGACCCTCGAGCGCTTCCTGACGGCGCTCGCCCGGCGGGACGATGCGCGCGCCCTCATCGAGCTGAAAGCCGACTGGACGCCCGAGGAGGCGCGCCTCGTGACCGATCTCGTCGAGCGGCACGGGCTTCGCGGCAGGGTCGTGTTCCAGAGCTTCAGCATCGAGACGCTGACCTCGCTGCAGGCGGTCGCACCGACCCTGCCGCGCATCATGCTCATCCGCGAGCTGCCGGCGGACCCGGTGCCGATGGCCGAGCGATTCGGGCTCATCGGGTTCGCGACGACCGTCGACTCGGTGACGGCCGTGCCCGGTGCCCTCGAACGCGCGCACGACGCCGGCATCGCGGTGCTCTGCTACACCCTCAACGAGCTCGAGCACTGGGAGACCGTCAACGCGCTCGGCGTCGACGGCATCATCACCGACGAGCCGAGCGAGCTCGACGCCTGGCTCGCGGAGACCGCGCCCGGCACCTGATCGGCGCGGCGGGCGGGGCCGGCGGTACAGGCGTGGCGGGGCAGTCGTCCGGTGCGAACGCGCGGCTACGAGCGGCGATGCAGCCGCGAGCGCGACGGTCGGGCACGATCCACGGCGAAGCCGTGCGCGCGACCGAGGTGTTCGCGGCCGACGGGGGAGCCGAGGCCCGATCAGCCGCGGTTGGACAGCTCGAAGATGCGGACGAGCTCGGCGACAGCCGCCTCGCGCTCGTCGCCGCCGGCCTCGTACTGGTGGGTGACGTGCGTGCGCAGGTGGTTCTCGACGAGCAGCTTGTTGAGCGAACCGAGCGACTTCTGCACGGCGAGCGAGAGCGTGATGATGTCGACGCAGTAGTCGTCGTTCTCGATCATCTTCTCGATGCCGCGCAGCTGGCCCTCGATGATGCGTGTGCGGTGCAGGGCGCGCTTCTTGATGTCCTCGATCACGAGTACAGGATACCGCGTTTGCGCCTGATACCCCTAGGGGGTATATTCGTCGTCATGACCACGCTCGACGACGCCCCGCTGCAGACGATCGACCTCGACATCGAGGGCATGACGTGTGCGAGCTGCGTGGGGCGGGTCGAGAAGCGACTCGGCCGGCTCGACGGCGTCGAGGCGGCGGTCAACCTCGCCACCGAACGGGCGCGCGTGCGCTTCCCCTCGACGACCTCGATCGACGCGCTCGTCGATGCCGTACGCCAGGCCGGCTACACGGCCACCCCGGTCGAACGCGGGCGGGATGCCGCGGCGCCGGCGCCGCGCGCGGGGGAGCAGTCGTTCGCCGCCGCGAGCACGAGCACGTCCTCGGCCGCGCCGCCGCAACGCGTCGAGCTCGGTCTCCCGGTCGTCGGCACGCCGACGCGACCCGCCGAGCCCCACGGCGCAGGCGTCGGCGCGTCGGCCGACGGTGCAGACGATCGGCCGCGCGCCACGACCGACTCGTCGGTACCGGTACCGGCACCGGCCGTCAGCCATGCGCCTCGGCGCACGACCCCGGCGCCCGCGAGCAGCGCCCGCCCCGCGGCATCCCGCACCGACGACCCGTTGCGCACCCGACTCATCGTCTCGGCCGTGCTCACGGTGCCGGTCGTCGCGATCGCGATGATCCCGGCGCTGCAGTTCACGTACTGGCAGTGGCTGTCGCTCGCGCTCGCCGCGCCGGTCGTGGTGTGGGGCGGCTGGCCGTTCCACCGGGCGGCGTGGGTGAACCTGCGACACGGCTCGCTCACGATGGACACCCTGGTCTCGCTCGGCACGCTGACGGCGTTCGCCTGGTCGCTCTGGGCGCTGTTCTTCGGTGACGCGGGCATGGCGGGCATGACGCACGAGTGGACGTTCGGCGTGCGTGGCACCCCCGGCGGCGACGTGTACCTCGAGGTCGCGGCGGGCGTCATCACGATCATCCTGCTCGGGCGGTACATCGAGGCGCGCTCGAAGCGCCGGGCCGGCAAGGCCCTGCGTACGCTCCTCGAGCTGGCGCCACGCGAGGTGACCGTCGTGCGCGGCACGGCAGCCGCGACGCCCGACGGCGCCGGCGCACCGGTCGGCGCATCGGCCGGCGCAGCGTCCGACGCGGTCGGCGCACGCACTGGCGCGCTCGTCGAGACGCGCGTCCCGATCGCCGAGCTCCACCCGGGCGACCGGTTCGTCGTGCGCCCCGGCGAACGCATCGCCGCCGACGGCACGGTCGTCGACGGGGCCGCGAGCGTCGACGAGTCCATGCTCACGGGCGAGCCGGCCCCCGTCGACGTCGCCGCCGGCAGCGAGGTCACCGCCGCGACGATCGTGCACGGCGGCAGCCTGGTGGTCGAGGCGAAGCGGGTCGGCGCCGACACCCGTCTCGCGCAGATCGCGCGCCTCGTCGAGGACGCGCAGCTCGGCAAGTCGAAGGCGCAGCGCCTCGCCGACCGCATCTCGGCCGTGTTCGTGCCGATCGTGATCGCGATCGCGCTCGGCACCGCGATCGTCTGGGTCGCGACCGGCAGCCCAGTCGAGCAGGCGATCACCGCAGCCGTCGCAGTGCTCGTGATCGCGTGCCCGTGCGCGCTCGGACTCGCGACGCCGATGGCGATCCTCGTCGGCACGGGGCGCGGCGCCGAACGCGGCATCCTCATCACCGGTCCCGAGACCCTCGACCGCATCGCGGGCATCGACACGATCCTGCTCGACAAGACCGGCACCCTCACCACGGGGCGCATGCGCCTCGGCGCAGTCGTCACGCCCGGCGCGGGCACGAGCGAGACCGCGGATGCCGCAGCCCACGCCGCACTCGCCGTCGCCGCCGCGCTCGAGGGCCGTTCGGAGCACCCGATCGCCCGGGCCGTCGTCGCAGGCGCGGCGGAGCGCGGCGCGACGGTGCCCGAGGTACGCGACTTCCGGGCCCACGCCGGGCTCGGGGTGACCGGTGTCGTCGACGGGGTGGCGGCGGCGGTCGGTCGTCCGGCCTTCCTCGAGGAGCTCGGCCTCCGGCTTCCCGACGACCTCGCCCGGCGCATCGCCGACTCCGACGCGACCGCGGTCGCCGTCGGCTGGGGCGGCGAGGTGCGCGCGGTGCTCGAGGTGGGCGACACCGTCCGCCCCGGTGCCCGCGAGGCGATCGGGCGCCTGCGCGGCCAGGGGCTCGTGCCCGTGCTCGTCACGGGCGACGCCGAGCGGCCCGCCCGCCGGGTCGCCGCGGAGCTCGGCATCGACGAGGTGCACGCCGGCACGAGCCCCGAGGGCAAGCTCGCCGTCGTCACCGGCCTGCAGTCGGCCGGGCACAAGACCGCGATGGTCGGCGACGGCGTCAACGATGCGGCCGCGCTCGCCGCATCCGACCTCGGCATCGCCATGGGCGGCGGCACGGATGCCGCGGCGAGCGCGAGCGACCTCGCGCTCACGCGCGACGAGCCGGGTGCGATCCCCGATGCGATCTCGCTCGCGCGCGCCACGCTCGGCACGATCCGCGGCAACCTGTTCTGGGCGTTCGCATACAACGTCGCGGCGATCCCGCTCGCGGCGGCCGGGTTCCTCAACCCGATGATCGCGGGTGCGGCGATGGCGTTCTCGAGCGTGTTCGTCGTGCTCAACAGTCTGCGACTGCGCCGGGCCTGATCCGCCCGCGCGTGGCCGATCCGTACGCCGCGTTCTGGGGGTCACCCCGAGCGCGGCGTCCGGCTACCGTGGGCACCATGACCCGACTCACGCGTCGGCACCGGGCCGCTGCGCTCCTCATCGCGGTCGGTGCCCTCACGGGCTTCGGCATCGTGCTCGGCGGCGGAACGCCCGGTCCCGGGGCCGCCGCCCACGCCGCGGCGAGCTCGGGCGTGCGTGCGGGCGTCGACGACTTCACGTTCGACTCGTTCGACGCGAAGTACACGCTGTCGAAGGACGACGCGGGCAGGTCGGTGCTCGACGTCACCGAGACGCTCGTCGCCGTGTTCCCCGACTTCGACCAGAACCACGGCATCCTCCGCGCCGTGCCCGACCATTACGACGGTCACCCGCTCGACATGACGGTGCTCTCGGTGACCGACGAGTCGGGCGCGGCCCGCCGCTACGACGTGGCGAACGAGGACGGCTTCGAGGTGCTGCGCATCGGCGACCCCGACGCCTACGTGCACGGCCGCCAGACGTACGTCGTCACGTATCGGCTGCACGACGTGACCCACCGGCCGAGCGACGCCGCGATCGACGAGTTCTACTGGGACGTGAACGGCACGGGGTTCGCCCAGCCGTTCGGTCGGGTGACCGCGACGCTGGCGCTGAGCCCCGAGGTGGCCGGTGCCGCCGACGGGACGAGCGCCTGCTATCGGGGTGCCGAAGGAGCGACGACGCCGTGCGACTCGCTCGAGCGCCTCGCCGACGGTTCGGTCGTCGTGCAGGCGTCGCAGCTGCGGCCGCACGAGACCCTGACCCTCGCGGTCGGATTCGAGGCCGGAACGTTCGCGGCGGCGCCGATGCCGCCGGAGGGCTGGCTCGGCCTCGCGGGCGCGGTCGGCGCGGTCGGCTCGATCGTCGCGACGCTCGTGCTGCGCTTCGGCGTGTGGCGGTACCGGCGAGCGGGCACCGTGATCGCGCAGTACGACCCGCCGGAGGGGATCGGCCTCATCACCGCGGCCCACCTGCTCCGGGCCGAGCGCCGCGCGATCACCGCCTCGATCCTGCAGTTCGCGGTCGAGGGCGTCGTGCGCGTGCAGCAGCACGGCGCGAAGAAGTACCGGCTCGAGTACCTGGGCGGCGAGGTCGACGGCACCGAGGCGAAGGCCGTGCTCGGTGCGTTGTTCGCGCACCGGGGAGTGGGCTCGGTGCGCGACCTGCCGAGCACGGACTCGGCGATGGCGATCGCATTCGCCGAGGCGTTCCGTCGGGCCCGCTCGAAGGCGCTCTCATCGGGCCTCGTGGCCTCGACGACCCGGGTCGGGCGGGTGCTCTTCGCCGTGTGCCTGCTCGGTACGGTCGCGGCGTTCTTCGCGATCTTCAACGTGCCGGGCTCGCCCGTCGTGCCGTGGCTCGTCGCGGCCGCGGTCGTCGGCGTGATCGGCGTCTTCGCGATCCCCGTGATCGGGCGCGGCGCGGTCAGGCCGACCCTCGAGGGCCGGCGGCTCCGCGACCATCTCGAGGGGCTGCGCCTCTACATCCGGCTCGCCGAGGCCGATCGGCTGGCGATGCTGCAGAGCCCGACGGGTGCCCTGCGCGGGCCCGATGAGGTCGTGCGGCTCAACGAGCGGATGCTGCCGTACGCGGCGCTGTTCGGCCTCGAACGCGAGTGGGCCGAGGTGCTCGCGACCGAGTATGCGGCGGCCGGGTCGGCGCCCGCCTGGTACGCGGGCGGCGACCTGTCGTCGATGGGCGGGTTCGGCCAGGCGACGAGTTCGTCGTCGTGGACGACCGCAACAGCAGCATGGTCGAGCTCGTCGTCGTGGTCGAGTTCGTCGAGCTCGTCATCGTTCTCCGGATCGAGCGGCGGCGGCTCGTCGGGCGGCGGCGGCGGTGGCGGCGGAGGCGGCGGTTGGTGATCGTCGGTGCCGGCGCGGGCCGATACCGTGGGGGGATGCCGCTCGCCCGACTCGTCCGTCGCGCCCTCACCGCCGTGGCCGCCGTCGCCGCCGTCGCGGCGCCGCTGCTCGCCGGTCAGGCGGCCGTCGCGACCCCCCTGCCCGACAGTTCTGCGGCCGTCGCCGACGCGGGAGCGGCGCGGACCTCGTTCCTCGCGCACCGCACCTCGACGCCAGACGTCTCGACGACCGGAGTCCGTGCCGGACTCGACGACTTCAGCTTCGACTCGTTCGACGCCGTGTACGACCTCTCGCTCGACGCCGACGGCCGATCGGTGCTCGAGACGACCGAGACCCTCGTCGCCCGGTTCCCCGACTTCGACCAGAACCGCGGCATCCGCCGCGCCATCCCGCTCGACTACGACGGTCACCCGACCGATCTCGTCATCGAGTCGGTGACCGACGAGTCGGGGGCGCCCCGCGCCTTCGAGACCGAGGCCGACGAGGACGGCGAGTTCCTGCTCGTCACGATCCGGGCCGACGACTTTGTGCACGGCGAGCAGACCTATGTGATCACGTACCGTCAGCACAACGTCACGCACGTGCCCGACCACGCGGCGATCGACGAGTTCTACTGGGACGTCAACGGCACCGGGTGGGCACAGCCGTTCGGCGTCGTGCGTGCGGAGCTCCGGTTCAGCGGTGCGCTCGCCGACGGCTTCACGGGCGCCGCGGCGTGCTATCGCGGCTGGAGCGGGTCGAGCACGCCGTGCGACGACATCACGGCGACTCCGGGTGCCGACGGCGAGACCGTCGTCGTCGCGCGGGCCGAGGCGATCGGCCCGTACAAGAACCTCACGATCGCCGCGGGGTTCCGCGCGGGCACGGTCGTGCCCCGCGACGACGCGTTCGGATCGTCACCGGCGGCGGTCGGCGGCGGGGTCGCCGCCCTCGTCGCCGTGGGCGCGGCCATCGCGGCCCTCGTCGCGCGGCTCACACGCTGGCGCGACCATCCCGGCCGCGGCACGATCATCGCGCAGTACGAGCCGCCCGAAGGCGTGTCCGCCTTCGTCGCATCCGACCTCGTGGGCAAGCCGGGAAAGGGCGTCACCGCGACGATCCTCGAGCGCGCCGTCGCCGGCGACGTGCGCATCCTCGAGACCGGACGCCGCAAGTACGCCGTCGAGTTCGTCGGCGGGGGCGCGACGGCCGACGAACACGCCCGCGCAGTCACCGGGGCGCTCTTCGGCTCACCGCCCGCACGCGGCGCGGTCCGCGACCTGAAATCGCGCGACACCGCACTCGGCAAGCGGCTGCTCGCGATCCGCCAGCGGGTCACGAAGGGCGTCGTCACCGCCGGTCTCCGGAGACGTCCCGACCGTGGCCTGCGCGTCGTGCTCGGCCTCGTCGCCGTCGTCGCCTCCACCCTGAGCGTCGTGCTCGGCATCTTCGCGCTCGACGGCGTCATGGGCGGCGCCTGGCCGGCGATCGCCTTCGTCGTCGCGATCCTCGCGTCCCTCGCCGCGCTCGGCCTCGTCGCCGACGTCCGCCCGCTGACCGAGCGCGGACGCGAATTGCGCGACTACCTCGAAGGCCTGCGCCTCTACATCCGGCTCGCCGAAGCCGATCGTCTCCGGGTGCTGCAGAGCCCGACGGGCGCACTCCGCGTCGACACCACCGACCGTCGGGCCGTGCTGAAGCTCAACGAGCGGCTGCTGCCCTACGCGGTGCTCTTCGGGCTCGAACGCGACTGGAGCCGCGAGCTCGCCGCCCTCTACGAGCAGGACGGCACGTCGCCCGGGTGGTACTCGGGAAACGACGGCTTCAACGCCGCCTGGTTCGCCGCGGGAGTCTCGTCGTTCTCGCAGGCCTCGTCGAGCTCGTGGTCGGGCTCGAGCTCGAGTTCCTCGTCGAGCGGATCCGGCGGCGGCGGTTCGTCGGGCGGCGGCGGCGGTGGCGGCGGAGGTGGCGGCGTCTGACCGGCTCAGTCGTCGTCGGCGGGCGCCCGTTCGTCGCGCAGGTCGACCCGGCGCTCGGCGTCGACCCCCGGCAGTTCGTCGTCGAGCGCGTCGTCGAGCGAGCGTTCGTCGTCGTCGTGCGCCTCGTCGGCCTCGTCGAACTCGGTGTCCTGCGACACGGTGAAATCGTCGTCCTCGGGCGAGAACTCGGCGCCCGCCCCCGCGAGATCGTCCATACTCCAAGGGTAGGCGGGTCGGCGCGGCAAGGGTAGCCCCGAGCACACCGGCGCATGACGGCGACGTCGTCCGTCGCATCCTCTTCGCCCGACGAAGACGATCACGCCGCCCCGACGGGGCGGCGGTTTCCCGTTCGCGGGCCTCAGCCCGCTAGAATGGGCACCGCGCCCGACGAATCCGTTCTTCGGCCGACCGTGCGAGCCTCGCTCGCCGCTGCTCGGTTCGGGATTCGGCGTACCGCGCCGCACGGCCCTCGCGCCGTCGCAGCCGGCCCGATCACCCATCGGGCCGAGGGGGCGTTCAGGGGAGAGCGTGCCGGCACGGCACGAATGAACGGGAGAACAATGGCCCAGCAGAGGCAGCGGCAGCGCACGCGTTCGCGTGACGACGACGCGCCCATCATCCCGATCCTCGCGCGCAAGGTGCGAGAGGTCGAGCAGAAGGCGCAGAAGGGCAAGCTCGGCCCCACGAACCGGCAGAAGTTCCAGGTCATCGCCCTGCTCATGCGCGAGGAGCGCGCCCGCGTCAAGGGCGACGCCGACATCACCGACGCGGCGCGTGCCGAGCTGCTGAAGCGCCTCGACGGCATCGCGCAGATCCTCGCCAAGACCGCGGCGCGCGACACGAGCCTCATCCAGCTGCTCGAGCCCGATGCGTCGATCTCGACCGTGGCGCAGCGGTTCCGCCGCGACTGGCTGCTCGAGTCGGGCGCCGAGCTGAGCGCCGACGAGCTCATCATCACGCGCGAACCCGAGGCGGCGCCCGTCGTGCTCTCCGAGAACCAGGTCGTGCCGCGCTCGGTGAAGTCGCGCCAGCTGGCGAACCCGTTCCTCGCCCCCGACTTCTCGAAGCCCGCCGCGCCCGTCGTGCCCGTGCGGCGCCTCGCCAACTGGGAACTGCTCGGCCCGTTGTTCAAGGCGTTCGAGCAGGGCTCCGGCGGCCAGGCGGCGACGATGGACCTGCCCGAGGCGCCGAAGGTCGACCGGCTCGCGCCGCGCGGCCTCGAGCTCATGAAGCACCAGGCGCGATTCATCGAGGCCGCCCGGAACGGCCACCGCACGTTCCTGCTCGCCGACGAGCCCGGCCTCGGCAAGACCGCCCAGTCGGTGCTCGCCGCCTCCGTCGCGAACGCCTACCCGCTGCTCGCCGTCGTGCCGAACGTCGTGAAGATGAACTGGGCGCGCGAGGTCGAGCGGTGGACCCCGCACCGACGCGCGACCGTCATCCACGGAGACGGCGACACCCTCGACGCCTTCGCCGACGTCGTCGTCGTGAACTACGACGTGCTCGACCGGCACATGGCATGGTTGTCGACCCTCGGCTTCCGCGGCATGGTCGTCGACGAGGCGCACTTCATCAAGAACCTCCAGTCGCAGCGCTCGCGCAACGTGCTCGCGCTCGCCGACCGCATCCGCCGCGCGACCCCCGGCGGCGACCCGCTGCTGCTCGCCCTCACGGGCACCCCGCTCATCAACGACGTCGACGACTTCCGGGCGATCTGGCAGTTCCTCGGCTGGATCGAGGGCGACAAGCCGTCGCCCGACCTCCTCGGCAAGCTCGAGGAGACGGGGCTCACGCCCGCCGAGCCCGGCTTCTACGCCGAGGCGCGGCGCACCGTCATCGACCTCGGCATCGTGCGCCGGCGCAAGGTGGATGTCGCGGCCGACCTGCCCGCGAAGCGCATCGCCGACCTCCCGGTCGAACTCGACGACGAGCTGGGCCGGTCGGTGCGCGCCGCCGAGCGCGAGCTCGGCAACCGCCTCGCGTCCCGCTTCCGGGCGCTCGTCGAGGCCCGCCACCTGCGCGTCGGCGACCTCGACGAGGACACGCGCGACCAGTTCATCCGGGCGGTCGCGAGCGCCGAGCTCGAGGAGTCGAAGTCGGCGAAGTCGGGCGAGAACGTCTTCACGATGGTCCGCCGCATCGGCCAGGCGAAGGCCGGCCTCGCGGCCGACTACGCCGCCCAGCTGGCCCGCTCGGTCGGCAAGGTCGTGTTCTTCGCCAAGCACATCGACGTCATGGACCAGGCCGAGGCGGCCTTCGCCTCGCGCGAGCTCCGCACCGTGTCGCTGCGCGGCGACCAGACCGCGCTGCAGCGACAGGCCGCGATCGACGCGTTCAACAACGACCCCGAGGTGCACGTCGCCGTCTGCTCGCTCACCGCGGCGGGCGTCGGCGTCAACCTGCAGGCCGCGTCGAACGTCGTGCTCGCCGAGCTCAGCTGGACCGCGGCCGAGCAGACGCAGGCCATCGACCGCGTGCACCGCATCGGTCAGGAGGAGCCCGTGACCGCGTGGCGCATCATCGCCGCGCACACGATCGACGCCCGCATCGCCGAGCTGATCGACTCGAAGCAGGGTCTCGCCGCCCGCGCGCTCGACGGACAGGACGTCGAGCCCGGCTCGGCCGACTCGGTGCAGCTGGACGCGCTGCAGCACCTGCTGCGCCGGGCGCTCGACGGCGCGCTGTAACCCGGGGCCCGGGCGTCGCTCGCACTGCTGAGCGCCGTTTCTGGCACGATGCTTTCGGCATCTGGCGACCTCGATTCGGCGACCCCGCCGAGTCGTCACGCGAGAGTCGAGGTTCGCTAGACTTCCGAAACGTCGTGCCCCGATGAAGCGGCTCCAGCGACGATTCCCCCCACCTCAAGGAGTCCAACGAGCCATGAAGATCGGCATCCTCACCTCGGGCGGCGACTGCCCCGGTCTCAACGCGGTCATCCGCGGCGCGGTGCTCAACGGCGTGATCTTGCACGACACCGAGTTCGTGGGCTTCCGCTGGGGCTGGAAGGGCGTCGTCGAGGCCGACATCATGCCGATCACCCGTCACGACGTGCGGGGCCTCTCGAAGCAGGGCGGCACCATCCTGGGCTCGAGCCGCACCAACCCGTTCGAGGGCGAGGGCGGCGGGCCCGAGAACATCCAGCGCATGCTCGACGAGCAGGGCATCGACGCGATCATCGCGATCGGCGGCGAGGGCACCCTCACCGCGGCGCGCCGCCTGCACGACGAGGGCGGCATCAACGTGGTCGGCGTGCCGAAGACGATCGACAACGACCTCGCCGCGACCGACTACTCGTTCGGCTTCGACACCGCCGTCGAGATCGCGACCGAGGCGATCGACCGCCTGCGCACGACGGCCGACTCGCACGGCCGCTGCATGGTGCTCGAGGTCATGGGCCGCCACGTCGGCTGGATCGCACTGCACTCGGGCATGGCCGGGGGAGCGCATGCCATTCTCATCCCCGAGCAGCCCCAGTCGATCGAGCAGATCTGCGAGTGGGTCGAGTCCGTCCGCGATCGCGGGCGCGCCCCGCTCGTGGTCGTCGCCGAGGGCTTCACGCTGGACGGCATGGACGAGGCGCACTCGCACAAGGGCCTCGACGCCTTCAACCGGCCGCGTCTCGGCGGCATCGCCGACGTCCTCGCCCCGATGATCGAGGAGCGCACCGGCATCGAGTCGCGGGCCACCGTGCTCGGCCACATCCAGCGCGGCGGCGCGCCCTCGGCCTACGACCGAGTGCTCGCGACGCGCCTCGGCATGGCGGCCATCGACGCGGTCTACGCGCACGCCTGGGGCTCGATGGTGACGCTGCGCGGCACCGACATCGAGACCGTCTCGATCGCCGAGGCGGTCGGCACGCTCAACCGCGTGCCGCAGTCGCGGTACGACGAGGCGCGCATCCTCTTCGGCTGAGTCGTGTACGACGTCTGCGTCTGCTACCTCCTGCGCGAGCGCGGGGGTCGCACCGAGGTGCTCCTCGGCCGCAAGAAGGAGGGCCTCGGCGAGGGGCGCATCGTCGCGCCCGGCGGCAAGCTCGAAGCCGGTGAGACGGCGAGGGATGCCTCGGTGCGCGAGATCCTCGAAGAGGTGGGCCTCGTCGTGACAGCGGCAGATCTCGAGCCGCGGGGCCTCATGACCTACCACTTTCCCCACCGCGAGCGGTGGAGCCAGCGTTCGCACGTGTTCGTCGCCCGTTCGTGGACGGGCGAGCCAGTGGCATCCGACGAGCTCGACCCTGAGTGGTTCGCGCTCGACGCCGTGCCGTACGACCGCATGTGGGACGACGCCCGCCGCTGGCTGCCCGACGTCCTCGCCGGCGGCACCGCGCACCGCACGTTCGTGTTCGGCGAGGATCTCGCGACGGTGGTGTCAGAGCGACCGACGGTCGCGTAGTATCGACGGGGCGCCTGAACTCCAGGTGAACCGCACACTCTCGTAGGAAAGACGCCGGTGGATTCGACCCTCATCGTCGTGCTGGTCATCGCACTGGCGCTGTTCTTCGACTTCACGAACGGCTTCCACGACACGGCCAACGCCATGGCGACGCCGATCGCGACGGGGGCGCTGCGTCCCAAGGTCGCCGTCGGGCTGGCCGCGATCCTGAACCTCGTGGGCGCCTTCCTCTCGACCGAGGTCGCGATGACCATCTCGGGCGGCATCATCAAGGAGGGCCCGGGCGGCGTGCTCATCACGCCGGAGCTCATCTTCGCGGGCCTCATCGGCGCGATCGTGTGGAACATGATCACGTGGCTGCTCGGGCTTCCGTCGTCGTCGAGCCACGCCCTGTTCGGCGGCCTCATCGGCGCGGCGTTCGTCGGCTTCGGGGCGAGCGCGATCGACTTCTCCGTGGTGCTCTCGAAGGTCATCCTGCCGGCGCTGCTGGCGCCGCTCACCGCCGGGCTCATCGCCTACATCGCGACGAAGCTCGCCTACGCGATCACCCGCAGGCACGACGGCAAGCCCGACGGGCGCGACCGGTTCCGGCACGGGCAGATCTTCTCCTCCTCGCTCGTCGCGCTCGCCCACGGCACCAACGACGCCCAGAAGACGATGGGCATCATCACGCTCACGCTCATCGCCGCCGGCGTGCAGTCGGTCGGCAGCGAGGTGCAGCCGTGGGTCATCGTGACCTGTGCCGTCGCGATCGCACTCGGTACGTACATGGGCGGCTGGCGCATCATCAAGACGCTCGGCACGGGCCTCACCGACGTCAAGCCCGCACAGGGCTTCGCCGCCGAGACCGCGACCGCCGCCACGATCCTCGCCTCGAGCCACGTGGGCTTCGCGCTCTCGACGACGCAGGTCGCCTCGGGGTCGGTGATCGGCTCGGGTCTCGGCCGCCGCGGCTCGAAGGTGCGCTGGCGCACTGCCGGCCGCATCGGCGTGGGCTGGCTCATGACGCTCCCGGCCGCGGGCGCGGTCGGTGCGCTCGCCGCCTTCGTCGCCCTCCAGTTCGGCATCGTCGGCATCATCGTCGACACGATCGTCGGCGTCGCCGTCATCGGCGGCATCTTCCTCTGGTCGCGGCGCAGCGAGGTCACGGCGAGCAACGTCGTGAGCGAGGTCGCCGACTCGGGCCGGGCCGTCAAGATCAAGCGCAACCCGAAGCCGAAGAAGAAGGTCAAGAAGTGATCGACTGGATGGCGTTCGTCCTCGTGCTCGTGTCGGCGCTCGTCGCCACGGCCGTCGTCGTCTCCGCGTACTCGCTCGGCATCCGGTTGCTCACCATCTCGGGCCGCACGCCCATCGTCACCCCGGCCGAGTTCACCGACGCCATCACGATCGTCACGCCCGCCGAAATCAAGGCCGCAGAGAAGCGAGCCAAGAAGGCGGCGAAGAAGAGCCCGCTCTCCGAGGGTCAGAAGCGCGCCGCGTTCGTCGGCGCGTGGGTCTGCTTCGCGGTGAGCGCCCTTGCGGTGGTCTACGGCATCTACCTGATCGTCGGCGACCACCTCATCAAGCTGTTCACCCACTGAAACCGGGGCGGTTCCGCGCGTCTCCTCGCACGGTCCGTCCCGGCGCAACGACAGTCCACCCGTCGTGCGACCCTGCTCGCGCGTCCCTCATCGAAGGTTCCCGGATGACCACTGCAACCCCGCCCACGACCGACCCCACCGACGAGAAGCCCGTCGGCGCGTTCGACCGCTTCTTCGAGATCTCCGCGCGCGGCTCGAACCTCCTGACCGAGGTGCGCGGCGGCATCGTCACGTTCGTGACGATGGCCTACATCGTGATCCTCAACCCGATCATCCTGTCGACGCCCGACGTCGACGGCAACACCCTGAACGGCGCCGCGGTCGCCGCGGCGACCGCGCTGACCGCGGGCGTCATGACGATCCTGTTCGGTCTCGTCACCCGCCTGCCGTTCGCCTTCGCGGCCGGCCTCGGCATCAACGCGTACATCGCGTTCTCGGTCGTCGGCCAGGTCACCTGGCCCGAGGCGATGGCACTCGTCGTGATCAACGGCGTCATCATCGTGCTCCTGGCGGCCACGGGCCTCCGCAAGATGATCTTCGACGCCGTCCCCGTGCAGTTGAAGCTCGCGATCACGGTCGGTATCGGTGTGTTCATCGCGTTCATCGGACTCGTGAACGCCGGCTTCGTCACCGCCACCGGCAACCCGTCCCCGCCGGTCGGCCTCGGCGTCGACGGCTCGGTCGGCACCCTGCCCACCGTGCTCTTCGTGATCACCGTGCTGGCGGGCGGCGTGCTGATCTCGCTGCGCGTCAAGGGCGCCATCCTCATCGCCCTCGTCGGCGGCACGGTCCTCGCCGCGATCACCAACGCGATCTGGCCGTTCGGGCTCGACTTCGGGTTCGCGGGCGGCATCGTGAGCCTGCCCGACCTCAGCCTCATCGGTGCCGTCGACTTCTCGTTCGACCTGTCGAAGGTCGGCGTCCTGGCGCTCGTCATGATCGTCTTCACGCTCGTGTTCTCGAACTTCTTCGACGCCATGGGCACCATGACGGGCCTCGCCGAGGAGTCGGGCCTCGCCGACGCGAAGGGCGACTTCCCGCGCATCAAGTCGGCGCTCGTCGTCGAGGGTGTCGGCGCGATCGTCGGCGGCAGCACGTCGTCGTCGTCGGCGACGGTGTTCGTCGAGTCCGGCGCCGGCATCGGAGAGGGCGCCCGCACGGGCTTCGCGACGCTCATCACGGGCGGACTGTTCCTGCTGGCGATGTTCCTCACACCGCTCACCTCGCTCGTTCCCGGCGCGATCGCCGGCGCCGCCCTGGTGCTCGTCGGCGCGATGATGCTGTCGCAGATCAAGAACATCGACTTCAGCGACTACCGGGTGCTGCTGCCGGTCTTCCTCACCATCACGGTGATGCCGATGACCTACTCGATCGCCAACGGCATCGGTGCCGGCTTCGTGAGCTGGGTGGTCGTGAACGCGCTCTCCGGCAAGGCCCGGTCGATCCACCCGTTGCTCTGGGTCGTCGCCGGCGGCTTCGTGCTCTACTTCGCTCGCGGGCCGATCGAGGCGATCTTCGCCGGCTGACGGACGCTCGGCGACAGCCCGAACGACGGATGCCCCGTGCCGCACGTGCGGCACGGGGCATCCGTGTTCTCGAAGGTCAGTTCGTGCCGCGCACCTTCGCGATCGCGTTCATGCCGTGGTAGACGACGAGCGCCGCGACGGTGCCGAGCGCGATGCCGCCGAAGACGACGCTGCCGAACTCGATCGTGAAGTTGGCGATGCCGATGATCAGGGCGACGGCGGCCGTGAACTGGTTCACCGGGCGTGAGAAGTCGACCTTGTTGTCGACCCAGATCTTCACGCCGATGATGCCGATGAGGCCGTAGAGCGCGACCGTCGCGCCACCGAGCACCCCGGGCGGGATCGTCGCGACGAGCGCGCCGAACTTGGGGGAGAGGCCGAGCAGCACCGCGACGATGCCCGCGATCCAGTACGCCGCCGTCGAGTAGACGCGGGTCGCCGCCATGACGCCGATGTTCTCGCCGTAGGTCGTCGTACCCGAGCCGCCGAACATGCCCGCGATCGTCGTGGCGATGCCGTCGGCGAACAGCGCCCGGCCCGTCTGCCTGTTGACCGAGGCGTCGGTCATCTGGGCGACGCCGCGCACGTGGCCGACGTTCTCGGCGATGAGCACGAGCACCACGGGCAGGAACGCCGGCAGGAGGCCCCAGACCGCGGGGTCGGCGAACGGGTTCGTCGCGAGGTGGAAGGTCGGCAGGCCGACCCATGCGGCCTCCGTCACCGGGGTCCAGTTCACCTGGCCCTGCAGGAATGCGGCGACGTAACCGACGACGACGCCGACGAGGATCGAGATGCGGCCGAGGATGCCCCTGAAGAGCACGGTCGTCAGCAGGATCGCCGTGAGCGTGATGAGTGCCGTGAGGGGCGCCTGGTCGAAGTTCGACTTCGCGGCGGGCGCGAGGTTGAGACCGATGAGGGCCACGATGGCACCGGCCACGACGGGCGGCATGAGCGCGTCGATCCAGCCGGTCCCGGTCCAGAGCACGAGCGCGCCGACGAGGGCGAGCATGATGCCGACCGAGACGATGCCGAACAGCGCCGCTCCCATCGGGTCGGCGACCAGCTTCGACCCGAGGGCCGCGGCCATCGGGGCGAGGAACGCGAACGACGAACCGAGATAGCTCGGCAGCTTGTTCTGCGTGATCACGAGGAACAGCAGCGTGCCGATGCCCGAGAAGAACACCGTCGTCGCAGGCGGGAAGCCGGTCAGGAGCGGCACGAGGAACGTCGCACCGAACATGGCGACGACGTGCTGGGCGCCGATGCCGATCGTGCGCGGCCAGGTCAGGCGTTCGCCGGGCGCGACGACGTCGCCGGGCGCGACGTGCTTGCCGTCGCCGTGCAGCGTCCAGGGAAGGTTCATGGGGCTCCGATCGATGGTGGAGGGGCGGAAGTCCTCAGATCGTATCGGGGGGATACCCCCATACCGCCAGCCGCTCGGTGCTCATAGCGTTGAAGCAGATACCGGAACACCCCGGTCGAGAACAGGAGCAGACACCATGACCACCGTCACCGACACCGCAACCCAGGCGCCGTACCAGGGGCAGCCCGCTGCGCCCGTCGCGGAGTCACGGGGCTTCAGCATCGCCAGCCTCGTGCTCGGCATCGTCTCGATCATCGCGAGCTACACGTTCGTCGTGCCGGTCGTCGGACTCGTGCTCGGCATCATGGCGCTCAAGCGCGAGCCCGCGACCCGCACGATGGCGATCTGGGGCATCGTGCTCAACTCGGTGATGCTCGCGGGGGCCGCGCTCGTCGCGATCGGCGCCGCGGTCTTCGGCCTCGTCATGCTGCCGTTCGCATTCCTCTGAGCGATCGGCATCCGGCGGCGGGCGCGGGGGCGCCCGCCGCCGTGCCGTGTCCGGCCGCCGGCCGCGTGCTCCGGGTCCGGGCCGGGCCCGTGCTTCGGCTCCGGCTCCGGCTCCGGCCAGAGCGTCTCATGGCGGGGCGGTGTCCGGACGCCTCGATGCCGTGGCGGGAATGGCCCGAACGGTAGGCTCGAAGGGACGATTGCGCGGCGATCCCGCGCGTACGAACGGCGATGGGGCCGGTCCGGCGCGTCGAGACCGACGCGCTGCACGGCTCCGTGGAGGAACGAGAGATGCACGAGCCCGAACCGACCGAACCCACCCGCACCGAGACCGATTCGCTCGGCTCGGTGGAGGTGCCGGCCGACGCGTACTGGGGGGTGCACACCAAGCGCGCACTCGACAACTTCCCGATCTCCAAGCGCCCGATCTCGGTCTACCCCGAGCTGGTCGTCGCCCTCGCCTCGGTGAAGCAGGCCGCAGCACGCGCGAACCGCGAGGTCGGCGTGCTGAGCCAGCAGAAGGCGGCCTGGATCGACGAGGCGTGCCAGCGCATCATCGACGGCGAGCTGCACGATCAGTTCATCGTGGGCGTCATCCAGGGCGGCGCGGGCACCTCGACCAACATGAACGCGAACGAGGTCATCGCGAACCTCGCGCTCGAGATCGCCGGTTATCCCAAGGGCCGCTACGACGTGCTGCACCCGATCGACGACGTCAACCGCAGCCAGTCGACGAACGACACCTACCCGACCGCGGTCAAGATCGCGATGGCGTTCTCGCTGCGCACGATGCTCGTCGAGCTCGACCTCCTGCGCATCGCCTTCAGCAAGAAGGGCCGCGAGTTCCACGAGGTGCTGAAGGTCGGCCGCACCCAGTTGCAGGATGCCGTGCCGATGACCCTCGGCCAGGAGTTCCACGGCTTCGCGACGACGCTCGGCGAGGACATCGACCGCCTCCGCGAGACGATCAAGCTGCTCGGCGAGGTGAACCTCGGCGCGACGGCGATCGGCACCGGCATCACGGCCGACCCCGGCTACGCGGCATCCGTCGTCGAGCACCTCAGCACGATCACCGAGCTGCGCCTCGAGACCGCACCCGACCTCATCGAGGCGACGAGCGACACGGGCGTGTTCATGACGTTCTCGAGCGCGCTCAAGCGCAGCGCCATCAAGCTCTCGAAGATCTGCAACGACCTGCGCCTGCTCTCGTCGGGCCCGCAGGCGGGGCTCGGCGAGATCAACCTGCCGCCCATGCAGGCCGGCTCGTCGATCATGCCCGGCAAGGTCAACCCCGTCATCCCCGAGGCCGTGAGCCAGGTCGCCTACTCGGTCGCCGGTGCCGACGTGACCGTCATGATGGCGGCGGAGAGCGGACAGTTGCAGCTCAATGCCTTCGAACCGGTCATCGCGCACTCGCTGCTGCAGTCGATCACGTGGATGCGCCAGGCCTGCTGGACGCTCCGCGTCAACTGCGTCGACGGCATCACGGCGAACACCGACCGCCTCGCGCAGATGGTCGCGTCGAGCGTCGGCGTCATCACCGCCCTCATCCCGTTCATCGGCTACACCGAGGCGGCGAAGCTCGCGAAGCTCGCCCTCGCCACCGGACGGCCGGTGGCCGACCTCGTCGTCGAGGCCGGGCTCATGAGCCGCGACGAGGTCGTCGCGCAGCTGCAGCCGTCGAAGCTGTCGGGCATCCGGCCGATCACGACGGTCATCCCGGTGCAGCACCTGCAGAGCGAACCCCACGAGTGATCAGGATGCCCCGTGGCCGGCGTCGAACCGGCGCCGGCCACGGGGCATCCCAGGCCTGACCGTCGAGCCGCGCCGAGGCGCCGAGCCCGGCCGAGGCGCCTCAGTCGAACGAGCGGCGCAGTGCGGTGAGGCCGCTCGCGAGCGCGCGACGCGCGTCCGCGTCGATCGACTCGAGCCGGGCGTCGACCGCGGTGCCGACGAACGGGGTCGCGCGCTCGAGCAGCTCGGTGCCCGCGGCGGTGAGCGTGATGAGCGACGAGCGTCGGTCGGCGGGGTTCGCCACCCGCTGCGCCCAGCCGTCGCGCTCGAGGCGGTCGACCGACTTGCTGACGGCGCCGACGGTGATGCCGATCTCGCGGACGATGTCCTGCACGCGGCAGCCCTCGATCGAGTCGATCACCTGGAGCACGTCGTAGCTCGCCATGTGCACGCCGTGCTGGGCGAACAGATCGCCGTCGAGCTGTTCGAACCAGCGCGTCTCGGCGCGCACGAGGTCGAAGAAGAGGGCGAGTCCGGTCGGCATGATGAATTCCTCGGAAATAGATTGACAGGAATCTAATTACACCTACTATTGATTCCGGGTAATCAATCTACGACAGGAGCCAGGGGATGTCACGCACCGAGTTCGACCGACTGAGCGAGTCCTACGCATCGTCGCGCTTCGCCGCCGACGCGACGGTCGCGGAGATGCGTGCGGCCTTCGCGGCCGGGGCCGTCGCGCCGCCCGCGGGGTTCACCTCCCGGCAGACCCGGCTCGGCAACCGGCCCGCGATCGAGCTCGTGCCCGGCGAGGGCGGGCGCGAGGGGGCGCTGCTCTACCTGCACGGCGGCGGATACGTGATCGGCTCGGCCGCCACGGGGGTCGGCATGGCGGCCGCCCTCGCCGAGCGCACGGCGACGACCGCGTACTCGCTCGACTACCGGCTGGCACCCGAGCACCGCTTCCCCGCGCCGGTCGACGACGCGCTCTCGGCGTACCGCGAGCTGCTCGAGCGCGTGGGCGCGCAGCGCCTCGTGGTCGCCGGCGACTCCGCGGGCGGCGGCCTCGCGATCGCGACGCTCGTCGCCGCGCGCGACGCCGGGCTCGAGATGCCGGCCGCCGTGGCGGTGTTCTCGCCGTGGGCCGACCTCACGCTGAGCGGGGAGTCGTTCGGTGCGCGCGTCGGCGACGATCCGCTGTTCAGCCAAGAGGACGTCCGCGGGTACGCCCGCCGCTACCTCCCCGAGCTCGGCGGCGACGAGGCCGCGGCATCGCCCATCGCCAGCCCGGTCTTCGCGAGTCTCCGCGGCCTGCCGCCCATGCTCGTGCAGGTGGGTTCGCGCGAGCTCCTGCTCGATGACGCCGTACGGCTGGCGGTCAACGCCGCGCACGACGACGTCGACGTCGTGCTCGAGGCGGCGGCGCGGGCACCGCACAACTACCAGACCGCGCTCGACGGGCTCGATGCGGCCGGTGACGCGCTCGATCGGGCGGGGGCGTTCCTGCGTCGTCGGATCGGAGCAGCGGGCGCCGAGGCCCGCGCGGCCTGACGCGGTCGCGTCAGATCACGCGGCAGTGCGTCGAGAGCGATCCGATGCCGCCGATCGACACCGTGACCGTCGAGCCGTCCTGCAGGAAGACCTGCGGGTTGCGCGAGTAGCCGGCCCCGCCGGGGCTGCCGGTCGAGATGAGCGTGCCGGCGGGGATGGTCGCCGATCGCGAGAGGTACGAGATGATCTCGGCGACGCTGCGCACCATGTCGCCCGTCGAGGCGTCCTGCAGGATGCGACCGTCGAGGTTCGTCGTCAGCCAGAGGTCCTGCGGGTCGGCGACCTCGTCGGCCGTGACGACCACGGGGCCCGTCGGGGTGAAGCCGTCGAACGACTTGCAGCGCGACCACTGCGCCTCGGAGAACTGGATGTCGCGGGCGGTGATGTCGTTCACCACGGTGTAGCCCCACACGTAGTCGAGCGCGTCGCGCTCGTGCACGCCGCGTGCGGGGCGGCCGATGATGACGCCGAGCTCGGCCTCGTAGTCGACCTGGTGGGTGAGGTCCTCGGGCCAGGTCGTCGTCGCGCCGTGCGCGCTGAGCGAGTTCGGCCACAGCGCGAAGATCGTGGGCGCCGTCTCGTGGCGGAGCTTCAGCTCCTGCGAGTGCGCCGCATAGTTCGCGCCGATCGCGAGGATGTGCGGCGGACGCAGCACCGCCGAGGCGTGGCGCAGTTCGCTCACGGGCGTCAGCTCGGCGCCGGCGGCGAGGGCGGCGTCGACGGCGACACGGACCTCGGCGAGGCCCTCGGGGCCGCGCTCGATGAGGTCTTGCAGGTCACGGGGGGAGCGCTCGAGCACCTCGTCGAGGAAGAGTGCCGCTTCGGCGACCACCACCGCGAGCCGAGGGGTCGTCTGGCCTTCGGCTCTCAGGTGCGCGAACTTCACCCGTCCACGCTATCGCGCCGTTCGCCGGGATCGTTTGTCGAGATGTACAAGTCGACCCCTGAGACCTTCCACGAAGGCGACAGTTGAATTCCGTGATGCGAAAGGATCTCGCCGTCGCGGCGGGTCAGGCGGGCCTCAGGCGCAGTTCCTGCATGCCGCCGTCGACCGCGAGCTCGACACCGGTCGTCGAACCCGACGCGGGGCTCGCGAGGTAGGCGACGGCTGCGGCGACCTCGTCGGCCGCGACGAGGCGGCCGTGCGGCTGGCGCGCCTCGAGTGCCGCTCGCTCGGCGGCGGGGTCGGGGGCCTGGGCGAGCAACCGGCCGATCCACGGCGTGTCGGCGGTGCCCGGGTTCACCGCGTTCACGCGGATGCCCTCGCGCAGGTGATCGGCCGCCATCGCCCTCGTGAGGGCCGAGACCGCGCCCTTGCTCGCACTGTAGAGCGCGCGCTCGGGGAGCCCGGCGGTCGCCGCGATCGAGGAGGTGTTCACGATCGCGGCGGCGGGCGACCGGCGCAGGTGGGGGAGCGCGGCCCGGGCGACGCGCATCATGCCGAGCACGTTGACGTCGAGCACGCGCCGCCACTCGTCGTCGGTGTTCGACTCGATCGTGCCCTGCGCGCCGATGCCGGCGTTGTTCACGACGATGTCGAGCCGGCCGAGCTCGGCGACCAGCCGCTCGACGCCGGCCCTCACGCTCGCGTCGTCACCGATGTCGACGGTGACGGCGAGATCGGCATCGGCGCCCTCTGGGCGGAGGTCGAACACCGCGACACGGGCGCCGCCGCGGCGGAGTCGGTCGGTGATCGCGGCCCCGATGCCCGACGCGCCGCCGGTCACGACGGCGACGAGGCCCTCGAACTCGGCGGGTCCGATCGGCTGCTGGCTCATGTTGGCTCCTTCGGTGATCGTTCGGTGGTGCGGGTTCGATGGTGCGGATGCGCCGGCTCAGGCGGCGACGTACCGCTGGCGCTGGCGGCCGAGCCCGTCGATCTCGAGCTCCACGACGTCGCCCGCGCGCAGGTAGGGGAACCGCCCCGAGAGCGCGACGCCCTCGGGGGTGCCCGTGAGGACGAGATCGCCGGGCTCGAGGGTGAGGTAGCGGCTCAGCTCCCACACGATCGTGTCGATCCCGAAGATGAGGTCGGCCGTGCGCGAGTCCTGGCGCGCCTCGCCGTTCACGAAGCTGCGCAGGCGCACGTCGTCGGCATCGAGCTCGTCGGGCGTTGCGAGCCACGGGCCCGTCGGGCAGAAGCCGGGTGCGCTCTTGCCCTTCGACCACTGCCCGCCCGAGACGGCGAGCTGCCAGTCGCGCTCGGAGAGGTCGTTGACGGTCGTGAACCCCGCGATGTGCGCACGCGCGTCGGCGGGGGACTCGAGGTTGCTCGCGCGGCGGCCGATGACGATGCCGAGCTCGACCTCCCAGTCGGTCTTCTCGCTGCCCGGCGGGATCGTGACGTCGTCGTCGGGCCCGATGACCGTGTTCGGGGCCTTCATGAACATGACGAGCTGCGTCGGCGGCTCGGAGCCCGACTCGGCGGCGTGCGCCGCGTAGTTCATGCCGATGCAGTAGACCGCGCTCGGCCGGGCGATCGGCGCTCCGACGCGCAGGGTCTCCGCACCCGGCAGCACGGGCAGTTCGCCGGCGGCCAGGGCGGCGGCCGCACGCTCGACGCCGCCCGCGAGGAATTCCCCGTCGACGTCGCCGGTGACGGGTCGCAGGTCGAGCACGCGGTCGCCGTCGAGCAGCACGGGGATCTCGGTGCCGACGGGGCCGAGGCGGGCGAATCTCATGCGGGTGTCCTTCCGGGTCACGGGCTGCGAACATCTGAAGTATCCGCGAGGCTTGGTGGTGGTTCTCGGCGATTCTCGCACACTCCGGCACAGTTGACAGCAGAGACATCGGATGTTTATGCTCAGGACGCCCACGAAAGGACGCCATGAGCAGGATCGTCAGTGTCGACACCCGGGATATCCGGTTCCCGACCTCACTCGAACTCGACGGGTCGGATGCGATGAACCCCGACCCCGACTATTCGGCCGCCTACCTCGTCATCCGCACCGATGCGGCCGACGGGCTCGCCGGTCACGGCTTCGTCTTCACGATCGGCCGCGGCAACGACGTGCAGGTCGCGGCGCTCGACGCGCTGCGCGGCCACCTCGTCGGTCGCGACGTCGAGGCGCTCCTCGACGACATGGGCGGTGCCTGGCGCCTGCTGGCGCACGACTCGCAGCTGCGCTGGCTCGGCCCCGAGAAGGGCGTCATGCACATGGCGATCGGTGCGGCCCTGAACGCCCTGTGGGACCTCAAGGCGAAGCGGGCGGGCCTTCCGCTCTGGCAGCTGCTAGCGGGCCTCAGTCCCGAAGAGCTCGTCTCGCTCATCGACTTCCGCTACATCTCCGACGCGGTCACCCCGGCCGAGGCCCTCGACCTCTTCCGCGCCGCCGAGCCCGGCCGCGCCGAGCGCACGGCGAAGCTCCTCGAGGCCGGCTATCCCGCCTATACGACGACGCCCGGGTGGCTCGGCTACTCCGACGAGAAGCTCGAGCGGCTCTGCCGCGAGGCCGTCGCCGACGGCTATCCGCAGATCAAGCTGAAGGTCGGCGCCTCGCTCGACGACGACGTGCGCCGGCTCGGCATCGCCAGGGCCGCGGTCGGCGAGCACTTCCCGATCGCGATCGACGCCAACCAGCGCTGGGGCGTCGACGAGGCGATCGCCTGGGTGGGCGAGCTCGCGAGGTTCGACCTCGCCTGGATCGAGGAGCCGACGAGCCCCGACGACATCCTCGGCCACGCCGCCATCGCCCGAGGCGTCGCCCCCGTCCGGGTCGCCACGGGCGAGCACGTGCAGAACCGCATCGTCTTCAAGCAGTTGCTCCAGGCCGGCGGCATGCACGTCATGCAGATCGACGCCGCACGCGTCGGCGGCGTCAACGAGAACCTCGCGAACCTCGTGCTCGCCGCCAAGTTCGGCGTGCCCGTGTGCCCCCACGCCGGCGGCGTCGGACTCTGCGAGGCCGTGCAGCACCTCTCGATGTTCGACTACGTCGCGCTCTCGGGCAGCATGGAGGGGCGCATGATCGAGTTCGTCGACCACCTCCACGAGCACTTCGTGGTGCCCGCGGTCGTCGAGCGCGGTCGCTACCGCACGCCCATCGCGCCCGGCGCGGGCACCGAGATGCACGCCGCGTCGGTCGATCGCTACACCTGGCGCGGCTCGCACGTGATCGACGACGCCGGGGTGCCGGCATGAGTGCGGGCGTCATCGCCGAACGCCTCGGCCCGCTGGGCTACGGCGGCGCGTCGATCGGCAACCTGTACCGCGAGAAGACCGATGCCGACGCCCGCGGCGCCCTCGAGGCCGCGTGGGACGGCGGCATCCGCTATTACGACACGGCCCCCCACTACGGGCTGGGACTCGGCGAGCGGCGCATGGGGGAGTTCCTGCGCACGAGGCCGCGCGACGAGTTCCTGCTGTCGACCAAGGTCGGGCGCGTGCTCGAGCCCAATCCCGGCTTCGCCGGCGGCGACGACCTCGCCAACGGCTACGCGGTGCCCGATCGAACGGTGCGCCGGTTCGACCCGAGCGAGGCCGGGGTGCGCCGCAGCATCGAAGACTCGCTCACGAGGCTCGGGCTCGATCGCGTCGACATCGCGTTCCTGCACGACCCCGACGTCTACGACCTCGACCAGGGCCTGCGCGAGGGACTGCCGGCGCTCGCACGGCTGCGTGACGAGGGCGTCGTCGGTGCCGTCGGCATCGGCACGAACAGCGCGGATGCCGCGGCCCGCGCCGTCCGCGAGGGCGATCTCGACCTCGTCATGATCGCGGGGCGCTACACGCTCCTCGAGCAGCCCGCGCTCGCCGAACTGCTGCCGCTCTGCGCGGAACGCAGGGTCGGCGTGATCGCGGCAGCGCCCTACAACTCAGGGCTGCTCGCCACCTCGACGCCCGCGGCCGACGCGCACTACGACTACGAGACGGTGTCGGCCGAGGTGCTCGACCGAGCTCGTCGGCTCGCGGCGGCCTGCGCCGACGCTGGCGTCGAGCTGCCGGTCGCGGCCCTGCAGTACCCGCTGCGCCACCCGGCGGTGCGCGCAGTGGTGGTCGGCTCGTCGCGGGCCGCCGACGTGGCGCAGAACCTCGCCCGCCTCGCGACGCCGATCGACGAGTCGCTCTGGCGACGACTCGCCGAGGACGGGCTGATCCCGTGAGTCGCACGATCGACGCGCACCTGCACCTCTGGACCCGGTCGGCGGGTGCCTACCCGTGGATCACGCCCGAGCTCGGGGCGCTCGACGCCGACTTCGGCCCCGACGACGCTCGCGCCGAGCTGGACGCGGCGGGCGTCGACGCGGCGATCCTCGTGCAGGCCGACGACACCGCCGCCGACACGCGCTTCATGCTCGACGTCGCGGCGCAGCACGACTGGGTCGTCGGCGTCGTCGGCTGGGTGCCGCTCGACGACACCCGTGCCGCGGTCGCCGCGCTCGACGATCTCGCCGTGGAGCCCAGGCTCCGAGGCATCCGCCATCTCGTGCACGACGACCCACGCGACGACTTCCTCGACCTGCCCGCGGTGCACGCGTCGCTTGCCGAGGTGGCGGCGCGCGGCCTCGCGTTCGACGTGCCCGATGCCTGGCCGCGGCATCTCGACGCCGCCCGGCGCGTCGCAGCCGCCATCCCCGAACTGACCGTCGTCGTCGACCACCTCGCGAAACCACCCGTGGGCCGCGACGACTTCGACGACTGGCGGTGGGCGTTCGCGGCGGTCGCGGCGCTGCCCAATACCGTCGCGAAGTTCTCGGGGCTCCACCTGCCCGGCGTCGCCTTCGCGGAGTCGACCGTGCGGCCGCTCTGGGACATCGCCATCGAGGAGTTCGGCGCCGAGCGCCTCATGTACGGTGGCGACTGGCCGATGTCGGTGCCGCACGGCGGCTACCAGCCGACGTGGAACGTCATGCGCGGGTGCATCGACGAGTTGGCGGCGGCCGAGGCCGCCGCGGTGCTCGGTCGCACCGCTGAACGGGTATATCGCCTTGAATAATCAGATCTCTGCGCCATTTTCGCACCGGAAGCGCAACGTTCTTCGCTAGAACCTTATGAAACATCGGATGAGTGGTTACACTCGTCCCACATCTCAAGGAAGAGAGGCCCACGTGCTGAGTGGTATTGACCCGATCCTCGCCGGCGACCTGCTCGCCGCGCTCGATCGGCTCGGCCACGGTGACGAGCTCGTCGTCGCCGATGCGAACTTCCCGGCGTACCGGGTCGGTCCGGCCGTCGTCGAGACGCCGGGCTCCGCCGCCCCGAGGGTCGTCGAGGCGATCCGCACGGTCCTGCCGCTCGACGGCTACGAGGGCGCATCGGTGCTGCTCATGGCAGCCGAGGGCGGCGAGCGGCTCGCGGTCCAGCACGAGCTCGTCGGCGCCGCGGCCGTCGACGCCGACCGGGTCGGCGAGCTCGAGCGGTTCGCGTTCTACGAGCGGGCGGCCGGCGCGCAGCTCGTCGTCCGTACCGGCGAACTGCGCCCGTACGGCAACATCGTCCTGCGCAAGGGCGTCGTGAACGCCTACGAGTCGACGGGGGCGGCACGATGACCGCGACCACCGGCGCGCTCCTCGAGGTCGAGGGCGTCAGCAAGGGGTTCCCGGGCGTGCAGGCGCTCGCCGATGTGCAGCTCGAGCTGCGTCACGGGGAGGTGCTCGCGCTCGTCGGCGAGAACGGCGCCGGCAAGTCGACGCTCATGAAGCTGCTCGCGGGCATCTACACCCCCGACACGGGCACCTTCCGCCTGAACGGCGAGGAGCTGTCGATCGAGGGGCCGCGCCACGCGCAGGAGCTCGGCATCTCGATCATCCACCAGGAGTTCAACCTCATGCCCGACCTCACGGTCGCGCAGAACATCTTCATCGGGCGCGAGCAGCGCCAGGCCGGGCTGTTCCTCGACGACCGCGGCCTCAACCGACGGGCCCAGGAGCTCTTCGACCGGCTCGGCCTCGCGCTCGATCCGGCCGAGCGCGTCGAACGGCTCACGGTCGCCCGCCAGCAGATGGTCGAGATCGCGAAGGCGCTCTCGTTCGACGCGAAGGTGCTCATCATGGACGAGCCGACCGCTGCGCTCAACGACGCCGAGGTCGATGTGCTGTTCGGCCTCATCGAGCGGTTCCGCACGCCCGAGACGGGCGTCATCTACATCTCGCACCGCATGGAGGAGCTCGCGCGCATCTCCGACCGCATCAGCGTGCTGCGCGACGGGCGCTACGTCGGCACCCGCGTCACGGCCGAGACCGAACCGCGCGAGATCATCTCGCTCATGGTCGGACGCGAGATCCGGGGCGAGCAGCGTCCGGCACCGCGTCAGCCGGTCGGCGAGCCGGTGCTGTCGGTCCGCGGGCTGTCGACGAAGCACCTGCTGCGCGACGTCGCCTTCGACGTGTACCCGGGTGAGATCCTCGGCTTCGCCGGGCTCATGGGCGCCGGTCGCACCGAAGTGGCGCGGGCGGTCGTCGGTGCCGACCGGCGCGAGTCCGGCGAGATCCGGTTGCACGGCAGGCCGGTCGACATCTCGAACCCCGCCGAGGCCGCGCGTCTCGGCATCGGCTACCTCTCCGAGGACCGCAAGCAGCTCGGGGTGCTCCTCGAGCGCAGCGTGCGCGAGAACATCGTGCTCTCGTCGTTGCGCGACTATGCGTCGGGCCTCGGGTTCGTGCGCGACGGGCGCATCGAGGCGACGGGTCGCGAGTACGTCGAGAAGCTCCGCATCAAGACGCCGTCGACGGCACAGCTCGTGCAGAACCTCTCGGGCGGCAACCAGCAGAAGGTCGTCATCGCGAAGTGGCTCGTGAAGGACTGCGACGTGCTCATCTTCGACGAGCCCACCCGCGGCATCGACGTGGGCGCGAAGGAGGAGATCTACGCGCTGCTGCGCCGGCTCGCCGACGAGGGCAAGGCGATCGTCATGATCTCGTCGGAGCTGCCCGAGGTGCTGCGCCTCTCCGACCGCATCGCCGTCATGGCCGAGGGCCGGCTCACCGCCGTGCTCGACAACGCCGACGCCACCCAGGAGAACCTCATGGACTACGCAACCCGATTCTCAAGCGAAGGAACGATCGCACGATGAGCCCGACCACGACGAAACCGGAATCCGGCAGCGCCGCCGCCACCACGCCGTCGACGAGCGCCTACGCCGCGATCGACGCCGGCAAGCCGCGCATGGCGTGGCTGCGCGGCTCCCTGCAGCAGTTGCTCGCGTTCGCGAGCCTCATCGTCATCGTCGCGGTGTTCTCGTTCGCGAGCCCGCACTTCTTCACCGCGAACAACCTCGTCTCGATCCTCACGGCGGCGACCGTCACCGGCATCCTCGCCCTCGGCACGACGTTCGTCATCATCACGGGCGGCATCGACCTGTCGATCGGCACGGGCATGGTGCTGTGCGGCGTCATGGCGGGCGTGTTCCTCACCTACCTCGGGTGGCCGCTCTGGGCGGGTGTGACCGCGACGATCCTGTTCGGCGCGCTCATCGGGCTCGTGAACGGCGTGAACGTCTCGGTGCTCGGCATCCCGCCGTTCATCGCCACGCTCGGCATGATGCTCATCGCTGCGGGCCTCTCCCTCGTGATCTCCGGCACGAAGCCGATCTACTTCTCGGAGACCCCCGAGTTCCAGTCGATAATGAACCTGTCGATCATCCCGGGCATGCGGTTCCCGCTCGGCGTCGCGATCTTCATCGTCATGATCATCGTCGCCGCGGTGCTGCTGTCGAAGACGATCCTCGGCCGCTACACCTTCTCGATCGGCTCGAACGAGGCGGCCACCGCGCTCTCGGGTGTCAACGTGCGGCGCTGGAAGATCATCATCTACACCCTCGCGGGCCTGTTCGTCGGCCTCGCAGGCGTGCTCAGCGCCTCGCGGCTCTCGTCGGCGCAGCCCACCGGCGGCATGGGCCTCGAGCTCGAGGCCATCGCCGCGGTCGTCATCGGCGGCACGTCGCTCCAGGGCGGCAAGGGCTCCATCGTCGGCACCGTGATCGGCGCCCTCATCATGGCCGTGCTGACCAACGGACTGCGCATCATCTCGGTGCCGCAGGAGTGGCAGTCCGTCGCCGTCGGCATCGTCATCCTCGTCGCCGTCTACCTCGACATGCTGCGGCGCCGACGCGCCTGAGCGGCACGCCGCCGCGGCATCCGCACCGATGGACGCCCGGCGGCCCCCGAAAACCGTCCCATCCCCCAACCAGCACCACCTGCACCACCGATACCAAGGAGTGAGCATGTTCAAGAAGCGCGCCATGGGCGCCGTCGTCGGCGCCGTCGCCGCGGCCCTGATCCTCGCCGGCTGCGCGAGCGACGGAGGAGACTCCGGCTCGGGCGACGGCGGCAGCGGCGACACGCCGTACGTCGCCCTCGTCTCGAAGGGCTTCCAGCACCAGTTCTGGCAGGCCGTGAAGACGGGCGCCGAGCAGGCGGCCGACGAGTACGGCGTCGAGATCACCTTCGAGGGCCCCGACACCGAGGCCGACGTCGACCAGCAGATCCAGATGCTGCAGACGGCGCTCGACAAGAGCCCCGCCGCGATCGGCTTCGCCGCGCTCGACAGCCAGGCCGCCGGCCCGCTGCTGCAGCAGGCGAAGGACTCGAACATCCCGGTCATCGCGTTCGACTCGGGCGTCGACAGCGACATCCCGCTGACGACCGCGGCGACCGACAACCTCGCCGCCGCGGCCGAGGCCGCCAAGCACCTGGCGGACGCCGTCGGCCACGAGGGCAAGGTCGCCCTCGTCGTGCACGACCAGACCTCGGTCACCGGCCAGCAGCGCCGCGACGGGTTCGTCGACTACATGGAGAAGAACGAGCCGAACATCGAGATCGTCGACATCCAGTACGGCGGCGGCGACCAGGCCAAGTCGGCCGACCTCGCCAAGGCGATCATCGCGGCGCACCCCGATCTCAAGGGCATCTACGGCTCGAACGAGGGCTCGGCGATCGGCGTCGTGCAGGCCGTGAAGGAGCTCGGCATCGACCCGGCGAAGCTCGCGGTCGTCGGCTTCGACTCGGGCAAGGCGCAGATGGACGCCATCCGCGACGGGCTCATGCTCGGCGCGATCACGCAGAACCCGATCGGCATCGGCTACGAGACCGTCAAGGCCGCCGTCGAGGCGATCGACGGCAAGGAGCTGCCGAAGACCATCGACACCGGGTTCTACTGGTACGACGCGTCGAACATCGACGACGAGGAGATCCAGGCCGTCCTCTACGAGTGAGGTCCTGAGCGTCCTCTTCGGGGGCGTCGGCTTCGGCCGGCGCCCCTTTCCTCATGCGCGCAGCGCTCGTGAGCGTTCGTGCCTGGCGGTCGTCGCGAGGGTGCATTTCCGCAATGATCAGGCCTCGGGATGCCGCCGCATTGCGGGAAAGCACCCTCGCGACGAGCGCGGCGGCGCGAGCGGGCGCAGGCGCCGCAGGCGGGCAGCGCCGCGGGCGCAGGCGCCGCAGGCGGGCAGCGCCGCGGGCGCCGCGTGCGGGCGGTGCGACTCAGGCGCTCAGAGCGCCGAGCGCAGCCACTGCTCGACGCCCGACACGTGCACGACCGTGAGGGCGGAGGCGAGGTCGGCGTCGCCCGCGGCGATCGCGTCGAGGATCGCGTGGTGCTCCTGCAGGGTGCGTTCGACGGCGCTCTCCTGGGTGATGCCGCGCCAGATGCGGGCGCGCACGGTGTGGCTCGAGAGCGAGTCGATCAGGCTCGCGAGATAGCCGTTGCCGCCGGCGTCGGCGATGCCGCGGTGGAACTCGAGGTCGTGGTCGACGAGCCCCTCGACGTCGGCGGCGTGGTCGACGCCGGCCACCGACTCGCGGAGCCGCTCGAGGTCGGTCTCGGTCGCGTTGCGCGCCGCGAGCGATGCGGCGGCCGGCTCGAGGATGCGCCGTACCGCGAAGATCTCGAGCACCGAGTGGTCGTCGTGCAGGTCGACGACGAACGACATCGCCTCGAGCAGCAGCCGAGGCTCGAGGCTCGTGACGTACGTGCCGTCGCCACGACGCACGTCGAGCACCCGGATCACCTCGAGCGCCTTGACGGCCTCGCGCAACGACGAGCGCGAGAGACCGAGGCGTTCGCTCAGTTCCTTCTCGGGCGGCAGGCGATCGCCGGGGGCGAGCTCGCCCGAGATGATCATCTCTTTGATGCGCAGGATCGCTTCGTCGGTGACGGCCATGCCGGAATGGTAGCGCGTCAGGGCTCAGACATCAGATCTCTTCGGCGGCGGCGCGCCACAGGTGCATCGACGCATAGCTGCGCCAGGGCGCCCAGTCCGTGCCGAGCGCGTCGAGCTCGGCCACGGTGCCCGGCAGGCCCAGCCGTTCGGCGCCCGCGCGCAGTGCGAGGTCGCTCGTCAGCAGCACGTCGGGTGCACGGGTGACCCGCATCGCCACGTAGCCCGCCGTCCACCGGCCGATGCCGGGGATCGCGACGAGGTCGCGCACGAGCTCGTCGCGATCCCGGTCGGCCGAGACGACGAGCTCGCTCGTCACGAGTCGCGTCGCGACGTCGACGATCGTGCGGATGCGGCTCGCGGGGCCCCGCAGCACGTCGGTGCCGTGCTCGGCGATCGCGCTCGCCGTGGGGAAGAGCCGCAGCAGGGCCTCGCTGCCGGCCGGTCCCGGGCGATCACCCGTCGCGAGCGGCTCGCCCAGCTCGGCGGCCAGCCGCGAGAGCGTCGTGCGGGCCGCCTTCACCGAGATCTGCTGGCCCACGAGCGCGCGGAAGACGAGTTCGTGCGGGTCGAGGCACCCCGGTACGCGCAGGCCCGGGTGGGCTGCGACCGAGGCGGCGAGCGCCGGGTCGGCGCCGAGTGCGGCGTCGATCGCGATGGCGTCGGCGTCGAGATCGAACAGGCGGCGCACCCGGGCGACGAGCGGCGGCAGGTCGGTGAGCGACGCGAGCCGCGCCTCGACCTCGATCGCGGGCGCGTGGGCGTCGCCGCCGGGCTCGAGCCCCACGACGGCCGCGCCGCCGGGGAGGCGGAGGGTTCGGACGAAGCGATCGCCCGTCGCGATCTCGACGCCGTCGACGGCGCGGGCCGCGAGCCAGGCGAACACGCCGCCCGCGTCGAACGGCGCCCGTGCGGGCAGCCGCAGCCGAACGATGCCGTCGTCGCTCGGTTCGCGGCGGTCGGAGGAGCGGGCGGTCAGGCGGAGCTCTCGCGGGGTGCGTTCGTACACCTCGCGGATCGTGTCGTTGAACTGGCGAACGCTGCCGAAGCCGGCGGCGAAGGCGACATCGGCCGCCGGCAGGTCGGTGGAGGTCAGCAGCGCCCGTGCGGTCTGCGCGCGGTGCGCCCGAGCGAGCCCGAGCGGACCGACGCCGAGTTCGGCGGTGACGACGCGGGTGAGATGGCGCGGGGTGTAGCCGAGATGCGCGGCGAGACCCGGCACGCCCTCGCGCTCGACGACGCCGTCGGCGATGAGCCGCATCGCGCGAGCCGCGAGGTCGTCGCGGAGGTCCCACTCGGGGGAGCCGGGAACCGCGTCGGGCAGGCACCGCTTGCAGGCGCGCAGCCCCGCCTCGTGTGCGGCGGCGGCCGTGAGGTAGAAGCTCACGTTGCCGGGCTTCGGTGTCACGGCCGGGCAGCTCGGTCGGCAGTAGATCCCCGTCGAGTGGACGCCCGTGATGAACTGGCCGTCGAAGCGCGCGTCGCGCGCCTGCATCGCCCGGTAGCGCTCGGCGAAGACGGGGTCGGCGAGCGGATCGGGCGTGCCGGTGCGCGGCGCTGCGGTGATCGTCATGACCTCAGCCTCGCACGTGCCGACGACTTCGACTAGCGGAAATCGGACGCGGGCGCCGTGGCTAGGGTGGAAGCATGCCGAACGTCGTCGCCCAGCTCGCCGATGCCCTCGGCGGGGCCGTCACCGTCGACCCCGCCGCCCTCGACGCGGCCCGAGAAGACCGATCCGGCTGGCGCGGCGACACCCCGCCGCTCGCCGTCGTCTTCGCGGGTTCGATCGACGACGTGCAGCAGGTCATGCGCATCGCCCACGCGACGTCCACGCCCGTCGTCGTCCGCGGCGCGGGCACGGGCCTCGCGGGCGGCGCCATCGCGAGCCCCGGCGCGATCGTGCTCGATCTCTCCCGCATGAACCGCATCCTCGAGATCTCCGACGCCGACGAGCTCGCGGTCGTCGAGCCGGGGGTGCTGAACGGCGACCTCAACGACGCGCTCGCGCCGCTCGGCCTCTGGTTCGCTCCCGACCCCGCGAGTCGCGCGATCTCGTCGATCGGCGGCAACATCGCGACGAACGCCGGCGGGCTGCTCTGCGCGAAGTACGGCGTGACCCGCGAGGCGGTGCTCGGCCTGGCCGTCGTGCTCGCCGACGGCCGGCTCGTGCGCCTCGGGCACCGCACCGTGAAGGGCGTCACCGGCTACGACCTCACGGCATTGTTCACGGGCTCCGAGGGCACCCTCGGCGTCATCGTCGAGGCGACCGTCCGCGTCCGCCCGCAGACCCCCGGCGCCCCGGTGACCGTCGCGGCGGCGTTCGCCGGTGTCGAGGCGGCCGCCGAGGCGTGCGCGGCCGTCACGGCCGCGCGCATCCGCCCCGCCGTGCTCGAGCTCCTCGATGCGGGCGTCGTCGCGCGGGTCGCCGCGTACCTCGGCGCCGACGCGCTCGCCGGCACGCCACTCGAGACGACGGCGCCGGGCGAGACCTTCCTCCTCGCGCAGGCCGACGACGGTTCGGCGGCGGTCGAGGCCGCTCGCATCGCCGAGCTCTTCGCCGCGGCAGGCGGCCGGGTCACGCTCTCGACCGACGCTTCGACCGGCGAGCGGCTGCTCGACATCCGGCGGGCGATGCACCCGGCCCTCGCGGCGAGCGGACAGGTGCTGATCGAGGATGTCGCGGTGCCGCGCAGCGCGCTGCCGGCGATGTTCCGTGCGATCGAGGAGATCGCCGCGCGTCGCGGTGTCGAGATCCCGACGATCGCGCACGCGGGCGACGGCAACCTGCACCCGAACTTCGTGTTCACGGGCGACGAGGTGCCCGAGCACATCTGGGCGGCTGCCGACGAGATGTTCCGCGCGGCGGTCGCGCTCGGCGGAACCCTGACGGGCGAGCACGGCGTCGGCGTGCTCAAGCGTCGCTGGCTGGCCGAGGAACTCGGCGACGACGTGTTCGAGTTGCAGCGCGCGGTCAAGGCGGTGTTCGACCCGACCGGCATCCTGAACCCGGGAGTCATGTTCGAGGCGCCGCCCGCGGGCTGAGGCTCGCACACCGCTTCCGGTTCGCGACCCGGGCCCGCCTGGGCCTTCGTCCCGGCCTCCCGGCGCGCCCGTTCGGTAGGCTGCCCCGGTGAGTCACCTCGTCCCCGGCCCAGCGCCGCAGCCCGTCGCCGTCGCACCCGCTTGGGCGGCGCCCGTCCGGGCCCGGAGCGGCGGCACCGTCTTCGCCGTCGTCGGCATCGTCGTCGGCGGCTTCGCCGCGTTGCTCGTGGTCGCCTACCTCGCGATCGCGCTCGGCGCGTCGACGCTCGTCATCGGGTCGCTGCTCGCGCTCGTCCCGCTCGCCGGGGTGCTGCTCGCGATCCGCTGGGTCGATCGCTGGGAGCCCGAGCCGCGGGGTGCGCTGTGGTTCGCGTTCCTGTGGGGCGCGGCGGTCTCGGTCGCGATCGCGCTCGTCGTCGACCTCGGCGTGCAACTGGCGGTCGCGTTCGCGACGCCGGGCGGCGCCGCCGACGAGGCGATCACCGCGGTCGTGCAGGCGCCCGTCGTCGAAGAGGTCGCGAAGGGCCTCGGCGTGCTGCTCGTCTACGCCTTCGCGAGGTGGCAGTTCGACGGACCCGTCGACGGGCTCGTCTACGCGGCGACCGTCGCGGCGGGGTTCGCGTTCACCGAGAACATCATCTACTTCGGGTCGGCGCTCATCGAGGGCGGAGCGTCCTCCCTGGGCGCGACGTTCGTCGTGCGCGGCATCTTCTCGCCCTTCGCGCACGTGCTCTTCACCGCGTGCACCGGCCTCGCGATCGGCATCGCCGCGCGTCGCGGTGCCGGCGGCGGGGGAGTGATCGGCTGGTTCCTCCTCGGCCTCGTCGGCGCCATCGCGCTGCACGCCCTCTGGAACGGCTCGCTCGCGTTCGGCGACGACTGGATCGGCCTCTACGTCACCGTCCAGGTGCCGATCTTCGTCGCCGCGATCGTGCTCGTCGTGCTCCTGCGCCGCGAAGAGGCTCGCACGACGAGACGCCGGCTCGCCGAGTACGCGGCCGCCGGCTGGTTCAGCGCCGGCGAGGTCGATCTGCTCGCGACCCCCGCCGGTCGCCGTCAGGCGAAGGCGTGGGCCCGGGCGCAGCATCCGCCCCGGATCGTCGCCATGCGACGCCTCATCACGGATGCGACGCACCTGGCATTCGCGCGTCAGCGCATCGTCTCGGGGGTCGGCGGTGCGAAGAGCGTCGCCGACGAGCAGGCGCTGCTCGCGTCGATCGTCTCCGAGCGCGCGGCGCTCATGCGCTGACCCCGGGGCGTGCCGGCCGCGGCGGATAGGATGTCGGCATCCGCAACGACGCGATCGGAGACGGCATGCCCGTGCCGCAGCGACCCCCGCAGGGATTCGACGCCCACGCCCTGCGCGATCGACTCGTGCGCGCGCAGGAGGAGGCGCTCGCCTCCGGGACGGTGCCGCCCACGCTCCGCCCGGTCGTCCGTGCCTCCTGGGAACGGGCGCTCCGCGAGGCGATCGACCCGGTGCACGCCCTGCCCGGCATCGACCTCGACGAGGACGGCTTCCTCGCGTACCGCGACGCCCACGTGCTCGCCCCCGTGCTGCCCGTGATCCGGCGGTTGCTGGTCGACGACGCGAGCGATGCCGGCCTGGTGGTCGCCGTCGGCGACGAGCACGGCCGGCTGCTGTGGGTCGAGGGCGATCCCGCCCTTCGGCACCGTGCCGAGGACATGCTGTTCGTCGCGGGAGCCGACTGGTCGGAGTCCCGAGTCGGGACGAACGCGCCGGGCACCGCCATCGAGCTCGATCGCGGAGTGCAGATCCGCGGCGCGGAGCACTTCAATCGGATCGTGCATCCGTGGAGCTGCACCGCGGCCCCGGTGCACGACCCGCGGACGGGCGCCGTGCTCGGGGTCATCGACATCACGGGCACCGACCACGCGGTGGCGCCGCACACGCTCGCACTCGTCACGGCGACCGTCGCCGCGGTCGAGGCCGAGCTCAAGCTCGCGCAGCTCGAGTCGACGGTCCGCTCGACGCTCCGCCGAAGCCGGATCCGCCCGGTCGACCCACCGCGCTGCACGCTCGACGTCCTCGGACTGCAGCGCCCCCGCCTCGGCGGACGCGAACTGGGACTCCGGCACGCCGAGATCCTGGTGCTGCTCGCCTGGCATCCACGGGGTCTCGCGGCCGAGCGCCTCGCCGACCTCGTCTACGGCGAATCGGCCGGCACCGCGACCCTCCGTTCCGAACTCGTGCGGCTCCGGCGCGTCCTCGACGTCGTGGGCGAGCCGCCGATCGAGGCGCGGCCCTACCGGCTCGCCCGGCCGCTCGCGCTCGATGCGCACGAGGTGCTCGCCCGCCTGCGGCGCGGCGCACGGCGCCTGGCGCTGGACGCCTATCCGGGGCCCCTGCTCCCAGACTCGACGGCACCCGGCATCATCGAGATCCGCGAGGAGCTCGCGAGCCGGCTCCGCGAGTCGCTCATGGCCGATGCGTCGCCCGAGCTGCTCCTCGACTACGCCGAACGCGAGGAGGGGCGCGACGACGTCGAGCTCTGGCGGGCGGCGCTCCGGCTCCTCCCGCCTCGGTCGCCGCGCCGGGCTTCGGTCGTCGCGCACCTCGAGCGTCTCGACGGCGCACTCGACTGACGGGCCCCCGCTCGGCCGCATCCCACGTGTGCCCATGCAACGCAGGTGCAACGTTCGTGCGACCGGGATGCAACCTCCGTCGGCGTACCGTGACGTCGTCCCGCTCAGGGGCATCCGACAACGACGTCAAGGAGACACGATGACCGTGTACGCCGCGCCCGGCACCCCCGGCGCGCTCATCGAGTTCAAGCCGCGCTACGAGCACTTCATCGGCGGCGAGTGGGTGAAGCCCGCAGGCGGCGCCTATTTCGAGAACATCTCGCCGGTGAACGGCAAGGCGTTCACCGAGGTCGCCCGCGGCACCGCCGCCGACATCGACGCGGCGCTCGACGCCGCCCACAAGGCCGCTCCGGCGTGGGGCCGCACGAGCGCCGCGCACCGCGCGGGCATCCTCAACGCGATCGCCGATCGCATCGACCGCAACCGGGAGCTCCTCGCCGTCGCCGAGACCTGGGACAACGGCAAGTCGATCCGCGAGCCGCTGAACGCCGACCTCCCGCTCGCGAGCGACCACTTCCGGTACTTCGCGAGCCTCATCCGCGCGCAGGAGGGCAGCTTCACGCAGCTCGACGAGGACACGGTCGCGTACCACTTCCAGGAGCCGCTCGGCGTGGTCGGGCAGATCATCCCGTGGAACTTCCCGCTGCTGATGGCCGTGTGGAAGCTCGCCCCCGCGCTCGCCGCGGGCAACGCGGTCGTGCTGAAGCCCGCCGAGCAGACCCCGACGTCGATCCTCGTCCTCGTCGAGCTCATCGCCGACCTGCTCCCCGCGGGCGTGCTCAACGTCGTGAACGGCTTCGGCGTCGAGGCGGGCAAGCCGCTCGCCTCGTCGAACCGCATCCGCAAGATCGCGTTCACGGGGGAGACGACGACCGGCCGGCTCATCCTGCAGTACGCGTCGAACAACATCATCCCCTCGACCGTCGAGCTCGGCGGCAAGAGCCCGAACATCGTGTTCGAGTCGGTCGCCGACCGGCGCGACTCGTTCTACGACAAAGCGCTCGAGGGGTTCAGCCTGTTCGCGTTCAACCAGGGCGAGGTCTGCACCTGCCCCAGCCGTTCGCTCATCCAGCGCTCGATCTACGACACCTTCCTCGACGACGCGATCGAGCGCACGAAGCAGGCGAAGCAGGGCAACCCGCTCGACACCGAGACCCAAGTGGGTGCGCAGGCGTCGAACGACCAGCTCGAGAAGATCCTGAGCTACATCGACATCGGCAAGCAGGAGGGGGCGAAGCTGCTGCTCGGCGGCGAACGGGCCGACCTCGGCGGCGACCTCAGCGAGGGCTACTACGTGCAGCCGACCATCTTCGAGGGGCAGAACCGCATGCGCCTGTTCCAGGAGGAGATCTTCGGCCCCGTCGTCGCCGTCACGAGCTTCACCGACTACGACGACGCCATCTCGATCGCGAACGACACCCTCTACGGGCTCGGCGCGGGCGTCTGGAGCCGCAACGGCAACGAGGCGTACCGGGCCGGTCGCGACATCCAGGCCGGTCGCGTCTGGGTGAACAACTACCACGCGTACCCCGCAGGCGCCGCCTTCGGCGGGTACAAGTCGTCGGGCATCGGCCGTGAGAACAACAAGCTCGCCCTCGATCACTACCAGCAGACGAAGAACCTGCTCGTGAGCTACAACGAGAACCCGCTCGGGTTCTTCTGATCGGCGGTCCCACATGTCGCTCGAACGGTTCGCGGAGGGCGTCGTCGGCAGCGTCGTGATCGTGGGGGAGTCGTCGCCGCGGGTGGAGCTCTCACCCGCGGCGGCGGCGCTCGTCGACCGGCTCTGGGCGGCGCACGGCCCGCTCATGTTCCACCAGTCCGGCGGGTGCTGCGACGGCAGTTCGCCGATCTGCTACCCCGCGGGGGAGTTCCTCACGAGCGACGCCGACGTGCTCCTCGGCGAGCTCGAGATCGGTGCGGATGCCGCGGGCGCGATGCGAGTCGTCGGGTTCTGGATGTCGGCCGAGCAGTTCGCGTACTGGAGGCACACGCACCTCACCGTCGACGTCGTGCCGGGTCGGGGAAGCGGCTTCTCGATCGAGGCACCCGAGGGCGTCCGCTTCCTCATCAGGTCCCGGCTGATGGAGGAATGAACTCATCGCAGGGCGGCGGACCGCCTGCTCCGTCGCGTCCCGGCGGCCGGCACCACGTGCCGCCGAGACGGAGAAATCCGCCGCCCTGTGGTGTGGCACTGCCGACATCTCTACGGGGCGACGGATCTCTTAGGGTTCCAGCGTGCATGGTGTTCGCCAGTAGCGCAAGACCCCGGTGGACATCCGTCCGCGTTGGACACGGGCACGCGGCATCCGTTTTGATTGAGGGCATGACCGATACGAACAGCAAGCCCGAGATCGACGCTCCCGAGGGTCCGGCCCCCGTCGAGCTGGTGATCGAAGACATCGTCGTGGGCGACGGCGCGGAGGCGCAGCCCGGCTCGACGGTCGACGTGCACTACCTCGGCGTCGACTACGAGACGGGCGACGAGTTCGACTCGTCGTGGAGCCGCGGCCAGTCGATCAACTTCCCCCTCTCGGCCCTCATCACGGGCTGGAAGGAGGGCATCCCCGGTATGAAGGTGGGCGGTCGCCGCCAGCTCATCGTGCCCGCGCACAAGGCCTACGGCCCTGCCGGCGGCGGTCACCCGCTGTCGGGCAAGACCCTGATCTTCGTGATCGACCTGCTCGGCGTCAGCTGAGACCGAGACCAGTGAGAAGGCCGGTGGGCGAGCGCCCGCCGGCCTTCGTCGTCGGTTCGGCTAGCATTCGAGCGTGCTCCCAGCCTTCGCCCCCTACCTCGTCGTCTCCGTCGCGCACCTCCTGCTGCAGTACGTCGGCCCCGCGTGGAGCGTGACCGCGACGAAGGTGCTCCTGATGCCGCTGCTCGCGCTCGCCGTCGTGCTCGTCTCGCGGCGGCAGGCCTCACCGATTCCGGTGCTGCTCCTCGCCGGCATCGGGCTCTCGTGGGGTGGCGACGTGCTCCTCACGTTCCCGGGCGATCTCTGGTTCGTGGCCGGCCTCGCCTCGTTCCTCGCCGCGCACGTCGCGTACATCGTGCTCTTCCTGCGGATGCCGCACGCCCGACGCCGCCCGCCGCTGTGGGCGCTCGTCTACCCGCTCTGGGTGGTCGGAATGCTCGTGCTGCTGCTTCCCGGCGCGGGCGCCCTGGGCGTGCCGGTCGTCGCCTACGCGCTCGTCATCGGCACGATGGCGATCAGCGCCTCGCTGCACGGCGGCTGGATCGCCCTCGGCGCAGCCCTCTTCGTCGTCTCGGACTCGGTGCTCGCGATGGGCCGGTTCCTGCCGGGCTACGAGTTCGCCGCCCACGACTTCGCCGTGATGTCGACCTACCTCGCGGCGCAGGGCCTCATCGCGTTCGGGGTGCTGGTGGCGGCTCGCGGTGCGGCGGCGCGGTCTCGCGAACCCGGTCGACCAGTTCTCGCCACGGACCGGTGACCTGCCCCTCGGCGAGCAGCGCCTCGTGCGGTTCGCACTCGATCCGGTACACGTAGCGGTCGGGCTCGGGCGGCGCGGGCGGAACGTCGCGCCAGGGCAGCTCGTCGACGAGCACCACCCACGCGTCGGCGTCGGGCTGTTCGTCGACGTCGACCCGCCACGTGATGCGAAGGCCGGCCAGGCCGCCGGACCGCTGCACGATGATCTCCATCGTGCTGGATGCTACTCCTCGATCACTGCTCGTGGCGGTCTTCGCCCGACTCCTCGATCACTCCTGGTGCCCGGCCTCGCCAGCCTCGGGCAGCACGCCGACCGTCTGCCAGCCCGACCGCACGGCCCGCACTTCGCGTGAGTCGGCGCCGAACCGCTGCTCGGCCTGGTGCACGGTCTCGGTCGCGAACTCGGCGAACGTCGCGTCGCGGCCGAGCCGGCCGGAAGTGAGGGTGTCGTACCAGATGCGCCCCACGTGCTCCCACGCGAACCCGCCGAGCTCGCGCGCGGCGAGCGCGAACGCCCGGTTCGGGATGCCGGAGTTGAGGTGCACACCGCCGTTGTCGTCGGTCGTCTCGACGTAGTCGCGCATGTGGGCGGGCTGCGGGTCGCGGCCGAGCACGTCGTCGTCGTATGCGGTGCCGGGCTCGAGCATCGAACGCAGCGCGCGCCCCTGCACCTCGGGCGTGAAGATGCCCTCGCCGATGAGCCAGGTCGCCGCCTCGGCGTCTTGCCCGAGCGCGTACTGCTCGACGAGTGCTCCGAAGGCGTCGGAGACGTGCTCGTTGAGCGCGCCGGGCTGACCCTGGTAGCGCAGGCCCGCGGTGTGCTCGGTCACGCCGTGGGACAGCTCGTGCCCGATGACGCTCAGCGAGTCGGTGAACCCCCGGAACACCTCGCCGTCGCCGTCGCCGAACACCATGCGCTCGCCGTCCCAGAAGGCGTTGTCGTACTTCTCGCCGAAGTGCACGGTCGCCTCGAGCGGCATGCCGCGGCCGTCGATCGAGTCGCGACCGAAGACGCGGTCGTAGAGGCGGTGGGTGTCGCCGAGGCCGTTGTAGGCGTCGTCGACCGACTCGTCACCCGTCGCGTGCTCGCCCTCGCGGCGCACGAGCCGGCCGGGCAGCTTCTCGGTGCCCTCGGCGTCGGAGATGCGGCGGTCGGGATGCGACGGAGCGTCGGGCAGCGCCGCGGGCAGACGTGGCTCGGCGCGATCGGGCGGCAGCAGCGGCGGCACCCCGCGCAGCTCGCGTCGCGGTGCGTCGTGCAGCAGCGAGCGCCTGGCCGCCTCGGCGGCGAGCGGGAACCGGTGCCCCGAATCGGCGATGCGGTCGAGCAGGTAGGGCGGAACGATCGTCTGCTGCATGCCTCGATCGTCGCACCGCCCGGCGACATTCGGCCGCGCCGCACCGTGGCGTGACGCATGCCATGCTGGGGGCGTGACCGCCCGCCTCGCCGACCCTGCCGGATCGCCCGCCGACGTCCGCACGCACGCCGTCGCGCTCGTGCCCGCGATCCTCGTCTGCGGCGCCGCGATCCTGCTGTTCGGCCTGCGCTGGCAATGGGCGGGATGGACTGCGCTCGTCGTGGGCGTGCTCGTCGCGTGGCTCTGCGACCGCGCCGGCCGCACCGAGCGCCTCGCACCCGATCTCGCCCTCATCGCCGTCGGGCAGGCGATCATCTCGACGATGTCGCTCCACGCCGACCTCAGCGACGCCGGCATGGTGCGGTTCGCGGTCGTGCTCGGCCTCGCGGTCGCCGTGCCGTTCGTCATCTCCCGGTTCGTCTACCGCGAGCGCACGATCCGCTTCCCGTGGCGCACACGGCGGCGGTGGACGCGCACCCAGTGGCTCTACCTCGTGGGCGTCACGGCAGCCGGATGGCTCATCCTGCCCGCGTACTTCATCGGATCGGGGGTCTACGAGAACTGGCCCGCGGTGAGCGGCCCGAACGAGATCGCGCGGCTCGCGGTCGGCGTGACCGCGGTCGGCACGTGGGACGAGCTCTTCTTCATCTGCACGGTGTTCGCGCTGCTCATGCGGCACTTCCCCGCCTGGCAGGCGAACCTGCTGCAGGCGACGGTCTTCGTCTCGTTCCTGTGGGAGCTCGGCTACCAGAGCTGGGGGCCGCTGCTCACGATCCCGTTCGCGCTCGTGCAGGGCTACACGTTCAAGCTCACGAAGTCGCTCACGTACGTGCTCGTCGTGCACCTGCTGTTCGACCTGGTGGTGTTCCTCGTGATCGTCTACGCCCACACGGGCGTACCCGCGATCTTCCCGCTCACGCCCTGAGCGGGCGGTCGTGCGTCGGTGAGCCGCGGCCGCTCAGTCGCCTTCGACCGCAGCCCCGTGCGCGGCGAGCCAGCCGAGCAGCACCTCGGCGTGGTTCACCTGCGTGTCGCGCGCGCCGTACAGCAGGGTGACGCGGTCGTGCTCGCGGCCGATCTCGAGCAGCGCTCCGCCCGCCTCGCCCTCGTCGAGCTCGGCCCGGTAGCGTGCGGCGAAGTGCTCGAAGTCGCCCACGCGGTCGGGTGCGTGGTGCCACTCGGTGCGCAGTTCGGGGGAGGGGGCGACGTCCTTGTCCCACAGGTCGAGCTCGGCGCGCTCCTTGCTCACCCCGCGCGGCCACAGGCGGTCGACGAGCACCCGGTAGCCGTCGCCCGCCTCGGCGGGCTCGTACACGCGCTTGATCACGAAGGCCATGGCCCCAGTCTCGCCCCGGCGTCGTGGAGAAGCAACGGATGCCCCGTGCCGACGCGCGGCACGGGGCATCCCGTTCGTGGATCGATGGGTCAGATGGCCGACCAGCCGCCGTCCGATGCGAGCACGACACCCGACACGTTGGCGGAGTCGTCGGAGAGGAGCCAGGTGATCGCCGCGGCGAGCTGCTCGGGCTCGGCCGGCACGAGGGCGAGCGCCCCGAGCACCGGGCCGAGCACCTTGCCCGCGTGCTCCGACTTGAAGGGCGCCTCGATGTTGGTCTTCACGCCGCCGGGGGCGACCGCGTTCACGCGGATGCCCGAGCCCGAGTACATGACCGAGGTGTTCTTCGTGAAGCCGACGACGGCGTGCTTCGAGGTCGTGTAGGCCGCGCCGGCCGACGCGCCGCGGATGCCCGCCTCGCTCGTGACGTTGACGATCGAGCCCGAGCCCTGCTCGAGCATCTTGGGCAGCACGGCGCGGGTGAGGCGCATGACCGCGGTGACGTTGACGTTCATGACGCGCTCCCACGTCGCGTCATCGACCTCGGCGGCCGGCAGGAAGGCGTCCATGATGCCGGCGACGTTGGCGAGCACGTCGACGCGGTCGCCCGCGGCGGCGACGAGCGCCTGCACGTTCTCCTCGACCGTGATGTCGCCCGCGACGGCGACGATGTCGAGCGACGGGTGCTCGGCGACGAGGGCGTCGAGGCGCTCCTTCGAGACGTCGGCCGCGACCACGCGGGCGCCCTCCGATGCGAGCCGCACGGTCGTCGCGAGGCCGATGCCCGAGCCGGCGCCGGTCACGATCGCGACCTTGCCGTCGAAGCGTCCGGGGGTGATGGCGGTGTTCATTGCTGCTCCTCAGCGGTGAGTGCGGCGTCGTGGGATGCGCGGCGTCGCGGTGGGGTTCGCCGACCTGGGTTCGAGTCGGTCCACTAGTTATAACACTCAGTGCCATAAAATGTTCCCGAGAGAATGGCGGTGTGAACATGGATGCCTCGAGCCCGAGCCGTCCGGCGCCCGACGGCGCCCGACCCGGGGGCGTTCGCGGCCGTCCGGTCGAGGTCGACGCCGAAGCGCTGGCCGCGCGCGCGCTCGCGCTCTTCACCGAGCTCGGGTTCGACGAGGTCACGATGGCCGACGTCGCCGAGGCGGCGGGCGTGAGCCGGCGCACCCTGTTCCGCTACTTCCCGTCGAAGCCCGACCTCGTGTGGGGCGGATTCGACGAGGCGATCGAGCGGTTCCGGGCGGCGCTCGCCGGCGACGCGGTCGTGCCCGGAGACCGGGCGCCGGCCGCGGTCGCACGGCTCCACCGCGCCTACGTCGCGATGGCCGAGTTCCCGCCCGAGCTCGTCGAGGTGACCCGTCAACGCCTGCGCATCATCGACGCGAACGCGTCGGTGCTCGCTCACGGGCTCGCGAAGTTCGGCGCCGTGCACGAACTGCTCGAGCCGCTCCTGGGCGCGCCGGCTTCGCTGCGCGCGCACCTGCTCGCCGATCTCTACGTCACGACCGGGTTCAGCGCGATGCGCTGGTGGGCGCGCAGCGGCAGTGGCACGCCGGCCGAGGCCGTCGACGCCGCGCTGACGCTGCTCGAGGGATCGTTCGACTGACGGTCGCGCGTTCGTCGGGAGCGGCGGGCGGTCGGCCCGAGGCATCCGTTCTGCTAGAGTATTGAGGTTGCCGTGAATCGGCCGCGCATCAAGAGAGCCCAGGCATTCGGCCCCGGGCAGCGCGCAACAAGGAGAAAGGGGATCCCATCTATGGCACTCGAAGCAGACGTCAAGAAGGCGATCATCGAAGAGTACGCGACGCACCCCGGTGACACTGGATCCCCCGAGGTCCAGATCGCGCTGCTCACCAAGCGCATCAAGGACCTCACCGAGCACCTGAAGGAGCACAAGCACGACCACCACTCGCGTCGTGGCCTGCTGCTCCTCGTCGGTCAGCGTCGTCGTCTCCTCGGCTACCTCGCCGATGTCGACATCGCGCGCTACCGCTCGCTCATCGAGCGTCTCGGCCTGCGCCGCTAAGCGCAGTTCCTCGCGCGGCTCTCGAAACTGAGCCTGCCGGGTCTTCGACCTGGCGCGAACGTCTTGCGAAGGCCCCCACCGATTCGGTGGGGGCCTTCGTCATGCCCTGACGATCAGTCGGCGCTGCGCGCCCGGTGGGCGCGAGCCGCCATGCGGTTGCCGCAGCGCGTGCTGCAGTAGCGGCGCGAAGCGTTCTTCGACAGGTCTGCGAAGAGCCCGGTGCAGTCGTCGGCAGCACACTCGCGCAGGCGTGCGGTCTCGTCGGCGCGCACGACGTCGACGAGCGCCATCGCCGCCTCGACGAGCATGCGCTCGGCGAGTGGCGCCTCGGGAGAGGTCGCGTGGATGTGCCAGTCGGAGTCGTCATGGCGCACGAGCCGGGGGAGCGCTCCGGCCTCGGCGAGGATCGCGTTCACCTCGTCGACGACCTCGTCGCGCGGCCGGCCCCAGATGCCGCGAATCCGCTCGCGCGCCTCGCGGACCTCGGCGAGCTCGGCGGCATCTCCGTCGCGTCGTCCGGAGTACTGCCAGGCGCCGATGAGCGCCGAGAGCTGCGCCGTCGTCGCGAGCTCGTCGTCGCCCGACTCGGAGGCGCCGGGCACCGTGTCGGCGAGTGCCGCGGCGAACTCGAGCGCCGCGATCGTGTCATCGGTGAAAAGCATTTGACTCCTGACCTCGTCGAGGGGTACTGTCACGAGCATAACGGGGTTCACTCATGACGAGGGAGTGGACTCGGGCGCGGACCGCAGGTGGTCCCGACGGCGAGGAGGCGACATGACGTCACGGCGACGCGGGGTGCTCGGCATCACGCTCGGGCTCGCAGCGGGCCTCGCATTCGGCATCGGCGGCGTGTTCGTGAAACCGCTGCTCGAATCCGGCTGGTCACCTGGCGCGGCGGTGCTCGCGCGCATCTCGATCGCCGCGGTCCTCCTCGCGATCCCGGGAGCCGTCGCCCTCCGCGGCGACTTCCGCCCCCTCTGGCGCGCCAAGTGGACGGTGCTCCTCTACGGGCTCGTCGCCGTCGCCGGCGTGCAGTTCTTCTTCTACGCCTCGCTCGAGCGCATCCCCGTGTCGATGACGCTCCTCATCGAGTACCTCGCGCCGATCGCGCTCGTGCTGTTCGCGTGGCTGCGCACCCGGCGCGTGCCGCAGCGCGTCGTGCTCGCCGGCTCCGTGCTCGCGCTCGCCGGCCTCGTGCTCGTGATCGGACCGGGCGGCGGCGGGCTCGACCCGCTCGGGCTGGCGTTCGCCGCGCTCGCGATGATCGGCGTCTGCGTGTACTACGCGGTGGGCGAGTCGTCGGCCGAGCAGCTGCCGCCCGTCGCGCTGATCGCGGCCGGCTTCGTCGTCGGCGCCGTCGCGCTCGGGCTCGCGGGGCTCACGGGCCTGCTGCCGATGCAGGCGTCGACCGCCGAGGTCGCGTTCCTCGGCGCGTCCGCCCCCTGGTACGTGCCGCTCATCGCAGTCGGCCTCATCTCGACGGCCTTCGCCTACACGGCCGGCATCGCCTCGATCGGCATGCTCGGCTCGCGCCTCGCGGCCTTCCTCGGTCTCTCCGAAGTCGTGTTCGCGGCCATCGCCGGTTGGATCCTCCTCGGCGAGGCGCTCGGTCCGCTGCAGATCCTCGGCGGCGTGCTCATCCTCGCCGGCATCGTGTGCGTGAAACTGGAGCGTTCCGAGCCGCGCGGTGCCGCGGTCGTCGAGCTCGGTGCCGAGCCCGTGCCGGTCACGGCCTCCACGCCTGCAGTCTCCGCCGACCACTCCGCCTAGGCTTGCAGTCATGCGCTTCGGCATCGTCATCCTGCCCCAGTTCGACTGGCCCGACGCCGCCCGGTACTGGCGCGCGGCCGAGACCTACGGGTTCGACCACGCGTGGACCTACGACCACCTCGCGTGGCGCAGCCTCGCGGGCGAGCGCTGGCACGCGACCGTTCCGACGCTGACCGCCGCGGCGACCGTCACCGAGCGCATCGGGCTCGGCACCTTCGTCTCGCACCCGAACTACCGTCACCCGGTGACGCTCGCGAAGGACATCGCGACCGTCGACCAGATCGCCGGTGGCCGGGTGCTCCTCGGCATCGGGTCGGGCGGCACCGGATTCGACGCGCACGTGCTCGGACAGCCCGAGCTCACGCCGCGACAGCGGGCCGACCGCTTCGAGGAGTTCGTGCACGGTCTCGACGCGCTGCTCCGCTTCGAGGAGCCGGGCGCGGACGGCATCTCGTTCACGGGCGACTGGTTCACCGCCGACGGCGCGCGGATGGTGGGCGAGCCCGCCCAGCGCCCGCGGATGCCGCTGCACCTCGCCGCGAACGGCCCGCGCGGGCTCGCCCTCGTGGCCTCGGCCGCCGACGGCTGGATCACGACCGGCGGCGACGACGACGGCACGGATGCCTGGTGGCGGGGGGTCGCCCGGCTCGTCGAGCGCCTCGAGGCGGCATGCGAGACGGCCGGTCGCGAGCCGCGGGCGGTCGCGCGCACCCTGTCGCTCGACTCGGAGGCGCGGTTCAGCCTCGCGAGTGTCGACGCCTTCGACGACGCGGTCGGCCGCGCCCGGGAGCTCGGCTTCACCGATGTCGTCTCGCACTGGCCACGCCGCACCGGCATCTACGCCGGCGAGGAGCGCGTGCTCGACGAGGTGGCGGGCCGGCTCGACGCCCTGCGCTGACACCGGCCCCGAGGCATCCGCGCGATAGCCTGTTCTGCGTGCCTGCCCCCCGCCGGAAGCCCCTGCTCGCCTGGGAACCGCTGCCGTACCTCGTCGTCGTCGTGCTGCTCATCGCGACGACGGTCATTCGCCCCGAGTCGCCCGCCTGGTTGTTCTGGCCGTTCACGATCGCGCTCGTCGCGGCCGTGGCGTGGGTCGTCGCGGGCCTCGTGCCGCGTCGCCGCACCAACCCCGACCAGTGGGGTGACCTCGCGGCGCTCGACGGCCTCGTCGTCGTCGATGCTCCACACGCGGACCGCGAGGTCCGGGCGATCGCGCCCGTGAACGATGCCCGCCGTCACCAGGCCGCGATCGAGCTCGCCCGCCTGCACGGCGGGGCCGACCAGGCCGCGGTGCTCGTGCCGCGGGCGAACCGCTGGCTCACGCGGCGCTACCGCATCGGCGTGCAGCTCGTCGGTGGTGACCGACCGCGCCACGCGGGCTTCCTCAGCGACGCCGTCGACGCGCACTGGCGCGACCGGCTCGACGCGCTCGCGCAGACCCGACGCTACGCGCGGGTGCCGGCGCGCATCACCGGCTCCGGGCGCCCGTTCGGCGTCGAGCTCGATCTGTCGGGGCTCGAAGGGGCGCTGACCGATGCGGGCGTGACGAACGGCGAGGTGGCCGGCGAGGACTGACCGGCCGCGGCTCAGACGCCGTCGGTGCCGGTCGCCTCACCGGCTTCCTGCGAAGCGAGCTGCTCGCGCACCTGGTCCATGTCGAGGGCGCGCACCTGCGAGACGAGCTCGTCGAGCATCGGGCGGGGGAGTGCTCCGGCCTGGGCGAACACGCCGATGCCGTCCTTGAAAGCCATGATCGTCGGGATCGACGTGATGTTCATGGCGGCGGCGAGCTGCTGCTGGTCCTCCGTGTCGACCTTCGCGAACACGAGGTCGGGGTTCGCCTCGGAGGCTGCCTCGTAGTTGGGCGCGAACTGGCGGCACGGGCCGCACCACGCCGCCCAGAAGTCGACGAAGACGGTGCCGCCCTCGAGGATGGTCTTCTCGAAGGTGTCCAGGGTGAGCGCGACGGTAGCCATCCCTCCAGCGTAGGCGACCTGACTGAGCGCTCGCCCAGCAGCGACCGCACAGCCGCTATCGTGGGGGTCGTGACGGCGGAGGACGAGGCGAGAGCGCTCGACGAGTCGCTGCCCGATCGGGACTGGCACGTGCTGCCCGAGGGCACCGAGCGCAGCAGCTTCGCCGGTCCGAGCGGCCCGCTCGCGCGCATCGCCCTCGGCCCGGCCGACGGCCCGCGCATCGTGCTCATCCCGGGCGCGACCGGGTCGAAAGAGGACTTCGCCATCATGCTCCCGCTGTTCGCGGCGGCAGGCTACCGGGTCGAGTCGTTCGACCTCGCCGGGCAGTACGAGTCGTTCGAGGCCGGCCCGTGGAATCTCGACCCGCCCCGCGCGCGCTACGACGAGCGCCTGTTCCTCGACGACCTGCTCGCGGTGCTCGACGACGGTGCGGGTGCCGCGCACGTGCTGGGCTACAGCTTCGCGGGCACGCTCGCTGGGCTCGCCCTCCTCGAGCGGCCCGACCGGTTCGCGAGCCTCACCCTGCTGAGCTCGCCGCCCGAGCCCGGGCAGGCCTTCCGCGGGGTGAAGCGCATCGGCGCGCTCAGCGGGTTCACGACGCCGCGGCAGGGTGCCGCGCTCATGCTCTGGGGCATCCGCAACAACCTCAACAGGGTGCCGCCGGGCCGCCTCGCCTTCGTGCGCGAACGGTTCGCGCTCACCCGCCGCGACAGCGTGGACGACATCATCGCGCTCATGATGGCCACGCCCGACGTGCGCGCCGAACTCGCGGCGAGCCCCGTGCCGAAGCTCGTCGCGGTCGGCGAGCACGACCTCTGGCCGCGGGAGCTGCACGAGCGCTCGGCACGAGAGCTGGGCGCACGCTTCGCGGCGTACCCGACGGGACACAGTCCGTGCGAGACCGCGCCGCACCAGCTCGTGCGCGACATGCTGGGGCTGTTCGCCGCGAGCGGATCGGTCGCCGGCAGCTGAGCTGATCAGCCGTCGGGGGTGGGATGCCTCGGCCGGGAGCTTCCCGTCGCCCGGAGCATCCCGCACCAGGGGTCAGGCGGGCAGCGCGTCGTCGCCGTCGGCGTCGTGCTCCAGTGAGCCCTCGCGCAGCTCGGGGGCCTCCCAGATCCAGGCGGGCGCGCGACGCCGGTCCCGGCGTCGCCGGAGCGGCGGCCACTCGCGCGACTCGACCGACATCGTGTGGAACGCCATCCGGACTCTGCGCCAGAGTCCCGAGGGCGTGTCGAACGGCCGCGCGGAGACCCCGACCACGAGTCGCCGATCGCGGACGACGGTCATGCCGGGCTGCATCCACCAGGCGAGGTCGAGGTCGTCGTGCACGTCGGCCCGGTCGCGGTGCACGAGGTCGCGCAGGCGTCGCCAGGCGTCGGCGCGGATCGCGTAGTTCGAGCCGAAGATCGGCGGGTGGCCGAGCAGCGGGCCGATCACCGTGAAGTACCCGCCGATGTAGATGTTGCGGGCGATCCAGCGCACGAGGGCGGTGCGGCCGTAGAAGGTGCCGCCGTTCGTCACGACCGTGGGCCGGTCGCGTGCCGACATGCGGCGTTCGACCTCGGCGAGCCAGTCGGGGGCGGGGACCGAGTCGGCGTCGAGCCGCGCGATGATCTCGCCGCGGGCGGCGTCGAAGCCCGTTGCGGTCGCGGGCCAGATGCCGCGCGTCGCTTCGACGAGCACGCGGGCACCCGCCGAGCGCGCGACCGCTGCGGTGTCGTCGACGGATCCGTTGTCGACGACGATCACCTCGTCGGCAGGGCGCGTCTGCGCGGCGAGGGCGCGGAGGCATACGATGAGGAACTCCGCGTCGTCGAGACTCGGAATGACGACCGAAATCGTGCTCACCAGCCCGAGTGTAACGCCGAGGATCATCGATCGGGCGGATCGGGAATACCTCGGCGGGGGAGCCCGTTGGACCCGATGTATGCAAATGCATAGAATCGACGCATCACCAGATGAGCTCAGGAGCAGCATCATGCAGTTCGGTATCTTCACCGTCAGCGACATCACGCAGGACCCGACGACCGGTCGTACCCCGACCGAGGCCGAGCGCATCCAGGCGACCGTGACGATCGCGAAGCACGCCGAAGAGGTCGGCCTCGACGTCTTCGCACTCGGCGAGCACCACAACCCGCCGTTCTGGTCGTCGTCGCCCACCACGACCCTCGCGTACATCGCGGGCCAGACGTCGACCCTGCAGCTGTCGACCGCGACCACGCTCATCACCACGAACGACCCGGTCAAGATCGCCGAGGACTACGCGATGCTGCAGCACGTCTCGGGCGGCCGTGCCGACCTCATGCTCGGCCGCGGCAACACGGGCCCCGTGTACCCGTGGTTCGGCAAGGACATCCGCCAGGGGCTGCCGCTCGCCGTCGAGAACTACGAGCTGCTGCACAGGCTGTGGCGCGAGGACGTCGTCGACTGGTCGGGCAAGTTCCGCACCCCGCTGCAGGGCTTCACCTCGACGCCGCGTCCGCTCGACGGCGTGCCTCCGTTCGTCTGGCACGGCTCGATCCGCACGCCCGAGGTCGCGGAGCAGGCCGCGTTCTACGGTGACGGCTTCTTCGCGAACCACATCTTCTGGCCGGCGTCGCACACGCAGCGCATGATCGCCCTCTACCGCCAGCGCTTCGAGCACCACGGGCACGGCACCGCCGCGCAGGCGATCGTCGGCCTCGGCGGACAGGTGTTCATGCGCAAGAACTCGCAGGACGCGGTGCGCGACTTCCGTCCGTACTTCGACAACGCGCCCGTCTACGGGCACGGCCCGAGTCTCGAGGAGTTCAGCCAGCAGACGCCGCTCACGGTCGGCAGCCCGCAGGAGGTCATCGACCGCACGCTCGGCTTCCGCGACTACGTCGGCGACTACCAGCGCCAGCTCTTCCTCGTCGACCACGCGGGGCTCCCGCTCAAGACCGTGCTCGAGCAGCTCGACCTGCTCGGCGGCGAGGTCGTGCCGGTGCTCCGCGAGGAGTTCGCGAAGAACCGGCCGGCCGACGTGCCGGATGCCCCGACGCACGACTCGCTCGTGCGGGCGAAGTACGGCGATGCCGCACCCCGGCAGGCGACGCCAAACGCGAACCGCGGCGACAACCTCACGGTCGGCTCGCCCTACCAGGACACGGTCGCGAGTGACCCGGCGACCGCGCAGACCGGCTCGGCCTTCGGCCCGGCCGCTACCCGTCAGGGGGTGGCCCGATGACCGCCAAGCAGATCGTCGTCGTCTCGGCGGGGCTCTCGACCCCGAGCTCGACGCGGCAGCTCGCCGACCGGCTCGCCGCCGACGCGGTGGCCGCGCTCGCCGAGCGCGGCGTCGAGGCCGAGGTGCGCACGTTCGAGCTGCGCGAGCTCGCCCACGACATCACGAACAACCTGCTGCTCGGCTTCGCCCCGCCGAAGCTCGAGGAGGCGCTCGACGCCGTCGCGTCGGCCGACGGGCTCATCGCCGTGACGCCCATCTTCACGACGAGCTACGCGGGCCTGTTCAAGTCGTTCATCGACGTGATCGACCCGCAGGCGCTCACCGACCTCCCGGTGCTCATCGGGGCCACGGGCGGCACGCCGCGCCACTCGCTCGCGATCGACTACGCGATCCGACCGCTCTTCACGTACCTGCACGCGGTGCCCGTCACGACGGGCGTCTTCGCCGCGACGAGCGACTGGGGCGGCGCCGAGGGCGACGGCGTGCGCTCGCTGCCCGACCGCGTCTTCCGCGGCGCGAAGGAGTTCGCCGACCTCGTCGAACGGACCGACCGGTCGCAGCTCGTGAACGACCCGTTCCAGCTCGACCGCCCCTTCGGCCACCTCATCGGGGGTCTTGCGGGGGAGTAGTCACGCGATCGGCGGGCGGCGCGATGCGTCGCCCGCCGATTCGGTGCCCACTTCTGGGGGCGCCAGAGACATGAGGAATCGTCGGTAAATGCTGGAGGCCGACGCTCGCCCGGCGTACGCTCGCAATCGAGACGCGGCCGATGGGCTGCGATCACCGCGCGCATTCCGATCGGGGCGGGTCACGAGGTCTCGCGGGTCGAAGACGGCCGGGTCGCCGAAACCCGATCGGAAGGATTCACCATGTCCATTCGCAAGGTCATGGCCGCGCTCGCCGCGGCCGCGGCGCTCGTGCTCGTCGGCGCGGGCCCGGCGATGGCGGGCGGCAGCCCGCACTTCATCAAGAGCGCCACGAGCGCATCTGCCGACGGCACCGGCCTCGTCGTGCAGTTCAAGGAGGCCGGACTGTCGGCGGGCTCGACGGAGACCGTCCAGGCGACGGCGCACCTCGACGCCACCTACCAGTGCATCAACGGTGGCGGACACAACCCGAGTGACCCGAAGAAGACGACCGTCTCCGCGGACGTCTCGGAGAGCGGCGTCTTCACCGCGGGCAAGAACGGCAACCTCGTCGGTTCGCTGACGCTGTCGCCGCCCGCAGCGGCCGACGTGCTCGACTGCCCGGGAGGCCAGACCTCGACCCTGACCGCGGTCACGTGGTCGAGCGTCATGGTCGAGGACCTGACAAGCGGGGCGTCGATCATGCTGGCCGGCACGTTCAGCTGGGGTGCACCGGTCTGACCGCACCAGCCACGCGATTCCGGCGGGGGAGCGGTCGCGCCTCCGCCGGATCGCGCTGTCGGCGTGGGGGTCCGGCCCTCAGTCGTCGAGCACGAAGGTGACCTCGAGCGTCACCGACCAGGCGGTGATCCGCCCGTCGGTCGCTTCGACCTTCTGCTCCTTGACCCAGGCGCCGCTCACGTTGCGCAGCGTCTCCGCCGCGCGGGCGACGCCCGCGGCGACGGCGTCGTCGAAGCTCACTTCCGAACGGACGGTGATGGTGGTGACTCGTGCGACGGTGGCCATGGCGTTCCTCCTCGAAACGATCGGCGTACCGCCCATGATCCGCCTCCCGGCGCGCGACCGCGAGGGGTTGACCGGGGCGAGCTGCCGCTCAGCCGCTCTTGCGCCGGAACTCGCGCTTGTGCGAGGCGGGGCCGTGCGCGTCGTGCGCCTGCCCGCCGCCGTCGAGGTGCGCTTCGCCCTCGCGCTTCTTCGAGGCCTGGTTCTTGCGCTCGAGCGCCTCGCGGAACTTGCGCTTGGTGTCGTCGGAGGGACCGGTGGGCTTCGCGTCGTCGGATGCCATGGTCTCGAGTCTGGCATGGATGCCGCGGCCCGCGCTCACGCCGACGCGGCAGACGCTCGGCCGGCCGACGGGGTTCAGCCACGCGGCATCCGCTGTTCACGGCCCGAAAACCGCCGCTCTGCTAGCATTGCAGGCGGCGATCCGTGCATTTCGCGCGGGTGGCCGTCTGGAGCAGGCCGGCAGGAAGCTGGTCCCCTGTGGTGGATCACCGAGCACGCATCGGTGGACTTCTACTGGTGGCCAGCGTGAACGCAAGCTCTTGCGGTTCGTAATGCCTGTTCCTGCTCCTTCGTACGAGTCGCGCCCACACGGGGTGCGACGTTAAACAAAGGAGAGGCCTCTTGGAAGGTCCTGAAATCACGTTCGCCGAGACCGTCATCGACAACGGCAAGTTCGGCACGCGTACCATCCGCTTCGAGACCGGCCGCCTCGCCCAGCAGGCGCAGGGCTCGGCAGTCGCCTACATCGACGAAGAGACCATGCTGCTCTCGGCGACCTCCGTCTCGAAGCAGCCGAAGGAGCACTTCGACTTCTTCCCGCTGACGATCGACGTCGAAGAGCGCATGTACGCGGCGGGCCGCATCCCCGGCTCGTTCTTCCGTCGCGAGGGCCGCCCCTCGACCGAGGCGATCCTCACCTGCCGCCTCATCGACCGCCCGCTGCGCCCCTCGTTCGTCGAGGGCCTCCGCAACGAGGTCCAGGTCGTCGTCACGGTGCTCGCGATCGAGCCCGACGAGCTCTACGACGTGCTCGCCATCAACGCCGCGTCGCTCTCGACGCAGCTCTCGGGCCTGCCGTTCTCGGGCCCCGTCGCCGGTGTGCGCGTCGCGCTCATCGACGGCCAGTGGGTCGCGTTCCCGAAGCACTCGCAGCTCGAGGAGGCCGTGTTCAGCATGGTCGTCGCCGGCCGCGTCGTGACCGAGGCCGACGGCTCGCAGGACGTCGCGATCATGATGATCGAGGCCGAGGCGACCGACAACGCGTGGAATCTCATCCAGGGCGGCGCCGTCAAGCCGAACGAAGAGGTCATCGCGCAGGGCATCGAGTCGTCGAAGCCCTTCATCAAGCAGCTCGTCGAGGCGCAGCTCCAGGTCGCGGAGACCGCCGCGAAGCCCGTCGCCGACTACCCGACGTACCCGCCCTACCAGGCCGACGTCAAGGAGGCCGTCGCGGCCTTCGCCGCCGCCGAGCTCAAGGACGTCTACCAGATCGCCGGCAAGGTCGAGCGCCAGGACGCCGACGACGCCCTCAAGGCGCGCACCAAGGAGCACATCGCGGCCAAGGTCGAGGCGGGCGAACTGCCCGAGTCGGCCAACGCCGAGGTGTCGGCCGCGTACAAGTCGGTCACCAAGAAGGTCATGCGCACGCGCGTCCTCGAAGAGGGCGTCCGCATCGACGGCCGCGGGCTCGCCGACATCCGGCCGCTCGACGCCGAGGTGCAGGTCGTGCCCCGCGTGCACGGCTCGGCGATCTTCCAGCGCGGCGAGACCCAGATCCTGGGCGTCACCACGCTGAACATGCTCAAGATGGAGCAGCAGATCGACTCGCTGTCGCCGGTGACGAAGAAGCGCTACATGCACAACTACAACTTCCCGCCGTACTCGACGGGTGAGACGGGTCGTGTGGGTTCGCCGAAGCGTCGCGAGATCGGCCACGGCGCCCTCGCCGAGCGCGCGCTCGTGCCGGTGCTGCCGTCGCGCGACGAGTTCCCCTACGCGATCCGCCAGGTCTCGGAGGCGCTCGGCTCGAACGGCTCGACCTCGATGGGCTCGGTCTGCGCGTCGACGCTGTCGCTTCTCAACGCGGGTGTGCCGCTGAAGGCCCCCGTCGCGGGCATCGCGATGGGCCTCATCTCCGACACCGTCGACGGTGAGACCCGCTACGCGGCGCTCACCGACATCCTCGGTGCCGAAGACGCGCTCGGCGACATGGACTTCAAGGTCGCCGGCACCAGCGAGTTCGTCACCGCGATCCAGCTCGACACGAAGCTCGACGGCATCCCCGCCTCGGTGCTCGCCGGCGCGCTGACGCAGGCGAAGGAAGCGCGCACGACGATCCTCGCCGTGCTCAACGCCGCGATCGACGCGCCCGACGAGATGGCGCCGACCGCGCCGCGCGTCATCAGCGTGCAGATCCCCGTCGACAAGATCGGTGAGCTGATCGGCCCGAAGGGCAAGACGATCAACGCGATCCAGGACGAGACCGGCGCCGAGATCTCCATCGAGGAGGACGGCACCGTCTACATCGGCGCGACCGACGGCCCCTCGGCCGAGGCCGCCCGCGCCCAGGTCAACGCGATCGCCAACCCGACCAACCCCGAGGTCGGCGAGCAGTTCCTCGGCACGGTCGTGAAGATCGCCGCCTTCGGTGCGTTCGTCTCGCTGCTGCCCGGCAAGGACGGCCTCCTCCACATCTCGGAGGTGCGCAAGCTCGCCGGCGGCAAGCGCGTCGAGAACGTCGAAGACGTGCTCGGCGTCGGTCAGAAGATCCTCGTCGAGATCACGAAGATCGACGACCGCGGCAAGCTCTCGCTCGCTCCGGTGCTGCAGGAGGACGCGGACTCCGAGGGTCGCGGTGCGACCGGCGAGCACGCCGAGGCTCCGGCCGAGGGTGCCGACGCGTAATCACGCGCAGTACGCATGCGGATGCCCCGCCCGAATCATTCGGGCGGGGCATCCGTCGTCTCGGCTGCTGAGGTGGATACCGAGGCGGGCCGGTGGGTTCAGAGCAGCCGGGTCGTCGCGCGGCCCATGAGGGCGTCGCGCTCGGCGAGCGCCCGGCGTGCCGTGGCGCGCGCCTCGAGCCGGTCGAGCTGGCGTCCCCGGTCGCCTCGCCGGCTCGCGAGCCGGAGGCCCCAGCCGGCCAGGCCGAGTCCGCCGCGCACGGCGAGCTGGGCGAGGGGACCCGCCCCGGGGGCGAGGGGGAGAGCGTCGCGTTCGTCATCATCGCTCCTCCTTCGTGGTGTCGTCGGTGACCTCCCCGCGCACGAGCGGGAAGGCGTTGAAGTGGATCTGCACCGGGCGCGAGCCCGGCGACGGGGTGAACTTGTAGAGGTCGCCGTACTTCAGGAAGACGGCGTCGACCTCGGCGACGAGTGCCGCGAGCTGCTCGGGGGTCAGTCGCAGGTTGATCGTGTCGGCCGTCGCGACGTCGAGCCACTCGGGCCCGAACACCTGGTCGCCGTCGGCGACGAAGTGGCGATAGTTCTGCTCGCGGGCGTGCATCCACTCGTCTTCGACGAGCTTCGCGGCGAGCCGCTCGGCGCTGCCAGCCGGCAATGACCGTGCGTCGGGGATGGCCACCGATCCGGGTACCCGCTCCCACCAGCGCTCGCGACCCTTGCCGCGCGAGTCGTCCTCTCGGATGAGGCCGGCACGTTCGAGCTGGCGCAGGTGGTAGCTCATCGAGCCGCTCGACTCGCCGAGCCGCTCGCCGAGCCCGCTCGCGGTGAGCGGACCGAATGCCGACAACTCGTCGTAGATGCGCACCCGCAGGGGATGGGCGAGCGACTTCAGCGCGGTCGTCGACAGCACGTGGTCGATGCCGGGGTGGCGGGTGCTGCTCGGCTGGTCCTCGAAGTTCTCGGGCGTCTCGGTCATGATGCAAAGATATCGCTGCAAACTATAATTTGCAAGGGTTTCTTTGCAAGAGGTTCTTTGCAACCCTGTCGGGCGCCGCGACCGGCGGTGGTCAGTGCTCGAGCAGCGGCCGCAGTCGGTACGGGATGAGCTCGCCCATCGCGAGCGACGTCTCGGTGCGTTCGACGCCGTCGACCGCGAGGATCTCGCCGTCGATGCGGAACAGGTCGTGGGCGTCTCGGCACACCACGCGGACGAGCAGGTCGATCGAGCCCGAGAGTCCATGGGCCTGGATCACCTCGGGGATCTCGGCGATGCGGTCGACCACCTCGCCGAGCAGTTTCTGCCGCACGTGCACCGCGATGAACGCCTCGAGCGGGTAGCCGAGCGGGGTCGGGTCGATACTGCGCTCGAAGGACAGGAAGGCCCCGGATGCCTCGAGCCGGGCCATCCTCGCCTGCACCGTGTTGCGCGAGAGGCCGAGTCGATCGGCCAGGGCGACCACCGTCGCCCGCGGGTCGGGGGAGAGCGCCGAGAGCAGGGCGCGATCGACGGAGTCGTAACCGGTCATAACGCCAGACGATAGCACCGCATGGAGCGGCTCGGTTTGGCAACATGCTCAACAGACCTCGCGAAGCTTGAGCGGTGTGACTGATCGACGTATGCTCGCCGTATCCGGCAGAGCCGCCGGTGCGGGCTGCCCACGAAGCGGGCCCGCTGAAAGCGAGGATCGACGATGACCCCATCCGACCGAGACGCCACGGGGCTGTTGACCCGCCCCGATCCGTTCGTCCAGCTGATCACCCCGACGGGCGAGCGCGTGCGCGACGACGCCTACGACCCGTGGGTGCGCGACATCGACCTCGACGTGCTCGCGAAGCTCTATCGCGACATGGTCGTGGTTCGCAGGCTCGACACCGAGGCGACCGCCCTGCAGCGCCAGGGCGAGCTGGGCCTGTGGCCGCCGCTCGCAGGGCAGGAGGCCGCGCAGATCGGCTCGGCCCGGGCCCTCCGCGACGACGACTTCGTCTTCTCGAGCTACCGCGAGCACGCGGTCGCGTGGGTGCGCGACGTGCAGCCCGCCGAGCTCCTGAGCGTCTGGCGCGGCACCGCGGCGAGCGGATGGAACCCGTACGAGCACAACATGGCCGTGCCGCAGATCATCATCGGTGCGCAGGCGCTGCACGCGACCGGCTACGCCATGGGCGCCCGCTGGGAGGGCACCGACACCGCGGCGATCGCCTACTTCGGCGACGGCGCGACGAGCGAGGGCGACGTCAACGAAGCCCTCGTGTTCGCGGCGAGCTTCGACGCTCCCGTCGTGTTCTTCTGCCAGAACAACCAGTGGGCGATCTCCGAGCCCGTCGACCTGCAGTCGAAGCAGCCGATCGCGCGCCGCGCCGACGGCTTCGGCATGCCCGGCATCCGGGTCGACGGCAATGACGTGCTCGCCGTGCTCGCCGCGACGCGCATCGCGCTCGATCGCGCTCGCCGGGGCGAGGGCCCGACGTTCATCGAGGCCGTCACCTACCGGATCGGCCCGCACACGACCGCCGACGACCCCACGCGCTACCGCACCGAGCCCGAAGTGGCCGAGTGGCGCGAGCGCGACCCGATCACGCGCGTGCTCGCCCTGCTCGAGGCGTCGGGCGTCGATGTCGAGGGCCTGCAACGGGAGGTCTCGGCCGAAGCCGATCGCGTCGCCGCCGACCTGCGAGCCGCGATCACGACGCTCGCCGACCCCGAGCCGCTCACCGTGTTCGACCACGTCTACGCGGAGCCGAACAGCCACATCGACCGTCAGCGCGACCACTACGCGCGATACCTCGCGATGTTCGACGACGCGGGCACCGAGGGGGGTGCGCGATGACCCAGCTGACCCTTGCGAAGTCCATCAACGCCGGTCTCCGGCGCGCCCTCGCCGACGACGAGAAGGTCGTGCTCATGGGCGAGGACATCGGCACCCTCGGCGGCGTGTTCCGCGTCACCGACGGGCTCAAGGCCGAGTTCGGGGCGCACCGCGTCGTCGACTCGCCGCTGTCCGAGGCCGGCCTCATCGGCACCGCCGTCGGGCTCGCGTACCGCGGCTTCCGGCCCGTCGTCGAGATCCAGTTCGACGGGTTCATCTACCCGGGGTTCGACCAGATCGTCGCCCAGGTCGCCAAGCTCCACTATCGTTCGCGCGGCACCGTGAAGCTGCCGATCACGATCCGCGTGCCGTTCGGCGGCGGCATCGGCGCGGCCGAGCACCACTCGGAGTCGCCCGAGGCCTACTTCGCCCACACGGCGGGACTTCGAGTCGTCGCGTGCTCGAACCCGGCCGACGCGCACGTCATGATCCGGCAGGCGATCGCGAGCGACGACCCCGTGCTCTTCTTCGAGCCGAAGCGCCGGTACCACGTGAAGGGCGAGGTCGACCTCGACGCGAGCCTCGCCGACGCACCGCCCATGGGTGTCGCCTCGACGATCACCCGCGGCGACGACGTCACGCTCGTGACGTACGGCGCGCTCGTGCAGACCGCGCGCGACGCGGCGACCGCGGCCGCGGAGGACGGCATCTCGATCGAGGTCATCGACCTGCGTTCGCTCGCACCGATCGACTATGCGCCCGTCGAGGCATCGGTGCGACGTACCGGCCGCCTCGTGATCGCCCACGAGGCGGGCCAGCAGGGTGGCATGGGCGCCGAGATCGTCGCTTCGATCACCGAGCGCTGCTTCGAGTTCCTCGAGTCCGCGCCCGTGCGCGTCACGGGGCACGACATCCCGTACCCGCCGGCGAAGCTCGAGAAGCACCACCTGCCCGACCTCGATCGCATCCTCGACGGTGTCGACCGGGCGCTGGGGCGTCCCAACTCGCTGAGCGGAGTGGAGGCATGACGACGATGATCCGCGACTTCCCGTTGCCCGACCTCGGCGAGGGCCTGACCGAGAGCGAGATCGTCGCCTGGCGCGTCGCCGTCGGCGACCGCGTCGAGCTCAACCAGATCGTCGCCGACGTCGAGACCGCGAAGGCCGTCGTCGAACTGCCGACGCCGTATGCGGGCGTCATCACGGCGCTGCACGCGGCCGAGGGTGAGACCGTGAACGTGGGCGCACCGCTCTTCTCGTGCGACACGGGCGAGCCCGTCCCGGCCGGCTCGGGTGTCGAAGGCGGGGATGCCGCGACCGCGGCGCCCGCGGTCGCCGACGCCCCAGAGCCGACGCTCGTCGGCTACGGTGCTCGCGACGAAGGCGGGCCGAAGCGTCGTGCCCGACGTGCGCCGGTGGTGGCGGCATCGCCCGTCGAGTCATCGGCCCCGGTCGACGAACACGTCGCGGCGTCGGTCGATCGACGCACCCCGGCACCCGCCGGGGCCTCCGGTTCCGGCGACACCGTGGCAGCGGCCGTTGCGCCGGTGCAGCCGGGGGAGCGCCCCGAGCGGCCCCGCTCGACGCCGCCCGTGCGCAAGCTGGCGCGCGATCTCGGGGTCGACCTCGAACACCTCACGGGCACCGGCCCGCGGGGACTCATCACGCGCGACGACGTCGAGCAGGCGGCATCCTCGTTCGGGGCGACCGAATCGACCGTCGGCGTGAGCGGCGGCGCGACCGACGCACCCGTCCCCTCGACGCAGGCCGCGACCGATCGCCCGATCGAGACGCGCATCCCGATCCGCGGCGTGCGCAAGCACACCGCAGCGGCGATGGTGCGCAGCGCGTTCACCGCGCCGCACGTCACCGAGTTCCTCACGGTCGACGTCACCGAGACGATGGAGCTCGTGCGGAGCCTGCGCGAGGATCGCGCGTTCGCCGCGCACCGGGTCACGCCCCTCGCGGTCGTCGCGAAGGCCGTCTGCATCGCGGCGCGCCGCACGCCCGACGTGAACGCACGCTGGGACGACGAGGCGCAGGAGATCGTGCAGTTCGGCGGTGTCAACCTCGGCATCGCTGCGGCGACCGAACGCGGACTCGTAGTGCCGAACGTCAAGGGCGCCGACGGCATGACGCTACTCGGGCTCGCCGATGCGATCACCGCGCTCGCCGAGACCGCCCGCGCGGGGCGCACGAGTCCGGCCGACCTCACGGGCGGCACGATCTCGATCACGAACATCGGCGTCTTCGGCATCGACGCAGGTACGCCGATCCTCAATCCCGGGGAGGCGGCGATCCTCGCGATGGGCGCCGTGCGGCGACAGCCGTGGGAGCACCGAGGCGAGATCGCGCTGCGCGAGATGATGACGCTCAGCCTGTCGTTCGACCACCGGCTCGTCGATGGCGAGCAGGGATCGCGGTTCCTCGCCGACATCGGTGCGATCCTGCGCGAGCCGGGGCGTGCGCTCACCATGATGTGACCGAGGCCGGTACGCAACTCAGGAGATCGTCGACGACACGCCGTCACTCGCACGCGAGTGGCGGCGTGTCGCGTCCAGCATCCTGAGTCGTGCACGCCGCGTCGCCCCCCTACCGGCCGCGGGTTGACGGGAGGATGATGACGCTATGGACCCGCGGCAGATCCTCACCCCGGCCGAGACCGCCGACGAGCTCGCCGGCACGGCCTTCGTGCACACCGGCGAGCGCATCGACGGCGCGTATCGCACCGACGACTTCGCGAGCGCCGTCGCCCTGCTCGACGAGGTCGCCGCCGTCGCCGACGAGCTGAACCACCACCCCGACGTGCAGCTCGGCTGGGGACGCGTCTCGTTCGAACTGAGCTCGCACGACGTCGGCGGCGTGACGGCGCGCGACGTCGAACTCGCGCGCCGCATCGACGCGCTCGCGGCCGCGCAGGGCGCCCGGCCCGGCAACTGACCGCAGATCGCGGCGCCCGGTGCAGACGGGCGTCGCCCGGACCCGAGGCATCCGCCCGGGTCCGCCGTCAGGTGAGCAGCCGGTCCGCCGTCAGGCGAGCAGGTAGACGCGTTCCTCGATCTCGGTGCCGCGCGCGTTCGCGAACCCCGACTCGGTCGCCGCGAGCTCGAAGCCGAGCTTCTCGAGCACCGCGATCGAGCCGGCGTTGTCGGCGGCCACGCGTGCGCGCACGGGCCGTTCGCCGAGCGCGTCGAGGAAGAGGCGCATCGCGCGCGTCGCGATGCCGCGGCCCCAGTAGGCACGGTCGATCCAGTAGGTGATCTCGGGCGTTCCTTCGTCGAGCCAGCGGGCGACGCTGCCCACGATGTCGCCGTCGGCCCGGACGGTGCGGGCGTCGACCCCCGGGTCGGCGAAGAGCCGGCGCCAGTGCGCGTCGAACGTCGCGCGATCGCCCGGGTCGGGCGGGGTGAACGCGGCCATCTCGACCGCGACGGGGTCTCGCTCGATCAGGAACAGTGCATCGAGATCGCCGACGCGGGTCGCGCGCAGCGTCACGACATGAGGCTCGCCCATGCCATCTCCTCCAGGATGCCGCGGACGGTGCCCTCGGCAGGTCGGCGCCCGGGGATGCGGGCGCTGTGCGGAGTGGAGTTCAGGAGTCCGAAGGCGGCGTGTGCCCGGACCCTGAGCTCCGCCTCGGCCCGATCGGGCCGGAGTCTGGAGAGCACGTCGACCCAGTTCTCGACGTACCGGCGCTGGAGGAGGCGGACCTCGTGGCGGGCGCCGCGGTCGAGCTGCTCGAGCTCGCGGTCCTGCACGAGGATGACGTCGGCCTCGCCCAGCGCGAAGTCGACATGGTGCGCGATGAGTGCGCGCAGTGCGTCATCGGGGGCGGATGCCTCGCCGAGGACGCGTTCGGCGCCGTCGAGCAGCGCGCGGCTGGCGCCCTCGAGGATCGCGGCGAGCACGGCGGCCTTGCCGGAGAAGTGCCGGTACACCGCGGGCCCCGAGACGCCCACGGCGGTGCCGAGGTCCTCGATCGTGACGCCCGCGTAGCCGCGCTCGGCGAAGAGGGTCGCCGCGGCGGCGAGGATGGCGGCGCGCCGGTCGGCCTTCTGCCGCCCGCGCTCGGTCAGGGCGACCGGTTCGTTCGGCATCGGGGGCACGGGGGCGGGGCTGCTTGCCATCTCGGTTAACGCTCGCTAACATCGGGAATCGAGTTAGTGCACACTAACCGAAATCACGTGCCGTCCACAAGGGGGCGCGCCGTCGACGACGACTGGCCCGACGGCCGCGCCGACGACGGACCGAGCGAGACGGGGCGACCATGGGCACGCTGCACACGCACATCGATGCGAACGGCGACGCGGGACGCGCGAACGCCGCGGCGCACGCGGCGCTCGTCGACGAACTGCGCGAACGGCTCGCCGCCGCCGCGGCCGGCGGCCCCGAGGCATCCCGCGAGCGTCACGTGGCGCGCGGCAAGCTGCTGCCCCGTGACCGGGTCGCCCGCCTGCTCGACGAGGGCAGCCCGTTCCTCGAGGTCGCGCCGCTCGCCGCCGACGGCCTCTACGGCGGCGACTCGCCGGGTGCGGGCATCATCACGGGCATCGGCCTCGTGCACGGCCGGCCCGTCATGGTCGTCTGCAACGACGCGACCGTCAAGGGCGGCACCTACTACCCGATGACGGTCAAGAAGCACCTCCGCGCGCAGGAGATCGCCAAGGAGCACCGCCTGCCGTGCGTCTACCTCGTCGACTCGGGCGGCGCGTTCCTGCCCCTGCAGGACGAGGTGTTCCCCGACCGCGACCACTTCGGTCGCATCTTCTACAACCAGGCGCAGCTGTCGTCGATGCGCATCCCGCAGCTCGCGGCCGTGCTCGGCTCGTGCACCGCGGGCGGCGCCTACGTGCCCGCGATGAGCGACGAGACCGTGATCGTGCGAAACCAGGGAACGATCTTCCTCGGCGGTCCGCCGCTCGTGAAGGCCGCGATCGGCGAGGTCGTGACGCCCGAGGAGCTCGGCGGGGGAGAGCTGCACTCGCGGGTGTCGGGCGTCACCGACCACCTCGCCGAAGACGACGAGCACGCGCTCGAGCTCGTGCGCGACATGGTCGCGACGCTGCCCGCCCAGCCCGAGCGGGCATGGGCGGTGCGCGAGCCGCGCCCGCCGGCCGTCGACCCGTCGGGCCTCACCGCCGCCGTGCCGGTCGACGTGCAGCAGCCGTACGACGTGCACGAGGTCATCGCACGTCTCGTCGACGGCAGCGAGTTCAGCGAGTTCAAGCCCGAGTACGGCGACACGCTCGTCACGGGTTTCGCGCACATCGACGGCCACCCGGTCGGCATCGTCGCGAACAACGGCGTGCTGTTCAGCGAGTCGGCGATGAAGGGGGCGCACTTCATCGAGCTGTGCGACCAGCGCGGCATCCCGCTCCTCTTCCTGCAGAACATCTCGGGCTTCATGGTGGGCCGCGACGCCGAGGCCGGCGGCATCGCCAAGCATGGCGCGAAGATGGTGACCGCGGTCGCCACGACCCGGGTGCCGAAGCTCACCGTCGTCATCGGCGGTTCGTTCGGAGCCGGCAACTACTCGATGTGCGGCCGGGCGTACTCGCCGAGGTTCCTCTGGATGTGGCCCAATGCGCGCATCTCGGTCATGGGCGGTGAGCAGGCCGCGTCGGTGCTCGCGACGGTCAAGCGCGACCAGCTCGCGGTGAAGGGCGAGACCTGGCCGGATGCCGCGGAGGAGGCGTTCCGTGCGCCGATCCGTGCGCAGTACGAGGACCAGGGCAGCCCGTATCACTCGACCGCGCGCCTCTGGGACGACGGCATCATCGCCCCGGAGGACACCCGCACGACGCTCGCCCTCGCCCTCGAGCTCGCGAGCCGCACGCCGTTGCCCGAGCCGGCGTTCGGGCTCTTCCGCATGTAGCGGCGCGCCGCCGTCAACGACCGGATGCGGCGGCCGACCGTTCGATCGCGGCGACGATGGCGGGCACGCCGTCGTTCCACGGCGTGCCGTGGCCCGGCAGCACCCAGCTTGCGCCGATGCCGTCGAGGTGGTGCAGCGAGGCGAGCGCCTCGGCGGGGTCGTCGGTGAACGGGGCCGGCTGCGGGCCGTGTTCGCCTGTGAGGACATGACGGGTGGTGAGCGCGTCGCCGACGAAGACCGCGTCGACCGCCGGCACGTGGATCGCGACGCTGCCGGCCGAGTGGCCCGGCATCGCGACGATGCGCGGTGAACCCGGCAGGTCGAGCACGTCGCCGCCACGCACGGGCACGACGTCGGCGAGGTAGGTCGTCTTCAACCCGCCCTTGCGGGCGGCGTACCAGAGGAACTTCGCGGTCGCGCCGACCTTGACGTGCCCCCACTCGGGCTTCGTCGACTCCTCGCCGCGTGCCCGAGCCGCATCGGCCTCGTGCACGTAGACGGGGACGCCGTGATCGCGCCGGAGTCGCTCGGCGAACCCGATGTGGTCGGTGTCGCCGTGCGTGAGCACGACGCCGCGGACATCGTCGATGCTGCGACCCATCGTCTCGAGCTCGGCGAGAAGCTCGGGGTACTGGCCGGCGAGGCCCGCGTCGATGACGGTGACGCCATCGGGGGCGTCGATGAGGTAGACGGCCACGATGTCGTTGCCGATGCGGTGGAGTGAAGGGGCGAGCTGCATGTCCGGCGTCCTCTGGAGTCGTTGGCGGGTGATGATGGCTATGCTACATAGCCATCATGGCTATGCGCAATAGCCTAGACTCGATCCGACACCGATGACCGACGTCCAGAAAGTGGGTCCGACATGCCCGCACCCGACCGCACCTCACTCGACGAGATCGTCGCAGCAGGCCGATCGATCGTCGAGGCCCACGGGCTCGACGGGCTCACGATGCAGGCCGTCGCCGGGCGCGTCGGCGTGCGGGCGCCCTCGCTCTACAAGCGCGTCCGAAACCGCGGCGCACTCGTCGAGCTCGTCGCCGAAGCGACGGTCCGCGATCTCGCCCGGCGGCTCGGCGAGGCGGCCCCGGTCGACGGCGACCCGCGCGCCGAGCTCGCGGCCCTCGCCCGAGCCCTCCGAGCCTTCGCCCATGAACGGCCCGTCGCGTTCGGGCTCGTGTTCGCCCCCGGCGGCGGCGGGGTGTCGCAGGCGCTGCTGGCCGAGGCGAGCGCGCCCGTGCTGCGCGTCGCGACCTCGCTCGTCGGCGAGGCCGATGCGCTCTCGGCGGCGCGCACCGTCACGGCGTGGGCGAACGGCTTCGTGACGATGGAGCTCTCGGGGGCGTTCCGCCTGGGCGGCGACGTCGAGGCGGCATTCGAGTACGGGGTCGAACGCATCGCCGAGTCGCTTGCCATTTCAGTTAGCGAGCACTAACATCGAATCCAGTTAGTGCGCGCTAACTGGACGGCGCGCTGCAGTGTTGCAGAGAGGCGCGGATGGCCACGTTCGAGGTTTCGCCGGTCGATGCTCGGCCGACGCTCAGCGCCGAGACCGGCGATCGCCCCTTCGACCGCGTGCTCGTCGCCAACCGCGGCGAGATCGCGGTCCGGGTGATCCGCACGCTGCGTCGGCTCGGCATCCGCTCGATCGCCGTGTTCTCCGACGCCGACGCCGACGCGCCGCACGTGCGGCTCGCCGACGACGCGGTGCGCATCGGCCCGGCGGCGGCCGCCGAGAGCTACCTCGACGCCGACCGGCTGATCGCCGCCGCGATCGCGACCGGGGCGCAGGCCGTCCACCCCGGCTACGGGTTCCTCTCCGAGGACGCGGGCTTCGCCGCCGCGTGCGCCGACGCCGGCATCGTCTTCATCGGCCCCGGGGCGCGTGCGCTCGAGATCATGGGCGACAAGATCCGCGCGAAGCGGCACGTCGCCGCGTCGGGCGTGCCGACGGTGCCCGGCATCGCCGACCCGTCGCTCGACGATGACGCGCTCATCGAAGCCGCCGCGGGCATCGGGTTCCCCCTGCTCGTGAAGCCCTCTGCGGGCGGCGGCGGCAAGGGCATGCAGATCGCCCGGGACCGGAACGAGCTCGCGACGGCCCTGCCCGCCGCCCGACGTATCGCCCGCGCCGCGTTCGGCGACGACACCCTCCTGCTCGAACGGCTCATCGAACGGCCGCGCCACATCGAGGTGCAGGTGCTCGCCGACGCCGCGGGCAACGTAATCCACCTCGGCGAACGCGAGTGCTCGCTGCAGCGCCGTCACCAGAAGGTGATCGAGGAGGCGCCCTCGCCACTGCTCGACGAAGCCACCCGGGCCCGCATCGGAGAGGCGGCGTGCGAAGCCGCTCGCAGCGTCGACTACCTCGGCGCCGGCACCGTCGAGTTCCTCGTGTCCGACGCCGCACCCGACGAGTTCTTCTTCATCGAGATGAACACCCGGCTGCAGGTCGAGCACCCCGTCACCGAACTCGTCATTGGCGTCGACCTCGTCGCGCAGCAGCTCTACGTCGCGGCGGGCCGGCCCCTCGCCATCCGACAGGCCGACGTCCGACTGACCGGTCACGCCGTCGAGGCCCGCGTCTACGCGGAGAGCCCCGAGCGAGGGTTCCTCCCGTCGACGGGCGAACTGCTCGAGTGGCGGGCGCCGGCCGGCGCCGGGGTGCGCGTCGACGGGGGCATCCGCTCCGGCCAGGTGATCACGGCCGACTACGACCCCATGCTCGCCAAGGTGATCGCCTACGGCGGCGACCGGGCCGAGGCGCTCGCACGACTCGACGCCGCGCTCGCCGAGACCGTGGTGCTCGGCGTCGACACGAACATCGCGTTCCTCCGCCGGCTCCTCGCCGAGCCCGCGGTGCAGCACGGCGACCTCGACACGGGCCTCATCGATCGCATGCCCGAGTCCTCGTCCGACAACCTGCCGGGCGAGGTGCTCGAGATCGCGAAGGCGGTCCGTGCCGAGGCGGCGATCGACGCCGCCCGTGCGTCGGGCGGTCGCGCGTGGCAACTCGCACGCGACTGGCGCATCGGGCGCACCGAGAACGTGCGACCGCGCCCCGAGGCATCCGGCATCACTGCTGCGAAGGCCGCCGACGGCGCACTCTGGGTGCACACGGCGCTCGGTACCTGGCGCGTGCCCGCCGACGACCGCCGTGCTGCGCTCGCCGCCCGCCTCGCGATGATCGAGCGCGGCGGCCTGGCCGACCCCGAGCTCCGCGCGCCCATGCCCGGCACCGTCATCGCGGTGCTCGTGGCCGACGGCGACCGGGTCGAGCCCGGTGACGCCGTCGTCGCGATCGAGGCGATGAAGATGGAGCACCGAGTCACCGCGACCGTCGCCGGCACCGTCCGGCTCGAGGTGGCCGTGGGCCAGCAGGTGTCCCGCGACCAGCCCGTCGCCCGCGTGGATGCCTCCGCAGAGGCATCCGCGGCACCGAACCCCACCACCGAATCGTCGGGCGCACCTCACGAGGGTGCCCGCCCGTGAACACCCCACCAGGAATGAGGAGCACGACGTGAGCACCGAGCTGAGCGCCGAGGAACAGCAGCTGTACGACATGGTCTGCGAGTTCGCCGACACCGTCGTCGCCCCCCAGTCGTACGAGGCCGACCGCACCCACACGCTGTCGATGGATGTCGTCGCGCAGATGGGCGAGCTCGGGCTGTTCGGCCTGCCGTTCCCCGAAGAGGTCGGCGGACAGGGCGGCGACTACCTCGCCCTCTGCCTCGCGATCGAGGCGCTCGCGCGCGTCGACCAGTCGATCGCGATCACGCTCGAGGCCGCCGTCGGCCTCGGTGCCATGCCGATCTACCGCCACGGCACCGACGAGCAGAAGGCCGAGTACCTGCCCGACCTCGTCGCCGGCAAGGCGCTCGGCGGGTTCGGGCTGACCGAGCCCGAGGCCGGCTCCGACGCCGGCGCCACCCGCACGACCGCCGTGCTCGACGGCGACGAGTGGGTGATCAACGGCTCGAAGCAGTTCATCACCAACTCGGGCACGCCGATCACGAAGTTCGTCACCGTCACCGCGGTGACGGGCGAGCGCACCCGGCCCGACGGCTCCGTCTCGAAGGAGCTCTCGACGATCATCGTGCCGAACGGCACCCCCGGATTCACGGTCGCCCCCGGTTACGACAAGGCAGGGTGGCGCGCGAGCGACACGCACCCGCTCACGTTCGACGACGTGCGCGTGCCCGCGTCGAACCTGCTGGGCGAGCGGGGCCGCGGCTTCGCGAACTTCCTGCAGACGCTCGACGAGGGCCGCATCGCGATCGCCGCCCTCGCCACCGGCGCCGCACAGGGCTGCCTCGACGAGGCGATCGCCTACGCGAAGACCCGCAACGTCTTCGGCGTGCCGATCGCGTCGCACCAGTACATCGCGTTCACGATCGCCCAGATGCAGGCCCGCGTCTACACCGCGCGCCTCGCCTGGCACGACGCGGCCCGGCGCGCCGACGCCGGCCTCCCGTTCAAGAAGGAGGCGGCGATGGCCAAGCTCGTGTCGAGCGACGCGGCCATGGCGAACTCGCGCGACGCCACCCAGATCTTCGGCGGCATGGGCTTCATGAACGAGACCCTCGTCGCCCGGCACTACCGCGACTCGAAGATCCTCGAGATCGGCGAGGGCACGAACGAGGTGCAGCTGCTCGTCATCGCGCGCGAGCTGGGCCTCGCGGGGTAGCGTTCGCATCGAGAGGGATGCCTCGGCCGGAGCCGGGGCGGGAGGGAGCGGGCGATGCCCGACGAATCGACCGAACTGCCCGCGGTGCGCCGCGACGTGCTGCAGCGCGGACTCTGGTTCGAGGAGTTCGAGCCGGGCACCCGCTACCTGCACCGGCCGGGTCGTACCGTGACCGAGGCCGACAACGTGCTCTTCACGACGATGACGATGAACACGCAGTCGCTGCACCTCGACGCGGCCTGGGCCGAGGGGCAGCCCTTCGGCGAGCGCCTCGTCAACTCGATGTTCACGCTCGCGACGATCGTGGGCGCCTCGGTCGCGCAGCTCACGCAGGGCACGATCGTCGCGAACCTGGGCTTCACCGAGGTCGCGTTCCCGGCGCCGATGTACCACGGCGACACGCTCTACAGCGAGACGCTCGTCGTCGCGACGCGCGAGTCGGCATCGCGGCCGGGCCAGGGCATCGTCACGCTGCACCACGTCGGGCGCAACCAGCACGGCGTCGAGGTGGCGCGGGCGACGCGTTCGGTGCTCATGTGGATGCGCGAGGCGGGGGAGCGGCAGGCGGCGGCAGCCGGGTCCGACGGCGCCCCCGGCACCCGCATCGGTCGGCGCGCACGCGTCGCATCCGACGAGGAGGAGTGATGACCGAGCGCCCGGCCTTCCGGTTCGGCCCCGCCATCCTGTTCTGCCCGGCCGACCGCCCCGAACGGTACGCGAAGGCGCTCGACCGCGCCGACGCGGTGATCCTCGACCTCGAGGACGCGGTCGCGCCGGGAGCGAAGCCGGCCGCCCGTGTCGCCCTCGTCGAGACGCCGCTCGACCCCGAACGGGTGATCGTGCGCGTGAATCCCGCGTCGGGCGATGACTTCGCCGCCGACCTCACCGCCCTCGCGGCGACCGACTACCGCACCGTGATGCTGGCCAAGTGCGAGGGCACGGCCGATCTCGTCGACCTCGCCGAGCTCGAGGTCATCGCACTGTGCGAGACGGCGCGCGGGGTGATGGCGGCTCCCGAGATCGCGGCGATCCCGAACGTGTCGGCGCTCATGTGGGGCGCGGAGGACCTCGTCGCCTCGCTCGGCGGATCGTCGAGCCGGGGGTCCGACGGCGGCTACCGCGACGTCGCGCGCCACGCGAGGAGCCGGGTGCTGCTCGCGGCCGGGGCGCACGGTGCAGCGGCGATCGACGCCGTGCACCTCGACATCGCCGACCTCGACGGACTCCGTCTCGAGGCGGAGGACGCGGCAGCCAGCGGCTTCGCCGCGACCGCGTGCATCCACCCGTCGCAGGCCGAGGTCGTACGTTCGGCGTACCGGCCCGATCCCGAACGCATCGAGTGGGCCCGGGCCGTGCTCGCCGCGGCCGAGGGGGAGCGCGGTGTGTTCGCGTTCCGGGGGACGATGGTCGACGCGCCGCTGCTCGCCCAGGCCGACGCCGTGCTCCGGCGCGCCCGAGACTGAACGGGGCGCCCGCACGCACTGAGCGACCCTCAGTATCCCGCGAACGGGGGACACCGAGGGGCTCGCAGCAAACGATTCGATAACGGTTCACCCGTTCTCCATCGAATCCGCGACGAATGCACGCTCGATCTGCCTATTCTCGGAGCCAATCCTGGGGAGGAGGAGACGAGTGGCACGACACGTCTACCGCGGTGACGCGGTGAGCGCTGCGGGGGCGGCGGTCACCGAGCTCGACGCCGACGCGCCCGAACGCGACGATGCCGGTCGCGTCGAGGCCGAGGCATCCCGCCTACGCGTCGAGACGGTCGCGTCCAACCCGCTCTCCGGTCCGATCACGGTGCCCGCCAGGGTCGCCATCGGCGACACGGGCATCACGGCCCAGCCGTTCGCGCTCGGCACGTCGACGTTCGGCTGGACACTGGGCGCTGACGACGCCTTCGCCGTGCTCGACCGCTTCGCCGGCACCGGCGGCTCGCTCGTCGACACCGCCGACAGCTACGCCGCCGGTCGCAGCGAGTCGATCATCGGCATGTGGCTCGCATCGCGACGCACGCACGGCCGCATGTCGGTCATGACGAAGGTCGGACGGCACCCCGACCACCCCGGTCTCGCGCCGAAGCAGATCAACGCCTCGGTCGAGGCCTCGCTCTCGCGCCTCGGCGTCGAGCGGCTCGACCTCGTGCACTTCCACGGCGAGGACTCCGAGGTGCCGCTCGAGGAGAGCCTCGGTGCGATCGACGCGCTCATCGCCGCCGGCAAGGTCGGCGCGATCGGCGCGAGCGACTTCGGCACCGACCGGCTCATCGAGGCACGCGTGCTCGCCGCGAACGGCCTGCCGCGCTTCCAGACGTTCACGACCCGCTACAACCTGATGGAACGCAAGCCGTTCGAGGGCGCGCCCGAGCTCGTCGCCCACGCCCAAGGGCTCGCCGTGCTGCCGTACTTCGCGCTCGCCAACGGGTTCCTCGGCGGACAGGTCCGCCGTCGCGCCGACGTGCGGCACGACGCCCGCGGCGCGCGCCAGGCGAAGCACCTCGGCCGCCGCGGTCACCGCGTGCTCGCCGCCGTCGACGAGGTCGCGTTCGCGCACGGCGTGCAGCCGGCGACGGTCGCTCTCGCCTGGCTGCTGGCCAAGCCCACGATCGCCGCGCCCGTCGCGAGCGCGACGCGGCCCGAGCAGGTCGACGCGCTCCTCGCGGCCGCCGCGGTGGAACTGACGCGCTCCGAACTCGTCGAGCTCGACCGCGCCTCCGCCTGAACCGGGCGGCTCGGCAGCCGACCTGATTTCCGCACGCGGGTGGCATAGGCTGTTCGGGATGAACGGCGCCGTCGACCTCCCACTCGGCCAGGCCGAGCTCTCGTTCGAGGCGACGGGCGGCTCGCGCGTGCGGCGATCGGTGCTCCCCTCCGGAGTCCGCGTGCTCAGCGAGCAGGTGCCGGGCAGCCGCAGCGTCACCATCGGCTTCTGGGTCGCGGTCGGCTCGCGCGACGAACAGGGGTCGGATGCCTCGGGCCCGGCGAGCCTCGGATCCACGCACTTCCTCGAGCACTTGCTGTTCAAGGGCACCCCGAAGCGGTCGGCGCTCGACATCGCGATCTCGTTCGACTCCGTCGGCGGCGAGCACAACGCGCTCACCGCGAAGGAGTACACCTGCTACTACGCGAAGGTGCAAGACCGGGATCTGCCGATGGCCGTCGAGGTGCTCGCCGACATGTTCACCTCGTCGCTCCTCGACGCCGACGAGTTCGAGACCGAGCGCGGCGTCATCCTCGAGGAGCTGTCGATGGCGGGCGACGATCCCGCCGATGTCGCGAACGAGCGCTTCTTCCGAACCGTCCTCGGCGAGCACCCGCTCGGCCGCCCGATCGGCGGCGACCCGGCGTCCATTCGCGCCGCGACGCGTTCGGCCGTGCTCGACCACTACCGCGCCAACTACCGTCCCCGTGACCTGGTGGTCACGGTCGCGGGCGCCGTCGACCACGACGTCCTCCTGGCCGACCTCACGCGTGCCCTCGGTGAGGCGGGCTGGCGCCTCGACGAGGCGTCCGCGCCGGTGCCGCGTCGCTCGACCGTGCCCGCGGAGCTCGCCACGGGGCATCCGCTCACGGTCGTCGAACGACCGACCGAACAGGTCAACCTGCTCGTCGGCGTGCCCGGGCTCGTCGCGACCGACGAGCGCCGTTCGACCATGAGCGTGCTCAATGCGATCTTCGGCTCGGGCATGTCGTCGCGGCTCTTCCAGCAGGTGCGCGAGCGTCGCGGTCTCGCGTACGCCGTGTACTCCTTCGCCCCCGCCTACTCCGATGCCGGGCTCTTCGGCATGTACGCCGGTTGTGCCCCCGCGAAGGCGGGCACCGTCGCCGAGCTCATGCGCGACGAGCTCGAACGTCTGGCGAGCGACGGCGTCACCGCCGAAGAGCTCCAGCGCGCGGCGGGGCAGCTCGCCGGCGCGTCGGCGCTCGCCCTCGAAGACTCCGACACCCGCATGTCGCGGCTCGGCCGCGCCGAGCTCACGCTCGGCGAGTTCGCAGATCTCGACGAGGCGCTCCGGCGCATCGCACGCGTCACCGCCGACGACGTGCGTGCGCTCGCAGCAGACCTCGTCTCCCGGCCGTTCTCGGTGGTCGCCGTCGGCGCGATCGACGAGGCGGCGTTCACCGGCGCGGTCGACCAGGTCGCGCCGAGCACCGACGTCGCCTGACCGCGACCCGACGAGCAGTACAGGAACGATATCCGTGGCACACCACCTCTATCTCGTGCGGCATGGCGAGCAGCTCGACGCCGAGCACGGCCTGCCCGACGGACCCCTTTCGCCGAGGGGGCGCCGCCAGGCCGAGCTCCTCGCCGAGCGGCTCGGCGGCATCCCGTTCGACCACGCCTGGCACTCGCCGCTGCAGCGCGCGACCGAGACGGCCGAGATCATCGCCGCGAAGATGCCGGCGCTGAACCCCGAGCCGTCGCCGCTGCTGTTCGACTGCATCCCCTCGGGTCCGGCGCCCGAGACGCCGAAGTTCTACGACCCGTTCTTCGGCTCCGTCACCGACGACGAGATCGAGGCGGGCAGTGCGCAGATGGCCGACGCCGTCGCCGAGTTCCTGCGTTCGCACCGCGACGACCGGCACGAACTGCTCATCACCCACAACTTCGTCATCGGCTGGTTCGTGCGGGAGGTGCTCGGCGCGCCCGACTGGCGCTGGGTGTCGATCAACCAGGCGAACGCCGGCCTCACGGTGCTCACCCAGAAGCCCGGCCGCCCGTGGAGCCTCGTCGTGCACAACGACCTCGCGCACCTGCCGCCCGAACTCCGCACGGGGCTGCCCGAGCCGTTCGCGATCTGAGTCAGACGCGCTTGCCGTACCAGTTCGTCGCGTTCGGGTTCGCGTTGTAGGGCTCGATGTCGACGTATCCGGCCGACCGGTAGAGCCCGCCCGCGGCTTCGAGCGAGGCATTCGTGTCGAGCACGAGCTCCTGGGCGCCGAACTCGATCGCCCGTCGCTCGAGCTCGGCGAGCAGACGCTTGCCCTCGCCCCGGCCCCGACCGGCGGGCGCGAGCCACAGGTGCTTGACCTCGAACCGGATCTCGTACGTCTCGGGGCGGCGCTGGATGCGTCGGACTCCGCCGCAGCCGACGAGCTCGCCGCCACGCTCGTCGTCGACCACGACGAGGAAGACGCCCGCGGGCGGCGTGAACTGCGCGGCATCCGGCCACGTCGGACGGTACTCGCCCTGCTCGGACGGGAAGCCCGCCGCACGCTCGGCGAAGTACGCGTCGAGCAGTGCGTGGGCATCGGCGTCGGTCACGGCGGCCTCGCGGTAGTGCAGCATGCGTCGAGCATATTCGGCACGGGCCGGCGCCCATGCCCGCCTCGGTAGACTCGACGGGTGACGATCAAGGTCGCCGTGGCCGGAGCCACGGGCAAGATGGGGCAACTGGCGATCCGACTCATCGAGGCGGCCGACGACCTCGAGCTGCATTCGGCGCTCGGCTCGGGCTCGAGCCTCGACGACATGCTCGGCGCCGACGTCGCGCTCGACGTCACCCACCCCGCCGCGAGCCCCGCGATCGTCGAATTCGCCGCCGGGGCCGGCATCCCGATCGTGGTCGGCACCTCGGGCTGGTCGCGCGACCGCATCGCCGAGATCACGACATTCGTGCGCGGGCACGACGACGCCGGTGCCGTGCTGTTCGTGCCGAACTTCTCGATCGGCAGCGTGCTCGCGACCGCGTTCGCCGCGCTCGCGGCCCCCTACTTCGACTCGATCGAGATCGTCGAGGCGCACCACGCCGGCAAGGTCGACTCGCCCTCGGGCACCGCGGTGCGCACGGCGGAGCTCATCGGCGAGGCGCGCGGCGCGGCCGGTCCCGTCTCGGCGCCGCACGCCGACCAGCGCGCGCGCGGTCAACTCGTATCGGGGATTCCCGTGCACAGCCTCAGGATGGCCGGCACGCTCGCCGAGCAGCGCGTCGTCATGGGCGGCGACGGCGAGACCCTGACGTTCACGCATTCCACGCTCTCGCCGAGCTCGTACGAGGCCGGCATCCTGCTCGCGCTGCGACATGCGCCCGAGGCATCCGGGGTCAGCGTCGGCCTCGACGTCCTGCTCGGCCTCGACCTGCCGGGCGCCGGGCCGGCGGACGCGACCCGATGAGCACCGCCCGTAGTCGGCGGGGGCTCACCGCGAAGACCGGCGCACTGATCATGGCCGCGCTCCTCGCCCTCTATCTCGTGCTCATCGGGTGGCGTGCCGTGCAGTTCGTCGGCACGGGCGAGCCCGTCGCGATCGTCATCGGCGTCGCGCTCATCGTGCTGCCGATCATCGCCGCGTGGGCGCTCTGGCGCGAGTTGGCGTTCGGCATCCGTTCGCAGGAGCTGATCCGCCGCCTCGACGAGGAGGGGGGCACCGACCTCGGGCTGCCGCTGCGGCCGAGCGGGCGCGCAGAGCGGGATGCCGCCGACGCCGAGTTCGGCCGGTTCAAGGCCGACGTGGAGGCCGACGAGGACTCGTGGCGCGCCTGGCTGCGGCTCGGGCTCGCCTACGACGCCGCGGGCGACCGTCGTCGCGCGCGTCAGGCGGTGCGCACGGCTATCGAGCTCGATCGCCGGCAGCGCTGACCATCGCGTCGATCGCCGACTCGACGGTCGTGTGCGCGAACCGGTAGCCGTCGTCGATGAGGCGTTGCGGCCTGACCTTCTGGCTGGCGAGCAGCAGTTCGTCGGCGGCGCTGCCGAGCGCGAGCTCGAGCACCTTCTCGGGCACGCCGAAGACGTGCGGCCGTCGCATCCGCTCGGCCATCGCGCGCATCACCCGGTCGGCGGTCGCCGGCGTCGGGCCCACGAAGTTGACGGGGCCCGAGAGCTTCGAGTCGAGCAGGTGCACGAGCGCGCCGACCTCGTCGTCGAGCGCGATCCACGGCCAGTGCTGGCCGCCCGTGCCGAGCCGGCTCGAGAGGCCGAACTTCGTGAGCGTCGCCACGCGCTGAATCGCCCCGCCTCCCGAGCCGACCACGAGGCCCGTGCGCACGAGCACGGTGCGGGTCTCCTCGGGAGCCAGCGATGCGGCGGCCTCCCAGCGGCCGACGACCTCGGAGAGGAACCCGCCGCCCGCGCTCGAGTACTCGGTCAGCAGCTCACCGGGGCGGTCGCCGTAGTAGCCGACCGCCGACGCGCTGAGGAACACCGCCGGCGGCGTGCGCGCCTTGCGCATCGCATCGGCGAGGGTGCGGGTGGCGGTGATGCGCGACTCGAGGATCTCGTCGCGATACCGCTTCGTCCACGGCAGCCGGGCGAGCGAGGCGCCCGCGAGGTTGACGACCGCGTCGATGCGGTCCATGACGGTGAAGTCGATGATGCCCGCGGCCGGCGACCACGAGACCTCGTCTGACTCGTGCGCACGACGGCGCACGAGCCTGACCACCTCGTGGCCGTCCGCGTGGAGCCGTGCCCTGAACGAGGTGCCGATGTAGCCGGAGGCACCGGCGATCAGGACTCGCATCGATCAGGCGAGTTCGGCTTCGATCGTGATCGGGATGCCCGCGAGCGCCTGCGAGATCGGGCAGCCCGCCTTCGCGTCGTTCGCGAAGGCCTCGAACTCGGCCTCGCTGAGGCCCGGCACCCGAGCGCTCACGAGCAGGTGGCTGCCGAGCACGCCCTTGCCGGGCTCGAACGTCACGGCGGCGGTCGTCTGGATGCTCTCGGCGGGGTTGCCGGCCTGCGCGAGCGCGAGCGACAGCGCCATCGAGAAGCACGACGAGTGCGCCGCTGCGAGCAGCTCTTCGGGATTGGTCGTGTTGGCCACGCCCTCGGCGCGTGCCTTCCAGTTCACGGGGAAGTTCGCGAGCCCCGACGAGTCGAGGCCGACCTCGCCCGAACCCTCGAACAGGGTGCCCTTCCAAACGGTGGTCGCTTCACTGGTGAGTGCCATCGGGATCCTCCACTTCGAGCCGGGATCTCAGCCTAGCGGGGGAGCAGGCGCCGTCGGCAGGCGGTTTTCGAGCGGCGCGGATGCCTCGGGCTCACGCCGTCCGGATGACCCGCGCCCGCACGAGCCACAGGTACAGCCAGCAGCCCAGGCAGAAGCCGAACACGGCGTTGAGGAACGCGGCGAAGAACGCGATCGCAGCCGCGATCGGCACGGCGAGGGGCATCCCGAGCAGTGCGAGCACGACGCCCGCGAGCGTCACGGCGAAGCCGACGCCCTGTGCGAAGGTCGGCGGACGCGGGTCCTCCAGCTCGGTCGGCGGCGCGAGCCGGGGACGCACGAACGTCGTGAAGAGCAGCCCGTAGGGGTGCCTGGTGATGCCGGCGAACGCGCCCCACGCGAAGAGCGCGGCGATCGCGACGAGCAGCCAGAAGGCCGCCGTCTCGGCGCCGGCGACGGCGAGCACGACCGTCACGAGCAGGAGCACCGCCGTGATGCCCGCTCCGAAGCGTGGACCGCGCGGGTCGATGCCGCGTCGCACGCCGTGCTCGGCTTGCTGATCAGTGGACGTCGACATGCTGCCTCCCGAGCACTCGGTCGAGTTGTGCGCGCACCACGTCGGCGCGCGGCGCCCCGCCGATGCGCGCCCGCACGGCGCCGTCGGCGTCGATGACGAGCGTCGTCGGGGTCTGGGTCACGGCGAACCGATCGGCGACGTCGGCGCGGAGTGTCAGGTCGACCTCGACGTGCCTGACCCCCGGCGTCTCGTCGGCGATGCCGCCGAGCAGGCGCGCCGTCGCGGGGCAGCGGCTGCAGAACTCGGTCGAGAACTGCACGAGCGTCGCGCGCTCGCCGAAGGCGCCGGGCTCCGACCCGACATCGGCCGGGTGTACGCGATCGCCGGAGCCCGCGACCGCCCGACCCTGCGCCGCACGCCAGACGAGTCCGACGGCCGTCGACACCGCGACGAGCGCGACGCCGATCGCGAGGGCGAGCAGGAGGTCCATGGTCAGACGGTACGGCGGGCGCGCCGCGCAGAGGCCACTGTGACGACGAATGACGCCCACCGCGCGCATCCGGGATCGTCGCGACGCGGCATCCGCCGATCTGTCGGTGGCGGGGGTTAGCCTTGACGGGATGTCCGAGACGATCGCCACCCCGTACGAAGACCTCCTCCGCGACGTGCTCGAGCACGGCGAGGCGAAGACCGACCGCACCGGCACCGGCACGCGCAGCGTGTTCGGTCGGCAGCTGCGGTTCGATCTCTCGAAGGGGTTCCCGCTCATCACGACGAAGCGCGTGCACTTCAAGTCGATCGCGTACGAGCTGCTGTGGTTCCTGCAGGGCTCGTCGAACGTCGCCTGGCTGCAGGAGCACGGCGTCACCATCTGGGACGAGTGGGCCGACGAGCAGGGCGAGCTCGGCCCCGTCTACGGCGTGCAGTGGCGGTCGTGGCCGACGCCGTCGGGCGAGGTCATCGACCAGATCGCCGACGTCGTCGCGCAGATCCGGTCGAACCCCGACTCGCGTCGCCTCATCGTCTCCGCCTGGAATCCCGCCGACATCCCCTCGATGGCCCTGGCGCCGTGCCATGCGCTCTTCCAGTTCTACGTGGCCGACGGCAGGCTGTCGTGCCAGCTCTACCAGCGCAGCGCCGACCTCTTCCTCGGGGTGCCGTTCAACATCGCCTCGTACGCGCTCCTCACGCACATGGTCGCCGCGCAGACCGGGCTCGAGGTCGGCGACTTCGTCTGGACGGGCGGCGACTGCCACATCTACGACAACCACGTCGAGCAGGTCGAGCTCCAGCTGACGCGCGACCCGTACCCGTACCCGACCCTGCGGCTCGCCCGGGTCCCCGACTCGATCTTCGACTACGAGTACGACGACTTCGTGGTCGAGGGGTACGAGCACCACCCCGCGATCCGCGCCGCCGTCGCCGTATGAACGAGGATGCCTCGGCGCCTTCGGCGTCGGCGCCGGCGTCGTTCTCGGCGCCTTCGACGTCGGTGTCGGTTTCGCCGTCGGCTCCGGCCTCGACGTCACCCACGCCCGAGCCGGCCGAGTGGCCCGACCGCGCGGGCTCGGCCGAGACGCACATCGGACTCGTCTGGGCGCAGGCCGACGGGGGCGTCATCGGGCGTGATGGCGGCATGCCATGGCACGTGCCCGAAGACCTCGCGCACTTCAAGGCCGTGACCCTCGGCGCGCCGGTGGTCATGGGGCGCAAGACGTGGGACTCGCTCGACCCGAGGTACCGCCCCCTGCCGGGCCGGCGCAACATCGTCGTCTCCCGTCAGGTCGACGGGGTCTTCGACGGCGCCGAGCGCGCCGGGACGCTCGACGACGCGCTCGCGCTCGTTTCCGACGCCGAGCGGGTCTGGGTGATCGGCGGCGGCCAGCTCTTCGCCGAGGCGCTCGACCGGCCGGGCCTCGTCGACGTGGTCGAGGTCACCGAGCTCGTGCACCCCGGCGGCTTCATCCCCGAGCCCGGCGACGTGCGGGCGCCGGCCGTGCCCGACGCCTTCCGTCTCGAGACGATCGACCCCGAGTCGGGCGAGCACACCTCCCGCAGCGGCATCCGGTACCGCTTCCTCACCTACTGCCGCTGACCCCGGGCCGGCCCGGCCCATCCGTCTGTCTCGGCGGGGCGCCGAGTAACTGCCGGCGTGCTACACGGCCGGAATGTCGGAAGATCGCTGCGAAGAAGCCCTGTGGGGCCGTTTGCTGGATGTTCCTCCGACATCACGATCGCTGCACCTTGACCTGCAGCGTTGGGATGTCGGAGGAAACACCCCAATTCCGGCCCCAGCCGGACCCATCGCCGTAATTTCCGACATGCCGTCCAACGCGCGCGTGGTCGAGTCCTCCTCCACAAGGGCGCACTGTGCTGGGATATTCACCTGCCGTCGCCGTCCACGGGCGGGTAGGTTCTGCGTGAGGCGATGATCGACGCGTGGGCGTCAGTGGGCATGAAGTCGAACGTTGGTGCGACCGGCTCGGTGGCGTCGCGCGCACCTCCGACCTGCTGTCAGCTGGCGTCGATGCGAAGTCCATCGCTCGGGCATGGCGTGTCGGCGACATCCGCCGAGTCAGACCGGGCGTGTACGCCACGCCGACCGCCGCGGCCGAGGTCGTGACCGCCGCGCGGCATGTCGGGATGCTCGGCTGTGTCTCCCGCTTGCGGCGCGCCGGTGTGTGGTTGCTCGATCACGACGAGCGCGTGCACGTCTCGATGCCGGCGCATGGGCGTCGTCATCCGCATGACGGTTGCACATGCGTGCTGCACTGGGTCGGCGGTGGGTCTGGTCTGGGTGAGTGCACGATCGTCGACGCGCTCGCCCACTCGCTCGCGTGCTGTGGCGTCGAGACCTTCTTCGCGGCGCTGGAATCGGCGATGCGCAAGCGGCTGATCGACCGGGCTGGAGTGCGACGACTGCGCGCGAAAGTACCGGCGAGGCACCGCCCGCTGGTCGACTTCGCCAGATGGGACGCCGACAGCGGGCTCGAGTCGTTGTTGCGCCTGCGCCTGCGAGCTCATCGCATCGAACTACGCTCGCAGGTCATGATCGACGGGGTTGGTCGGGTCGACTTCGTACTCGGTGATCGCCTCATCCTCGAGGCCGATGGCAAGGGCAACCACGTCGACGGCTTCGTCGATCTGCTGGAGCAGGGCAGTCGTGACGTAGCGGCGGCGGCGGCCTCGAAGCGGCACAAGGACCTGGTGCGAGATTCGGCCGCGGCCGAGCGCGGGTACGTCACGCTTCGATTCGACTACGCGCAGATCGTCCATGACTGGCCGCGTGTCGAGGCGGCGATCCTCGCGAGCGTCGCGCACGGGCGGCACCGAGTCTCGAAGCCCGGTCGCTCATCGCGCGGCCGGCGCGTCGGATGACTCGGCCAGACGCCGGCTCCCACCGACATGACCGCGCGAGACACGCGGCGCCGCGGCATCCCGCCGAACCGATACGCTGGTGGGCGTGACTGCAGAGAACCCCTTCGGACAAGTGCTCGTCGCGCTCGTCACGCCGATGACGGCGGACGGCGAGGTCGATTGGCCCGGGGTCGAGAAGCACATCGACGACGTCATCTCGGCGGGAGCCGACGGCATCGTCGTCACGGGCACCACCGGCGAGACGTCGACGCTCACCGACCCCGAGAAGCTGCGGCTCGTCGAGGTCGGCAAGGACGTCGCGGCCGGCCGGGCCAAGATCATCACGGGCGGCGGCTCGAACGAGACCGCGCACGCGATCGAGCTGTACCAGCACAGCGAGAAGGCCGGCGCCGACGGCATCATGATCGTCACGCCGTACTACAACAAGCCGACCCAGGCCGGCATCCTGACCCACTTCCGTATGGTCGCCGACGCGACCGACCTGCCGGTGATCCTCTACGACATCCCGGGCCGCACGGGTGTGCCGATCAAGTACGAGACGATCCTGCGGCTCGCGAAGCATCCGAACATCCTGGCCGTGAAGGACGCCAAGGGCGACTTCTCCGAGGTCAGCCGGGTGCTCAACCAGACCGACCTCATGTACTTCTCGGGCGACGACGCGAACGTGCTGCCGCACCTCGCGATCGGGGCCACGGGCCTCATCGGCGTCACCGCGAACATCGCACCGGCGCCGTACCGCACGATCGTCGACGCCGTGAACCGCGGCGACCTCAAGGCGGCCACCGACGCGCACAAGCAGCTCGAGCCGCTCGTGCGCGCCACGATGACCCACGTGCCCGGCACCGTCGCGGCGAAGTACATCCTGCACGGCCTCGGCCGCATCTCGAGTCCCCGCGTGCGCCTGCCGCTCGTCGGCCCCGAGGAGTGGGAGGCCGCGCTCATCGAGGACGAGATCGACCTCGTGCGCGGCGTCGAGGGCGTCGACTTCCACAACTTCCGGCCCGACCGCAACGCCGCCGCCGGCGGCGCCCTGCCGAAGGTCGCGGGCACCACCCGCTGAGCGGGCGCGCCCACCACGAGACATCCGCGGCGCCCGAGCGCGTCGCACCGAACTGAACACCGCGAACGTAAGGAGGGCACTGTGCCCGACACCGTCATCGATCCCGCTCCGCTCGCAGCAGGGACGCTCCGCATCATCCCGATCGGCGGCCTCGGGGAGGTCGGCCGCAACATGACGAGCTACGAGATCGACGGCAAGATCCTCATCGTCGACTGCGGCGTGCTCTTCCCCGAAGAGCACCAGCCGGGCGTCGACCTGATCCTGCCCGACTTCGGCTTCCTCCGCGACCGACTCGACGACATCGTCGGCGTCGTGCTCACGCACGGCCACGAGGACCACATCGGCGCCGTGCCGTACCTCCTGAAGCTCCGCGGCGACATCCCCCTGATCGGCTCGCAGCTGACGCTCGCGCTCGTCGAGGCGAAGCTCAAGGAGCACCGCATCGCGCCGTACACGATGACCGTGAAGGAGGGGCAGGCCGAGGAGATCGGCCCGTTCGACCTCGAGTTCATCGCGGTGAACCACTCGATCCCCGACGCGCTCGCCGTGGCGATCATCACCGACGCGGGCACGGTGCTCGCGACCGGCGACTTCAAGATGGACCAGCTGCCGCTCGATGGCCGCCTCACCGACCTGCGCGAGTTCGCGCGCCTCGGCGAAGAGGGCGTCGACCTGTTCATGGTCGATTCGACGAACGCGGATGTCCCGGGGTTCACGCCGCTCGAGCGCGAGATCGGTCCCGTGCTCGACCAGGTGATCTCGCGGGCCCCGAAGAAGGTCGTGGTCGCGAGCTTCTCGAGCCACGTGCACCGCGTGCAGCAGGTGCTCGACGCGGCGCACGCGAACGGGCGTCGCGTGGCCCTCCTCGGCCGCAGCATGGTGCGCAACATGACCATCGCCGCCGACCTCGGCTACCTGAACGTGCCCGAGGGGGTGCTCGTCGACTACAAGAAGGCCGGCGACATCCCCGACGAGAAGATCGTGTACATGTCGACGGGGTCGCAGGGCGAGCCCATGGCCGTGCTCAGCCGCATGGCGAACCGCGACCACCAGATCGAGATCGGCGAGGGCGACACGGTCATCCTCGCGTCGAGCCTCATCCCGGGCAACGAGAATGCGGTCTACCGCGTCATCGACGGGCTGACGAAGCTCGGTGCGAACGTCGTGCACAAGGCGAACGCGAAGGTGCACGTCTCGGGCCACGCGGCCGCGGGCGAGTTGCTCTACTGCTACAACATCCTGAAGCCCGCGAACGTGCTGCCGATCCACGGCGAGTACCGTCACCTCCAGGCGAACGCGAAGCTCGCCCGCGACACCGGCGTCCCGCCCGAGAACACCTTCATCGGCGAGAACGGCACGGTCTACGACATGACCGACGGCGTCGTGCGCGAGGTCGGCCAGCTCGACCTCGGCTTCGTCTACGTCGACGGGTCGACGGTCGGCGAGATCACCGACGCCGACCTCAAGGACCGCCGCATCCTCGGCGAAGAGGGCTTCATCTCGGTCATCGTCGTCGTGGATGCCACGACCGGGCGCGTCATCTCGGGCCCCGAGATCCACGCCCGAGGCTTCGCCGAGGACGACGCCGTGTTCGAGGATGTGAAGCCCAAGATCGTCGCCGCGCTCGCCGACGCCGCGCAGAACGGGGTGCGCGACTCGCACGCCCTGCAGCAGCTCGTGCGCCGCACGCTCGGCACGTGGGTGAACCGGCGCCTCCGCCGCCGCCCGATGCTCGTGCCGCTCGTCATCGAGGCGTAGCGGCCGCCGCCGCCGCGCCGATGCGTGCGCGGCGCTCGGGGTTCACCCCGATTCCTCCCTGAGGAGGATTCCCCGGGGCGTGCCGACTCCATAGGGTGGGGGAGATGCCCGCGGCCCTACGCCCGGGCGACCCGACGAAGGAGTGCCGTGGGCGTCTGGCGCAAGTGGATCTTCCCGACCGTTCGCATCGTGGTCATCGCGGTCATCGCGGTGGCGCTCACGAAGCTGGCGTTCTTCCCCGACCGGTCCGAGCCCGAGGCCGAGGCGCTCGTGCCGACGGGCTCGGTGTCCGAGCCGCAGATCCCCGTCGAGCGGGGCGTCATCGCCAACGACGTGCTGCTCACGGGCACGGTCGATGCGGATGCCTCGGTGCCGGTGAAGGCCGCGGCCACGGGGCCGGTCGACGAGGTGTTCGTGAAGGTCGGGCAGCGAGTCGACGCCGGCCAGAAGCTGTTCGACATCAAGGTCGAGGACGAGATCGACCCGGCTGCGCTCGCCGAACCTGCGGCGCCGCCGGCCGGCGGGGAGCCGCAGCCGGCGGCCCCGCCGCAGCCGACGTTCCACTACGAGAAGGTGCTGGCGCCGATCGCCGGAGTGCTCTCGTCGCTCGACGTGATCCCCGGACAGCCGGTCTCGACCGGCGAGGTCGCCGGCCAGGTCGCGCCGCCGAGCTTCAGCGTCACGGCGACGCTGAGCCCCGAGCAGCAGTACCGGCTGACGAGTGCGCCGACCGAGGCCGTGGTGACGATCGCCGGCGGCCCGGCTCCGTTCACGTGCACGGGCCTCAAGATCGCCACTCCGCTGGCCGGGAGCGGGCAGCCGAGCACCGATGGCGGAGCGCCAGCCGAGACCGGGGCGACGACGGTGCGCTGCGCCGTGCCCGGCGACGTGCAGGTCTTCCCAGGGCTCTCCGCGCAGGTGAAGATCTCGGCGGGCAGCGCCGAGGACGTGCTCACCGTGCCGACGACCGCGGTCGAGGGCGGTGCCGAGACGGGCGTCGTGTGGCGCGTCGGCGACGACGGCGAACCGGTGGAGCAGCCCGTGAAGCTCGGCCTCTCCGACGGTTCGAAGGTCGAGGTGATCGAGGGGGTCGCCGAGGGCGACGTGGTGCTGCAGTTCGTTCCGGGGGCCGAGGCCGGTGAGGGCGAGACGTGCGTGGCGACGTCCGACGGCGCCATGATGTGCGGAATGCCGGTCAAGTGAGCCTCGTCATGGCGCACGGCGTCGGCCGCACGGTCGAACTGCCCGACGGGACGCCGCTCGAGATCCTGACCGACGTCGACCTGGAGATCGCGGAGGGTGACCGGGTCTCGATCGTCGGGCGCAGCGGCTCGGGCAAGTCGACCCTGTTGAATCTGCTGGGGCTTCTCGACCTGCCGACTTCGGGCGAGCTGCACTGCCTCGGCGTCGACGTCCGACGCACCCGCAGCGGTACGCGGGACCGGCTCCGCGGCGACGGCATCGGCTTCGTGTTCCAGCAGTTCAACCTGCTGCCGGGGCGCACGGCGCTCGAGAACGTGCAGACACCGCTGCTCTATTCGGGCGGTCGCTCGTTCTGGCAGCGTGAACGGATCGCACGCGAGATGCTCGACCGGGTAGGGCTCGGAGCGCGCGTCGACGCGAAACCCGAGCGCCTCTCGGGCGGTGAGCAGCAGCGGGTCGCCATCGCACGGGCGCTCGTGCGCCGGCCCCGCCTCATCCTCGCCGACGAGCCGACCGGGGCGCTCGATCTCGAGACGGGCGCCGAGGTCATGGCGCTCATCGAGTCGGTCGCCGACGAGACCGGCGCTGCGCTCGTGACGATCACCCACGACCCGTCGATCGCGGCGCGGTCGACGCGGCACTTCCAGCTCACGGCCGGCCGCCTCGAGACGAGAGACCCCGACGCTGCCGCGACTGCGGTGACGAGCGGCCCGACGAGCGGGTCCGCGAACGCCGACGGGGTCGCGGCGTGAGGCGCGCCGTCGTCCGGTTCGCGACCTCGGTCGTCGCGACCGTGGTCGAGGCGTTCGAGGAGCTGCGCGTCCACAAGGGACGCGTGCTGCTCTCGCTCATCGGCGTCGCCGCGGCCGTCTGCGCACTCGCGACCGTCGTCGGAGCCGGCGCCATCGCCGAACAGGCGGGCCGCGAGCTGCAGGAGCGCAGCGGCGGTCGCCCCGCGACCGTGAGCCTCAACGCCTACAGCACCACGGGCACGCTCGATGCCGGGGAGGCCGGCGTCGCCTGGCAGGACGCGCTCGATCGCCACGGCATCGACTTCGCCAGTCGGGTGGGCTGGGGCGGACTCAGCGTGCCGTTCGCCGACGGCGCGGTCACCATCCAGGCGCAGGTCGTCGATCCCGACTACGGCGTCATCCACCGCGTTCCGGTGTCGGAGGGACGGTGGTTCACCGACCGCGACGCCGACCGGCTCGCGCCGGCACTCGTCGTGAACGAGGCGTTCTGGGCGAAGCTGGGGCGGCCGCCGCTCGCGTCGCATCCCGTCGTCGAGGTCGTCGGTTCCGACCGTGTCGACGCGGTCGTCATCGGCGTGACGCCGGCGCAGAGCGAGTGGGACACGCAGCCGTCGATGTTCGTGCTGACCGACGCGTACCTCGCCCTGCAACCCGAGACGCCCGATCCGATGATGGGGGAGTTCATGCCCTCGTACGAGATGTGGGTGCCCGACGGGGTCTCCGACGAGCTCACGGAGTCGATGCGGGAGGCGTTCCGCGAGGGCCTCGCCGACGGCGCGAGCGTCGACGGGTGGCGCAGCGACTACGCCGCGATGGAGGGCGACCCGTACCTGCCGCTGAAGCTCACGGTCGCCGGCGTCGCCGTCGTCATCCTGCTGCTCGGGGCGCTCGGCCTCGTCACGGTCTCGCTCGTCACGGTCCGCACGCGCATCCGCGAGATCGGCATCCGACGGTCGTTCGGCGCGTCCGCCGGTCGGGTCTTCTTCTCGGTGCTCATGGAGTCGGTCGTCGGCACCTTCGTCGCCGGGGTCGTCGGGGTCGGCATCGCGATCGCGCTCGTGCGCAGCCCGCTGATGGGCATGGCCCTCGGCGGCGCGCAGATCGAGGACATGCCGGGCTTCCCGGTCGAGGCGGCGGTGATCGGCATCGCCGCGGCCGTCGTCGTCGGTGCGCTCGCGGGCCTCGTGCCGGCGCTCGCCGCGGTCCGTGTTCGCGTGATCGATGCGATCCGGTTCTGACGTCGGACGGCCGCGACCGATCGCGAACACCCCCGGCGGCCTACCGGGCCGTGTCGGCCCGCAGTCGTAACGTTGATCCCATGGCAACGGGCACCAAGTCGAACGGGCGCGCCTCGGGCACCTCGTCCCGCGGCGGCAGCTCGCGCGCGTCATCGTCGAAGACCGCACCCACGAAGAAGCTGCCGGCCGCTTCGACGCGCGCGACGGCGAAGAAGCCGGCGCCCACGCCGGCCGGTCCGAACATCTTCGTCAAGGGGTGGATGGGGCTTGCGCATCTCACGGGCGGCGCCGCGCGTGCGCTCGGCCCCGAGACGCTGCAGAAGGAGGAGCGTCGCGACGGCCTGCCCTTCTTCCTCGTCCTGCTCGCGATCGCGGGCGCCGTCGTCGAGTGGTTCTTCATCAACGAACCGGTCGCGCAGACGCTCGACTCCTGGACCTTCGGCATGCTCTTCGGCCGGGTCGCCTTCGCCCTGCCGATCATCATGCTGCTGTTCGCGATCTGGCTCTTCCGTCACCCGAGCTCGGTGCACGACAACACGCGCATCGGCATCGGGCTCGGACTGCTGCTCGTGAGCGTCTCGGCGCTCTGCCACATCTTCGGCGGCCAGCCCGAGCCGAGCGACGGCATGGCCGTGCTCGCACGCGCCGGCGGCATCCTCGGCTGGATGCTCGCGACGCCGCTCATCCTTCTCATCACCGACGTCGGTGCGACGGTCGTCGTGATCCTGCTCATCGCGTTGTCGGTGCTCATCGTGACGAAGACGCCGCCGAACCGCATTCCGGCGCGCTTCCGCGAGCTCTACGCCTGGCTGTTCGGTGCCCCCGACGAGGCCGAGATCGAACCGGATGCCGCGGCGAAGCCGTCGCGCCGTCGCAAGGAGAAGAGCGTCGCGACGGAGCTCGACGGCATCGACGGCGACGCCGACGACGATGCCTCGCCCGGGCTCGTGCCGTGGTGGCGCCGCAATGCGGGTGGCCGAGAAGAAGACCCCGAGTTCGAGCCGTCGGGCATCGACGGCATCACCGAGGTGTTCGGCGCCGGTTCGGCAGCCGGCAGCTTCGACAGCCCCATCGAGGGTGCGGGCGACGACGCTTACGGCTCCGAGGTGCTCGGCGACCTCGAGCGCGCCGAGTCGGCCGTCGCGAGCTTCGGCGGCGACGGGCAGGCCGCGGGCATCGGGCTCCGCGGCGACGATGCGGGGGCGACCCAGGCGATCCCGCTCTACGACGCAGCCGCCGACTTCGCGGTCGACGAGGGCGGCGCGAGCGCCGAGGCATCCCTCGCCCCGGCCGAAGCCGACGCCGGCGACCAGCCCGATCGACCGTACTTCCTGCCGTCCGCGGCGACGCTCGCGGCCGGCCCGCCGGCGAAGTCGCGTTCGCAGGCGAACGATGACGTCGTGCGCCAGATCACGGGCGTGCTCGAGCAGTTCTCGGTCGACGCGAAGGTCACCGGCTTCTCACGCGGCCCGACGGTCACTCAGTACGAGATCGAGCTGGGCCCCGGTGTGAAGGTCGAGCGCGTCACCGCGCTGTCGAAGAACCTCGCCTATGCGGTCGCCTCGAACGAGGTGCGGATCCTGTCGCCGATCCCCGGTAAGAGCGCCATCGGCGTCGAGATCCCGAACGCCGACCGCGAGACGGTGACGCTCGGCGACGTGCTCCGTTCGCACGCGGCGGTCGGTGCGAAGCACCCGATGACGATCGGTGTCGGAAAAGACGTGGGCGGCGGGTACGTCGTCGCCAACCTCGCGAAGATGCCCCACCTGCTCGTCGCCGGCTCGACCGGGTCGGGCAAGTCGAGCTTCGTGAACTCGATGATCACGAGCCTGCTCATGCGGGCGAAGCCGACCGACGTGCGCATGGTGCTCATCGACCCGAAGCGGGTCGAGCTCGCGCCCTACGCCGGGGTTCCGCACCTGATCACGCCCATCATCACGAACCCGAAGAAGGCGGCCGAGGCGCTGCAGTGGGTCGTGAAGGAGATGGACATGCGGTACGACGACCTCGCGTCGTTCGGGTTCCGCCACATCGACGACTTCAACAAGGCCGTCGTGAACGACGAGATCATCCTTCCGGCCGGCTCCGAGCGCAAGCTCAAGCCGTATCCGTACCTCCTCGTCGTCGTCGACGAGCTCGCCGACCTCATGATGGTCGCCCCCCGTGACGTCGAGGACTCGATCGTGCGCATCACGCAGCTCGCGCGCGCGTCGGGTATCCACCTCGTGCTCGCGACCCAGCGACCGTCGGTCGACGTCGTCACGGGTCTCATCAAGGCGAACGTGCCGTCCCGCCTCGCCTTCGCGGTGACGAGCGTCACCGACTCGCGCGTCATCCTCGACCAGCCGGGGGCCGACAAGCTCATCGGACAGGGCGACGCCCTGTTCCTGCCGATGGGGGCGTCGAAGCCGCTGCGCGTGCAGGGTGCATGGGTCACCGAGGCCGAGATCGAGAAGGTCGTCACGCACGTCACGCGCCAGGCCCGTCCCGAGTACCGGCAAGACGTGGCGGCGGCGGTCGAACGCAAGGAGATCGACTCGGACATCGGCGACGACCTCGAGCTGCTGCTCGCGGCCGCCGAGCTCGTCGTGTCGACCCAGTTCGGCTCGACCTCTATGCTGCAGCGCAAACTGCGCGTCGGATTCGCGAAGGCCGGGCGGCTCATGGACCTCCTCGAGTCGCGCGAGATCGTCGGCCCGTCGGAGGGATCGAAGGCGCGTGACGTGCTCGTGACCGCCGAGCAGCTGCCGGGTGTGCTCGCGAAGCTGCGCGGCGAACCGAGTGCACCGGCTGCCCGGCCGCAGGGCGTCTCCGGCGGGGGCGGCGCCGCCGTGCCTGCGGTCGCCGCTCCGGCGACGGCATCGACGGACGACGGGGTCGACGACCGCTACGACGACCCGGTCGGCCGCATCCCCGAGGGGCTCGAAGAGGTCGAGGCCGACGGCGGCGACGAGGACGCGTGGGGGCTCACCGGCCGCGACTGAGCGAACGGTATCCTTGGCCCTATGACCTCCTCCGCCGAAGGGCGCGCCCGATCGGCGAACTGGAACCTGCCGAACGCGATCACGGTCGTGCGGATCCTGCTCGCGCCCGTGTTCTTCTGGCTCCTTCTGGCCGACGACGGCCAGGGCGGCGCGATGCGCTGGTGGGCGACGGCGATCTTCGTCATCGCGATCGCGACCGACGGCATCGACGGTCACATCGCCCGGAGCCGGGGGCTCGTCACCGATCTCGGCAAGATCCTCGACCCGATCGCCGACAAGCTGCTCACGAGCGGCGCCCTCGTGTGCCTGTCGATCCTCGGCGAGGTGCCGTGGTGGGTCACGGGCCTCATCGTGCTGCGCGAGGTGGGCATCACCGTCTGGCGGTTCGTCGAGCTCGGGCGCGGCAACGTCGTGCCGGCCTCGTCGGGCGGCAAGCTCAAGACGGTCGTGCAGGCCGTCGCGATCTCGTTCGCGCTCGCTCCGCTGCCGATGCTGCTCGGCGAGTGGATGGCGTGGGTCAACGCGGTGCTGCTCGCCGTGGCGCTCGTGCTCACCGTGTGGTCGGGTCTGCTGTACGTGCGTGACGCCGTGCGACTCGCGCGGGGGCGTGCCGCTTGACCGAGCCGAGCCGAGCGGTCGACGGGCCGGCTGCCCGCCTGATCGCCGAGCTCACGCGACGAGGCCTTCGCATCGCGGTCGCCGAGTCGCTCACGGGTGGCCTCGTCGCGGCGGAACTGACGAGCGTCCCGGGTGCCTCCCTCGTCGTCTCCGGCGGCGTCGTCGCCTACGACACCGCGATCAAGCGGTCGCTGCTCGGCGTCGATGCGGATCTGCTGCGCCGCGAGGGCGCCGTGCATCCCGAGGTGGCGCGTCAGATGGCTGCCGGCGCGCGCGTCGCGCTCGCGATCGATGGGCGCCCGGCCGACCTGGGGGTCGCGACGACGGGTGTCGCCGGTCCCGACGAGCAAGACGGTCGAGCGGTCGGTACGGTCTACCTCGGCATCGCGGTCGGCGACCGGGCCGAGACGATCGGGCTGAACCTGGCCGGAGACCGAGGCGAGATCCGGCGGCAGACCGTGCACGCGGCCATCGAAGCGGTCCTCGCCGTCATCGCCGATCGCGAATCCGACTGAGGGGCACGTCGCCCGCGGCGGCGGATCCGATCGCAGCATCAGGGTCGTGCTCTCGGCGGCGCGCGGCACGCTTCGGATCGCCGGTGCCGAGCGCGGAATAGTCTTCGTGAACACCCTGTTACATGTGGCAGGTTCACACGAAAGCCCCAGTGTGCGACGCTAGATTCGAAGACATGAGCATCAGGTAGACTGACGCTCCCGTTTCCGGCTCCGGCGGAGTCGAGGCAGTGTAGAAGGAGGTTCCCCGATGGTTCTGGTTCGACAGGAGATCGGCGATGTGTTGAGGGACTTCCGCCTGCAGAAGGGGCGCACGCTCCGGCAGGTCGCGTCCAAGGCGAGCGTGGCACTGGGCTACCTGAGCGAGGTCGAGCGGGGTCAGAAAGAGGCCTCCTCCGAGATCCTCGCCTCGGTCGCCGAGGCGCTCGACACGCCCATCTCGGTGATCATGCACGAGGTCGGCGACCGCATCGCGGTACTCGAGGGCCTCTCGGTCGTGCCCGACAGTCTGCCCGACGAGCTCGTGGCCGAGTTCGACGCCGACATGATGGTGCGCTGACTCGATCGATTCCCACCCGTACTCCGGCCGGTCTTCTGACCGGCCGGAGCCGTTTCCGGAGGTCTTCATGAAGCTCAGCGAGTTCCGGCTCGCCGTCGACGCCGAGTTCGGCGCGGGCTACGGGAGCGTCGTCGTCGACGACCTGGTGCTCGCCGCGCTGGGCGGTCGCACAGCGCGCGAGGCGCTCGCCTCGGGCGTGCGGCCCCGCGACGTCTGGCTCGCCATCTGCGATGCGACGGATGTCCCGGAGTCGCGTCGCCACGGAGCGGGCAGGCCGGTGCCGGGGCAGGCCGCGGCCGACGCCGGTCGGTGACAGGTCGCCCGTACGAGTTCGCGTGGACGCGTACGAAGGGGCGATCGACACGCCGCGTCCGTGTTCGAACATCCGTTCGGTTCTGCGCTAGTGTCCTCAACAGCAGGAAGAACGACGCATCTCTCCACAGTTCGACCCGTCGTCGGGTGGGATGTCGGTGGCCGGTCATACGGTCGATGCGTCGGGAAACACCGCAACCGCCTTGTCGGGAGACGCCGCGGAAGGCACCGGTCAGCCGGGGCCCGCAGCGAAGAACGACAGCCTAGAGGCAGCCGAACACGAGCATCGAAGGAGCCCACCACCATGGCATCACCAGCAGACCGCGAGAAGTCACTCGAAGCAGCCCTCGCGCAGATCGACCGCCAGTTCGGCAAGGGGTCGGTCATGCGCCTCGGATCCGAAGAGCGCGCACCCGTCGAGGTCATCCCGACCGGTTCGATCGCACTCGACGTCGCCCTCGGCGTCGGCGGGCTCCCGCGCGGTCGCATCGTCGAGATCTACGGCCCCGAGTCGTCGGGAAAGACCACGCTCACGCTCCACGCGATCGCGAACGCCCAGCGCGCCGGCGGCATCGCGGCCTTCGTCGACGCCGAGCACGCACTCGACCCCGAGTACGCGAAGAAGCTGGGCGTCGACATCGATGCGCTGCTCGTGTCGCAGCCCGACACGGGCGAGCAGGCGCTCGAGATCGCCGACATGCTCGTGCGTTCGGGTTCGATCGACCTCATCGTCATCGACTCGGTCGCCGCGCTCGTGCCCCGCGCCGAGATCGAGGGCGAGATGGGCGACTCGCACGTCGGCCTCCAGGCGCGACTCATGTCGCAGGCGCTCCGCAAGCTGACCGGTGGCCTCAACCAGACGAACACCACGATGATCTTCATCAACCAGCTTCGCGAGAAGATCGGCGTGTTCTTCGGCAGCCCCGAGACGACCGCGGGCGGCAAGGCGCTGAAGTTCTACGCCTCGGTCCGCATGGACATCCGTCGCATCGAGACCCTGAAAGACGGCTCCGACGCGGTCGGCAACCGCACGCGCGTGAAGGTCGTCAAGAACAAGATGGCGCCGCCGTTCAAGCAGGCCGAGTTCGACATCCTCTACGGGGTCGGCATCTCGCGCGAGGGCAGCCTCATCGACTACGGCGTCGACCAGGGCATCGTCAAGAAGTCCGGCGCCTGGTACACCTACGACGGCGACCAGCTCGGGCAGGGCAAAGAGAACGCCCGCAACTTCCTGCTGCAGAACCCCGACATCGCCGCAGACATCGAGCAGAAGATCCTCGTGAAGCTCGGCATCGGGCAGGCGGCCGCCGCTGCGGCGCCCGCCAACGTCGAGTCGCTCGACGCGAAGCGCAAGGGCGCCTGAGCGGTTCGACGGGCAGAGCACGAGATCAGGTGACCGGGGAGGGGAGCGGTATGAGCGATGCATCGGCCGAAGGCCTTGCCCCGGTCACTTATCTTCCGTGGGTCGCGTCTCGAGACGAAGTCTCGTCGGGGCCTTCCTCGTCGGCACCCGCCGCACCGGCTCCCGGCCCCGACGGCTCGCGCGGCCGAGGGCGGGGGCATTCGCGACCGCGACCGGTGACGAATGGTGCGAGGGGTGCGAAGACCGCGGCAGGCGCAGACACGGGTGCCGACGATCCGGCACCCGAAGAGACCGGCATCGAGCGCGATGAACGCATCGACCGTCTCGTGGTCTCTCGGCTGCGCCGCTCGGCGCTCTCCGTCGCCGAGGTGCGGTCGGTGCTCGTCGAGCACGGACTCGACGAGATCGAGGTCGAGGAGTGGCTCGAGCGCTACGGGCGGTACGGCTACCTCGACGACGCCCGACTCGCCGAGCAACTCGTGCACAGCCACGGAGTCCGTCGCGGGCGCGGGTCGGGCGCGATCCTGCACGAGCTCAGTCGTCGCGGCATCGAGCCGGCCGTCGCGAGAGCCGCCGTCGACGACCTCGACCCCGAGGCCGAGCGCGAGAACGCGACCGCCGTCGCGGTGCGACGTGCTCGCCAGCTCTCGGGCCTCGATCGGGCGACGGCCGAACGTCGGCTCTCCGCGTTCCTGCAGCGCCGCGGCTACGCCGGCGAGGTCGTACGCGAGGCGGTGACGACCGCGCTCTCAGCGCACGACTCGTAGACTGGTGCGATCATGAGCACCATTCACGAGGTCGCCCGCGCCGAGGCGACGGAGCCTGCGCCGCGCACCTACGAGGTCCGCACCTTCGGGTGCCAGATGAACGTCCACGACTCCGAGCGACTCTCCGGCTCGCTCGAGGCGGCGGGCTACATACCCGCGAACGGCGCCGAGCCCGACGTCGTCGTCATCAACACGTGCGCCGTGCGCGAGAACGCCGACAACAAGCTCTACGGCAACCTCGGGCACCTCGCGGGCGTGAAGCGCCGTCACTCGGGCATGCAGATCGCCGTCGGGGGCTGCCTCGCCCAGAAGGACAAGAACGTCATCCTCGAGAAGGCGCCCTGGGTCGACGTCGTCTTCGGCACGCACAACATGGGCTCCCTGCCGAGCCTCCTCGAGCGCGCGCGCCACAACGACGAGGCCCAGCTCGAGATCCTCGACGCGCTCGAGGTCTTCCCGTCGACCCTGCCGACGAAGCGCGACTCGACCTACAGCGGCTGGGTGTCGATCTCGGTGGGCTGCAACAACACGTGCACCTTCTGCATCGTCCCCGCGTTGCGCGGCAAGGAGAAGGACCGGCGTCCGGGTGAGATCCTCGCCGAGATCCAGGCGCTCGTCGACGACGGTGCGGTCGAGGTGACCCTCCTGGGGCAGAACGTGAACTCGTACGGCGTCGAGTTCGGCGACCGTCAGGCCTTCGGCAAGCTTCTGCGGGCCGCCGGGCAGATCGAGGGGCTCGAGCGCATCCGTTTCACGAGCCCGCACCCTGCTGCGTTCACCGACGACGTGATCGACGCCATGGCCGAGACGCCGAATGTCATGCCGCAGCTGCACATGCCGCTGCAGTCGGGCTCCGATCGCATCCTCAAGGCGATGCGACGCTCGTACCGCTCCGAGAAGTTCCTCGGCATCCTCGATCGGGTGCGCGCGAAGATCCCCAACGCCGCGATCTCGACCGACATCATCGTGGGCTTCCCCGGCGAGACCGAAGACGACTTCCTCGAGACGATGCGGGTCGTCGAGGCGGCGCGCTTCGCCTCCGCGTTCACGTTCCAGTACTCCATCCGCCCCGGAACGCCGGCCGCGACGATGGAGGACCAGGTGCCCAAGGAGGTGGTGCAGGAACGCTACGAGCGCCTCGTCGCCCTGCAGGAGCGCATCTCGTGGGAGGAGAACCAGAAGCTCGTCGGCACGACGGTGAACCTGCTCGTGGCAACGGGCGAGGGCAAGAAGGACGCCGAGACCCACCGACTGAGCGGCCGGGCCGAAGACAGCCGGCTCGTCCACTTCGAGGTGCCAGCGGGCTCCGAGCTGCCGCGGCCCGGTGACGTGGTCACCGTCGAGGTCACCCAGGCGGCGCCCTTCCACCTGATCGCCGACTCGATCGACGGTTCGCCGCTCCGCATCCGGCGCACGCGCGCCGGCGAGGCGTGGGATCGCGACCAGGCCGAGAGCTGCGGCGTGCCCGCTGCGCCCGGCTCGGCGACGCCCGGCCGGGTGTCGCTCGGGCTGCCCACCCTGCGCGTCGCGAGCGAGCCGCTCGTGTCGCCCGGAGTCGGCACCTTCCCGATCTACGACCCGACCGACGGCCTGCGCTGAGGTGACGCTCATCGCCGTCGTCGGCGCGACGGGCACCGGCAAGTCGGCGTTCGCCCTCGACCTCGCCGAGGCGATCGGGCGCGCCGGCCGAACCGCCGAGGTCGTCAACGCCGACGCGATGCAGCTGTATCGCGGCATGGACATCGGCACCGCGAAGCTCGGCGTGGCCGAGCGCCGCGAGGTGCCGCACCACCTGCTCGATGTGCTCGAGGTCACCGACGAGGCATCCGTCGCCGCCTACCAACGCGACGCACGGGCTCGCATCGACGAGATCACCGCCCGCGGGGGCGTCGCGCTCCTCGTCGGCGGCTCGGGACTCTACGTGTCGTCGGTCATCCACGACTTCCGCTTCCCGGGCACCGATGCGCAGGTGCGTGCCCGGCTCGAGGCCGAGCTCGAGGCGCATGGTCCCGGCCCGCTGCATGCCCGGCTCCGCGACATCGACCCCGAGACGGCCGCGAAGGTCGACCCGCTGAACGGGCGACGGGTCGTCCGTGCGCTCGAGGTGATCGAGGTCACTGGCGAGCCGGCTGCGGCGCGGATCCCCGACGACCCGGTGCCGTGGCGCCCGCACCGCATCGTGCACCTGCGCAGCGACCGCGAGCGGCTCGTGCAGCGGCTCGACGCCCGCGTCGAGGGCATGTGGGCGGCCGGACTCGTCGACGAGGTGCGAGAGCTCGTGCCACGTGGGATCGAGCGCGGGGTCACCGCCCGCAAGGCCATCGGCTACGCGCAGGCGCTCGCCGAGCTGCAGGGTCGGATGTCGCGCGCCGACGCCGTGGCCGAGACCCAGCAGCTCACGCGCACGTACGCGAGACGGCAGGTCGGGTGGTTCAAGCGGTACCGCGAGGCGGTGCAGCTCGACGCCGACGACCGCGTCGCCCTGGGCGCCGAACTGGTCCGGCAGGCCGCCCTAGACTGAGTCGCATGCCGTTCGATCTGCGATTCACCAAGGGCCAGGGCACGGGCAACGACTTCGTGCTCTTCAGCGATCCCGAGGGTGAGAACGAGCTCGACGCCACGCAGATCGCGGCCGTGTGCGACCGGCGTTTCGGCGTCGGCGCCGACGGGCTCATCCGTGCGGTGCGGTCGCAGAACCTCGCAGACGGCGCAGCCGCGCTCGCCGCCGACCCGCGTGCCGTCTGGTTCATGGACTACTGGAACGCCGACGGCACCGTGTCGGAGATGTGCGGCAACGGCATCCGCGTGTTCGTGCGGTACCTCCTCGACCAGGGGCTCGCCGAGCTGCATCCCGGAGGTGAGATCGCGATCGGCACCCGCGCCGGCGTGCGCACGGTGACGCGCACCGCGACGGGCTTCCAGGTCGACCTCGGCACCTGGCGACGTGCGGGCGGTGAGCCGCTCGTGCGGGCGAAGCAGCTGCCGGTCGCCCGTCCCGGGCTCGGCATCGACGTCGGCAACCCGCACGTCGTCGTCGCCCTCGCCGACGACGACGAACTCGACGGTCTCGACCTCGGCTACGCGCCGATCCTCGACCCCGTGCCCGAGGCGGGCGCGAACATCGAGTTCGTGGTGCCGGCGGAGCCGCTCGTCGAGGACGGAATCGGCCGCATCCGGATGCGGGTGCACGAGCGAGGCTCGGGGGAGACGCTCTCGTGCGGAACGGGCGCGGTCGCGTCGGCCCTCGCGGTACGTCACTGGGCGGGCGCCGGCGCGCCGAACGACTGGCGCGTGCAGGTTCCCGGCGGGGTGCTCGGGGTGCGCATGTTCGAAGCGGCCGACGGCGAGCACGTCGCGCTCGCAGGCCCGGCCGAGCTCGTCTTCGACGGCGTGCTCACGCTCGCATGAGCCGGTTCGCAGCCGCACGGCCGACGGCCTTCCCGTGGCTGCTGCTCGTCGGCATCTCGCTCGTCGCGCTCAACATGCGCGGCCCACTCGTGGCGATCGCGCCGGTCATCGAGGACATCGAGGCTGCGCTCGGCCTGACGCCGACCACGGCGGGTCTGCTCACGAGCCTGCCCGTGCTCTGCTTCGCGCTCGGCACGCCCATCGCCGCGTGGACGATCCGGCTGAGCGGCGCCGAGCGGGCGGTCGCGATCTCGCTCATCGGCACCCTGATCGGCACCATCGTGCGTTCGGGCGGCACGACGTGGGCGGCCTTCGTGGGCACCGTGATCATCGGTCTCGCGATCGCGATCGGCAACGTCGTCGTGCCGGTCGTCATCCGTCGCGACGTCCCGCCCGAGCGGGCGCAGCTCGTGACGGGCGTCTACTCCGCGATGATGAACGTCGGTTCCATGCTCACGATCGCCGTGACGGCGCCGCTCGCCGAGCAGATCGGCTGGCAGTGGGCGACCGCCGTCTGGGGCGTGCTCATCGTCGTGGCGCTCGTGGTCTGGGGCGTCCACCTGCGCCGGGTCACCGCCGAGAGCCGGGAGGCTCGCGAGGCGGAGGCGCTCGCGGTGACCGGCTCGATGGCCGCGGTGACGGGGCCGACGGGCGTCGTGCGGCCGGGGGAGTACTCGGCCTGGCGCAACCCGATGACGTGGCTGCTCGCGGCGGCGTTCGCTGCGCAGTCGTTCTCGTACTACGGACTGAGCGCGTGGCTGCCGAGCCTCTACGGCGACGTCTACGGGCTCGATGCGATCGCCTCGGGCAATGCAGCGTCGCTGTTCCAGCTCGCCGCCGTCGTCGGTGCGCTGGGCGTGCCGTTCCTCGGGCGGGTGCGGCCCGCGTGGGTGCAGCCCGCGATCGTCGGCGTGCTGTGGATCAGCCTGCCGCTCGGGCTCCTGCTCGCCCCGCAGGCGTACCTGGTGTGGACCGTCACGGGCGGCATCGCCCAGGGCGGCGGGTTCGTCGTCATCATCGCGACCGTCGTGCGCATCACGCGCACCGACCGGGAGACCACGCAGATGTCGGCCCTGGTGCAGGCCGGCGGCTACCTCGTCGCGGCGACGGCGCCGCCCGTGCTCGGCGCACTCCACGAGTCGAGCGGCGCCTGGGTGCTGCCCCTCGTCGCCATCCTCGTCGCGACCGTCGCGTTCCTCCTGCTCACCACGTCGGCCGCGGTGCGCGCGGCGCGACTGCTCGACCGCCGGTAGCCCGGTCGCGCGTCAGCGGCGCACGTCGAATACGCGGAAGCCCTTCGAGTTCGCCGCCTTCGCGACGTCGAGCCCGAGTTCGTCGCCGAGCCAGCGCTGCAGCGACTCCGCGCCGAGGTGCTTCGCGACGACGAGCCAGGCGGCGGCGTCGTCGGAGTCGTCGAGCCGCGTGAGCCATCGGGCGAGCATGTCGTGCAGCTCCTGCTTGCCGACCCGGATGGGCGGATTCGACCAGATCGTCGCGAAGCGCACGTCGTCGGGAACATCGTCTGGCGCGACGGCGTTGACATTGTGCAGGCCGAGCCGCGCCGCGTTGCGTCGAGTGAGGTCGAGGGCGCGCTCGTTGACGTCGACCGCCCAGACCGTGGCGTCGGGCGAACGCAATGCGAGGGTGAGCGCGATCGGCCCCCAACCGGCGCCGAGGTCGAGCAGGTGACCCGTCGGCGGCGGAGCGGGCACGGCGTCGAGCAGCACTCGGGTGCCCTGATCGAGGTGCTCGGGGCTGAAGACGCCGCCCGCGGTCTCGAGTTCGACCTCGCGACCGGCCAGCGCGACGCGGATGGTGCGGGTGCGTGCATCGCTCGAGGGCGCGGCGGAGAAGTAGTGGTCGGAACTCATGTAGGGGAACCTATCGCAGCGATCGGAAGTAGGGTTAACACGATGAATGAAGCCGAACAGAACACCGCCGACGACGCGGTCGAGCGCGTGCTCCGAGGCGCCGAGACGAGGGCCGGGGTCACCCGGTTCGGCGGCGGTGCCGCCGAGGCCATCATGGCGACCGGTGCGGATGCAGCAACCGGGCCCGACACCGACGGCGAGCAGTACGACCGCGAGGAGCGCGCTGCGCTGCGTCGCGTCGCGGGCCTGTCGACCGAACTCGAAGACGTCACCGAGGTCGAGTACCGGCAGCTCCGGCTCGAGAACGTCGTGCTCATCGGCGTCTACTCCCAGGGGTCCCTCGACGACGCCGAGAACTCGCTGCGCGAGCTCTCCGCGCTCGCGGAGACGGCCGGTGCACGCGTCCTCGACGGCGTGCTGCAGCGCCGCCCGCACCCCGACCCCTCGACCTATCTCGGCCGCGGCAAGGTCGAAGAGCTGCGCCACATCGTCGCGTCGCTCGGCGCCGACACGGTCGTCGCCGACACCGAGCTCGCTCCGAGCCAGCGGCGTGCGCTCGAAGACGCAGTGAAGGTCAAGGTCATCGACCGCACCGCCGTGATCCTCGACATCTTCAGCCAGCACGCGAAGAGCCGCGAGGGCAAGGCGCAGGTCGAGCTCGCCCAGCTCGAGTACCTGCTCCCTCGCCTGCGCGGCTGGGGTGAGTCGATGTCGCGCCAGGCCGGTGGCCAGGTCGGCTCCGGCGGCGCGGGCATGGGCTCGCGCGGTCCCGGTGAGACGAAGATCGAGCTCGATCGCCGTCGCATCCACTCGCGCATGGCGAAGCTCCGCCGACAGATCGCGGGCATGAAGCCCGCTCGCGAGGCGAAGCGCGCCAACCGGCGCCGCAACGCGGTGCCGTCGGTCGCGATCGCCGGGTACACCAACGCCGGCAAGTCGAGCCTGCTCAACCGCATCACCGGTGCGGGGGTGCTCGTCGAGAACGCCCTGTTCGCGACCCTCGACGCCACCGTCCGGCGCAACACGACGGCCGACGGGCGCGTCTACACGATCGCCGACACCGTCGGCTTCGTGCGCAACCTGCCGCACCAGCTGGTCGAGGCGTTCCGCTCGACGCTCGAAGAGGTGGGCGACGCCGACCTCATCGTGCACGTCGTCGACGCGGCGCACCCCGACCCCGCGGGGCAGATCGCGACCGTGCGCGACGTCATCGGCGAGGTCGGCGCCCGCGACATCCCCGAGCTCGTCGTCTTCAACAAGGCCGATCTCGTCTCTCCTGAAGACCGTCTCGTGCTGCGTGGCCTCGAGCCCGATGCGGTGTTCGCCTCCGCGCGAACGGGCGAAGGCGTGGCCGACGTGCTCGCCGCGATCGGCGAGATGCTGCCCGATCCGGCGATCGAGGTCGAACTCCTCGTGCCGTACGACCGCGGCGACGTGGTGTCGGCCCTGCACGAGCAGGCACGCGTACTCGACCTCGACTACGTCGAGGACGGCACGCGGGTGCGCGCCCTGGTCTCGCCCGAGCTCGCCGGCCAGTACGCCGAGTTCGGCGCCCCGGTCGCGGCGGCCTAGATCGGCACGGCCCGCCCCGTCGGAGCCTCGAGGCGACCGTCCGACTCGGACGCCGCGACCCGCGCCGCGGCATCCGAGCCGATGTCATGCCGGGTCATATTGACCCGGCCGCAGACTCGGCGGCGTATCGTCACTCGTGATCGTCGGCGACGGGCCGGATGCCCGCCGCCTGGAGCGACCGCCGAGCCCGGCACCCGCCCGCGTGACCCATCCGCCGTGAGGCGGTGGCCGCGGCCTGCCGTGCCACCACCGCCATGCGGCATCCCATCGAGGAGTCCGACATGGCTGCGACCGGAGCCGCCGGCACCCCCGGGGCAGGCGACTGTACCGAGCGCCCGCCCATCTCGTTCGAGCTGTTCCCGCCGCGAACGGATGCGGCGGCGATCGCGCTCGGCCGAACGATCGACCGGCTCGCCGAGGTCGATCCCGCATTCATCTCGGTGACCTTCGGCGCCGGCGGGTCGCAGCGCGGGCGGTCGCTCACGGTGCTGCGCTACATCCTCGAGCACACCTCGGTCGAGCCCATGGCGCACCTGACCTGCGTCGGCTCGTCGCACGCGGAGGCGAACCGGCTCGTGCGCGAGTTCCTCGACGCAGGCATCACGAGCTTCCTCGCGCTGCGCGGCGATCCGCCCGAGGACGCGGATGCCGAGGACGGCCCCGACGCCGGCCTCGGCGACCTCGGCACGGCGGCCGAGCTCGTGCAGCTCATCCATCGCGTGCAGGAGGAACGCGAGCCGTTCGGCGAGGCGGACGTCCCCGGTGCGCCGCGCGCCCGCCGCATCGGCGCCCGCCCGCGCCCTGAGCGGGTGGCCGTCGCGGCGTTCCCCACGGGGCATCCGCGCTCGCGGGGCCTCACCCAGGACGTCGACACGCTGCTCGCGAAGGAGGTCGCAGGGGCGACGCTCGCGATCACCCAGTTGTTCTGGCACGCCGACGACTACCTCGGCTTCGTCGAGCGTGCCCGTGCGGCCGGGGTGACGATCCCGATCCTGCCCGGGCTCATGCCGGTGACGAATCCGGCACGCCTCGCCCGGCTCACGGAGCTGACCGGCGTCGAGCCGCCGGCCGACCTCGCGATCGACCTCGAGATCGAGCCCGACGTCGACGCCCGAACCGAGATCGGTGAGCGGCACGCCGCCGAGCTCGCCGCCGAGGTGCTCCGCGGCGGCGCTCCGGGCCTCCACCTGTACACCTACAACCGGCACGAGACCGTGCTGTCCGTGCTCGACCGGCTCGGGCTCGGCGCACGCGCCGGACGGAGCTGAGCCCGGCCGCCCCGCGCACCGACCGACCGCCACTTCCACACCACCATCACGGTCGCGAGCCCGACGCCCGCGACCCATGCCGACGACCCGCGAACCCCGCGGTGCTTCGGCGTACCCGAAATCGAGAGGAACAGCCATGACCGCATCCACCACGCCCTTCCCGACCGGAACCGTGCTCGGCTATCCGCGCATCGGGCGTCGCCGCGAGCTCAAGCGCGCCGTCGAGGCGTACTGGGCCGGCGCGATCGACGAAGCCGAGCTCGAGGCTCGCGCTGCGCGGCTGCGCGCCGAGACGCGCGAACGGCTCGCGACGCTCGGCCTCGAGCGCACCGGATCGGCCATTCCCGAGTCGTTCTCGTACTACGACCAGGTGCTCGACGCCGCCGTCGCCGTGGGCGCCGTGCCCGAGCGGTTCAGCGACCTCCGCGACGAACGAGGCGGGCTCGACCTCGCCGGTTACTTCACGGTGGCCCGGGGCGAGGGCGAGCGCGCACCGCTCGAGATGACGAAGTGGTTCGACTCGAACTACCACTACCTCGTGCCCGAGATCGGCCCCGAGATGGAGTTCTCCCTGCACGCAGAACGCCTCGTCGCGCAGTTCGCCGAGGCGAGGGCGGCGGGCTTCGTGACGCGCCCGGTCGTCGTCGGACCGGTCACCTTCCTCGCGCTCGCGAAGGCCGTCGACGGTGCGCCCGCGGGCTTCCGGCCGCTCGACCGCCTCGACGACCTCGTCGCCGTGTACGCGGCGCTCCTCGCCGAGTTCGCCCGCGCCGGTGCGGAGTGGGTGCAGCTCGACGAGCCCGCCCTCGTCTCGGAAGCCCTCGACGTGCCGCGCGGCCGGGTGCTCGCCGCAGCGGCGGCGGCCTACGCCCGGCTCGGCGCGCTCGAGTCGCGTCCCGCCCTGTTCGTGGCCGCGCCGTACGGCGCGCTCGACGAGGCCCTGCCGGTGCTCGCCGCGACGCCCGTCGAGGCCATCGGCCTCGACCTCGTGCGTGGTGCCGTCCCACCGGCATCGGATGCCGCGACCGAGGCCGCCCTCCGCGCCAAGACGCTCGTCGTGGGCGTCGTCGACGGGCACAACATCTGGCGCGGCGACCTCTCGGCCGCCCTCGACCGGGCCGAGGCGTTGCGCGAGCGCGCCGGCGCCGTCGCCGTGTCGACGTCCACGTCGCTGCTGCACGTGCCGCACGACGTCGACGACGAGACCCGCCTCGACCCCCGGCTGGTGAGCTGGCTCGCCTTCGCCGACCAGAAGGTGGGCCAGGTCGCGACCCTCGCCCGGGGGCTCGTCGAGGGGCGCGACGTCGTCGCGGAACCTCTGGCCGCCGCATCCGCCGCCCTGCTCGACCGCGCCGGTGCACCCGGCGTGCGCGTTCCCGCGGTGCGGCAGCGCCTCGCCGACCTCGTCGACGCCGACTTCCACCGCGGCGCCGAGGCCGAACGCGTCGCCGCGCAGGCCTCCCTCGACCTGCCCGAACTGCCCACCACGACGATCGGTTCCTTCCCGCAGACCGGCGAGCTGCGCGCGGCACGGGCGCGCCTCGTGCGCGGCGAGCTCGACGCCGGCGGGTACGAGGCGCTCATGCGCGCGGAGATCGAGCGGGTCGTGCGCCTGCAGGAGGACCTCGGCCTCGATGTGCTCGTGCACGGCGAGCCCGAGCGCAACGACATGGTGCAGTACTTCGCCGAACTGCTCGACGGCTTCGCGGTGACCGAGCACGGCTGGGTGCAGTCGTACGGCTCCCGGTGCACGCGGCCGTCGCTGCTCTGGGGCGACGTCTCGCGCCCGGCGCCGATGACGGTCGAATGGTCGGCGTTCGCGCAGTCGCTGAGCGACAAGCCCGTGAAGGGCATGCTCACGGGCCCGGTCACGATCCTCGCGTGGTCGTTCGTGCGCGACGACCAGCCGCTCGCCGACACCGCGCGTCAGGTCGCACTCGCGCTGCGCGACGAGATCGCCGACCTGGAGGACGCGGGCATCAGGATCATCCAGGTCGACGAGCCCGCGCTGCGCGAGCTCCTGCCGCTGAAGATCGCCGACCAGCCGGCGTACCTCGATTGGTCGGTCGGGTCGTTCACGCTCGCGACGGCGGCCGCGGCGCCCGCGACCCAGGTGCACACGCATCTCTGCTACTCGGAGTTCGGCGTCGTGATCGACGCGATCAAGGGCCTCGACGCCGACGTGACCTCGATCGAGGCGGCCCGCAGTCGCATGGAGGTCGTCGACGACCTCGCAGAGAGCGGCTTCGACCACGGCATCGGGCCCGGGGTCTACGACATCCACTCGCCGCGCGTGCCTTCGGCGGTTGAGCTGCAGGAGCTGCTCGAACGGGCCGCGGCCGGGATCCCGGCAGGCCGGCTGTGGGTGAACCCCGACTGCGGGCTGAAGACCCGTGGCTACGACGAGACGGTCGCATCGCTCGCGAACCTCGTCGAGGCGACGCGGGCGGTGCGCGCAGGGCTGGCCGCCGAACGCACCGGCATCGGCGCGGCAGGCTAGGTCGACGGCGGGCGGATGCCGCGTGCCGGCGTCCGCCCGCCAGTCGTGCCAGTCGTGCCGGCCGAGCCGGCAGTGCCGGCAGTGCGGGCTGTGGCGGGGGGCGACACCGCGGCACCGACCCTGACACGGCCACGCGCACCGACGTCGAGCACTTCGACGACGCACGGCTGGTTCGCAAGGTTCGCCGGGGCGACGCTCAGGCGGGCGACGTACCGTCGACGCATGCGACTCGCGGTTCACGAGACGGGCGCCGGCGCCCGCACGGCCATCCTCATCCATGGCATCATGTCGGACTCGCGGGCGTGGCATCGCGTCACGGGCGAACTCGAGGCGCAGGGGTTCCGCGTGCTCGCGGTGGACCTCGCGGGGCACGGACGCAGCCCCAGGGCCGAGCGCTATTCACCCGCCGCATGGGCCGACGACGTCGTCGAGACGGTCGCGCCGATGCTCGACGGCCAGCCCGACGTGGTGCTCGGGCACTCGCTCGGCGGTCTCGTCGCGAGCCTCGTCGCCGATCGGCTCGCACCGCGCGCCGCGATCTACGTCGATCCGGCCTTCGCGTTCCCGAAGGGTCCGCTCGGGCTCGCCTACAAGCTCTTCTTCGCGATCGCGCCGAAACCCCGGCGCAACGCGCTCGTGCGGATGAACCCGAAATGGAGCGCCGTCGACGTCGACATCGAGCTCGCGACGCTGCGCGACTGGGACAAGCGCACGATCCTCGGGTTCGCCGACACCCGGCCGCTCGTGCCCCCGACGAGACTCGTGGCCCCCAGTCTCGTGCTGCTGGCCGAGAAGAGCCTGCTGATCACCGACCGGGTGGCCGCCGACCTGCGACGGCGCGGCATGACCGTGGCGACGGTCCCGGGCACGGGGCACACCGTGTTCCGCGACGACCACGCGGGCTTCATGCACGCGATCGGGGAGTGGCTCCGGTCGGTCGGCCAGCTGGGCGGGACGGCGACCGCCTGACCCCTCCGGTTCGATCGCGGCCGGCGGCCGTCAGACCGTGCGCAGCACGGCCACGACCTTGCCGAGCACTTCGGCGTGGTCGCCGAGGATGGGCTCGAACGCCGTGTTGCGCGGCAGCAGCCAGGTGTGACCGTCGCGCTGGCGGAACACCTTGACGGTCGCCTCGCCGTCGAGCATGGCCGCGACGATCTCGCCGTTCTCGGCGGTTCGCTGCGAACGCACGACGACCCAGTCGCCGTCGCAGATCGCCGCATCGACCATCGAGTCGCCGACGACCTTCAGGATGAACAGCTCGCCCTTGCCCACGAGCTGGCGGGGGAGCGGGAACACCTCGTCGATCTGCTGCTCGGCCGTGATCGGCACGCCCGCGGCGATGCGACCGACGAGCGGCACCATCGCGGCGTCCGCGACGGGCGCGGGCTCGCCCGCCGACGGTGCACGCTCGTCGAGCCCGGGGAGCTCGATGAGGACCTCGAGGGCGCGCGGGCGGTTCGGGTCTCGCCGCAGGTAGCCGGCCAGCTCCAGCTGGTTGAGCTGGTGCGTGACGCTCGAGAGCGACGAGAGCCCGACGGCATCGCCGATCTCGCGCATGCTCGGCGGGTAGCCGCGGGTCGCGACCGACCGCTGCACGACCTCGAGGATCGCGATCTGCTTCGCGCTCAGGCTCTTGCGGCGGCGTGCCCTGCCGGTCTCGCGCACGTCGTTGTCGCTCTTCACGCTCTCCGCCCCTCGTTGCGATCGCCGCTCGCGATCGGATGTCGGTGGTGTCTGCTGGACTGTTTCCCAGACATTCGAAACTGTATCCGCCGCAGCAGTGCCCGGCAAACATTCGTTCGAGTGTGTCGCGAGATCGGTCGAGGAGAATTCCGCGGGCGAATGCTTGCGACCGAACGCATTCGAATATATATTCGGAACAAAGATTCGCATCCGGCCCTCCCGGCCGAGGGCCGGATGCAGTCCACGCAGGAGGATGACATGAGCGCAGCGATCATGACGACGAGCGACTACCCGGCACGGGCGCGCACCCGGCTCCGGCTGACGCGTCGTGGGCGAGTGGTGTTCACGACCCTCGCGGCGCTGCCGATCGCGATCTGGGTGTTCGCCGCCGCGTTGAACGCGGGCGGTGCGGCCGCCGATCTCACGGGCGGCGGTTCACTGCACTATGTCACGGTCGATGCCGGAGGCTCGCTGTGGGAGATCGCCGAGGCGATCGCACCCTCGGCCGACCCGCGCGACACGATCGCCGAGATTGTGCGGCTCAATCAGCTCGACGGTGCGACGATCGAGCCGGGTCAGCGACTGGCCGTGCCTGCTGCCGGGGAGTAGCCCGTACGCGCCGGCGCGGCGCCTGTCACACGATGTCGCAGTCGTCGTCGGCGCGATCTGCGTGGCTAGGCTGGATCGGTGACGAGTCTCGACGACCTTCCCATCCGCGATGACCTGCGCGGCCGTTCTCCGTACGGCGCCCCGCAGAAGGCCGTGCCGGTCGCCCTCAACGTCAACGAGAACACGCATGCCATCCCCGAAGACGTCGCCCACGACATCGTCGCCCGTGTCGCAGGCGCGATCCTGCGGCTGAACCGCTACCCCGACCGCGAGTTCACCGAGCTGCGCGAGGCGCTCGCGCGGTACCTCGGACACGGACTGTCGCCCGACCAGATCTGGGCGGCCAACGGCTCCAACGAGGTGCTGCAGCAGGTGCTGCAGGCCTTCGGCGGACCAGGTCGCTCGGTGCTCGGCTTCGCACCCACGTACTCGATGTACTCGCTGCTCGCCTCGGGCACCGGCACCCGCTGGATCTCCGCCGATCGCGACGACGACTTCGAGCTGAGCCCCGAGACGGCGGTGGCGGCGGTACGCGAGCACGACCCCGACCTCGTCTTCCTCTGCGCGCCGAACAACCCGACGGGCACGCCGCTGTCGCTGGACACCGTGCGCTCGGTCGCCGATGCCGCACGCGGCATCGTGGTGGTCGACGAGGCGTACTTCGAGTTCGCCGACCGCGGCACGCCGAGCGCGCTCACGCTGCTCGAGGGGCGGCCACGGCTCGTCGTGTCGCGCACGATGAGCAAGGCGTTCGCCTTCGCCGGAGCTCGCGTCGGGTACCTCGCCGGCGACCCGGCGACGATCGACGCGCTGCGGCTCGTGCGGTTGCCGTACCACCTCTCGGCGCTCACCCAGGCGGCCGCGCTCGGTGCGCTCGCGCACGCCGACGAGATGCTCGCGATGGTCGACGACATCCGCCGCCAGCGCGAGCGCATCACGACCGAGCTCGCGCGCCTCGGCTTCGCCCCGCACCGGAGCGGCTCGAACTTCGTGCTCTTCGGCGGCGTCGACGACCCGCACGCGGTGTTCGAGGGGCTCCTCGCACGCGGCATCCTGATCAGGGAGCTCGGCATCCCCGGGCACCTGCGGGTGAGCGCCGGCACCGAGGCCGAGACCACGGCGTTCCTCGAGGCGATCGCCGTCTTCGCGCCGAACGCGACGAATAGGATCGAAGCATGACCGCCCAGTCCCCGTCGCGCACGGCGCGAGTGCAGCGCGAGACCAGCGAATCGAGCATCGACCTGTCGATCGACCTCGACGGCACCGGGGTGAGCGACATCGAGACGGGCGTGCCCTTCTACGACCACCTGCTCACGGCCTTCGCGAAGCACTCGCTCACCGACCTGACCGTGCGCGCGTCGGGCGACCTGCACATCGACGTCCACCACACCGTCGAAGACACGGGCATCGTGCTCGGGCAGGCGATCCGCGAGGCGCTCGGCGACAAGCGCGGCATCTCGCGCTACGGCGACGCGCTCGTGCCGCTCGACGAGGCGCTCGCGCAAGCGGTCGTCGACATCTCCGGCCGGCCGTTCCTCGTCCACACGGGCGAGCCGCAGGGCTTCGAGTTCCACCTCATCGGCGGCCACTTCACCGGGTCGATGGTGCGGCACGTCTTCGAGGCGATCGCGTTCAACGCGGGCCTCACCGTGCACGTGACAGTGCTCGGCGGCCGCGACCCGCACCACATCGCCGAGGCCGAGTTCAAGGCGTTCGCCAGGGCGTTCCGCCAGGCGAAGGCGCTCGACCCGCTCGTGAGCGGCATCCCCTCGACCAAGGGTGCGCTGTGAGCCGCACGAAGCGCGTGGTCGTGCTCGACTACGGGTCGGGCAACGTGCACTCGGCGGCGAAGGCGCTCGAGCAGGCGGGGGCCGAGGTCGAGGTCACGGCCGACCGCACTGCTGCGCTGGAGGCCGACGGCCTGCTCGTGCCCGGGGTGGGTGCGTTCAAGGCGGTCATGGACCAGCTCCGCGCCGTCCGCGGCGACGAGGTGATCGACCGGCGCCTCGCAGGCGGGCGGCACGTGCTCGGCATCTGCGTCGGCATGCAGGTGCTCTTCGAGCGCGGCGTCGAGCGCGGCGTCGACACCGAGGGTCTCGGCGAGTGGCCGGGCGTCGTCGAGGAGCTGCCGGCCGAGGTGCTGCCCCACATGGGCTGGAACACGGTCGCGCCCGACGAGGGGTCGGTGCTCTTCGACGGCATCGAAGGCGAACGGTTCTACTTCGTGCACTCGTTCGCGGCGCAGTCGTGGCAGCTCGAGGTCATGCCGCCGTTCCCGCAGCCGAGGCTGACCTGGGCCGAGCACGGCGGGCGCTTCCTCGCGGCCGTCGAGAACGGTCCGTTGTCGGCGACGCAGTTCCACCCCGAGAAGTCGTCGGATGCCGGCATCCGACTGCTCGCCAACTGGCTCGGTGCGCTCGCCTGAGTCATCCGACCGTCATGGTCACGTCGCGCGCGCCGCGGGCGACTATGATCCTGTGACGGTACCGGCGCTCATCGCGCCGACCGAATCGGGTCCGACGGCCCACCGCGAACGAGGACAGTAGTGATGAGTGAGTTCAACAAGACCCCCGGCCTCGTGCTGCTGCCGGCCGTCGACGTGGCCGGCGGCAAGGCCGTCCGCCTGACGAAGGGCGAGGCGGGCACCGAGACGAGCTACGGCGACCCCGTCGACGCGGCCGTCGACTGGGCCGACCAGGGCGCGGAGTGGATCCACCTCGTCGACCTCGACGCGGCGTTCGGCCGCGGCTCCAACGGCGGCATCCTGAAGAAGGTCATCCGCCAGGTGCGCGGCGTCAACGTCGAGCTCTCCGGCGGCATCCGCGACGACGAGTCGCTCGAGCACGCGCTCGAGATCGGTGCGAAGCGCATCAACCTCGGTACCGCGGCACTCGAGAACCCCGAGTGGGCTGCATCGGTCATCGCCCAGTACGGCGAGGCCATCGCCGTCGGTCTCGACGTGCGCGGCACGACGCTCGCCGCCCGCGGCTGGACGAAGGACGGCGGCGACCTCTGGCAGGTCATGGACCGGCTGGAGGACGCGGGCGCAGCCCGTTACGTCGTGACCGACGTCACGAAGGACGGCACGCTGCAGGGGCCGAACGTCGAGCTGCTGCGCCAGGTCATGGACCGCACGCACCGGCCGGTCGTCGCCTCGGGCGGCGTCTCGAGCCTCGACGACCTCGCGACGCTGCGCGAACTCGTGCCGCTCGGCCTCGAGGGCGCGATCGTCGGCAAGGCGCTCTACGCGGGTGCGTTCACGCTCGCCGAGGCGCTCGACGTCGCGAGCAACTGACGCCGGCGCGCGCATGACGGCTGGGCAGGAGCACGCGGGGCACGGCCTGGATGCCGCGGACGAGACGCCCGCGGCGTCGCGCGCACTCCCACCGCATCTGGCCGACTCGGCCGGCGTTCCGTGGGCCGGGCGATCGTTCGACGAGAACCCGCATGCCGGTGACGACGGCACCGCACCGCCCGAGCTCGACGCCGCGATGCGCGCGTTCCGGCAGGGCGAGGGCTCCCAGGCGGGCGTCGTCGCGGCGTTCGGCTCGTCGCGACTGCTGATCCCGCTGCTCGCCGAGCTCGGCGACGGCGGCACCGAGCTCGGCGCGCACGGACACGCGGTCGACAAGAGCCAGGAGCTGTCGATCGTCACGGTCGACGGACCCGACGGGCGCCGGGTGCTCCCGGTGTTCTCCTCCGTCGACGCGATGCGCGCCTGGAATCCCGTGGCTCGCCCCGTACCCGCCGACGGCGTGCGCGTTGCACTCGCCGCGGCCGACGACGGCACCGAGCTCGTCGTGCTCGACCCGGGCTCGCCCGGTGAGTTCGTGCTCCGACGACCGGCCGTGTGGGCGGTCGCCCAGCAGAAGCCGTGGGTGCCGCCCTTCGAGGACGACGACGTTCGTGCCGCCTTCGAACGCTCGATCGGCAGCGAGCTCGCCGTACTCGGCGTCGACCTCGCCTCGGGCGACCCGCTCGCGCGACTCGCCGGCCCCGAGCTCGTCGTGATCCTGCGTCTCGTCGAGGGGCTCACGCGCGAGGAGCTCGACGCGACCACGACCCGCCTCGCGCGGCGCTGGGCCGAGGACGACGCCATCGCCACGGGCGTCGACTCCCTCGCCGTACGACTCGTCGGCGCGCGCCGCGAGGGCTGAACGAACTGGCGGAACCGTCGGGTCGGATGCCGCGGCCCGGGCCGCCTCTGCCGCAGCCACGCCCGAACTGGGCATTGACCGCGTGCGCCGGGCAGAGCATGATCTGGAACGCGCGGGTGCGCGGGAGCCAGGTGGATCATGACCGACCGACCGACGGACGCCGGAAGTCGGCGGACCGAGTACGACCGACCGCTGGAGTTCGCTGCTGAGCGGGCACGCTGGTGGCTCGACGGCGTCGCCGAGCGGCCGATCCCGCCCGAGCTCGACGCCGACGCGGTGAAGGACCGCCTTGGCCGGGTGCTGCCCGCGGGCGGCGAGGCGACCGAGGTGGTGCTCGAACGGCTCGCCGACGGCGTGGAGCCGGGCCTGCTCGGCATCGGCTCGCCGCGATTCTTCGGCTGGGTCATGGGCGGCACGCAGTCGGTCGCGCTCGCGGCCGACTGGCTCGTCTCGGCGTGGGACCAGAACACGGGACTGCGATTCGCGACCCCCGGGGTCGCCGCGGTCGAGGAGCTTGCGGGGGAGTGGATCGTCGACCTGCTCGGTCTGCCCCCGGGATCCCAGGTCGGCTTCACGACCGGCGCCACCATGGCGCACTTCGTCGGCCTCGCGACCGGGCGCGACGAACTGCTGCGCAGGGCCGGCTGGGATGCCGCGACCGACGGCGTCTTCGGCGCGCCGCGCGTGCGCTTCATCGTCGGCGCCGAGCGTCACGGCACGGTCGACCTGGCCGGCCGCTACCTCGGTCTCGGGGCTCCGATCGAGGCCGCGGCCGATGAGGAGGGGCGGATCCGGGTCGACTCGCTCCACGAGGTGCTCTCGCGCGGTTCGGGGCCCGCGATCGTCGTGCTGCAGGCGGGCAACATCCACTCCGGCTCGTTCGACGACTTCGCCGCCGCCATCGAGGTCGCGCACGACGCCGGCGCCTGGGTGCACGTCGACGGCGCATTCGGGCTGTGGGCCGGCGCGAGTCCGCGCCTGCGCGCGCTGGTCGCCGGCTACGAGGCGGCCGACTCGTGGTCGACCGATGCGCACAAGACGCTGAGCGTGCCGTACGACTGCGGGGTCGCGATCGTGCGCGACGGCCATGCGCTGCAACGCGCGCTGAGCATGCACGCGAGCTACCTGCAGGCGAGCGACCTCGTCGCCGACCCGCACGAGCGGGTGCCCGAGCTCTCGCGCCGGGCGCGCGGGGTGCCGACCTGGGCGGTGCTGCGCTCGCTCGGTCGCGAGGGCGTGGCGGCCCTCGTCGAGAGACTCGCCGATTCGGCGCGCCGCATCGCCGACGGCGTCGCGCGGCTGCCCGGCGTCGAGGTGCTCAACGACGTCGTCTTCACGCAGGTCTGCCTCGCACTCGACGAGGATGCCGCGACCGAGGCGCTCGCGGAGCGGCTGTGGAGCGACGGCGAGGTGCTCGCCATGACCTCACGGTGGCGGGGCCGGTCGGTCGTCCGCTTCTCCGTGAGCAACTGGGGCACCGACGCCGCCGCGGCCGACCGCACCGTCGCCGCCGTGGCGCGTGCGCTCGCCGCCGTGCACACCGGCGAGGGTGCCACGAAGGGCTGATGTCGGCGGCATCCGATTGAATGGAGCCATGACGGATGCGCTGGCAGCCTTCTCAGAGGCGACGCGCACGTGGTTCGCCGAGGCGTTCCGTGCGCCGACCGCGGTGCAGCAGGGCGCCTGGCGGGCCATCGCGGGCGGCTCGCACGCACTCGTCGTCGCACCGACCGGCTCCGGCAAGACCCTCTCGGCCTTCCTCTCCGCGATCGATCGGCTGACCTCCGAGCCCACTCGCGAGCCCGGCACCCGGGTGCTCTACCTGTCGCCGCTCAAGGCGCTCGGCGTCGATGTCGAGCGCAACCTGCGCGCGCCCCTCACGGGCATCGCACGGGTCGCCGAGCGGCTCGGCGCGGCACCGCCCACTGTGAGCGTCGGCGTTCGCTCGGGCGACACGCCGGCGAACGAGCGGCGCGCGCTGCTGCGCACGCCGCCCGACATCCTCATCACGACGCCCGAGTCCCTCTTCCTCATGCTGACCTCGCAGGCGCGCGACACCCTGCGCTCGGTCGAGACGGTCATCGTCGACGAGATCCACGCGGTGGCGGGCACGAAGCGCGGGGCGCATCTCGCGCTCTCGCTCGAGCGGCTCGACGCCCTCCTCGAGCGGCCGGCCCAGCGCATCGGGCTCTCGGCGACGGTTCGGCCGGTCGAAGAGGTGGCGCGATTCCTCTGCGCGAGCGCGCCGGTCGAGGTCGTCGCGCCGCCGGCCGAGAAGCGGTTCGACCTCCGCGTGGTCGTGCCCGTCGAAGACATGGCGCAACTGCCGGCGAACGACGACGCAACGGGCTCCATCTGGCCGCACGTCGAGCAGGCCATCCTCGACCGGGTGCTCGAGCACCGGTCGTCGATCGTGTTCGCGAACTCGCGTCGGCTCGCCGAGCGACTGACCGCGCGGCTCAACGAGCTCCACCTCGACGAGCTCGAGCGGGCCGAACTCGTCGCGGCATCGACCGCAGCCGGCCCGCCGGCCGCGCTCATGGCCCAGTCCGGCCAGACCGTCGGTGCGCCGCCCGTCATCGCCCGTGCGCATCACGGCTCGGTCAGCAAAGAGCAGCGATCCGAGATCGAAGACGACCTCAAGTCGGGTCGCCTCCGCTGCGTCGTGGCGACGTCGAGTCTCGAGCTCGGCATCGACATGGGCGCGGTCGACCTCGTCGTGCAGGTCGAGTCGCCGCCGTCGGTCGCGAGCGGGCTGCAGCGCCTCGGCCGCGCCGGCCACCAGGTCGGCGAGGTCTCCCGGGGCGTCATGTTCCCGAAGCACCGCGCCGACCTCGTGCACACCGCCGTCGCGGCCGAACGCATGCTCGCTGGGCTCATCGAGACCATGCGGGTGCCGGCGAACCCGCTCGACATCCTCGCCCAGCAGACGATCGCCGCGGCCGCCGTCGACGAACTCGACGTTGAGGGCTGGTTCGCGACGGTGCGGCGCGCCGCACCGTTCGCGACGCTGCCCCGCTCGGCGTACGAGGCGACACTCGACCTCCTCGCCGGTCGGTATCCCTCCGATCGCTTCGGCGAGCTGCGGCCGCGCGTCGTCTGGGACCGCGAGGCCGGAGTCGTCACGGGGCGGCCTGGGGCGCAGCGGCTCGCGGTCACGAGCGGCGGCACGATCCCCGATCGCGGCATGTTCGGCGTGTTCCTCGTCGGCGGCGACGAGACGACCGGTCGGCGCGTCGGCGAACTCGACGAAGAGATGGTCTACGAGTCGCGCGTCGGCGACGTCTTCGCCCTCGGCGCCACGAGCTGGCGCATCCAGGAGATCACCTTCGACCGCGTGAACGTCGTGCCGGCGTTCGGCCAGCCGGGGCGCGTCCCGTTCTGGAAGGGCGACGGACTGGGTCGACCGGTCGAGCTCGGACGGGCGCTCGGCGCGTTCATGCGAGAGGTGTCGACCGCGCCCGAGGCCGATGCGCGCGCACGCATCGCCGCGTCCGGCCTCGACGAGTACGCCACTGCGAACCTCATCGCGTTCCTCGACGACCAGGGCCGCGCGACGGGGGCGGTGCCGAGCGACCGCACGCTCGTCGTCGAGCGCACGCGCGACGAGCTCGGCGACTGGCGGGTCATCCTGCACTCGCCGTTCGGCATGCCGGTGCACGCGCCGTGGGCGCTCGCCGTCGCGGCGCGGGTGCGCGAGCGCCACGGCGTCGACGGCGCCGCGGTCGCGGCCGACGACGGCATCATCGTGCGCATCCCCGACACCGGCGACGAGCCGCCCGGCGCCGACCTCTTCCGGTTCGAGCCGGCCGAGCTCGAGCAGCTCGTGACCGACGAGGTCGGCGGCTCGGCGCTCTTCGCGAGCCGCTTCCGCGAGTGCGCCGCACGCGCACTGCTCCTGCCGCACTACCAGCCGGGGCGCCGCTCGCCGCTCTGGCAGCAGCGGCAGAAGGCGGCGCAGCTGCTCGAGGTCGCGAGCGCCTTCCCGACGTTCCCCATCATCCTCGAGACCGTCCGAGAGGTGCTCCAGGACGTCTACGACGTGCCGGGCCTCGTCGAGATCGCCGCCGACCTGGCCGCTCGACGCGTTCGCCTCGTCGAGACGACGACCGACGCCCCGAGCCCGTTCGCCAGCACGCTCCTGTTCGGCTACGTGGGCGCCTTCATGTACGAGGGCGACTCGCCCCTCGCCGAGCGCCGCGCCGCCGCGCTCGCGATCGACCAGTCGCTGCTCGGCGAGCTGCTCGGTCGCGTCGAGCTGCGCGAGCTCCTCGATCCCGGGGTCATCGAGCTCACCGAGCGCGAGCTCCAGCGGCTCGAACCCGAGCGCCGTGCCCGGGGCGCCGAGGGCGTCGCCGACCTGCTGATGGCGCTCGGCCCGCTCACCGACGACGAGGTCGCGGCCCGCGTCGACGAGACGACCGACCCGGTCGCGGCGGCGGCCGAGCTCGTCGCCGCACGCCGCGTGGTCCGGGTGGGGTTCGCGGGCCGCGAGCACCTCGCCGCGGTGGAGGACGTCGGGCGCCTCCGCGATGCGCTCGGTGTACCGGTTCCGCCCGGGGTCGCCGTCGCGTTCGGCGAGCACGTCGCCGATCCCATGGGCGACCTCGTCGGCCGTTACGCCCGCACGCACGGCCCGTTCGCGGTCGACGAGGTGGCCGAGCGCTTCGGCATCGGCGTGGCGGTCGCCCGGGCCGCCCTTCGCCGCCTCGCCGACGAACGGCGAGTGGTCGAGGGGGAGTTCCGTCCGCACGGCACGTCGACCGAGTGGTGCGATGCCGAGGTGCTCCGCCGGCTCCGACGCCGTTCGCTCGCCGCGCTGCGCCATGAGATCGAACCCGTTCCGCAGCGCGCACTCGCGAGGTTCCTGCCCGCGTGGCAGCAGGTCGGCGGCTCGCTGCGCGGCATCGACGGCGTCGCGTCGACGATCGAGCAGCTCGAGGGCGTGCGCATGCCGGCCTCGGCGTGGGAGTCGCTCGTGCTGCCGTCGCGGGTCGCCGACTACAGCCCGGCGATGCTCGACGAGCTCATGGCGAGCGGCGAGGTGCTGTGGGCCGGCGCCGGCGAGCTCGCGGGCGACGACGGCTGGATCACGCTCCACCTCGCCGAGACCGCGCCGCTCACGCTCCCGCCGCCCGTCGACCTCGACCTCACCCCGCTTCAGCGCGAGGTGCTCGTGGCACTCGGCTCCGGCGGTGCGTTCTTCTTCCGTCAGCTCGCCGACGCGGTCGGCGCATTCGGCGGGGGGCAGGCCGGGGGCGGCGAAGTGACCGTGCCCGTCGACGACGGCTCCATCGTCGACGCGCTCTGGGGGCTCGTCTGGGCCGGCCTCGTGACGAACGACACGTTCGCCCCGGTGCGTGCGCTGACGAGCGCCGGCCGCAGCGCCCACAAGGCGAGCAGGCCGGTGCCCCGCGCACGGATGCTCCGTGGGCGGTCGCTCCCTCGGGCGACCATGCCGAGCCGCAGCGGTCCTCCGTCGGTCGCCGGTCGGTGGTCGATCGTGCCGGTCGCCGACACCGAGGCCACGAGACGCGCCCACGCGCTCGGCGAGATGCTCCTCGACCGCTACGGCGTCGTCACGAGGGGTGCCGCCGTCGCCGAAGGCGTCGTCGGCGGGTTCGCACTCGTCTACAAGACCCTGAGCGGCTTCGAGGAATCGGGTCGCGCCCGTCGCGGCTACTTCGTCGAGCGCCTCGGTGCGGCGCAGTTCGCGGCGTCCGGGGCGGTCGACCGGCTGCGCAGTCATGCCGACCTCGACCTCCGCGACGCCGACGCGCCGAGCGTGCTCGCGCTCGCCGCGACCGATCCGGCGAACGCGTACGGCGCCGCCCTGCCGTGGCCCGATCCGCCGGGCGAGAGCTCGCACCGCGCGGCGCGCAAGGCCGGCGCGATCGTCGTCGTCGCCGACGGCGACCTCGTCGCCTACGTCGAGCGCGGCGGCAAGACCGTGCTCGTCTACACCGACGACGACGAACGGCTCGCGCTCGCGGCATCCGCGATCGCCGACCTGGTGCGCTCGGGCCGGGTGCGGAGGATGGCCGTCGAGTCGGTCAACGGGGCGTTCGTGCTCGGCTCGCCGTTCGGCGCCGCACTTCGTTCGGCCGGGTTCGGGGAGACACCGAAGGGACTGCGGCTCGATGCCCGAAGGTGACTCGGTCCACCAGTTGGCCGCAAGGCTGCGTCCGGTGCTCGAGGGGCGCACGCTGGTGCGCACCGACTTCCGGGTTCCGCGCTATGCGACGGTCGATCTCGCGGGTGAGGTCGTCGAAGCGGTCGAGAGCCGTGGCAAGCACCTGATCGTGCGCACGGCGTCGACCTCCGTCCGCACCCACCTGAAGATGGAGGGGGAGTGGCGCGTGTACGCGCCGGGCGAGCGCTGGACCAAACCCGCCCATCGCGCGCGGGTCGTGCTCGCGACCGCCGACGCCGAGGCCGTCGGGTTCGATCTCGGCGAGGTCGAGGTCGTGCCGCGCGCCGACGAGGCCGCGATGCTGGCACACCTCGGCCCCGACGTGCTCGGCGCCGACTGGGATGCGGCGACGGCCGTCGAACGACTCGCCGCGAGCCCCGGGGTTCCGCTCGCGGTCGCCCTGCTCGACCAGCGCAACCTCGCGGGGCTCGGCAACGTGTACGTCAACGAGCTCTGCTTCCTGCGCGGCATCCGCCCGCATCGTCCCGTCGGGGAGGTCGCCGATCTCGCCGGCGTCGTCGCGCTCGGTCGCCGTCTCATCGTCGCCAACCGCGACCGGCGCGCCCGCGTGACGACGGGTGTCGACCGCCGTGGGCAGCGGCTCTGGGTCTACGGGCGCGGCGGTGAGCCGTGCCGTCCGTGCCGTACCCCGATCGAGCGCGGCGAGCTCGGGCGCGAACGGGTCGACGCGATCACCGACCCGCAGGAGCGGGTCGTCTTCTGGTGCCCGAACTGCCAGCGCTGAGCCGCGCCGTGCGCCGGAGCCGGAGGGGGCTTCGGGCCGGTCAGCTGACCGGGCCGGTCCACTTCTCGCCGGGTCCCTGTCCGATCGCGTCGGGGATGGGCGAGGCCTCGCGGAACGCGAGCTGCAGCGAACGCAGGCCGTCACGCAGCGACCGGGCGTGCATGTCGCTGACCTCGGGAGCGCCCGCCGTGATGAGTCCGGCCAGGGCGTTGATGAGCTTGCGCGCCTCGTCGAGGTCGAGCTGCGAGTCGGGGTCGTCGGCGAGGCCGACCTTGACGGCCGCCGCGCTCATGAGGTGCACGGCCGCGGTCGTGATGATCTCGACGGCAGGAACCTCGGCGATGTCGCGGGCGGCGCCCTCGAACTCTCCCTCGACGACCTCTTCGTAGGCCGCGGCGTCGCCGACCGCGAGGTCGTGCTGGTCGTGGGTGGACTCGTCGGAACCCGCGGGGGCGGGCGTGTTCTGGGTCACAGACATCCTCTGCTAGACTACTTCGGGCTCCGGGGCTTCTCCCCGGTACGAAAGTGGAGAATCTCCCACCCGCGCATACCGCTTCATCAAGGTTACCGGGTCGATTGCACTCCGCTTCCACGCCGCAGTTCGCGAGGTGGAAGTAGACAGGGTGCCGTATGAGCCGCGGTGAGAATCCGCGCGAATACGTGAATCTCCTCCTTCGGCGCATGAAACAGCTTGAGTAGAGGAGTACACGCATCAGCGATCCGCGTACCAATGACCGTATCCGCGTTCCCGAGGTCCGCCTCGTGGGCCCAGGCGGAGAGCAGGTCGGCGTCGTGAAGATCGAGGTGGCCCTGCGGCTTGCGCAGGAGGCCGACCTCGACCTCGTCGAGGTCGCCCCGAACTCTCGTCCGCCGGTCGTCAAGATCATGGACTACGGCAAGTACAAGTACGAGGCTGCGCAGAAGGCGAAAGAGGCCCGGCGCAACCAGGCGAACACCATCCTCAAAGAGGTCCGGTTCCGCCTCAAGATCGACAAGCACGACTACGAGACCAAGATGAAGCGCGCCGTCGGCTTCCTGAAGGCCGGCGACAAGGTCAAGGCGATGATCCTCTTCCGCGGGCGCGAGCAGTCGCGTCCCGAGATGGGCGTGCGCCTGCTGCAGCGCTTCGCCGAAGACGTGGCCGAGTTCGGCACGGTCGAGCACAACCCCACGATCGACGGTCGCAACATGGTCATGGTCATCGCGCCCCTCAAGAACAAGTCCGAGGCCAAGGCCGAGGCGAATGCACAGCGAGCTGCGGCGAAGTCGCGACCGGCGGCGGACGCCCCGGCCGATTCCGAGCCGCAGGCGGCCGAGCCCACCGAGGCGTAGGCCCAAGCACCCCGCGTCCGTCACCCGCGTGACGGCAGAACCAAGGAGAAACACGAGATGCCGAAGCAGAAGACCCACTCCGGGTCCAAGAAGCGCTTCAAGATCACCGGCAGCGGCAAGATCAAGAAGCAGCAGGCCGGTATGCGCCACAACCTCGAGGTCAAGGCCTCGAAGCGCAAGGCCCGTCTGAACGTGGACAAGGTCGTCTCGGCGCCCGACGCCAAGAACATCAAGAAGCTTCTCGGCCACTGAGCCGGCAGCATACATCGGCTATTTGGCCCGTTAAGGAAGAAACAGAGTCATGGCAAGAGTGAAGCGCGCAGTCAATGCGCACAAGAAGCGTCGGGTCATCCTCGAGCGCGCCGAGGGCTACCGCGGCCAGCGTTCGCGCCTCTACCGCAAGGCGAAGGAGCAGGTCACCCACTCGCTCGTCTACTCGTACAACGACCGTCGCAAGAAGAAGGGCGACTTCCGTCGCCTGTGGATCCAGCGGATCAACGCGGCCTCGCGTCAGAACGGCCTCACCTACAACCGCCTCATCCAGGGCCTCGGCCTCGCGGGTGTCGAGGTCGACCGCCGTATCCTCGCGGAGCTCGCGGTGAACGAGCCCTCCACCTTCGCCGCGCTCGTCGAGACGGCCAAGAAGGCACTGCCGGCCGACACGTCGGCCCCGAAGACCGCCGCGTAAGCGACGACTTCTCCTCGAACGGCCCGGCACCCAGGTGGGTGCCGGGCCGTTCGCCTGTCCGGGATGCCCCCGCCGAGGCATCCCGAACCCGACCCGACTCCCCGAATAGACTGGAACCATGCTCGAGAACCCCCGCTCGCCGCGTGTCCGCGCCGTCGCGAAGCTCGCCAAGAAGGCGGCGCGCGCCGAGAGCGGGCTGTTCCTGCTCGAGGGGCCGCAGGCGGTCGCCGAGGCCCTCGAGTTCCGACCCGAGCTCCTCGTCGAGCTCTACGCCACGCCGACGGCGCTCGACCGCTACCCCGAGATCGCGGAGGCCGCGGTCCTCGCGGGGCTCACGACCGAGTACGTCACTGAAGAAGTGCTCGCGTCGATGGCCGACACTGTCACGCCGCAGGGGTTCGCCGCGGTGTGCCGACAGTTCCCGACCGCCGTCAAAGACGTCTTCGCGGCATCCCCGAGACTCATCGCCATCCTCGAAGAGGTGCGCGACCCGGGCAACGCGGGCACGATCGTCCGTGCAGCCGACGCCGCCGGCGCCGACGCCGTCATCATGACGGGGCGCGCCGTCGACCTCTACAACCCGAAGGTCGTCCGGTCGTCGACGGGCTCGATCTTCCACGTGCCCGTCGCCGTCGGCGCCGACCTCGACGACGTGCTCGCCCGAGCGCGCGCAGCCGGGCTCACCGTGCTCGCCGCCGACATCAAGGGCGAAGACCTGCTCGCAGCGCGCAACGACGGGTCGCTCGCGAAGCCGACCGCGTGGCTCTTCGGCAACGAGGCCCGAGGCCTGCCCGACGAGCAGCTGGCGCTCGTCGACCGTGTCGTCACGGTCCCGATCTACGGCCACGCCGAGTCGATGAACCTCGCGACAGCGGCATCGGTTTGCCTCTACGAGAGTGCGTTCGCGCAGCGCAGCTGAGCGGGATCGGGCCGCAGACCGCCATCGCTGAGCCGTGCTCGCTGATCACGAATCGGTAAACCCGCCGTGAATGCTCTGGCGGCGAGGTACAGAATCTCCCTAGTTTTGGGGGTATGGAGCCAACCCAGTCCGGCCCGCCGACCTCGAACATCAGTGCTCGCCGCGGTGAGCCACTCGTTGTCGTCGACCACGTCGAGAAGCACTACGGCGAATTCCACGCCCTGAAGGACGTCTCGCTCACGGTGCACCGCGGCGAGGTCGTCGTCGTCATCGGCCCGTCGGGGTCGGGCAAGTCGACGCTCTGCCGCACCATCAACCGACTCGAGACGATCACCTCCGGCACCATCCGAATCGACGGCGATGAGTTGCCGCAGGAGGGCAAGGAGCTCGCGGCGCTCCGGGCCGACGTCGGCATGGTGTTCCAGTCGTTCAACCTGTTCTCGCACCTCACCGTGCTCGACAACGTCACGCTCGGCCCGATCAAGGTCAAGCACCAGTCGAAGGCCGATGCCGAGCGCGCGGCGAAGGTGCTGCTCGACCGGGTGGGCGTGGGGCAGCAGGCGTCGAAGCTGCCGGCGCAACTGTCGGGCGGCCAGCAGCAGCGCGTCGCGATCGCCCGCGCGCTCGCGATGAACCCGAAGGTCATGCTCTTCGACGAGCCGACCTCGGCGCTCGATCCCGAGATGATCAACGAGGTCCTCGACGTGATGGTGGGGCTCGCGCAGGACGGCATGACGATGGTCGTCGTCACACACGAGATGGGCTTCGCCCGCAAGGCGGCCGACCGTGTGGTCTTCATGGCCGACGGGCAGATCGTCGAGGAGGCGACGCCCGACGAGTTCTTCACGAACGCGCAGAGCGCCCGCGCGAAGGACTTCCTCTCCAAGCTCATCACCCACTAGACGTCCGCGCCACGAGCGCGGCGACCGTACCGGATTCGACACCAGGAGGACGAAGATGCGCAGGACAACACGAATCGCCGGTGCGCTGGCGGGTATCGCGATCGCGGCGCTCGCGCTCAGTGCGTGCAACAGCGGCAGCCCGGGCGGCTCCGGTGGCACCGGGGGCGCGACTGACGACGCCGGCGGCGATGCCGCACTGTGGGAGGTCGCCACCGACGTCAAGCTCGACGGCAGCCCGACCTTCGACGCGATGACCGACCGCGGCAAGGTCGTCATCGGCGTGAAGAACGACCAGCCGGGCCTCGGCTACGAGGACGCCGCCACGGGCGAGCGCAGCGGGTTCGACATCGGCATCGCCCAGTGGATCGCGGCCTCGCTCGGCTTCGGCGAGGACCAGATCGAGTACCAGACGATCCCGTCGGCGAACCGCGAGCAGGCGCTCGTGAACGGCGACATCGACTACTACGTCGGCACGTACTCGATCACCGACAAGCGCAAGGAGCAGATCGACTTCGCCGGTCCCTACTTCATCACCGGCCAGGGCCTGCTGGTCGCCGCCGACAACACCGACATCAACGGACCCGACGACCTCGCGGGCAAGATCGTCTGCTCGGTGACCGGTTCGACGCCGCTGCAGCGGATCCGCGACGAGTACAACCCGGGCGACACGGTCGAGTACGACACCTACTCGCAGTGCGTCGAGCAGTTGAAGGCCGGCGCGGTCGACGCGATCACGACCGACGAGGCGATCCTCGCGGGCTACGTCGCACAGGATCCCGACGCCCTGAAGATCGCGGGCAAGCCGTTCAGCGAGGAGCGCTACGGCGTCGGCCTCCAGAAGGGCGACACCGTGCTGCAGGAGCACATCAACACCCTGTTCACCGACGGCAACGACGTGTGGCAGGCGCTCTTCGACGAGAACCTCGCACCGGCGGGCATCACGGGCGAGCAGCCCGAGGTCGACCCGACCAGCTGATCACCGGGCGGGGCGGGGCGCCGAGCGCCCCGCCCCGCGCGACCCGGCGGTCCGACCGGGCCGCCACGATGATGCGAGGAAAGGAGCACGATGGGCATCATCACCGACAACCTCGACCTCTGGGGCGGGATGTTCGTCGGCACGATCGTGCTGTTCTTCGCGGGAGGAATCCTCGCGCTCGTGCTGGGAACGATCGTCGGAGCCATGCGCGTCTCGCCGGTGCCGGTCGCCCGATCCGTCGGAGCGATCTACGTGAACACCGTCCGCAACACCCCGCTGACGCTCGTCTTCTTCGCGTTCGCGTTCGCGCTTCCGCCGCTGCTCGGCCTCCGGCTCACCGGTGCCGTGTCGCTCACGCTCGCGATCTGCGCCCTCGGCATCTACACCGCGACCTACGTCGCGGAGACGATCCGGTCGGGGGTCAACACGGTGCCGGTCGGGCAGGCGGAGGCGGCCCGCGCGATCGGGCTCACCTTCGGGCAGGTGATGCGCTTCGTGATCCTCCCGCAGGCGTTCCGATCGGTCATCCCGCCCATGATGAGCGTGTTCATCGCGCTCCTGAAGAACACGACCGTCGCGGCCGGCTTCACGGTCATGAACCTCGGCTCGGTGCGCGCCTACCTGAGCGAGCGGGGAGAGAACCAGCTCGTCGCCATCGTGTGGGTGATGGCGATCTTCGTCGTCATGGTGCTGCTGCTCTCCTGGGCGCAACAATCGTCCGAGCGACGCTGGAAGGTGGCGCGATGAGCAGCGTTCTCTACGACGTTCCGGGCCCACGGGCGATCGTCCGCAACCGCATCCTCGGCGTCGTCACCGTCATCGTGGTGGTCGCGATCCTCGGTTTCATCCTGTGGCGGCTCTGGGTGACCGGGCAGTTCACCGCCGCCAAGTGGGACGCATTCACCTACACGAACGTGTGGGTCCAGATCGGCATCGCGACACTCAACACGCTCGCCGCGTTCGGCGTTGCGGCGATCGGGGCGCTCGTCCTCGGGTTCGTCCTCGCGATCGGCCGGCTCTCCGACCACACCTGGCTCCGCCGCCCCGTCGGCGCGATCGTCGAGGTGCTTCGTGCGATCCCCGTGCTCGTGTTCATGTTCCTGCTGTACTACGGCCTACCCGTCGTCGGGGTCCGCATGGACCCGTACTGGGCCGTCGTCATCGCGCTCATCGCCTACAACGGCTCGGTGCTCGCCGAGGTCTTCCGTGCGGGTGTCGAGTCCCTGCCGAAGGGCCAGTCCGAGGCGGGCTACGCGATCGGGCTCCGGAAGTCCGGAGTGATGCGACTGATCCTGCTGCCGCAGGCGATCCGAGCGATGATGCCGGTCATCATCGCCCAGCTCGTCGTGACGCTGAAGGACACGGCGCTCGGCTACATCATCACCTACGAGGAGCTGCTGTTCTACGCCCGGTACATCGGCTCGCAGTCGACGTACGGTTCGCCGATCGTGCCCGCGACGATCATCGTCGGAACGATCTACATCGTGCTCTGCCTCATCCTCTCCTACATCGCCTACCGCGTGGAGCGGCGGCTTCGCCGCACCAACCGGATGGTCGTCACCGCCGATCTGCTCGACGAGAACATCACCACCACGCGGGCGGTGGCAGTGCGAGCCGGTCTCGACTCGATCGGGGGAGGCGAGGGAACGGGCGGTGGTCTGCGCGGCTGAGCGCAGGCACGACGCAGCGACATCGGTTGCGCCGTGACGCGCCACGCGCCGTCCCGCGTCGCCGGTAGACTCGGTTCTCGTGCCAGAACCCCTCGAAATCACCGAGTCCGCGGTCCAGTCCGCGGTCGACGCGGCCCTCGCGGCCATCGCGTCGGCCGGCGACTCCGCCGCGCTGAAGACCGTTCGCACCGAGCACACCGGCGAGAAGTCGCCGCTCGCGCTCCTGAACGCCGAGCTGCGCAACGTGCCGGCCGAACAGAAGGCCGCCCTCGGCAAGCTCGTCGGCGGTGCACGCGGCCGCGTCAACCAGGCGTTCGCCGCGCGCGAGGCCGAGATCGTCGAGGCCGAGGCGGCCGCCCAGCTCGTCGCCGAGACCGTCGACGTCACGGCACTGCCGTCGCGGTTCGAGTCCGGCGCGCGGCATCCCCTCGCCCTGTTGCAGGACCGGGTGTGCGACGTGTTCACCGGCATGGGCTGGGAGATCGCGGAGGGCCCCGAGGTCGAGAGCGAGTGGTTCAACTTCGACGCGCTCAACTTCGACGCCGACCACCCGGCCCGCGCGATGCAGGACACGTTCTTCGTCGACCCGCCCGAGGCGCACCTCGTGATGCGCACGCACACGAGCCCCGTGCAGATCCGGTCGATGCTCGAGCGCGACCTGCCGCTCTACGTGCTCGCGCCGGGGCGCGTCTACCGCACCGACGAGTTCGACGCCACGCACCTTCCGGTGTTCATGCAGTTCGAGGGCGTCGCGGTCGACAAGGGCCTCACGATGGCGCACCTCAAGGGCACGCTCGACCACTTCGTGAAGTCGATCTTCGGCGACGAGGCGAAGATCCGCCTGCGCCCGAGCTTCTTCCCGTTCACCGAGCCGAGCGCCGAGCTCGACTTCTGGCACCCGACGTTCAAGGGCGGCGCCCGCTGGATCGAGTGGGGCGGCTGCGGCATGATGCACCCGAACGTGCTCAAGGCTGCGGGCATCGACCCCGAGGTCTACACGGGCTTCGCGTTCGGCATGGGCATCGAACGCGGCCTGATGCTCCGCAACGACGTGCAGGACATGCGCGAAATGGTCGAGGGAGACGTCCGCTTCTCCCAGCAGTTCGGAATGGTGGTCTGATCAGATGCGAGTACCCCTCAGCTGGCTCGCCGAGTACGTCGAGCTCGTGCCGGGCACGACGCCCGAAGACGTCCACGCCGCCCTCGTGAAGGTCGGCCTCGAAGAAGAAGACGTGCACACGTTCGAGCTCGAGGGCCCGATCGTCGTGGGCGAGGTGCTCGAGTTCGTCGAAGAGCCCCAGACCAACGGCAAGACCATCCGCTGGTGCCAGGTGCGGGTCGCACCCGACGGCGAGACCGCGGCCGACGGCGGTGACGCCGTGCACGGCATCGTGTGCGGCGCCCGCAACTTCTTCCCCGGCGACAAGGTCGTCGTGACGCTGCCGGGCGCCGTGCTGCCCGGGCCGTTCCCGATCGCCGCGCGCAAGACCTACGGGCACGTCTCCGACGGCATGATCGCCTCGGCTCGCGAGCTCGGGCTGGGCGACGACCACGACGGCATCCTGCGCCTCTCGACGCTCGGCATCGACGCGCCCGTCGGCTCCGACGCGATCACGCTGCTCGGCCTCGACGACGCGGCGATCGAGATCAACGTCACGCCCGACCGCGGCTACGCGTTCTCGATCCGCGGCGTCGCACGCGAGTACGCCCACGCGACCGGTGCGGTGTTCCGAGACCCGGTCGATCAGATCTCGGCGACGGATGCCTCGGCCGACGGTTTCCCCGTCGTCATCGACGACCGCGCGCCGATTCGCGGCAATGTCGCCTCGAGCGCCTTCGCGACCCGCATCGTGCGCGGTGTCGACGCCTCGCGGCCGACGCCCGCGTGGATGATCTCGCGTCTGAAGCTCGCGGGCATCCGCTCGCTGTCGGTGCTCGTCGACATCACGAACTACGTCATGCTCGAGCTCGGCCAGCCGATCCACGGGTACGACCTCGACACGCTCCGCGGCGGCATCGTCGTGCGCCGCGCCGAGCCGGGCGAGCCGTTCACGACGCTCGACGGCAAGCAGCGCACGCTGCACGCGGAAGACATCGTCGTGACCGACGACCGCGGTCCGATCGGTCTCGCGGGCGTGATGGGCGGCGCCGAGACCGAGATGAGCGACACCACGCAGAACGTGCTCATCGAGGCCGCGGTCTGGGACCCGGTGTCGATTGCCCGCACTGCGCGCCGGCACAAGCTGCCGAGCGAGGCGGCGAAGCGCTACGAGCGCGGCATCGACCCGACGATCGGCGCGGTGGCGGTGGCGCGCGTCGCCCAGCTCATGGTCGATCTCGCCGGCGGCAACGCCGACGAGGGCGGCTCGCTCATCCAGACGACGCCCGACCGTGCGGCGATCGAGTTGCCCGACGGCTTCGTGTCCCGCGTCATCGGCGTCGAGTACACGAGCGACGAGGTGCACGACGCGCTCGCCGAGATCGGCGGTGTGCTCACGCGCGTCGACGGCGGCTGGTCGGTCGTGCCGCCCGCATGGCGTCCCGATCTCACGGGCCGCGAGGAGCTGGCCGAAGAGGTGGCCCGCCTCGTCGGCTACCACCGCATCCCGTCGGTGCTGCCCGTCGCCCCTCCGGGGCGCGGGCTGACCCGTTCGCAGCGACTCCGTCGCCAGACCGCCGACGCGCTCGCCGCGGCGGGCTCGGTCGAGGTGCTCACCTTCCCGTTCGCGACCGACGAGGAGAACCGCACGTTCGGCAGCGTCGACGGCTCGCCGGTCGCGTCGGTGCGGCTCGCGAACGCGCTCGACCAGTCGACGCCGTTCCTGCGACGTTCGCTCGTGCCCGGACTCATCGCCGCGGCCAAGCGCAACCGGTCGCGCGGCCTCGTGGACCTCGACCTCTTCGAGATCGGCCTCGTGTTCCTGCCGGAGTCGGGGCGCGCCTACGGTTCGGCCGAGCTGCCTGCCGGCGACGAGAAGCCGAACGACGCGACGCTCACCGCACTCGACGCGGGCATCCCGCCGCAGCCGCGCCACCTCGGCGTGCTCCTCGTGGGCGATCGCGTCTCGAAGCAGCCGGGCGTCGCCGCCGAGCCGTACGGACTCGCCGACGCGCTCGACGCGGCTCGCCGTGTCGCCCTGGCGACGGGCGCCGAGCTCGAGATCGCCCAAGGCTCGCACCACGCGTTCCACCCCGGACGCACCGCCGAACTGCGCGTCGGCGGTCGCCACGTGGGGTTCGCGGGCGAACTGCTCCCTGCGCTTGCGGAGGCGAACGACCTGCCGCGCGTCGTCGCGATCGCCGAGCTCGACCTCGACGCCGTGATCGCAGCCGCCGACCCGTCGGTCGAAGCGCGCCCCATCGGCACGTTTCCGGCGGCGACGCAGGACCTCTCGCTCCTCGTCGCGGCCGATGTCGCGGCGGCTACGGTCGCCGGTGCGGTGCGCGAGGGCGCGGGCGAGCTGCTCGAACACCTCGAACTCGTCGACGACTACCGCGGCCACGGCGTGCCCGAGGGTTCGAAGAGCCTCACCTTCGCGCTGCGGTTCCGCGCCGCGGACCGCACGCTGACGGCGGCCGAGGCGAGCGAGGCGAAGCTCGCGGGCGCCGCGTTGGCGACGGAGCGCACGGGAGCCGCGATCCGCGACTAGGTCGCGCGCGCCGCACATCGAGCATCGAGAGTGCAGTCCTCGCCCTGAGACGGGCGACGACTGCACTCTCGTTCATTTGCGGAGCCGCGGAGCTTGCGGATCGATGCGAAACGCACGACGCCGCCCGCCCCGCGTGACGCCGTGCGACGCCCCGGTTTGCGAGCCGCCACAGCGCGTCGATAGGGTCGTTCCATGTCCATCACCCGGTTCGCCGCCGCACGCCTCGCGCGTGTCGAGGTCGTGCGCAGCCGACGCCGTGGCGGGCGCCGAATCTCGGCGACCCCTGCGACGGCCTAGCGGGCTGTCGCGGGGCGTCGCCGGAACATCGCCCCGACCGCACAGACCCTTAAGGTGGATTCCATGACGTACTCCGTCGCCGTCTCCGGCGCGTCCGGCTATGCCGGGGGAGAGATCCTGCGGCTGCTCGCCGATCATCCCGAGCTCCAGGTCCGCACCGTGACCGCCCATTCGAACGCCGGCCAGCCGCTCGCAGCCGTCCAGCCGCACCTGCGCACCTACACGCACCTGACGTTGAAGGAGACGACGGCCGAGACGCTCGCCGGCCACGACGTCGTCTTCCTCGCCCTGCCGCACGGTGCATCGGGCGCCATCGCCGCCGAGCTTCCCGCCGACACCCTCGTCATCGACTGCGGTGCCGACCACCGCCTCGAGAGCAAGGCCGACTGGGCCGAGTTCTACGGCGGCGACTTCCACCCGGCGTGGGAGTACGGCGTGCCCGAGCTGCCGCGCCTCAGCGGCACGCAGCGCGACCGACTCGCGAAGGCGAAGCGCATCGCCGCCCCCGGCTGCAACGCGTCGACGGTCGCGCTCTCGCTCGCCCCCGGCATCCGCGCCGGCGTCATCGAGGACCGCGACCTCGTCTCGGTCCTCGCCGTCGGTCCCTCCGGCGCGGGCAAGAGCCTGAAGGCCCACCTGCTCGCGGCCGAGATCCTGGGCTCGGCGAACCCGTACTCGGTGGGCGGCGTGCACCGCCACATCCCCGAGGTGCAGCAGGCCCTCCGCTGGGCGGGCGCTGCCGAGCCGACCCTGTCGTTCACGCCGGTGATCGTGCCGATGTCGCGCGGCATCCTCGCGACCTCGACGGCGCGCATCATGCCCGGCACGGATACCGCGGCGATCCGAGCGGCCTGGGAGGACGCCTACGCGGGGGAGCGATTCGTGCAGCTGCTGCCCGAGGGGCAGTTCCCGCGCACGGCGGACGTGCTCGGTGCGAACACGGCGCTCATGGGCCTCGCGATCGACGAGCGCGCGGGTCGTGTCGTCGTCGTGACCGCGGTCGACAACCTCGTCAAGGGCACCGCGGGTGCCGCCATCCAGTCGGCGAACCTCGCGCTCGGGCTCACCGAGTCGACCGGCCTGCCCGTGAACGGAGTCGCCCCGTGACCGTCACCGCACCCGCAGGGTTCGAAGCCTCCGGCATCGCCGCCGGCATCAAGCGCACCGGCGCCCTCGACCTCGCCGTCGTCGTCAACCGCGGTCCGTCGCAGCAGGCGGCCGTCGTCTTCACCGCGAACCGCGCCCAGGCCAACCCCATCATCTGGTCGAAGGAGGCCGCGAAGGACGGCATCGTCTCGGCCGTCGTGCTCAACTCGGGCGGCGCCAACTGCTTCACGGGCCCCGAGGGGTTCCAGGTCACCCATCGCACGGCCGAGGCCGCGGCGTCGGCGCTCGGCGTCTCGGCCGGCGACGTGCTCGTCTGCTCGACCGGGCTCATCGGCGACCAGCTCGACGGTGAGATCCTCGAGGAGGGCGTGCTGAGCGCCGCGAACCGGCTCGCAGCCGACGGCGCCGCCGGGGACGACGCGGCACGCGCGATCATGACGACCGACACGAAGCCCAAGACGGTCGTCGTCGAGGGCGAGGGTTGGCGCATCGGCGGAATGGCCAAGGGTGCGGGCATGCTCGCCCCCGGACTCGCGACGATGCTCGTCGTCCTCACGACCGACGCCGACCTCGAGGCATCCGTGCTCGATCGCGCCCTGCGGCAGGCGACTCGGGTGAGTTTCGACCGGCTCGACTCCGACGGCTGCATGTCGACCAACGACCAGGTGACGCTCCTCGCGAGCGGCGCCTCGGGCATCGTGCCCGACGAGGGCGTCTTCACCGCGGCGCTCAGCGAGGCCTGCCTCGACCTCGCGGCGCAGCTGCAGGCCGACGCCGAGGGTGCGAGCCACGACATCACGATCGAGGTGCGCGGAGCCGTCACCGAGGACGACGCGGTCGAGGTCGGCCGCTCGGTGGCGCGCAACAACCTGTTCAAGGCCGCGATCTTCGGCAACGATCCCAACTGGGGCCGCGTGCTCGCAGCGATCGGCACGACGCGGGCCCCGTTCGACCCCTACCTCGTCGACGTCTCCATGAACGGGGTGCGGGTCTGCCACGCCGGCCGCCCCGACCGTCCGCGCGACGAGGTCGACCTGACGCCGCGCGCCACCCACGTGCTCATCGAGCTGCACGCGGGCGCGGCGACGGCGACGATCCTGACGAACGACCTCACGCACGACTACGTGCACGAGAACAGCGCGTACGCGAGCTGATGATGGGCGAGATCGAACCGGATGCCGCGGCTGGTGCGGCCGAAGAGACCCGTGCCGACGCCGCCGAAGCGAGCGAGGCCACCGAGGCGGCCGCGAAGGCCCGGGTGCTCATCGAGTCGCTCCCGTGGCTCAAACGATTCCACGGCGAGACGATCGTCGTGAAGTTCGGCGGCAACGCCATGGTGAGCCCCGAACTGCAGCGCGCGTTCGCCGAGGACATGGTGTACCTGCGCTACGCCGGCATCAAGCCGGTCGTCGTGCACGGCGGCGGGCCGCAGATCTCGTCGATGCTCGAGCGGCTCGGCATCGAGAGCGAGTTCCGCGGCGGGTATCGGGTGACCACTCCCGAGGCCATGGACGTCGTGCGCATGGTGCTCTCCGGCCAGGTGAACCGCGAGCTCGTCTCGCTCATCAACGAGCACGGACCGCTCGCGGCGGGTCTGAGCGGCGAGGACGCCGGGCTCTTCACCGGACGCCGCCGCGGAGCGGTCGTCGACGGCATCGAGGTCGACCTCGGGCTCGTCGGCGACGTCGTCGCGGTCGACGCCGAGGCGGTCGCCGCCCAGCTGCAGGCCGGACGGATCCCCGTGGTCTCGTCGATCGCTCCCGACATCGACGCCCCCGGTCAGCCGCTCAACGTCAACGCCGACTCCGCGGCCGCCGCGCTCGCCGTGGCGCTCGGCGCGGCGAAGCTCGTCATCCTCACCGATGTCGCCGGGCTGTACCGCGACTGGCCGAACCGCGACTCGCTCGTCTCGGTCATCGACGTGCCCGAGCTCGAATCCCTGCTGCCCTCGCTCGAGTCGGGCATGATCCCCAAGATGCGGGCGTGCCTCGAGGCCGTCGAAGGCGGCGTCGCGAAGGCAGCGATCATCGACGGCCGGGTGCCGCACTCGATCCTGCTCGAGGTGTTCACCACGCAGGGCATCGGCACCGAGGTCGTGCCGGCAGGAGGCACCGCATGAACGACTGGCAGCAACGGTTCGACAGCCGCATCATGCGGTCGATCGGCATGCCGCTCGCCAAGCTCGAACGCGGCGAGGGCTGCTGGGTCTGGGATGCCGCGGGCAAGCGGTACCTCGACTTCCTGGCCGGCATCGCCGTCAACTCGCTGGGCCACGCGCACCCCGTCTTCGTCGACGCGGTCTCGACGCAGGCCGCGAAGCTCGCGCACGTTTCGAACTACTTCACCACCGAGCCCGCGCTCGAGCTCGCCGAGCGCATCACGCGCCTCGCCGGCGCTGGCGACGAGGGTCGCGCCTGGTTCGGCAACTCGGGCGCCGAGGCGAACGAGGCGGCGTTCAAGCTCGCACGCCTCAACAACTCGGGTGGCGCCCGCACGCGCGTGCTCGCCCTCGTCGACGGCTTCCACGGCCGCACGATGGGTTCGCTCGCCCTGACGGGCAAGCCGCACATGCGCGACCCGTTCGAACCCCTCCCGGGCGGCGTGGAGCACATCCCCGCGACCGTCGAGGCGCTCGAGGCTGCGATCGACGACGCGGTCGCAGCGCTCATCCTCGAGCCGATCCAGGGCGAGGCGGGCGTGGTCGAGCTGCCGCCGGGCTTCCTCGAGGCGGCGCGCGAGCTCACCCGTCGGCACGGGGCGCTCCTCATCGTCGACGAGATCCAGACCGGCGCCGGCCGCACGGGCGCATGGTTCGGGTACCAGCACGCGGGCATCGCGCCCGATGCGATCACCGTCGCGAAGGGCATCGGCGGCGGCATCCCGATCGGTGGGCTCGTGACCTTCGGGCGCGCCTCGTCGCTGTTCACGAAGGGTCAGCACGGCTCGACCTTCGGCGGCAACCCGCTCGCGACCGCCGTCGCGAACGCGGTGCTCGGCGAGATCGAGCGGGCCGACCTCGTCGGCAACGCGGCCCGGCGCGGCGACGAGCTGCGCGAGCGCATCCTCGGGCTCGGCTCGCCCCTCGTCGCCGGCGTCCGCGGCCGCGGCCTCCTCGTCGGCGTCGGACTCGACGAGCCCGTCGCCGGTCGCGTCGTCGCCGTGGCGATGGAGGAGGGGCTCATCGTCAACGCCGCGAACGACGCGACGATCCGCATCGCCCCGCCGCTCATCATCGGCGACCACGAGCTCGACGAGTTCGAGACCCGCTTCGGCCGCGCGCTCGAACGCGTCGCCGCCTCCTGACCTTCAGCTTCCCTCCGAACGAAACGGACCACATGACCCGCCATTTCCTCCGCGACGACGACCTCTCTCCGGCCGAACAGGCCGAGGTGCTCGACCTGGCTGCCCGCCTCAAGGCCGACCGCTTCGCCGAGCGCCCCCTCGAGGGACCTCAGACCGTCGCGGTCTTCTTCGACAAGACCTCGACCCGCACGCGGGTCTCGTTCTCGGTCGGCATCGCCGACCTCGGCGGCGTCCCGCTCGTCGTGAGCTCGAGCGACAGCCAGCTCGGTGCGAAGGAGTCCGTCGCCGACACCGCGCGCGTCCTCGAGCGCATGGTGGCCGCGATCGTCTGGCGCACCTTCGACCACTCCGGTCTCGAGGAGATGGCCGCGGGCACGACGGTGCCCGTCGTCAACGCGCTCTCCGACGACTTCCACCCCTGCCAGCTGCTCGCGGACCTGCAGACGATCCGCGAGCGGAAGGGCTCGCTCGCGGGCCTCACGCTCTCGTACTTCGGCGACGGCGCGAACAACATGGCGCACTCGTACCTCCTCGCCGGCGTGACGGCGGGCATGCACGTGCGCATCGCGGCTCCCGCGGCGTACGCCCCGCGCGCGGACATCGTCGCCGATGCGACGCGCATCGCCGCGACCACGGGCGGATCGGTGCTCGTCACGACCGATCCCGTCGAGGCGGCGCGAGGTGCCGACGTCGTCGTGACCGACACGTGGGTCTCGATGGGGCAGGAGGACGAGAAGGCCGAGCGCCTCGCGACCTTCGGCGCCTACCGCGTGACCGAGGCGCTCATGGCCGAACCCGACGCCGACGCGATCTTCATGCACTGCCTCCCCGCCTACCGTGGGGTCGAGGTCGACGCCGCCGTCATCGACGGCCCGCAGTCGGTCGTGTGGGACGAGGCGGAGAACCGCCTGCACGCGCAGAAGGCACTGCTCACCTGGCTCCTCGAGCGGAAGGACGCATGATGACCGAGCACGGCAGCACCGAGCACGGCACGAACGAGGGTTCACTCTGGGGAGCGCGATTCGCGACGGGCCCGTCGCCCGAGCTCGCGCGGCTCTCGAAGTCGACGCACTTCGACTGGCAGCTCGCGGGCTACGACCTCGCCGGTTCGCGGGCGCACGCCCGCGCGCTCGCCGCAGCCGGTTATCTCGACGCCGACGAGCTCGGGGGGATGCTCGCGGGCCTCGACGCCCTCGAGGCGAAGGTGCTCTCGGGCGACCTCGTGGCCGCCGAGGGCGACGAGGACGTGCACGGCGCCCTCGAGGCCGCCCTCATCGACGTCGTCGGACCCGAGCTCGGCGGCAAGCTCCGCGCCGGGCGCAGCCGGAACGACCAGATCGCGACCCTCGTGCGCCTCTACCTGAAGGACCACGCCGCGACGATCGGGCAGCAGCTCGTGCACCTCATCGACGCGCTCGCCGCACAGGCCGACGCGCACCGCGGCGCGATCATGCCCGGCCGCACGCACCTGCAGCACGCGCAGCCCGTGCTGCTCGCCCACCACCTGCTCGCGCACGCCTGGGCGCTCTCGCGCGACCTCGAGCGGCTCGTCGACTGGACGAAGCGCGCCGACGTCTCGCCGTACGGCGGCGGAGCGCTCGCCGGGTCGACGCTCGGACTGGACGCGGCCGCCGTCGCGCGCGACCTCGGACTTGCAGCACCCGCCGAGAACTCGATCGACGGCACGGCCAGTCGCGACGTCGTCGCCGAGTTCGCGTTCGTCACCGCGATGATCGGCATCGACCTCTCGCGCATCTCGGAGGAGATCATCCTCTGGAACACCCGCGAGTTCGGCTTCGTCACGCTCGACGACGGCTTCTCGACGGGCTCGTCGATCATGCCGCAGAAGAAGAATCCCGACATCGCCGAGCTCGCGCGCGGCAAGTCGGGCCGCCTGATCGGCAACCTCACCGGCCTCCTCGCGACGCTCAAGGCGCTGCCGCTCGCGTACAACCGCGACCTGCAGGAGGACAAGGAGCCCGTGTTCGACTCGGTCGAGACGCTCGAGGTGCTGCTGCCCGCCTTCACGGGCATGGTCGCGACGCTCACGTTCCACACCGACCGCATGGCCGCCCTCGCACCGGCCGGATTCTCGCTCGCGACCGACGTCGCCGAGTGGCTCGTGAAGCGGCACGTGCCCTTCCGCGACGCCCACGAGATCACGGGTGCGCTGGTGCGCTACGCCGAGCAGCACGGGCTCGAGCTCGACGAGGTCGACGACGCCGCGCTCGCGGCGATCTCACCGCAGCTCACGCCCGACGTGCGAGGCGTGCTCACGATCGAGGGTTCGGTCGCGAGTCGCGACGGCATCGGCGGCACGGCGCCGAGCCGTGTCGACGAGCAGTTCGGCCGGCTCGCCGAGCGCGTGCGCCTCCTCGTCGCCGCGCTCCCGGAGGCGTCGAGCTGACGCGGCTGGTCTCGCCCGATCGGGCGTTCTTCGACGAGGATCCGGTGCAGCTCGCACCGCGCCTCCTCGGCGGGGTGCTCGGGTATCGGGCGGCCGACGGCGAGGTCGCGATCCGGCTCTCCGAGGTCGAGGCGTACCGCGGAGTGGGGGAGGACCCGGGTTCGCACGCGTTCCGCGGTCGCACCCCGCGCAACGACGTGATGTTCGGCGATCCCGCGCACCTGTACGCGTACTTCAGCTACGGGATGCACGTCTGCCTCAACATCGTGGCGCGGCCCGCGGGCACGTCCTCCGCGATCCTGCTGCGCGGGGCCACGGTCGTCGATGGGCTCGAGACCGCCCGACGGCGTCGGCCCGGTGTCCGGGATCGCGACCTCGCGAGGGGACCGGGGCGGCTCTCGAAGGCGCTCGGGGTCCCGCTCGACGCCGACGGAGGCGACCTCCTCGCCCCGCCGTACTCGCTCCGCGTGCCGGACAGTCCGCTGCACCACGCGAGCGGGCCGCGCACGGGCGTGAGCGGCGTCGGCGGCGGTGCCGCCTACCCGTGGCGCTTCTGGCTGCCGGGCGACGAGGGCGTCTCGCCGTACCGCAGGCACGCCGGTGCGGTCGACCCGACGTCGTGACGGGGAAGCCTCGTCCGCGGCATCCGCAGCGGGTCAGCTGATGGCGAGGTGCACGACGAGCGCCGCGGCGCACGCCCAGATGAGGCTCGCGAACGTGCCGATGATGAACCGCTCGCGCGCCTCGGGAGCCTCGAGCTCGGTGAATCGGCCGACGCCCTTGACGGCGACGACGATGGCGAGCGCCTCGGGGAAGCCCGCGACGATCGCGCCGGCCGATGCGATGCGCTCGAGGACGCCGATCGTGAGCCCGCCGCGCAGCACCTCGCGGCGACGCTCGGGCGCTTGGACGCCGGGGGCGGCGTTCGGGTCGACCCGGCGGTCGGTGACGATGATGCCGCCGTGGAGTCCGGGGGCGACGGCGCCGCCCATCGCGAGGTCGAGCGCTGTTCCGGCCGCGGCGCTGCCGCCGAACGCGGCGGTCGCGAGACCGAGCACGACGACGATCGGTGCGAGGCCGAACGGTGCCGCGGTGGTCGTCGTCGCGGCCGCGGCGAGCGCGATGCCGAGGGTGCCGGTCGCGAACCAGATGTAGGCGCGCTTCGGCTTGAGCGAGGCGAGTACCGACAGCACCGTCGCGGCGCCGAGGGAGATGAGCAGGGCCGACCAGGTGATCGCGTCGGCGATGACGATGAGGTTCATTGGCGGGCTTCCGTCGAGGCGTCCAGGTGCTCAAGCAGCCTAGCGAGCGCGGGCGCCGCGTCGAGCTCGGCACGGATGTTCGCCGACTTCATGCGCGAACTGATCGCCGGTGCGCTCACCCCGAGCTCCCCGGCGATGTCGGTCTGACGCGCGCCCGCGACGATGCGGTCGTAGACCTCCCATCCCTCGGTGGAGCGGCGTTCGCGCAGCAGCAGCGCGAGGGTGAACAGTGCTTCGACGTCGGCCGCGGTGATGTCGCCGGGTGAGGGGTCGGTGACGCCGCCGGCTTCGACGGCGAGTCGTGGCGAGCTCTTCTTCGCGCGCTCGACCGCGTCGCGAGCGGCGAAGAAGGCCTCGCCGCTCGCCTCCCGGATGTCGTCGGGCAGCGGCTCGCGCACCGGGCCGCAGCCGATGCCGACGCTCCAGTGGCCGTCGCGGGTGAGTTCGAAGACGACGTCGACGACGGTGCGGCCGTCGCGGGTGAGCAGTTGGATCTCGTCGCCCGCGTTGCGCGCGACGGGCAGCACGAGTACGTCGCCGTGGGCCGCCTGGATCCGGTCGCGCGCGGTTCCGGCGAGGTCAGCCCTGGTGCGACTTGCGACTTGGTCAGCGGTGACGACGATCATTTCGACTCTTTCACCCTGCATCCTTCACTCGATATGAGATAAGCATACAGCACTAATCCAGCAAAGCTTAGCGATGCAGCCTGTTTCGCTGCGCTGATACTCTTGCGGGGTGTCAGACCCCGTGATCCTCTCCACCCAGCAGAACGACGCCTCTTTCGAAGACGTCTGGGAGGAACTCGTCTGGCGTGGCCACGTGCACGTGTCGACCGACCGGGCCGCGCTGAAGGAGCTCCTCGCGGGCGAGCCGATCACCTATTACTGCGGGTTCGACCCCACGGCGCCGAGCCTGCACCTCGGCAACCTCGTGCAGCTCATCGTCCTGCGCCGGCTCCAGCTCGCCGGTCACCGGCCGCTCGGTCTCGTCGGTGGTTCGACGGGCCTCATCGGCGACCCGCGCCCGACGGCCGAGCGCACGCTCAACACGAAGGAGACGGTGGCCGAGTGGGTCGGCCGCCTGCAGGGGCAGGTCTCGCGATTCCTCTCGGCCGAGGGCGAGAACCCGGTACGGCTCGTGAACAACCTCGACTGGACGGCCGGGCTCAGTGCGATCGACTTCCTCCGCGACATCGGCAAGCACTACCGCGTCGGCACGATGCTCAAGAAGGACGCGGTCGCGTCGCGCCTCAACTCCGACGCGGGCATCAGCTACACCGAGTTCAGCTACCAGCTGCTGCAGGGCTACGACTACCTCGAGCTCTTCCGCCAGTACGACTGCATGCTGCAGACCGGCGGCAGCGACCAGTGGGGCAACCTCACGAGCGGCACCGACCTCATCCACCGGGTCGAGGGCCGCAGCGTGCACGCCATCGGGACGCCCCTCGTCACCAACGCCGACGGCACGAAGTTCGGCAAGAGCGAGGGCAACGCGATCTGGCTCGACGCCGACATGTGCAGCCCCTACCGCTTCTACCAGTTCTGGCTCAACACCGACGATGCCGACGTGATCGCGCGCCTCAAGGTGTTCACCTTCCTGAGCCGGGCCCGCATCGAGGAGCTCGAGGCAGCGGTCGAGAGCGAGCCGTTCCGGCGTGAGGCACAGCGGGTGCTCGCGTCCGAGGTCACCACCCTCGTGCACGGTGCGGATGCGACGGCCGCCGTCATCGCGGCGTCGCAGGCGCTGTTCGGACAGGGCGACCTGGCGTCGCTCGATGCAGCCACTCTCGAGTCGGCATTGCGCGAGCTGCCCAACACCACGACGTCGCCGGATGCGCCGATCGCGCAGGTACTCGCCGACACCGGACTCGTCGCGAGCGCGAGCGAAGGCCGGCGCGCGATCACCCAGGGCGGCGTCTCGCTCGACAACGTGCGGGTCGACGACGAGAAGGCGACGCTCGCGGACTTCGTCGCGCCCGGCGCGATGGCGGTGCTCCGACGCGGCAAGAAGACCATGGCCGGCGTCTTCGTCGAGTGACCCCGACTGACGGGCTCCAACGGCCCCGCATCGCTCCGGCGATGCGGGGCCGTTCCGCGTTTCCAGCGCTGGCGAATGCGCGGCCACCGCGAGGGCGCTCAGCCGCTCGAATCCGCGGAAACACGCGCGACACGCCCGGGATGCACCGTCGAGTTGCGCGGGTGCTCGGTTCTCCGTAAAGTATTCATTCGTTGCCCCACAGGAGCGGAGAGCGGGAAGGCCGAGAGGCCACGCAGACCCTCCTCAAGCGGCACGAAGATTCCAAGCCTCGAAGATGTCTTTTCATCGGCTTGAAGCATTCGGATGCGTCCTTCGGGATGGCCGGATGGAACAACGAACACAAGCCCCGAATGATCGGCCTGATCTCTGGTCGTGAAGCGGGTGCGTCCGTTCCTTGAGAACTCAACAGCGTGCACTATGTTCAATGCCAATTTATTGAACCCCGACCTCGCCTTTTGGTGGGGGACGGATTCCTTTGATTGATGGACAATTTGATTTTTTGAAGTCAGTTGTTTCTCTGTCAGTGATTTGAACTCCCTGATGCCTTTGGGTGTTGGGAACCATTTTTTTTTGGAGAGTTTGATCCTGGCTCAGGACGAACGCTGGCGGCGTGCTTAACACATGCAAGTCGAACGATGAACCAGAAGCTTGCTTTTGGGGATTAGTGGCGAACGGGTGAGTAACACGTGAGTAACCTGCCCTGGACTCTGGGATAACCCCGAGAAATCGGAGCTAATACCGGATAGGACCTTGCACCGCATGGTGTGGGGTGGAAAGTTTTTCGGTCTGGGATGGACTCGCGGCCTATCAGCTTGTTGGTGAGGTAATGGCTCACCAAGGCGTCGACGGGTAGCCGGCCTGAGAGGGTGACCGGCCACACTGGGACTGAGACACGGCCCAGACTCCTACGGGAGGCAGCAGTGGGGAATATTGCACAATGGGCGCAAGCCTGATGCAGCAACGCCGCGTGCGGGATGACGGCCTTCGGGTTGTAAACCGCTTTTAGTAAGGAAGAAGGGGCTTCGGCCTTGACGGTACTTGCAGAAAAAGGACCGGCTAACTACGTGCCAGCAGCCGCGGTAATACGTAGGGTCCGAGCGTTGTCCGGAATTATTGGGCGTAAAGAGCTCGTAGGCGGTTTGTCGCGTCTGCTGTGAAATCCCGAGGCTCAACCTCGGGCCTGCAGTGGGTACGGGCAGACTTGAGTGGTGTAGGGGAGACTGGAATTCCTGGTGTAGCGGTGGAATGCGCAGATATCAGGAGGAACACCGATGGCGAAGGCAGGTCTCTGGGCACTTACTGACGCTGAGGAGCGAAAGCGTGGGGAGCGAACAGGATTAGATACCCTGGTAGTCCACGCCGTAAACGTTGGGCGCTAGATGTGGGGACCTTTCCACGGTTTCCGTGTCGTAGCTAACGCATTAAGCGCCCCGCCTGGGGAGTACGGCCGCAAGGCTAAAACTCAAAGGAATTGACGGGGGCCCGCACAAGCGGCGGAGCATGCGGATTAATTCGATGCAACGCGAAGAACCTTACCAAGGCTTGACATACACGAGAACGGGCCAGAAATGGTCAACTCTTTGGACACTCGTGAACAGGTGGTGCATGGTTGTCGTCAGCTCGTGTCGTGAGATGTTGGGTTAAGTCCCGCAACGAGCGCAACCCTCGTCGCATGTTGCCAGCACGTAATGGTGGGAACTCATGTGAGACTGCCGGGGTCAACTCGGAGGAAGGTGGGGATGACGTCAAATCATCATGCCCCTTATGTCTTGGGCTTCACGCATGCTACAATGGCCGGTACAAAGGGCTGCGATGTCGTAAGGCGGAGCGAATCCCAAAAAGCCGGTCTCAGTTCGGATTGAGGTCTGCAACTCGACCTCATGAAGTCGGAGTCGCTAGTAATCGCAGATCAGCAACGCTGCGGTGAATACGTTCCCGGGCCTTGTACACACCGCCCGTCAAGTCATGAAAGTCGGTAACACCCGAAGCCGGTGGCCTAACCCTTGTGGAGGGAGCCGTCGAAGGTGGGATCGGTGATTAGGACTAAGTCGTAACAAGGTAGCCGTACCGGAAGGTGCGGCTGGATCACCTCCTTTCTAAGGAGCAACTCGGAAGTCTTCGGGCTTTCGCAGTGCACCAGATCAAGACCGAATGTGTCTTGCTGGTTGCTCATGGGTGGAACATTGACATAGGCATCCGGGCTGATGGTTCTGGTTCAGTACGCCGCACTTGTGTGGTTGGAACGACTGGGGTCGGGGGTTTGGGTGCGTGCACGCTGTTGGGTCCTGAGGGACCGGACATGGCCTGTGCTCTTTGTGAGCATTTGGTTGGGAATGGTTTCCCTTCAGGCCTTCATGAAGCCGGCGGTTGCTGGTGGGGTGGGGGTTCTGGCCGTCTGTTGAGAACTACATAGTGGACGCGAGCATCTTAGATTCAGGACTTTGGTCCTGGATCACAAAGATTTCGATCACATGCCTCTTCGGGGGTGTGTGTGACTAATCATTGGTCAATCTCGCACCTTTCGGGGTGCGCGATCGATTCAACTCATGTGATTTCAAGTTTCTAAGAGCAAACGGTGGATGCCTTGGCATCTGGAGCCGAAGAAGGACGTCGTAATCTGCGATAAGCCTCGGGGAGCTGATAAACGAGCTGTGATCCGAGGATTTCCGAATGGGGAAACCCCGCCAGGCCCTTTGGGTGACCTGGTGACTCCCGCCTGAATATATAGGGCGGGTAGAGGGAACGTGGGGAAGTGAAACATCTCAGTACCCACAGGAAGAGAAAACAACCGTGATTCCGTGAGTAGTGGCGAGCGAAAGCGGAAGAGGCTAAACCGGTCATGTGTGATACCCGGCAGGGGTTGCATGGTCGGGGTTGTGGGACCTTTCGGACTGTACTGCCGTGCAGTCACGGTGACGCGTCAGGTATAGACGAACCGGATTGAAAGCCGGACCGGAGTGGGTGTGAGTCCCGTAGTCGAAATGCCTGGCGGCCCGGAGAGGTATCCCAAGTAGCACGGGGCCCGAGAAATCCCGTGTGAATCTGTCAGGACCACCTGATAAGCCTAAATACTCCCAGATGACCGATAGCGGACAAGTACCGTGAGGGAAAGGTGAAAAGTACCCCGGGAGGGGAGTGAAATAGTACCTGAAACCGTTTGCTTACAAACCGTTGGAGCCTCCTTGTTGGGGTGACAGCGTGCCTTTTGAAGAATGAGCCTGCGAGTTAGTGATCTGTGGCGAGGTTAACCCGTGTGGGGTAGCCGTAGCGAAAGCGAGTCTGAATAGGGCGATTCAGTCGCAGGTCCTAGACCCGAAGCGAAGTGATCTATCCATGGCCAGGTTGAAGCGACGGTAAGACGTCGTGGAGGACCGAACCCACTTCAGTTGAAAATGGAGGGGATGAGCTGTGGATAGGGGTGAAAGGCCAATCAAACTTCGTGATAGCTGGTTCTCTCCGAAATGCATTTAGGTGCAGCGTTGCGTGTTTCTTGCCGGAGGTAGAGCTACTGGATGGCCGATGGGCCTCAACAGGTTACTGACGTCAGCCAAACTCCGAATGCCGGTAAGTGAGAGCGCAGCAGTGAGACGGTGGGGGATAAGCTTCATCGTCGAGAGGGAAACAACCCAGACCACCAACTAAGGTCCCTAAGCGCGTGCTAAGTGGGAAAGGATGTGGAGTTGCACAGACAACCAGGAGGTTGGCTTAGAAGCAGCCACCCTTGAAAGAGTGCGTAATAGCTCACTGGTCAAGTGATTCCGCGCCGACAATGTAACGGGGCTCAAGCACGCCACCGAAGTTGTGGCATTGACATTTGTGGTAGGCCTTCGTGGTCCAGCCGTGTTGATGGGTAGGAGAGCGTCGTGTGCCGGGTGAAGCGGCGGTGGAAACCAGCCGTGGACGGCACACGAGTGAGAATGCAGGCATGAGTAGCGAAAGACGGGTGAGAAACCCGTCCTCCGGAAGACCAAGGGTTCCAGGGTCAAGCTAATCTGCCCTGGGTAAGTCGGGACCTAAGGCGAGGCCGACAGGCGTAGTCGATGGACAACGGGTTGATATTCCCGTACCGGCGAAGAACCGCCCACATGAAATCAGGAGTGCTAAGCATCCCAAGACACGTGGATCCCTTCGGGGACGATCGTGAGGCGGCATGCGACCCCATCTGGTGGAGTGAGCGTATTAACAGGTGTGACGCAGGAAGGTAGCCCAGCCCGGGCGATGGTTGACCCGGGGCAAGCGTGTAGGCCGAACCGTAGGCAAATCCGCGGTTCATCATGGCTGAGACGTGATGCGGATGAAAAGTGGGTGATCCTATGCTGCCGAGAAAAGCATCGACGCGAGGTTCTAGCCGCCCGTACCCCAAACCGACTCAGGTGGTCAGGTAGAGAATACTAAGGAGATCGAGAGAATCGTGGTTAAGGAACTCGGCAAAATGCCCCCGTAACTTCGGGAGAAGGGGGGCCTGAGGCGTGAACGGACTTGCTCCGGGAAGCGCTGCAGGGCCGCAGAGACCAGTGGGAAGCGACTGTTTACTAAAAACACAGGTCCGTGCCAAGTCGCAAGACGATGTATACGGACTGACGCCTGCCCGGTGCTGGAAGGTTAAGAGGACCGGTTAGCCGCAAGGCGAAGCTGAGAATTTAAGCCCCAGTAAACGGCGGTGGTAACTATAACCATCCTAAGGTAGCGAAATTCCTTGTCGGGTAAGTTCCGACCTGCACGAATGGCGTAACGACTTCCCAGCTGTCTCAACCGCGAACTCGGCGAAATTGCAGTACGAGTAAAGATGCTCGTTACGCGCAGAAGGACGGAAAGACCCCGTGACCTTTACTACAGCTTGGTATTGGTGTTCGGTGTGGCTTGTGTAGGATAGGTGGGAGACTGTGAAGCTGGCACGCTAGTGTCGGTGGAGTCGTTGTTGAAATACCACTCTGGTCACTCTGGATATCTAACTTCGAACCGTGATCCGGTTCAGGGACAGTGCCTGGTGGGTAGTTTAACTGGGGCGGTTGCCTCCCAAAAAGTAACGGAGGCGCCCAAAGGTTCCCTCAACCTGGTTGGCAATCAGGTGGCGAGTGTAAGTGCACAAGGGAGCTTGACTGTGAGACTGACAGGTCGAGCAGGGACGAAAGTCGGGACTAGTGATCCGGCAGTGGCTTGTGGAAGCGCTGTCGCTCAACGGATAAAAGGTACCTCGGGGATAACAGGCTGATCTTGCCCAAGAGTCCATATCGACGGCATGGTTTGGCACCTCGATGTCGGCTCGTCGCATCCTGGGGCTGGAGTAGGTCCCAAGGGTTGGGCTGTTCGCCCATTAAAGCGGTACGCGAGCTGGGTTTAGAACGTCGTGAGACAGTTCGGTCCCTATCCTCTGCGCGCGCAGGAAATTTGAGAGGATCTGACCCTAGTACGAGAGGACCGGGTTGGACGAACCTCTGGTGTGCCAGTTGTTCCGCCAGGAGCACCGCTGGTTAGCTACGTTCGGAATGGATAACCGCTGAAAGCATCTAAGCGGGAAGCCGGCCTCAAGATGAGATTTCCATCCCCCTCGGGGGGAGAGGCTCCCAGCCAGACGACTGGGTTGATAGGCCGGATGTGGAAGACAGGACTAACGACTGTCGGAGCTGACCGGTACTAATAAGCCGACAACTTGATAATCACTACACCCACACGATTTGAACTCATTCAAGTAAAGGCCGTGTGCGTGGCCCTGATGACTCGCGTCCACTCTGTGGTTCCCAACAGACGGAAACACAACAACTCAACACAGACACACACCCCCACCAGGGTGTGTGCACCGAGACCACCAAACCCACCCCACAGGGTGCACCGTTTGGTTCTAGAGTTTCGGCGGCCATAGCGCGAGGGAAACGCCCGGACACATTCCGAACCCGGAAGCTAAGACTCGCAGCGCCGATGGTACTGCAGGGGGGACCCTGTGGGAGAGTAGGACACCGCCGGACATTCATTGAGGAATGGCCACCCACTGAGCTCAACAGCGAGCTTCGGCGGGTGGCCATTTCGTCGTTAACAGCGGACCGGGAAGGACCCGGCACTACGGTTGAGTCTGACGAGACTCCCATTCGACAGGAACATCGTGAGCGATACGAACAAGGACCGGGACGACCAGGGGCGCCCCCCGCGCAGTGGTGGCTCGCAGAACCGTGGTGAGCAGAGATCCGGTCAGCGACGTCCGGCAGCCTCGTCGACCGGCCGCAAGCCCTCCGGTGACCGGGATCAGAAGCGTTCGTATGGCGACCGTGACCGCAAGCCGTACGGTGATCGCGACCCGAAGCGCTCGTACGGTCAGCGCGACGACCAGAAGCATTCGTACGGAGACCGGAGCGACCGGAAGCCCCATGGCGACCGCGATCAGAAGCGTTCGTATGGCCAGCGGGACGACCGGAAGCCCTACGGTGACCGGGACCAGAAGCGTTCGTACGGTCAGCGGGACGACCGGAAGCCGTACGGTGACCGGGACCAGAAGCGTTCGTACGGTCAGCGGGACGACCGGAAGCCGTACGGTGACCGGGACCAGAAGCGTTCGTACGGTCAGCGGGACGACCGGAAGCCGTACGGTGACCGGGACCAGAAGCGTTCGTACGGTCAGCGGGACGACCGGAAGCCGTACGGCGACCGGGACCAGAAGCGTTCGTACGGAGACCGGAGCGACCGGAAGCCGTACGGCGACCGGGACCAGAAGCGTTCGTACGGAGACCGGAGCGACCGGAAGCCCTACGGTGACCGCGATCAGAAGCGCTCGTACGGCGAACGTGACGGTGATCGGCGCGGCACGCAGAGCGAGCAGGCCCGTGAGCGCCACGGCGCGGCCGACCTCGCGGTGCGGCAGCGTCACGACGACCCGTTCCTGCCCGACGGCATCGAGGCCCGTCAGCTCGACAAGGCCGCCCGGGCCGAGCTGAAGACGCTGAGCAAGGAGAACGCCGACTGGGTCGCGCGGCACCTCGTCGCGGCATCCGAATACCTCGAGGACGACCCCGAGCTCGCCCACCGCCACGCCACCTCGGCCGCGCGTCGGGCCGGCCGCATCGCGGTCGTGCGTGAGACGCTGGCGATCACCGCTTACGCGACGGGCGATTTCGCTCTCGCGCTGCGCGAGCTCCGCACCTACCGCCGGATCTCCGGCAGCAACGACCAGCTGCCGCTCATGGTCGACAGCGAGCGCGGCGTCGGCCGGCCCGACCGCGCGCTCGAGGTCGGGCGCGCCGTCGACCGCAACGAACTCCCGGCGGCCGTGCAGGTCGGGCTCGCGATCGCGATGTCCGGTGCACGCCTCGACCTCGGGCAGCCCGAGCTCGCCCTCGCCGAGCTCGAGATCCCGCAGCTCGATCCCGACCGCGCGTTCTCGTACAGCCCGGCGCTGTTCTCCGCCTACGCGGAGGTGCTCGAGGAACTGGGCCGCACGTCCGACTCCGCCCGCTGGCGTGCCCTCGCCGCCCGCGCCGACGCGGCGCTGGCCGGGCCCGCCGAGGCCGAGCTCATCGAGATCTTCGAGCTCGAGGACGTCGAGGCAGACGACGTGGTGGCCGTCGAGTCGGAGCCCGGCGAACTCGCTGACGGCGACGCTGACGCTGACGACGCCGATCTCGTGACCGAGCCTGAGCCCGAGCTCGGCGACCCCGCCGATGCGCTGGAGGACGACGTCCGCGCCGTGCTCGCCGAGGGTGAGGCGCTCGACCTCGAGCGGGACGACGTGGAGACCTCCGACGTCGCGAACGAGGACGGTGCCGATGGCGCTCTTCCGAACGAGGACTGAGCCCGCGACGCCGCTCGACGGCGTCGACGCGGTCTTCGCCGATCTCGACGGCGTCGTGTACGCGGGGGCGGGAGCGATTCCGCATGCGGTCGAAAGCCTGAACCTCGTGAAGCGGACCCGCCCCGTCGGGTACATCACGAACAACGCCTCCCGCAGCGACGTCTCCGTGGCCGGGCATCTCACCGAGCTCGGCCTCGATGCGGCGCCCGACGACGTGGTCACGTCGCCCCAGGCGGCGGTGCGCCTGCTCGAGGAGCAGGTCGCGCCGGGTTCGCTCGTCTTCGTGGTCGGAGGCGAGGGCATCGAGGTCGAACTGCGCAAGCGCGGCTACCGGGTGACCCGTTCCGCTGACGACGGGCCCGACGCCCTCGTGCAGGGCTTCACGCCCGAGGTCGGCTGGAAGGACCTCGCCGAGGCTGCGTTCGCCCTGCATGCGGATGCCTCGGGCCGGAGCATCCCGTGGATCGCGACGAACATGGACTGGACGATTCCGGTCGCCCGCGGCATCGCCCCGGGCAACGGCACGCTCGTCTCGGCGGTCCATACGGCGGTCGGTCGTCTCCCGCTCGTCGCGGGCAAGCCCGAGACGCCCATCTTCGAGGAGGCACGGCGTCGCTTCGACGCATCCGCGCCCCTCATCGTGGGCGACCGCCTCGACACCGACATCCTCGGCGCGAACCGCGCCGGGATGTCGAGCGCCATCGTGCTCACGGGCATCGACCGCGCGAAGCAGCTGCTCGCCGCCGACGCGGCGAGTCGGCCCGACTTCATCCTCGCCGACCTCCGAGGCCTCCACGCGCCCTACCCGGCCGTCGAGCGCCTTCGCGGCGACGTCGTGCGGGTCGGCGCGGCGCGGGTGAAGCTCGACGGCAATCGCGTCGAGGTGGTCGACGAGGGCGACGCCGGGCTGGACCTCCTGCGTGCGGCCTGCGCGACCATCTGGGAGTCCGGCGAGGCGATCCACGTGCTCGACGTCCCGGCGCGCCTCTACGCGTGACCGACCAGGTGACGGACGCCCGGGGTAGCGTGGACGGGTGAGCATCGAGCACGAGTACCACCCGAGCGACCACGACGACGCCGACGAGCTCGACGAGGGCACGCGCGCAGCGCTCTCCGAGATCGAAGGGCTGCCGCTCGACGAACGTGCGCCCGGCTACGAGGGGCTGGCCGCGCGTCTCCGCGAGGAGCTCGAGCACTCCGACCCGTCGCGCACGCCGCGCTCCTCATGAGCGACCAGCGACTCGACGCCGCGCTCGCGGCCCGCGGACTCGTGCGCTCGCGCACCCAGGCTGCGGCGCTCATCGCCGAAGGCCGGGTCTCGGTCGACGGCCGGCCGGTGGTCAAGGCGTCGTTCAAGGTCGGCGCCGATGCGGTGCTCGCGGTCGAGGCATCCGATCACTACGTGAGCCGGGCCGCGCACAAGCTCGTCGCCGCGCTCGACGGCTTCGACGTCGATCCGAGCGGCCGCATCGCGCTCGACGCGGGCGCATCGACGGGCGGGTTCAGCCAGGTGCTGCTCGAACGCGGCGCGCGCACCGTGCTCGCCGTCGACGTCGGCCACGGCCAGCTCGCGCAGGAACTCCGCGGTGCCGCAGGGCTCGTGCTGGTCGAGGGATGCAACGTGCGCGACCTCACGCGCGACTCGCTCGCCGCCGCCACGGGTGTCGGCGAGCCGCCCTCGCTCGTCACGGCCGACCTGTCGTTCATCTCGCTCACGACCGTGCTGCCCGCCCTGCGGGGCTCGGCCGCAGCCGACGCCGACTTCGTGCTCCTCGTGAAGCCCCAGTTCGAGGTGGGCCGCGGGGGAGTGCGCGAGGGCATCGTGCACGACGCGGCGCTGCGCTCGGAGTCGGTGATGAACGTGCTCTGGGCCGCTCACGACCTCGGGCTCGGCACGTCCGGCGTCCTGTCCTCCCCAATCGCCGGTGCGCACGGCAACCGGGAGTTCCTCGTGCATCTGCGGTCGACGGGCGGCGCGAATCCGACAGAATGGTCGGGTCGGGTCGACGCACTGACGAGAGGAGAGCACGGGTGAACGACGCACGCCACTTCCTCGTGGTCTCGCACACCGGCCGGCAGTCCGCGCTCGAGGCCACGGGCGCCGTCTGCACGCAGCTGCTCGACGCGGGCGCGGTGCCCGTGATCGCCGCCGAGCACTGGGAGGACGTGCACGCGTTCGTGCCCGAGCTCGACGGCGGCGTCGTGCGGTTCGAAGAGATCGACCCCGCGCGCATCGAGCTCGTGATCGTGCTCGGCGGCGACGGCACGATCCTTCGCGCGGCCGAGCTCATCCGCGATCACCCGGTGCCCCTGCTCGGCGTCAACCTCGGGCACGTCGGCTTCCTCGCCGAGAGCGAGCGCGACGACCTCGGCTACACGGTGTCCAGGGCGCTGGCGCGCGACTACGCCGTCGAAGAGCGCATGACCCTGTCGGTGCGCGCGAAGGTGGGCGACGAGGTCGTCTACGAGAGCTGGGCGCTCAACGAGGCGACCGTCGAGAAGGCCGAGCGCGAACGCATGCTCGAGGTCGTCATCGAGGTCGACCGCCGGCCGCTGTCGTCATTCGGTTGCGACGGCGTCGTCATGTCGACGCCCACGGGCTCGACGGCCTACTCGTTCTCGGCCGGCGGCCCGATCGTCTGGCCGAGTCTCGAGGCGCTCCTGCTCGTGCCGCTGAGCGCCCATGCGCTCTTCGCGCGCCCGCTCGTCGTGGGGCCCGAGTCGTCGCTCGCGGTCGAGATCCTGCAGCGCACCGAGACCTCCGCGGTCATCTGGTGCGACGGTCGTCGCACGTTCGACCTGCCGCCGGGTTCGCGGGTGATCGTGCGTCGATCCGACATCCCGGTGCGCCTCGCGCGACTGCACGAGGCGCCGTTCACCGATCGGCTCGTGAACAAGTTCCAGCTCCCGGTGACGGGGTGGCGCGGGCCGGCGGGCCGCGAATGAGCGGCGAGATGGTCGCGATACCGACGAGAGAGGGCGCCCGATGATCGAAGAGCTCGGCATCCGCGACCTCGGCGTCATCGCCGAGGCGACACTCCCGCTGGGGCCCGGGTTCACCGCCGTCACGGGCGAGACCGGCGCGGGCAAGACCATGGTCGTCACCGCGCTCGGGTTGCTGCTCGGCGCGCGCTCCGACGCCGGCGCCGTGCGCTCGGGCGCGAAGCAGGCGTGGGTGGAAGGACGATGGATCGTGCCCGAGGCAGGCCCGATAGCCGACCGGGTCGCAGAGACCGGCGGCGAGATCGAGGCCGGTGAGCTGCTGCTCGGGCGATCGGTGTCGAGCGAGGGTCGGAGCAGAGCCGTGGTCGGCGGCCGCAGCGCGCCCGTCGGCGTGCTCACGGAGCTCGGCGACGAACTCGTCGTCGTGCACGGGCAGGCGGACCAGCAGCGACTGCGGTCGGCATCGGCGCAGCGAGACGCCCTCGATCGATTCGCGGGTGCGCCGCTCGCCGAGACGCTGGGCGCGTACCGCGCCGCGTTCGAGCGGTGGCGCGCCGACGCGGGTGACCTCGCCCGGCTCCGCGAGGAGCACGATGCGCGAGTCCGCGAGGCCGAGGCGCTTCGCGCCGACCTCGACGAGGTCGAGTCCGTCGACCCGCAGCCCGGCGAGGACGCCGAGCTCCACGAGCGCGCCGAGCGCCTGTCGAACATCGAAGAGCTGCGCCTGGCCGCGGCGCAGGCCAAGGCACTCGTCTCGGGCGACGAGGTCGTCGACGACGCGCCCGACGCCACGACGCTCATCGACGCCGCGCGTCGCCACCTCGAACGCGTCGCCGAGCACGACCCCGCGCTCGGCCCGATCGCCGAGGCGCTCGCGAACGCCGGCTTCGTGCTCGCCGACGCGGGCACCGAGCTCGCCGGCTACCTCGCCGGCCTCGACACCGATGGGGCGGGCGAGCTCGAACTCGTGCAGGAGCGCCGAGCGCTGCTCGCCGGCCTCATCCGCAGGCATGGCGGCGACCTCGACGACGTGCTCGCATTCCGTCGAGACGGGGGGCTGCGGCTCGTCGAGCTCGACGGCGACGACGAACGCATCGCCGAGCTCGACCTCGCGGTGACCGAACTCGCCGCCGAGGTCGATCGGCTCGCGACCCGCATCACCGAGCAGCGCACCGAGGCGGCCGTGCGGCTCGCCGAGGCCGTCACGCACGAGCTCGCCGCCCTCGCGATGCCCGACGCCGTGCTGAGCGTGAGCGTCGAGCCCGCCGCCGAGCCGACCGCGCACGGTCGCGACCAGGTCTCCATCCTGCTGCAGCCGCACCCCGGAGCGGAACCGCGATCGGTCTCGCGTGGAGCGTCGGGCGGCGAGCTCTCGCGGGTGATGCTCGCGATCGAGGTCGTGATCGCGGGTACCGATCCGGTGCCCACCTTCGTCTTCGACGAGGTCGATGCCGGGGTCGGCGGCGCCGCGGCGATCGAGATCGGGCGCAGGCTCGCCCGGCTCGCGGAGCGTTCGCAGGTCATCGTCGTGACGCACCTCGCCCAGGTCGCCGCCTTCGCGACGAACCACTTGAGCGTGATCAAGGGCACCGACGGCGCGGTCACGGCCTCGAGCGTCCGCCAGCTCCAGGGAGCCGAGCGGGAGGCCGAGATGGCCCGGCTGCTCTCCGGTCTCGCCGACTCCGAGAGCGGGCTCGCGCACGCGCGCGAGCTGCTCGAGATCGCGTCGGAGCGGGCGGCCTGAGACTCGGGCCGAACGGCCGAAACCGACCGGGGCCGGTTCGCCCCGGACGACGAAGGGGGAACGCGTGGGGCATGTCGCGGCAAGTGGTCGGGATCGTGGGTTAGAATCGAAGCCCGTGGTGGATGAACGCGGAAGAGCGCAGAGCGCAGACAACAACAACGACACGACCAAGCACATCTTCGTGACTGGTGGTGTCGTTTCTTCGTTGGGCAAGGGACTCACCGCCGCGAGCCTCGGCAACCTGCTGACCGCGCGCGGCCTCCGGGTGGTCATGCAGAAGCTCGACCCCTATCTCAACGTCGACCCGGGCACGATGAACCCGTTCCAGCACGGCGAGGTCTTCGTGACCGACGACGGTGCTGAGACCGACCTCGACATCGGCCACTACGAGCGCTTCCTCGACATCGACCTGTCGCAGGCCGCGAACGTCACGACCGGTCAGATCTACTCGACCGTCATCGCCAAGGAGCGTCGCGGCGAGTACCTCGGCGACACGGTGCAGGTCATCCCGCACATCACCGACGAGATCAAGCGACGCATGCGCCTGCAGGCGTCCGAGAGCCCGAAGCCCGACGTGATCATCACCGAGATCGGCGGCACCGTCGGCGACATCGAGTCGCAGCCGTTCATCGAGTCGGCGCGCCAGGTGCGCCACGAGCTCGGCCGCAAGAACGTGTTCTTCGTGCACGTCTCCCTCGTGCCGTTCATGGGTGCGTCGGGCGAGCAGAAGACGAAGCCCACGCAGCACTCGGTCGCCGCGCTCCGCTCGATCGGCATCCAGCCCGACGCGCTCGTGCTGCGCAGCGACCGCCCCGTCACCGAGTCGAACAAGCGCAAGATCGCACTCATGTGCGACGTCGACGAGGCCGCCGTGGTGAACGCGGTCGACGTGCCGTCGATCTACGACATCCCGACGATGCTGCACGAACAGGGCCTCGACGCATACCTGATCGACGCGCTCGGCCTCGACCAGAAGGCCGACGCGGTCGACTGGTCGGGCTGGAGCGACCTGCTGCGCGTCGTGCACGACCCCAAGCACGAGGTGAAGATCGGTCTCGTCGGCAAGTACATCGACCTGCCCGACGCCTACCTGTCGGTGACCGAGGCGCTCCGGGCGGGCGGCTTCGCGAACGACGCCAAGGTTGCGATCGAGTGGATCCCGTCCGACGAGTGCCAGACGCCCGAGGGTGCCCAGAAGCACCTCTCGCACCTCGACGGCATCTGCGTGCCAGGCGGCTTCGGCGTCCGCGGCATCGAGGGCAAGCTCGGCGCGCTGCACTTCGCGCGCGAGAACGGCATCCCCGTGCTCGGTCTGTGCCTCGGCCTGCAGTGCATGGTGATCGAGTACGCGCGCAACGTGGCGGGCCTGCCCGGCGCGTCGTCCAGCGAGTTCGACCCCGACACCGAGTTCCCCGTCATCGCGACGATGGAGGAGCAGGTGGAGATCATCTCGGGCGGCGACCTCGGCGGCACCATGCGGCTCGGCCTCTACCCGGCGAAGCTCGACGAGGGGTCGATCGTGGCCGAGCTCTACGGTGCGACCGACGTGAGCGAGCGCCACCGGCACCGCTACGAGGTCAACAACGCGTACCGCGAGCGCATCGCGGAGGCCGGCCTCGTGTTCTCGGGGCTCTCGCCCGACCGCAATCTCGTCGAGTACGTCGAGCTGCCGCGCGACGTGCACCCGTTCTACGTCGCCACCCAGGCGCATCCCGAGCTCCGCAGCCGGCCGAACCACGCGCACCCGCTGTTCCGCGGCCTCGTGGCGGCAGCGCTCGAACGCCAGCAGGCCAGCCGCCTGTTCGACGTCAACAATGGCTGACGCTGTCGACGGAACCCGGCGTGACGTGATCGTCGGCGAGTCGCCCGAGCGGCTCGCCGACGACCCGGCCTCGCTCCCGATCACGAAGAGCGAGACCGTCTTCGCCGGACGCGTCTGGAGCATCCGCCGCGAGACCTTCGAGCTCGGCGGCGCGCCCATCGTGCGCGAGTTCATGGACCACACCGGTGCCGTCGGGGTGCTCGCGCTCGACGACGACGACCGAGCGCTGCTCATCAAGCAGTACCGGCACCCGATCCGGATGCGCGACTGGGAGATCCCGGCGGGCCTGCTCGACGTCGACGGCGAAGATCCGCTCGTGGCGGCGCAGCGCGAGCTCGCGGAGGAGGCAGACCTCGAGGCATCCGACTGGGCCGTGCTCGCCGACTTCGCGACGTCGCCCGGCGGCAGCGACGAGGTGATCCGGGTGTACCTGGCCCGGGGCCTGCGTGCGACCGCCGAGGCGTACGAGCGCGAAGACGAGGAGGCCGAGCTCGAGACCCGGTGGGTGCCGCTCGACGAATGCGTCGACGCGGTGCTCGCGCGCCGCATCCACAACGGTCCGCTCGCGATCGCCGTGCTCGCCGCGCACGCGGCACGCGGCCGCGGCTGGCGCGGCCTCGGCGAGGCGGATGCCCCGTGGCCGAGCCGCACGCCGCCGATTCGAGGTTCGGCGGGGCGGTGACGACCGCAGCGCGGGTCGACGGCTATCTGCGGCACCTCGCCGTGGAGCGGGGCCTGTCGCGCAACACGACGGCGTCGTACCGGCGGGACCTCGCGATCTACGCCGACTGGCTCGAGTCACGCGGTCCGGGGGAGCTCGATCGCGTCGCCGAGCGCGACCTCTCCGACTTCGTGCGATACCTCGGCACCGAGCGCGAACCGGTGCTCGCGACCTCGTCGATCGCCCGCGTGCTCTCAGCGGTGCGGGGGCTGCACCGATTCCTCGCCGAGGAGGGCGAGCTCGACGCCGACGTGTCCCGCGACCTGCGCCCGCCGAAGCTGCCCGCGCGGCTGCCGAAGGCGATCCCGGTCGAGGACGTCGAAGCGCTCATCGCGGCCGCCGGAGGGGAGGAGCCGGTGCAGCTGCGCGACGCCGCACTGCTGGAGCTGCTCTACGCGACCGGCGCCCGCGTGACCGAGGCGGTCTCGCTGAACGTCGACGACCTCATCGACGACGAGGTCGTCCGGCTCTTCGGCAAGGGCGGCAAGCAGCGAATCGTGCCGGTCGGCAGCTACGCACGACGGGCGATCGACGCCTACCTCGTGCGCGCCCGGCCGATCTTCTCGGCGCGCGGTCAGGCGACGCCGGCCCTGTTCCTCGGCGTCCGCGGCAAGCGGCTCTCCCGGCAGGGGGCGTGGGACGTGATCCGCGGAGCGGCCGAGCGGGCCGGGCTCGAGGCATCCGTCTCACCGCACACCCTGCGCCATTCGTTCGCGACCCACCTGCTCGAGGGCGGCGCCGACGTGCGCGTCGTGCAGGAGCTGCTCGGGCACTCGTCGGTCGCGACGACGCAGATCTACACGCTCGTCACAGCCGATACACTCCGGGAGATGTACACGGCAGCCCACCCGCGTGCTCGCTAGAATCGACCAAGCCCTACCCGAACGGGCAGACGCCCGGACCAGGAGAGAAGACGACACGTGACGCAGCAGAAGCACGACTCGGCGGACGGAATCGCTTCGCTGGAGCCGGAGCTGGGTCCCACCGGTCGCCCTCACCGCGAGTTCCCCGAGCCCGCTCCGCTCGCCTCGCACGGTCCGGCGCGCATCATCGCGCTCTGCAACCAGAAGGGCGGCGTCGGCAAGACGACCACCACGATCAACCTCGGTGCGACGCTCGCCGAGTACGGCCGCAAGGTGCTCGCGATCGACTTCGACCCGCAGGGCGCCCTGTCGGCCGGGCTCGGCGTGCAGACGCACGACGTGCCGACGATCTACGACCTCCTGCTGTCGCGCCAGCTCGAGCCGAAGGACGCGATCCAGCGCACGACGGTCGAGGGCCTCGACGTGATCCCGGCGAACATCGACCTCTCGGCGGCCGAGGTGCACCTCGTCACCGAGGTGGCCCGCGAACAGATCCTCGCCGGCGTCCTGCGCCGCGTCGCTCCCGACTACGACGTCATCCTCATCGACTGCCAGCCGTCGCTCGGCCTGCTCACCGTGAATGCGCTCACGGCGAGCCACGGCGTCGTCATCCCGCTCGAGTGCGAGTTCTTCGCGTTGCGCGGCGTGGCCCTGCTCATCGAGACGATCGACAAGGTGCGCGACCGGCTGAACCCCGCGATCACGCTCGACGGCATCCTCGCGACGATGTACGACGCTCGCACGCTGCACTCGCGCGAGGTGCTCGAGCGCGTCGTCGACGCGTTCGGCGACCAGGTGCTCGAGACGGTCATCACGCGCACCGTGAAGTTCCCCGACGCGACGGTCGCGGCGACGCCGATCACCGAGTTCGCCCCCGAGCACCAGGCGTCGAAGGCGTACCGGCAGCTCGCGAGGGAGCTGGTCTTCCGTGGCGCGGTCGCCTGAGCAGGCGCCCGCGGACGAGGCTGCCCCGGCCGAGCGAGCTGCATCGGCGGGCGACGAAACGGTGACGGATGCCGCGGGCGCGGGCGACGACCCCGGGTTCCGCGTCGCGCTCACCAACTTCGAGGGACCGTTCGACCTGCTGCTCTCGCTCATCGCGAAGCACGAGCTCGACATCACCGAGGTGTCGCTCTCGAAGGTGACCGACGAGTTCATCTCCTACCTCAAGGGCCTCGACTCCGAGGAGGAGCTCGATCGGGCGAGCGAGTTCCTCGTGGTCGCGGCGACGCTCCTCGACCTGAAGGTCGCCGGGCTCCTGCCGCAGGGCGAGCTGGTCGACGCGGAGGACGTCGCGCTGCTCGAGGCCCGCGACCTGCTCTTCGCGCGGCTGTTGCAGTACCGCGCCTTCAAGGAGGCGGCGCGATGGTTCAGCGGCGAGCTCGACGCCGAGGCGCAGCGGCACGCGCGCACGGTACGGCTCGAGGAGAAGTTCCGGCAGCGCGCACCCGAACTCGTCTGGAGCCTCTCGGCGGAGGACTTCGCGGCGCTCGCGACGCTCGCGCTCACACCGCGCGAGATCCCGGTCGTGGGGCTCGACCACCTGCACGCACCGCTCGTGTCGATCCGCGAGCAGGCGGCGCAGGTCGTCGCCGTGCTGCGCCGCGGCGAGCCGGTGACCTTCCGCCAGCTCATCGCGGGCGTGGCGCAGCGGGGCGTCGTCGTCGCCCGATTCCTGGCCGTGCTCGAGCTGTACCGGCACGCCGCGATCGGCTTCGAGCAGCTCGAACCGCTGGGGGAGCTGACGCTTCGCTGGGCGGCCGAGCACTGGACCGACGCGAACCTCGAGAGCCTGGGGGCCGACTATGACGAATGAGCCGACCACGACCGACGAAGCCGAGGGGGGAACGATCGCCGACGGCCCCGAGCTCTCGGTCGCGACCCCGCTCGACGTGCCCGGCCAGCCCCACATCGACCTCGATCGCGCGATCGAGGCGATCCTCTTCATCGCCGACGAACCGCAGAGCGTCGTCCACCTCGCCGCGGCCGTCGCGCGGCCGGTCGCCGAGGTCCGGGCGTCGATCGCGCGGCTGCGAGTCGACTACGACGGGGGAGCGCCGTCGGGCGAGCCCCGTACCGACCTCGCCGTCGTCGAAGCCGAGGCACGCGGCATCCGTCGCGCCTTCGAGCTCCGCGAGGTCGGCGGCGGCTGGCGGTTCTACGTGCGCGGCGAGTACGACGCCCTGGTGACCGACTTCGTCGTGACCCAGTCGTCGACCCGGCTCTCGCAGGCCGCGCTCGAGACGCTGTCGGTGATCGCGTACAAGCAGCCGATCTCGCGTTCCCAGGTCGCGTCGATCCGGGCGGTCAATGTCGACTCCGTCGTGCGCACCCTGCTCGGGAGGGGACTCGTGACCGAGGTCGACACCGACCCCGAGACGGGCGCGATCCTCTACGGCACGACCGACCTGCTGCTCACGAACCTCGGCATCAACTCGCTCGATGAGTTGCCGCCCATCTCACCGCTGCTCGACGACGGACAGGGAGGATTCGACCTCGATGGCTGAATCGGAAGTGGCAGGCGTGCGCCTGCAGAAGGTGCTCGCCGCCGCGGGCGTCGCGAGCCGTCGCGTGGTCGAGGAGTACATCCTCGCCGGGCGCATCGAGGTGAACGGTCGCATCGTCACCGAGCTCGGCACCCGCGTCGACCCCGAGACCGACCTCGTCTCGGTCGACGGCGTCGCCGTGCAGCTCGACACGGCCAAGCGGTACTACATGCTCAACAAGCCCACGGGGGTCGTGTCGTCGATGCGCGACGAGCAGGGTCGTCCCGACCTGCGCCGGTTCACCGACGACCTCGAGGAGCGCGTCTACAACGTCGGCCGTCTCGACGCCGAGACGAGCGGCCTGCTCGTGCTCACGAACGACGGCGAGCTCGCGCATGTGCTCGCGCACCCGTCGTTCGGGGTCGAGAAGACGTACGTCGCGAAGGTGCGCGGACGGCTGACCCCGCAGACCCTCCAGCAGCTCAAGCAGGGCATCGAGCTCGACGACGGTCCGATCAAGGCCGATCGGGCGAAGATCCTGCAGACGCAGGGCGACGCGAAGCACACGATCGTCGAGATCACGCTGCACTCCGGCAAGAACCGCATCGTGCGGCGCATGCTGAAGGCCGTCGGCCACCCGGTCGTCGAGCTCGTGCGCCGCCAGTTCGGGCCCCTGCACCTCGGTACACTGAGGGCCGGTCAGCTGCGCGAGCTGACGAAGGACGAACGCGGCCGGCTGCTCACCATCGCCAGGTCCGCCGGCAGCGGGGCATCGGCCCCGGAAGGGCACTGACGTGGTCGAATCACGGCTCACCGGCCAGGTGCGCGTCGTCGGCGCTGGGCTCCTCGGCACGAGCGTCGCGCTCGGGCTGCGCGCCCGTGGCGTCGACGTCATCCTCGCCGACGCCTCACCGACGCACGTCGCGATCGCGACCGATCTCGGCGCCGGCCAGCCGGCCCGGCCCGGCGACGACCCGCGGCTGATCGTGGTCGCGGTGCCGCCCGACGTCACCGCACGGGTCGTCGCCGACGAGCTCGCCGCCTTCCCCGAGGCGATCGTCACCGACGTCGCGAGCGTCAAGGCCGGCATCCTCGACGAGCTCACCGGCGCGGGCGCCGACGTGTCGCGCTACATCGGCTCGCACCCGCTCGCCGGACGCGAGCGCGGCGGCCCACTCGCCGCCCGCGCCGACCTCTTCGCCGGCCGGCCGTGGGTCGTCGCCGCGCACGACGCGATCAGCTACCAGCGCGCGGGGGCCATCGACGACCTCATCCTCGACCTCGGGGCGACCCTCGTCGAGATGACGCCCGACGAGCACGACCGCGGCGTCGCCCTCATCTCGCACGTGCCGCAGGTCGTCGCGAGCGTCATGGCGCGCCGGTTCATCGACGCCCCGAACGCCGCACTCGGGCTCGCCGGCCAGGGCGTCCGCGACGTGACCCGCATCGCGGCGAGCGACCCCGACCTCTGGGTGCAGATCCTCGGCGCGAACTCCGCGCCCGTCCGCGACATCCTCGTCGCCTTCCGCGACGACCTCGACCGCTTCATCGAGGCGCTCGGCGATCCCGCAGCGCCCGGCGCTCGGCGCCGCGTCGCCGAGGAGCTCACGGGTGGCAACACGGGCGTCGCGCGCCTTCCCGGCAAGCACGGCACCGACAAGCGATTCACGACCGTCGTCGTCATGGTCGACGACCGACCGGGCCAGCTCGCCCGGCTGCTCGCCGAGATCGGCGAGATCGGCGTCAATCTCGAAGACCTGCGGCTCGAGCACTCGCCCGGCCGTCAGGTCGGCCTCGCCGAGGTGCAGGTCGTCCCCGAAGCAGCCGATCGACTGACCAACGAGCTGGCCGAGCGCGGCTGGCGCATCGCCGGCTGAGCCGGCCCGAACCACCCCCTGGAGGCATCCGTGGAGATCCCCGTCGTCGTCGCCGTCGATGGACCCGCCGGCAGCGGCAAGTCGAGCGTGTCGAAGGCGGTCGCGAAGCGACTGTCGTACGGATTCCTCGACACCGGCGCGGCATACCGGGCGCTCGCGTGGCACGTCGAGGCGTCGGCCGTCGACACCGACGACGCCGACTCGGTCGTCTCATGCCTGCCGAGCTTCGACTACCGCATCGGCACCGATCCGGCGGGCTACCGGGTCCACGTCGGCGACACCGACGTGACCGAGGCGATCCGCGACCCGGAGATCTCGGCGGTCGTCAGCCGTGTCGCCCGCGTGCCCGAGGTTCGCACGCACCTCATCGAGCTGTTCCGGTCGATCATGGCCGCCGAGCGACGGCCCGGCATCGTCGTCGAGGGACGCGACATCACGACGGTCGTCGCGCCCGACGCGCCCGTCCGCATCCTGCTCACCGCGTCCGAGGAGGTGCGCATGGCCAGGCGCGCCGCCGAGCTGGCGGGCAGCTCGGTCGCGGTCGTCGGCGAGGCCATGCGCAAGCGCGACGCCGCCGATTCGAAGGTCGTCGAGTTCATGACCGCGGCCGAAGGGGTCACGACGGTCGACTCGAGCGACCTGGACTTCGAGCAGACGGTCGACGCGGTGATCGCGGTCGTCGAAGCTCGCCGTGATTCAGAGACCTCGCCCGGCGCCTGAGGTCAGCGCTTCGTGAGCGTGTCGACCAGGTCGAAGAGACCGAGCTCGCTCGCGGCATCCCTCGCCACGAGGAACCCGACGATCCCGAGGATCCAGGCCGTGTTGTCTGCCGCGGTGCGTTCGAGCTAGGCGGCGAGGCGCTCGAGGGGCCGCTGCACGAGCGGAGCGGCGACGATGCGCAGCGCGAGGAGCAGCAGCGCCGGAGCGATCATCACCGCGCAGTAGCCCGCGAGCGCGGCGAACCGCATCGGTGCTGCGAGATCGGCCTCGGCCAGCATGCCCATCGCGACGAGATAGGGCAGCATCGTGGCGACCTCGATGAGCCCGGCGGCCAGCGCGACCGCCATGACGTTCGCAGGCGATGCCGCGTCCGAGAGCAGGCGGTCCCGCCAGCGGGAGATTCGGCCGCCCCGAGAAGCCGCGCCCGCCGCGCCTGCGGCGCCTGCGGCGCCCGCTTCGACGGCGAGGGTCGGGCCCGACACGACGTGCCGGGATGCCGCGGCGGAGGTCGCCCGGCCGGCGACGCCCGCGTCGGCGTGGACGGGCGGCCGTGTGCGGGCGCCCGTCGGCATCGCGAACGCGATGACGATGAGGGCGACGCCGACGCCGAGGCGCACGACGAGGCCGGTCGTCGAACCGAGGAAATCCCGGCCGACGTCGACCAGGTTCACGAGGCCCAGCATGAAGAGCACGCCCACGAGCAGGTAGAAGACCGCGATCGTGACCAGGTAGAGCAGCACCCTTCCACCCCGGAGCCGCGGCGCGAGCAGCAGGAACACGGGGATCAGCAGGGTGCCGATGCTGAGTCCGTCGAGCAGCGCCAGCGCGGCGAGCGAGAGCCCGAGCGGAGCGTCGGTGAGGAGATCCATGCCTGCCAGCCTGTCGTCGCGCCCTGTTCGCGCGCATCGGCCGGATGACCGAGCGACCCTGACGGCACTCATCCTTTCGGCGTACCGCGGAGGAGCCCGGGCGTGCTTCGATGGAGGGCATGGACACGGCGATGCGTGGAGCCGCGACCGGGACGACCGGATCAGGGGACGGGGCATTCTCCCGCTGGATCCGGCGGCATCGGCCGCTCATCGACGCCGGCGGGATCGCCGTGCTGAGCGTCGTCGCGGCCGCGGTGGGAATCGGCGAGATCTGGAACGCGATCTCGGTGCTGCCCGAGCCGGTCTCGCAATGGTGGGGCGTCGCGCTGTCGCTGCCGGCGGTCGTCTGCGTCGCGCTCAAACGTCGGCATGCCCGTATCGGCCTCGCGATCGTGAGCGTGCTCTGCTTCGTCGCCCTGTTCACGGTCGGCGGCATCGGCACGCTCGTCGCGCTCCTCGACCTGCTGTGGACGGTGACTGTCGGGGCGGGCGCGACGGTGCGTCGTCGCATCCTCGCCGCCTGCATCGCCGCGACGGTCACCATCACCGGACTCGCGCTCGTCGTGACGGGCGACGGGCGCATCGCCGTGCTCGTCGGCCTCCAGCTCGGCGCCTTGCTCGGCACCGACTACTGGTGGGCGACCGCCGTCGCCCAGGCGAACGAGCTCGCCGCTCTCCACCGTCGAGAGGCACGCGAGGTCATGCGACTCGCCGAACGCGACCGGCAGGCGGCGCTGCAGCGCGAACGCGACGGCATGGCGCGCGAGCTGCACGACCTGGTGGCGGGGCACGTGTCGGCGATGGCGATCCGCGCCGAGGCCGCACTGTCGAGCGATCGCGAGCCGGGCGCCGACGGTGCCGCGCTGCGGGCGGTGCGCGACTCGAGCCTCGAGGCGCACGAGGCGCTGCGCTCGATGATCACCGTGCTCCGCGCCGGCGGCGGCGAACTCGTCGTGCCGCCGCGATTCGACCGCGTGCCGGGCTTCGTCGACGAGGCTCGCCGGGCCGGGCTCGAGGTGACCGTCGACGGCCCGCCGGCGGCGCTGGTGCCGTCGGTGCCCGCGGCGGTCGAGCAACTGGCCGCGCGCATCGTGCAGGAGTCGCTCGCGAACTGCGCCCGACACGCGGCGGGAGGCCGGGTCGCGGTCGCGATCGAGGTCGGGGCCCGCTCGCTCGACGTTCGCGTGGACTCGCAGGACGGCCGCCCGCTCGAGCGCCCGAGCCTGCCCGGCAACGGCACCGGTCTCGCAATGCTCGACGAGCGGGTGCGAGCCTTCGGCGGGCGGTTCAGCGCCGGTCCCGACGGTTCCGGCTGGTCGGTGCGTGCGACGATTCCGGTCGCCGCATGACGGCGCCCCGGGTCATGGTCGTCGACGACCACGGGGCCATCCGCGAAGCCCTCCGGATCATGCTCGAGACGCACGGTCTCGTGGTGGTCGGCGAGGCGGCCGATGGTGCCGCGGCTGTGCGCAACGCCGCGGCGCTCCGCCCCGACGTCGTACTCATGGACCTCCGCATGCCGGGCGTCGACGGTGTGACGGCGACCCGCGCGATCGTCGAACGGGGTCTCGGCGAGGTGCTCGTGCTCACGAGCTTCGACGAGGACGATCTCGTCTTCGGTGCGATCCGTGCGGGGGCCGCCGGCTTCCTGCTGAAGACCGCGGATGCCGCGACCCTCGTCGACGCGGTGCACCGGGTCGCCGGCGGCGAAGGGGTGCTCGATCCGCGGGTCACCCGTCGTGCGCTCGCCGTGCTCGCCGGTGGGGTGCCGCTCGCCGCGTCGCCTGGCGAGCCCGCCGATCCAGAGGCGGAGGAGGACGAATCTCCGTTGTCGAGCCTGACGGGGCGCGAGCGCGACGTGCTCGCGGGCCTGGCGCGGGGCTGGTCGAACGCGGAGATCGCCGAGCATCTCGGCATCGCGTTGCCGACGGCGAAGACCCACGTCTCGAACGTGCTCGCCAAGCTCGGGGCACGCAGCCGGACCCACGCCGTCGCGCTCGCCCGCGGGAGCGAACCCGAGGCCTGAGCACGCGGAGGTGCTCCGAAGATCGGCGTCGGCCCGCGGCATCCGGACTTCACAGCCGGCATACGGCAGACTGGTAGCCGCGCGCATTCGCGCCCACGACGTTCCAGGAGACAGTATGACCGACCAGCGCGACGAGTACGAAGACGTCGCCCACGACGACCTGGCCGAGCGGCTCGCCGGCGTCGACGACGAACTCGCCGAGCAGCGGGCCGCGGCCCTGCGCTCGGGCCTCAGCGACTACGAGCTCGACGACGACGACCTCGAGGTGCTCGAGCACTCCGAAGAGGGCGTCGAAGGCATCCGCTACCTCCCGGCCCTGCCGGTCATCGCGATCGTCGGCCGTCCGAACGTCGGCAAGTCGGCGCTCGTGAACCGCATCCTCGGCCGGCGCGAGGCTGTCGTCGAGGACACGCCGGGTGTCACGCGCGACCGCGTCTCGTACAAGGGCGAGTTCCTCGACCGTCGCTTCACCCTCGTCGACACGGGCGGTTGGGAGCCCGACGCGAAGGGCATCGACGCATCGGTCGCCGCGCAGGCCGAGGTCGCGATCGACCTCAGCGACGTCGTGCTCTTCGTCGTCGACGCGACGGTCGGCGCCACCGCGACCGACGAGCACGTCGTGCGCCTGCTGCGGAAGACGAAGAAGCCCGTCTTCCTCGTGGCGAACAAGGTCGACGACGCACGCCAGGAGCCCGAGGCCGCCGCGCTGTGGAACCTCGGCCTCGGCGAGCCGTATCCGGTCTCCGCGCTGCACGGTCGCGGCGTGGCCGACCTCCTCGAGCAGGTCTTCAAAGTGCTGCCGCAGGTCTCCGCGGTTGCGAAGGAGGAGTTCGGCGGACCCCGCCGGGTCGCCATCGTGGGCCGACCGAACGTGGGCAAGAGCTCGCTGCTCAACAAGGCAGCGGGCGAGGAGCGGGTCGTCGTGAACGACCTCGCCGGCACCACGCGCGACCCCGTCGACGAGCAGATCGAGCTCGGCGGCAAGATCTGGCGCTTCGTCGACACCGCGGGCATCCGCCGTCGCGTGCACCTGCAGCAGGGCGCCGACTTCTACGCGTCGCTCCGCACCCAGGCGGCCCTCGAGAAGGCGGAGGTCGCGGTCGTGCTGCTCGACGTCACGCAGCCGATCTCCGAGCAGGACGTGCGCATCATCGATCTCGTCCTCGAGTCGGGCCGTGCGCTCGTGCTCGCTTACAACAAGTGGGACCAGCTCGACGACGACCGCCGCCGCTACCTCGAGCGCGAGATCGAGCAGGACCTGCACCACGTCACGTGGGCGCCGCGCGTCAACATCTCGGCACGCACGGGCCGTCACCTCGAGAAGCTCGTGCCGGCGCTCGAGACGGCGCTCGAGGGCTGGGACACCCGCATTCCCACGGGCAAGTTCAACGCCTTCCTCACCGAGCTCACGCAGGAGCACCCGCACCCGGTGCGCGGCGGCAAGCAGCCGCGCATCCTGTTCGGCACCCAGGCGGGCAGCCGTCCGCCGACATTCGTGCTCTTCACGACGGGCTTCCTCGACCCGGGCTACCGCCGGTTCATCCAGCGGCGCCTGCGCGAGGTGTACGGCTTCGAGGGCACGCCGATCGTCGTGAACATGCGCGTGCGCGAGCGCCGCCAGCGCTGAGCGCAAGCGGTCGTGCGGGGGAGCGCTCGATGGAGGTCACCGTCCGGGTGAAGCCCGGGAGCCGCAAGGGCTCGCTCGTCGAGGCGACCCCCGACGATCCCGCAGCCTCGCTCACCGTCTTCGTGCGCGAACGCGCGGTCGACGGCGCGGCGAACGGCGGCGTGATCGTCGCGATCGCGGCGCACTTCGGCGTCCCGAAGCGCGACGTCGAGATCGTGCGGGGCACCACGGCCCGCATCAAGCGGGTGCGGGTCGAAGGCGTCTGATGCGGTCGGATGCCTCAGGGTCGGCCCTCGGCGTCGTGCTGGCCGCGCTCGCGGACGACTCGGCACGGCTCACCGCGCTCGCGCCCGCCGTCTCGGCCGACGAGCCCGATGCGGTGCATCAGGCCCGCGTGCTCGTGCGCCGCTTGCGCAGCGTGCTCGCGGGTGCGCGCGGACTGCTGGCCGGTCTCGGCAACGGTGACGGCGGCGACGTCGACCGGGTGCGTGCCGACCTCGGTGCGCTCGGGGACGAGCTCGGCAGGATTCGCGACCTCGAGGTGCGGATCGCGCAGGTGGAGTCGTACTTCGGCGCGCCGACGACCGATGAGCTCCTCCGTCGGCTCGCCGCCGACCTACGAGCCAGGCACGGCGCCTTGCACGCAGCGTTCGCCGTGCGGCTCGCCGTGTCCGCTGACGGCGGCGAGCCGATGGCAGCGCCCGTCGAGCGATTCCTGGCTCGTGCCGCCCGGGGCGAAGAGCATCACGCCGATGCAAGGATCTCCACCGAACGGGCATTGGTCGCGCTGGTCGCCGATGAGGCGCATCGGGCGCTCAGGCTTGCCGCGCGCTCGGGAAGCGATCTCGCGTCGCGGCACCGGCTTCGTCGGGCGGCACGACGCCTGCGCTACGTCGCCGATGCGGTGCGCTGCGGCGTCGGGCCCGTGCGCCGTGGCGAGGTGCACGAGCTCTCGGCCGCCGCGGAAGCGGTGCAGGATCTGCTCGGCGCCCACCGCGATCGACGGTTGTTCGCCGCCGAACTCGAGGCGGTGCTGCGCGACGGCGACGCCGATGCGAGTGCGGTCTCGGGTTGCCGGGCGATCACGGTCACCGTGGAGGCCGAGGCGGCGTCGCTCCTGAGTGAGCTGCCGCGGGCGATGGCGGAGTTGCGGGACCGTGCCTCGGTCGTCTGCAGAGTCGACGAGGGCTGAGATCGACCCGTCGGGTGCCGCTTCGGTCCGCCCCGCGTCAGAGCTCGTGGATGATGGCCGCGCGCTGCGCCTCGTGCTCGGCGGGAGAGATGACTCCACGATTGCGGAGATCGTCGAGCTCGCGCAGACGGCTCTCGACCGTTCGGGGGAGTGCCGCACTGCGGTCGTCGGTCGTGGCCGAATGCCGGGCGACGAGGACGATCGGAACGACGATCGCCGCGACGACGAGCGCGAACACGAGCATCACGCCCAGGATGACGAGAACGTGCCAACCGCCCATGCCGTAGAACATGAGGTCATCGTAACCCCGCCGAGGCATCACGAGGCCGCGGGTTCGAACTCGCCGCTCAGCCGAGCTGCAGCTGCATGATCGCGCGATCGGGACGCGGCCGCGCCACCTCGCTGAACCCGGCGTCGACGAACATCGAGACGGTGCCGTGGTAGAGGTCGGCGGCGGGAGTCTTCGCGCGCTCGGCCGGGTCGACGGCGTAGCCCTCGAGCACTCGCGCGCCGTGTTCGCGCGCGTACTCGACGGCAGCGGCGGCGAGCGCGCGGCCGACGCCGCGCATGCGGTATTCGCGGGGGACCACGAAGCAGGAGACCGCCCACACGCTCTCGTCGGCGAAGTCGGGCTCGGTGGTGGCGCCCGAGATGATGCGGCTGCGCCGCAGCCGGGGGAGGTTCGGCCTCGGTTCGACGGCGCACCAGCCGACCGGGGTCTCGTCGTCGTACGCGAGCAGGCCGGGCCCGTTCTCGGCTGACTCGAGCTGCCGGTGCAGCAGTTCTCTGAGGTCGTCGTCGCCCGTCGAGCGCCAGTCGGCGGGGGCGAGCTTGAACCACTGGCACCAGCAGTGCGCCGGATCTCCCTTCGTGCCGAAGACGGCCTCCACGTCGTCGAACGGCGCGTCGCCCGCCGGCACGACTCGGAGCGGATACGGCTCGAGCTCATCGCTGAGGTCGCTCATCATGCGTCCACGCTAGCGGTGACCACCGACATCTCGTCGCGCTCACTTTCCGTAATCGTGAATAGAGGTAACAATGTAGTAAGCTCACGATATGACTCCCGAGATCACCGTGCTCGACCGCCTGCTCGAGGTGAGCGAGCTCTTCCAGAAGGACATGGCTCGCGCCTTCGCCGGCACGCCCCTCACGCCCTCGCGGGTGCGCGTGCTCTGGGATCTCGCGGCGAACGGTCCCTCGACCCAGCATGAGCTCGCGACCCGGCTCGAGGTGAGTCCGCGCAACGTCACGGGGCTCGTCGACGCGCTCGAGGCGGGCGGCTACGTCCGTCGTTCACCGCACCCGAGCGATCGACGGGCGATCGTGGTCTCGCTCGAGGCATCCGCCCAGGCCTTCATGGCGACCATGCAGCAGGAGCACGCCGCCCTCACCGACGAGTTGCTCGCCGCGGTCGCGCCGGCCGACCGAGCGGCGCTCGAACGCGGAGTCACGGCGATCGCCGATCGCCTGCGCGTGCTCGTCGCCGAGGCGGCCGAGGCCGTCGACGGGGCTGGTACGTCGTGAGCGCCACGGTCGGCGCCGCCCATGAGGAGTCCACAGTGCAGAGGGCCTGGGCGATCGCGAAGCGCGCGGTGCGCATGGAACTCGCCGTCTACGCGAGCATCGGACGGTTCATCGCCCGACGACCCTCGATCGAGCGGGGCGGCGCCGGGTTCGGGTACCACCGGCCCGTGCTCACGGTGCTCATCATCTTCATCGTGCTGTCGGCCGTCGAGATCCCGATCTTCGACCTCATCGTGCATCGTTGGCCGGCCGTGCGGATCCCGCTGCTCGTGCTCGGCATCTGGGGGCTCACCTGGATGTTCGGCCTGCTCTGCGCGTACCTCATGCGACCGCACACGGTCGGGCCCGAAGGCATCCGCGTGCGCTCGGGGCTCGAGACCGACGTGCTGCTGCGGTGGGACGACATCGCCTCGGTTGCGCGGCGACCGCGGGTCGACGAGCCGAAATCGCCGAAGATCGTCGAGACCGGTGACGGCGCGGACGCCTCGCGCATGCTGCTGCTGCGCATCAACAACGAGACCGTCATCGAGATCGAGCTCGAGCGGCCCACGCCCGTGCTGCTCCCGGGTGGCGGAGCGAACGGCGGACGGCAGGCCGTGGACGCCGTGCGCATCTGGGTCGACGACCCGAAGTCGTTCATGGACGAGGTGCGCAAGTACCTCTGAGACGGCTCAGCGCGCCGACTCCGCGACCGGGAACCGCCCCGCCTCGATCGCCGCTCGGAACGCCTCGTAGTCGGCCCGTGACTGCGCCGCGTACGCGAGCGACCACTGGGCGATCGCCTCGTCGAACCGCTTGCTGCGCCCCACGTACCCCGCGATGAACCCGGCCCTCGGGCTCTGCGAGTGCGCGCGCGCGAGCTTCGTCGCGCACGCCTCGACGTAGTCGAAGAACGCCGGCTGATCGAGCTCGGCCACGTCGAACGCGGCGTTGAGGTCGCGGAACTGCCGCACGTAGTACCCGCGCCCGTCGACCGTGACGTGGCCGAGGAACAGGTCGGAGGTCGACTGCAGGATCCGCTGCAGCGTCACGACCCGGCTTCCGCCGGCCAGCTCGTCGATGCGCGTGCCACTCGGGCGATCGGGGTGATCGCGCAGCCCGCCGAACTCGTCGAGCACCGAGCGGCCGGCCTCCTTCACCTGCAGGATGACGACATCGCCGTGGGAGCCCGCGAAGACGACGATGAAGCATCGGGTGCCGACGCTGCCCACTCCGACGACGCGTCGCACGACGTCGGTCGCCGTGTACTGCGACATGAGCATCGCCACATCGGGTGCCGCCGTGCGCAGGTAGTCGTCGACGATGCCGCCCAGCCGTGCCTCGATCTCGGTCGACACGTGCGTGAGGGTGGGCGGCTGCTCGCGGATGAACGGCGCGCCGGCGGTGTCGCGGTCCATGATCTTCGACGCGACCCGCTCGGACGTGCGCTTGGCCGCGTCCTTCACCACGCGGCGCATCGCGACCCGCGAGCTGGCGTGCTTGCCGCCGGCGGGGTTGCCGAGATCCCGCAGGTAGAACCGTTCGACCGGCGAGAGGTCGGTCATGCGGCGGATGCTCCGCCGGTAGGTCGCGACGGCGCGCACCGTGGCCTCGTGGACGACGGCGTCGGCGAATCCGTTCGACTGGCCGCCGATGACCACACTCGTTGCGAGTCGCTTGAGATCCCACTCCCATGGTGCGAGCGACGCCTCGTCGAAGTCGTTGAGGTCGAACACGAGGCTCCGATCGGGGGCGGCGAACACGCCGAAGTTGCTGATGTGCGCGTCGCCGCACGCGACCACGAAGAAGCCCGAGTCGAGCGAGTCCGCCAGGTCGGCCGCCTGCAAGGCCGCCGTACCGCGGAAGAAGGCGAAGGGACTCTCGGCCATGCGAGCCATGCGCAGGGGAACCAGGTCCTGCAGCCGGTCGGCGTTCTGCCGCTCGATGATGCCGAGCGGGTCGCGGCCTTCCCGCGGCTCGTAGTGCGCATGCTTCGATCGCTTCGCTCGCTGCCGGGCTTCGCGACCGGCGTCGCGATAGGCCGCTCGCGCGGCGACCGCGCCGTGTGCGTAGCGAAGGTGGTCCGCGGAATCGGTCGTCGACATGGGTCGATCGTGGCACAGGCGCCGGGTGGAGGATAGGCCGCGAGTGGGGGTGCACGAGGCTCCCCAACGCTGGCGTCGTATTTCACACAGAATCAGCGATTCCGTGGCGAGCGATTCCATCTAGTCTCGCCGGAACGCCGGGGCGGATGGTACCGCCCTGCCTGCACCTTGGAAGGAAGATCGATGGAGATCGCCGAACGCCTTGCCAGCCTCGCCAATAAGATCGCTCAGCAACGGCACACGATCGAGACAGAGGAAGCGACCAAGAATGCTTTCGTGATGCCGTTCATCTCCTTGGTGCTCGGCTACGACGTGTTCAACCCGAACGAGGTTGTCCCCGAGTTCACCGCCGATGTCGGCATCAAACGCGGTGAGAAGATCGACTACGCCATCGTGAAGGACGGCGAGGTGCAGATTCTCATCGAGTGCAAGAAGATCGGGAGCGGACTTTCACTCGTACACTCGTCGCAGCTATTCCGCTACTTCGCGGTCGCGAACGCGCGGATCGCCGTCCTGACCGACGGGAACGAGTACCACTTCTACACCGATCTTGATGCGCCCAACAGGATGGACGAGAAACCGTTCCTCGTGCTCGACCTGAGCGATCTCGATGAGACGCTCATCCCCGAGCTGCAGAAACTGACCAAGGACACGTTCGACATCGACTCGATCATCAGCGCGGCCGAAGAGTTGAAGTACATCGGGGCGATCAAGCGGGTGCTGAGCGCACAGTTCGCGAGTCCGGATACTGATTGGGTTCGAGCCCTCACTGCGCGCGTCTACGAGGGGTCGATCACACAGCGGGTGCGTGATCAGTTCCAGGTACTCGTTGCGAAGGCTTCCAGACAGTTCCTGAGTGACCAGGTCAACGAACGAATCAAGGCCGCACTCGGCGGGCCTGGATACGCGCTCCAGCGTGATGATGCATCGGTGTCGGGTTCTGGCGCGAGTGAAGCGGTCGCACAAGCGAGCACCAAGGATGTCGGTTCAGGTGACGGCATTGAGACCACGCTCGAGGAACTCGAGGCATTCCAGATCGTACGTGCGATCGCGTGCAGCGAGGTCAAGCCGGCTCGGATCGCTCAGCGAGACACGAAGTCGTACTTCGGTGTGCTCCTCGATGACAACAATCGCAAGCCGATTGCGCGCATCCACTTCAACACCGGACAGAAGTACCTTGGTCTCTTCGATGCCGAGAAGAACGAAACCCGGCATCCGATCGAGGCGCTCGACGAGATCTACGAGTTCGCGGACGTAATTCGTCGGACGGTTCACTACTACGACTGATCTCAGCGATCGAGACGCTGGCTGACCGTCGGAGTGTGCACGAGCACCCCTTCGGATACCGCTATGATGGTCAAGTTGCCTCGGCGAAGCCGCCGGAGCATCGGGCTGTGGCGCAGCTTGGTAGCGCACTTGACTGGGGGTCAAGGGGTCGCAGGTTCAAATCCTGTCAGCCCGACCAGAAAGTCCCGGAAACCTAAGGGTTTCCGGGACTTTTGAGGTTAAGAAGTTTGATCCTCCCATCGAAAACCCATCGTTTTCGCACCGCTGAGCACGATCAGCCCCGACTGTCGTACGGCAGGGGGCGGATACTCCCGGTCGACTTTGGTCGCTGCGGCGCCGCGGGCGCACCTACGGCACATGGACACCATGAACGAATCGCAGATCGTTGCCGATTCTGCTCCCGCTTCCGTTTCTCTCGACGGCTGGGGGCTCGACCGCTTGATGGACATCACCGAGTTGGCGGCCTACCTCGGCGTGCCGGTCTCGACCGTCTACGACTGGCGGACCCATGGGAAGGGTCCGGTGGCGTACCGCTTCGGCAAGCACCTGAAGTTCGCCGTCGCAGATGTGCGGGCGTGGGTCGCCGAGCAGCGCGAGTCCGCATAGCCGCGCCGACGCAGCGAACGGTGGTGAGCTGAGATGGGCCGGCCACGTCTGTCGATCGGCACGTTCGGAGACATCACGACTCGGGCGATGCCGTCTGGGAGGTTCGAAGCGCGCACTCGATTCCGGGACTGGGACGGGCGCACGCGGATTGTGCAGGCCACGGGCGATACCGCCAAGGCGGCTGAGAACGCGCTCAAGGAGAAACTGGCCGGGCGTTCGGAAGTACGCCTGGCTTCGGGTCACGGCCACTTGACGCCCGACAGCCCCTTCGGTGACCTCGTGGCGTACTGGTTGCAGGACATCGATCTCGAGGGCCGGATCTCGAGAACGACCCGGATGCTGTACGAGCGCAACATGCGCACCCTCGTGCTGCCGGTGTTCGAGCATCTCACCCTCCGCGAGATCGGGGTCGCCCGCTGCGATCGATTCATCAAGGAGCAGGCGAGGATCTCGTACAACCGTGCGAAACAATCCCGCGTCGTGCTGCGGCTCGCGCTCGAACTCGCGGTGCGGCACGAGGTGCTGACGGCCAACCCGATGCATCACGTGTCGCGGATCCACCGCGAAGCGCGGATGCCGGATGCGCTGACCAGCCTGGAGGTGAACGCGATCCGAGCCGTGATCGCACGCTGGGAGTCCGGCGTCGACCACGTGTCGGGCCCGCGCCCTGACGGGCAGCTCGGTGCGATCGTCGAGGTCATGCTCGGCACATCCGCCCGCATCGGCGAGGTGCTCGCCATCCGTCGCCGTGACGTGGATGTCACCGGTCCTACGCCGACCATCCGGATCGCCGGGACGATCATCAGCCGCGCCGGGGAACCGACGTTCCGACAGGACCATCCGAAGACGGCGAAGTCGCGACGGATCGTCGCGCTTCCGTCGTTCACTGCCGCAGCCATGCGTCGTCGGCTCGCGGGAGCCCGCGAGCTGGATCCCGATTCGCTGGTGTTCCACTCGCGCGAGGGCACGCCGCTGAGCACGGCCAACGTGCGTCGCCAGTTGCGCCAGGTGCTGGAGCGGGCTGGCATCGGGGGAGTGACGCCGCATCTCTTCCGCCGCACGGTGGCGACGGCCGTCAACGACAACGCGAGTGTCGAGCTCGCCGCCGAGCTGCTCGGACACACCGACACGAAGATCACAGTCCAGCACTACATCCAGCGGCGGGAGCTCGTGAACCCTGCGACGGCGGAGCTACTTGAGAGGGCGTTCAGACGGGAAGGAGACTGATCAGCTGTTCCAGGGGCCAGTTGCGGAGGCACGAACATGCAGACCCAGCTGATCGCACGAGTCGAAGCGGTTGCCGGTGTTCGGACGAGTCACGCGGTGGTGCCACGGTGGCGCCACCGTGTGATCAGGGAATCTTCGTTTCGACGTGCAATCGGGGCCACGGCGCCGTTCGCAGTCAACCGAGTGTCGGCGGGCCCGACCTTGACGGTGATCGTGAAAGCAGCTTTCGAGCGGCACCTGCCACTAGGCTGCGCTGCGGTGCCGCACCCGGTGCGGCATCGCAACGCCCTGGGGCTCCTTGACAGGCCGGCAAGCCACGGTGCCGCATCCGACGCGGCACCGTGGGCGCCCTCGAGAGCCTTCGAGAGCGCACCGCCTTGATCGTGCAATTGGTGGCGCCATGCTTCTTCCATGCTGGTTGCCGAAGATCTATCCACGCAAAGTAGGTGCGCACCTGCTCCCTCGAGCACAGACCTACACATCCGTAGCTCCCGATTCCCTGCTCGGCCCGCGCGACCCCTGTTCTCATACGAGAGAGCCGAGCCTGCCTCGAACCGACTGTGACCAACCCTGAGAGATGCCACGCCTCTTGCAGATCGAGGATGGGCGGGTTTCGTCGATGACGAAACAGGGGGCCTCCGGCGCACCATCGAAGTATGATCACCCGGCAGAGGACCACCACTCGGCGAATCCCTCCAACTCGATGCGTTCGCTGCGGCGCACCGCTACCGACGTCAGCGACCACCGGTCGGCCGCGGGTCTACTGCGGGCCTGCGTGCCGAAAGGCAGCCTACGAAGACCGACAGGCCCGCAAACCGGAAGCGTTCCAAGTCCGCATAGTGGAACGTACTGTCGTCGAGACTGTTGAGTCGATCCGGACCATCGACGAAGGTCACGACATCGTCGAGTGTGTCCGACGGGTGAGTGAATCACCCCGCGCGGTCACCAATGTTCTCTCCGCCCTCGGTGGCCTGATTCGATCGGGCACCCTTCGGCTGGACGGCAAGTGGGCGCCTGTCGTGCGCGCGATCACCGAGCTGAACCGCGCCGTCCTGGATACTTCCGTGCGCGACCCGTGGCACCGGAGACGTTGAGGATGATCGCATCGAGTTGTTCTCTTGAATCGCCCTGGGTTTGGTTCCTATCGGTTTCCGTGGCTGGCGGTGGCCAGGACGGGTGATTCGATTTCAGCGTAGTGGGCGGCCTCGACCTCGACCGGTGCTCGGTAGCCGAGTTCGGAGTGCAGTCGCTGGTTGTTCCACCACCACACCCATTCCAGGGTCGCGAGCTCGACTTGCTCGACGGTGCGCCAGGGGCCTTGCTGACGGATCAGTTCGGTCTTGTAGAGCCCGTTCACCGCTTCCGCGAGGGCGTTGTCGTAGCTGTCGCCGACGGTCCCGGTCGATGCTTTCGCGCCGAGTTCGGCGATCCGGTCGGTGTACACGAGTGACAGGTAGTTCGATCCGTGATCGGCGTGATGGACCAGCTGGTCCAGGTCACCGCCGGCTTGGAAGGCGGCCATGTTCAGCGCTTGCAGTGGCAGGATCTCAGCCTTCAGCGTGGCTGCCACGTTCCAGCCCACGATCCGGCGGGAGTACACGTCGATCACGAACGCGGTGTACGCGAACCCCTGCCAGGTGCGCACGTAGGTGATATCGGCCACCCACAACCGGCGCGGGCCGTCAGCGGTGAAGCGCCGCTTCACGAGATCCTTCGGCATCACCGCGGCCGGGTCAGGCTTGGTCGTGAAGACCCGTTTGCCGCGTTTCACGCCGCGTAATCCGAGTGATCGCATGATGCGCCCGACTTGGTCACGGCCCACCGTCCAACCTTGTCGGCGCATCAGGGCGTGCATCTTCCGGACCCCGTACACGCTGTAGTTCTCGGCATGCAGGCGGGCGATCTGCTCACCGAGGATCTCGTCCCGGATCGCCCGATCCGAAGCCGGCCGGGCTTTCGCAGCCCGGTAGCCGCGGGCGGTGAGGAACCCACACGCTGTCGCACCCAGTGTGCGGCAGATGGCCTCGACCCCGAACTGATCCTTGAACATGTCGACGTACCGGATCATCTCGTCGTGGGGCGGTCGAGTTCCGCTGCGAAAAACGCGGCCGCGCTCTTCAGGATCTCGTTCGCCCGGCGCAGCTCGGCGACCTCCCGCTTGAGCCGGCGCAGCTCGGCCTGCTGGTCCGTCGAGACGCCCGGCTTGGTACCGGAATCGACCTCGGACTGGCGGCGCCATTTCCGCAACGCCTCGGCGCTGACGCCGAGCTTGCGCGAGACCTGCCGGATCGCTTCGTACTCGGACTCATGGTCCGGCAACGATTCCTCGAGCAACCGCAACGCGCGCTGCCGGAACTCCGGCGGATACTGACGGGGCATACTTCCATCCTCCTAAAGAAGACGGAACCAAACCCAGGGCGATTCATCTCGAGGCGCCCGACGTTTGAGGCTGCGGGCGACGGAGTGCCGGCCACGAGGGGAGCGCTAGCAGGCGCAGCGCATCGTCGTTGGCTCGGCGACCGAGTCGTGGACTGGGTAAGGCCTTGCAAGGCCAAGCCGCGATGTCGGACCTCACCGATACGTTCGAAGCATGAGAGGCGTGAGATGTCGCACGGGCCGTGCACCGATCGGAACGCAGGCTGAGGCTGCGACTGTAGCGGCGGGAGTTGCTAAGGGTGCCAGTGCCGTCCGGTGCCCCTATTGCGGATGGTGGCACGTCGTCGGGCACGGCTCGCCGATCGAGCGTCCAAGCAAGCCGCGCAGAAGGCGCTGACGCCCGGAGAGTGCCTCCGTGTTTGTGGACGACATTGCGCGTAGCCCGAACGCCGCAGCATCCGCGCACAAGGCCCGCAACGGGAATCCCCTTTTGAGCACATCGAGTAACCATGCTTGAACCCGATACTCACAATCGCGGACCTTGTGTCTGTGGCGTCAGCCCGCAAACGGCTGTGTGTTACGCGGCGACGCGGCGGAGTATGGGGTCCGCGACGAATCGTGAGGGGGCGCAGAGGGTTTGGCCAAGCTCATGAAATGCATCGTCGCGATTCGTGAAGTACCCATAGTCGGCCCGAACGAATTGCGAGAGGTCGAACGCACTCCCGTCTGTGTGGCCGTCCCAGTCAACTGCACAACGTCCAACGGCCTCGAAGAGGGTCTCAGAGCCGCGGTTGGTGAAGGATCCGCCGCCCCGGCAGCCGATCGGGCCGAACAGCTCGGAGGCGGGTCGCCATCCATCAACGTCGAACTCCGGCCAGGCGAGGAGTATCCGGTCCGGAAGAGCGAACCCGATGTGAGGGAAGCGCGGGTACCAGAACGAGCGATCAATGAGGAGAGCGCGGACTCGGGTTGCGACGCCGATTGAGCGGGCGACGCTTTCGAGAATTGCAAGACGTTGGCTGCATGATCCAAAGCCTCGCGTGAGCGTGCGGGACGCGGGGGTGTTCTCCGCGAGGGCGTACACAGCGCGAACCTCGTCACGGATGAATGCGTGCGCTGCCTCGAGCACGGCCATTTGGTCGCCTGATGCGGCGTGCCGTCGCGAGCGGTCGACGAGCCAGGCGATCGCAGCCGATTCATGGTCAAGGATTGGCGTTGCGTCGACCGATCCGGTCGTGGTCGGCCCAGCTCCGGCTCGGGGTGAGGTGCGCCGGTACCAAGGGGTAATGAGCGCGGCGAGGCTCACGCCCGTGCCTCTGCTGCACGATCGGTGCCGCGCTTCCGGACCTCTCGCAGCACGATCTGCTCCGGGCACACCGTCGAGAGGAAGTCCCCGACGGACAGTGCGAGTCGTTCGCCGACGAGCGAGTACAGGATGCGGTTCGCATCACGCCTTTCGGTCACGAGTCCCGCCTGCCTGAGCACGGCCAGGTGTCGAGAGATCGTCGGGCCGGTGGCATTGAAGCGGGCAGCGATCTCGCCCGCGGCCAGCTCGCCGTCCTTGAGGTCCTGCAGAATCTGTCGGCGAGTCGGGTGCGCAAGAGCCGCGAAGATGTCGGACGCTGTATCTGCCATGTTTGCAATATAGCACCCTTGCGAAATACAGTGTAGCTTCATTGCTAATAAGCGAAGGAGATGCGACCATGCGGGTAGCCATCACTGGCGGGACTGGCTTCGTCGGTCGACACCTGGCTGAACGACTGAATCCGACGGAGACTGTGGTCGTCTCGCGCCGCACCGGCACTGCCATCACGGATGTCGATGCCCTCGTGGCCGCCTTCGCAGGATGCGACGCGGTCGCGCACTGTGCCGGCATTAATCGCGAGATCGGCGACCAGACCTTCGAGAGAGTCCACGTAGAAGGCACGAGCGCCGTCATCGAAGCTGCTCGCCGGGCTGGAGTGAAGCGGATCGTCATGCTCAGCTTCCTTCGCGCCCGACCCGATAGCGGGTCCAGGTACCACGACACGAAATGGGCTGCCGAGGAATTGCTCCGTGACTCAGGCCTCGACCATACGATTCTCAAGTCGGGAATGATCTATGGCTCAGGCGATCACATGGTCGACCACGTGACGCGCGCCGTGCGGACATTTCCCGTCTTCGCCACCGTCGGCTACCAAGAACGAATGGTGCGGCCCGTCCAGGTCGCGGACGCCGTTGAGGTGCTGGTCGCGGCTCTCGAGGGACGGATCACCGATCCGACCGTCGCCGTCATGGGTGCGGAGGAACTGGAACTCGGTGCGGCTGTGCGCCGAATTGCGGGCGTTGCGGGCCGCCACCCGCTGTACGTTCGCGCACCAGTTTGGTCGATCCGAGTTCTCGCGCAGCTTACGGAGTGGCTGATGGTCACACCGCTGGTCGCGAAAGCACAAGCTCAAATGCTCGCCGAAGGCGTGAACGAAGCAGCGCCGCAGGCCCCTGAACTTCCCGAAGGACTCCGACCAGCGCGCCCGTTCGATGAAGCGAGCATCCGAGCCGCAATGCCCGACGGTCGATTCGACCTCAGCGACCTCCGCGTTACGCGGTGGATCAGAACTCGCCGCCGGTCCGACATGGCGAGAGTGTCTCCATGAGGGATGCGATCCGGCGACGCGTCTAGTAACACGGGACCAGGTTGAGACGGCTGTGTGCGGGTGTCGATCGACACCGTCGATCACGGCGCCGACGCCGATGGGTACGAGGTGCCGACAACGCCTCCCTGTCGCGCGCCGTCGCCGAAGCCCTCGTCGTAGCCGTGCCCAATGCCGGGTTGGCATATGTGTAGCTCCGCCGCTCGAGCTGATCCTGACATGGTGAGCGGTCGGGGGGCCGTCGTCCCGAGGACACATGATCTGTCCTGATGGCTCGGCCGCGCCCAGGGACGTGACGTACCCCCGAGAACGGGGGGTCTCTTCGTTCTCGTTCCGTCGATAGCGTTGTGAAGTTGCGGCTCTGCCCTACGAGCCGTCGATCGCACATGCGGAGGCCCGAACGATGACGAACGCTCCTGCCGGCTGGTTCCCTGATGAAACCACCCCGAACACATTGCGGTGGTGGGACGGTCAACAGTGGACTGACCATCGCAGCCCCGCCGCACCGGACGTGGCCGCTGCTGCGCAGCCAGTCCCGAGCGCGCACGCCCCGGCAAGAGGAACTGAGACGAAACAGTCGAAAGGTGCCAAATCGCTCGACCTGTTCGGGCGTCGAACTCGCGGTCGGCTGGAGGAGCTTGAGGCCCTCGTCGAGAAGCACGGACTGAAGGAGTTCGGTGAGATCGACGAGTACCGGGCCCAGATCGATTCCGAAATCGCCCACGCCCGCGCCGCGGCAGAAGCGGAACAAGCGAAGTCCCGGGACGAATGGGACTCGGCAATCCGAACCGCTTCGAAGCGCCACGAGAAGCTCCTTGCGGAGAACCACCGGCTCGAGGGCGAGATCGCGTCGGCGAAGTCCGAGGTCGTGAACCTCCGAGACGCCGCTTCGCTTCAAGAGCTCGGGATCTTTGACTTCGAGCACCCTGCCGAAACGTCGGCGCAACTCGCTGGCGACTTGGAGCACCTTCGTGGACAGATCAAGGACGCAGTGCGAAATGGGAAGGCGACGGTTGCCGCTCAGGGGTTCACGTTCAACAACTCGGCAGCCAAGGGTCGCAAGTTCGTCAATGACATGAGCAAGATCCTCCTTCGCGCGTACAACGCGGAGGCGGAGAACGCAGTCAAGATGATGCGAGCAGGGAACTTGGCGGCGGCGCAGCAGCGCCTCACAAAGGTCGCCGAGCAGATCGCGAGGCAGGGCACGATGATCGATCTGAGCATCACGCCGTACTACCAGCAGCTTCGACTCCGAGAAATGGAACTCGCCAACCGACACCTGCGGACTCTGCAGGAAGAGAAGGAACGAGAACGCGAGCACCGCGCTGAACTGCGCGAACAGCGCAAGGCCGAACAAGAACTCGCACGGGAACACGAGCGCCTCGAAAAGGAAAAGGCTCACTACCTCTCCGCCCTCGCAGCCCTGGAGGCTAAGGGGGATATCGAAGGCGCCGAGCGGATGCGCGAAAAGCTTTCGGACGTAGACCGGGCGATCGAGGATGTCGATTACCGTGCGGCGAACATCCGTGCGGGGTACGTCTACGTCATCTCCAACATCGGTGCGTTCGGCGAGAACATGGTCAAGATCGGCATGACGCGCCGCCTCGAGCCAATGGATCGCGTCAATGAACTCGGTGATGCTTCGGTCCCATTCCGATTCGATGTCCACGCCCTGTTCTTCGCAGACGATGCTGTCGGCGTCGAGAACATGCTCCACACCACCTTCGCCGAACAACGCGTCAACAAGGTCAACCATCGTCGCGAGTACTTCCGAGTCACCCCGACCGAAGTGCTCGACGCACTCAAGGCGCACGCCGTCGAGATCATCGAATACACCGTAGAGCCCGCGGCCGTCGAATGGCGCGCGAGCGCCGTGCCTGGCGGGGTCGTGTGAAATGCGGAATGAACCTCAACAAAGCAATGGTGCCGAGTTTCCGCTTTGGTCCGATGAGCCGGCGACAACTGACCTGCTTGCCTTTCGGGCTGTGGCAGAGACGGCTACCGATGCCCTCTTCGAAGATGACCTCGATCCGATTGCGATTGGCCTATCCGGCGCGTGGGGTAGCGGCAAGACGTCAGTGCTCGAGCTCATCCAGGCAGAGATTGCGAGCCGTTCCGAGACTGGCGATGAAACGGTCCTGGTCGTCTCCACGCAGCCCTGGCGCTACGACCCAACCATTGGGCCGAAGGAGAGTCTCATTGGGGAGGTTCTCGGAGCGCTGAACACACAATTCGCGGCAGAGGATCCGGCAGCCAAGACGGTGGTCGACGGGCTGAAGAAGCTCGCACGCAAGGTGAATTGGTCGAAGGCGGTCAAGATGACTGCTCGCACGGCGATCACCATGCAGCTCCCTACCCTGGACGACGTCTTCGGTCTTGTCAGCGATGACCCGGAAAGCTTCGAAACCGAGAAGGGAATGGCTGGCTTCCGTGAAGAGTTCGCCGCGCTCCTCAAAGATCCCGCGCTGAGCCACATCGCGCGAGTGGTCGTACTAGTTGACGACCTTGATCGGTGTCTCCCGGAGACGGTCGTGGAGACGCTGGAGGCGATCCGGTTATTCCTATCGGTCGAGGGCATGTCGTTTGTCATCGCTGCGGATGAGGATCGCGTCGCCGAGGCGATCGCACAGAAGTTCGGCACGCCTGCCGGTGAGCCCGAGGAGGAAACCCCGGCACGTCTATATCTCCACAAGATCGTGCAGACGACGATCCCACTTCCGGCACTCAGTCGATTCGACACCGAGGCATTCCTCTTCCTGCTCCTCGCGCAGCGTGACGCTGAGTTCGATCATCTCCTTGCCGAATGCAACCGTCTACGTCTCGAGACCGGAAGTCTGGACGGACTGGAGGTGGCAGAGGGAAGCGCGCTCGCCGAGCACCTCGTGACCGCTGCTCGACTGACGCCGATTCTTTATGAGAAGTTCCGGGGTAATCCTCGCCGCATCAAGCGGTTCTTGAACGACCTCAACGTTCGCCAGTCGATCGCTGCTCGCCGTGGATTCGAGCTCAAGGCGGACGAGATCGCGAAGCTCATGGTGCTGGAACGAATACTCACCGACGACTTTCATACAGTGCTGGACTGGTTGGCGACCGGTCAGCTCCGTGACCAGTTGGATGCCCTCGATATCGCCGCCAATGGCGCCCCGCCTGCCAAACCCGCCGAGCAAGAATCCGCTGAGCCGGTCGAGGCACCCGCGTCGAAGAAGCGTCCAGCGAAAGCGGATTCCGCACTCGCCGCCGTACCCACCCTGCCCGCTCCGGCGGCGGCCGACGAGTCATCGTTCACAGATACGTTGCGGCGCTGGGCAAAGCTTCCGCCCGCACTCGATGCCACGACAATTTCCGGATATCTCTACCTCGCAGCTTCCTTCGCCAAGATCGAAGTGATCGACACCGGGCTTCCCGAGCGACTGCGCGACGTGGCTGCGGCGCTGCTCTCTTCCCTCAAGATGGATCGCGCCGGCGTGGACGATCAGTCGCTCGCGGCGCTGCCAGAAGCAGACGCTCGGACGCTCGTCGCCTACCTTGGGAAGCGCCTCCGTGACCAGCCGGGCCTTCAGAACTTTGCCGTCGAGAGTCTGCTGCGGCTTGGCGCACAGCAGTCCAGCATTCTTCTGGACGTTGTAGCTGCACTCCGTGGGCTCCCCGCTGGTGATGTTCAAGCTGCGACGATTATCAAACTCCGTACCCTCGATGCGGGCACGTTCGGTCCTGTGATTGCGACATGGAAACAGGGGGCGACAGAGAGTTCGATCGTCGGCGCGATTGGTGTGGTCGAGAAGGCATGGGGCAATGGGAACTAGCGACTCATTTGGCGGCAGCGCTGGCGCAGACGCGAAGGATCTCCGGGACAACATCGCGGACTGGCTTGACGCTCCCGCGCCCAGCGATGGCGCCGGTACCGCGACCGACGGGGACGGTCCTCCCAGCGAGTCGTCCCCACATTCGGCTCCGGGAAGCGGTGGCGTTCGGCCGCGGCCTGACCTGGGGCCTGCCCTTCGTGTTCTGATTCGTTCCCGTGGCCGCCGGGGCGGTTCTGATGGTCCTGGCTCCGGCGGTGGTGGACGAAGTGGTGGCGGTGGCGGCCGCTCGTCCGGCGGCGTGTCTCGTTCCGTCGGCAGTATCTCTCGTGCCGCAGGTCGAGCCGGAAGTCTTGCCCTCGCCTACTCTTCAGGCAACCGGGACGCGCTGCGCGATGCCGGCCTCAGCTACGACGATCTTCAGGCACTGCGCGATCCGGTGGCTGTTGGGCTCCGCATCGTCGAGGCCGCTTTTGATGCGCAGGCCGACAGCTCGATCGCCGATGCAGAGGAACGTGACATCGTCGCCACTGTCGTCGCGTGGATTCTGGAGCAGCCGACCGGCCAGGCGCCGAGCCCCGAGGACGTGGTGCGCAAGACGATCGAGACCACCATCGCCGAAACGGCGCTCACCGAAGTGGCCTCAACTGTCTACGCGAAGCAGGCGTCGCGAGAGAAGCGTCGCGATCTGGAGCGACAGATCCGGGAAGTAGCCGCGGAGTATGCGGCGCAGGCAAGCCTGAGTCCCACCGGTGCAACCGCGCAGGAACTGTCCCAGGCAATCGAGACGGGTGTCCGGGACATCGGCGTGATTTTCGGAGTTGACTCATGAGCCGCATGCTGCTGACTCTTTCAGCGACCACCGCCGATTCGTCCCTCCAATCGGGCGACTGGGATGAGGTCTTCCTCTGGACTACCTCTGATCGCTCGAGCTTCGTCGGTGCGGTCGACCCGTATCTGGCGTCGCTTGGGCCAGTTAACCCCTTCAACGTCGATCTGGTGCGCATCGCCCTCGCCGTGCTCGCGTCGGACCGTTCGGTTCTGCGCGCTTTCGGAGGATCGGACTGGAACTCCCGCGACTTCGAAATGACAGTCGAGGTCGGGGATCCAACGACGTGGACCGCCCATGCATCCGAGCTCTCGGCGCTGGTCGGCTTCCTGACGGGAGACCAGTGGGCATTCAGTTTCACGCAGGCGCCTGCTGGCAATCCGTCGCTGGACACCGGGCAGCAGCGGCGCGATCGAACGATTCTCCTGAGCGGCGGTGCGGACTCTGCGGTCGGAGCGATCATGTCGGCGCTCGAGCTTGGGGCCAATGGTTCCTTGTCCACCGTTTCACACTTCAGCTCCAATGCTATTTCGCCGACCCAACGGGCGCTCGTCACTTCAATCACAGACATCGTCTCTGGCATCGATGTTGTACACCATCGCTTCCATGTTCATCGCAAGGCCAAGCGTCTCGACGGGACCCGATTCCGCGACGAGTCGTCGACCCGCTCGAGGTCGCTCCTCTTTCTGGCTCTCGGACTTGCGGTGGCCGAACAGGCGAGATCGCCCCTCTGGATCGCGGAGAACGGGTTCGCGTCACTCAATCCACCGCTCGGTCCCGATCGACGCGGGAGCCTTTCGACCCACACCACGCATCCTCGGTTCCTTCGCGACCTAAGTGCCTTGATGGGCAACGTTGGCGGGCACGGCACCATTCATAACCCGTTCGAGCGTCTTACCAAGGGCGAGATGTACGGTCTGGTGCGTGAAGCTCTGGGGGTCAACGTGGCATCGCTCTATCTGAGTTCGACGAACTCGTGCTCCCACACCGATGCCCGCTTCGAAGGGGCGCCCGGGGGATCCTCCTGCGGCGTCTGTTTCGGTTGTCTGGTTCGCCGCTCCGCTTTCGTCGCGTCGGGCGTTCCGGACGTCACGGTGTACCTTGCCGAAGACCCAACTGGACGCTATGCCGGCTTCGTGGCGCAGAAGTCGATCATTGAACCGGTACGAGACTTCGTCGATCGTGGCGTGCGTGCCAGCGACGTCATGACCATGTCGCTTCCGGCTGACTACCCAGCGAGAGAGGCGCTCGACCTCTGCGCCCGAGGCATTGAGGAACTGCGGGGTCTCGTCGGATGAGCCCGGCGCTTCCACCGCTGGACATGCATGCGCATGTCGCGCCATCGGCTTCAGTCCGCCAGCTCGAGCAGCTCGGCGCTGTGGTCTTTGCAGCCACCCGCTCCCTCGACGAATTTTCCAAGGTGTTGACTCGCACAGATGCGGTGACGGTGTGGGGTGTCGGCTGCCATCCGGGAGTGCCTGCAGCGATCAACGGCTTTAGTGCTGAACAGTTCCAGGAACTGATCGGGCACACCGCATTCGTGAGCGAGATCGGTCTCGAGCGTCGTTCCAAGACTCCGATGGACGCACAACAGTCGGTGTTGGGGTCGATGTTGGCAGCGCTCGTCGGGGTGCCACGTATCGCCTCCGTGCACAGCTCAGGTGCCGTCGATGCTGTGCTCGACCTCATCGCCACTCATCCGGCGAACGGTGTGGTGTTGCACTGGTGGCGTGGCACAGCGGCGCAGACCAAACGCGCCGTTGAGCTCGGGTGCTGGTTCTCGATTAACGCGGCCGGCCTTGGCTATCCGGATGACATCGCGCACGTCCCACTCGATCGTCTGCTTACTGAGACGGATCACCCATCAGGGGATCGCTCGTCGCCCAGCCCTCGACAGCCGGGGGCAATGGCCGACGTAGAAGCCGGGCTCGCGAAGATCTATGGCCTTCCAGGTGCCACTGAGCTTCGTGCGGAAGTGTGGGCCAACTTCGCCCGTCTGGTCGATGCGACGGACGTTGCGCGCCTCCTCCCCACTCCTGTCCAGCGCATGGTGGACGCGGCGCGAAAGGGCGAACGATGAGCACGGTTGATAGACATATCGGCGATACCGATGGGGCAATCGTCGCGAACATCGACGCGCTTTCGGACGACCGCGGCCTACTCTCGCAGAACATGCTGTCTCAACTGCGCAATCTCGTTGAAGGTGTGGCGGTACGCGTGCACAGCGGCACCGGCGAGAGGGAGCACAATCACGCTGCGATCGAGGCCGGTTTGGCGCATGTTCGTTCTAACGGACGTCTCAGCTTTCTGGCTCGCTTCCACCGGATGCTGCAGCCCAGCGCGTCGCACTACACCTTCGAGGGCGATGGATCCGAACGTTTGATGCTGAAGTACTACGAGCACCTCTACCGGCTGCGAACATTCGTCCGCGACCAGTTCGGAATGTCGGTGCTTCACAATCTGGAGTCATTTCCGCTCGATCAGGACCATTCACTTCAGGAGTATCACCAGAAGATCGCTGAGCGAATCATTGCTGTCCGGGGGCTCCCTACCACCGGTGATTCGTCTTCCCGCTACTACGTCCAGAAGACCCGTCCCTTCTTCGTCGACGGGCAGATCTACTACGAAGTCACGTTTTCTAATCCGACGGATCGCGTCAGCAAGTTCGACCGAATTATCGCTTTCACCGACCAGGACATTAGTGACAAGTACGCGGCGAGACTGACCCTGCGGCCGGACGCGATCGATGTGCTCGGCCGGACGATGCCGATCATCGTGATTCGATCTTGGGCAGTGTCTATTCGGCCTTGTGAGCTGAACAACTTCGCCCGCTTCTTTGGCCCTCGAACCAACGTTGGCACGGGAAGTACCGAGTACCAGCGCCTGATGCAGTACCTGACGACCACAGGTTCGTCCCTCGTTGAGCTGGTGGATCTCCCAGCTGCGTCATATGTGCAGATCAAGACTTGGGCCACAGAGCAAGCCCGATCGCCGCGGATCTTCCCGATCCTGGACAACGTGCGGGAAGTCGTAGCGAACCGAGCGCCCGGCCACGTGGTGCTCCGGTACCTAATGCTGCGGATGAGGAATCTCTGGATCCGTCAGCAGTACGCGCCCGAGGATTGTCCTCGCTTGTCGGGGCTGAAGCTCCAGTGGGGCTGCATTCCGTTCGACGAGATGCCCTTCTGCACGTCACTCCCGAAGCATAATCCGCGGTACTGGGATCTCGTCGAAGCGCTCGATCTAACGGGCCGCACCCACGAGTTGCTCGCTCGCAGGGTGAAGAACAACGTCGACCAACGCGGGATGCTCTACACCCCACTGTCGGATCTCGAGCCGCTGGGAGACGTCACTGCCCTTATTCGCGACCACAACACGGCCCTGTACTACAAACACCGTGCCCGATGCCTGGACGTGGATCGCGGGCATGTATTCGTCCGGGGGTACGAGAATGATGTCGTCGACATCATCGAGAAGGTACAGAGCTTCACGACGGACGGCGTGCCCGATTGGGAGACGGACGTCGACGCCTGGCTGGACGGGCTTGCCGAACCGCTCGACGACGAGCTCAAGCTTCGTGCGATGCGCACTCTGTTCGCTGAATCGCGAGTGGCCCTGGTTTACGGTGCCGCTGGCACGGGTAAGTCCACAATGGTTAATCACATCGCGCAGTACTTCGAGGGTGGCCGGATGTTGTTCTTAGCCAACACCCATCCCGCAGTGGACAACCTCAAGCGCAGGGTTGAGGTAGAGGCGGACTTCCGCACCATCGCGAGCCACAACTGGCGCACCGGCGGCGATCCGGAATATGACCTAGTCGTGGTCGACGAGTCCTCGACAGTGAGCAATGAAGACCTGCTCAAGATGCTCGCCGGCACCCGTTTCAAGCAGCTCGTGTTCGTTGGTGACGTCTACCAGATCGAGGCTATCCAGTTCGGAAACTGGTTCGGTCTGCTCCGCTCCTTCGTGCCGCAGGGCTCGGTATTTGAACTGATGACGCCATGGCGCACGACGAATGAAGGACTTCTGGGGCTCTGGGGCAAGGTGCGTAACGTCGAGGACGACATCGCGGAGGCAATGACGAGGGCGGGATACTCGACGGTTCTCAGCGAGCAGCTCTTCGAGCCCCAGCGCGAGGACGAGATCATTCTCTGTCTGAACTACGACGGGCTCTACGGCATCAACAACATCAATCGGTTCCTACAGAGCAGCAATCCAGAGCAGTCGGTTTCGTGGGGACCGGCAACCTACAAGGTGGGTGACCCGATCGTTTTTAACGACAGCGACCGCTTCCGTCCGCTGATCTACAACAATCTCAAGGGAACGATTGTCGGCATCCACCGCGAACTCGGCCGGATCACCTTCGAGGTGGATCTAGCTCGTGACGACGTGACCGAGGTGTCCGTGTGGGGCACGGCGCTTACATGGGTCCGTGACGGTGTCGTCTCATTCGACGTCTTCGAGCTCGCCAGTAGCGATGAGGATGAGGAGATTCTCAACACAACGGTTCCATTCCAGGTGGCATATGCGGTCTCGATCCACCGGGCGCAGGGTCTCGAGTACGAGTCCGTGAAGGTCGTGATCACAGAGGCGAACGAGGACGATGTCACGCACAGCATCCTGTACACGGCGATCACCCGTGCGCGGGACCTCCTGGAGATCTACTGGACCCCAGAGACACAGCAGGCCGTCCTCTCGAAACTGGAGCGGAAGACGAACAAGAAGGACGTCCAGCTACTCACTGGCCGCCGCGGGCTCACCACAAGCGTTTGATCAGTCGGCCTACCCGATGGCGGCGCGATCTGGCGGGGGCAGCCGATTGACGCTGGCATCGAGCGACGCCTTGATCAGATCGAAGTTCTGACGGGACTCGGTCGAGGAGAGCTGGTCAATGTGGGTCGCAAGCTTGTTCGCCTCACCGAGCTGGTCTTGCCTATTGACGAGCTCCTGATCAGACATGCGTTGGATGTGGGATTTGGAACGCCTTGGTGACTCCCTGCCTCGATCGGAATGGGATACCGGACTTGACGGAATCGCGCTCGCCCACCGCTTTCCCATCGAAATCAACCGTGAACGTCCAGAGTTATCCGGGTACACTCGGAACCGTCGAACCGCCCGGTTCCCTGTAAACACAAGGAAATCCGCGGGTTCCCGAGACATCCGGAGAGAATCCCGAAGCGGGCTGATTCCTCCAAGGGGTCGCAGGTTCAAATCCTGTCAGCCCGACCGAAAACCCCGGTAGATCGCAAGATCTACCGGGGTTTCGTCGTGTCTGGGTGCGCTTCGAGCGGCGCGCTGGTCAGCCGTCGAGCCGGTCGCGTTGCCGGAGGCTCCCGTCACGTCCGAGTTCGAGGACGGTGTCGATGCCGAGCCGTTCCAGGAACGGGTGGTCGTGGCTCACGACGAGCAGCGCGCCGCGGTACGCGTCGAGTGCCTCGGCGAGTTGCTCGACGCTCGCGATGTCGAGGTTGTTCGTCGGCTCGTCGAGGATCAGGAGCTGCGCGGGCGGGTCGGCGAGCAGCAGTTTCGCGAGGCAGACGCGGAACCGCTCTCCTCCGGAGAGGGTCGCGACCGGCCGGTCGGCGCTGCTGCCGCGGATCAGGAGCCGGGCGAGCTGGTTGCGGATCGTCCCCGGCGCCAGATCGGGCGCGACCGCCTTCACGTTGTCGAGCGCACTCACGGTCTCGTCGAGGTCGTCGAGGCGCTGCGTGAGGTAGCCCACGCGCTCGGTCGACAGCGTGCCGTGGACCCGTCCCGGAGCGGGCTCGCCGCCGGTCACGAGTTGCTCGAGGAGCGTCGACTTGCCCGCGCCGTTCGGGCCGACGAGCGCCACGCGCTCGGGGCCCTGGATCACGATCGTGCGGTCGCCGTCGTGGAGCTCCGCGAGGCGGCGGCCGCGCGGCACGTCGGGGTCGGGCAGGGTGAGGTGGATGTGCTCGTCCTCGCGCACGCGGGCATCTGCGGCGTCCACGGCCGCCTGCGCGGCCTGCACCTTGTCGTCGAGGGTCGAGCGCATCGCGCCGGCCGAGCCCTGGGCCTTGCTGGCGCGGTTGCCGGCGAGGATCTTCGGGATGCCGCCGTCCTTCTGCGTCTTCTTGGCGGTGCGTTCGCGACGTGCGAGCTTCGTCTCGGCCTCGACCCGCTGGCGCTTCTCGACCTTGAGCGCCTGCTGCGCATGACGGGCGGCCTGGACCGCGGCGGCCTGCTCTTGCTCGCGATACTCGGTCCACGCGCTGTACGGGCCGCCGAACACCTCGACGGTTCCCGAATGCAGTTCGGCGGTGCTGTCCATGTGCTCGAGCAGCTCGAGGTCGTGGCTGACGACCACGAGCGTGCCCGGCCAGGTGTCGATGAAGCCCGCGAGCGCCGCACGCGTGGCCCGGTCGAGGTTGTTGGTCGGCTCGTCGAGCAGCGTGATCGGCGTGCGCCGGATGCGGAGCCCGGTCACGGCGATGAGCATCGCCTCGCCGCCCGAGACCTCGGCGACTCGCCGGTCGAGCTCGGCGGCGCCGAACCCGATCTCGTGCAGGGCCTCGTCGGCCCGGGCCTCGATGTCCCAGTCGTCGCCGACCACGTCGAAATGGTGCTCGTCGACGTCGCCGGACTCGATCGCCCGCAGGGCGGAGAGCACTCCGTCGATCCCGAGCAGCTCGGCGATCGTGGTCTCGCCGGTGAGCGTGAGCGTCTGCGGCAGGTAGCCGACCTCGCCCGCCGTCTCGACTGCGCCGGAGGTGGGGGTGAGTTGCCCGGCGATCAGTCGGAGCAGGGTGGACTTTCCGGCGCCGTTGCGGCCGACGAGGCCCGTGCGACCAGTGGTGAACGTGCCGTTCACCCGGTCGAGGGCGCGGGTGCCGTCGGGCCACTCGAACGAGAGGTTCCGAAGGGTGATGGTGGATTTCATGGACATGGATGGGTCTTTCGGAGAGAAGCCGTACGGGTCGAATCGAACGACGCGCCGGATCGCGGACTCACGTCGCGCCGGAGCATCCCGAACATGCCGAGGCCGCTTCAGCCGCCGAGCGGCGAAGCAGCCCACTGCCACCGCAGCGGGGGAGCGTGGGGTCGGTCACCCGGGTGCGCAGGTGCACCCGCAGATGGTGAAGGCCACCGGCAGTCCGGTGGCTAGATTCTGTCGACCTCGATCTCCATGTCGACGAGCCTACACGGCGGCCTCGGCGCGGCGGTGTCGTCGCGCCTCCATGTGCTGCTCGAGCCACCACGTGCGACCGCCGTCGGCGGACGACCAGCCGTGCCACGCGAACGAACGATCGGTGATCTCGCTGAAGTTCCAGCGCACGGGGATCTCGCGCTCGCCGAGGTGTTCGACGCCGTCCTGGTGGATGCCGTCGGTGCCGTGCGGTCGTGCGATCACGGAGACGAAATTGCCGTGGGCTGCGCCCATCCAGTGCACGCGCCACGCCTCGATCGCCGGGTCGAACGCGCGGACGGTCGTGCCGAGTGCGTACGTCGCCCCGTCGGCATCGGTGCCGAGCAGGACGTCCTGCATCGCCCGACCGCCGAGGATCGGCGCGAAGACCCACGTGCGCTCGGTTTCGATCCACTCGTCACCGGGCGACGCGCGAAGCCGGTTGTGCACACGCCACTCGCCCGCGAAGCGAGCGAAGAGGCCGAGCTCGGGTGCTGCTGCGACCGCCGGCCCCGTGCGGAGCGCCTCGTCGAGGTCCATGTCCCGACGCTAGTTCCGACCGCCGACATGCGGATGCCCCGGTGAGAACGTCGTCTCACCGGGGCATCCCGAGCACCTGACCGCTCAGAAGCGGCGGTCGCGCCGATCGTCGCGGCGGTCCTGACGCCGGTCCTGTCGACGGTCGACGCCGTTCGACACGACCTTGGCCGTGCCGACGACGGCCGCCGTGCGCGCCACGGGGCGTCCGATCATTCCGACGCGTCCGACGCGTCCGATTCCGATGGGCATCAGTTCTCTCCTTCGCTCGACATCGAGGCGATCAGCGCCTGCGTCGGGATGCGTCCCGACGCGATCAGCTGCGCGCCGTTCTTGCGCAGCGCGACGGCGAACGGCGCTGCCCACGAGTTCTCCCACACGAGCACGGCGGCCGAGCTGCCGGGCTCCATCGCGGCCGAGATGTCGATGAGGTCGGCCTCGGCGAGCACGTCGGCGAGCGACGCCTCGATGACGCCGAGCGGGCCGAGGTCCTCGAAGTCCTCGAACTCGTCGACCTCGAGAGACCCGTCTTCGCCCTTGTGCACGATGACGAGGTCGAGCACGCGGATCATCTCGGCGGAGACGAGCGACGCGAGCTCGGCCGCGGCCTCGCCCGTCAGCCGGCTCTCGCCGGCGGGGAACTCGACGACGATGTAGTCGATCGGCCCCAGTTCTTCTTCGGTGAGGTCGAGTTCCTCACTGGTCTGCTCCGACACGTGCCGGCTCCCTTCGTCGGTGGCATCGCCCCGGTCGGCGGGGCGATCTCCATCGAACGGCATGCGGGCCGGATGCGGCATCATGCGAACCGCGTGAATCGAGTGGCAGCGCTCAGTGCACGCTCGGTGCGCCACGGTGTGGAGACGCGAACGGCGGGAGATGACCTCCCGCCGTAGTCAGGATATCGCGGGGAGGGGGGCTTGCGGCAAGGGCCCCGGCGGGGGCGATGATTGACGCTTCCGTCTACCTGGAGCTGAGCATTTGACCCCTTCGTCGACCGACGTCTTCGCCCTTCCCGACCGCCTCGCAGCCAAGGCGTCACCCGAATCGATCGCCGCCGACGAGCGGTGGTTCGCCCGGATCGCGGCGAACCTCGAAACCCAGGCCGCCGACCTCGGCGCCAGGCTCGCCGATCTCTGCGCGCTGCCGGGCCGCGGGGGCGAAGCCGCGCTCGAGCGCGACCTCGAGATCCACCGCACGAGTGCCCGGATCCGGCTGCTGCAGCGGTTCGGCGTCGACCTCTGCCTCGGGCGGATGGTCCCGGCCGACGGCGGCGAACCCGTGTACATCGGTCGCGCGGGACTCACGGGCGACGACGGCGAGCCGTTGCTCGTCGACTGGCGCGCGCGCGCCGCCGAGCCGTTCTTCGGCGCGACGCATGGCGATCCGATGGGTCTGTCGAGCCGGCGCCGGTACCGGTGGACCCGCGGGCGGATCACCGACTACTGGGACGAGGTCTTCACGCCCGGGACGGGCGTCGACGGCCTCGCGCCCGACGACCAGTCGGCGTTCATCGCGAGCCTCGGCGCGAACCGCTCGCCGCGGATGCGCGACGTGCTCGGCACCATCCAGGCCGACCAGGACGCGATCATCCGTGCCGGCTCCCGCGGCGCACTCGTGGTCGACGGCGGACCGGGCACGGGCAAGACCGTCGTCGCGCTGCACCGCGCGGCCTACCTGCTGTACTCCGACCCGCGGCTCGACGCGCGGCGCGGCGGCGTGCTCTTCGTCGGCCCGAGCCACGCCTACCTGTCGTATGTCGACGATGTACTGCCGAGCCTCGGTGAGGAAGGCGTGCGGATGGCGACCCTTCGCGACCTCGTCGAGGAGGGCGCCGACGCGGTGCCCGAGCACGACCCGGCGGTCGCGCGACTGAAATCGACGGCATCGCTCGTCGGCGCGATCGAGACGGCCGTGCGGGGGTACGAACAGCCGCCCACCGATGAACTCGTCGTCGAGACACCCTGGGCGGAGCTGTATCTCAGCGCAGGCGACTGGGCGGAGGCCTTCGACGCCCCCGAGCCGGGCACCGCTCACAACGAGGCGCGTGCGGAGGTCTGGGACGCGCTCCTCGGCATCCTGCTCGACCAGTTCGACGACGACGAGGTGCCGCCCGCGCTCGTGCGTCGAGCGCTCGAACAGCACGACGAGCTCGTACGGACGTTCAACCGCTCGTGGCCGCTCCTCGACCCGGTCGGCGTCGTCGCCGACCTGTGGTCGGTGCCCGCCTACCTGCGGCGCTGCGCGCCATGGCTCTCGTCGAGCGAGGTCGAACGCCTGCAGCGCGACGACGCCCGGGCCTGGACCGTCGCCGACCTGCCGCTGCTCGATGCCGCACGGCGCTTGATCGGCGACCCGGAGGCCACCGCGCGACGGCGACGGCGACGTCTCGCCGCGGCAGCCGAGCTCGAGCAGCGCGAGCGGGTGCGCGACGAGCTCATCGCCGCCGACGACTCCGAGATGCACCTCATGTCGATGCTGCGGGGACAGGACTTCACGAACACCCTCGCCGACGACGTCGACGAGGGGCCGCGCTCCGAACCCGAAGTCCTGGCGGGTCCGTTCGCGCACGTCGTCGTCGACGAGGCGCAGGAGCTCACCGACGCCGAGTGGCAGATGGTGCTCGCGCGCTGCCCGTCGCGCAGTCTCACGATCGTCGGCGACCGCGCGCAGGCGAGGCACGGGTTCACCGAGTCCTGGCTCGAACGGCTCGAGCGTCTCGGGGTCCCGAACGGGCGGCTCACCGCGCTCGGCGTCAATTACCGCACCCCCGAGGAGGTCATGGAGGTGGCCGAGCCGATCATCCGTGCCGCGCTGCCCGACGCCAACGTGCCGACCTCGATCCGCCGGAGCGGCGTACCGGTCGCTCGGGGCGCCGTCGGCGAGTTGGGCATCATCCTCGAGCGTTGGCTCGCCGCGCACCCGGACGGCACCGCCTGCGTCATCGGTGCTCCCCACCTGGCGAGCACCCCGCGTGTGCGGTCGTTGAGTCCGGAGGTCTCGAAGGGCCTCGAGTTCGACCTCGTCGTGCTCGTCGACCCCGACCGGTTCGGCGAAGGGATCGAGGGCGCGGTCGATCGTTACGTCGCGATGACGAGGACCACGCGCGAGCTCGTGGTGCTCACGAGCGGCTGAGCGTCGCGCTCGTCGCGGTCGCCGTCGTCGCCCGTTCGGGAGGTGCCGTCACGGCTGCTCGGCGAGCCTCGCGCTGATCCGCTCGAAGATCTCGGGATCGCGGGCGACGAGCCGCACGTCGTCGACGTTCGTGTCCACCGCGTCGATCGTCTCGATCGCGGCGGCGATCGCGTCGTCGAGGGGCCAGCCGTAGACGCCGGCGCTGATGAGCGGGAACGCGATCGAGTGCACCCCGAGCTCGTCGGCCACGGCGAGCGATCGGCGATAGCAGGACTCGAGGAGCGACCGGTCGCGCTCGCCGGCCCGGTGATTCGGGCCCACCGTGTGGATCACCCACGGTGCGGGGAGTGCCCCGCCCGTCGTCCAGCCGGCATCGCCTGTCGCCAAGCCGTAGGGGAACCTCGCGATGCAGTCCTCGAGCACGGCGGGACCGCCTGCGCGGTGGATCGCGCCGTCGACGCCACCGCCCCCGCGCATCGCGTTGTTCGCCGCGTTGACGATCGCGTCGACGCGCTGTTCCGTGATGTCGCCGAGGACGGCGGTGACGACGGCCATGCCACCAGTGTGCACCGGGCGGCCCGCCAACGCGAGGCCGCCCGGCTTCGATCAGGCCGGAACCGCGGCAGGATTCTGCGCCCAGAGGTCGGGTCCGAAGACCTCGTACTGGATCCGTTCGCTCGGGATGCCGCGGCCGATGAGCGTCTCGCGCATGGCGCGCATGAAGGGCAGCGGGCCGCACATGAAGACGGTCGGTGCTTCGGGCAGGTCGACCTGCCCGAGGTCCATGAACCCGGGCAGTGCGGGGTGCAGCGTGGGCGCCTCGTCGGCATCGCGCTCGTACCAGTTCTGCGCGCGGGCGTCTTCCATCGCGAGCACCTGGCGCCGGAGCGAGTCGTACAGTGCGTGCGTGTCGTGCGCACGGTCGGCGTGGAAGAGGCGCACCGTTCGGTGCGGCTGGGTGCGCGAGAGGTCTTCGAGGATCGCGGCGACCGGCGTGATGCCGATGCCGGCCGACACCAGCACGAGCGGGTCGTCCGAGTCGTCGAGCACGACGTCGCCGGCGGGCTGCGAGACGTCGAGGACCGTACCCGGTCGAGCGTGCTCGTGCAGCCAGCCCGACACCTGGCCGTCGGGCGCGTCGCCGACGCCGAGGACCCGCTTGATCGTGACACGCAGCGAGTCGCCGCGGGGGCCCGACGAGATCGTGTACTGCCGAGGCTGGCGCGACCCGTCGGGCAGGTCGACGGCGATCGCGACGTACTGGCCGGTCCGGTGCTCCGGCGCCGTGCCCTCGACCGGCGCCAGCACGAGCGAGAACACGTCGTCCGACTCCTCGAGCCGTTCGACGACGCGGTAGGCCCGCCACGGATGGTCGGGGTCGGTGCCGCCGAGGGCGTACAGCTTCGCCTCCTCTGCGATGAGCGAGCAGCCGAAGAGCCAGTACACCTCGTCCCAGGCGGCTCGAACCTCGGGGGTGACCGCGTCGCCGAGCACGGTGCCGACGGCGTCGAGCAGATGCTTGCCGACGATCGTGTACTGGCGGGCCGTGATGCCGAGCGAGACGTGTTTGTGCGCAATGCGCCGCATGACGGGGGAGAAGTCGGGAGCGTCGGGGTCGATGAGCTGCACGGCGAAGGCGACGACCGAGGCGGCGAGGGCCTTCGGCTGCTCGCCGACGGCCTGGTTCGCCCGGTTGAAGACGCGGAGGAGCTCGGGATGCGCCGCGAACATCGCCGGGTAGAACACGCGTGTGATCTCCTCGGCGTGTTGGGCGACGACCCCGGCGGTCGCACGGACGATGGCTTCGGACTCGGCAGAGAGCTGCATGACGTACCTTCCAGGTTCGAGAGAACGCGTCGTACCGAGTCTCGGACCGCGGTCCTCGCGTTCGCGTCCGGTTCCACCGGACTTATTCGACGCGTCGTAGAATTGCGACGTGCCACGTCGAACCGGCGACTTCCGCGGCCTCACGCAGCCCAGCCGCATGCGCCTGCTGCAGGCGATCCAGCGAATGCCGGGCCGACGTGCGGCCGAGCTCGCCGAGGAGTGCGGCATCCCCGTCAACACGGTGCGGGATCACCTCCAGGTGCTCGAGCGGGAGGGCCTCGTCCGCGGTGAGGCGATCCCGACGAACTCGCGTGGTCGGCCGCCGATCGGCTTCCACGCGGTGCAGGATGCTGCGACCAGCGCGGTCGCGGGCGAGCGCATCGCAGCGGCGCGTCGACGCGGGGCACTCCTGCGTGCGACGATCGGCGAAGCGCCTGCCGTCGACGCCGCGGCCCAAGGTCAGCTCGACGTGCTCTACGAGCACCTCGACGACGCCGGCCTCGAACCGGAGCTGGACGACGCGGCGCTCGCCTTCGAGCTCGCCCCGTGTCGCTTCCACGACCTCATCGACGACGATCCGGCACTCGTCTGCTCGGTGCACGCGCGCCTCGTCGCCGACGTGCTGCACCAGGCCGGCGGCCCGCTCGCGGTCGGTCGCCTCGAGCCCTTCGTGACCGAGCACCGGTGCCGGCTCTCGCTCACTCGCCGTGACGCGGTCGCTCCCGCTGCGGCGTCGGATGCGAGCACGGAGGGCTGAGCGCAGTGAGCCGCCGGACCGGCCGAGAGCGGGCGCATCGCCGCGCGTGAAGTCGTCGCCCGCGGCATCCAGCCGTCACCCGACCGGGCCGCGTACCCTTGAGAGGTGACGAACTCGACCGAACAGGCCCGCCCCGCCGCAACTGCCGGCGCCGTGCGCCCCACGAAAGCCCGCCAGGTGCGCCCTGCGACCGAAGGCTGGGAGCAGAAGAAGGGCCCCGATGGGCGCCCGATGCTGCAGTTCGCCTCGCCCAAGCGCGGCAAGCCGCCCGTGCACCTCGCCGACATCGCGCCGGCCGACCGCAAGGCGCACGTCGCCGAGCTGGGCTTCCCGGGCTACCGCGCCGCGCAGCTGGCCACCCACTACTTCGTGCACCACACGAACGACCCCGCCGAGATGACCGACCTGCCCGCCGCGTCGCGCGACGCGCTCGCCGGAGCAGTGTTGCCGAAGCTCCTCACCGAGGTGCGGCGGTTCACGACCGACAACGGCGACACGATCAAGTTCCTGTGGAAGCTGCACGACGGCGCCCTCGTCGAGTCGGTGCTCATGCGCTACCCGGGCCGCGTCACGCTGTGCGTCTCGAGTCAGGCCGGCTGCGGCATGAACTGCCCGTTCTGCGCGACCGGGCAGGCCGGCCTCACCCGCAACATGTCGGCGGCCGAGATCGTCGAGCAGGTCGTCATGGCGAACGCGGCCCTCGCGCGCGGCGAGCTCGGCGGCCGCAAGAAGGGCGACCACACGCCCGATCGCGTCTCGAACATCGTGTTCATGGGCATGGGGGAGCCGCTCGCGAACTACGCCCGGCTGATGTCGGCCGTGCGCACGATGCTGGCGCCTGCGCCCGACGGGCTCGGTATGTCGGCGCGCGGCGTGACGGTGTCGACCGTCGGTCTCGTGCCCGCGATCAGGAAGCTCGCCGACGAAGACCTGCCCGTCACGTTCGCCCTGAGCCTGCACGCGCCCGACGACCAGCTGCGCGACGAGCTCATCCCGGTGAACTCGCGGTGGAAGGTCGACGAGGCGCTCGACGCCGCGCGCGCCTACTTCGACAAGACCGGCCGTCGCGTGTCGATCGAGTACGCGCTCATCAAGGACATGAACGACCACGGCTGGCGCGCCGACCTGCTCGCCGAGAAGCTCAACGAGCGCGGACGGGGCTGGGTGCACGTCAACCCGATTCCGCTCAACCCGACGCCGGGTTCGATCTGGACGGCCTCCGACACGGACGTGCAGCAGGAGTTCGTGCGTCGCCTCGAGGCCGCGGGCATCCCGACGACGATCCGCGACACGCGCGGCAAGGAGATCGACGGCGCCTGCGGGCAGCTCGCGGCGGCCGACGCCTAGATCGACGGATGCCTCGGGGGAGCCGTCCCCGTCGCGTCCAGCCGTGGCATCCCCACTGGAAAATCAACTTTAGTTCGCATAAAGTTGATTAACGGTCGGATCGACGGACGGAGGCGCCATGGGCCGGTTCGTCGAACGCGTGTGGCAGCCGAACGACGCCTCGCACCTCAGCCGACGCGACCGCGCGCCCGGCCGGTTCCTCGCGTACGTGCCCGACGAGCTCGGAACCGACGTGCCCGAGATCGGCGAGCAGGCCCGCCGCGCCGCCGAGGACGCGCTCGCGGTGCTCGCGCGGGCCGACGAACGGATCGGCGCCCGTGGCGGCTACCTCAACCACTTGCTCATCCGCTCGGAGAGCATCTCGTCGTCGTGGATCGAGGGCAACCGCATCACTCCGAAGCGCCTCGCGGTCGCGGAGCTGCTCGAGACCGGACCGAAGGTCGCGCTCGACGTCGTCGCGAACGTGCGCGCGACCGAGCGAGCGATCGACGAGCTCGCCGACCGAGACCGCGCCATCACCGTCCGCGACCTCGAGCGCCTGCAGCACCTCATCGAACCGTCCCTCGCGCCGGGCCTGCGCACCGAGCAGAACTGGGTGGGCGGCACGGGCTGGAGCCCGCTTCGCGCCGACTTCGTGCCGCCGCCCGAGTCGGAGGTGCCGCGCCTCGTCGACGACCTCGCCCGCTTCGTCACGGCGACCGAGGGCAACCCCGTCGTGCGCGCGGCGATCGCCCACGCGCAGTTCGAGACGATCCACCCGTTCATCGACGGCAACGGGCGCACGGGCCGCGCACTGATCCACACCGTGCTGCGCCGCGCCGATGCGGTGCGCAACGTGCTCGTACCGATCAGCACCGTCTTCGCGGGCGACACGAACGCGTACCTCGCGGGGCTCACCGCGTTCCGGGCCGATCCGCCCGCGCTCGACGACTGGGTCATCGGCTTCGCGCACGCCGCCGAGCTCGCGGCCGGCAATGCCGTCCGCCTTGCGGACGAACTCGACCGACTCGACGGCGAACTCGTCGAGCAGCTCGTCGCGAGCCGACGTCAGCGCGGCGCGACGCCCGCGCATCCGCGCAGCGACGCCGTCGTGCTGAAGGTGCTCGGCGACCTCGCCGGCGAACCGGTGCAGACGATCGACGTCGTCGCGGCCCGGCATGGCGTTTCGAAGGCCGCCGCCCAGCGGGCGCTCGCCGAGCTCGCCGACGCGGGCATCCTCGGTCGCAGCAAAGACCAGAAGGGACGGCTGATCTGCTGGACGGCCGACCGCCACCTCGCGCTCGTCTCGCTCGCCGAGCGCAGCAACCGCGTGGGCGGCGGCGACACCCGCGAACGGGCACCGAGGCTCGGACCGCCGCGCCCCGTCGAACCGAACGGAGCGAATGCGTGAACGAACCGGTCCTCGAACTGCGCGACGTCACCTTCCGTCGCGACGGCAACCCGATCCTGCACGGGATCGACCTGACCGTTCGCGCCGGCGAGCACTGGGCTCTGCTCGGCCCGAACGGCGCCGGCAAGAGCACGATCCTCGGCTTCTGCGGGGCGAAGACGCACCCGACGTCGGGCACGGTCGACGTGCTCGGCCGCCGGCTCGGCAGGGTCGACCTCCAGGAGCTGCGTCGCGAGATCGGACAGGTCGACCCGCGACACCCGCTGCATTCGCGACTGACCGTTCGCGAGGTCGTGCTGACGGGCCTCACGGGCACGATCGAGACGCCGATGCGCTGGTCGCCGAGCGCCGCCGAGATCGCGTCGGCCGACGCGCTGATCGACGACGTCGGGCTCGCCGCCCGGCGCGACGCGACGTGGCCGACGCTCTCGCAGGGTGAACGGGGCCGGGCGCTCATCGCGCGGGCGCTCGTCGCGGAGCCGAGACTGCTGCTGCTCGACGAGCCGACGACCGGGCTCGACGTGGCGGCCCGCGAGCAGCTGCTCGAGACGCTCGACGACCTCGCGCACCGCGCGCCCGACCTCGCATCGATCCTCGTGACGCATCACCTCGAGGAACTGCCGGAGACGACGAGCCACGCACTCGTCATCGCGCACGGGCGGGTCGTCGCATCCGGACCGGTCGACCTGGCCGTCACGAGCGAGACGATCACGAACGCCTTCGAACATGCGATCGCCGTGACCCGCGACGGAGACCGGTGGGCCGCGCGGGCGACGCGCGGAGTGCGCGTCTGACGAGCGTCGGTGCCGGGCTCAGCGCCCCTGCAGGGCTGCGATCAGCGTGCCGATCGCGACGAGCGCGATGATCGCGACCAGCCCCCAGCGGCGCAGCTGCACGGCGAGCAGCGCCGCCGAGAGGCGCCGGCGTCGCCGGCGCCTCGGCGGGCGCGGTGCGGGCGTGCTCAGGCGGCACCCGGCACGATGAGGCCGCTCGTCGCCGAGCGGGCGCGGTCGAAGCGGGCGGCGACGTCGGCCCAGTTCACGATCTCCCAGAACGCCTTCACGTAGTCGGCCCGCACGTTCTTGTAGTCGAGGTAGTACGCGTGCTCCCACACGTCGAGCTGGAGGAGCGGGGTGACGCCGAGCGGGGCGTTGCCCTGCTGGTCGAACAGCTGGAACACGACCGGGCGGGCCCCGACCGAGTCCCAGGCGAGCACCGACCAGCCCGAGCCCTGCACGCCGAGCGCGGTCGCCGTGAAGTGCGAGCGGAACGCGTCGAACGACCCGAACGCGTCGTCGATCGCCGCCGACAGCTCGCCCTCGGGCGAGCCGCCCCCGTCGGGCGACATGTTCTGCCAGAACACGCTGTGGTTGATGTGGCCGCCGAGGTTGAACGCGAGGTCCTTCTCGAGCTTGTTGACGTTCGCGAGCTGACCCGTCGCACGCGCCTCCGCGAGCTGCTCGAGCGCCGTGTTCGCGCCCGTCACGTAGGCCTGGTGGTGCTTCGAGTGGTGCAGCTCCATGATCGTGGCCGAGATGTGCGGTGCGAGCGCCGCGTAGTCGTAGGGCAGGTCGGGCAGGGTGTAGGTCGACATTGCGATGTCTCCTTCTTCGGGGATGGCCGCCGGCGGTCGCCGGCTGGCGGGGTCAGAATTCGGATGCCTCGTCGCCGAGGCGCACGTAGCGACGATCGTGGTACACGAGTGGAGGGGCCTCCGGTCCATGATGCACCTCCAGGACCTCGGCGACCACGAGGGTGGAGCTGCCGACGGGCACCAGCTGGAGTGCTCGGCAGCGGAGAGCCGCGCGCGCATCGGCGAGCACCGGTTCGCCGGTCGGCAGTCGCGTCCATCCCTGCTCGGCCGTGAAACGCGGGGCACCCGACCGTGCGAACGCCTCGGCGACCGCGACCTGGTGCTCGGCGAGCAGGTGGACGACGAACGACTCGGCGCCGAGCAGCGCGCCCGCGGAACCGGTCGCGCGGGTGACCGAGAACGAGAGTACCGGCGGGTCGACGGCGACCGAGGCCACGCTCGAGGCGGTCAGCCCCACCGGGCCGGTCGCGGTGCCCGCCGAGACGAGGGCGACACCGGCCGGGTGGAAACGGAAGGCGGACTTGAACGCGTCGGCGAGCCCGGGGGCGGCGTCGTCGGCGGGCTCGGTCAGCGCAGTGTGGCGAGCCGCGTTCACTCGTGGCCGCCCTGCGGCGCCAGCGCGGCGACGACCGGGTGGTCGAACGGCAGCGTGCCCGTCTTCGCCGCGCCGCCGGGGGAGCCGAGCGGGGTGCCGCCGGGAGCACCGGGAGGGGTGATCTCGAAGAACTCGACGTTGGCCTTGTAGTAGTCGGCCCATTCGTCGGGCAGGTCGTCCTCGTAATAGATCGCCTCGACGGGGCAGACGGGCTCGCACGCACCGCAGTCGACGCACTCGTCGGGGTGGATGTAGAGGGATCGCTCGCCCTCGTAGATGCAGTCGACAGGGCACTCGTCGATGCAGGCCTTGTCCTTGACGTCGACGCAGGGAAGGGCGATCACGTAGGTCACGAGATCACCCCGGAGTTGAAACGCATGAGCCCAGCCTAAAACCTCAAGTACTCTTGAAGTCCAATCGAGAGGGAACGGCATGCCGACGCACGCGCCAGACGAGCTGCTCACCGTCGGGGAGATGAGCCGCCGTACCGGCGTCGCACCCTCGGCGCTGCGCTTCTACGAGGACCTCGGACTCATCGCATCCCAGCGCACGGGCGGCAACCAACGACGGTACGCGAGACACATGTTGCGACGGGTCTCGCTCATCGTGGTCGCCAAGCGCCTCGGCATCCCGCTCGGCGACGTGCAGGCCGCGTTCGAGCACGTGCCGCTCGACACCACGCCGAGCCATGACGACTGGCAGCGCGCCTCCCGACGATGGAAGCGCCAGCTGGAGGTGCGGCGGCTCGGCATCGAGCGGCTCGAGCGAGAGCTCACGGGCTGCATCGGGTGCGGATGCCTCTCCATGAAGGCCTGCGGACTCCTGAACCCCGACGACGCCCTCGGCGACGGCGGCGCCGGCCCGCGCCGGCTCGAGGACGACCTCGAGGAATGAATCGCGCGCTCAGACCCGCGGGGGAGTAGCGTGGCGCCATGGGCGGCGACCGCGTGCCCGATGCCTGGGAGGCCGGCCCCGCGTACGAGCGGTACGTCGGGCGATGGAGTCGTCGCGTCGCTCCGCGCTTCCTCGACTGGCTCGACGCCCGCGATGGGCTGCGCTGGATCGACGTCGGCTGCGGCACGGGCGCGCTGAGTGCCGCGATCGTCGAGCGGTGCGCCCCGCGCTCGGTCGACGGTGCGGATCCCTCGCCCGGCTTCCTCGAGTCGGCCACGGCGGAGCTCGGTTCCCGGGTGACGTTCCATCTGGCCGAAGCCGCCGCACTGCCGTTCGACGACCGCTCGGTCGACGTGGTCGTGTCGGGACTCATGCTGAACTTCGTGCCCGCTGCGGCGGCGGCCCTCACGGAGATGCGGCGCGTCGCCGTCGGCGAGGGGGTGGTCGCGGCCTACGTGTGGGACTACGCCGGGAGGATGGAGATGATGCGCCGGTTCTGGGATGCCGCCGCCGAGGTGGATCCCGCCGCCGCGCGGTTCGACGAGGCGACGCGGTTCCCGATCTGCACACCCGCCGGGCTCGAGGAGGCGTTCGAGGCCGCCGGGTTTCGCGAGGTGGTGACCGGTTCGATCGAGATCCAGACGCGATTCACGGGCTTCGACGACTTCTGGGCGCCGTTCCTCGGCGGACAGGGCGCAGCACCCGCCTACGCGATGTCGCTCGGCGCGACGCAGCGCGAGCGGATCCGCGACGCGCTCGACCGCCGGTCGCCCCGGGATCCGGACGGTGGGATCTCGATGGTCGCCCGCGCGTGGACCGTGCGCGGACTCGCCGTGCGCTGACGTCGACGGGGTGTCGAGGCCACCGATGCCGCATCCGATTCAAAAACGAATTCCACTCGGTTTCGGATGACTTTCACAGGAAGAAGTGAGGTTCTGTCCAGAACCTCTGGGCAGACTGGCCACTTCGCCCGGGCGCCCCCGCGTCCGAGGAACGTCGACCGAAGGTTCGGCCCGCGCTCGCGCGAGCAGTGCCGCCCACGTGAAAGTCATGCAGAACCAGTCTTCCCCCCAGAACACCCCTGACAACTCCACCGAGATCGAGCCGGCAGCCAGCCGCCGCGAGCGTCGCGCCAACCGCGGCTGGCGCAAGGGCCCCGTGATCGCCGCCGGCGCCGTCGTGGCCGTCGGCGCCCTCGTCGGATCGGGCTTCATGCTGCAGTCGGCCGTCGCCGCGCAGAACGAGCGCATCGCCGCCACGGCCGAACTGAGCGCCGCGACCGACCTCCGGGTCGAGCAGCTCGGCTCGCACTCGACCATCCTCGCGGCGCGAGCCGAGAAGGAGGCGAAGGACACCCTGAGCGGCGCGAAGGACACCATCACCGCCGCCAAGGGCAAGGCCGACGCGACCGAGCTCGCCTCGTCGGTGGCTGCGCTCGACAACTACGAACTGCTCGCGCCCGAACGCGTCTTCGAGCTCGCCGGCGCGACCGAGTCGCACACGACCGAGGTCAAGCAGGCCATCGCCAAGGCCGACAAGATCGCAGCCGAGAAGAAGGCCGCGGCCGAGGCCGCGGCGCGCGCTGCCGCCGAGAAGGCTGCGGCCGAGGCGGCTGCCGCCGAAGAAGCGGAGTCGTCGAGCAGCGGATCGCGCCCGTCTGGACCGGCGAACCCGAGCGGCGCCCAGGCGATCGCCCGCGACATGCTCGCGGCCCGCGGCTGGGGCGACGACCAGTTCGGATGCCTCGTGGCCCTGTGGGACCGCGAATCCGGGTGGAACGTGTACGCGTCGAACCCCTCGGGTGCCTACGGCATCCCGCAGGCGCTTCCCGGTTCCAAGATGGGCTCCGCGGGCGCCGACTGGGAGACGAACCCCGCGACGCAGATCGCCTGGGGCCTCGGCTACATCGCCGATCGCTACGGCAGCCCCTGCGGCGCCTGGGACCAGTCGGAATCGGCCGGCTGGTACTGAGCCGGCAGCCGAGCATCGCGGAAGGGCCGCGGTGGACGAATCGTCCACCGCGGCCCTTCGCGTCGGCAGCCGTCGCTCCTAGGCGACGCTGTCGGCCTGCGCCGTCGCGGCGTCGCGCGTCGGCAGCTTCCAGCCGGGGCGCACGAAGTGGCAGGTGTAGCCGTTCGGGTACCGCTCGAGGTAGTCCTGGTGCTCGGGCTCGGCCTCCCAGAACGGGCCCGCAGGGGAGACCTCGGTCGTCGCCGGGCCGGGCCACAGGCCCGACGCGTCGACGTCGGCGATCGTGTCGCGAGCGACACGCTCCTGCTCGGGGGTCGTCGGGAAGATCGCCGACCGGTAGCTCGTGCCGATGTCGTTGCCCTGGCGGTTCTTCGTCGACGGGTCGTGGATCTGGAAGAAGAACTCGAGCAGGTCGCGGTAGCTCACCTGGTCGGGATCGAACACGATCTCGATCGCCTCGGCGTGCGAGCCGTGGTTGCGGTAGGTCGCGTTCGGCACGTCTCCGCCGGTGTAGCCGACCCGCGTCTCGAGCACGCCCGGGCGCTTGCGGATGAGGTCCTGCACGCCCCAGAAGCAGCCGCCGGCGAGGATCGCGGTCTCGGTACGTTCGCTCATGGTGTTCTCCTGGTCTCTCGACGGGCGGCAAAGCATACCGCCCGAATGTCTCAACAACACGGGGGTGGTCCGTGTTCCGGCGCCGTCGATAGCCTGACACAGTGAAGACCGGAGAGCAGGACTCCTTCGTGCGGCGGGTGATCCGCCTCGGCGAGCGGGTGTGGCAATGGGCGCTCGGCTTCACGGTGGTGCAGGCGATCATGCGCTACTTCGCGAGGCACGGGCCCATGCTCGCCGACAGCGTCACGTATCGGGCGCTGTTCTCGGTGTTCGCCGGCGTCTTCCTCGGGTTCGCCGTCGCGGGGGTCTGGCTCGCGGGCCGGCCCGAGGCGATCACCGCCCTCGTCGACGCGCTCAACGCCGTCATCCCGGGCCTCGTCGGCGAGAACGGCGTGATCAAGCCCGAGCAGCTCGTGCAGCCCGTGACGCTCAGCGTCGCGGGCGTGCTCGCACTCGTCGGTCTCGTCGGGGCTGCGATCGGTGCGATCGGCTCGTTGCGCGTCGCGTTCCGCGACCTCGCCGAACAGCCCGACGACACGAGGTTCTTCGGCTGGCTGATGTTCCGCGACTTCGTGTTCGCGATCGCGTTCGGTGGTGCGTTCGTCATCTCGGCGGTCATCATGGTCGCGAGCACCGCCGCACTGGGCACCGTCTTCGACTGGCTCGGGCTCTCGACGGGTTCGCCGTGGTACGACGCACTCACCCGTATCCTCTCCGTGCTGCTCGCGTTCGCGATCGACACCGCGGCGATCGCCGCGCTCTTCCGGCTGCTCTCCGGGATCCGCGTACGGGCGGGCTCGCTGTGGCGGGGCGCCCTGCTCGGCGGCCTCGGACTGACGGGGCTGCAGGTCCTCTCGGGCCTGTTCGTCGGGGGCGCCATGGCCAACCCGCTGCTCGCCTCCTTCACGGCGCTCATCGCACTGCTCATCTGGCTCAACCTGTCGAGCCAGGTCATCCTGATCGCCGGCGCCTACATCGTCGCCGACCATCGGGTGGCCGAGGGCCGTCGCCGGGCGGCCGTCCGCTAGGGTCGGCGCCCGGTGGCGGGTCGTCGCCGGTCAGATCGGGAACCCGCGCCCCGGCGGGATGATCGCGTCGGGCGCGACGACCTCGGGCTCATCGTCCTCTTCATGGAGTTCGACGTCGCCCTCGTCCTCGTCGACGTCGATCTCGATCGCCTCGGTGTCGTGTTCCGCGCTCTGGGCCTCTGCGTCATGGTCGCGCTGCATGATTCCTCCCATCGGTCGTCTCCTTCCACGCTAGGTCGCCGGGGGGCGGCGGCAAGGGGGTTGACCTCGACGTGCCGTCGGCCGGGCCTGCAGAATGGGGCGCATGCCGACCGTCGTCCAGCTCGTCCGATCCGTGGTCTCGCCGCTCACCCGCACTCGTCTGTTCCGGTTGGCCGCGCCGCGGCTCCTGCCGCCCGTCGAGCGGCTCGTCGCATGGGTGAGCGGCGGTCGTCTGCAGCTCAGCGCGCTGCTCGTGCCCTCGCTCGTGCTGCACACGACCGGCGCGCGCTCCGGAGAGCCGCGTGACAGCGCGCTCATGTACACGCCCGACGGGCACGGGCGCGCCATCGTCGCCGGCACGAGCTTCGCCCGCGACCGGCATCCGGCGTGGACCTACAACCTGATGGCGCATCCCGATGCGTCGATCACCGTGCGCGGGCGCTGGATGCCGGTGCGCGCCACCCGCATCGACGACGCCGGTCGCGACGAGGCGTGGTCGCTCATCGAGGCGCAGTGGCCGGGATACCGGGCGTACGAACGCGAGTCGGGGAGGGTGGTCCGGCTCTTCCGGCTCCAGCCGCTCGCGGAACCGAAGAGCCGAGCCATCCTCGCCGATGAGGCGTAGGCTGCACCGCATGTGCAGGAACATCCATCCCCTCCACAATTTCGAACCCGTCGCCACCGACGACGAGGTGCACGCAGCGGCCCTGCAGTTCGTCCGCAAGGTGAGCGGGTCCACGAAGCCGTCCAAGGCGAACGCCGAGGCGTTCGATCGTGCGGTCGAGGAGATCGCGCACATCACCCGTCACCTGCTCGACGACCTCGTCACGAGTGCGCCGCCGAAGAACCGCGAGGTCGAGGCGGCGAAGGCCCGGGCGAGAGCCGCCCGACGCTACGAGCAGATTCCCGCCTGATCCGCGCGGCACGGGTGCGCGGGGTCGGCGGGAGCCGGTAGCGTCGCACCCATGGCCGGCGATGCGATCGAGCTCACTGTTCCCCGACCCGACGGCGACCGCGTCGTACGGATCTCGAGTCCCACCCGGGTGATCTGGCCCGAGGCGGGCATCACCAAGCGCGACCTCGCCGAGTATCTCGTCGCGGTCGGTGATGCGTTCATCGCGGCGAACGGCGACCGACCGGTGTCGTTGCAGCGGTTCCCGGGCGGCGTCGACGGCGAGCAGTTCTTCTCGAAGAACCCGCCGAAGGGCGCACCCGACTGGATCCGGGCGGTGACGGTCACGTACCCGAGCGGGCGCAAGCATCCACAGCTCGTGCTCGACGAACCCGCCGGCGCCGTCTGGGCGGCCCAGATGAACACGGTCGTCTTCCATCCGTGGGCGTCCCGTGCCGAGCGCAGCGACTTCCCCGACCAGTTGCGCATCGACCTCGACCCGCAGCCGGGCACCGGCTTCGCCGAGGCCGTGCCGATCGCCCTCGCGCTGCGCGAGCTGCTCGCCGAGGTCGGGCTGACCGGCTTCGTGAAGAGCTCCGGCAGCCGCGGCATCCACGTCTTCGCCCCCATCGAACCCGAGCACGAGTTCCTCGACGTCCGGCACGCGGTGATCGCCCTCGGCCGCGAGCTCGAGCGCCGGCTGCCCGAACAGGTGACCACCAACTGGTGGAAGGAGGAGCGCGGCGACCGCATCTTCATCGACTACAACCAGGCGAACCGCGATCGCACGATGGCCGGCGCCTACAGCCCTCGTCCGCTGCCGCACGCGCCGGTGTCGTGCCCGCTCGAGTGGTCCGAGCTCGAGCGCACCGACCCGGCCGCGCACACGATCCGCACCGTTCCGCGGCGCCTCGCCGAGCGGGGCGACCCGTGGGCCGACATGCACGCGAAGCCGGGCCGGCTCGGCACCCTGCTCGAGTGGTGGGCTCGGGACCTCGAGGACGGGCTCGGCGAACTGCCGTTCCCGCCCGACTTCCCGAAGATGCCGGGTGAGCCCACGCGGGTGCAGCCGAGCCGAGCGAAGAAGGTCGACGACGAGTCAGCCGGTTGAGCCCGGGCCGGTCTCGTTGCCGAGCGCGGCGACCCGGTCGTACCCGGGGACCGACAGGCGGCCCGTGCCTGGCCGCGCCCCCGCACGGACGTCCTCGAGCACGGCGCCGACGGCGGCGAGCGAGGCCCTGAACAGCAGCGAGCCGGTGCTGACTCGTGCGACCCCGAGCGCGGCGAGCTGGTCGATCGAGCGGCCCGACTGGGCCAGCACGTTCACGGGAGCGGGGATGCCGTCGACGAGCGCCGTGATGGTGCGGTCGTCGAGCGCCCCCGGCACGAAGACACCCGAAGCGCCCGCATCGAGATAGCGTCGAGCCCGCTCGAGCGATGCCGTCGTGCGCTCGCCGACGGAGTCTCCCGTCTCGACCCAGAACGCGTCCGTCCGTGCGTTGACGTACAGCGCGGGCGCGCCGCGTACGACGGCCGAGACCTTCGCGGCGAGCAGCTCGGGGTCGCTGAGCCGACCGTCGACGGTGGAGTCCTCGAGGTTGACCCCCACTACGCCGAGCTCGGCGAGGTGCGAGACGATCTCGGCGACTTCCGCCGGGTCGTGGGAGAACCCCGACTCGAGGTCGACCGTGACCGCGATCCCCGCCGCGACGAGTCGCCGAGCGAGTTCGAGCGTCGGCTCGAGCGTCGCGCCGGCGCCGTCCGGCTCACCGGCCACGACCGCGAGGCCGAGGCTGGTCGTGCCGACGACGTCGGCGCCCTGTTCGGCGAGCCAGAGACCTGACGCGAGGTCCCACGCGTTGGGCAGGAGCAACGGCTCGCCGCGCCGGTGGAGTGCACGGAACCGGGCCGGGCTCAGCACGACGGCTCCCGGAGCACGTCGACGACGGCCGTGGCGATCGCGACGGCATGCACCGAGGCGGGACAGCGACGTGCGCCGGAGCCGAAGGCGAGGTTCCTTGGCGGCGCCCCCTCCCGGGCTTCGCGGTCGGGGCCGTCGAGCCGGAGTTCGACGAGTCCGCGGTCGGCGAACTGGAGTTCGTCGAGTCGCCTGCCGCCGAGCGGGCCTCCGTCGACCCGGTCACGGTCGTCCGTCTCGCCGGTGCGTGCCGGGGCGATGCGCCGGGTCGACGCGACCGGCGGCTCGTCGCGGAGCACGAGGTCGACCAGGCGCGGGGTCGGCATGGCCGGGGATGCGGCGGCTCGACGCAGCGTGGTGGCGATGAGCGCGCCGGTCGCCGTGTGCGCCTGCACGAGCAGCTGCGCGTCGAGCGCCGCGTGACGACCGGCGGCGGCTGCGCCGAGCAACTGTTCAGCGGCGGCATCGACGGCGGGCTCGTCGACGACGGAGCCGGTCGCGTACGGCACGGCGACCGTCGCGGCGGCCTCCGCGAGCGACTCGGGGTCGGCCAGTCCGAGCGCGGCGGCGAGCACCACGACGGGCGCGCGGCGCGCGATCTCGGCGGGTTCCCGGCCCCTCGCGAGCGCGTCCTGCGCCCACGCGCCGGCGTCGCGACCGAGCTGCACGGCGTCGATCGCCGCGAGCCGCGCGTCGATCTCGCGGCGGCGCGCGTCGTGCACGCGGTCGTTGACGAAGCGGGATGCCGCTCCGCGCAGTCGCGCGAACGGGGTGTCGCCCGGGGCGGCTTCGGGTACCTGCCACGCCGGGTCGTCGAGCACGCGGGCGACGTCGGAGCGGTCGTGGATGACGGACATGCACCGAGGCTACGACGCCGACGGTTCGTCGACGGTCGAAGCATCCTCGTCGTATCGTGGCCTCATGGAAGGTGACGCCGATCTCGCGACCCCGGCCCGGTTGATGGGCGAACCGGCGCGAGCCGCGATGCTCGCCGCGCTGCTGGACGGTCGCGCACTGCCGGCCGGCGAGCTCGCGGCGATCGCGCACGTGTCGGCCGCGACGGCGAGCGCCCACCTGGCGCGGCTCGTCGACGGCGGCCTCGTGCGGGTGCGGCCGCTCGGTCGGCACCGCTACTACGAGCTCGCCGGGTCCGAGGTCGCCGACGCGATCGAGTCGCTGCAGCGGCTCGCACCACGACGCCCGGTGTCCTCCTACGCGCAGTCCGCGACGGCGCGTCGGCTCGCCGAGGCTCGATCGTGCTACGACCACCTCGCCGGCCGGCTCGCCCTCGGGATCGCGGACCGGCTCGTGGCGGAGCGGTCCATCGCCCCGCTCGAGGCGGGCGAGACGGGCGCCGTGCTCGCGACGGACGGGCCGCTCGCCCAACGGCTGCGCCTCGTCGACCTGCCGGCGGCGGGCCGTCGGCCCGTCGTGCGCGGCTGCCTCGACTGGACCGAGCGGCGGCCGCACCTCGCCGGCGCGCTCGGTGCTCATGTGCTCGAGGTCCTCCTCGCGGAGGGCACCGTGGCACGCGTGCCCGGCGACCGCTCGCTGCGGGTGAGCGACGAGGCGCGGGCGGCGTTCGGCGGCTGAGCCGTTCGGGCTGAGCCGTCCGGCACCCGACTGCGTGAGCCCGCGGGGTCAGACCGCGATGTCGCGCGGCACGTGGGGGAGTCGCGGAACCCCGTGCAGCTCGTGATGCAGCCGTTCCATGCGGGTGTCGAGCTCGGCGGCCGTGTGGGCGGCGTCGGTCAGGCCGTCGAGGAGCTCCTGCGGCACCTGCCGGTCGTACTTGTAGTAGATCTTGTGCTCGAGGCTCGCCCAGAAGTCCATCGCGATCGTGCGGATCTGCACCTCGACCGCGACCGGATACGGCCCGGTCGAGAGGAACACGGGCACCTCGACGATGACGTGCAGGCTCTGGTAGCCGTTCGGCTTCGGCTCCTTGATGTAGTCCTTCACCTTGAGCACCCGGATGTCGCGCTGGGCGGTCAGGAGCTCGAAGATGCGGTACGCGTCGGAGACGAAGCTGCACGTCACGCGCACGCCGGCGATGTCGGTGATCGTGTCGCGGATCGTGTCGAAGTTCGGCTCGATGCCCTTGCGCGCCATCTTCTCGATGACGCTGTCGAGGCTCTTCAGCCGGCTCGAGATGTGCTCGATCGGGTTGTAGTCGTGCGTCTGGCTGAACTCCTCGCGCAGGATCGAGAGCTTCGTGATCACCTCGTCCATGCCGAACTTGTAGCGCATCATGAACCGCTCGGTCTCGTCGCGCAGCGCTCGCATCTCGTCGAGGGTCTGGCCGTCGATGGTCTCGAGGGTGCGCTGGGCGCGCGGGGTGAGCATGGCCGGTGCATCGGGATGCCTCGTGGGACGAGTGCCGTCGAGCGGAGTCACGACCACCACGCTAGGCGGCGAAGCTCTGGATTCCCTTTGACTCGGGCTGCGTTCGCCCGCAGCGGAGCACCGCTGTCGCGTTCGACGCGACCGCGCCGGTCAGTCGACGGCCTCGACGTAGTACCAGCGTTCGTCGACCCTCGAGAACCGGCTCGTCTCGTGCTGGCTGCCGCGCTCGCCGTCGTGGCGGTAGTGCGCCGTGAACTCGACCACTCCCTCCCGGTCGAACGGTCCGCCGCGCTCGGTGCGCGCGATGTCGAGTCGAAGCCAGCGGATCGACGGATCGAGTTCGAGCTCGCGTGGTCGCGTCGTGGGGTGCCAGGTCTCGAGGAGGTAGGCGGCCGCGCCCGTGGCGAAGGCCGTGTAGCGCGATCGCATGAGTTGCTCGGCCGTCGGCGCGTGCGCCGTTCCGCCGATCAACCGATGGCAGCATTCGCCGAACGTGAGCCCCGACAGGCAGGGGCAGCGATCCTCGGCTGCGGGTACGGCGAACGGGGATGCATCGGCTGGGAGCATCCTCCGAGTATCGCGCGTTTCGCCGCCGCATCCATGGATCGCACAGGGAGAACTGAGGATCCATCCAGAATCGGAAGGCAGGGTGTCTGACTTGTGCCCGTGCTCGGGGCCGCCCCCACGTCTACGAACGAACCGAGCAACTCCAGAGAATATGCAGAACCAGACTTCCCCCAGCCCTGAGACCATTCACGAAGACCCCACCGGCATCGCCCTCGACGACCACCCTCGTCGCTCGATCCGTCGGCGCGCGAACCGGCGCCGCCTCCTGCTCGCGGGAGCCGTCGCCGGCGTCGCACTCATCGTCGGCACCGGCTTCACCGTCAAGTCGGCCGCCGAGTCGCAGGCGCGCATCGACGCGACCACGGCGCTGACCGAGGCGACGGGCGTGCAGCACGACCAGTTGGGCGCGTACAGCGCGATCGCCGCGGCACGCACGCGTGCCACCGCCGAGGACACGCTCTCGACCGCGAGCGCGACGCTCGCCGCGGTCGACGGCAAGACCGACACGACGAACCTCGCGGCGTCGGTCGCCTCGCTCGGCGACTACGAGCTGCTGCCGGTCGACGAGCTCGCCGACCTCACCAAGGAGACGCGCGACGAGGTGGCCAAGGCGAGCGCCGCGGCCGCCGAGTACGACCGCGAGCAGGAGGCGAAGGCGAAGGCCGCAGCCGAGGCGCTCGCCCGCGCGAACACGCCCGACGGTGCGCGCGAGACGGCGCGCTCGATGGCCTCGAGCACGTACGGCTGGGGCGACGGCGAGTTCCAGTGCCTCGACTCGCTGTGGCAGAAGGAGTCGGGGTGGTCGTACACCGCGATGAACGGCTCCAGCGGCGCCACAGGCATCCCGCAGGCGCTGCCCGGCAGCAAGATGGCCACCATGGGCGCCGACTGGCAGACCAATGCCGCGACCCAGATCGCCTGGGGTCTCGACTACATCTCGCGTTCGTACGGTTCGCCGTGCAGCGCCTGGTCGCACTCGCAGGCCGTCAACTGGTACTGATCCGTCGCTGAAGCGCCCCGCCTCGCGGGGCGCTTCGTCGTCTCAGCCGCGCTCCACGAGCCGGGTGAAGGCCGCGAGCTCGGGACCGAGGCCGAGGTCGACGACGTGCACCTCGCCCGAGAGATCGGCCCCCGGCTCGATCAGCAAGCCGGCCTTGGCCGCACCGAACGTGACCGTGACGGTCGCGGGCAGCACGGTCGGATCGGGCACGCTGCCGTCGTCGGGATGCACGCCGCTCGGCAGGTCGGCGGCCACCACCACGGGGCCCGCGTCGTCCGCGAGCGTCGGCAGGATCGCCGCCACGAGTTCGCGGGCACGGCCACGGAGCGACGGGTCGGAACTCGTGCCGGTCCCCAGGATGCCGTCGATGATCAGGGATGCCTCGGCGGCACGTGCGGCGACGGTCGGTGCATCCGCGTCATCGAGCACGTGCACGCCCGCCGCGACGGCCGCTGCCCGTGCCTCGGCGTGCAGGCGCGAACCGGTCGGAACGATCTCGACCCGGATGCCGGTCGCTGCGAGGTCGGCGGCCGCGTGGGCGGCGTCGCCGCCGTTGTCGCCCGACCCTGCGAGCACGAGCACGAGGGGCGCGCCGTCGCCATCACGGGGGAGCCGCTCCCGGACGACGTCCGCGAGCGCCGCGGCCGCCAGCAGCATGAGCGGCTCGCCGCGTGCGAGGTGCGGCTGCTCCGCAGCGCGGACCTGCGCGGCGCTGTAACCGGCGACCATCAGCCGAGCCGCGGATCGAGCAGGTTCCGCCGGTCGGGGTGGCGGTCGAACCACTCGCCGACGTACCAGCAGCTCGGCACGATGTGCCGGTCGGAGGTCGCCTCGACGTCGTCGACCGCGAACGCGACGACCTCGGCGGCGAGGCCCGAGCCGCGGTACGACGGATTGGTGAAGGTCCTGGTGAAGGCGACCGCTTCGCCGAGCACGCGGTAGTCGAGCACGCTCGCGATCGTGCCGTCCACGCGGAGCACGTAGCGGCGGGCGTCGGGTTCGTGGGTGAGTTCCTTGTGCACGAGGCACAGGCTACGCCCGTGCGGCGTCGTCGGCGCCGCACGCGCCCGAGCGCGCCGGAGCCGTGCTCGGGCTCAGCGGCCGCGGAGCCGGTCGAGGTCCCGCCGCTCCCGCTTCGTCGGGCGGCCGGCACCGCGATCGCGCACGATCGTGGCGGGAAGCTCGGCGCGCGGCGGAGGCGGCGGGGTGCGATCCTCGGCAGCCTCGGCCGCGAGCGGGGCCGACACCCGCTTCGAGATCGTGCGCCGCACGATCAGCTGCCGGTCGAAACCGGCGATCCGCACGCGCACCTCGTCGCCGGGGCGAACGGGCTGCGCCGCCTTCGCGCGTTCGCCGTTGACGCGCACATGTCCGGCGCGGCATGCGGCGGTGGCCGCCGAGCGCGTCTTGTACTGGCGCACGGCCCACAACCAGGCGTCGATGCGCACCGGTCGGTCGTCGTCCATCGCCCAAGACTACGACGCCGGGCGGACGTCTCGCGGGCATGCGTCATGCTGGAGGGGTGACGAGTTCGAGCGGCGACGCATGGGTCGAGGGTCCCGGTGGGGTGCGGTACTGGGGTCGCTACGGCGCCGCGGGCCTGCTCGCGATCAGCCCCGAGGCCGAGGTGCTCCTCCAGCACCGCGCCGAATGGAGTCATTTCGGCGGCACGTGGGGCATCCCCGGTGGTGCGCTGCACGCCGACGAGGCCGCCGTGGATGCCGCGATCCGCGAAGCGGGGGAGGAGGCGGGCGTCCCTCCCGAAGCGCTCTCAGTCCGGTTCACGAGCGTGCTCGACCTCGGCTTCTGGTCGTACACGACCGTCGTGGCCGACGCGCTCGTGCGCTTCGAACCCGTCGTGAGCGATCCCGAGAGCATCGAACTGCGCTGGGTCCCCGTCGGCGAGGTCGGCCGGCATCCGCTGCACCCGCGGTTCGCCGAGGCGTGGCCGGCCCTCGCCGCGCGGCTCTGAGACGAGGCATCCGCCCGCCCGATAGGATCGGGGCGTGGCTGGGGAGCGGGCGGGGGCCGTCGGTTCGGAGATCTGGACGATCCCGAACATCCTGAGCATGCTCAGGCTGGCACTCGTGCCGGTGTTCCTCGTCTACCTCGTCATCGGCGACTACGTCGTCGCCCTCGTCGTCCTCGTGGTCGCGAGCCTCACCGACCTCGCCGACGGATACCTCGCGCGACGGCTCGACCAGGTCACCCGGCTCGGGCAGCTCCTCGACCCCGCCGCCGACCGCCTCTACATCTTCGCCGCACTCATCGGACTCGCGGCCCAGCAGCTCGTGCCGTGGTGGATCGTCGTCGTCATCGTCGCCCGTGACGTCTTCCTGCTCGTGCTCGGCGTCGTGCTCGCGAACCACGGGTTCGGCCCGCTGCCCGTGCACCAACTCGGCAAGGTCGCGACGTTCGCACTGTTCTTCGGCCTGCCGGTGATCATGCTCGGTGCGGCATTCCCGGCGGTCGCCGCCGTGAGCGAGCCCGTCGGCTGGGCGATCACGCTGTGGGGTGCATTCCTCTATTGGTGGGCCGGTGCGATCTACGCGATCGAGACGGCACGTGCCATCCGCATTCCGCGGGTGGCGGGCGACTCGCGATCCGATACGCTGGAAGAGGGAGGTTAGCCGTGGCGGATTCCGACAACACACAGGCCGACGGGGCAGGTGAGGCCGGCTTCGAGCAGGCGCACACCTCGTCGAACCCGGTGTCAGACAGCTCCGTCGATTCGACGATGGGCTTCAGCCGCGAGGCGGCGGCCCAGCTCGGTGCGATCGACTCCGACATCTCCGCAGAGGAGCAGGAGGCGATCGCGGCCCTGCCGTCCGGCTCGGCGCTGCTCGTCGTTCGGCGCGGACCCAACACCGGTGCGCGGTTCCTGCTCGACACCGACGTCACGGTCGTCGGCCGTCACCCCGACGCCGACATCTTCCTCGACGACGTCACGGTGTCGCGCAAGCATGCCGAGTTCGTCCGGCACCGCACCGCGTTCGAGGTGCGCGACCTGAGCTCGCTGAACGGCACCTACTTCGACGGCGTCCGCATCGAGACCGCGCTGCTGTCCGACGGTGCCGAGGTGCAGATCGGCAAGTTCCGGCTCACCTTCTACGCCTCCCGACGCGACCTGGCTCCGGTGGCGAGCGAGTAGTGGTCGGCACGGCGGCGTCGGCGCGCACGAGCGAGCAGGCGCCACTGCTCGGCATCGGCCAGGTGCTGGCGAAGCTGCAACCCGAGTTCCCCGAACTCACTCCGTCGAAGCTGCGCTTCCTCGAGGAGCAGGGGCTCGTGGCACCTGCACGCACGGCTGCCGGGTACCGCAAGTTCTCGGCGGCCGATGTCGAGCGCATCACGCTCGTCCTCTCGATGCAGCGCGATCACTACCTGCCGCTCAAGGTCATCCGGGCGCATCTCGAGGCGATCGACGCGGGCGAGACCTCGGCGTTGCCGGCCGCGACGAGCGCCGCCGGCTTCCTCACGGCGAAGCGGATGACGCGGGCCGAGCTCGTGCGTGCGGCCGGAGCGAACGCCGTGCTCGTCGACGATGCGGTCTCCGCGTCCCTGCTGCCGGCGGCCGAGCACTACGGCGAGGACTCGCTGGGCGTCCTCCGCGCGCTCGTCGCCCTGCGAGCCGTCGGGATCGAGCCGCGACACCTTCGCGGCGTCCGTGCCGCGGCCGAACGCGAGGCCGCGCTGGTCGACCGGGCGATCGCGCCGTCGCGACGCACCGACGCCGCCGGAAAGGCACGCACCGCCGAGCAGGCGAGGGAGCTCGCCGGGGCGCTCGAAACGGTGCACTCGAGCATCCTGCGCTCGACGCTCGAACGCCTGTCGAGATGATCGCGCGACACGCCGTGACGATCGGCCCGATATGTTTGGCGCGGGCCGTCCGCCTCGGTAGCGTGGAACTCGCGTCGCCGGGGTGGCGGAGCAGAAGTGAGGGGCGAATCGATGAGTGAGACCATGCGCTCGCGTTACGACCTCGGCCTGCTGTTCACCGACGGGATGCCGGAGTACGAAGACGGCACCGGGTACCGCGGCGCGATCGCGGCACGTGCCGCCGGCATCAGCTATCGCCAGCTCGACTACTGGGCCCGCACGCAGCTCGTCGAACCGACGGTGCGAGGCGCGGCCGGCTCCGGTTCGCAGCGCCTCTACGGCTTCCGCGACATCCTCGTGTTGAAGCTCGTGAAGCGCCTGCTCGACACCGGCATCTCACTGCAGCAGATCCGCGCGGCCGTCACCCAGCTGCGCGAGGCAGGCGTCGAGGACCTGGCCCAGACCACGCTCATGAGCGACGGTGCGAGCGTCTACCTCTGCACCTCCGACGACGAGGTCATCGACCTCGTCAATCGCGGCCAGGGTGTGTTCGGCATCGCGGTCGGCAAGGTGCTCCGCGAGGTCGAGTCGACGCTCGTCGAGCTCGACACGCACCCCGCCGACCCGATGGACGAGCTCGCCGCTCGCCGCGGAGCGAAGTCCCGCAAGGTCTCCTGACGTCATACGACGTCACACTCGCGGGGCGCTGCGGGGCTCAGATCGCGTGCGACTCGACCGCGAGCTGACCGTCGGCGTCGTCGATGATGCGAGCGGTGCGCAGCACCCGGTCGAGCAGCTGGTCGAAGTTCGCCGACATCTCCTCGGCGCTCTCGCCCGGCCACATGTGGAGCGGCTTCGCAGCCCCCTGCGCCTGCTGCAGCGACGTGCGCTCGGGCAGCTGCGGGCTGAGCACGAGCGGACCGAACATGTCGCGCAGTTCTTTGATGCGGAACTGGTGCTCGAGCGACTGCACGCGCGCCCGGTTCACGATGATGCCGAGCGGCTGCAGGCGAGGGGAGAGGCCTCGCCGGATCTCCTCGATCGCGCGCAGCGCGCGGTCGGCCGCGGCGACCGAGAACAGGCCGGGCTCGGTGACCACGGCGACGCGGTCGCTCGCCGCCCATGCCGTGCGGGTCAGCGCGTTGAGCGAGGGTGCGCAGTCGATGAGCACGAGCTCGTAGTCGGACTCGACGTTGGCCAGCGCCTCCTCGAGCTTCCAGATGTCGCGGATCGAGGGGTGCGGGCCGTCGAAGTTGATGGCCGACGGACTGCCGATCATGACGTCGATGGTCGACTGCGGATTCTGCCGGGCCCAGCCGCTCGGTGCGATCGCCGAGCGGACGATCTTCTCCTTCGGCGACGCGAGCACGTCGGCGACGTTCAGGTGGCCGGCGACCTGGATGTCCATGCCGGTCGAGACGTCGGACTGCGGGTCGAGGTCGACGACGAGCGTACGGACGCCGCGGGCGAAGGCCGCCGACGCCAGTCCGAGCGTGACAGTGGTCTTGCCGACGCCGCCTTTCAGGGAGCTGACGGAGAGAACGTGCACGAACAGATACGTTACCTTTAGTGCTCGGGCGATACCTAAACGTTCGCTGTGCGGATTCCGTTCGGAAAGGCTTGCATGTTCACGAAGATCCTGGTTGCCAATCGCGGTGAGATCGCCATCCGTGCGTTCCGTGCCGCCGTCGAACTCGGTGCGAAGACGGTCGCGGTGTATCCGTTCGAAGACCGCAACTCGCTGCACCGGCTGAAGGCCGACGAGGCGTACCAGATCGGCGAGCCGGGTCATCCGGTCCGCGCCTACCTCGACGTCTCGGAGATCATCCGCGTCGCCAAGGAGTCGGGGGCCGACGCGATCTACCCGGGCTACGGCTTCCTCTCCGAGAACCCCGAACTCGCGCAGGCCGCGGCCGAGGCGGGCATCGCCTTCATCGGCCCGCCGAAGCACGTGCTCGAGATGGCGGGCAACAAGGTCACCGCGAAGGAGCACGCGATCGCCGCGGGCGTCCCCGTGCTGAAGTCGACCCCGCCCTCGCGCGACATCGAGGCGCTCGTCGCGCAGGCCGACGAGATCGGTTTCCCCATCTTCGCCAAGGCCGTCGCCGGCGGCGGCGGGCGCGGCATGCGCCGCGTCGACGCGAAGGACGACCTGCGCGCGGCCCTCGAAGAGGCGATGCGCGAGGCCGACAGCGCGTTCGGCGACCCCACGATGTTCCTCGAGCAGGCGGTGCTCCGGCCGCGGCACATCGAGGTGCAGGTGCTGGCCGACGCCACCGGCGAGACCGTGCATCTCTTCGAGCGCGACTGCTCGGTGCAGCGGCGCCACCAGAAGGTCATCGAGATCGCGCCCGCCCCGAACCTCTCGGACGACGTCCGTCGGTCGCTCTATCGCGACGCGATCGCGTTCGCGCGATCGATCGGCTACGTGAACGCCGGCACCGTCGAGTTCCTGCTCGACACGGCGGGGGAGCGGGCCGGCGAGCACGTCTTCATCGAGATGAACCCGCGCATCCAGGTCGAGCACACCGTGACCGAGGAGGTCACCGACGTCGACCTCGTCGTCTCCCAGATGCGCATCGCCGCCGGCGAGACGCTCGCCGAGCTCGGGCTCGAGCAGGACTCGATCCGCCTCCGCGGCGCCGCCCTGCAGTGCCGCATCACGACCGAGGACCCCACGGCCGGTTTCCGCCCCGACACCGGCAAGATCACGACCTACCGCTCGCCGGGCGGCGCCGGCATCCGTCTCGACGGCGGCACCATCAACCCCGGCGCGCAGATCAGCCCGCACTTCGACTCGATGCTCGCGAAGCTCACCTGCCGAGGTCGCGACTACACCGCCGCCGTCGCCCGGGCGAAGCGGGCGCTCGCGGAGTTCCGCATCCGCGGCGTCTCCACGAACATCCCCTTCCTCCAGGCCGTGCTCGAGGACCCGGCGTTCGTGGCCGGCGACCTCAGCACCTCGTTCATCGACGAGCGCCCGCAGCTGCTGCGCGGCCGCGTCTCGAAGGACCGCGGCACCAAGATCCTGAACTGGCTCGCCGACGTGACCGTCAACCAGCCGAACGGCGCCGCGCCGATCGGTATCAGCCCGGTCGAGAAGCTGCCGACCATCGACCTGACCGCGCCCGCGCCCGACGGCTCGCGCCAGCGGCTGCTCGAGCTCGGCCCGACCGGCTTCGCCGCGGCGCTGCGCGCCCAGACGCCGCTCGCCGTCACCGAGACGACCTTCCGTGACGCCCACCAGTCGCTGCTCGCGACCCGAGTGCGCACGAAGGACCTGGTCGCGGTGGCACCGTACGTGGCGCGCCTGACGCCCGAGCTCCTCTCGGTCGAGGCATGGGGCGGTGCGACGTACGACGTCGCCCTCCGCTTCCTCGGCGAGGACCCGTGGGACCGGCTCGCCGCCCTCCGCGAGGCGCTGCCGAACATCAACATCCAGATGCTCCTCCGCGGCCGCAACACGGTCGGCTACACGCCGTACCCGACCGAGGTCACCGACGCCTTCGTGCGCGAGGCCGCGGCCACCGGCGTCGACATCTTCCGCATCTTCGACGCGCTCAACGACGTCTCGCAGATGCGGCCGGCGATCGACGCGGTCCTCGAGACGGGTCACAGCGTCGCCGAGGTCGCGCTCTGCTACACGGGCGACCTGCTCGACCCGGCCGAAGACCTGTACACGCTCGACTACTACCTGCGTCTCGCCGACGAGATCGTCGGGGCGGGCGCGCACGTGCTCGCGATCAAGGACATGGCGGGCCTGCTCCGGCCCGCGGCGGCCGCGAAGCTCGTCGGTGCGCTCCGAGAGCGGTTCGACGTGCCGGTGCACCTGCACACGCACGACACCGCGGGCGGCCAGCTCGCGACGCTCATGGCCGCGAGTGCGGCCGGGGTCGACGCCGTCGACGTGGCGAGCGCGCCGATGGCGGGCACCACGAGCCAGCCGTCGGCATCATCGCTCGTCGCCGCGCTCGCCCACACCGAACGCGACACCGGCCTCTCGCTCGACGCCGTCAGCGACCTCGAGCCGTACTGGGAGGCGGTGCGCCGCCTGTACCACCCGTTCGAGTCGGGCCTGCCCGGCCCCACCGGGCGCGTGTACCACCACGAGATCCCGGGCGGGCAGCTGTCGAACCTGCGCCAGCAGGCGATCGCGCTCGGCCTCGCCGACGACTTCGAGCTCATCGAGGACATGTACGCCGCGGCCGACGAGATCCTCGGCCGTGTGCCGAAGGTGACCCCGTCGTCGAAGGTCGTCGGCGACCTCGCGCTCCACCTCGCGGCCGTCAAGGCCGACCCGGCCGACTTCGCGGCGAACCCCGAGAAGTACGACGTGCCCGACTCCGTCATCGGCTTCATGGCGGGCGAGCTCGGCGACCTGCCGGGCGGCTGGCCCGAGCCGTTCCGCACGAAGGTGCTCGCGGGCCGCGACGTACGAACGGGTGTCGCCGAGCTGACGCCCGACCAGCTCGCCGCGCTCGAGGCCGACAGCGCGACGCGACGCTCGACGCTCAACGCGCTGCTGTTCCCGGCGCCGACCCGGCAGTTCGAGCAGATCCGCGAGCTGTTCGGCGACCTCTCGGTCGTCGACACGGTCGACTACCTCTACGGCCTGCGCCCCGGCGCCGAACACGTCGTCGAGATCGCGAAGGGCGTCCGGCTCTACGCGGGGCTCGAGGCGATCGGCGAAGCCGACGACAAGGGCATGCGCACGGTCATGACGATCCTCAACGGGCAGCTTCGCCCGGTGTTCGTGCGTGACCGCAGCATCACGGTCGAGACGAGAACGGCCGAGAAGGCGGATGCCTCGCAGCCGGGTCAGATCGCGGCGCCCTTCTCGGGCGTGGTGACGCTCCAGGTCGAAGCCGGCACCGAGATCGAGGCCGGTCAGAGCGTCGCATCGATCGAGGCCATGAAGATGGAGGCCGCCATCACGTCGCCCGTCTCGGGCGTCGTCGAGCGCGTCGCCGTGCCCAAGACCCAGCAGGTGGAGGCCGGTGATCTGCTCGTCGTCGTGCGCGCACGCTAGGCTTGGCGTGGAACGGCGCTGATGAGGAGGGGTATCGGTGGCTGACGAGACGCATGATACGGGGCCGGTGAGCCGGCGCGGCGTCGGTGTTCGCACCGGCCCGGTCGACCGCATCCCGGTGACCGGGACGACCGGCGCGCATGCCGCACGCCCCGATCTCGACCTGCGGGTCGACCTGCCGCCGGCACCGGTGCACGAGGTCCCCGAAGACGAGGTCGCGGTGGCGATCGACGAGGTGTCGGTCAACCCGGGATCGCTCGCGGCGACCGACACCGGAACGCGGTCGGTGCCGATCCTCGCGACGGGGTTGCCCTCGGGCAGTCGTCCGCCGGTCCACCGTGAGGCGTCGCCGTACAGTGCCCTGCTCGCCGCCGATGCGACGAAGCGCGCCCGCGAGGTCGATCTCGACCGTCCGGTCGCGGCCGCCGACGTCGCCCCGAGCGAGGGTCATGACCCGGCCGAGCCCGCCGAACTGCCCGAGACGCCCGACTCGCTGACGCCCGACCGCCTGATCGACGTCAATCGCACGACCCGTCCGGCGCCCGAGGGCGGCCTCAACCGCTTCCTGTACGAGGCGTCCCTGCATCTCGTGAACCTCGGCGACTCGGCCAAGGTGCGCGCGCACAAGGCGATGAACCAGCGCATCCAGAAGCGCTTCGAGGGCGGCGCCCGGTTCGTGCCCGTGCTCACCCGCAAGGGCGGCGTCGGCAAGACGACGATCACGGCGCTGCTCGGCATGGCGCTGGCCGACGCGCGCGACGACCGCATCATCGCGATCGACGCGAACCCCGACCGCGGCACGCTCGCCGAACGCGTCGACCGGCAGACGCGCGAGACGGTGCGAGACGTCGTCGCGAAGGCGTCGTCGATCGGCGGGTACACCGACTTCTCACGTTTCGTCTCACGCGACGAGACCCGGCTCGACATCCTCGCCTCCGACACCGATCCCACGCTGTCCGAGGCGTTCGACGACAACGACTACAACGTGGTGGCGGGGCTCGCGGCCCGCTACTACTCGATCGTGCTCACCGACTGCGGCACGGGCATCGTGCACTCGGTGATGCGCGCGACGCTTCAGCGGGCCGACTCGATCGTGATCGTCTCGGGCGGCAGCGTCGACGAGGCGCGGCTCGCCTCCGAGACGCTCACGTGGCTCGAGGCGAACGGCTACGGCGAGCTCGTGCGCAATGCGATCGTCGCGATCAACCTCGCCACCCAGGGCACGCACCTCGTCAAGGTCGACGAGATCGAGGCCCACTTCCAGTCGCGCGTGCGTGAGATCGTGCGCATCCCGTACGACCCCCAGCTCGCGGCCGGCTCGGTCGTGAACTGGCACCAACTGCGCCCCGTCACCCGCGACGCGGCTCGCGAACTCGCCGCCCTCGTGGTGGAAGGCCTGCCCGCCGACCGCGGGCACTGATCGGAGAACATTGCCAGAGCGTCCCATCCGCCTGTTCGGCGACCCCGTCCTCAAGACCGTCTCAGCTCCCGTCGAACAGGTCGACGAGCGTGTGCGCGCGCTCGTCGCCGACCTCGTCGACAGTGTGAAGCTGCCCGGCCGCGCGGGCGTCGCAGCCTCGCAGATCGGCGTCAACCTGCGCGCGTTCAGCTACAACGTCGACGGCGAGGTGGGCTACGTCATCAACCCCGAGATCATCGAGGTTTCTGGCGAGAAGGAGCTCGTCGACGAGGGCTGCCTCTCCGTTCCCGGGCTCTGGCACAAGACGCCCCGCCATCCGTACGCGAAAGTGCGCGGCATCGACCTCGACGGCAACGAGCTCGTGCTGGAGGGCACGGGACTCATGGCCCAGGCGCTGCAGCACGAGACCGACCACCTCGACGGACTGCTGTATCTCGACCGTCTCGAGAAGGACGAGCGTCGGGCCGCGATGAAGGAGATCCGCGAGTCCGACTGGTTCTGACGCATCGGTCTCGAGCGCGGCGGGTCGCAGCATCCCGATGCCGCCGCCCGAGCGAGCCGCTCGGGAGACGTGCGGCCCGAGGACGACGAAGCGCCCCGTGGATGCTCCGCGGGGCGCTTCGTCGTGGATCGATGTCGGTCAGCTGACGATCGAGTGGCCCTCCGTCGCCGGTGCGCCCGAGTACATCGACTCGATGAGCGGCGAGAAGTCCTCGAGGATGATGTTGCGCTTGATGCTGAGCTTCGGCGTGAGGTGGCCGCTCTCCTCCGTCAGCTCGGACGTGAGGATCGTGAACTTGCGGATCGACTCGGCGCGGGACACGTTCTCGTTCGCGGCGTCGATCGCGCGCTGCACCTCGGCGAGCACGGCCGGGTTCGTCGAAGCCTCCTCGAGCGACATGCCCGCGTCCTCGCCGTTGTTGTTGAGCCAGACCGGCAGCATCTCGGGGTCGAGGGTGACGAGAGCCGCGATGAAGGGCTTCTTGTCGCCGACGACGACGACCTGGCCGACGAGCGGGTTCGCGCGGATCGGGTCCTCGAGCGCGGCGGGGGCGACGTTCTTGCCACCGGCCGTGACGATGATCTCCTTCTTGCGCCCCGTGATCGTGAGGAAGCCGTCGCTGTCGAACGCGCCGATGTCGCCCGTCTTGAACCAGTCGCCGTCGAAGGCCTCGGCCGTGGCCTCGGGGTTCTTCCAGTACTCCTTGAAGACGTCGACGCCCTTGACCTGGATCTCCCCGTCGTCGGCGAGGCGCACCGAGACGCCCGGCAGCGCGGGGCCGACGGTACCGATCTTCGACTTCGTGGGCAGGTTGACCGTCGCCGGCGCGGTGGTCTCGGTGAGGCCGTAGCCCTCGAGGATCGCGATGCCGAGCGCGTGGTAGAAGTGACCGAGGCGCGGGCCGAGCGGCGCGGAGCCCGAGACGGCGTACTTGACGTTGCCGCCCATCGCCTGGCGCAGCTTCGAGAACACGAGCGCGTCGAACACCTTGAACTTGAGCTTCAGGCCGAACGGCACCGAGCCCTGCTCCTTCGCCGTCGAGTAGGCCACGGCCGTCTCCGCGGCGGCGCGGAAGATCTTGCCCTTGCCGCCCGCTTCGGCCTTCTGCTCGGAGACGTTGTAGACCTTCTCGAACACGCGCGGCACGGCGAGGAGGAAGGTCGGCTTGAAGCTGCCGAGCGAGGGGAGCAGCTGGCGGGTGTCGGGCTGGTGGCCGACGCGGACACCGGCGTGCACGCACAGCACCGCGATGAAGCGGGCGAACACGTGCGCGAGCGTGATGAAGAGCAGCGTCGAGGCGCCGTTCGGGTCGAGAACGACCTCGTCGAGCGCCACGGCGGCGTTGCGCGAGAGCTCGACGAAGTTCGAGTGGGTGAGCACGCAGCCCTTGGGCTTGCCGGTCGAGCCCGACGTGTAGATGAGCGTCGCGATGTCGTCGCCGTTCGCGAGCTTGCGGCGGCGCTCGATCTCGTCGTCGGGGACTTCGGTGCCGCCGGCGGCGATCTTGTCGAGGTCGCCGAGGTCGATCTGCCAGCTCTTGCGGATGAGCGGCAGGTCGGGGTGCACCTCGTCGAATCGGGCGAAGTGGTCGGGCGTCTCGAGGATGACGGCGATGGCGCCCGAGTCGCTGAGGTTCCACCGCACCTGGGCGGGCGAGCTCGTCTCGTACACGGGAACGAGCACGGCGCCCGCGAACCACGCGGCGAAGTCGATGAGCGTCCACTCGTAGCGGGTCTTGCACATGAGGCCGATCTTGTCGCCGGGCTCGATGCCCGCCGCGACGAAGCCCTTGGCGAGGGCGATCACCTGGTCGTAGAACTCGCGCGTCGTCACCGGGCTCCAGCCGCCGTCGGCGGTGGGCCGGGAGAACAGCACCGAATCGGGCGTCGCCGCGAGGCGGTCGACGAGCAGGTCGGTGGTGTTCGCCGTGGGGTCCGGGGCGACCACGGCGGGCGTGGAGAATTCGATCACGGTAGCTCCTTCGGTACCGAGTGGATCGCGCCCGGCTCGGGTACCTGCGCGACCTCGGCTTTGGGGTCTACTACACTCTAGTCGTTGCGCGCACGGCCCCCGTTCGGGCGCGACTCAGCCCCGTCCCCCTCTGAAAGGCGGCGTCAGCGTGCACGCGATCGGAATCGACATCGGCGGAACGAAGATCGCCGGCGCAGTCGTCGACGAACTCGGTGCGATCGTGCGGAGCGACCGCGTGCCGACGCCGGCCGGCGACGCCGCGGCGCTCGAGCGCGCGGTGGTCGACATGATCGCCGGTCTCCGCGCAGCCGACGAGATCGAGGCGGTCGGCGTCGCCGCTGCCGGCTTCGTGGATGCCGCCCAGTCGACCCTGTACTACGCACCCAACATCGACTGGCGCAACGAGCCCCTGCGCGAGAAGCTCGAGGCGCAGGTCGGCGGCACCGTCGTCATCGACAACGACGCGAACGCAGCCGGCTGGGCCGAGTTCCGCTTCGGCGCGGGCCGTCTCGTGAGCGACATGGTCATGCTGACGATCGGCACCGGCGTCGGCGGCGCCATCGTCGCGAACGACCGGCTCTTCCGCGGCGGTTTCGGCGCGGGTGCCGAGCTCGGTCACCTCCGCGTCGTGCCCGACGGCCTCGCGTGCGGTTGCGGACAGCGCGGTTGCATCGAGCAGTACGGCTCGGGCAGAGCCCTGCTGCGGATGGCGGGGGAGATCGCCGACGCCGGCGGCATCGGCCAGGCCCTCGCCCGCGCGCGCGGCGAGCACGGTGCGCTCGACGGCGGCATCGTGGGCGGACTCATCGAGCAGGGCGACCCGGGCGCGGTCGCGGCGCTCCGCCAGCTCGGCCACTGGCTGGGCGCGGCGGCGGCGAGCCTGTCGGCGGTGCTCGACCCGCAGCGCTTCGTCTTCGGCGGCGGCGTCGCCGTCGCCGGCGAGCTCCTGCTCGAGCCGATCCGCGAGTCCTATCTCGAGTACCTGCCGGCGCGCGGCTACCACCCCGAGCCCGACTTCGTGATCGCCGAGCTCGTCAACGACGCCGGCGTCGTCGGCGCCGCCGACCTCGCCCGCGTGTGGGTCGCAGAACACTCCTGAGTCACCCGGCGTTAAGCTGAGTCGATGTTCACCGGGAAGGGAGCCGCACGGTGTTCTACTGGATCATGAAGAACCTCGTGATCGGGCCGATCCTGCTCTCGATCTTCCGGCCGTGGGTCGTCGGGCTCGAGAACGTGCCCAAAGAGGGTGCCGTCGTGCTCGCCTCGAACCACCTCTCGTTCATCGACTCGATCTTCCTGCCGCTCGTCGTCGACCGTCCCGTCGTGTTCCTCGCCAAGAGCGAGTACTTCACGGGCAGGGGGCTCAAGGGCTGGGCGACGCGGGTGTTCTTCCAGGCCGCCGGGCAGTTGCCGATCGACCGGTCGGGCGGCAAGGCGTCCGAGGCATCCCTCAACACCGGGCTCCGCGTACTGGCCGACGGCAGCATCCTCGGCATCTACCCCGAGGGCACGCGCAGCCCCGACGGCAAGCTCTATCGCGGCCGCACGGGCGTCGCGCGGATGGTGCTCGAGTCCGGCGTCCCCGTCATCCCGGTCGCGATGATCGGCACCGAGCACGTCATGCCGATCGGCACGAGGCTGCCGCGCGTGCGCCGCATCGGCATCATCGTGGGCGAGCCGATCGACTTCTCGCGATTCGAGGGTCTCGAGGGCGACCGGTTCGTGTTGCGGAGTGTGACGGACGAGCTCGTCTACGCGTTGCGCGGCCTCAGCGGGCAGGAGTACGTCGACGTCTACGCGTCGAGCGTGAAGGAGCAACGGGCCTCGCAATCGCGGTAGGCTCGGGACTGCGGCGGCGCAACTGCGTCGCCGTTCCGTTTCCCGGCGCCGAGGCGCCCGCACCCCTCCAGGACAGTCCAGTGGTACAGCTCGTCGAGCCCATCGTCAACGCAGATCCCTCCGTGATCGCGGGCCTCGACTATTGGCGCGACCTGCCGATCAAGCAGCAGCCCACCTGGCCCGACCCCGACGCGGCCCGCGTTGCGTCGGCGGAGCTCGCGACCCTGCCGCCGCTCGTCTTCGCCGGCGAGGTCGACACCATGCGCGACCGCCTCGCGGCCGCGTCGCGCGGCGAGGCGTTCCTGCTGCAGGGCGGCGACTGCGCCGAGACCTTCGCCGGTGCCACCGCCGATCAGATCCGCAACCGCGTCAAGACCGTTCTGCAGATGGCCGTCGTGCTCACGTACGGCGCGTCGATGCCGGTCGTGAAGATGGGCCGCATGGCGGGTCAGTTCGCGAAGCCCCGGTCGAGCGACACCGAGACCCGGGGCGACGTCACCCTTCCGGCCTACCGCGGCGACATCGTGAACGGCTACGACTTCACGCCGGCGTCGCGCGAGGCCGACCCCAACCGCCTGATCCGCGGCTACCACACGGCCGCGTCGACGCTGAACCTGATCCGCGCGTTCACGCAGGGAGGGTTCGCCGACCTGCGACAGGTGCACTCGTGGAACCAGGGCTTCGCGAAGAACCCCGCGAACTCGCGCTACGAGCAGATGGCGCGCGAGATCGACCGCGCGGTCAAGTTCATGGACGCCTGCGGCGCCGACTTCGAGGCGCTCAAGCACACCGAGTTCTACACGGGCCACGAGGGCCTGCTCATGGACTACGAGCGCCCCATGACCCGCATCGACTCGCGAACGGGCACGCCCTACGTGACGAGCGGCCACTTCATCTGGATCGGTGAGCGCACCCGCGACCTCGACGGCGCCCACGTCGACTTCCTCTCGCGCGTACGCAACCCGATCGGTGTGAAGCTCGGCCCGACGACGACGCCCGAGACGATGCTCGAGCTCGTCGAGAAGCTCGACCCGAACCGGGAGCCCGGCAGGCTCACGTTCATCACGCGCATGGGTGCCGGCAAGATCCGCGACGCGCTGCCGCCGCTGCTCGAGGCCATCAAGGCGAGTGACGCGAACCCGCTGTGGGTCACCGACCCGATGCACGGCAACGGCATCACGACGCCGACCGGCTACAAGACCCGTCGCTTCGACGACGTCGTCGACGAGGTGAAGGGGTTCTTCGAGGCGCACCGTGCAGTGGGCACCCACCCGGGTGGCATCCACGTCGAGCTCACGGGCGACGACGTCACCGAGTGCCTCGGCGGCTCCGAGCAGATCGACGAGGCGACCCTCGCGACGCGCTACGAGTCGCTGTGCGACCCGCGCCTCAATCACATGCAGTCGCTCGAGCTCGCCTTCCTCGTGGCCGAGGAGCTCGCGGCGCGCTGAGCAGCCCACAGCCGAACGGCGCACGTCCCCGAGGGGCGTGCGCCGTCCGCATGTTCGAGACGGGCGATCGGATGCTGCCGCGCACGCACGCCCCGGGCGCGGGTGCGGACCTCAGAAGCCCTGGAAGTTGACCGTGACGGTCGAGCCGCGCTTAGCGGTCTGGCCCGCCTCGGGCGTCACCTTCGAGACGACGAACGTGTCGGGCGCGATGTCGACGAACAGGTTGTAGTCGAGCGCGAATCCGGCGTCGGTGAGGAGCTGCTTCGCCTCGGTCCAGTTCTTGCCGACGACGTCGGGAACCGCGACGAGGTCCTGGCCCTTCGAGACGGTGAGCTCGACGACCGAGCCCGGTCGCATGGGGTCGTCCATCCAGTCGGCGGTGATCACGATGCCCTTCGGCACGGTGTCGGAGAACACCGGATCCTTGACCTTCACCTCGAGATGCGCGGCTTCGAGCTTCGCCTGGGCCTCGTCGGCCGGCGTGCCCTCGACGGGCGGCACAGGGCCGACCGACACGACGAGGGTGACCGTGCCGCGCTCGGGGTAGGGCGAGGAGAGCGGTCGTCCCTCGCCGTCGAGCGCGGCGATGACCGAGCCCGAGTCGACATCGGCCGAGAACTGCTGCACGGGGTCGCCGACGGTGAACGCGGCGAGCAGGTCGTTCGCCTCGGCCTCGGGCTTGCCGACGACCTCGGGAACGTCCAGCATCTGCGGGCCCTCGGACACGTAGAGCGTGACCGTCGATCCGCGCCGGGCGCTCTGGCCGCCGGCCGGATCGGTGCCCGCGACCTGGCCCTTCGGGATCTCGGGATCGGTACGCGTCGCCGGGTCGACGACGAATCCCGCCTCCTCGAGCACGGTGGCGGCCTCGTCGGGCGACATGCTCGCCGAGACGGGAGGCACCTCTGCGTATGCACCGGGGCCGGCGCCGAAGTACCAGCCGGTGCCGCCGGCGAGGCCCGCGAGCACGAGCACGAGCGCGAGGATCCAGTAGCCGCGGCGCTTGCGGCGGGAGGCGGCGGCGGTGAGCGCTGCGGTGTCGTCGTCGTCGAGTGCCTCGGCGGAGGGACTCTGCGGCGCAACGGTCGCGACCGGCGTACCGCCGAGCACGCTCGTCTCGGCGGTGGCGACGCCCGCCGCGCCCATGCCCGCCGGCAGGACCATCGTCGCCTGCGTCGTGATCGGCAGGTGCGAGGCGCGCAGCTCGGGCTCGGCAGCGCGAAGGCGGTCGAGCAGTTCGCGAGCGTCGCGCGGGCGTTCCTCGGGGTCGCGTCGGGTGGCCCAGAGCACGAGCTCGTCGAGCGAGGCCGGCACGGCGGGGTTGCGCAGGCTCGGTGCGGGCACCTCGTCGTTCGCGTGCTGGTAGGCGATCTGCATCGGGGCCTCGCCGACGTACGGCTGCTCGCCCGTGAGCATCTCGTACATCATGATGCCGACCGCGTAGATGTCGCTGCGGGCGTCGGCCACGCCTCGCGTGACGAGTTCGGGGGAGAGGTAGGCGATCGTGCCGAGCAGTGCCTGCCCCGTCGCGGTGTTCGCACTGGCCGCGCGTGCGAGCCCGAAGTCGCCGAGCTTGATGCGGCCGTCGTCGGCGAGCAGCACGTTCTCGGGCTTGAGGTCGCGGTGCACGATGCCGGCCTTGTGGGCGGCCGCGAGGCCCGAGAGCACAGCGTCCATGATGTCGACGGTCTGCTCGGGGGTGAGCTTCTTGTAGTCCTTCAGCAGTTCGCGCAGGGTGATGCCCGGCAGGTACTCCATGACGAGGTACGCCATGTCGGCGTCCTGCCCCTGGTCGAACACGTTGACCACGTTCGGGTGGGCGAGCCGGGCGGCCGACCGCGCCTCTTGCACGAACCGCGTCTTGAAGGTGTTGTCGTCGGCGAGGTGGCCGTGCATGATCTTGATCGCGACGCGGCGTTCGAGACGCAGGTCGGTCGCGAGGTACACGGTGGCCATGCCGCCGCGGGCGATCCGCGAGCGCACCTGGTACCGGCCGTCGATGAGACGGTCGATCATCGGGTCCGCGGGCGCTGTGCTCACCGTTCGAGTCTACGAAAGGGCATATGCCATGACTCGAACAAACGCCGCCGACGCGCCGATCGCAATGCCATCGTGACCCTCGAGGCGGGGACGGCGATGCGGCGGCTCAGCCGAGCTCGTCGAGCCACGTGCGCGCCTGCGCCTCCCATTTGGCGTAGTGGTCGGGGTGGGCGCTGTGCTGCACGGCCTGCGCCGCCTTCGCGAGCGGCATCGATTCCCATCCGGGAATGTCGAGGAGACCGGGGGCCCGTCCGACGTTCGGTCCGTCGGGTCCGCCGTAGAACGCCGTGGCAGCACGGCGGGCGTCGAGCACCTGCTCCGACGTGCCCCAGCCCTGGCTCGGCCGTTGCTGGAACAGGCCCTGGGAGTCGCGGTCGCCGTGCCGGACGTTCCTCAGGCCGGACTCCTGCGCGGCGGTGGCGAGGGCGAAGACGATCGCCCGGTCGGGCACGCCGAGCTCGCGGCCGATGTCGACGATGAGCTGCGCGTTCGCGCGCATCTCGTCGGTGAGCACGACGCTCACCGAGGCGACCGGGACGGCCGCGACGGCTCGTGGGATCACGAGCCGCTGCCCGACGCGGATGGTCGCGCGGTCGTCGAGCCGGTTCGCCGCGACGAGCGCGTCGAGGTCGACCTTCGCGCGCGCGGCGATGTCCCACGCCGTGTCGCCCGCGACGACGATGTGGACGTCGCCGCCCTGCGCAGTGCCGGACGGATCGGGCGCGGGTTCGGCCGGCGTTCGGGGTGCGGGCGCCGGTGCGGGGGCTGCGGCCCCGGGCGGCAGGACGATCTGCTCGCCGGGGAAGATGAGCGACTGCCGGCCGAGCCCGTTCACCCGCAGCAGCTCGTCGAGGCCGACCCCGTAGTGCGCTGCGATCCCGCTCATGGTGTCGCCGGCGACGACGGTGTGCTTCGCGATCGCATCGCGAGGCGCCGGCGCGGTCGTCGCGGGTGCCCGCCCGCCGGGCAGTGCGAGCCGCTGGCCGGGGAAGATGAGGCTCGACCAGCCGAGACCGTTGCTCGCGAGCACCTCGGCCGTCGAGAGACCGTAGCGTTCGGCGATGCCGCTGACCGTGTCGCCCGCGGCGACCACGATCTCGCGCGGCACGTCGGTCGCGGCGACCGACGCCGCGCGCGCGGCGCCGGATGCGGGCGCCTTCGTCTTCGGCGATCGCTTGACGGGCTGCGGGGCGGCTTCGGCGGGCTGGACGATGCCGAGCGTCACCGCCACCGTGCTGGCCACGGCGAGGGGCAGGGCGAGCAGCCCGCGGATGCCACGGGGCCGACCTCGGTCGACCGATCGGCCGTCGCGCCCGCCGGCGTCGTCGACGTCGTACGCCATGGTTCCCCCTTCGCCGGCATGGTGCACCGGCTCCCGTCACGGTCGCACAGCGTCAGGTGCGAGTCAACGACCGCCACCGCGCGTCCGGCGAGTCGGTCGGGCGGCGGCTTCCGCGTTCGCCGCCGGTCGTGGCAGTCTTGAGTCGTGACCGATGCCGCCGACACCACCTGGCTGACCGTTCCCGAACTCGTCGACCTCCTCGGGCAGAGCCCGTCGCGGATCCGACGCCTCATCGACGACCGTCATCTGCTCGCCGCCCGTCGCGACGGGGTGCTGAAGGTGCCGTCGGTGTTCCTGCGCGACGACGCCCCGCTGCCCGAGATCCACGGCACCGCGGTGCTGCTCTCCGACGTCGGGTTCAGCGACGCCGAGGCGCTCGACTGGTTGCTCGCCGAGGAGGACAGCCTCGGCACGACGCCGATCGACGCGCTGCGCGCGGGTCGGAAGGCCGAGGTGCGCCGGGTCGCCCAGGCGCTGCTCTGAGGCGGATCAGCTCGTTCGACGGGTGACGGTGCGCACGAGCGCGCCGAGCTCGGTTCGCGCCGCGGTGCTGAGCGGCGCGGCCTCGAGCACCTCGAGAGCGCGCGCCGCGCGCGCCGCGATCATGGACTCGATCTCGTCGACGGCGCCGCATTCGGCGATCGTCCGCTGCAGCATCCGGATCTGGTCGGCCGAGAGGTCGGGGTCGCCGAGGAGCTCGTCGAGGAGGCGCCGCTGCCCGGCCGCGAGTCGCTCGCGTGCGATCGCGATGAGCATCGTGCGCTTGCCCTCGCGAAGGTCGTCGCCGCTCGGCTTGCCGGTGACCTCGGGGTCGCCGTAGACGCCCAGCAGGTCGTCGCGCAGCTGATAGGCGATGCCGAGCGGAAGGCCGAACTCGCGCAGCGCCGCGAGCTGCGCCTCGTCGGCACCGGCGATGGCGCCGCCGATGACGAGCGGGGCCTCGATGCTGTACTTCGCCGACTTGAAGACGATGACGCGTTCGGCGCGGAGCCGCTGCTCGTCGTCGGGCTGCACGACCCACGCCCGCTCTTCGAGGATGTCGAGGTACTGGCCCGCGGTCACCTCGGTGCGCATGCGCATGAACTCGACGCGCGCCGCGCGCGCCGCGCTGCGGTCGACGAGGAGGTCGAGCCCCTCGTCGAGGAGTTCGTCGCTCCAGCCGAGGAGCAGGTCGCCGAGCAGGACTGCGGCGTCGACCCCGAAGTCGGCGGCGTCGCCGGCCCAGCCGGACTCCGCGTGCAGCGCCTCGAACAGGCGATGCGCCGACGGCGCACCGCGGCGCGTGTCGGACTTGTCGATGATGTCGTCGTGCACGAGGGCGGCGGCGTGGAACAGCTCGAGCGCGGCCGCCGCCGACACGACCGGGTCCAGGTCGACGTCGTCGCCGGCGTCGATGGGGTCGAACCCTCGCCCGTGCACCGCCTCCCAGCCCCAGTAGCAGAAGAGTGCCCGGAAGCGCTTGCCACCGCTGAGAAAGCGCCGTGAGAAGCCGTCGAGCGGGTCGAGGTCGGGACTGATCGAACGGAGAATTGAGGTACGTTCGGCGAGGAAGTCCTCGATGCGTTCGTGAACAAGATCGACCAGTCGGGAACTGTGAGCCACCCGCCTAGCCTACCGAGGCGAGGCGGGGCTAGAATGGACTCGGATGCGTCGATCCCGAGCCTGAGGGGAAAGAGATGCCGCTTTCAGAGCAGGAGCAACGTCTTCTCGAGGAGATGGAGCGGAACCTCTACCGCAACGATGCCGACTTCGTGCAAGCGGTCGGCGGGGTACGAGGCCGACGGCCGAACTACCGGGCGATCGTGCTCGGCGTCCTCCTCGCCGTCGCCGGCGTGGGGGCGCTCATCGGCGGTGTCGCATCCCAGATCCTGATCATCGGGATCCTCGGGTTCGTGCTCATGTTCGCCGGCGTGCTGGTGGCGTTCACGCCCGGCAAGCGGGGCGCCGCGGCGCCGGCGCCGAGCGAGTCGCCCTCGAGCAGTTCGAAGCCGCGCTCGGGCGCCGGGTTCATGGACCGCATGAACGACCGCTGGGACCGCCGCCAGGAGGGCCGCGACTAGTCCCTCCACTTCCGACCACCTGAACGGGCCGATCGTCTGATCGGCCCGTTTTTTCGTGCGCGCGAACCCGCCATCGCCTTCCGAGCGGGGAGTCGGCCGTGGCATCCCGGCCGCGACGCGCCCATCTTGCACCTGGATGCGTGCATTTCCTCCACTCCGCTCCACCCACTGTTTTCCTTGCAATCACTGGGATCTCCCACTTCATGTGCACGAAATTCGAGCGAACTTCGTTGATCAGTGGATGAAGGTGGAGTAAAGTGGGGTTACCTGGATCCTGGCCGGAGGAAGGGGGTGGCGCAGTGTTCCTCGGTACGTACGAGCCGAAACTCGATGAGAAGGGGCGCGTCATTCTTCCGGCGAAGTTCCGGGAGGAGTTGTCGAACGGGCTCGTGCTCACGCGCGGGCAGGAGCGCTGCATCTACGTGTTCAGCGCTCGCGAGTTCGAGAACATGAGCGACAAGATCCGCCAAGCCCCCGTGACGAGCAAGCAGGCACGCGACTACATGCGCGTCTTCCTCTCGGGAGCCTCCGCGGAGACCCCCGACAAGCAGAACCGGGTCACCATCCCTGCCAACCTCCGCGGCTACGCGGGGCTCGACCGCGACCTCACGGTCATCGGCGCCGGCAGCAGGGTGGAGATCTGGGACCAGGCGGCGTGGCAGAGCTACCTCGCCGAGCAGGAGGCGGCCTTCGCGGAGACGGCGGAGGAGGTGATCCCCGGACTCTTCTGAATCCCCGGGTCCCGACTCCCAGCCGGCCGGCCCTGGTGCACTTCCCCGCATCAGGACGAACGGATGGGGATCAGGGCCCGAGGCCCGGAAGCAGAGGCGGAATCATGGACATCGAACGCATCCACACCCCGGTCATGCTCGAGCGCACGCTCGAGCTGCTGGCCCCGGCCCTCGAGGGCGACGGGGCGGTCATGGTCGACGCGACGCTCGGCATGGGCGGGCACACCGCGGCATTCCTCGAGCGGTTCCCGAACCTCACCGTCATCGGGCTCGATCGCGACACCGACGCCCTCGGCATCGCGCGCGAACGGCTCGCGAAGTACGGCGACCGCGCGCGCTTCGTGCACACGGTCTACGACGGCATCGCCCGGGCCGTGCGGTCGGAGGGCTTCAGCGAGGTGCAGGGCGTGCTGTTCGACCTCGGTGTCTCGTCGCTGCAGCTCGACCGGGCCGAGCGCGGCTTCGCCTACGCGAAGGACGCCCCGCTCGACATGCGCATGGACTCGACGAAGGGCCGCACCGCGGCCGACGTGATCGCCGAGTCGAGCGAGGACGAACTGCGCCGCATCTTCCTCGACTACGGCGAGGAGAAGCTCGCAGCCCGATACGCACGGGCGATCGTGCGTGCGCGCGCCGAGGCGCCGATCACGAGGTCGGCCGAACTGGTCGCCGTGCTGCAGGATGCGACGCCCATGGCCGTGCAACGGCAGGGGCACCCGGCAAAGCGGGTGTTCCAGGCGCTTCGCATCGAGGTGAACGAAGAGCTCTCGGTGCTCGAGCGCGCGATGCCCGCCGCCCTCGACTCGATCGCGGTCGGCGGCCGCATCGTAGTGCTGGCCTACCAGTCGCTCGAAGACCGCATCGTCAAGCGCGTGCTGCAGGCCGTATCGAGCTCGACCGCACCCGCCGGGCTGCCGATGGAGCTCCCCGAGCACCGCCCGCAGTTCAAGCTCCTCGTCCGAGGGGCAGAACTCGCGTCCGAGTCCGAGCAGGCGGAGAACCCGCGTGCCAAGCCGGTGCGACTCCGCGCCGCAGAACGAGTGAGGAGGCCGTCATGAGTGCTCTGCCGGCCCGTCCACTGACCATCGGCCAGACGGCCGCAGCCCCCGAGCGCGCACCCGAGCGTGGGCGCTGGCTCCGGCCGGTGCCCGATCCGGGGCGACGTGCGAAGCCCACGCTCGTCTACGCGATCATCGCGATCGCCGGCGTCGCGGCGATCGTCGTGGCGCAGTTGCTGCTCTCGATCGCGATCACCCAAGGGGCGTACGACATCGACCACGCCCAGATGCAGCAGACGAAGCTCGACCGGCAGGAGCAGCAACTGCGCGAGGACCTCGACCGAGTGCAGTCGCCGCAGTACCTCGCCGCGAACGCCGAGGCGCTCGGCATGGTGCCGAACGCGAATCCCGTGTTCCTGCGCCTCTCCGACGGCAAGCTGAGCGGCGACCCGGTGCCGGCCGGCACCGGCGCCGCGGCATCCGCCCCGCTCGTGCCGAATGCGCTGATCGACGGCGTGCCGCTCGTCACCGAGGAGCCGGCGGGGGAGACTCCGAAGCAGGAGGTGAAGCCGGCCGACCGGGCCGAGCACACCGGAGCGGGAGGCGCCGCGGCGGTCGAGAAGCCGGTCGAGCCATCCGTGACCGACGGACTCCCGACCCCGGCCACGCACTGACCGCGAACCGTCAGACCGAACACCAGAAGGGCCGAGGAACCACCGGATGAAGCGAACGAGCCGGCACTCGATGCGGAGGATCATCGTCTCCGCGGTACTGCTGGTCGTGCTGGTGGGCGTCTTCGTCGTGAAGCTCGTCGACATCCAGGTGGTGCGGGCCTCGGCGCTCAACGCCGAGGCGCAGGACGCCCGTTCGACGCCGGTCAAGGTGTGGGGCGCCCGCGGCGACATCGTCGACGCCAACGGCACGGTGCTCGCCGACAGCGTCATGCGCTACGACATCGTGGTCTCGCCGAAGCAGGCGAAGCTCGCGGTCGCCGAGCGCAAGGCCGCGAAGTCGGGGAGCCCGCAGGCGGACGTCGAGCTCACGACCGAGGAGCTCGTCGCCGGCCTCACACCGGCGGCGACGGAGCTCGCCCCGATCATCGGCCTCACGCCCGACCAGGTGATCGGCGTGATCACCTCGAAGCTCGCCGAGAACCCCGACTCCGACTTCGCCTACGTCGCCAAGCAGGTCGACATCGAGGCCTACGACGCGGTCAAGGCACTCGAGATCGCGTGGGTGTATCCGAAGGAGCATCCGAGTCGCACCTACCCGAACGGTGCGGTCGCCGGCAATCTGCTCGGCTTCGTGCAGGCCGACGACGGCGCCCCGCTCGCTGGGCTCGAGCTCGCCCAGGACCAGTGCCTCGCGGGCACCGACGGCGAGCTGAGCTACCTGCACAGCGCGTCCGACTGGGTGCCCATCCCCGGCACCGAGATCGTGCACAAGCAGGCGCACGACGGCGGCACGCTGAAGCTCACGATCGACGCCGACCTGCAGTACTTCGTGCAGCGGGTCGCCGAGGAGCAGCGACGTGCGACTGGCGCCAAATGGGCGACTGTCACGGTGATGGAGGCGAAGACCGGGCGACTCATCGCCGTCGCCGACGTGCCGACGGTCGACCCGAACGACCCGGGTGCGACCGACGCCGACGACCGCGGGTCGCGCACGTTCACCGCCCCGTTCGAACCGGGATCGACGTTCAAGGCGATCACGGCGGCGTCGGTGCTCGACGCCGGCAAGGCCACGCCGCTCGACCAGATCATCGCGCCCTACCGGTACGAACCCCCGAACGGCGCCGACATCAACGACAGCGCGTACCACGACGACGAGCGGCTCACGCTTACGGGCGTGCTCATCGAGTCGTCGAACACGGGCATGTCGAAATTCGGCGAGCGGCTGACCGATCGGCAGCGCTACGAGGACATGCAGAAGTTCCACTTCGGCGAGCCCACCGAGGTCGGCTTCCCCGAGGAGGCGCCCGGCGACCTGCACGGCGACCCCGATGAGTGGGACAACCAGACGAAGTACACGACGATGTTCGGTCAGGGTATGACGACGACGGCCGTGCAGATCGCGAGCGCCTACCAGACCATCGCCAACGGGGGCGTACGCATGCCGGTCTCGCTCGTCGAGAGCTGCACGACCCCCGACGGCAAGTCCACGGCGAAGCCCGCCGAGGGCGAGCGTGTGATCTCCGAGAAGGCGGCCGACGAGACCTCGCAGATGCTCGAACGGGTCTACGCCGAAGGCTGGCTCGCCGACACGTGGAACATCCCCGGCTACCGCGTCGCTGCGAAGACCGGAACGGCCCAGGTGGCAGATGGCAACGGCGGCTACCTGCACGGCTACCTGGTCTCGGTTTCGGGGTTCGCGCCGGCGGACGATCCCGAGTACGTGGTTTCGGTCAGCATCATGGATCCCGTTAAGATGAATTCGTCCGCCGCATCCGCGCCCGTCTTCCAGAAGGTGATGAGCCAGGTGCTGAAGAAGTATCGGACCGTTCCATCCGGCGCTCCGGCGCCCGATCTGCCAGCCACCTGGTGAGAAAGTTGGGTTCGTGACCGGATCGCCTCCAACGGCCCTCCGGCCGCAGCACCCGAGCCCTCGATCGCTCCGCGGCCTCGCCGAGGAGTTCGGGTTCGACGTGCGCGGCGAGCTCGGCGACCTCGAGGTCACGGGCGTCGGCCTCGCCTCGGGCGCCGTGCGTGCCGGCGACCTCTACGTCGGCGTGCCCGGGCGCAACGCGCACGGCGCGCAGTTCGCCGTCGCCGCGCGCGAAGCAGGCGCGGTCGCCGTGCTCACCGACGAAGCGGGCGCCTCGCTCGCGGGCCAGGCCGGGCTCCCCGTGCTCGTGACGCCCGACGCGCGTGCCGCGCTCGGCGCCGTCGCGGCCTGGATCCACCGCACCGACGAGAACCCCGCCTTGACGTTCGCCGTCACCGGCACCAACGGCAAGACGAGCGTCGTCTACCTGCTCTACGGCATCTTGCGCCAGCTGGGCGTCGTCGCGGGGCTCACCTCGACGGCCGAACGCCGCATCGGCGACGAGGCGGTCACGAGCTCGCTCACGACGCCGGAGGCGAGCGAACTGCACGCCCTGCTCGCCCGCATGCGGGAGGTCGACGTGCGCGCCGTCGCGATCGAGGTCTCCGCCCAGGCGCTCAGCCGCCATCGGGTGGACGGCCTCGTGTTCGACGTCGCCGGGTTCACCAACCTCAGCCACGACCACCTCGACGACTACACCGACCTCGACGAGTACTTCGAGGCGAAGCGAGAGCTCTTCCAACCCGAACGCGCCAAGCGCGGCGTCGTCACGGTCGACTCCGACTGGGGCGACCGGCTCGTCGCGGAGTCGCGCATCCCGGTCACGACCCTCACCACGAGCGCCGACCGCGCCGCCGACTGGCGGGTCACCGTGCTCGACGAGCAGGCCGCGTACACGGTCTTCGCGCTCGAGGCGCCCGACGGCCGACGCATCGAGACCCGCGTGCCGCTGCTCGGCTGGTACATGGCGGCGAATGCGGCGCTCGCGATCGTCATGCTCACCGAGGCCGGCTACGACCTCGATCGCATCGCCGCGGTGCTCGAGCGCGACGGCGGCATCGACGCCTACATCCCGGGCCGCGCCGAGCGCATCTCGGGCGACCGCGGACCGGTCGTCTACATCGACTACGGCCACAGCCCCGACGCCTTCCTGCAGACCTTGGGCGCGATCCGGCGCGTCACGCCCGGCCGCGTCATCATGCTGTTCGGTGCCGACGGCGACCGCGACACGACGAAGCGCGCCGAGATGGGTGCCATCGCCGCGCGCGGCTCGGACATCGTCGTGATCACCGACTTCCACCCGCGCAGCGAAGACCCGGCGGCGATCCGCGCCGCGCTCATCGCCGGCGCACGGGCGGCCGTCCCCGATCGCGAGATCCACGAGATCGCCGATCCGCGCGCCGCGTTCCGCGCCGCGCTCGCGCTCGCCCAGGAGGGCGACGCCATCCTCTACGCCGGACCCGGACACGAGGACTACCACGAGGTGAAAGGCGTGAAGATCCCCTACTCAGCACGCGAGGATTCCACGCAGGCGCTCCGCGACGCGGGGTGGCTGTCATGATCGCCCTGACCCTCGCCGAGGTCGCCTCGGCCGCCGGCGGCAAGCTGCGCACCGAGGGCACCGACGCGAACGCCGAGACGGTCGTCTCGGGTGCGGTCACGACCGACTCGCGCGAGATCGGCCCCGGCGACGTCTTCGTCGCCAAGCGCGGTGAGTTCGACGACGGCCATCGCTTCGCACCGGCTGCCGTCGAGCAGGGCGCGGCCCTGCTCATCGTCGAGCACTCGCTCGACCTCGCCGTGCCGCAGATCGTCGTCGACGACTCGGTCGAGGCGCTCGGCGCCCTCGCGACCGAGGTGGTGCGCCGCGTCCGCGATCTCGGGCGGCTCCGCATCGTCGGCGTGACCGGTTCGAACGGCAAGACCACGACGAAGAACCTGCTGCGCGCGGTGCTCGAGCGCGTCGGTCCGACGGTCGCCGCGCGCGCCTCGTACAACAACGAGGTCGGCGCCCCAGTCACGATGCTCGAACTGACCGACCAGACCGAGTTCCTGGTCGCGGAGATGGGCGCGTCCGGCGTGGGGGAGATCGCTCGTCTCGTCAAGATGGCGCGCCCCGACGTCGGCATCGTGCTGAAGGTCGGCCTCGCCCACGCCGGCGAGTTCGGGGGCATCGAGCAGACCGTGCGCGCGAAGTCGGAGATGGTCACCGACCTCCTCGGCACCGACGTCGCCGTGCTCAACGCCGACGACCCGCGCGTCGTTCCGATGGCCGGGCTCACCGCGGCGCGCGTCGTCTGGTTCGGCCTCGGCGACGACGCCGACGTCCGTGCGACCGACCTGCACGTGCACGCCCGCGGCACCGACTTCACGGTCACCGTACCCGGCGGCGAATCCGCCCGCGTGCACTTCGGCGTGCTCGGCGAGCACCACGTCATGAACGCCCTCGCCGCCGTCGCGGCATCCCTGCAGCTCGGGGTCGGCCTCGCCGACATCGTGACGGCCCTCGAGAGCGTGACCCTCGCCGAGCGCTGGCGCATGCAGCTCATGGGCGGACGCGACGACGTCACGGTCATCAACGACGCCTACAACGCGAGCCCCGACTCGATGGCCGCTGCACTCAAGACCCTCGCCCAGGTGAAGGCGCCCGGCACCCGCACGATCGCGGTGCTCGGCGAGATGAGCGAGCTCGGCGAGTTCTCGGGCGAGGAGCACGACCGCATCGGCCTGCTCGCCGTGCGCCTCGGCATCTCGCAGCTCGTCGTCGTCGGACAGGGCGCCCGCCGCCTGCACATCTCCGCGATCAACGAGGGATCGTGGGACGGCGAGTCGGCGTACGTCGAGACCGCCGACGAGGCCTTCGAGCTCGTCACCGCGAGCGTGCAGCCCGGTGACACGGTATTGGTGAAATCGTCGAACTCGGCGGGTCTCCGCCTGCTCGGCGACCGACTGGGAGAATGGTTCGCGTGAGCGCAAGGCAGCATGACGGCGATGTCGGGCAGATGAACTGCCGGACGGGAGCGCAGTCCGCATGAGAGCCCTCCTGACCGCCGGGGCGCTCTCGCTCGCGTTCACCCTCTTCCTGACGCCGCTGTTCATCCGGCTGTTCGTCCGGCTCGGCTGGGGCCAGTTCATCCGCGACGACGGCCCGCAGAGCCACCACGTGAAGCGCGGCACGCCCACCATGGGCGGCATCATCTTCATCCTGGGCACGCTCTTCGGCTACTTCACGGCGACGTTCGTGCAGGGCGAGGGCGCGACGACCTCCGGTCTGCTCGTGCTGCTCATGATGGTCGGGCTCGGCATCGTCGGCTTCGTCGACGACTTCCTGAAGACGCGCAAGAAGCAGTCCCTCGGCCTCGGTGGCTGGGCGAAGGTCGCCGGCCAGATGATCGTCGCCGTCGTGTTCGCCCTGCTCGCGCTGCAGTTCCCCAACCAGCAGGGCGTGACCCCGGCGTCGACGAACATCTCGTTCATCCGCGACCTGCCGCTCGACTTCATGGTGTTCGGCACGATCGCGGGCATCGGGCTCTACGTCATCTGGATCTGCCTGCTCTCGGCTGCGGCCTCGAACGGCGTCAACGTGACGGACGGTCTCGACGGTCTCGCGGGCGGTGCGTCGATCCTCGCGATCGGGTCGTTCGTCGTCATCGGGTTCTGGCAGTTCAACCAGTCGTGCGCGAACCCGACCATCAACCCGCCCGACATGTACCGCTGCTACGAGGTTCGCGACCCGCTCGACCTCGCGATCGTGGCCACGGCCATCGTCGGCGGTCTCATCGGGTTCCTCTGGTGGAACACGAACCCGGCGAAGATCTACATGGGCGACACGGGCTCGCTCGCGCTCGGCGGTGCGCTCGCGGCGCTCGCGATCCTCAGCCGCACCGAACTCCTCCTCCTGCTCATCGGCGGACTGTTCGTCATCGAGGCGGGCTCGGTCATCCTGCAGCGGGCCTACTTCAAGGTCACGCACGGCAAGCGCATCTTCCTCATGAGTCCGATCCACCACCACTTCGAGCTCAAGGGCTGGGCCGAGGTCACGATCGTGGTGCGCTTCTGGATCATCGGGGGCTGCTCGTCGCCGCCGGCGTCGGCGCCTTCTACTTCGAATGGCTGCAGAGCTGATGGCGGATGCCGCCGGCACGGCCGCAGAGCGCCTCGATTCGCTGACGAGCTGGAACGCCGACTGGCGCGGCCTCAGGGTCGCGGTGCTCGGCGTCGGCGTGACCGGGTTCGCCGTCGCCGACACCCTCACCGAGCTCGGTGCGGAGGTGCTCGTGCTCGCGCCGACCGTCGACGACGACCGCGCCCGCATCCTCGACGTCATCGGGGCTCGACTCGTTCGGCATCCGCTCGACGCCGTGCCCGAGGAGCTCACGGCGTTCGCACCCGAGGTCGTCGTCACCTCGCCGGGATTCCACCCCGATCACCCGGTGCTCGAGTGGGCCGGACGCGAGGACGTCGCGATCTGGGGCGACATCGAACTCGCCTGGCGCGTGCGCGACAAGGTGAACGCGGCCGAGTGGATCCTCGTCACGGGGACGAACGGCAAGACCACGACCGTGCAGATGGCGGCGACGTTCCTCGCCGCGAACGGTCTGCGCGCCGCACCGTGCGGCAACATCGGCGTACCCGTGCTCGACGCGGTGCGCGACCCGGGCGGGTTCGACGTGCTCGTCGTCGAGCTGTCGAGCTACCAGCTGCACACGCTCCCGACGACCGGGCCCGGGGCGGTGCACCCCTGGGCGAGCGTCGTGCTCAACCTCGCCGACGACCACCTCGACTGGCACGGCTCGTTCGAGGCCTACGGTGCGGCCAAGGCCAAGGTCTACGAGAACACCAAGGTCGCCTGCGTCTACAACCGTGCCGACGAGGCCACCCGCCGCATGGTCGAAGACGCGGAGGTCGAGGAGGGTGCGCGAGCCATCGGCTTCGGTCTCGACGTGCCGGGCCCCAGCGACTTCGGCGTGGTCGACGGCATCCTCTGCGATCGCGCGTTCCTCGACGACCGCCGCACGGCGGCACTCGAGATCACGACGCTCGCGGAGCTCGAGCCTCGGGGACTCGCAGCACCCCACGTCGTGGCGAACATCCTCGCCGCCTCGGCGCTCGCGCGGTCGTTCGGCGTACCCGTGGGCGTCATCCACGACGCGCTCGGCGAGTTCCGGCTCGACGCCCACCGCATCGAGACCGTCGCGGTCGCCGGCGGCATCCGCTGGATCGACGACTCGAAGGCGACCAACCCGCACGCGGCCGAGGCCTCATTGCGGGCCTTCGGACGGGTCGTGTGGATCGTCGGCGGCCTCCTCAAGGGCGTGGATGCGGACTCGCTCGTCGCGGCGCACGTCGGCCGGCTCCGGGCCGCGATCGTGATCGGCCGCGACCGGCTCGCGCTCGTCGAGGCGTTCCGGCGACACGCCCCCGAACTCCCGCTCTTCGAGGTCGTGGCCGACGACACTGAACAGGTGATGCCCGACGCGGTCGCGCTGGCTGCGACGGTCGCCGAGGACGGCGACACCGTGCTGCTCGCCCCGGCGGCGGCGTCGATGGACCAGTTCGCCGACTACGGCGATCGCGGCCGGCGGTTCCACGAAGCGGTCAGAGCGATGCTGGGAGGTGAGGCGGATGGCGACTCCGCCCCGCTCGAACCGCCCGCCGAAGCCTGAGGCCGGCGAGCAGGGCATCTCGGCGGCGCGGATCCGACTCGGACGCGTGTTCCGCGCCGAGTCCGCCGACTACTTCCTGCTGCTCGGCACGACGCTCTTCCTCGTCGTGCTCGGGCTCGTCATGGTGCTCTCGTCGTCGCTCGTCGAGTCGCTCATCGAGGACGGCGGCCTCGTCGACCAGGCCGTTCGCCAGGGCGTGTTCGCGATCATCGGCATCCCGGCGATGCTCATCGCGAGCCGCCTGCCCGAGCGCTTCTGGATGCGCATCGCGTGGCCGCTGCTCATCGTCACCTGCATCCCGCAGATCCTCGTCGTCGCGACCCCGATGGGCATCGAGATCGGCGGCAACACGAACTGGCTCGCGATCGGCCCCGTGCAGTTCCAGCCGTCCGAGTTCATCAAGGTCGCCCTCGTGATCTGGCTCGGGCTCATGGTCACCAAGAAGCAGGACAAGCTCGACGACTTCACGCACGGCATCCTGCCGATCCTGCTCGTCGGCGGGGGAGCGATCGGCCTCGTGCTCCTCGGCGGCGACCTCGGCACCGTCATGATCATGGGCGCCATGCTGCTCGGCGCGCTCTTCCTCATCGGGGTGAAGCTGCGGCTCCTGCTGCCGCCGGTCATCATCGCGGCGGTCGGCTTCGTGATCGTCGCCTTCTCGAGCGAGAACCGGATGCGGCGGATCACCTCGTTCCTCGATGCGAACTGCGCCGCCGGCGGCACCGGCGACGCCGTCAACGACTGCTGGCAGATCCAGCACGGCACGTTCGCACTCGCGAACGGCGGCATCTTCGGCATCGGGCTCGGCAACTCGGTCGCGAAGTGGTCGTGGCTGCCGGCGGCCGACAACGACTTCATCTTCGCGATCATCGGCGAAGAGCTCGGGCTCATCGGGGCGATCGTCGTGATCGGGTTGTTCGTGCTGCTCGCGATCGCATTCGCCCGGGTGCTCCGCGGAGCGCAGACTCCGTTCGGCCGCGCGGCGACGGCGGCCGTGCTCGTGTGGGTGATCGGGCAGGCCTGTGTCAATATCGGTGTCGTGCTCGGAGTCTTCCCCGTCCTCGGCGTCCCGCTGCCGCTCGTCTCGGCCGGCGGCACCGCCCTGCTCACCACCCTCGTCGCGATCGGCGTCGTGCTGTCCGTCGCGCGCACGCCCGAGGCATCCGCCCGTCTGGCCGCGCGTTCGGCCGCGCGCAAGGCCCGAGCCGCCGAGCGGGCTGCGCGATGACCGTCTACCTGCTCGCCGGCGGCGGAACGGCCGGCCACGTGAACCCCCTGCTCGCGGTCGCCGACCGCCTGCGCGATCGCGATCCCGATGCCGAGGTGCTCGTGCTCGGCACCGCCGAAGGCCTCGAGGCGAGACTCGTGCCCGCCCGCGGGTACGAACTGCTGACGATCGCGAAGGTGCCGTTCCCACGACGGCCGAATCGCGCCGCGGCCGCGTTCCCGGCGCGGTTCCGGCGATCGATCGCCGACGTCACCGAGATCATCGCCGGCCGCGGCGTCGACGTCGTCGTCGGGTTCGGCGGCTACGTCTCCACTCCGGCCTACGTCGCCGCGCGACGTGCCGGCGTCCCCTTCGTCGTCCACGAGGCCAACGCGAAGCCCGGACTGGCGAACCGTCTCGGCGCCCGTCGTGCACGTGCGGTCGGCGTGGCGTTCGAGGGCACACCGCTTCCCGGTGCCGAGGTCGTCGGCATGCCGCTGCGCCGTGAGATCGAGACGCTCGACCGCGCCGCGCTGCGCCGCGCCGCCGCGGAGTTCTTCGACCTCGACCCCGACCGCCCCGTCCTGCTCGCGACGGGTGGATCACTCGGCGCCCGTCGCATCAACCGCACGATGGTCGACAGCGCAGCCGCGCTCGTCGCGACCGGCTGGCAGGTGCTGCACATCACCGGTGCCAAGTCCGAGGTCGACGACCCCGGCATCGACGGCTACCGCATGGTCGAGTACGCCGACCGCATGGACCTCGCGCTCGCCCTCGCCGACTTCGCCGTCTCGCGTGCGGGCGCGGCGACCGTCTCCGAGCTCGCCGCGCTCGGCATCCCCGCCGTGTACGTGCCGTACCCGGTCGGCAACGGCGAACAGCGGTTCAACGCGGCCGGGGTGGTCGGCGCCGGTGGCGGCATCCTCGTCGAGGACGCCCGGTTCGTGCCCGAGTGGGTCTCGGCCGAGCTCGTGCCCCTGCTCGCCGACCGTGAGCGGGCCGCTTCGATGGCGGCCGCAGCAGCCACCGCCGGCGTGGCCGACGGCAGCGACCGCATGGTCGCCCTCGTCGATCGCGCACTCGGCGGGGGAGCCGCGGACCGCGGCTGACACGCGTAACGTGGAATGCAGCGGATCCACCCCGAACGCGCCGACGGCGCACCGCATCCGACGACCCCGACCGCACTGAGGAAGAGCGCCCGAACGTGACCATCAAGCCCGATCTCTCGATCCAGATCCCCGCCGAGCTCGGCGCCGTGCACTTCGTCGGCATCGGGGGTTCCGGCATGAGCGGCATCGCACGTCTGTTCATCGGCGCTGGGCATCGCGTCACGGGCTCCGACGTGCGCGACTCGGCGAACATCGCGGCGCTCCGCGAACTCGGCGCCGAGATCGCCATCGGCCACGACGCCGCGAACCTCGGCGACGCCGAAGCCGTCGTCGTCACCGGTGCGCTCTGGCAGGACAACCCCGAGTACCAGCTCGCACTCGAGCGCGGCCTGCCGGTGCTGCACCGCTCGCAGGCGCTCGCGTGGCTCATCTCGGGACAACGCCTCGTCTCGGTGGCGGGCGCGCACGGCAAGACGACGTCGACCGGCATGATCGTCACGGGCCTGCTCGCGCTCGGTGCCGACCCGAGCTTCGTCAACGGCGGCGTCATCGACGGGCTCGGCGTCTCGTCGGCGGCCGGCGAGGGCGAGCTCTTCGTCGTCGAGGCCGACGAGTCCGACGGGTCCTTCCTGCTCTACGACACCGCGGTCGCGCTCATCACGAACGTCGACCCCGACCACCTCGACCACTACGGCTCGCGCGAGGCCTTCGAGCAGGCGTTCGTCGACTTCGCCGACCGCGCCTCGGAGCTCGTGGTCATCTCCTCCGACGACGCGGGTGCGAAGCGCGTGCACGAGCGTCTCGCCCACGCGAACGTCGTCACCTTCGGCGAGGCCGCGGATGCGACGGTGCGGGTGCACTCGATCGAGACCGACGGCCCCGTGTCGTTCGTCATCGCGCACGACGGCGTCGACCACCCGGCCACGCTGCGGATCCCCGGCAAGCACAACGCGATCAACGCGGCCGGCGCCTTCGCCGTGCTCGTCGGCCTCGGCTTCGAGCCGGCCGCCGCGCTCGAGGGCATCTCGCGATTCACGGGCACGGGCCGCCGTTTCGAGCTGCACGGCACGGTCGGCGGCGTGAGCGTCTACGACGACTACGCGCACCACCCGACCGAGGTGGCGGCCGCGCTGGCCGCCGCGCGTACGGTCGTCGGCGACGGCCGCATCATCGCCGTCCACCAGCCGCACACCTACAGCCGCACCCAGGCCTTCGCGAAGGAGTTCGCCGAGGTGCTCGAGGAGTACGCCGACGAGACCGTCGTGCTCGACGTGTACGGCGCCCGCGAAGACCCGGTGCCGGGCGTCACGGGCGCCCTCGTGAGCGAACGCTTCGCCGACCACGACAAGGTCGCGTTCATCGCCGACTGGCAGCAGGCCGCCGACCACACGGCGAAGATCGCCCGCGACGGCGACTTCGTCATCACCCTCGGCTGCGGCGACGTGTACCGCATCGTGCCGCAGCTGCTCGGTTCGCTCGAGCGGGAGCGCGGGTGACGGCGGGCCGCGCGTGAAGCGGCCGCAGGGCTTCGACGGGCGCACCCCGCGGCGTCCGCGGCCGGTGACGGATGCCGCAGCCGAGGTCGTCGCTTCGGCGACGCCCCCGGCCGGTGACGCTCCGACGGCCGGTGCACCGGTCGAGACGGAAGCGCCGGCGTCGCTCCGCTACGGCGGATCCGGCGCGGCCGATCGCGTCTCGACCGAACCCATCGTGGTCGTCGAGCCGGCCGTGCGCATCCCCGTGGTGGGGGCCGCAGACGAACCGGGCACGCGGGACGTCGACCGCACGCGGGGAACCGCGGCATCCGTCGTCCCGCATGCCGTGCCGGGTGCGGCGGTCGCCGCCGACCGCCCAGCCGACGCGAAGTCGGCGAAGCGTGCGCTCGCGTCGGCCGAGCGCGAGCGACGACGTTACGAGAAGCAGGAGGTGCGTCGCTTCACGAAGCGATCGCGCCGGCGTCGCCTGACCTGGTGGATCGCCGGGGGAGCGGTCGCCCTCGTGACCGTCGGCATCGTGGCCGGCGCCTACTCGCCGCTCATGGCCCTGCGCGAGGTACGGGTCGAGGGCGCGTCGCGGATCCCCGCCGCGTCGATCGTCACCGCGTTCGACCGCGAGCTCGGCACGCCGTTGCCCCTCATCACGGGCGACGAGGTGCACCGGGCGCTCGAGGGCTTCCGGCTGATCGAGACCTACTCGGTCGAGACGATCCCTCCCGGCACCCTCGTCGTGCGCATCGTCGAGCGCACGCCCGTCGGCGTCATCGAGGCCCGCGACGGGCTCGAACTCGTCGACGGCGCCGGGGTGGTCATCGACCGGCCGAAGGAGCGCCCCGAGGGCCAGCCCCTCATCGCGGTCGACGGCGGTGTCGGCTCGGACGGCTTCAAGGCGGTGGCGGCGGTCGTGCGGAGCCTCCCGGCCGAGGTGCGCTCGCAGCTCGTCGGAGCGACGGCCGAGACACCCGACGACGTGCGGCTCGAGCTCGCGGGCGGCGTCCCGGTCGTCTGGGGCGGGGCGAACGACTCACGGCTGAAGGCCGACGTGCTGGCGAAGCTCATGGTGGTCGCGCCGCCCGACACGGTTCCGGGCTACGACGTGTCGTCGCCCGAGGCGCCCGTGACCGGCTGACCGGTCCCTCGCGACGTCATCTCGGCGGTCGGATCGCGACACGCGGGCGCGCCTTGCGCGGGGCACCCGGCTCGCGACCTACCGTCATCTCAGGAATTGCATACTCAGCAAAACTTTAACCTTCGACTAGAGGTTCAGGGTTCAGAGTTCGCACGGAAGGCCGGACATGTCGACAAACCAGAACTACCTCGCCGTCATCAAGGTGGTCGGTATCGGCGGCGGCGGTGTCAACGCCGTCAACCGCATGATCGAGCTCGGCCTGCGCGGAGTGGAATTCATCGCGATCAACACCGACGCGCAGGCGCTGCTCATGAGCGACGCCGACGTCAAGCTCGACGTCGGACGAGACCTGACCCGTGGTCTCGGCGCGGGCGCCGACCCCGAGGTGGGTCGTCGCGCTGCAGAGGACCACGCGGAGGAGATCGAGGAGGCGCTCGCGGGCGCCGACATGGTCTTCGTGACCGCGGGCGAGGGCGGCGGCACCGGTACCGGCGGCGCGCCCGTCGTCGCGCGCATCGCCAAGTCGATCGGCGCGCTCACGATCGGTGTCGTCACGAAGCCGTTCGGCTTCGAGGGCAAGCGCCGCCAGACGCAGGCCGAGCAGGGCGTCGCCCGCCTGAAGGAAGAGGTCGACACCCTCATCGTGGTGCCGAACGATCGCCTGCTCGAGATCAGCGACCGCGGCATCTCGATGCTCGAGGCGTTCGCGACGGCCGACCAGGTGCTCCTCGCCGGTGTGCAGGGCATCACCGACCTCATCACGACGCCGGGCCTCATCAACCTCGACTTCGCCGACGTCAAGTCGGTCATGCAGGGTGCCGGTTCCGCGCTCATGGGCATCGGCTCCTCGAGAGGGGCCGACCGTGCCATCAAGGCGGCGGAGCTCGCCGTCGCGAGCCCGCTGCTGGAGGCGTCGATCGACGGCGCGCACGGCGTGCTCCTCTCGATCCAGGGCGGCTCGAACCTCGGCATCTTCGAGATCAACGACGCGGCCCGACTCGTGCAGGAGGCCGTGCACCCCGAGGCGAACATCATCTTCGGCGCGGTCATCGACGACACGCTCGGCGACGAGGTGCGGGTCACCGTCATCGCCGCCGGGTTCGACGGCGGTGAGCCGAACGCGAAGCCCGTCGAAGCCAGGCGCACGAACTTCGTGCCCGCCGCCGCGGCCGCCGTCGGCGTGCCCGTCGCCGCGGGCGGCGCGGCGCTCGGCGACTCGCTGAGCGACGAGGCCGCCGACGTCATCTCCGAGATCGACATCGACGAGCTCGTGGAGACGGCGAACTGGGGCGAGGCGACGACGTCGACGGCCGACCAGATCGTCACCGACCCGGCGTTCGACGACGGCGACGACGACCTCGACATCCCCGACTTCCTCAAGTGAGCCGCTGCGAGACGAGCCGGAGGCGAGGCGCATGAGCGGCCTCGGCTTCCGGCTCGCCGCCGTGCAGTCGGCGATCGCGGATGCCGCGGCCGACGCCGGCCGCGAGGCATCCGAGATCACGACCATCGTGGTGACCAAGTTCCAGCCGGCGTCGCTCGTCGCCGACCTCGCCGCGCTCGGCGTTCGCGACGTGGGGGAGAACCGCCACCAGGAGGCGCAGGCGAAGGCGGCGGAGCTCGCCGACCTCGACCTGCGCTGGCACTTCGTCGGGCAGCTCCAGAGCAAGAAGGCGCGGCAGGTGCGCGCGTACGCCTCGGCGATCCACTCGATCGACCGGCCGGCGCTCGTCGACGTGCTCCGGTCGGAGGAGACGCTGGTCGACTGCTTCGTGCAGGTCAACCTGACGGACGACCCCGGCCGAGGCGGCGTCGCCCCTGCGGAGCTCGATGCGCTCGTCGAGCACGTGCTCGAGACGCCCGGCCTGCGCCTGCGCGGGCTCATGGCGGTCGCCCCGCTCGACGAGCCCGCTCGGCCCGCGTTCGCGCGCGTCCGCGGGCTGTCCGAGCGCATCGTGCGGCTTGCACCCGACGCGACCGCCCTGTCGATGGGGATGAGCCACGACTTCCGCGACGCGATTCTGGAGGGTGCGACACACCTGCGGATCGGAACGGCAATCACCGGGAACCGGCCGGCCGCCGGTTAGCCTCGAAGAGACGGAATACAGACGGAGGCATCGATGTCGAACCCGCTCAAGAAGACCATGGTCTACCTCGGACTCGCCGATGAGGAGTTCGAGCAGGAGGCGCCCCAAGCTGCCGCCGCGCCCGCCCCAGCGCCACCCGCGCCGGTCGTGCACGCCGCACCGGCGCCGGCACCGAAGACCGGAGCGTCGGTCACGCCGCTCCGCAAGCACCACGTCCAGCCGAGCACCCCGCAGGTGGAGATGAACGAGATCCTGACCGTGCACCCGCGCCAGTACCGTGACGCGCAGGTGATCGCCGAGTCCTTCCGCGAGGGTGTGCCGGTGATCATCAACCTCTCGCAGATGTCCGACGGCGACGCCCGTCGACTCATCGACTTCGCCAGCGGCCTCTCGCAGGGGCTCTACGGCAAGATCGAGCGGGTCACGAGCAAGGTGTTCCTGCTGTCTCCGTCGCACGTCGTGGTCTCGGGCGAGACCGGCGACGCCGAGGGCGACGTCGACGCGTCGTTCTTCACGCACGCGTAGCCGCAGGTGGGCGCACTCTCCGTCGTCTGGAACGTCCTCTACGCGCTCCTGCTCATCTACTTCTTCGTGATGTGGGGCCGGTTCGTGCTCGACCTCGTGCGGACGTTCAACCGGTCGTGGCGGCCGAGGGGCTTCTGGCTCGTCGTCGTCGAGGCCGTGTACTCCGTCACCGACCCGCCGGTGAAGTTCTTCCGGCGGGTCATTCCGCCGATCCGCATCGGGCAGGTCGCACTCGATCTCGGGTGGAGCCTCGCGATGCTGGTCGTCATCGTCGCCATGACCGTCGTGTCATGGCTGGCCGCGGCATCCGCCGTCGGCTGAGCATCTCCTGCGAGCGTGACCGGTGAAGTCGAACGCGGCTCACGACTCGCAGTCGGTGTTTGCTACCGTTAGCAGAACGTGATCGAACCGTTCGACAGATTTGAGGGTGGGAAGCCATGGCGCTAACTCCGGAAGATGTGGTCAACAAGCGCTTCCAGGCGACGAAGTTCCGGGAGGGCTACGACCAGGACGAGGTCGACGACTTCCTCGACGAGGTCGTCGTCGAGCTGCGCCGGCTGAACCAGGAGAATGACGAGCTGCGCCAGCGCGTCACGGCCGCCGAAGCCCGCGCCGCCGAGGCCGCCAGTGCACCGGCCGCCGCGCCTGCGCCCGCCGCCGTCTACACGGAGCCCGCCGCCCCGCCGCCCACCGTCGCGGTGCCGACGCAGCCGGCCGCGCCGCAGTCGGAGCTCGACGAGCAGACCTCGACGACCAACCTGCTGCAGCTCGCGCGCCGCCTCCACGAGGAGCACGTCCGCGAGGGCATCGAGAAGCGCGACGCGCTCATCGCCGAGGGTCACGCGACCGCGGCCCGCGTCGTCGCCGAGGCCGAGGCCAAGCAGCGCCAGCAGATGGGCATCCTCGACCAGGAGCGCGTCGCGCTCGAGAAGCGCGTCGACGAGCTCCGCACCTTCGAGCGCGACTACCGCGCGAAGCTGAAGAGCTACATCGAGGGTCAACTGCGCGAGCTCGACACCGCCGCCCCGGTGCAGGTGTCGGGCAACCAGGGCTTCTCGGCCCCCGCCGAGCAGCCTGCTCCGACCTTCCAGGGCTTTGGCGGCTGAGCGGGCCGCGAAGGTCGGCACCACCACCGCACTGCTGGTCCTGGCCGGCGCCGCACTCGCGGCGTACGGCCTCGACCAGTTGAGCAAGTTCCTCGTCGTCTCGAACCTCACCGAGGGTGAGATCGTGCCGGTCCTGGGCTCCGTGCTCCAGTGGCAGTTCGTGCGCAACCCGGGCGCGGCATTCTCACTCGCGAGCGGCATGACGTGGATCTTCACGATCCTCGCCGCGAGCGTGATCACGTTCATCATCTGGTTCTCCCGGCGCATCCGATCGGTCGCCTGGGCCGTGGTCTTCGGGCTGCTGCTCGGCGGCGTGCTCGGCAACCTGACCGACCGGCTCTTCCGTGAGCCGAGCTTCGGGCTCGGGCACGTGATCGACTTCATCTCGACCCCGTGGCTGCTGCCGGCCATCTACAACGTCGCCGACATGGCGATCGTGTCGAGCATGGTGCTGTTCATGATCCTCACGATCCGCGGCGTCGGGCTCGACGGCACGCGCGAGACCCGTGCAGCCAAGACCGATGGGGCGGATGCGGCGGCGTCGGCACCGCTCGACGGCGAGGCATCCACGGGCGACACGACCGCTGCCGGCGGCGCCGACGGCCCGCGCGCGGCGACCATCGCCGAGGCCTGATGGATCACCGTTCCCTGCCCGTCCCCGACGGGCTCGAGGGCAGCCGGGTCGACGCCGGCCTCGCGAAGCTGCTCGGATTCTCGCGCACGCTCGCGGCCGAGATCGCGGAGTCCGGCGGCGTGCTCGTCGACGGTGCGGTCGTCGGCAAGTCCGACCGGCTGCGCGCCGGCGGCTGGCTCGAGGTGAGCTGGGAGCCGCCGCGCACCCTCGAGGTCGAGCCGATCGCGGTGCCCGACCTCGGCATCGTGCACGACGACGACGACCTCGTCGTGGTCGACAAGCCAGCGGGCGTCGCCGCCCACCCGTCGCTCGGCTGGAACGGTCCGACGGTCGTCGGGGCACTGGCCGCCGCCGGGTTCCGCATCTCGACGTCGGGCGCACCCGAACGGCAGGGCGTCGTGCACCGGCTCGATGCCGGCACGAGCGGGCTCATGGTCGTCGCGAAGTCCGAGCGGGCCTACACCGAGCTCAAGCGCCAGTTCCACGACCGCGAGGTCGAGAAGATCTACCACACGGTCGTGCAGGGCCACCCCGACCCGCTCGCCGGCACGATCGACGCCCCCGTCGGGCGGCACCCGCGCTCCGAGTGGAAGTTCGCGGTCACCGCCGACGGCAAGCACGCCGTGACGCACTACGAGACGCTCGAGGCGTTCCCGTACGCTTCACTGCTCGAGGTGCACCTCGAGACCGGACGCACCCACCAGATCCGGGTGCACATGGCCGCGCAGCGACACCCGTGCGCGGGCGACGCGATGTACGGCGCCGATCCGACCCTGTCGGCCCGCCTCGGGCTCACGAGGCAGTGGCTGCACGCGCACGAGCTCTCGCTGACGCATCCGGGCACGGGGGAGTGGACGACCTTCGTCTCCGACTATCCGGCCGACCTCGCGCACGCGCTCGACGTGCTTCGCGGCGACTGACGTCGAGGCTTCCGCGACATCCGCCGCGACACGCCGAGCGCGTCGGCGGGTCGCCGTAGACTCGTCGCACACCCCCAGATCCACCCCGATGAGGAGCCCCGTGGCCGCCGATTCATTCGTCCATCTGCACGTGCATTCCGAGTACTCGATGCTCGACGGGGCGGCGCGGGTGGGTGAACTCATCAAGGCTGCGCAGGGGTACGAGATGCCGGCCGTCGCGGTCACCGACCACGGCAACGTCTTCGGCGCGTACGACTTCTGGAAGCAGGCGACCGACGCCGGCATCAAGCCGATCATCGGCACCGAGGCGTACCTCACGCCGGGCACGCACCGCGGCGACAAGACGCGCATCCGGTGGGGCAACGGCGGCGGCGACGATGTCTCGGGGTCGGGCGCATACACGCACATGACGCTCCTGTCCGAGACGACCGAGGGCATGCACAACCTCTTCCGGCTGTCGAGCCTGGCGTCGATCGAGGGCTACTACTTCAAGCCCCGCATGGACCGCGAGCTGCTGCAGACGTACTCGAAGGGGCTCATCGCGACGACCGGCTGTCCGTCAGGCGAGGTGCAGACGCGGCTGCGGCTCGGCCAGTACGACGAGGCCGTGAAGGCCGCGGCCGACTTCCGTGACATCTTCGGCGCCGAGAACTTCTTCTGCGAGATCATGGACCACGGACTCGGCATCGAGAAGCGCATCATGACCGACCTGCTGCGCCTTGCGAAAGACCTGAACCTCCCGCTCGTCGCCACCAACGACCTCCACTACACCCACGCACACGACGCGAAGAGCCACGCGGCGCTCCTGTGCGTGCAGTCGGGCTCGACGCTCGACGACCCCAACCGCTTCAAGTTCGATGCCGACGACTTCTACCTGAAGACCGCCGCCGAGATGCGGCAGGTCTTCCGCGATCACCCCGACGCGTGCGACAACACGCTCGCGATCGCCGAGCGCTGCAACGTGCAGTTCAACACGAACGCCAACTACATGCCGCGCTTCCCCGTGCCCGAGGGCGAGAACGAGGAGAGCTGGTTCGTGAAGGAGGTCGAGAAGGGCCTTCACGTCCGCTACCCGAACGGCATCCCGGCCGAGGTCCGCAAGCAGGCCGACTACGAGGTCGGCGTCATCAGCCAGATGGGCTTCCCGGGCTACTTCCTCGTCGTCGCCGACTTCATCAACTGGTCGAAGTCGAACGGCATCCGGGTCGGCCCGGGCCGCGGCTCGGGCGCGGGCTCGATGGCGGCCTACGCGATGAAGATCACCGACCTCGACCCGCTGCAGCACGGGCTCATCTTCGAGCGGTTCCTCAACCCCGACCGCGTCTCGATGCCCGACTTCGACGTCGACTTCGACGAGCGTCGTCGCGGCGAGGTCATCAGGTACGTGACCGAGAAGTACGGCGAGGAGCGGGTCGCCCAGATCGTCACCTACGGCACGATCAAGGCCAAGCAGGCGCTCAAGGACTCGGGCCGCGTGCTCGGATTCCCGTTCTCGATGGGCGAGAAGCTCACGAAGGCGATGCCGCCTGCGGTCATGGGCAAGGACATCCCGCTCACCGGCATCTTCGACACGAAGCACCCGCGCTACAAAGAGGCCGGCGACATCCGTGCGATCGTCGAGACCGACGCCGAGGCGAAGACCGTCTTCGAGACGGCGCTCGGGCTCGAGAACCTGAAGCGCCAGTGGGGTGTGCACGCGGCCGGTGTGATCATGTCGAGCGACCCGCTCATCGACATCATCCCGATCATGAAGCGCGAACAAGACGGTCAGATCGTCACGCAGTTCGACTACCCGGCGTGCGAGTCGCTCGGGCTCATCAAGATGGACTTCCTGGGGCTGCGCAACCTCACGATCATCGACGACGCACTCGACAACATCGAGGCGAACCGCGGATTCCGTCCGGTGCTCGAAGACCTCGCGCTCGACGACGAGGAGGCCTACGCGCTGCTCTCCCGGGGCGACACGCTCGGCGTGTTCCAGCTCGACGGCGGCCCGATGCGCGCCCTGCTGCGACTCATGAAGCCCGACAACTTCGAGGACATCTCCGCCGTCATCGCGCTGTACCGCCCGGGCCCCATGGGTGCGAACTCGCACACGAACTACGCGCTCCGCAAGAACGGCCTGCAGGAGATCACCCCGATCCATCCCGAGTTCGCCGAGTCGCTGAAGGACATCCTCGACACGAGCTACGGCCTCATCATCTACCAGGAGCAGGTGATGGCCATCGCCCAGCGCGTCGCGGGGTTCTCGCTCGGCCAGGCCGACATCCTGCGGCGCGCGATGGGCAAGAAGAAGAAGTCGGAGCTCGACAAGCAGTACGAGGGCTTCTCGGCGGGAATGAAGGCGAACGGCTACTCCGAGGAGGCGATCGGCAAGCTCTGGGAGATCCTGCTGCCGTTCTCCGACTACGCGTTCAACAAAGCCCACTCGGCCGCGTACGGCGTGCTCAGCTACTGGACCGCGTACCTCAAGGCGCACTTCCCAGCCGAGTACATGGCGGCCCTGCTCACGAGCGTCGGCGACGCGCGCGACAAGCTCGCGCTCTATCTCAACGAGTGCCGCCGCATGGGCATCAAGGTGCTGCCGCCCGACGTCAACGAGTCGATCGGGTACTTCGCGGCCGTCGGCGACGACATCCGCTTCGGGCTCGGTGCGGTGCGCAACGTCGGCTTCAACGTCGTCGACGCGATCCGCGGCGCGCGCGAGAAGGAGGGGCGCTTCGAGACGTTCCACGACTTCCTGAAGAAGTCGCCGATCCCGGTCGCGAACAAGCGCACGGTCGAGTCGCTCGTGAAGGCGGGCGCCTTCGACTCGCTCGGCCACACGCGGCGCTCGCTCGTCGAGATCCACGAGGGCGCGGTCGAGTCGGCAGTGAAGGAGAAGCGCGCCGAAGAGAACGGCGACGTCGGCTTCGACTTCGACAGCCTGTTCGACGAGCACGAGAAGGAGGCGGCGCCCTCGCTCGTGCCCGACCGGCCGGAGTGGCCGAAGAAGCAGAAGCTCGCCTTCGAGCGGGAGATGCTGGGTCTCTACGTCTCCGAGCACCCGCTCGACGGACTCGAGGCGCCCCTCGCGAAGCACGCCTCGTCGTCGATCCTCGACCTGATGACCTCCGAGTCCACCCAAGACGGCGACACGGTCGTCGTCGCGGGCCTCGTGACGAGCGTGCAGCATCGCATCGCGAAGGCCTCGGGCAACCAGTACGGCATGATCCAGGTCGAGGACTTCTCGGGTGAGATCACCGTTATGTTCATGGGCAAGGCGTACCAGGAGTTCGCTCCCGGACTGCAGGCCGACACCATCGCCGTCGTGCGAGGCAGGGTCAGCATGCGCGACGACGGCATGAACCTCCACGCGCACAGCGTCTTCACGCCCGACCTCGGCCAGGACGACGACGCCGGACTGGTCAAGATCTCGATACCCGACCAGCGCGCCACTCCCGAACTCACGGCGGCGCTCAAGGAGATCCTGATGCGCCATCGAGGCGAGACCGAAGTGCGATTGACGCTGACCAAGGGGCGCACCGGGCGGGTGTTCGAGATCCACCAGTACCCGGTCAAGGTGACGGCCGACTTCTACGGTGAGCTCAAGAGCCTGCTCGGCCCCGGCTGCCTTCTGTGACGTCCGGTCGGAGCGTCGTGCGCGGCGCTCGGTAGGCTGAAGTCACCATGCTGCGCACGATCGACCTCCGCGGAACCCGCCCATCCACGAGCGAGCTGCTCGCCCTCGTGCCGCGTGCGGCCACCGACGTCTCGGCCGCGCTCGAGCCTGCGCGGGGGCTGATCGATGACGTGCGCGAGCGCGGCGAGGCCGCCCTCGTGGAGCAGGCAGAACGCTTCGACCGGGTGACTCCGCCGTCTGTGCGGGTGCCCGCGGCCGAGCTCGCGGCGGCCCGCGACGGGCTTGCTCCCGAGATCCGCGACGCGATCGAGCGCACGATCGAACGCGTGCGCGCCGCGAGTGCCGCGCAGGTACCGGCGCCGCAGCGTACGGTGCTCGGTGCGGGCGCCGTCATCGAGCAGCGCTGGCAGCCCGTCGGACGGGTCGGCCTGTACGTGCCGGGGGGCAAGGCGGTCTATCCGTCGAGCGTCGTCATGAACGTCGTCCCGGCGCAGGTCGCGGGGGTCGGCTCGATCGCGCTCGCGTCGCCGCCGCAGGCCGAGCACGGCGGGCGCGTGCACCCGACCATCGCGGGCGCTGCCGCTCTGCTCGGCATCACCGAGGTGTACGCGATGGGCGGCGCCGGCGCGATCGGGGCCTTCGCGCACGGCGTGCCCGGTCTCGGGCTCGAGCCGGTGCAACTCGTCACGGGTCCGGGCAACGTGTACGTCGCGGCGGCCAAGCGCGTCGTGCAGGGGGTCACCGGCATCGACGCGGAGGCGGGGCCGACCGACATCCTCGTCATCGCCGACGCCGCGGCCGACGCCGATTTCGTCGCCGCCGACCTGATCAGCCAGGCCGAGCACGACGAGCTCGCCGCCGCCGTGCTCGTGACCGACTCGCCCGAATTCGCCGAGCGCGTGCTCGAGCGCCTCGCGACGCGGTCGACGGCGACGAAGCACGGCGACCGCATCCACCAGGCCCTGAGCGGCGCCCAATCGGCCCTCGTGCACGTCGACGACCTCGAGCAGGCCGCCGCGTTCGCGAACGCGTTCGGCCCCGAGCACCTCGAGATCCAGGTTCGTGACGTCGACGCGGTGCTCGCGCGCGTCGAGAACGCGGGTGCGATCTTCGTCGGTCCGTACTCGCCCGTGAGCCTCGGCGACTACGCGGCCGGATCGAACCACGTGCTGCCCACCGGCGGGCAGGCGCGGTTCGCCGCCGGCCTCTCGGCGGCGACCTTCCTGCGCCCGCAGCAGGTCGTCCGGTACGACGAGCAGGCGCTGCGCGAGGTCGCCCCGGTGATCGCGGCGCTCTCGAACGAGGAGGACCTGCCGGCGCACGGCGAGGCCGTGACTGCACGGTTCCGCGCGGAGTGACGACGCCCGCGCGCCGCTAGGCTGGGGACACCATGTACTGCCCCTTCTGCCGCCATCCCGATTCGCGCGTCATCGACTCCCGCACGAGCGACGACGGACTGTCGATCCGCCGCCGTCGGCAGTGCCCCGAGTGCGGCCGTCGCTTCTCGACCACCGAGACGGCGAGCCTCGTCGTGATCAAGCGGTCGGGCGTCATCGAGCCGTTCAGCCGCGAGAAGGTCGTGCTCGGCGTCAAGAAGGCGTGCCAGGGGCGCCCGGTGACCGACTCCGATCTCGCGGTGCTCGCGCAGAAGGTCGAGGAGACCATCCGCTCGACGGGTGCGTCGCAGATCGAGGCGAACGACATCGGCCTCGCGATCCTGCCGCCGCTGCGCGAGCTCGACGAGGTCGCCTACCTGCGCTTCGCGAGCGTCTACCAGGCGTTCGACTCGCTCGACGACTTCGAGTCGGCGATCGAGCAGCTCCGCGAGGAGCACGGCCGGCTGCCCGCACGGCCCGTCGAGTGACGGCTCGGGCCGCGCGACCGGTAGCCTGAGTCCGGCATGTATCGACTCCTCTTCTCCCTCTTCCTGACGAAGCTCGACCCCGAGGACGCGCACCACCTGGCCTTCCGGGTGATCCGCGCGCTCCCGACGCTCGGCTTCGGCCGGCTCGTCGAACGCTTCACCGCGCCCGACCCGTCGCTCGCCGTGGAGGCGCTCGGCCTGCGATTCCCGTCGCCGTTCGGTGTGGCCGCGGGCTTCGACAAGGACGCCCGTGCGGTGCTCGGCCTCGGAAACCTGGGCTTCGGCCACGTCGAGGTCGGCACGATCACCGCGATCGCGCAGCCCGGCAACGAACGGCCGCGGCTGTTCCGGCTCGTCGAGGATCGCGCGCTCGTCAACCGCATGGGCTTCAACAACGGCGGGGCGGATGCCGCGGCCGGGCGTCTCTCCCGGCTGTCGCGTCGCACGCACCGACCCGTGCTCGGCGTCAACATCGGCAAGAGCCGGGTCACCGCGGTCGAAGACGCGGTGGGCGACTACGTGCGCAGCGCGAAGCTGCTGGCCCCGTACGCCGACTATCTCGTCGTCAACGTGAGCTCGCCGAACACGCCGGGTCTCCGCGGCCTGCAGGAGCTCGACGCCCTCGCACCGCTCCTCGAGGCGGTGCGCGAGGCGTGCGGAACGACGCCGCTGCTCGTGAAGATCGCCCCTGATCTCGCCGACGCCGAGATCGAGCGCATCTGCGAGCTCGTCGTGCGGCTGAAGCTCGACGGGATCATCGCGACCAACACGACGATCTCGCGCGAGGGACTCCGCACGGACGCATCCCGGGTCGAGGCCATCGGTGCGGGCGGCCTGTCGGGCGCGCCGCTCGCGGAGCGGTCGCTCGAGGTGCTGCGTCTCGTACGCCGCAACGTGCCCGACGCGCTCTGCGTGATCTCGGTCGGCGGCGTCGAGACCGCGGCCGACGTGCAGGACAGGCTGGATGCGGGCGCGAACCTCGTCCAGGGGTACTCGGCGTTCATCTACCGGGGGCCGTTCTGGGCGCGGCAGGTCAACCGCGGGCTCGCGTCGTTCCGCCGCTCGCGCGATCGCGCGATCGCACGGTAGCCTTCCGGCTGCGGTCGACGGCTCGTCAGACGACGCCGACCTCGGCGAGCCCGTCGGCGATCGTCGACCCGTCGCTCGCTGAGACCCACGGCACGTCGGTGCCGTGCTCCTCGGCCTTCGTGCGACCGCCCGCGAGCACGGCCTCGCCCGTCGACAGCCGGCGGATCGCGATCGCGGCGACGCGCTCGGGATGCTCCGCCGCGAACCGGGCGTAGAGGTCCTCGTCGTGCTGGCCGTCGTCGCCGATGAGCAGCCAGCGCACGTTGGGGAACTCCTCGGCGAGACGCCGGAGGTTCTCCTCCTTGTGCTCGCGGCCGCTGCGGAACCAGCGGTCGTGCGTGGGCCCCCAGTCGGTCAGGAGGAGCGGGCCCGCGGGGAAGAGGTTGCGCGAGAGGAACCGGGTGAGCGTCGGTGCGACGTTCCACGCGCCCGTCGACAGGTAGATCACGGGCGATCCGGGATGCGACCGGGCGAGTCGCTCGAACAGCACCGCCATGCCGGGCGTGGGGATGCGGGCGTGCTCGTCGAGCACGAACGTGTTCCACGCGGCGACGAGCGGGCGGGGGAGCGCGGTCACCATGACCGTGTCGTCGACGTCGCTGATGATGCCGAAGTCGACGTCGGGTCCGACGATGCGGATCGGGGCCTCGACGGGCTCGGCCCCCTCGGTGCTGAGCGTCGCACGGTGCCAACCGGGTGCGAGCGAGACCGGCACGGTCGTGTCGACGACGCCGCCCCGGTCGGCGAGCACCTCGATCGTCTGGCCGCCGACCTCGATGAGTACCGGGACGTCGCCCACCGGCACGCTCGTGAAGCTCCGCCAGCCGCGGATGCCCTGCTCGCCGCGCTTGCGCCGGCGCTTGGACTTCTCGTCGGCGGCGACGGGCTTCGACAGCAGCACCCGGCAGAACACGCGGACCCACTCGGTCGATCCGTAGCCGGTGTACGGCACGACGGTCGGCACGTGCCCACGACGACGTGCGCCGCGTGAGCGGACGTCGTGGAACCAGTCCTCGACGCGCGCGGCGCGATGCCGGACCTGACGCTCTCGAGAACCGGGCGGGGTGGGGGAGCTCGCCGGCATCCACTCAGTCTGTCATGCACGGGGGACACGTCGCGAAACGACGGGTGCACGCCGGGTGTTCGACGCCCGGTAGAGTGGACCGAGCAACTGAGGAGGTTCCGTGCCGAACATCGACCTGATCCTCGGGGCCGATCCGAGCCGGAGGCGCTCGGTTCGCACCGAGCCGACGCAGCGTCGTTCCAGCCAGCGTCTCGACGCGCTGCTCGACGCCGCCGCCGAGATCGTCGACGAATCGGGGTTCGAGCGGCTGACGACCCAGATGGTCGCCGAGCGCGCCGGCGCGTCGATCGGAACCGTCTACCGCTACTTCCCCGACCGCGTCGCGGTGCTCTACGCGCTGCGCGAGCGGTCGGTGCACCGCTACCGCGAGCGCGTCGCCGACGAGATGGCCGGCACCGAGCTCGACTCGTGGTGGACCGTCGTCGACGTCGCGCTCGACGTGAGCGCGAAGATGTACGCGGGGGAGCCCGGGTTCAGCGTCGTGCACGCCGCGCAGCGCGAACTCGCCGAGGGCGATGTCGAGCCCGAGTTCGCGCATCGCATGGCCCGACTCATCGAGGCCGAGTTCGGCAGCGAGGGCGACCAGGCCGAGCTGCGGTTCCGGCTCGGCGTCGCGATGGAGATCGGCGACGCGCTCATCAGCCGCGCCTACGAGCGCGCGGCCGGCGGCGACGAGCGCTACCTCGCGGAGGCGAAGCGGCTCGTGCACGACTACCTCGCCGAGCACCTCGGCAGCGCGCTCGCGGCGTCGTCAGCCGCCTGACGACTCGCGGGGCCACCCGTTGCGCTCGCGGCGCGATCGGTGTTTGGCTTGGAGCTGCACCTCGCAGCGACCGCCGACGACGGGATTGAGCCAGCATGATCGAGTTCCGCGGCGTGTCCAAGCGCTTCCCCGACGGCACGCTCGCCGTCTCGGGGGTGGACATCGTCATCCCGCCGCGGAAGACGACCGTGTTCGTGGGGTCGTCGGGGTCGGGCAAGACGACGCTCCTGCGCATGATCAACCGCATGGTCGATCCCACCGGCGGGCAGGTGCTCATCGACGGCACGGACGTGGCGACCGTCGAGCCCGTCGCGCTCCGCCGCAGCATCGGCTACGTCATGCAGAACTCGGGACTGCTGCCGCACCGCAAGGTCATCGACAACGTGGCGACGGTGCCGCTCCTGCGCGGCGTGCGCAGGCGCGAGGCGCACGCCAGGGCGCTCGAGCTCCTCGACACCGTCGGCCTCGACCGGTCGCTCGCCGACAAGTACCCGAGCCAGCTGTCGGGCGGCCAGCAGCAGCGCGTGGGCGTCGCGCGGGGCCTCGCGGTCGACCCGAACATCCTGCTCATGGACGAGCCGTTCGGCGCGGTCGACCCGATCGTGCGGTCGGAGCTCCAGCAGGAACTGTTGCGCCTGCAGGGCGAGCTCGGCAAGACGGTGGTGTTCGTGACCCACGACATCGACGAGGCCTTCCTGCTCGGCGACCAGGTTGTGATCATGCAGCAGGGTGGCCGGATCTCGCAGGCGGCGTCGCCCGCCGAGATCCTCGCGCGCCCGGCCGACGAGTTCGTCGCCGACTTCGTCGGGGCCGACCGAGGCAAGCGGCGACTGCACGTGACCGAGGTCGACGGCCGGCGCGTCGTCGTCGACGACGACGGGCGGGCGGCGGGAGTGCTCGCCTCGTGAAGTGGCTCTGGTCGAACCTCGACCTGGTCTGGGAGCTGACGCTCGTGCACCTGGCTTTGTCGGTGCCCGCGATCATACTGAGCTTCGTGATCTCCGTTCCGATCGGCTGGGCGGCGCACCGCTACCGGTGGTCGCGCGGTGTGCTGCTCTCGCTGTGCGGGTTGCTGTACGCGATTCCGTCGCTCGCCCTGTTCATCGCGCTTCCCGCGCTCACCGGGCTCGGTCTGCGGTCACCGTTCAATCTGATCATCGCGCTCACGCTCTACGGCATCGCCGTCATCGTGCGCACCGCGGCGGATGCGTTCGACGCGGTCGATCCCGACATCCGGCAGTCGGCCACGGCGCTCGGGTACTCGGCCGGGCGCCGATTCTGGGGCGTCGAGCTCCCGCTCGCCGGGCCGGTGCTGCTCTCGGGCCTGCGCGTCGTGATCGTCAGCACGGTGAGCCTGGCGACGGTCGGCGCGGTGATCGGCGTCCAGAGCCTCGGCAGCCTCTTCACCGACGGCTTCCAGCGCGGCATCCAGGCCGAGATCGTGACCGGCATCGTCATGACCATCGTCGTCGCACTCGTGCTCGACGCGCTCGCGGTGCTCGGCGGGCGGCTGCTGCTTCCGTGGACGCGGCGCGGCGGGGCCGGGAGCGGCCGAGGGCAATCGGTGCTCGTCGACGAACCGGACGTGGTCGCATGAACCTGTTCGTCGAGGCGTTCGCCTGGCTCGTCGATCCCGCGAACTGGTCGGGCCCGGGCGGCATCCCCGTCCGGCTCGGGCAGCACCTGCTCATCTCCGTCGTGGTGCTCGTGATCACAGCGCTCATCGCCCTGCCGCTCGGCGCCTTCATCGGCCATTCGGGGCGCGGCAAGCAGTTCGTGATCATGACGTCGGGCGGACTGCGCGCGCTGCCGACGCTCGGCTTGCTGACCCTCTTCGGCACGTGGCTCGGCATCGGCCTCTCCGCCCCGATCCTCGCGCTCGTCGTGCTCGCGATCCCGCCCTTGCTCGCGGGGACGTACGCCGGGTTCGAGTCGGTCGACCGTCGCACGATCGACGCCGCGCGCGCCGTCGGCATGGCGGAGCGGCAGGTCGTCGGCCGCGTCGAGCTCCCGCTCGGGCTGCCGCTCATCGTCGGCGGCATCCGATCGGGCATGCTGCAGATCGTCGCGACGGCGACGCTCGCCGCGTACATCGCCGACTTCGGGCTCGGGCGCTTCATCTTCGCGGGCCTCAAGACGCGTGACTACGCCGAGATGCTCGGCGGCTCGATCCTCGTCATCCTCCTCGCGCTCGTCATCGACGGGTGCTTCGCGATCGTCCAGCGGGTCGCCGTGCCCGCCGGCGTGCGGGCGACCCGCACCACGCAGCCTCGCTCGCGACCGACCCGGTCGCGAGTGACCACGGGGCAACCCGTCCACGAAGGGAATCGATCATGATCACAGCAGGAAAAGGCCGGCTCGTCGCGCTCGCGGCGGTCGCGGTCGGGGCGACAGTGGCCCTGGCAGGGTGTGCATCGGGTGATCCGCTCGACAGCGGCTCGGAGACCGCGGCGAGCGGTGAGACGCTCGTCGTCGGTTCGCAGGACTACTACTCGAACGAGATCATCGCCGAGCTCTACGCACAGGCGCTCGAGGCCAACGGCTTCACGGTGCAGCGCGACTTCCGCATCGGGCAGCGCGAGGTCTACATCCCCGACATCGAGAGCGGGGCGATCGACGTCTTCCCCGAGTACACCGGCAACCTGCTCCAGTACTACGTGCCCGACACGAAGGCGACGACCGCCGACGACGTCTACGCCGAGCTCGAGACGTCGCTGCCCGACGGGCTCCGCGTGCTCGACCAGTCGTCCGCGACCGACCAGGACTCGTACAACGTCACCAAGGAGTTCTCCGAGCAGAACGGCGTCACGAGCCTCGAAGACCTCGCGAAGGTGACGACGCCGCTCACGCTCGGCGGCAATTCCGAGCTCGCGACCCGCCCCTACGGACCCGATGGGCTGAAGTCGGTCTACGGCGTCGACGTGGCGTTCACGCCGATCGAGGACTCGGGCGGCCCGCTCACGATCAAGGCCCTGGAGGACGGCGATGTGCAGATCGTCAACATCTTCAGTGCGAACCCGGCGATCGCGACGAGCGATCTCGTCACGCTCGATGACCCGAAGGGGCTGTTCCTCGCCTCGAACGTCGTGCCCGTCGTGAGCAAGAAGGTCGACGACAAGGCGGCCGAGGTCATCAACACCGTGAGCGCGGCGCTGACCGCCGAGGAGCTCGTCGCACTCAATGCGAAGAGCGTCGACGACCAGGAGTCGGCGGAGCAGATCGCGAGCGACTGGCTCGCCGAGCAGAAGCTGTTCTGAACCCGGTCGTCGAGTGACTCAACGCTCGACGTCGTGGTGCGAGGGGTCGGATGCCGCGGCATCCGACCCCTCGTCGTCGCTGCCGCTCGACGCGACGGCGGTGGACCCGCCGGCGACCGCGTCGGCGGCCGGGCCATCGGCGGCTGCGGCGCCGGCGCCGGCCATGTGCTTCGCCTCCGAGCGCACGATGAGCTTCTTCGCGAGCAACACGATGAGCAGGAACACGACGATCACGCCGACGAACAGGTAGCCGGCCCAGTGCAACTCACGACTGAGCTCGCGATAGCTGCCGGCGGCGAGCCACCCCACCGTGACGTAGGCGAACGACCAGAGGACGCAGGCTGGGAGCGTCCACGCGATGAACTTGCGATAGCGCATCGTGCTCATGCCGACGGTCAGCGGGATGAGCGAGTGCAGTACCGGCAGGAACCGCGAGATGAAGATCGCGGGGCCGCCACGACGATCGAGGTAGCGCTGGGCGCGGTGCCAATGGTCCTCGCCGATCTTCCGGCCGAGGCGCGAGTGCTGCAGGTGCGGGCCGAACCAATGGCCCACACCGAAGCCGATGCTCTCGCCGATGAGTGCGCCGATGATGACGGCGATCGCGAGCGCGAAGTACTGGGTCAGATCTTCGATGCCGGTCGCCGCGACGAGCACGATCGTGTCGCCGGGTACGACGAGTCCGATGAGCACGCTCGTCTCGAGCATGACGCCGACACCCGCGAGGAGCGTCCTCACGATCGGGTCGACCGATTGGACCGTGTTCAGGATCCAGTCGAGGATCTCGTTCATCGTTCGAGCGTATCGAGCGCCAGCTGTGTGCGCGTCAGACCGGAGTCGCATCCGTGAGGACGAGGGCGTACCCCAGTAGGGGGATCGTGACCAGCGCGACGGAGGCCGCGAGCACGAGCCCGCGCGCGGGCCCGCCGCCGAATCCGCCGTCGAGCCGGGCGAGCCTGGCCTCGAGCATGTCGGCGTCGGCGATCACGCCGTCGTCGCCGAGCCCGGCTGGGCCGGCGTCGGCGCCGACGACGAGCATCGCGCCGCGCAGGGCGTCGTCGCCGGCCACCCGCCGTGCGCGGTCATCGGCGAGCATCTCGGCGAGCAGGATGACGGACCGCTCCGAGCGGTTCGCGATCGGGAACCACGGCAGGGCGCTGTGCCAGGCGCGGAACGCGAGCAGCACCAGGTGGTGCAGCTGGTCGAGGTGCGCCCGCTCGTGCGCGATGACCGCCGCGAGCTCGGCGGGACTCAGGGCGTCGACGAGCCCGTCGGTGAGCACCGTCGCGGTACGGATGCCCGGTACGCAATACGCGAGCGGCGTCGGATGCGCGAGCACGCGCGTGCTCGGCTGCCCGGGCATGGGATCGCCGAGCAGCGCGATGAGCTGATGCTGGCGCCGACGCTCGCGCTCGGCCCGCACCGCGGTGAGGGCGAGGTTCAGCGCGAGGTGCAGGGCGAGGCCCGCGGCGAGCACGATCGCCGCGAGCTCGAGCACATCGAACTCGGGCGGGATGGGGCCGGTGAAGAGCACCGGCACGAGCGCGTTCCACGCGCCGATCAGCGAACCGGCGGGCGCCGCGCCGTAGATGAGCAGGCAGCCGATCATCGAGAGCCCGCCGGAGACGGCGATGGCCTGCCACAGCACGAGTGCGACCGCGGGGGAGCGGGCCGGCCAGGCCGCGCGGGAGAGTGCGACCGGCACCGGCCACGCCAGTGCGAAGGCGAGGACGCCGAGCACCGCGGCGACGACGAGCATCGTCAGCGGCGCACGAGCTCGTCGAGCAGTCGGCGGAGGGTGGCCGCCTCGCCGTCGCTCACCGTGCCCACGAACCGCGCGAGCGCGGCGTCGCGGTCGCTCGCGCGATCGAGCACCTCGTGCATGAGCTCGGCGGTGTGCTCCTCACGCGAGAGCAGCGCCTGGTACCGGTGCGGACGACGTTCGCGGGTTCGGGTCACGAAGCCCTTGCGCTCGAGCCGGGAGAGCACGGTCAGCACGGTGGTGGTCGCGACCATGCGGCCCTCGTCGCCGCTCTGCAGTGCGAGCGCGTCGCGCAGCTCGTTCGCCGTGCGCGCGTCGTCGCTCGACCAGAGCAGCTCCATCACGGAGCGCTCGAGATCTCCGAGACTCGCCATACATCCAGAGTACCGCCGATTCCGCATTTGTTCTACGCTGTGTAGAAGCAGAGTTTTACGCTGTGTAGAAGAACGTCCTCGCGACGTTCGGAGTCCGCGAAAGGGGCATCCGTGAACGAGCTGCTCGACCCGTTGCTGCTCGCCCGATGGCAGTTCGGGTTGACGACCGTCTATCACTTCCTGTTCGTGCCGATCACGATCGGGCTCGCGACGACCGTCGCGATCTTCCAGACCGCGTGGTTCCGAACGGGCAAGACCCAGTACCTGCAGGTCACGAGGTTCTTCGGCTCGATCTTCCTCATCAACTTCGCGATGGGCGTCGTCACCGGCATCGTGCAGGAGTTCCAGTTCGGCATGAACTGGTCGGAGTACTCGCGGTTCGTCGGCGACGTCTTCGGTGCGCCGCTCGCGCTCGAGGGGCTGCTCGCGTTCTTCTTCGAGGCGACGTTCATCGGCCTCTGGATCTTCGGGTGGGACAAGCTGCCACGGGGCATCCACCTCGCGACGATCTGGTGCACCGCCGTCGGTACGATCGTCTCCGCGTACTTCATCATCGCCGCGAACGCGTTCATGCAGAACCCGGTCGGGTTCGAGATGAACGCCGAGAAGGGGCGAGCCGAGCTCGTCGACATCTGGGCGCTGCTCACGAACCCGGTCGCCCTCGCGGCGTTCCCGCACACGATCGCCGCGAGCTTCATGGTCGCCGCCGGCCTGATCATCAGCGCGAGCGCCTGGCACCTCGCCCGCAACCAGCACCTCGACTCGATGCGTCCCGCGCTCAAGTTCGGCCTCTGGCTCATGGTCGGTTCCGGCATCCTCACGACCCTGTTCGGCGACCAGCTGAGCCTCGCGATGGTCGCGACCCAGCCGATGAAGATGGCGGCGGCCGAAGCCACGTACGACACCGTCTGCGGCGCCGACGCCTCCTTCTCGCTGTTCACCCTCGGCACCCCCGACGGCACGAGCGAGCTGTTCTCGATCCGCGTGCCCTACCTGCTGTCGTTCCTCTCGACGCACAGCTTCGACGGCTGCGTCGAGGGCATCAACGACCTCCAGGCCGACTACCAGGCGCTCTACGGCCCGGGCGACTACGCGCCCATCATCTGGATCACCTACTGGGCGTTCCGCTGGATGATCGGGCTCGGCATGCTGCACGTGCTCGTCGCCGTCGCCGGCCTCTGGCTCACCCGCAAGGGCCGGATGCCCCGGCAGCGGTGGATCTGGACGATCGCGATCTGGAGCTTCCCGTTGTCGCTCGCCGCGATGATCGTCGGCTGGATCTTCACCGAGATGGGCCGACAGCCCTGGATCGTGTTCAGCCTGCTGCCCACCGAGTCGGCGGTCTCTCCCAACGTCACGGGCCTCGACGTGCTCATCTCGCTCGTCGCGTTCACCCTCGTCTACGGCGCGCTCGCGGTCGTCGAGGTCCGGCTCGTGATCCGCGCCATCAAGAAGGGCCCGCCCGAGATCGGCGAGCCCGACCCCGAATCGGGCCGTGTCGAGCCCGCCACCACGGTCTACTAGGAGACGGACATGGATCTCTCTACGCTCTGGTTCTGGATCGTCGCATTCCTCTTCGTCGGCTACTTCGTGCTCGACGGGTTCGACTTCGGCGTCGGCATGTCGCTGCCGTTCCTCGGCAGGGACGACACCGACCGCCGCGTGCTCATCAACACCATCGGCCCGGTGTGGGACCTCAACGAGACGTGGGTCATAGTCGCAGGGGCATCCCTGTTCGCCGCCTTCCCCGAGTGGTACGCGACGCTGTTCTCGGGGTTCTACCTCGCGCTCCTGCTCATCCTGCTCGCACTCATCGCGCGCGGCGTCTCGTTCGAATACCGCCACCAGCGGCCCGAGTCGAAATGGAAGGCGTGGTTCGACGGCATGATCGTGGTCGGGTCGGCCGTGCCGGCGCTCCTGTGGGGCGTCGCGTTCGCGAACATCGTGCAGGGCGTGCCGCTCGACGCCGGCCACAACTACACGGGCACGCTGTTCGACCTGCTCAACCCCTACGCGCTCCTCGGCGGACTCACGACGCTCCTGCTGTTCTTCACCCACGGCGTCGTGTTCGCCTCGCTCAAGACCGAGGGAGAGCTCCGGGCGCGGGCCCGGAGACTCGCGACGCGGTCGGGTCTCATCACGATCGTGGTCGCAGCGGTGTTCCTGCTGTGGACCGGGCTCGCGTTCGGCACCACCTGGTTCTGGATCCTCGCCGGGATCGCGGCCGTCGCACTCATCGGCGGGTGGTTCGCGAACCTCCGCGGCGCGGAGGGCGTGGCGTTCACCCTGCTCGCGATCACGGTCGCGACCGCCGTGCTCGCCCTGTTCGCCTCGCTCTTCCCCGACGTGATGCCGGCCTCGAACGATCCGGCGAACAGCCTCACGATCGAGAACGCCTCCTCGACGCCGTACACGCTCACGGTCATGAGCTGGGTCGCGCTGATCTTCCTCCCGCTCGTGCTCGCCTACCAGGCCTGGACGTACTGGATCTTCCGCAAGCGGGTGAGCCGCGCGCACGTCGAGGCCGCCGCTCACTGATCGGGGAACCTCGTGAAACCGCTCGATCCCAGACTCGTCAGGCGCTCGCGCGCGGCCCGCGGCTTCCTCGTCGCGGGCGGTGTGCTCGCCGTCGTGCAGGCGGCGGCGATCATCGCGGTCGCGTGGGCGATCGCGGGGCTCGTCACCGGCCTGATCGACGGGATGCCGATGGCCGACGCCGCACCCCTCGTCGCGCTGCTCGTCGGCGGTGCCGGCGCCCGGGCGCTGGGTGCCTGGGGCTGGGAGCTCGTGGGGTCGAGCGGCGCGATGCGCGTGAAGGGCGAGTTGCGGGCGGAACTCCTCGCGGCGCTCGAGCGCCGGCCGAGCGGTGTCGCGGGCTTCCCGACGGCGCGGATCGCGACGCTCCTCGGGCCCGGGCTCGACGCCCTCGACGACTACTTCGGCCGGTATCTCCCGCAGCTCGTGCTGACCGTGGTGGCGACGCCCGCCCTCATCGTCGCAGCCTGGATCGCGGACCCGCTGTCCGGTCTCATCCTCGTGATCGTGCTGCCGCTCACGCCGGTGTTCATGGCCCTCATCGGCATGGCGACGCAGAGCGTGCAGCAGCGCCAGTGGGAGAGCCTGTCGGCCCTGTCGCGCGGGTTCCTCGAGGTCGTCGGCGGCCTCTCGACCCTGCTGCTCTACGGCCGCGCCGAACGGCAGGTCGGCCGCATCCGGACGGTCACCGACGGGTACCGTCGCCACACCATGAAGGTGCTGCGGGTGACGTTCCTCTCGGGCTTCACCCTCGAGCTCGCCGCGAGCCTGTCGGTGGCCCTCGTCGCGGTCGCGATCGGCCTGCGGCTCGTCTCGGCCGACATGCTGCTCGGCGCGGGCCTGTTCGTGCTCGTGCTCGCACCCGAGGTCTTCCTGCCGCTGCGCAACGTCGGCGCGGCCTTCCACGCCTCGGCGGCGGGGGTGACCGCGGCGGGCGACGCGTTCGCGCTGCTCGAGGCGGTCGAGGGCGCGGATGCGGCGACCCACGTCGCCGACGTGGCCATGCCCCGCGCCGAACTCGGCGACGATTCGGTCGGCCCGGAGAGGGTGACCGGCGCGGGCACCGCAGGCGGCGCGAGCGCCACCGGCCGCGGGCTCGAGCTCGTCGGCCTCACGGTGCGCCGCGGTGAGCGCGTCGTGGTCGACGACCTGACGGTTTCAGTGCCCGCCGGCGCCGTGGCGGCTGTGGTCGGCCCGAGCGGCAGCGGAAAGTCGACGCTGTTCGCCGCGCTGCTCGGGTTCGCCCCCTGCTCGGGCTCGATCACGCTCGACGGCCGTCGGCTGGCGGCCGGTGGCGAGCGGATCGCCTGGGCCGGCCAGACCCCGGTGCTGCTCGCGGGAACGGTCGGGTCGAACGTGCGCCTCGGCGACGAGACCGCGGACGAATCGCTCCTCGACGAGGCGTTGCGTCTCGCCGGCGTCGACGTGCCCGCTGGCCGCGAGGTCGGCCCCGGCGGCAGCGGCCTGAGCGGCGGTCAGGCACAGCGCGTGGCGATCGCGCGCGCGGTGCACCGCCTGCTCGCGCGCGACCTCCCGCTGCTCCTCCTCGACGAGCCCACCTCCGCCCAGGACCCGAGCCGGGAGGCCGAACTCGCCCACGGGCTCGGCCGGCTCGCCGCCGACGGACGCACGGTCCTCGTCGCGACCCATCGCCCCGACCTCGTGGCCGCGGCTGACCTCGTCATCTCCCAGGAGGCGGCCCGTGTCTGAACGCACCACTCGCACCCGAGCCGTGCTCCGCACGAGCATCCCGCCGATCGGCCGGCTGCTGCCGGCGGTCCTCTTCGGCGTCGCCTCGGGCGGCTCGACCGTCGCGCTGCTGGCATGTTCGGCCTGGCTCATCGCCCGCGCGGCGGAGCAGCCGCCCGTGCTCTACCTGTCGCTCGCGATCGTGGGCGTGCGCGCGTTCGCGCTCGGCCGCGCCGTCTTCCGCTACCTCGAACGGCTGACCGGGCACGACGCCGCCTTCCGACAACTCGCAGCCATCCGCACGGGCGTGTTCGAACGGATGCTGCCCGTCGCGCCCGACGGCGTCGCCGACCTCCGGCACGGCGAACTGCTCGCGCGGTTCACCGGCGACGTGGACGAACTGCAGAACGTGTCGCTGCGGGTCGTGCAGCCCGTGGTGAGCGCGCTCGTCGTGCTCGCGGGGGCCGTGGTGGGCGTCGCGCTCGTGTCGCCCGCCTCGGCAGCCGCCGTCGCGGGCTGCCTCGTGATCGGCGTCGGTGCGTCGCTCGTGGTGCAGCATGCGGTGGCGTCGCGGGCGGAGCGGCGTCTCGCACCGCTCCGCGGCGAGCTGCAGGCCGCCGTCGTCGAGCATGCGCAGTCGCTCGAGACGCTCGTCGCCTTCGACGCGGCCGCGGCCAGTCGCCGTCGTATCGAGGCGCTCGGCGACCGCCTCGCCCGGCACGCACGCGCCAACGCCTCCGCGGCGGGTGCGGCCGCGGCGCTCATGACGGCGATCGGCGGGTTCGCGGTCGCGGCGAGCCTGCTGGCCGGGCAGCCGCTGCTCGCCGACGGCCGCATCGACGGACCGACGTTCGCGATGCTCTGCCTCGTGCCCCTCGCGATCGCCGAGGTCGCCGCCGCGCTGCCGCCCGCGATGACGGCCTGGCGCCTGGCCGGCGTGAGCGCCGAGCGGGTCGCCGAGGCGGTGCCCGGCGAGACACCCGCAGAGATCCCGGTCGCACCCGCCGCACCGGCGGCTGCACCACGGGCCGGTCGGCCGCCGCGACTCACGCTCGTCGCCGCCTCGGCCGCGTGGCCCGGCGCGCGCGGCGCCGCGCTGTCGGGCATCGACCTCGACCTCGGGCCGGGGGAGCGCGTGCTCGTGCGCGGTCCGTCGGGGGCGGGCAAGACGACGCTCGCCCACGTGCTCGTGCGCTTCCTGGCCGTGACCGGCGGCGAATACCTCGTCGACGGAATCGATGCAGACCGGCTCGATCCAGCCGCGGTGCGGCGGCTCGTCGGGCTCGTCGAGCAGTCGCCGTGGCTCTTCGACGAGGACGTGCGCCAGAACCTGCTCTTCGCCCGCGACACGGCGAGCGACGACGAGCTCGTCGACGTGCTCGAGCGGGTCGGCCTCGGCGACTGGCTCGCCGAGCGCGGTGGTCTCGACGCGGAGGTCGGCGAGCGCGGTGCACTCGTGTCCGGCGGTCAGGCGCAGCGCATCGCGCTCGCCCGGGCGATGCTCGCCGGCTTTCCGGTGCTCGTGCTCGACGAGCCGACCGCGAACGTCGATCGCGAGCAGGCCGACGCGCTGCTCGCCGATCTGCTGGGCGCCGCGGGCGACGACCGCACGGTGGTGGTCATCTCGCACACGCCCGTCGATCCGGCGCTCGTCGACCGGGTCGTCTCGATCGCGGACGGCCGACTCACGGAGGCGGACCGCGCACCGTCGGCGGCGCACGCCGCCCCGTAGGCTGTGGGGATGCCCCCTCGACTGCGTTCGCGCGATCTGCCGTCGTGGTGCGAACCCCGCGTCGTCTTCGCCGAACGCTTCGCGCAGCGCGATCACGTCGTGTGGCTCGACGGCGGTGACGAAGGGGCGACCGGGGTGAGCGTGCTCGGCGCCGCCCATGCGGGCAGCCCGGTCGTCACGGCAGACCTCGCGAGCGGAACGGTCACGGTGCGGCGGCCGGTCGGCGAGGCCGACGACGACGCACCGGTCGTGCATCGCGGCGGCGTCTTCGAACGACTCGCCGACACCCTCGCACTGCCGCAGGTCGCCCTCGCGGCGGGCGAGACGGCACCGGCGCCGCTCGGCTGGTTCGGCTGGTTCGGCTACGAGCTCGGCGCAGGGCTCGCGGGAGTCCCGATCGCCGACGCGGAGACGCCCGACGCCGCGTTCGTGTTCCTCGACCGGGTGATCGCCTTCGACCACGGCGCACGGCGCACGAGGCTCGTCTGGATCGAGTCCGACGACGCCGACGCGTGGGCCGACGAACTCGCCGCGGAGCTCACGTCGTCCGCTGCGAATGCACCCATGGCCGATGGGGGCGCCGGCGCGCGGCATCCTGCACCGACGCCGGCAGCCGCGACCCAGGGTGCCGCCCCGGTGGCGCACTGGCGCCACGATGCGACGACCTATGCCCGGCTCATCGGCGAATGCCAGGCGGCGATCACGCGCGGTGACGCGTACCAGCTGTGCCTCACGAACCGCGTCGACCTCGACGTGCACCCCGACCCGGCTGGGACCTACCTGGCGCTCCGCGCTTCGAGCCCGAGCCACCACGGCGGGTACCTGCGCTTCGGGGGGTTCGCCCTGTGCAGCGCCTCGCCCGAGCAGTTCCTGCACATCGAGCCGTCGGGGCTCGTCTCGACGAAGCCGATGAAGGGCACCCGGCCGCGCGACGCCGACCCGGTGCGGGATGCCGCGCTCCGCGCCGAGCTCCTCGCGAGCGACAAGGAGCGCGCCGAGAACCTCATGATCGTCGACCTCATGCGCAACGACCTCGGTCGCATCGCCGAGCTCGGCAGTGTGAGCGTCGAGGGCCTGCTCGAGGTCGAGGAGTACCCGCACGTGCACCAGCTCGTCTCGACCGTGCGGGCGCGCATCGCGCCACCCGTGAGCGCGCTCGACGTCGTGCGTGCCGCGTTCCCGGCGGGCTCGATGACCGGGGCGCCCAAGCGCAGCGCCATGGCGATCCTGCACGATCTCGAGCGGGGGCCGCGCGGCGTCTACTCGGGCGCCTTCGGCTACCTCGGGGTCGACGGCGGAGCCGACCTGGCGATGGTGATCCGCTCGATCGTGATCGCGCCGAGCGGCGCCTCGATCGGCACGGGCGGCGGCATCACGGCACTCTCGGTCGCCGAGGAGGAGATCGAGGAGACCCGGGTCAAGGCCCGTGCCCTGCTCGCAGCCCTCGGCGAGGCATCCACCCGCCTGGATTGACTAGTCTTGATACCCGAGTGCGCCGCGATCCGGCGCGCCCGGAGGACGAGCGGGCCGAGCCCGCCGAGCGACACACGATTGAGAGTCACGTGGCACACGATCACGACCCCGCGAACGCCGAGTCCGGCGCGTACGACTTCGCCGCCATCCAGGCGAAGTGGCTTCCCGTGTGGGACGAGCTCGAGCCCTTCCGCGCCGGAGCGGCGGGCGACACGCGTCCGCGCAAGTACGTGCTCGACATGTTCCCGTACCCCTCGGGCGACCTGCACATGGGTCACGCCGAGGCGTTCGGATTCGGCGACATCGCCGCGCGCTACTGGCGCCACCAGGGCTTCGACGTGCTGCACCCGATCGGCTGGGACTCCTTCGGCCTGCCCGCCGAGAACGCGGCGATCAAGCGCGGCGCCGACCCGCGCGAGTGGACCTACGCGAACATCGCCCAGCAGAAGGCGTCCTTCCGTCAGTACGCGCCGAGCTTCGACTGGTCGCGGGAGCTGCACACCTCCGACCCCGAGTACTACAAGTGGAACCAGTGGCTGTTCCTCAAGCTCTACGAGAAGGGCATCGCCTACCGCAAGGCCGGCCAGGTCAACTGGTGCCCGAACGACCAGACCGTGCTCGCGAACGAGCAGGTCGTCGACGGCCACTGCGAGCGCTGCGGCGCGGTCGTCACGAAGAAGGCCCTGACCCAGTGGTACTTCCGGGTCACCGACTACGCCGACCGCCTGCTCGACGACCTCAACCAGCTCGAGGGCACCTGGCCGTCGAAGGTCGTCTCGATGCAGCGCAACTGGATCGGCCGTTCGGCCGGCGCCGACGTCGAGTTCGAGATCGAGGGCCGTGAGGGCCGCATCCCCGTGTTCACGACGCGTCCCGACACGCTCTACGGTGCGACGTTCATGGTCGTCGCCGTCGACTCGCCGCTCGCGGCCGAGCTCGCCGAGGGTGCCTCGGCCGAGGTGCAGCAGCGGTTCGACGACTACCTCGACTCGGTGCGCGCCGAGAGCGACATCGAGCGCCTCGCGACCGACCGACCGAAGACGGGCGTGTTCCTCGAGCGCTACGCGATCAACCCGCTGAACGGCGAGCGCCTGCCGATCTGGGCGAGCGACTACGTGCTGGCCGACTACGGTCACGGCGCGATCATGGCCGTGCCCGCCCACGACCAGCGCGACCTCGACTTCGCGCGGGCCTTCGAGCTGCCGGTGCGCGTCGTGGTCGACACGAACGCACCCGTCACCGGCGTCATCCCGGTCATCCCGCTCGACGAGAACGGCGACCCCTACCTGCCCGAGGACCTGCCGCCGCTCGACCCCGCCGGCACGGGCGTCGCGCTCACGGGCGAGGGGCGCCTCATCAACTCGGGCCCGCTCGACGGGCTCTCGAAGTCGAACGCGATCCGTCGCGCCATCGAGATCCTCGACGAGCGCGGCACGGGTCGTGCGGCGAAGAACTTCCGCCTGCGCGACTGGCTGATCTCCCGCCAGCGCTTCTGGGGCACGCCCATCCCGATCATCCACTGCGCCGAGTGCGGCGAGGTGCCCGTGCCCGAGTCGGAGCTGCCGGTGCGGCTGCCCGACGCGGCCGGCCTCGACCTCAAGCCGAAGGGCTCGAGCCCGCTCGGTGCCGCCGAGGACTGGGTGAACGTCGCCTGCCCGAACTGCGGCGGCCCGGCCAAGCGCGACTCCGACACGATGGACACTTTCGTCGACAGCTCGTGGTACTACCTGCGCTACCTCAACGCGAACGACGACACGCAGGCGTTCGACCCGGCCCAGGCCGAGAAGTGGGCGCCCGTCGACCAGTACGTCGGCGGCGTCGAGCACGCGATCCTGCACCTGCTGTACTCGCGGTTCATCACGAAGGTGCTGTTCGACCTCGGCTACCTGAGCTTCACCGAGCCGTTCACCTCGCTGCTCAACCAGGGCATGGTGCTCATGGACGGCTCGAAGATGTCGAAGTCGAAGGGCAACCTCGTCGAGTTCGCCTCCGAGCTCACCGCGCACGGCACCGACGCGCTGCGGGTCACGCTCGCGTTCGCCGGTCCTCCTGAGGACGACATCGACTGGGCGGACGTCTCGCCGGTCGGCTCGGCGAAGTTCCTGGCGCGCGCGTGGCGCATCGCCGGCGAGGTCACGTCGGCACCCGGTGTCGACTGGTCGACGGGCGACCGTGCGCTGCGCCGCGTGACCCACCGACTGCTCGCGGATGCCCCGGGGCTGGCGGAGGCCTACAAGTTCAACGTGATCGTGGCGAGGCTCATGGAGCTCGTGAACGCGACCCGCAAGGCGATCGACTCCGGCCCCGGCGCGGGCGACGCGGCCGTGCGCGAGGCGGCCGAGGTGACCGCGATCATCCTCGACCTGTTCGCGCCGTACACCGCGGAGGACATGTGGCAGCGGCTCGGCTACGAGCCGACCGTGGCGCTCGTGCCGTGGCGCAAGGCCGACCCCGCGCTCTTGGTCGAAGACCAGGTCACCGCGATCGTCCAGGTCAACGGCAAGGTGCGCGACCGTCTCGAGGTGTCGCCCAAGATCACGGCTGACGAGCTGGAGCAACTCGCCCGGTCGTCGGCGGCGGTGGTGCGCACGATCGGCGACAGCGAGATCGTCAACGTGATCGTTCGCGCGCCGAAGCTCGTGAACATCGCGACCAGGGGCTGACGCGGGCGGTCATCCGTCGGCGGCGTCGGTCGCATCGGCGACTGCGCCGTCGGTCGCGGCGTCGGTGGTGGGTTCATCGGCGGTGGCCGCTCGGAGGCGCGCCAAGAGCGCGACGGCCGCCTGCAGTTCCGCGGCGTCGACGCTCGCGGCGGTCTCCTCGGCCCACGAACGACGCCGCGGTTCGATGCGGGCGAGCGCGGCGCGTCCGCGCGCCGTGAGCTCCACGAGGAACGTGCGCTTGTCGTCGCCGGCGGTGCGCACGAGGTGCCCGCTCCGCTCCAGGCGCGCCACGCTCTCACGGATCGACTGCCGGGTGAGCCCCCGTCGGCGCGCGATCTCGGCGGGACTCGACGGGCCGTCCTGCAGTGCGCCGAGCACGAGCCATCGGGCGGCGCTCAGCTCCTCGGGACGGGTGATCTCGTCGCCGACCGCGAGGAAGCGCCCGGAGAGCGCGAAGACGTGGTCGACGAGCCGGGTGAGCAGCACCTCGGGCGGGTCCGGCGAGTCCGACCTCACGGGCATCGGCGGCTCGGCGGTACTCACTGCGTGAGGCACACGAGGTGGCCGTCGGCGTCGCGCAGCACCGCCAGGTGTTCGCCCCACGGCTGTTCGGCCGGTGGGTCGACCACGGTGCCGCCGGCTCGTCGCCAGGTCGCGCAGGTCGCGTCGAGATCGTCGACGCGGAAGCTGAGCGCGATCCCGAGGTCACTCGGCCGGCTCGGGCGTTCGTGCAGCAGGATCTCGACGGCTCCGTCGCTCAGGCGCGTGATGCCGCCGCCCGCATGCACGGTGAGGCCGAGCAGGTCCCGATAGAAGGCGAGCGCGGCCTCGGCCGATTCGACGGAGACGATCACGCGATGCAGGGTGGTTTCCACGTCGGTCAGTTTGACAGGTGCCTGTCGAACTGGTCAAGCAGTCCGACCGGCGCATGGAAGCTCGCCGGCGTCGCCCGCGTCATAGGCCGAAGGCGACCGGTCGTCGCTGCCAGAATGGCCGAATGGATCCGAACCCCGACCCCTGGCGTGCCGCCCTCACCGCCGTGGCCGAACGCTCGAAGCCGGGCGGTACCCTGCCCGCCGAAGCACGACTCGTCCTCCATTTCCATCCCGAGTCCGACCTGCACGGGCGTCCCGTGCTCCGTCGCATCCTCGAGGAGGGGCGGTACGCCTCGCAGTTCGTGACCGGCACGAGCAACGGCGGGCTCACCGCGGTGCCGGGCGGCGACCGTTGGCACTGGGAGAGCCGGCTGTTCGGGGGTGCCTACGACGAGCACCCCTCGCAGCTGCGACCGGCCTACGGTGCGCTGAATCTCGCCGACGACCCGTACGGAGCGGCACCCCGGTTCGGCTCGGCCTACCTCCGACTCCGGCCCGAGGCGATCGGGCGCGCGACGTTCGTGTATCCAGACAGCGCATTCCAGCCCGAGCTCTTCGGTGTCGCCGATCGGCTGGGGCTCATCGACGACTTCCATGCCGATGAGCCCGACGAGCTGCTGAACCGCTACATCGAAGCGCAGGTGCACGGCGGAGTCTCCGTGCCGGCCGACGTCGAAGCCGTCGTCGTCGACCCGTCGTTCGACGACGACGCGACGCTGCGGATCGCCGAGCAGGCCGGGATCGTCGTCGAGCGGCATCCCGGCTACCGCCTCGACCTCGCGGCCGTGGAGGCGAACCCCGAGTACCGGGGCGAGGACACCGTCGAGGTCGCTCGCGCGATCGCCGTCGACGGGGTGCTCACCCCGGTCGTGCTCGGCCGTGCGCGTGCGTCGGGCGGCTACGACCCCCAGCTCGTCAAGTACGTCTGGCATCACCTCGCCCGCTTCGGACGCGAGTGGCCGGGCGACGCAGACGCCTGACCACTCGTCCTCGACAGCCTGGGGATGCTGCGGGCTCTCCACGCTCGTGTCTCCGTTAGCCGCTGCGCGGTCGGCGCCCGCATAGCGTGCGGGCATGCCGCCTCACGACTCGCCGGATCCGTTGGCCGCGCTCGACCCCTCGGCGCGCCGTGCGCCCGCCCGGGTACGGCTGGGCGTCGGCGCCGCGGTCGTGCTGTTCATCGCGGCCGTCGTGGTCGCCGCGGTGCTGTCGTTCGCCTCGTCGGGCGGCGGCGGCCAGGGCACGGTCGGGTTCGACGGCTCCGCCGGCGGTGGGGATGCCTCGGGCGGCTCAGCCGGGTCGATCGCGACGGCCGCCCCGCCCGTCGTGCTCGTGCATGTGCTCGGCGCGGTCGCGAAGCCGGGACTCGTCGAGCTCGACGAGGGTGCGCGCGTCGTCGATGCGATCGCGGCGGCGGGCGGACTCAGCGCCGACGCGGATCCGGCCGGAGTGAACCTCGCCAGGGCGGTCGCCGACGGCGAGCAGCTGTTCGTCCCGAAGGTCGGCGAGGTCGCCGCGGGCGGTGCACCGGCCGGGGGAGCAGGGGGCGCCGCGGGCGGCGCCGGTGACGGCAAGGTGCACCTGAACACGGCCGACGTCGCCGAGCTCGACACGCTTCCCCGCATCGGGCCGGCTCTCGCGCAACGCATCGTCGACTGGCGCGACGCGAACGGGCCGTTCACGAGCACCGACCAACTGCTCGACGTCGCCGGCATCGGCGATGCCGTCTACTCCGGCCTCGTCGACCTGGTGGCGCTCTGACATGCCGGCCCTGCGGCTCGCACTTCCGGCCTGTGCGGCCTGGGCCGGCGCGTGGCTCGTCGTTCAGGCACCCGACGCCGGACTCGACGCGGGACTGCTCGCAGCGGCAGCATGGGTCGCCGCGGCGGTCGCGCTCGTCATCGTGCTGGTCACGAGGCATCCGATCGCCGCGACCGTGCTGGTGTGCGTCGCCGCGGTCGCCCTCGTGTCATCGGCCGCCGCGGTCGCGCTCGGAGCCCGGAGCGCATCGCCGCTCGCAGCGGCCGCGGACGATCGCGCGCCGACGCCGGTCGTCGTCGAGCTCACCGCCGCGCCACGCCGACTGGTGACGATGTGGGGCGCTGCCGCATCGTCGGCTTCGACCGAGCCCGACTCGAATGCGGGGCGGCCCACGGCATCGCTCCGGTTCGAGGGGCGACTCGTCGAGGTCGACGGCCGTGCGACCAGTGCGGTGCCCGTGAGCGGCGTCGTCGAAGCCGTGCCGGCCGACCTCCAGCTCGGGGCGCGGCTCGCGTTCGTCGCTCGGGCGGCGCCCTCGCCGAGCGCGGAGCCGGAAGCCTTCGACCTGCACGCCGAGGGCGAGGTCGCCGTCGAACGGCCGCCGCCGTGGCTCGCCTGGAGCGGCGACCTGCGCACCCGCTTCGCCGAGACGGCCGCGCAACTCGACGGCGACGGCGGCGCGCTCGTGCCGGGCCTCGCGATCGGCGACACGAGTGCGGTCGACGCACGGCTCGACGACGACATGAAGGCGAGTTCGCTGAGCCATCTCACCGCGGTCTCCGGGGCGAACTGCGCCATCATCACGGCGGCGGCGTTCGCGGCGGCCGCGGCGGCCGGCCTCCGGCGAGGCATCCGCGTCGTCATCGCACTCGTCGCGCTCGGCGCCTTCGTCGTGCTCGTCACCCCCGAGTCGAGCGTCGTGCGCGCGGCCGTCATGGCGGTCGTCGTGCTCGCGGCCCTCGCCGCCGGACGACCGGGCGGGGGAGTGGCCGCCCTCGCCCTCGCGGTCGTCGTGCTGCTCGTCGTCGACCCCTGGTACGCGCGCGACTACGGGTTCGCGCTCTCGGTCGCGGCCACCGCCGGACTGCTGCTCCTCGCCGCGCCGCTCTCGAAGGCGCTCGCGCGCGTCATGCCGACGCCGCTCGCATTCGTGCTCGGCGTGCCGCTCGCGGCCCAGCTCGCGTGCCAGCCCGTGCTCGTGCTGCTCGATCCGGCGATCGCGGTCTACGGGGTGCCGGCGAACCTGCTCGCGGCACCGGCCGCGCCGGTCGGCACGGTCGCCGGGCTCATCGGGTGCGTGCTGCTGCCCGTGCTGCCGTCGGTCGGCTTCGCGGCCATGCAGGTCGCCTGGTGGCCGGCCGAGTGGATCGCCGTCGTCGCGCACACGGGCGCGACGCTGCCCGGCGGGCGGCTCGCCTGGCTCGCGGATGCGCCGGGCGCGGTGGTGCTCGCGGCGAGCACCGCGCTCGCGCTCCGACTCGTGATCGGTCCGCCGCTGGGCACCCGGCGCCGGGTCGGCGTCGGCGCGGTGCTCGTGGTGACGCTCGCCGCATCGGTCGGTCTGGCCGGTGGCTCGCCCCTCGTCGCGCGTGCGATGCGGCCCACCGCCTGGGACGTCGTCGCGTGCGACGTCGGGCAGGGCGATGCGACGCTCGTCCGGTCGGGCGATGCCGTCGCGCTCATCGACGCCGGGCCCGACGCCGCGGCGCTCACGAGATGCCTCGACCTGTTCGGCGTCGACCGGCTCGATCTCGTCGTGCTCACGCACTGGGACGCCGACCACGTCGCCGGGTTTCCGGCGTTCGCGGGCAGGGCCGACGTCGTGGTGCACGGACCGCTCGACGGCGACCGGTCGGCACGGGTGCTCGATCCGCTCGTGGCCGCGGGGGCTCGGCCGGTCGAGGCGACCGCGGGCATGCACGGCACCCTCGGCGCGGCGAGCTGGCAGGTGCTCTGGCCCGAGCCCGAGGCGACGCCGGGCAACGATGCAAGTGTCGTGATCGACCTGGCCGCGCCGGGGTTCCGCGGCGTCTTCCTCGGCGACCTCGGCGAGACCGCGCAGGATCGCGTGCTGCGCTCGGCGAACATCGACGACGTCGACCTCGTCAAGGTCGCCCATCACGGGTCGAACGACCAGAGCGGTCGCCTCTACGATCGCCTGCATGCGGCCGTCGGGCTCATCGGCGTCGGTGCCGACAACGGCTACGGGCATCCGACCGACCGGGCGCTCGACCTGCTCGAGCACTCGGCGACAGCTGCCCTGCGCACCGACGAGATGGGCTCGATCGCGCTCGAGGCGACGGGCGACGGCTTCGCCGTCTGGAGCGAGCGTCGCGGCGGCGTCGGCGGTCGCCCGTAGACTGGAAGACGAAACGGAGGCACGGGTGGCAGCACGCGGTGGCGCAGCGGCGCGAACGAAGGTCGCGATCCCGCAGCTCGCCTGGCACGCCGTGCGGCCCGCGCCGATCGTGCTCGTCTCGGGTGGCGAAGACGTGCTCGCGGAGCGTGCGATCGGGCTCCTGCGCGATTTCCTGCGCGCCGAAGATCCCGCGCTCGAGGTGAGCGACCTCGAGGCCGACGGGTACCGACGAGGTGAACTGCTGACGCTCGCGAGCCCCTCGCTCTTCGGCGAGCCTCGACTCATCCGGGTGAGCGCGGTCGAGAAGGCCAGCGACGACTTCCTCCTCGACGCGCTCGAGTACCTCGAGCAGCCCGACGACACGACGACGCTCGTACTGCGGCACCGTAGCGGCGTGCGCGGCAAGAAGCTGCTCGACGCGATCCGAGCGGGCACTGGCGGCGGCATCGAGGTGGTCTGCGCCGAGCTCAAGAAGGACGCCGAGAAGCAGGATTTCGCCGCGGCCGAGTTCCGCGCCGCCGGCCGCAAGGTGGCTCCCGGCGCGTTGCGCGCGCTCGTCGGCGCCTTCAGCGACGACCTGCGTGAGTTGTCGGCGGCGTGCCGTCAGCTCATCGCCGATGCGCCCGGCGACATCACCGAAGCGGTCGTCGATCGCTACTACGGCGGCCGGGTCGAGACGAACGCATTCGCCGTCGCCGACGCGGCGATCGCGGGGCGCCACGGTGAGGCGCTCATCGCGCTGCGTCACGCTCTCGACAGCGGCGCCGACCCGGTGCCCATGGTCGCCGCGTTCGCGATGAAGCTGCGCACGATGGCGAAGGTCTCGGGCTCGCGCGGCAGCGGCGCCCAGCTCGCGTCGTCGCTCGGCATGGCTCCGTGGCAGGTCGACCGGGCGCGGCGCGACCTCGCCGGCTGGACCGACGAGGGACTCGGCGTCGCGATCGAGACCCTTGCCGCGACCGACGCCGCCGTCAAGGGTGCCGAGCGCGACCCCGTGTTCGCGCTCGAGCGTCTCGTCGGCGTCATCTCGGCCCGCGGCCGTCGCTGACGTACGCCCTGCGCGCATCGCTCGGCCCGCGCCGGGTGTCTCGAGCGTGCAGTCGTGGCCCATTCGCGGGCGATGAGTGCGCTCTCGCGGGGGAGGCGGTGCGCCGTTGGAGAGGTGGTGCGCCGTTCCGACCCGGTGGGACGTCTCGAGAGTGCAGTCATAGCCCATTTGCGGGCGACGGGTGCGCTCTCGATGGGGGAGGCGGTGCAGGTGGGAGGTGGCGCGTCGCTCGGCCCGCGCCGGGTGTCTCGAGCGTGCAGTCGTGGCCCATTCGCGGGCGATGAGTGCGCTCTCGATGAAGCTCGGCGCAGCGCACGTGCGTTCCCTGCACGGCGCCGACGCGAACGGCGCCGGCGCCGAGGCATCCCGGAGACGACGAAGGCCCCGCCGGAGCGGGGCCTTCATGCGAAACAGTTGCGACTCAGAGCGCGGCGGCCTGCTTGGCGATCGCCGACTTGCGGTTCGCGGCCTGGTTCTGGTGGATGACACCCTTCGACACGGCCTTGTCGAGCTTGCGCGAGGCGACGCGCACGGCGGCGGTGGCCTTCTCCTTGTCGCCCGAGGCGATGGCCTCGCGGGCGGCGCGCACGACGGTCTTGAGCTCGCTCTTGACGGCCTTGTTGCGCTCTTCGGCCTTGCGGTTGGTGCGGATGCGCTTGATCTGCGACTTGATGTTTGCCACGTGGGAATCTTTCGTTCGTGCGGGTACTGGAGGTGCCGTGAACGGTAGAGGGGCCGCCACGGCGTCTCGTGCGGGGTGGGACCCACACGGAAGCCAACACACAACACTACCAGTTCGCCCGGCGGCCCGCCAACGCGTGCCCGCCGGGCGGGTCGTGGGATGCTGCCCGCGAAGGCCGCCCGACCGGACGCGCGCCAGCCCTGCGCGTCCGCGTCGCGAGTCGACTCCGGCGCCGCGCGTACCACCCTCCCGGCGTGCCTCAGTCGTGCAACGGAACCGGGTCGGTCAGCGCCGAGGCGCCTTCGTCGCCGAGCGCAGACGAGCGGGCGTGCACGAGGTCGCCGCCGACCCAGGTCGCCGCGACGTCGTAGGTGGTCGCGAGCGCGAAGGTGCGGGCGAGGACGTCGCCGGCCGACGCCGAGCGCGACAGGACGATGTCGAATGCCGACCCAGGTGCCGGCCGCACGTGGATCGCGTCGAACTGCATGCCGACCCCGAGATGGCCCACCCCGCCGTCGCCGTCGAGCCCGAGTGCCTCGGCGCCCGCGAGCGTCGCGAGGTAGAGCAGGTGCGCCGGCGTCAGCTGGACACCCTCGGGGCCGAGCAGCATCTGCATGAAGTACGCCTGGATCCCGTCCTTGAAGAGGCTGAACCCGTTGCCCGCCCCCACGTCGGTGCCGAGCGCGACCCGCACCCCGGCGTCGAGGTGCCGCCGAAGCGGGAACAGTCCGCTGCCGAGCGCCGAGTTCGACGTCGGGCAGTGCGCGACCGACGCGCCGACCTCGGCCATCCGGGCGAGCTCGGGCACCGACGTGTGCACGCTGTGCGCGTAGACCGAGCGACGGTTCACGAGCCCGTGGTGGTCGTAGGTGTCGAGGTAGTCGCGACGGTCGGGGAAGAGGCCGGCGACCGTTTCGACCTCGGCGAGGTTCTCGTTGAGGTGCGACGTGAACCAGAGGTCGTCGCGCGAGGCGAACGTGTCCCCGCACGCGGCGAGCAGTTCGTCCGACGCCGACAGCGAGAACCGCGGCGTGACCGCGTACCGCAGTCGGCCGTTGCCGTGCCAGGCCGCGATGAGCTCGGCCGCCTCGGTGCGGGCTCGGTCGGGTGTCGTGTACAGCCCGTCGAGCAGCATGCGGTCGCCGACGACGAGCCCGCTCGTGATGCGGAGGCCCGACGCCGACGCCGCGGCGAAGAACTCGTGCATCGCGCCCGCGAAGTGGGAGCCGAACACGAGCGCGCTCGTCGTGCCGGCGGCGGCGAGCGCGGTCAGGAACTGCGGCGCTACCTCGCGCGCGTAGGCGTCGTCGGCGAACCGCGTCTCCTCGGGGAGGGTGTACCGGTCGAGCCAGTCGAGCAGCGGCAGGCCGAGACCCGCCATCGAGCGCAGCTGCGGGAAGTGCACGTGCGTGTCGACGAGCCCGGGCAGCAGCACGCCCTCGCGCAGGTCGATGACCGTCGCGTCGGGGTGCAGTCGGGATGCCTCGTCGAACGAGCCGCGGAAGCGGATCACGCCGTCGGCGACGACGAGCGCGATGTCGGCGTCGTATCGCGCCTCGCCGCCCTCGAACGGGCTGACGGGCGTGTCGACGACGGTCGCACGGTAGAGCTGGGAAGGAACCATCGTTGGGACCACCTTTCGGCCCCGCCCGCTGATGCGTCGTGCTCGCTGATGCGTCTCGTTCGCACCGGCCGGCGTTGCCTGACCGATGCATGGTTCGACACTGAATCTGCAGCGCATCGGTTATCCATGCGAACGACGCGCCGAAGCCACGGTACGTCGTGCGCGCTCCGAGGGCAAGCATCCCGGGTCGAACGGCGTCACGTCGAACGGCGTCACGTCGAACGGCGTCACGTCGAACGGCGTCCCCGGCGCTCCGCGACCGCGCGGCGGTCGAGCTCGGCGACGGCGCCGAGCACGACGGCCGTGAACGCGTCGGGGCTGGTCAGGCTCACGAGATGCGTCGCTCCGGGTACGATCACGAGCCTGGCGTCGGGCGTCGCGTTCAGGAGGCGCCGCTCCTGCAGGCGGAAGTGGTCGAACCGGCCGTTCACGAACCAGACGGGCACGCGCACCTGCGCGAGCGCGCCGAGGGGGTCCAGCCCGTGCACCGCCTCGAGCGCCGATGCCATCACGTCGAGCGCGACGCCGCCAGCGACGACGTCGGCGACCGCATCGGGAGCGAGGAAGAGCGATGCGGTCGCGTCATTGAGCGCGCGCCCGTGATCGGGCAGCCGCGCGATCCCGGCGGCGAGCGCGCGATAGGCTGCGAGCCCGGCGCCGCGGGGGACGGTGCCGCAGGCGGCCGCGACGAGGCCGTCGAGGCGATGGGGATGCCTCGCCGCGAACTCCATCGACAGGTAGCCGCCGAGGCTGAGGCCGACGAGGAGACGCGGTGGCGCAGCATCCCGGTCGTCAGGTTCGTCGGTCTCGCCGTCGCTGCCGCCCTCCGGGCGGTGCCTCGAGTTCAGGGCCTCGTCGATCACGGTCATCGCCGCGTCGATCGAGAACGGCTCGCCCATGCGGACACCGTGTCCGGGCAGGTCGATCGCCTCGACGTCGAGACCGCGGTCCGTGAGTGCGGCGACCTGCCGCCGCCACATCGTGGCCGAGGTGCGAATGCCGTGCACGAGCACGACGCGGGCGGCGACCATGCTCACCCCGCCCGGATCGCGCCGATCTCACGGGCCCGGGCGACGGCCGCGGTGCGGGATCCGACGCCGAGCTTCGTGAAGATGTGCACGAGGTGCGACTTCACGGTGGCCTCACTGAGGTAGAGCGTCTTGCCGATCTCGCGGTTGGTGCGCCCCTCGGCGACGAGCGCGAGCACCTCGGCCTCGCGTACCGTCAGCCGTTCGCCCGAGGCGAGCGAGGCGTCGAGCTTCGCCGAGAGCTCGGGAGCGAGCGCCTGCTCGCCGTCCGCGGCCGCGCGCACGGCGGCGATGAGCGTCTCGGGCGGGGCATCCTTCAGCAGGTAGCCGCTCGCGCCGGCCTCGATCGCCCCGAGGATGTCGGCGTCGGTGTCGTAGTTCGTGAGCACGAGCACGCGAGGGCCGTGCGGCTCGGCGCGCAGCCGGCGGGTCGCCTCGGCGCCCTGCATCGCGCCGGGGAACTGGAGGTCCATGAGCACGAGGTCGACCTCGGTGCGGCCGAGCCGCACCGCATCCTCGGCAGTCGCGGCCTCGGCGACCACGACGAGGTCGGCCTCGCGCTCGAGCATCGCACGGATGCCCGCGCGCACCACCGGGTGGTCGTCGGCCAGCAGCAGCCTGATCATGCGATCACCACCGGGACCCGGATCGACAGGGCGGTGCCTTCGCCGGGCGCCGACTCGATGTCGAACCGGCCGCCGAGCTCCTCGGCGCGCCGCCGGATCGAGCGCAGACCGTACTCGCCGAGCCCGGGGCCGCCGGCATCGGCCGCCCCGGCCGCGCGCTTCGCGACGGCGTCGACGTCGAACCCGATGCCGTCGTCGACCACGTCGAGGGCGACCTCGTCGCCGAGGTAGCTCAGCGTGAGCGAACAGTTGCGCGCATCGGCGTGCTTGACCACGTTCGCGAGCGAGCCCTGGGCGATCCGCAGGAGCGCGGCGTCGACCGCCATCGGCAGCACGACGGGCTCGCCGCTCGTCGAGAACTCGACGCGTGTGTCGGCGCCCGACTGGTTCGCCTGGTCGTCGACCGCCTCGGCCAGACGCCGGAGGGCCGATGGCAGCGTCTGCTCATCGAGCGACGGCGGGGTGAGCTCTCGGATGAACCGGCGCGCCTCGCCGAGGTTCTCGGCCGCCGTCTCACGGGCGAGCACGAGCTTCTGCCGCACGCCGTCGTCGTCGATGTCGCGCTCGGCCGCGTGCAGCAGCATCTGGATGCTCGAGAGCCCCTGCGCGAGCGTGTCGTGGATCTCGCGCGCGAGTCGTTCGCGCTCGGCGAGGGTGCCGGCCTCGCGGCTCGTGGCCGCGAGTTCTTCGCGAGTGGCGATGAGGTCGAGGATGAGGGCCTGGCGCTCGCGCGTCTCCTGCGCCATCGCCCGGTACCCGAGCCCGATCACGATCGCCACGCCCGCGCTGATGAGCGGACCGAGGATCGAGCCGACCTCGTAGCCGAGGTGCGTCGCCGTTCCCCAGACCGAGATGCCGAAGGTGACCACCACGAGCGGCACCGCGACGGGCGCCGCGAGCACGTGGAGCTCGAGGAAGAAGAGGGGGAACGCGAGGAACGCCGCATCGGGCGTGAGCGCCGACATGCCGACCCAGAGCGTCAGCAGCATGATGAGCCACAGCACGCGCGCCCACGCCGGGAGGTGCCGGTGCGCGGTGGCGACCCCGGCGCCGTAACAGGCGAGGAACGCGACGGCGAGCACCGTGATCGGCACTTCGTCGGCATCGGCGAGGAGCGCGCGCACGATGACGAACAGCGTGAGCCCGACGACCAGCAGGTGCAGCCCGAGGCGCAGCGCGATGAACACCGGGCGCAGGGCCGATTCGGCACCGCGCGCCGGTTCCGTCAGGGTCGCGCTCATGCTGCGAGCGTAGCCGCGGCGACGGCGACGGGGCATCCGTCGAAAGTCTGAAGCCAACTCGTGGGAGAATCGACAGGATGTCTCCGAGAGCTGTGAACCCGCCGGTGCCCGCCGCCACCGACCCGTCCGCGATCCGCAACTTCTGCATCATCGCGCACATCGACCACGGCAAGTCGACGCTTGCCGACCGCATGCTGCAGATCACGGGCATCGTCGCCGACCGCGACATGCGCGCGCAGTACCTCGATCGCATGGACATCGAGCGCGAACGCGGCATCACGATCAAAAGCCAGGCGGTGCGCATGCCGTGGCAGGTCGAGGATGCCTCGGGCCAGAGCCGCGCCTACGCGCTGAACATGATCGACACCCCCGGCCACGTCGACTTCTCGTACGAGGTCTCCCGTTCGCTGGCCGCGTGCGAGGGGGCGATCCTGCTCGTCGACGCCGCGCAGGGCATCGAGGCGCAGACGCTCGCGAACCTCTACCTCGCGCTCGAGAACGACCTCGAGATCATCCCCGTGCTCAACAAGATCGACCTGCCGGCCGCCGAGCCCGAGAAGTACGCGCGCGAGCTCGCCGACCTCATCGGCGGCTCGCCCGACGACGTGCTGAAGGTCTCGGGTAAGACGGGCGTCGGTGTCGAAGAGCTGCTCGACCGCGTCGTCGAGCGCATCCCCGCGCCGGTCGGCAATGCCGACGCGGCGCCCCGCGCGATGATCTTCGACTCGGTGTACGACAGCTACCGCGGCGTCGTCACCTACGTGCGCATGGTCGACGGCAAGCTGAACCCGCGCGAGCGCATCCAGATGATGTCGACGAAGGCGACCCACGAGATCCTCGAGATCGGCGTCTCGTCGCCCGAGCCCACGCCCACGAAGGGACTCGGCGTCGGCGAGGTCGGCTACCTCATCACCGGTGTGAAGGACGTGCGGCAGTCGAAGGTCGGCGACACGGTCACGACCGCGGTGAAGCCCGCCGCCGAGGCGCTCGCCGGCTACACCGAGCCGCTGCCCATGGTGTTCTCGGGCCTCTACCCGATCGACGGCAGCGACTACCCCGAGCTGCGCGAGGCGCTCGACAAGCTCAAGCTCTCCGACGCGGCGCTCGTGTACGAGCCCGAGACCTCGGTCGCGCTCGGGTTCGGGTTCCGCGCCGGGTTCCTCGGGCTCCTCCACCTCGAGATCGTCACCGAGCGCCTGCGCCGCGAGTTCGGCCTCGACATCATCGCGACCGCGCCGAGCGTGGTCTACGAGGTGACGACCGAAGACAAGAAGACCGTCACGGTCACGAACCCGAGCGAGTTCCCGACCGGGGCGAAGATCGCCGAGGTGCGCGAGCCCATGGTGAAGGCGGCCATCCTCGCTCCGAAGGACTACGTCGGCACGATCATGGAACTCTGCCAGTCGCGGCGCGGCACGCTGCTCGGCATGGAGTACCTCGGCGAGGACCGGGTCGAGATCCGCTACAACATCCCGCTCGGCGAGATCGTGTTCGACTTCTTCGACCAGCTGAAGTCGAAGACCGCCGGCTACGCGTCGCTCGACTACGAGCCGGTGGGCGACCAGGCCGCCGACCTCGTGAAGGTCGACATCCTGCTGCAGGGCGAGCAGGTCGACGCGTTCAGCGCGATCGTGCACCGCGACAAGGCCTACGCATACGGCGTGCTGATGACGGGCCGTCTGCGCGAGCTCATTCCGCGGCAGCAGTTCGAGGTGCCGATCCAGGCCGCCATCGGCGCCCGGATCATCGCGCGCGAGTCGATCCGCGCGATGCGGAAGGACGTGCTGGCCAAGTGCTACGGCGGTGACATCACCCGCAAGCGCAAGCTCCTCGAGAAGCAGAAGGAGGGCAAGAAGCGCATGAAGATGGTCGGCCGCGTCGAGGTGCCGCAGGAGGCCTTCATCGCCGCCCTGAGCGGTGACACCGAGACCAAGAAGGACGCCAAGAAGTAGCGCCCGCCCCCGGGGCGCGAAGGAACACGGATGACTCGCAGAAGCACGTTCACCGACCAGTCGGTCACCTACGGCGCGATCGGCGCGACCCTCGACCCCGACTTCCTCCGCTACCCGCCCGTGGGGCTCCGCCCCGCGGAGGACGCGGTGCGCCTCGGCTCGGGCCGGGAGCGGTTCGACCGGTCGGCCGAGGCGCTCATGACCTGGGGCGTGCAACGCGGCGCCGGATTCACCGTCGCCGACGTGTCGGCGGGCACCGGGGCGCAGTACCCCGGCATCGTCTTCGACCCGACCGGTGCGCCGCTCGCGGATCAGCCGGCGCCGCGCACCGAAGACCGGTTCGGCGCCGACGGCACCCCCTACATCGCGGCGGGGATGACCGCGACGCTCGTGCGCAAGCGCCGGTTCGGCACCGCGAAGACGCCCGTGCTCGTCGTGTACGTGATCGACGAGCCGAACCGCATCGGCTTCGCCTACGGCACGACCGGGCACGGCCCCGAGACCGGCGAGGAGTCCTTCATCCTCGAGCACCGCGACGACGACACGGTGTGGCTCACGATCCGCTCGATCCTCGCGACCGCAGGCGGTGCGCGCGCGGTGCTCTCGCCGTCGACCCGCCGACACCGGCGCGAGCTGACCCGCCGCGAGCTGCGCGCCCTGCACCCGGCCGGCGGCGCGTAGGCGTGGGCGCGGCGCTGCCGCTCGGCGAGCCGGCTCCGGCCGACGGACTTTTGCCGCCGCAGGCGGCCGTGGGCGCAGCCGATCGCGCGTTCGGCGTCTATGTGCACGTGCCGTTCTGTCGTGTGCGCTGCGGCTACTGCGACTTCAACACCTACACCTCCGACGAGTTGCGGGGCGCCCGGCAGGCCGACTACGCGTCGCAGGCGATCGACGAGATCCGGATGTCGAGGCGCGTGCTCGAGGCATCCGAGGTCGTCGCACGCCCGGCTGAGACGGTGTTCTTCGGCGGCGGCACGCCGACCCTGCTGCCCGCTCACGATCTCGTGGCGATGCTCGGCGCGATCCGCGACGAGATCGGTCTCGCCGATGGCGCCGAGGTCACGACCGAGGCGAACCCCGACTCGGTCGGGCCGCGCGAGCTCGACGAGCTCGCCGCCGGCGGTTTCACGCGCGTGTCGTTCGGCATGCAGTCGGCGGTGCCGCACGTGCTCACGGCGCTCGATCGCACGCACGACCCCGAGCGGGTGCCGCAGGTGGTCGCGTGGGCGCGCGATTCCGGCCTCGATGTGAGCCTCGACCTCATCTACGGCACGCCGGGGGAGTCGCTCGACGACTGGCGGCGGAGCCTCGAGCACGCGATCGCCCAGCAACCCGACCACCTGAGCGCCTATGCGCTCATCGTCGAGGAGGGCACGAAGCTCGCGCGCCAGATCCGTCGTGGCGAGCTCGCCGAGCCGAGCGACGACCTCGAGGCCGACATGTACGAGCTGGCCGACGAGCTGCTCGCCGCGGGCGGGTACGACTGGTACGAGGTCAGCAACTGGGCGCGCGGCGCGCGGCACCGCTCGCGGCACAACCTCGGCTACTGGCGCGGCGACGACTGGTGGGGCGTCGGTCCCGGGGCGCACAGCCACGTCGGCGGGGTCCGCTGGTGGAACGCCAAGCACCCGTCGGCGTACGCCGAACGGCTCGCCTCCGGCGTGTCGCCCGCGGTCGGGCGCGAGGTCCTCGACGCGGCGACGCGGGAGACCGAGCGGGTGCTGCTCGCGACCCGCATCCACGAGGGCCTCGAGATCGCCTCCCTGCAGGCGGGCGGCCGGCAGGCTGTGGCCGGTCTCATCGCCGACGGCCTCGTCGACGCGAAAGCCGCCCTCTCCGGTGTGCTGACGCTCACGCGGAGAGGGCGGCTCCTGGCCGACGCGGTGGTCCGGCGGCTGCTCGACGGCGAACCCGTCGGGTAGCTCCGATCGGTCGAGGACCTAGCTGACGAACTTGATCGACAGCGGGTAGGTGTAGGGCTGACCCTGGTTCGCCTTGACGGCCGCGATGATGCTGAAGATGATCGTGACGATCCACACGGCGATCAGGATGAAGATGCCGATGATGACGAACGTCAGGATGCTGCCGACCACGTAGGCGATCGCCATCGTGATCTGGAAGTTCAGCGCGGTCGCGGTGTGCTCGCGGATGAACGGCCCCTTGTCCTTCAGGATCAGGTAGCCGATGAGGGCCGGCACGAAGCTGAAGAAGATGCCGCCGATGTGGATCAGCGTCGCCCACAGCTTCTCGTCGGAGGGGCTCATCTGCTGGCTCGGCTGCTGATAGGGGTCCTGCGGCGGGGGAGGGGGCGTGGTGTCGGACATGTCGGTCTCCTTGATCGATGGTTCGAAGGGCTGAACGGGGGGCAACGTCATGCTGGCACAGACGAGCGCGCCGGGGAAGTGTTCCAGCGGCGCGCTCGGCGATGCATGACGGAACGGCTACTTGATGAACCGGATCGCGAACGGGTAGCGATAGTGCGTCCCGTCCTTCGCCGTGACGTAGGCGAGGATCGAGAACACGATCACGGTCACCCAGAGGGCGGTCGGGAGCAGCCATCCCACGATGTTCCAGAACCCGAAGGTCACGAGCGACAGCACCGAGTTCACGATGACGATCGCGACGTACGCGAGCACGGCCGTGATCTGGAAGTTCAGGCCCTCCTTCGCCTCGACGTTCGTGAACGGGCCGCGGTCCTTGAAGACGAGCCAGATGATGAGCGAGGGCAGCGGGCCGATGATGCCGCCGAGCTGTGCGAGCGAGCCCCACAGCACATCCTGGTCGTGCGCGAGCGGTGCGGCGGGCTGGGGCTCGGAGGCGGGCGGCGGAGTGGTGTCGCTCATGGGCGGACCTTTCGGGAGGTGTCGCGGAAGTGGGGCGGAGCGCGACGCGGCAGGTGGGCGGCGCGCGGGACCTCCATACGGTAGCGCCAGCCCACCGACGCGGCAACGGCCGCGCCACGGGATGTCGCGATATGATTGGCAGTCTGGTCGGTCGAGTGCCAACGCTCGCCGCCGAGTCGGGTCGTGCAGAGGGAAGCGAGGACCATGGTCTCCGAACGCAGTCTCGCCGTGCTCCGCGCGATCGTGCAGGACTACGTCGCCTCACGCGAACCGGTCGGCTCGAAGACGATCGTCGAACGGCACGCCTTCGGCGTCTCGGCCGCGACCATCCGCAACGACATGGCGCTGCTCGAAGAAGAGGAGCTGATCGCCGCCCCGCACACCTCGTCGGGTCGCATCCCGACCGACAAGGGCTACCGCGTCTTCGTCGACCAGCTGACCGACGTGCGCCCGCTGAGTTCGGCGCAGCGGCAGGCGATCGAGACCTTCCTCGGCGAGTCGAGCGACCTCGACGAGCTGCTCGCCCGCACGGTTCGGCTCATCTCGCAGCTCACCAAGCAGCTCGCGGTCGTGCAGTACCCGAGCTTCGCGAGCGCACGCGTGCGCCACGTCGAGCTCGTCGGGCTCGCACCCGAACGCGTGCTGTGCATCCTCATCGCCGACTCCGGACAGGTCGAGCAGCGACTCGCCGAACTCGCCGAGCCCGTCGACGACGAGACGCTCGCCTCGCTGCGGCACCGGTTGAACGAACTCGTCGCCGGCGCGACGATGACGGATGCGACCGAGTTGCTGTCGGGCGAGATCGACAGCGTCGACCGTCGCCACGCCGCGGTGCTCCACACCCTCGCCGCGACGCTCGCCGACCAGGCACGCCAGCAGCGCAGCGACCGGCTCGTGGTCGCCGGTGCCGCGAACCTCGTGCGCACCGAACAGGACTTCGCGGGCTCGATCCTCGGCGTCATCGAGGCGATCGAGGAGCAGGTCGTGCTCCTCAGGCTCTTCGGCGAGATGGCGACCGACGAGCACGCCGTCGCCGTGCGCATCGGTCGCGAGAACGCGTCGTTCGGGCTCGGCGAGACGTCGATCGTGTCGAGCGCGTTCGAGATCCCCGGGCGCGACATCTCGCGCCTCGGCGTCGTGGGGCCGACCCGCATGGACTACTCCAACAGCATGGCGGCCGTCCGCGCCGTCGCCCGATACCTCTCCCGCACGCTCGGCGAGAACTGACCCGCCGCCGTCGAATCCGACGGCGCAACCGAAAGGACAAGCCCTCCGTGGCCGACCATTACGAGGTCCTCGGCGTCTCGCGCGACGCCACCCCCGACGAGATCAAGAAGGCGTACCGCCGTCTTGCGCGTGAGCTCCACCCCGACGTGAATCCCGGCGCCGAGGCATCCGAGCGCTTCAAGGAGGTGACGCACGCGTACGACGTGCTGAGCGACCCGAAGCAGCGCCAGCAGTACGACCTCGGCGGCGGTCAGGGCGGCTTCAACGGCCAGGGCTTCGGCGGCTTCGGCGACATCTTCGAGACGTTCTTCGGTGCGAGCCAGCAGAGCCGCGGACCGCGGTCGCGCCGCGAGCGCGGCCAGGACGCGCTCATCCGGGTCGAGGTCGGACTCGACGAGGTGATCTTCGGCACCCACCGCGACATCGACGTCGACACGGCCGTGCGGTGCGAGACCTGCCAGGGCTCGTGCTGCCAGCCGGGCACGTCGCCCGTCACCTGCGACATCTGCCACGGCAGCGGCCAGATCCAGCGCCAGGTGCGTTCGCTCCTCGGCAACGTCGTGACCTCGAGCCCGTGCGGCACCTGCCGCGGCTACGGCACGATCATCGCGACGCCGTGCACGACCTGCCAGGGCCAGGGCCGAGTGCGGGCGCGCCGCACGGTCCCCGTCGACATCCCCGCCGGCGTCGACACGGGCGTGCGCCTGCAGATGCCGGGCTCGGGCGAGGCCGGCCCGGCCGGCGGCCCGAACGGCGACCTCTACCTCGAGATCAAGGTGAAGAACCACGAGGTCTTCAGCCGCAACGGCGACGACCTGCTCGCGACCCTCGAGGTCGCGATGACCGACGCCGTGCTCGGCACGACGGCGAAGATCCCGGGCCTCGACGGCGATGTCGAGCTCGAGGTGCGGGCCGGCACGCAGAGCGGCGAGATCCTCACCGTGAAGGACCGGGGCGTCACGAAGCTGCGCGGCAACGGACGCGGCGACCTCAAGGTCGGCGTGCAGGTGGTCACCCCGACGAAGCTCTCGTCGAAGGAGCGCGACCTCATCTCGCAGTTCGCCGCCTCGAAGAAGTCGCCGAAGCCCGAGCTCAGTCACTTCCAGCAGGGGCTCTTCGCCCGGCTGCGCGACCGGTTCCTCGGCTGAGCGGCCGGCGATGAGCAGCCTCTACCTCGACGAGTCGCTCGACCTCGGTGCGCTCGCGCCGGGGGGCGAGTTGCGGCTCACCGGCGACGAGGCGCGTCATGCCGTCACCGTCGCCCGGATCCGCACGGGCGAGCGCATCTCGATCGGCGACGGTCGCGGCGTGGTCGTGCGCGGCACGGTCGTCGCGACCGAGCCGCGCGAGCTCGTGCTCGTCGCGGAGGAGGTCGTGGTCGAGGATCGCCCGGCCCCCGCGATCACGCTCGTGCAGGCGCTCGCGAAGGGCGACCGCGACGAGATGGCGGTGCAGGCGGCCACCGAGCTCGGCGTCGACGCCGTCGTGCCGTGGGCCGCCGCCCGCTCGGTGTCGCGCTGGGAGGGGCCGAAGGCCGAGAAGGGCCGGCGGCGCTGGGCGACCATCGTGCGCGAGGCCGTGAAGCAGTCGATCCGCGCCTGGCTGCCCGAGGTGACCGAGATCACGACGACGACCGGGCTCGCCGATCGGCTGTCCGGATGCCGCGTGCTCGTCCTCGAACCGACCGCCGGCGTCGCGCTCACCGACCTCGAACCCGACGGCCGCGACATCGCCCTCGTCGTGGGACCCGAGGGCGGTATCGCACCCGACGAGCTCGACCGGCTCGTCGCCGCCGGTGCGGAGCCCGTTCGGCTCGGCGCGTCGGTGCTGCGCACCTCGACCGCCGGGCCCGCCGCGATCGCGGTGCTCAGCGTCGCGCTCGGGCGGTGGTGAACGATCCCTCGCTACGATGGTGGGATGACCGACTCCCGCGCCGAACCGACCGTCTTCGAACGCATCGTGGCGCGCGAGATCCCCGCGCGCATCGTCGCCGAGACCGAGCACGTCATCGCGTTCCACGACATCGCGCCGCAGGCGCCCGTGCACGTCGTGGTCACGACGAAGACCGGCGACTACCGTGACGTCGTCGAGCTCGCGGCGGGCGACCCCGCGCTCCTCGCCGAACTCGTCGGCGTCGCGAACGACGTCGCCGGCGACCTCGCCGACGGCGAGTTCCGCCTCGTCTTCAACACCGGGGCATCGGCCGGCCAGACCGTGTTCCACGTGCACGCCCATGTCCTCGCGGGCGGCCTCGAGGAGGGCACGCTTGCCGGAGCGTGAGCCTGCGCAGTCGAACGAGCCGGCGGAGTCGGAGGCGCCGGTGACCGGTGCCGACGAGGAGCGACTGCGCATCGACGGCATCCAGATGGTGCGCCTGCTCGGCCCGCAGGACCGGCTGCTCACGTCGATCCAGCGGGAGTACCCGGGCGTCGAGGTGCACGTGCGCGGCAACGAGATCGCCATCCGTGGCGCCGCCGACGAACGACGACGCGTCCGCCGGCTCATCGAAGAACTGCTCGAGCTCGTGCGCCGCGACCAGGACCCCACCCCGACCGAAGTGAGGAGCTCGGCCCGCATGCTCGATGCCGATCCCGACGCGAAACCGTCCGACCTGCTGGGGCAGGTCATCGTCTCCAGCCGAGGCAAGACGATCCGGCCCAAGACCGAGGGCCAGCGCGCCTACGTCGACGCGATCGACGAGAGCACGATCGTCTTCGGCATCGGCCCCGCAGGTACCGGCAAGACCTACCTCGCGATGGCGAAGGCCGTGCAGGCCCTCCAGCGCAAGGAGGTCGACCGCATCATCCTGACGCGACCGGCGGTCGAGGCGGGCGAGCGGCTCGGCTTCCTGCCGGGCACGCTGACCGACAAGATCGACCCGTACCTGCGTCCGCTCTACGACGCGCTCAACGAGATGATGGACCCCGAGCTCGTGCCGAAGCTCCTGGCATCGGGCACGGTCGAGGTGGCCCCGCTCGCGTATATGCGCGGTCGCACCCTGAACAACTCGTTCGTCGTGCTCGACGAGGCGCAGAACACCACGCCCGAGCAGATGAAGATGTTCCTGACCCGGCTCGGCTTCGGCTCGAAGATGGTGGTCACCGGGGACATCACGCAGATCGACCTGCCGGGCGGCGCCTCGGGCCTGCGACTCGTGACGCGCATCCTCGACCGCATCGACGACATCGAGTTCGTGCGACTCACGAGCGACGACGTCGTACGCCACACGCTCGTCGGTCGCATCGTCGACGCGTACACCGAGTACGACCAGCGCCAGCAGGCGCAGCGCTTCGAGCGCGCCGAGGCTCGCGAGTTCGCGAACCGCGCCGAACGCCGCGGCAATGCCGGCCCCCGCGACCACCTGCCGAGAAAGGGCAAGTCTTGAGCATCGAGATCAACAACGAATCCGCGATCGAGGTCGACGAGGCCGCGATCCAGCGGCTCGCGGTCTACGCGCTCGACGCGATGCACGTGCACCAGGACGCCGAGCTCGCGATCGTGCTCGTCGACGAGGGCGCCATGGAGCAGCTGCACGTGCAGTGGATGGACGAGCCCGGGCCGACCGACGTGCTGAGCTTCCCGATGGACGAACTGCGCCCCGGCACCGAGGAGGCGCCGACGCCGCCCGGGCTGCTCGGCGACGTCGTGCTGTGCCCGCAGGTGGCCGAGTCGCAGGCCCGCACCGCCGGACACACGCTGCTCGACGAGCTCCTGCTCCTCACGACGCACGGCATCCTGCACCTGCTGGGCTTCGACCACGCCGAGCCCGATGAAGAGAAGGAGATGTTCGGCATCCAGCGCGACATCCTCGTCGGATTCTCGATGCAGGAGCGCCGCCGCTGACCATGCTGCCCTGGCTCTTCCTCGGTGCCGCGTTCGTGCTGGTCGCGTTCGGCGGCCTCATGGCCGCCGTCGACGCGGCGGTCGGCGTGTCGAGCCGGGCCGATCTCACCGACCTCGCGCTCACGTCGCGTGCCAGGCGGTCGCTCCTCGCGATCGCCGACGACACCGGCGCGCACGTGAACGCCGTCAACTTCGTGCGCATCGTCTCGGAGACGACCGCCGCGGTGCTCGTGACGCTCGCCTTCACGTTCTTCATCGAGGACATCTGGCTCGTGCTGCTGTGCGCGGCGCTCATCATGACGGCCGCTTCGTTCGTGCTCGTCGGGGCGAGCCCCCGCAGTGTCGGCCGCGCCCATGCTCCCGTCGTCCTGCGGCTCACCGCGCCGCTCGTGCACTTCCTCCGTGTGCTGATCGGTCCGATCGCCGGTGCGCTCGTCTCCCTCGGCAACCGTGTGACGCCGGGGCGGCTGCGGTTCGCCGGCGTCTCGAGCGAGGAGCAGCTGCTCAGCATGGTCGACGAGGCGACCGAGCTCGACGTGCTCGAAGAGGGCGATCGCGAGCTCATCCACTCGATCTTCGAGTTCAGCGACACCGTCGTGCGCGAGGTCATGGTGCCGCGCACCGACATGGTCACGATCGACGCGACGGCGCACCTGCCGCACGCGATGGCCCTGTTCCTCAAGGCCGGCTACTCGCGCATCCCGGTGATCGCTCGCGACGCCGACGACGTCACCGGCATCCTCTACCTGCGCGACCTCGCGAGGCTGGGTTTCGAGCGACCGCTCGATGCGGAAGACCTGACGGTCGGCGAACTGTGCCGGCCGGCGAGCTTCGTCCCCGACTCGATGAAGGCCGACGCGCTGCTGCGTCAGATGCAACTCGAGTCGACCCACCTCGCGATGGTCGTCGACGAGTACGGCGGCATCGCCGGGCTCGTGACGCTCGAAGACCTCATCGAGGAGCTGGTCGGCGACATCTCCGACGAGTACGACCGCGAAGCGGCGCAGGTCGAGGAACTCGGCGACGGGCGGTACCGGGTCAACGCCCGGCTGCCGATCGACGAGCTCGGCGAGCTGTTCGGCCTCGACCTCGACGACGAGGACGTCGATTCGGCCGGGGGACTGCTCGCGAAGGAGCTCGGCCGGCTGCCGCAGCCGGGCGAGCGTGCGAGCGTCTCGGGGCTCGTGCTCGAGGCCGAGCGCACCGAGGGGCGCCGCAAGCGCATCTCGACGATCCTCGTCGAGGCCGACCAGGCCCTCATCGACGCCCACGCCGCATTCGACGGGGGCGAGACCGTGGAGAGGAACCACCGTGACTGAGTACCGCGCCGGATTCGTGTCGTTCGTCGGCCGCCCCAACGTGGGCAAGTCGACGCTCACGAACGCGCTCGTCGGCGAGAAGGTGGCGATCACGAGTTCGAAGCCGCAGACGACCCGCCGCGCGATCCGCGGCATCGTGCACCGCGAGCACGGGCAGCTCATCCTCGTCGACACGCCCGGACTCCACCGGCCGCGCACGCTGCTGGGCGAGCGGCTCAACACGCTCGTGCAGTCGACGCTCGGCGACGTCGACGTGATCGCGTTCTGCGTGCCCGCGAACGAGGCGATCGGCCCCGGCGACCGGTTCATCAACGAGCAGCTCGACCAGTACCCGCACGCGAAGAAGGTCGCGATCGTCACGAAGACCGACGCCACGTCGAAGGCGAAGGTCGCCGAGCAGCTGCTCGCCGTCTCCGAGCTGCGCGACTGGGCGGCGATCATCCCGGTGTCGGCACCGCGCGGCGAGCAGCTCGACGTGCTCGTCGCCGAGCTGCTCTCGCTCATGCCCGAGTCCGACCAGCCGCTCTACCCGGCCGAGGCGCTCACCGACGAGGACGTCACCGACCGCATCGCCGAGTTCGTGCGCGAGGCGGCGCTCGAGGGGGTGTCCGACGAACTGCCGCACTCGATCGCCGTGACCGTCGACGACATGGTCGAGCGCGACGACAAGGACCTCGTCGAGATCTACGCGAACCTCTTCGTCGAGCGCGACAGCCAGAAGGGCATCATCATCGGCAAGGGCGGCGCCCGGCTCAAGGAGGTCGGGGCGACGGCGCGCGCGCAGATCGAGCAGCTGCTCGGCCGCAAGGTCTTCCTCGCGCTGCACGTGAAGGTCGCGAAGGACTGGCAGCGCGACCCGAAGCAGCTCGGGCGCCTCGGCTTCTGAGCGTCCGAGCGGGTCGCGGCGGGCGAGCGCCGATCGCCGCGGAGCCCGTACCTCTCGAGGATGATTCCGGGCGGTCGGGGTCCCGGAGCCCCCATCCGGCACGTACGGTGGATCGGTGACCACCAGGATCAGCCGCGCGAAGCTCACGACCGACATCGTGCTCGCCGGGGTGTTCGCCCTCGCCTGCCTGCCGTTCGCCCTGCTCGGCGGCCCGTACGACGTCCTGCTCCTCGCCGTGTTCGCGGGAGCTCTCGCGGTCCGTCGCTACGAGCCGGGCTGGTCGCTCGCGATCGCGTGGGGCGGCGCGCTCACGCAGATGCTGCTGCTGCGCGATCTTCAGCTCTACGACGCGGCCGTGCTCGGCGTGCTCTACTCGACCGCGGCGCACGGCGGCCGGGTCGTGAAGTGGTTCGGCCTCGGGTCGGCGGGCGTCGGTGCGGTGTTCGCGACGGCGTACCTCGCGGTCGTGAAACCGCTCATCAACGGTGCGTCGCCCGACGCGATCACGACCCTGCTCATGACGGGAGTCCTGTTCGTGGCGTCGATCGCGGTGCTCGTGCTCGCGTGGACGGCGGGGCTGCTCGTGCGGGCGGTGCGCGACACCCGTGAGGTGCGACGTCGTGAGGAGGTCGCGAACCGCGAGCGCGAGCTCGCCGAGTACCGCTACGTGGTCGAGCAGGAGCGCAACCGCATCGCCCGCGACATGCACGACGTCGTCGCCCACTCGCTCGCCGTCGTGATCGCCCAGGCCGACGGCGCGCGGTTCGCCGCACGCACCCGCCCCGAGTCGGCGGTCGACGCGCTCGGCACGATCGCCGGCGTGGCGCGCGGTGCCCTCGGCGATGTGCGGATGCTGCTGGCCGAGCTCCGCCACCACGAGGCCGAGTCGCCGCAGCCGGTGCTCGACGACCTCGGGATGCTGCTCGAGCAGGTTCGCGCGGCCGGGCTCGACGTGCGCCTCGACGAGCAGGGCGAGCGGCCCGAGCTCGGCACCGGGCAGCAGATCGCGGTGTACCGCATCGTGCAGGAGGGGCTCACCAACGCGCTGCGCCACGGCGACACGTCGCAGCCGGTCCTGCTCGGGCTGCGGTGGGACGAGAGCGGCGTCGCCGTCGACCTCGTCAACACCCGCCGCGACGACGTGCCGCCGCCCGATTCGCACGCGTTCCGGCACGGGATCCCCGGCATGCGCGAGCGCGCGCAGCTCGCGGGCGGTAGCCTGCAGGCGGTGGCCGGCGACGACGGCATGTTCCGCCTCTCGGCCCGCATCCCCGCCCGCACCGGAAGGACCCCATGACCATCCGCGTCGCCCTCGTCGACGACCAGGCGCTGTTCCGTGCGGGAGTGCGCATGCTCGTCGAGTCGCAGCCCGACCTCGAGGTCGCGGGCGAGGCGGGCGACGGCATGGCCGCCGTCGCCCTCGCTGCGACGGAGCGCCCCGACGTGGTGCTCATGGACGTCCGGATGCCGCTGCTCGACGGCATCGGCGCGACCGAGCGCATCATCGCCGAGGCCGAACGCGACGGCCGCCCTGCGCCGCGCATCCTCGTGCTCACGACGTTCGACCTCGACGAGAACGCGGCCAGGGCGATCCGTGCGGGGGCGAGCGGGTTCGTGCTGAAGGACGCCGACCCCGAATTCCTCCTCGCGGCCATCCGCACGGTGCATCAGGGCAACCAGGTCATCGCCGCCTCGGCGACGCGTGCACTCTTCGCGCACGTCGGCGCCGGCTCGACCCGGCGTGCGGCACCCTCCGAGTGGAACGACCTCACGCCGCGCGAGCGCGAGATCTTCGCCCTGGCCGCGCGTGGGCTGTCGAACAGCGAGATCGCCGCGAGCGAGTTCCTCTCGGAGGCGACCGTGAAGACGCATGTGAGCCGCATCCTCGCGAAGCTGGGCCTTCGCGACCGGGTGCAGCTCGTCGTCTTCGCGTACGAGCACGACCTCGGCGACACCGCCGCGGGGTGACGCGAACGTCATCCTGCAGGATGACGCGAGCCACTCCTCAGCCGGATGAGCCCGGCCCCGCCGCATCCGTAGCGTCGAAGACATGCAGATCCAACCCTCCGACCTCGGCCTCATCGCCCGCGTCGCCGGCCTCGTCAAGCGCTACGGACAGGGCGCCGGTACCGTCACCGCCCTCGACGACGTCTCGCTCGGCCTGCGCCGCGGCGAGTTCACCGCCATCATGGGCCCGAGCGGCTCGGGCAAGTCGACCCTGATGCACATCATGGCCGGCCTCGACTCGCCGAGCGCCGGGCGCGTCTGGCTCGGCGACACCGACATCACGGAGCTCGGCGACTCGGCGCTCACCGTGCTGCGCCGCCGTCGCATCGGCTTCGTGTTCCAGTCGTTCAACCTGGTGCCGACGCTCGACGTGCGCGGCAACGTCCTGCTCCCGTTCGAGCTCGACGGGCGCCGGCCGACCCGCGACGAGCAGGCCTGGACCGACGAGCTCTTCGCGACGCTCGGTCTGACCGAGCGCCTGACGCATCGCCCCCACGAACTCTCGGGCGGGCAGCAGCAGCGCGTCGCGATCGCCCGCGCCCTCGCGACCCGTCCCGACCTCGTCTTCGCCGACGAGCCGACCGGCAACCTCGACTCGCGCACCGGCCGCGAGGTGCTGGGGCTCCTCGCCGCGGCGAGCGCGACCTACGGCCAGTCGATCGCGATGGTGACGCACGACCCGGTCGCGGCGAGCCACGCCGACCGCATCCTCTTCCTCGCCGACGGCCGCATCGTGCGCGATGCGGGCCGATCGACGCCCGAGGAGATCTCGGCGTTCATGCTCTCGATGGAACTGGCGTCCTGATGCGCACCCGACTCAAGGACCAGTGGCCGACGCTCGTCGTCGCGACGATCGCCGGCACGTTCGGCGTGCTGCTCCTGCAGGTCACGGGACTGCTGGCCGCGGCGATCCGGGCCGACGACGTCACGGGCGAGAGCGACACGGTCGCACTCATGCTCGGCGTCGTCGCGACGGTGTTCATCGTCATCGCGGTGTACGTGAGCGCGATCGTGACCACCAACACGGTCGCGACGGTCGTCGCCGGCCGAACCCGCGTGATCGCGCTCCTGCGCCTCATCGGGTCGAGCGCCCGTGCCCAGCGCGCCCAGATCGCCAAGGAGGGCCTGCTCGTCGGGCTCGCGGGCGCCGCCGTCGGCGTCGTGCTCGGCACCGCGTCGGCCGTCGGGCTCGCCCGTTACGCGGTCGCGAGCGGGATGCTGCCGGAGACCGACTACGACTACGTCAACGTGGCCATCGTGCTGCCGGCCGTCGCCGTCGTGCTCACGACGTGGCTCGCCTCGTGGGTGGGCTCCCGGCGGGTGCTGCGGGTGCGTCCGGCCGAGGCGATCGGCAACGCCAATCCGCAGAGCCACGAGGCCGTCGGCCGCCGCCGCGGGCGCAACATCACGGCCGCCGTGTTCGTCGTGGTCGGCCTGGCCCTGCTCGCGGTCGGCGTGGTCGTGGGGCTCACCCGCCCCGAGGGCGTGCTCATCGGCATGGTCGGCGGCATCGTCTCGTTCACCGGCATCGTGCTCGGCGCCGACGTCGTCATGCCGCCCGTGCTGCGGCTCGTGGGTCGTCTGTTCGGGCGTTCGCCCGCTGCACGTCTCGCGGCCGAGAACGCGGTGCGCAACCCCGAGCGGAGCTCGCGCATGACGATCGGCCTCGTCATCGGCGTGACGCTCGTCACGACCTTCTCGGTCACGATGGAGTCGTACCGGGCGATGATCCTCGCCGCGCAGGAGCGGCAACCCGAGGTCTACGCCGGTATCGAGCCGATGCTCAACGCGACGGTCGCCGTGTTCACGGTGCTCATCGGGTTCAGTGCGCTGATCGCGGCGATCGGCATGGTCAACACGCTCTCGCTCAGCGTGCTGCAGCGCACCCGCGAGCTCGGCCTGCTGCGCGCCCTCGGCTTCGACCGGCGCCAGTTGCGCCGCATGATCGTCGTCGAGAGCGCGGCCCTCACGGTCGCGGCGACGCTGACGGGTCTCGTGCTGGGGTTCGGCTACGGCTGGGCCGGCGCGCAGGCGCTGCTCGGCGGCGCGCAGGGAATGCCGGGCTTCGTGTTCCCGGGCATCCCGTGGGTGATGATCGGCGTCCTCATCGTCGCTGCGGGCGTGCTCACGCTCGTCGCGTCCATCGCTCCGGCGCGGCGCGCGATGCGCGTCTCGCCGGTGGCAGCCCTCGCGGTCGACTGAGGGGCGACCACGGGAGGCGGAAGGGCGGGTGGATGCCTCGGGGGAGGCATCCACCCGCTTCGTCATGCCCGCCGCGGGAGTCTCGACAGCGGCACGACCGCCGTGCGCGGCGTCACATGCGTGCGCCCCCGGCGACCGGGTGTTAGCCTTGTCGCGTGCTTCACGGCCTGCTTCTCCTTAGCTGCCGCAGCGAGTCCTAGTTCTCAGGCCTCCCTCGCTGCGGAGTTCGTCGTCGGCTGAATCGATCCGAAAAAGCGAGAAGAGCAACCCATGCAGAACACCCAGAAGCCCTCGGCGATGCCCGTTCATCGGTACCGCCCCTTCCACGAGCAGATCTCCGTCGAGCTGCCCGACCGCACCTGGCCGTCCAAGCGCATCGAGGTCGCACCGCGTTGGTGCGCCGTCGACCTGCGCGACGGCAACCAGGCGCTCATCGACCCGATGAGCCCCGAGCGCAAGCGCATCATGTTCGACCTGCTCGTGAAGATGGGCTACAAGGAGATCGAGGTCGGGTTCCCGAGCGCGAGCCAGACCGACTTCGACTTCGTGCGCCAGCTCATCGACGAGGGGGCCATCCCCGACGACGTCACGATCCAGGTGCTGACCCAGGCGCGCGACCACCTCATCGAGCGCACCTACGAGGCGATCGCGGGCGCCAAGCAGGCCATCGTGCACCTGTACAACTCGACGAGCGTGCTGCAGCGCGAGGTCGTGTTCCGCACCGACCGGCAGGGCATCATCGACATCGCCCTGCACGGCGCCCGCAAGTGCCGCGAGATGGAGCGGACCGTGCCGGGCACGACCGTCTACTACGAGTACTCGCCCGAGAGCTACACGGGCACCGAGCTCGAGTTCGCGGTCGACGTCTGCAACCAGGTGCTCGACATCTTCGAGCCGACCCCCGAGCGCAACGTCATCATCAACCTGCCGGCGACCGTCGAGATGGCGACGCCGAACGTCTACGCCGACTCGATCGAGTGGATGAGCCGGCACCTGAACCACCGCGAGAACGTCATCCTGTCGCTGCACCCCCACAACGACCGCGGCACCGCGATCGCCGCGGCCGAGCTCGGCTACCTGGCCGGCGCCGACCGCATCGAGGGCTGCCTCTTCGGCAACGGCGAGCGCACGGGCAACGTCGACCTCGTCGCCCTCGGCATCAACCTGTTCACGCAGGGCGTCGACCCGCAGATCGACTTCAGCGACCTCGACGAGATCAAGCGCACGGCCGAGTACTGCAACCAGCTGCGCGTTCACGAGCGCAGCCCGTGGGCGGGCGACCTGGTCTACACCGCGTTCAGCGGCTCGCACCAGGACGCCATCAAGAAGGGCTTCGAGTCGATGGAGGCTCGCGCCGCGGACGAGGGCGTCGCGGTCGACGACCTGGAGTGGGCGGTGCCCTACCTGCCGGTCGACCCGAAGGACCTGGGTCGCAGCTACGAGGCAGTCATCCGCGTCAACTCGCAGTCGGGCAAGGGCGGCGTCGCCTACCTGCTGAAGAACGACCACGCGCTCGATCTGCCGCGACGGCTGCAGATCGAGTTCTCGGGCGTCGTGCAGGCCAAGACGGACGCCGAGGGCGGCGAGGTGTCGAGCGACGACATCTGGCGCATCTTCAACGACGAGTACCTGCCCGCACCGGCCGAACGCCCCGACGAGAAGTGGGGCAGGTTCGAGCTGCTGGGGCTGCGCACCGAGAGCGCGCTCGACGGCGTCGTCAACGTGCGGGTGGGGCTGCGCGACGGCGACGAGCGCGTCGACGCCGACGCGAGCGGCAACGGCCCGATCTCGGCGTTCCTCAACGTGCTGGGCGCCGAGGGCGTCGACGTGAAGCTCCGCGACTACGTCGAGCACACCCTCTCGGCGGGCGGCGACGCGCAGGCGGCCGCCTACGTCGAGCTCGAGGTCGAAGGTCACGTGCTGTGGGGCGTCGGCATCGACGCCGACATCTCGACGGCGTCGCTGAAGGCCGTCGTCTCGGCCGTGAACCGCGCGCTCCGCACCGCGGTCGTCGAGCCCGAGCCCGCCCTCGCCGGCGTCTGATCGCCGATTTCGCTCCGGGGTTCGGTTCGGCCGGCTGGATGCCTCGATGCATCCGGATCCGGCCGAAACCGACCCCCGGAGCGACTCCTGCGCGCTCGTGCGCAGGAGGTCATGACACCGACGGCGGTCAGCGGCGGATGACGGGCAGAACGCCGGTCTCGGTCGCGACCTTGCGCCGGTAGAGCATGCGCTGCTCGGGCAGTGAAAGGTCGAACACGACCGCGAGCCAACGGATCACGCTCGTGACGACGACGCACACGATGCCGCCGATGAACAGCGGCACGCCGAAGAGGTCGAGCACCGCGAGCACGAGGCATCCCGCCGCGGCGGCGACCGCGTAGAGCGAGCCGACGTGCATGATCGCGACCGGCAGGCTCATGAGCATGTCGCGCAGGATGCCGCCGCCCACCGCCGCCGCGACGCCGACGAAGACCGCCGGCAGGATGGGCAGGCCGAGGCCGAGCGCCTTCGAGGTGCCGAACGCGCCGAACATGCCGATCACGATCGCGTCCAGCCCGACGATGACGCCGTTGAGGCGCTGCAGGGGCCCGGCGAGCAGCATCCCGATGAGCGAGGCCACCACCGCGGTGACGAGATACCAGTTGTTCTGGAACGCGCCGATCTGCACGTTCAGCAGGAGGTCGCGGATGGCTCCGCCGCCGAATCCCATGACGATGCCGACGATCGCGACGCCGAGCAGGTCGAGCCGTCGTTCGCCGCGGAATCCCGAGGCGAACAGGGCGCCCTGCACGCCGCCGAGTCCGACCGCGGTGAGGTCGAGCCAGAGGGGGATGGTGAACGAGGCGGTTTCCACGATCACAGTGAATCACGGATGTCCCGTGCCCCAGTGATGGGAGAATCGACGTGTGCCCGTGTACCGAGATGAAGCCGTCGTGCTGCGCACCCACAAGCTGGGCGAGGCCGACCGCATCGTCACCCTGCTGACCCGGCAGCACGGCAAGGTGCGCGCCGTCGCGAAGGGCGTGCGCCGCACCGGTTCGAAGTTCGGCGCCCGGCTCGAGCCGTTCATGGTCGCCGACCTGCAGCTCTACGAGGGCCGCAGCCTCGACGTCGTGACGCAGGCCGAGTCACTCGGTTCGTACGGTGCCGACATCTCACAGGACTACGCCGCCTACACCGCAGCGAACGCCATGGTCGAGACGGCCGACAAGCTCACCGAGGCCGAGGGCTCGCTGCAGCAGTACCTGCTGCTCGTCGGCGCCCTGCGTTCGCTCGCACGTCGTGAGCACGGCCCCGCGCTCACCCTCGATTCGTACCTGTTGCGGGCGCTCGCCCTCGCCGGCTGGGCGCCGAGCTTCGGCGACTGCTCGCGCTGCGGCCGCCCCGGCGAGCACACGGCCGTCGTCGTGCAGCTCGGCGGCGTCGTCTGCGACGACGAGTGCGCACCGCCCGGCACCCCGCGCATCGCCCGTTCGACGGTCGAGCTGCTCGGCGCGCTGCTGGCCGGTGACTGGGCGCACGCCGAGGCGTCGCCCGAGCGCGACCGCAACCAGGCCTCGGGCATCGTCGCGGCCTACACCCAGTGGCACCTCGAGCGGGGACTCCGGTCGTTGCCGCACGTCAGCCGCGAGGCATCCGCCCCCGCGCCCGTCGCCGCGCCGGTTCAGCCGACCGCGCCGCATGACCGCACCAGCCGACCCGCCGAACCAGGAATGGCCACCACGTGAGTCCCAAGCCCTACACCCACCGCGATGCCGTGCCGTACCGGCCGATCGACTGGACCGGGATCCACCCGCCGGCGTTCCCGAAGGGGGCGGTGCCCGGGCACGTCGCGATCGTCATGGACGGCAACGGGCGGTGGGCGAACCAGCGCGGGCTCACGCGCATCGAGGGGCACAAGGCCGGCGAGGCGGCCCTCCTCGATGTCGTGGCCGGCGCGATCCAGGCGGGCGTGAAGCACCTCTCGGTGTACGCGTTCTCGACCGAGAACTGGAAGCGGTCGCCCGACGAGGTGCGGTTCCTCATGGGCTACAACCGCGATGTGCTGCACCGCCGGCGCGACCAGCTGAACGAATGGGGCGTCCGCATCCGGTGGGCGGGCCGCAAGCCGCGACTGTGGAAGTCGGTCATCGAGGAACTGCAGTTCGCGGAGCGGCTGACGGCCGGCAACGACGTGCTGACGCTCACGATGTGCGTGAACTACGGCGGCCGCAACGAGATCACCGACGCCGTGCGGCAGATCGCCGACGACGTCGCCGCCGGCCGGCTGCGGCCGTCGGCCGTGAGCGAGAAGCAGATCGCGAAGCGGCTCTACCAGCCCGACATGCCCGACGTCGATCTCTTCGTGCGTTCGTCGGGGGAGCAGCGCACCTCGAACTTCCTGCTGTGGCAGTCTGCGTACGCCGAGATGGTGTTCCTCGACACGCTGTGGCCCGACTTCAGCCGCACCGACCTGTGGCAGGCCATCGAACTCTACGCCCGACGCAACCGCCGGTTCGGCGGGGCGGTCGACGCGCCGACCGTCACCGGCTGACGCGCCGGGGAGGCGCGTTGCTCGGGCCCGGGCCCTCGCCGGAGCCCGAGCCTCAGCCGAGTCCGAGCTCCGTCACGAGTCTGCGCGCCTTCGTGAGTGCGGCGCTCGAGCCCTTCTGCGCGGCGAGCTCGGCGAGGCCGGGCCACGTGGCGTCCTCGGCAGGGATGCGGCCGGCCGCGGAGGCCGCCCGCAGCAGCGGAGCACGGAGGAGCGCGACGTCGAGCACGCGGTTGAGCCAGGCCGGCGGCTTCGTGAGGCTCGCGGCGTAGCGAACCGACTCGGTGAGCAGCGGCCAGAGCACGGGGATCGCACGCACCTCGCGCTCGATCGCGCCCATCATGCGGGCCGGCGCGATGTCGGGCAGCGGCAGGAGGCGAGCCGTCGCGAGACGAACCGAGTCGGCGGAGAACCGGCGCGAGGCGACCATCGCGTCGACGCTGTACCGCGATTCGACGTCGGAGCAGAGCGAGGCCAGGACGACCGCCACCATGAGCACCGTCAGCGGCGGCACTGCATCGCGGCTCGCGGGGCCGTTTCCGCCCGTGCTGCGGTCGCGGAACTCGGAGGGCACGATTCGGCTGAGCGAGGCGTCCCACTGGAGCCAGCGTCGCTCATCGCCGTCGATGGTGTCGGCGTCGAGCTGGCCCTCGTGGTCGAGGGCGTACGACCAGGCCATGAGGGCGCGGTAGCGCACCTCGGGCTGGGCAGGCAGGGCGAACTCGATCGGCACGAAGCGCTTCGACCCGCGCGTGTGCAAGGACGCGGTGAGCTCGACTGCGTCGTCGACGGCGGTGCCGGCGCCGTCACCGATGGGCCAGACGGCGTCGAGGTCGACGGCCGGCGCGGCCGAGTCCACGGCGGCGGCGGGCGGCGTCGTCGGTTCGGGCAGTTGCGCGACCACGGCCTGGGCGGCTGCGACGGCGCGCGACGAACCGGGACGAGCCGCGAGCGCCCGGGTGTGCGGGAGGTCGAGCACCGATGGTTCGGCCACGCCCGCCGCGACCGCCGCCCGTGCGGCCGGAAGGAGGGCTCCGATGGTCTCGACGATCTCCGCGGTGCCCGCGATCATCCGCACCGCGTCGAGCGCGGCACCGACGTAGTCGTCGAGGATCGGCCAGACGAGCGAGCCGAGTCCGGCATCGGCGAGCTCGAGCGCGACGCGCGCGAACGCGGCGGCGCCGGTATGTCCGCCGCGATCGGCCATGCCGAGGTCGGCGACGCCAGGGCGCAGTAGGCCGCGGTCCCACGCCTCGAGCACCGCCGCGAACATCTCGGTTGCGGCCTTCGGATGCGGCGATCGGAGTCCGCCGAGCATTCGGGCGGCCATGAGCGGGCCGAGTGGAGCGCCGCGGCGAGCGAGCTGGAGCCAGACGACGCCGCTGCCGGCGTCGAGCCCGTCGCCCGAGAACGCGCCGTCGTTCCAGTTCGGCAATTCGACCGCATCGCCCCAGCCGTAGCGGCTCGTGTCGAGGCGCTTCGGGAACGCGGCGAGCGAGGCCGGCAGCTCGACCTCGGCCCGCACCCAGTCGCCGTCCTCGTCGCGCAGGACGGCCGGTTCGCGCAGGGGGTCGCGGGCGTAATCGCGTGCGGCAGCGCCGGCTGCGACCGTCATCGGGGCCCCCGACTGCAGCACGACCGGTACGTCGAGTGCGGCGAGCGCATCGAGGTGATGCGGCTCGACGAGCGACAGGTCGAGCCGGAGGAGCGCGAGGAGGAGGTCGGCCTCGCTCGCCGTCGCTCCCGCCGCGACGTATGCCCGCAGCCGCTCGACGAGGTCGTCGGGGTCGATGCGGAGGTCGACCCACGACGGCGTCGAGAGCAGCATCGGCACCTCCCCGAGCCGATGGACGACCGACGCCTCGCGCGCGGTGAAGGGACGGTACAGGGTGTCCTGGCGCCAGTCGGCGTCGCCGGGCCCGGCGAGGCGGTCGAGCAGTCGGATCGGGTCGCCCGCGACCCAGTCGGCCGCGGCACTCGCACCAGCGCGCCAGTTGGGCCTGAGCCCACGCAGCGCCGATCGCGCCGCCCCGGGGTCGGCCGCGGCGATCGCGTTCGCGAGCTCGAGGAAGCGGTCGACCGCGACGTCTTCAGCGCCCTCTGGGCGCGATGCCAGCACACCTGCGGCCTCGGTCAGTGCAGCGGGAGTCGGTGCCGGCAGCTCGAAGCGCGGCACCGACCAGGGCTCGGGTGTCGGCTGCCACGCGGCCCCGGTCGGAGCCGACACCCCGCCGTCCACGGGCTCGATGGTCGCGCCCCACCGCTCCTGCAGCGTCTGCGCCGCCCGGGCGAGCGTCGCATCCCGACCGTTCGCCACGGCCGCCAGGGCGAGGGAGGCGGTCTCGGCGGCCTCGCCGGTGAGTGGCTGCACGCGGCGGAGCCCCGCGTCGAGCACGAGTCTGCGCGCCGCCTTCGCCCCGACCGTGAGCGAGAGGGCGAGCACGTCGGCAGCCTGGTGCTCGTCGCCGTGCTCGACGATCGCGGGGGCGAACGCCGTGACGACCGGGGCTTCGGCGTGGCTGAGCGCGCCGAGCAGCGCGTCGGCGTGCGCGACGATCTCCTCGTCGCCGAAGCCGAGACCGTCGGTGAGCACCCCGGCCCACACCTTGCGATCACCGGGGCGCTGTGCGGCGTCGAGCGCGGCGAGCGCGAGCGGCACCGCTTCGTCGCGGCTGATCCAACCCCGTGCGACGCCGCCGGCGACGACGCCGCCGAACGGTCCGGTCGCCGGCGCTCCGACCGCGATGCCGGTGCGGACGTGGTCGACGAACCGCGATCGGATCACCTCGGGGTCGATCGCGCCCCGATCGCTCGGGAACAGCTCGGCCTCGAGCCCGAGCGCGAGCGCCGCGTAGACCGCCCAGTCCTTCAGGTACTCCACGCTGCCGGGCACCTCGAGCTCATGCCGATGCACGAGCCGCACGGCGCGCCCGGCGTGTACCGAGGTGGAGTGCTCCCATACGCGCCGGTTCGAACGGCAGGCGCGCGTGATGAAGGATGCGGCGAACTCGGGTCCGCGCGTCGCGAGCACGTCGGCCGCGAGTTCGTCGGCGATCGAGCCCGAGCCGCCCAGCACCGCCTCGGTGCGCCGTGCGTCGGCGCCGACGCGGATCGCGAACAGCGCCAGCATCCCGTGATCGGCTCCGCCGACGAGCGACTGGCTGAACGCCCGGTTGCCCTCGGTCACCCAGCGGCTCCAGTCGCCGCGCCGCAGGCCCGCGTGGGCCTCGCGCTGCTCCGCCTCGCTGCCGAGCGGCAGCTCGAGGGCGTCGGCGTGTGCGGCGTCGGCCCAGCCGAGGTCGTGGAACAGCTCGAGCGAGCGGGCGAGGGCGTCGGTCATCGGGTCTCCTTCGTCAGGATCTGCACGGCGAGCGCGTGCTTGCAGGGTCCGCGGTCGCCGCGGCCCGTCAACTGCCAGGTACAGGTGCAGCTGAGCGAACCGTCCGCCTCGCGCACGGTGTAGCTCACGGGCTCGGTCGCGCTGCCGGCGTGCACGAGCCACTCGCCGGCCGCGGAGGCTCGGTCGACCAGCCCAGCCGCGACCAGACGGCGCGCGGCCGCGACGCGCGGGTTGTCGCGGGTGACCCGCTCGGGCTCGTCGGGAAGTTCACGGTGGAAGTGGGCCCCGGCTTCGAGGTCCCAGCCGACGCGGCCCGAGGCGGCGAGCACGGCGATGCCCGACTCGACCTCGCGGGTCGTGAGTCCGGCGGCGCGCCGAAGTCGCTCGACATCGATCACCGGTTCGAACGAGAGCAGCGCCGAGACGAGTGCCGCGACCTCGGCGACGACGGGATCGGCGAGCGCTCCGAGCAGCGAGCCCTCGCCGGAGAAGCCACGCCAGGCCTCGGTGGTGAGCCCGAGCAGCATTCGCGCGTGGGGGAGTTCGACCTCGAACGCGGTCGCGCCGGGTTCGTCGCCGGCCGACGCGTACACGGTGAGCCCGTTCACGTGCGGGATCAGGCGCTTCAGGGCACTCAACCGGTGCAGGCCGTGGACGTGGACGGCGCCGGCGGTGCGCCGCGGGGCGACGCGAATGCCGCTGGCCGCCGGAGTGAGCCAGCCCGTCGCGGCGGCGCCGGTGGCGGCGGGGATGGAGGCGAGCAGGGCCCGCGCCGCAGCCCGGCCGACGCTGAACGCCGGACTGAGTGCGCGGTGCAGCTCGGCGACGTTGCCGAGCGCGGGGATCCATCGGCCGGGCATCTCGACCGGTCGCTCGGTGGCGAAGACCCCGGGCGTCGCCATCACGAGCCCACGGCGGCCGACCTCGAGATGGAGCAGCTCGTTCCTGCCGATCGCCGCGAGTGCCCGACGGGTCGCCATGCCGAGGTCGACGTTCGTGGTGCCGCGCGCGACGTCACCGCCGTCCATGCCGGAGGCGAGGAGGTCGAATCGCGCGTAGACGCTGTTGCAGGCCGAGAACACCTCGGCGCGAAGCCGATCTCCGTGCGCCGTCAGCACCGGGTCGCGTTGCGTCGTCGGCGTGTACTTGAAGTACCGGGTGGCGGTGATGTCGGCGAGCGAGAGGAGACCCCGCGCCAGCACCTGCGGCTCGGTCGCGAAGCCGTGGAAGAAGCTCGGATCGGCGACCGGACCCTCGGGTGTCAGCGCGGGCGCGAGCGCGAGGGCCAGGTGATCGCTGCTCACCGACGTCGTCGTCGTGAACGCGCGGACCCCCATGCTGCTCAGGCTAGCCGAGGCGGACGACACGGCGACGGGCGCAGCCGCCCGAGCGCATCCGGGTCCCGCGTGTCAGCGTCGCCCGCGGCGGCCGACCAGCCCGGCGAACAGGGCGTGCAGCAGCGGCAGCACGGACAGCCCCATGAGCGTCCAGCCGAGCGCCGGGTTCGGGTCGACGAGCAGCGCGCCGCCGATGACGAGCGCCGCGAACAGCACGGCCGACACGACCCTGCGGGCGACGCCCTCGAGTCGGTCGAGGCGGCGCTCGAGGCGTGACGTGTCGAACGACATCCGCCCCTGGTCGGCCTTGGTGATGAGCGCGTCGACGCGTTGCGGCATGCCCCAGAGGGCGCGGGCGCTCGTCAGGGCCTGACCGAGGAGGTCCTGGGCGAGGTCGCCGCGCTCCTCGTTCAGGAGCTGCGTCGCGTACGGTTCGACGGCGTCCCACACATTGAACTCGGGGTCGAGCGCGCTGCACATGCCGGAGGTGAGGGCGACCGCGCGGATGAGCAGCAGCAGGTGCTCGGGCAGCTGGAACGGCAGCGAGCGCATGACGTCGCCGAACTCGACGCCGAAGTCGCGGAACTCGCGCGGGTCGACGTTCTTGAGCTGCGCGAATCCCATGCCGCCGAAGCGTTCGAACAGCTGGGTGAGGGCCCGCTCGAGCTCGCCCGTGTCGGCCGAGGGCATGAGCACGCCGATCTCGTGCGCCGCCTCGATCATGCCGTGTCCATCACGGCCGGCGACCGCGATCACGAGGGCGCGCAGGCCCGCGCGCAACTCGGTGGGCACCTCGGCCATCATGCCGAAGTCGACGAACGTCAGGCGCCACGGGATGCCCCGAGCCGAGGCATCCCGCCCTTCGGCGTCGCCCGTCGCCAGCGGCGTCACGAAGATGTTGCCGGGGTGCGGGTCGGCATGCACGAAGCCGTGCGTGAAGACCTGGTCGAACATGACCTCGGCGAAGACGCTCGCGACCTCGGACGGTGCGATGCCCGCGGCACGCAGCGCCCCCGTGTCGTTGATCTTGATCGCCGTGACGTCTTCGAGCGTGAGTACGCGGCGGGTCGTCCGCTCCCACGCGACCGCGGGGGCGTACACACGGGGCTCGTCGGCGAACGCCTCAGCGAAGCGCTCGGCGTTCTGCGCCTCGTGCAGGTAGTCGATCTCCTCGTGGCTCGTCTGGGCGAACTCCTCGACGAGCGCCGGCGCGTCGACGTGGTCGGCCACGACCCGCACACGGCGCAGCCAGCCGGCGACGCGGCGCAGCGCGGCGAGGTCGACGGCGACGATCTCGTCGATGCCGGGCCGTTGCACCTTGACGACGACCTCGGTGAAGCCCGTGTCGGCCGCGTCGGAGTCCGACAGTCGCGCCCGATGGGCCTGGCCGAGCGAGGCGGCTGCGACCGGGGTCGGGTCGAAGTTCGCATACACCCGTTCGAGCGGTGCGCCGAGCTCGGTCTCGGCGAGCGTGCGGATCGCCGGGAACGGCACGGGCGGCACCTCGTCCTGCAGGCCCTCGAGCTCGGAGGTGATCTCGGGCGGCAGCACGTCGAGGCGCGACGACATGAACTGGCCGACCTTGATCATGAGGCCGCCGAGCTCGACGGCGAGGTCGCGGAACCGTGACGCGAGCCGACGCATGCGGCGCTCGCGCGTGCGGTCGGCGACCGCTGCGAACCCGATCTTCGGCAGTACGAGCTCGTACCACCAGAGCTGCACGAGCTGACGCGCCGCGAACCCGAGGATGCGGCGGGAGCGCGCGCGGTGGGCACCGTCGGTCATGCCGTCATCCTCTCGCAGCGCGACCGATGCGGCACGCGCTGGATCGGACGCGGCATCCGCGCCGGCACCCGGGTCAGCCTTCGGCCAGGATCGAGTAGAGCCGGCGTCGCGCCTCCTCGAGCACGGTCACGGCCTCCTGCAGCTGCTCGGGCGAGCCGGTTCGCCCGACCTGCGCCGCGGCCGCGGCGAGTTCGACTCCGGCCTTCGAGAGGGCGCGGTGCGCGCCGCCGCCCACCGTGGGCGACTCCCACGGGGCCGGCTTGTCGGCGGAGGCCGCGGCTTCGTCGCGACCGGCGTCGGTGAGGGAGTACGTCTTGCGGCCCTGCAGCTCGGAGGCTTCGATGAGCCCTTCGTCGGCGAGCAGCTGCAGCGTGGGGTAGACGGAGCCGGCGCTCGGCTTCCACGAGCCGCCGCTGCGCGACTCGATCTCCTGGATGATCTGGTAGCCGTGCATCGGCTGCTCGGCGAGCAGGGCGATGACGGCCGCGCGCACGTCGCCGCGCGCCATCCGCTTCATGCCGGGCCGCTGGTCGAACGACGAGCGGAACTGCTCCATCGCCTCCCACAGCGCGGCGCCGGGGTTGCCCGGTCCGCCGAAGCCCTGGCCGCCGAAGCCGCCTGCACCGAAACCTCCGGTCGAGCGATTGCCGTTCATGATGACCTCCCGCGATTCGCGAACGATACTCAACGATATATCGCTAACGTGAGGAACGGAAGACTCGCGCGAACCAGGCCTCGGCTTCTCGGGGGTGCCTGAGACGGACGACCTCGAGGTGGGGATTCCGCGCGGCCGCATCGTCGACGAGCGCGGCACGCGTGCCATGCGTGTTCCACGCCCATCGGACGATGTGCTCGGGGTCGGTGAAGAAGGTGTGGAACGGGCCCCCGATGTTGCCGTTCCACAGTTCCTCACGACTCAGGCGGCGACGCACCGTTCGCGAGATCACCTGTCGCATCACGCGCGGCCGCGAGTAGTCGAGGAACACGAGCAGCTGCGCGCGCTCGGCGAGCATCGGCTGCACCTCGCCGTACTGCCACTCGGTCACCCAGCCGGGCTGGTCGGTGAACGCGGTGACGTCGTCGACGAAGCTCGGCCTCGGCGTCCAGTCGGGTCCGTGGAAGAGCGCGTCGATCTCCTGGTACGGCAGGCCGCACGCCGCGGCGATGCGTCTGGCGAGGGTCGACTTGCCTGCACCGCTCGCGCCCGCCACCAGGATGCGTCGCGGTCGCTGCGGCTCGATGGACGGCATCGTCCGAGCCTAGCGAAACGGACGCACCGGCGATTCGTGATGGGCGGATGCATCGCGGTAATGCACGGTGCGGGATGCGCGCACCCGATCATGCAGGAGTCGGGTCGCGTAGCCGAGAGCCTGCTCGGCACCGGGCTGCCGGCGTGCGGGCACCGACGACTCGCTCAGGACGGCGATCGCGAACGCGCTGCCGTCGGCGTGCTCGAGCACGCCGGCCTCGTGTCGCAGATGCAGGAAGGTCCCGGTCTTCGAGAACCACTCGGCGTCGTCCGATTCGAGGTCGGGGGCGAGTCGATGACGCATGAGGTTCATGCCCAGCAGCCGCCGCAGGGGCGCGCGCTCGCGGTCCAACGCCGGGTCGGTCCAGATCCGGTCCAGCAGGTCGACGAGCGCACGAGCGGTGCCGGCGTTCGCGTGCGTGACGTCGAGCTGCGGCACCAGGTGGCCGCCGCCCCGCGTGGAGGCCTGGATCGCAAGGGCGAGCGCCTGGGGCATCTCGTCGGGCGCAAGGCGCGCGGCGAGCGTCTCGTGCAGCTCGCGGATGGGATGTCGCACCGTGATCGCGGTGAGGCCGAGCTCCCGCAGCAAGCCGGTCACGCGATCCGGCGGACAGTGTGCGAACAGCGCGTCGGCGGCGGTGTCGTCGCTCACGCTCATCGCGAGGGCGAGCAGGTCGCCGATCGCCACCCTGCTGCGGTGTTCGAATCGGCAGAGACCGGTGAGCCCCGGCGTCCGCGCGGTCGGGTCGAAGTCGATCGCCTCGCCGAGGTCGATGCGACCGGCCTCTGCGTCGCGCAGCACGGCGAGCGCCAACGGGAGCTTCACGACCGAGGCGAGCGGGTACGCAGCGTCGGGGCGATCGAGAGCTCGCGTCCGCTCCCGAGCTCGCGTACCGTGATCGACGCCGAGAGACCGGCGTCGGACAGGGCCTCCGACGCCGCTCGCAGTGCCGTGCGGTCAGCGCGCATCGTGTTCCGGGGCGGAGCGTGGCGCCGAGACGCCGGTGCGGGTCGTGCCGACGAGTTCGGCCAGCAGTTCGCCGCTCGCGTCGCGGAGGCGATCGGCGAGTTCGGAGTCTCGGTGCAGCAGGGCGTACCCGCGCACGAGGTGCAGGTCGCCGAGCGGATGCCACGCCAGCTCGGCCTCCTGCGCCTCCGCACGGGTGCAGAGCACCAGGTCGCCGTCGGAGATCGCCCTGGCGATCGCCGTGACGAGCGATGTGGCGAATCGCAGGTGCCCGGCGACGAGGCCCGCGCCGTTGCGCACGTGTTCGAGGCGGTCCCGCACGCTGGGGACGTCGTCCTCGGGCTGGAGCCAGAGTCTTCGGCGCTCCGGGGTGCCGCGCCGCGGCCGGAGTTCTGCGAGGAAGAAGGGCGCCTCGTCGGACGCGGAGCCGCCGGCGAATCCGACTCCGAGCGGCGTGGTCCACTCGGCGCGATCGGGCTCGACGTGCTGCAGGACGAGCTCGGCGCGGCCGACGGCGAGCCACTCGGCGCGCTCGCGGGGGGCACCCTCGAGCAGTTCGACCGTGAGGGCATGGTCGGCCGCGGCGGCGCACACCCGTGCGGCGGCAGAGGGGGAGACGTGTCTCGGCACGGCGAGGGTCACGGGAAGGGCGGCCGCGTGGTCGGCGTCGTCGGCGAACTCCTGCGCCGCGACGACGAGTCGGATCGCGCCCGGCAGCACCGCGCGACCGAAGGCCGTGAGGGCGACACGGCGCGACGAGCGCTCGAACAGGCGTCCGCCGAGGTGGGCCTCGAGGGCGGCGATGCGCCGGCTCGCCACGGATTGGGTGATATCGGCGCCCTGCGCGCCCGTAGTGAAACTCTCGCGATCCGCGACGGCGACGAAGGCCTCGCACGCCGCGAGGAGGTCGAGAGCACGAGCCATGCATTCCATGGTTGCATGAATAGCGCGGTTTCCGGCTTTGCCTGAATGGCCATGTCGCCGGTTGAGTGCCATCCATGACTTCTCACGACAGCTCTGCAGCCCTCTCACGTCGTTCCCTCCTCGCGGTCGGGGGCATCGCGACGGTGGGCCTCGCGACGACGGCACTCTCCGCGGCCCCGGCGTGGGCGAGCGCGGCGGGGCCGCTCGGCACGCGCTCGGGCCGGTCGAGCGAGCGGATGGCGCGGCGGCTCGGCGAGCTCGAGCGCGATGCCTCCGTCACGATCGGCGTCACGGCCGTGACGCACGGCGACCGGCGCGCGTTCCGGTACCGCGGCGACACGCGCTTCCCCATGTGCTCGCTCTTCAAGGTCCTCGCCGCCGCGGCGCTCGTGCAGTCGCGCGGCTACGACGAGGCCTACTGGTCGACGCCGATCCCGTTCACCGACGCCGACCTCGTGGTGGACTCGAACGTCCTCGACAAGCTCGACCCGCAACAGGCGACGCCGGGACTGCTGGCTGATGCCGCGCTGAGGTACAGCGACAACACGGCCGGCAACCTGATGCTCCGCGAGCTCGGCGGCCCCGCGGCGATCACGGCGTTCGCGACGTCGCTCGGCGCCACCCGTACCCGTCTCGACCGATGGGAGCCCGACCTGAACGCTGCGGTGCCGGGCGACGAGCGCGACACGACCACCCCTGACGACATCGCGACGATGTACTCCGCGCTCCTCCTCGACGACGCCGCGGGCGTGCTGACCTCGGCACGACTGCGCGAGTGGATGCTCCGCAACACCACCTCCGGCGCGCGCATGCGGGCGGGGCTCACCCCGCCGTACGAACTCGCGGACAAGACGGGCGGCGGCGAATTCGGCGTCGTGAACGACGCCGGGGTGCTCTGGCGCCCGGGGCGCCCGCCGATGACGCTCGCGATCCTCACGCGGACCGACCGCCCCGATGCCGTGCGCAACAACGAGGTCGTGGCGGAGGCCACGCGGATCGTGGTCGGGTGAGCGGCGTGGGCGTCGGGAATACAACGGAAGATGCATCCGTTCGCATACACCGTGAGCGAACCCATCAAGATCGACATCTGGTCCGACATCGCGTGCCCGTGGTGCTACATCGGCAAGCGCCACCTCGAATCGGGGCTCGCCTCGCTCGGCGAGCAGGCACCCGAGGTCGAGATCACCTACCACTCGTTCGAACTCGCCCCCGACACCCCGGTCGACTTCGAGGGCAGTGAGGTCGACTTCCTCGCCAGGCACAAGGGCCTGCCCGAGGAACGGGTGCGTCAGATGCTCGACCACGTCACGGGGGTCGCGGCGACGGCCGGACTCGATTACGACTTCGAAGCCCTGCAGCACACCAAGACGCTGAAGGCGCACGAGCTGCTGCACTTCGCGAAGGAGCAGGGCTTGCAGCTGGAGCTCACCGAGCGTCTGCTGCGCGCCTACTTCACCGAGGGCCGCCACGTCGGCCGGGTGGACGAGCTCGTCGAGCTCGGCGCCGAGGTCGGGCTCGACGCGCAGGCCGCGCGCGAGGCGCTCGACTCCGGTCGCTTCGCCGCGGCGGTCCAGGCGGACATCGCCCAGGCGCAGGCCTACGGCATCAACGGGGTGCCCTTCTTCGTCATCGACGGCAAGTACGGCATCTCGGGGGCGCAGCCGGCCGAGGTGTTCGCCCAGGCGATCACGCAGGTGGCGGGGGAGAACGCGGCGTGAGCGACACGGTCGAACGTGAACCGGATGCCCCGGCGGCCGCGCCGTTCGCGATGATCGCCGGCGACCCGCAGGCGATGGTGTGCGAGGGCGACGTCTGCTTCGTCCCCGGCGCGATCGCCGAGTGAGCGTCGGCGTGGAGCGGCCGGTCGGCCGCTCCACGCCGGAATGTCGTGCGTCCGCTACTCGGGGTCGCTGAGGTCCGCGACCGTCGCGTCGAACGCGGCGATGAGCGCGTCGGCGTCGACGAAGAGGCTGCGGCCGTGCTCGCCCGCACCCATCGAGACCCGGCGGCCGGCGACCGACTCGTCGACGTAGACGGGCCACGGCGTCGTCGAGCCGAGGGGCGTGATCGTGCCGCGCTCGTAGCCGGTCGCGGCGAGCGCGAGCGAGGCGTCGGGCAGCTGCAGCTTGTTGACCCCGACGAGTGCGCGCAGCTTCGGCCAGCTGATCTTGCGCCCGCCGGGCACGAGCGCGAAGAGGTAGGTGTCGTCGCTGCGCTTGACGACGAGGGACTTCACGATGTCGCCGGGGGAGATGCCCATGAGCTCGGCGGCCTCCTCGAGGCTGCGGGCGGCCGGCCGCTCGATGATCTCGACCTCGAGGCCGCGCGCCTCGGCGTCGGCCCGCACCCGATCCGCACCCGTGAGTTCCGTCATCTCGTCCTCCCCAGTGGCTCGCGTCAACGAAATCCTAGGCTCGCACACCACGGCGGGCGATGGGGCCCAGAACTCTGGGAGAATCGACGGTGATGTCTTCCACAACCCTCTCTCGCGGTCCGCTCGCGATCGGCGACCTCGAACTCGATGTTCCCGTCGTGCTCGCGCCGATGGCGGGCATCACGAACACCGCGTTCCGCAGGCTCTGCCGCGAATTCGGCGCCGGCCTCTACGTCTCCGAGATGATCACGTCGCGCGCGCTCGTCGAACGCACCCCTGAGTCGATGCGTCTGATCACGCATCACGAGTCCGAGACGCCCCGGTCGATC